>JAMHWF010000032.1:0-7930 GCA_035911095.1 Ideonella sp. | reverse complement strand
ACGGCCGCGCGGCGCGCGCTCGAGGAGACCAGCGGCCATGCGCTCACCGACGGCGATCTGCTCGCGACCCTGTGCGACGGCCAGCTCGCCGGCGCCGAGGGCGGCGATGCCGCGGCGTCCCGGCCGATGTACCAGATCGCGATCACCCGGTGCCCCGATTGCCTGCGCGCGTGGCACGACGTCGCCGGGCACACCATCGAGCTCAGCGGCGCCGAGCTAGCGCAGGCGTCGTGCGACGCCGATCTGCTTGGGCGGGTCGACGGCGATAAGCCCGCGCGGGTGACCAAGTCGATCCCGCCACGGACCCGGCGCGCCGTGCTGCGGCGGGACCGCGGGCGCTGCATCGTGCCCGGCTGCCGCAACGCGCGCTACGTCGACGTGCACCATCTGATCGCGCGGGCCAAGGGCGGCAAGCACACGCCGACCACGCTGGCCGCGCTGTGCTCCGCGCACCACGCGGCCGCGCACGATGGCCGCATGCGGGTCGAGGGCACCGCGCCCGGCAAGCTGCGCTTCACGCACGCCGACGGCCGGCCGTACGGCGAGCCGCCGCCCCGCACGCGCGGCGAGCCGCCGGCGGCCGCGGCGTCCCACGTGGGAGGTGCGGCGGCGGCGGCGGCGGCGTCCCACGTGGGAGGTGCGCCGGCCGCCGTCTCGACGCCTGCGGTCGCGGCGTCCCACGTGGGAGGTGCGTCGGCAGCTGCGGCTCCGGCCGCCCCCAAGGCGGATCCCGCGCCGACAGGCAGTGCGCCGCCGCGGGCCGCGTCGACGAGGGGCCCGGGCGCTGAGCGTCCAGCAGCCCGCGCGGCCGGGTTCCGCGCGGCCAAGGCCCCAGCGGCGAGGGCCCCAGCGGCCAAGGCCCCAGTGGCGAAGGCCACAGCGGCCAGGTCCCGCGCGGCCAAGGCTCCAGCGGCGAAGCACGGGCGGGGCGCCGTGAAGGCGAGGAGCGGATAGCGATGGCCAGCGGAGCGCTGTTGCCCGACCGATCGGTGCCGGTGCTACACCACGACGCCGTCCCAGCGGTTCCACCACCGGGTCGGGGTGAAGCTGGGGACTGGCAGGGCCTCGAGCAGGGGCTGATCGGGTCGCCAGAACGAGCGAAAGGGCGGCTTCTCGCCGGTCGTGAAGACGTGCTCGAGGTAGCGGTAGTCGCAGGCCGAGAAGTCGGCGAGCCACTGATCGAGTTCGTGGACCCCGGCGTCGTGGAACAACGTCAGCGAGTACTGGCACGCTTCGCGCTCGTAGGCGCGCAGTGCGGCGAGGTGGGCCGCGTCCCACGGGCCGGGGTGCTTGGCGATCGCGCGTGCCTCGGGCGACACGTTCCACTGCACGGTGTGACCGAACAGGTGGACGATGATGAACAGGGCATCCTCGGGATCCAGGTCGTAGTCGACCCGGATCTCGGCGCCGTCGAGATCGCCGGTGAACGGCGTCGGGACGTCGGAGACGACGACCGGTATGCCGTACCGCTCCTCGATCAGCCGCTCGGCCGCGGCGAAGGCGGTCACGAAGGTCGCACGATCGGGCATTGGGCCCTACTTGATCGCGCGGCTGACCTTGGCCTTGGCCATGTCGTGCAGCACTTGCATGACGGCGTATGCGCAGGTCTCGGCCAGGAGCTTTGTCACCGCGGCGTGCTGCTCGTCGGACAGCTGGGCCTCGACGGCGCGCATCGCCGCCTTCAGGTTGTCCTCCTGGGTCGCCAGCTCGCCGGCGTCGACGACGCCATCGGCGATGGCGTTGGTGAAGTGCTCGAGCTGGGCCACGTGGGCGTCGAGGTCGGGGTGGTTGTCGTCGTCGATCCAGCTGGCACGGGCCATGGCGGTGGGTCCTTTCGGATAGCGGTGACGGAGCGTCGGAGACGGAGTCGGATGGAACCGGGCGGGCGCGCTTGGCTAGCGCCCCTCAAGGATCTGTTTGATCGCGGTCGCGCGCTCCTGGGCCTTCTCGCGGCCGCCGAGCTGATCGAGGCGCTCGCGCTTGGGCGGCGGCAGGAACTCAATGTCGGTGCACTCGATCATCGCCGCCAGCTCTTGCAGCTCGCGCTCGAGGGTCTGTGTCGAGGGCATGAACCCAGCCAGGGCCTGGGCGAGCGCGTCCTTGGTGATGCGATCGGCGCCAGCGAGGAGCGACGTGCGCCAGGCGCGGCCGACGATGCCCTCGACGTCGGCGCCGCTGAGGTTGCCCTTGTGGGGCAGGGTCTCGGGCAGGTCCTCGTCGAGGAGCGTGGCGCCGGTCTTGCGCGCCAGCACCTTCAGCATCTTCTTCAGCTCGGCGTCGTCCGACGGGTAGAACAGCGGGATGTGGACCTCGGCGCGGCCCTGGCGCTTGATGTCGATCGGCAGGAGGTCGGGGCGCGCCGTCAGGAGCATCCAGATGATCTTGCCGCGGTAGCGGGTGTCGCCCATCTGGTTGGCGATCATCCCGAAGATGCGCGCCGACACGCCGGAGTCGCCGCCGCCGGTATCGCGATCGCCGAGCACGGTGTCGGCCTCGTCGATGACCACCACGACGGGGCCCATCGACCGGAGCAGGCCGAGCACGCGCTCGAGGTTGCCCTCGGTCTCGCCGACGTACTTGCTGCGGAAGTTCTTGAGCACGACCGCCGGCACGCCGATGGAGCCGGCCACGCACTGGGCCAGGAACGACTTGCCGGTGCCGACCGGGCCGTTGAACAGGTAGCCCATCGGCACGGTCTCGAGCATGCCCTTCTTGATCAGCGCGGCGTCGTCGAGGAGCCGGCGCTTGGCCGCCTCGTGGCCGACCACGGTGTCGAGCCCCCACTTGGGCTCGACGAACTCGAGCATGCCCTGGGCCTGGCGCTCGATCAGCCGCTTCTTGAGGTCGCGGAAGTAGCCGGCGTCGAGGCGGCGGCCGCTCTCGCGCGACGAACGCACCAGCACCTCGAGATCGGTGAGCGCGATGCCGGCGGTGAGCTTGGCCAGCTCGGCCACGCCGTAGTCGGAGAACGCGCTGACGTCCTGGCCTTTGGTGGCGGCGGCCAGGAACGCCTCGCGCTCGCCGGCGTCGGGCATCGGCACCTCGATCGCCGCGACGTGGGGGTTGCCGGCCAGGCGGTCGCTGATCTCCGACAAGCGGGGATCCATCAGCACGACGGCCAGGTTGAGCCGCTTGATGTACGGCGACGACGCCCAGTTGAGCAGCGTGACCAGCTGGGTCTGATCGCCCAGGCTCAGGCGATCGCCCGACGGCGCGACGAACGACGCGTGATCGATGACGATCGCCGCCGACAGCCGCTTGTCGGGGTCGGCCATGACGTTCTTCTGGATGAACAGGTCGAGCGCGGCGAGCGCGGTCACCGGGTCGCGCTTGAGCTGGCGCACGTCGCCCAGCACGCGGTTGATCTTCTCGACCATCTCGGCGAGGCGCTTGCCGTTGGCGCCGGCAAGGCAGCGGATGCCGCGGGCGAGGTCGTAGTGGAGCAGGAGGTCCCAGCGCCCGAACAGCTGCTCGGCCAGGAAGTCGGCCAGCGCGCCCCAGCGCACGTCGGGCGCGTCGGCGGGGCCGAGCCGCACGAGATCGAAGACGTTGCCGTGCAGCACGAACATCGAGGTCGTGCCCGAGAAGTACAGCTCGGCCAGGCGCGCGGCCCACGGTGGGAAGTGCGCGGGCAGGGCGCTGGCGCGCTTGACGCCGTCCGAGCCGGCCAGGGTCTTGTCGGCGGGCGCGGTCGGTGGTGCGGCGGCCGACGGGGCGGCGTCGTCGGGCGGCGGGGGCGGTGGGCTCATTGCGCGACCTCGTTGACGTCGGTGGCCAGGATCGACGGCGCCTCCTGCTGATCGCCGAGCCCGGTGATGGCCTGCAGCTCGCGGATGGTCTCCTCGGTCTGCGACATGCCGGCGGCGACGGCATCGACCTGGATCGACAGCTCGTCGGGGTTCTGGTGGCTGATCGCCATCTCGGTCAGCGCCTGGATCTTGGACTCGATGCGGTCGAGCTCGACGGTGACGAACTCGGCGTTGTTCTTGGCCTTGTTGTAGTTGTCGAGGCGGAGCTGCGCGGTCGCGACCGAGTCGGTGAGCGAGCGCAGGATCCGCTCGTCGCCCTTCGCCTCGGCCTCCTTCTGCCGCGCGACCAGCTCGTCGTGCTGCTTCTGGATGCCGGCGCCATCGGCGGCGCGCAGGAACCGGCCGAGCGCCTGCTGGGACAGGAGCAGCTTCAAGAACACCCACAGCAACCGGTCGAGCGCCGGCGTGCGCAGCTCGGCGGCGGCGCCGCTGGGATCGTTGGTGTCGCCGCGCACCGCGTTGGCGATGCGCTGCATCTCGACGCAGCGGGCCCGCAGGCGCAAGAAGCGGTTGCGGCGGTCGGGCTCGAGCGAGCCCAGCACGTCGGCGAGCTTCTGCCGCGCGGTGCCGCCGCTGCCGCCCGTGACGGCCGCGGCGACGCTCCCGCCGGCCTCGCCGCGGGCCTTGGCGTCGATGGCCGCCTGGTAGCGCGGCAAGGTGGTCAGCCCGGCCAGATAGGCGATCTCGCCAGCCGCCACCAGCGGCAGCGCGACGTCGGGGTGACCGGAGATCACCGCCGCCGCGGCCGCGCCGCCGAGGAACAGCAGGTTCCACCGGTACATGAAGGCCTCCTTCACGTACCGCAGCCAGCCGGCCTTCTTCTTACCGGCCACTAGTCCCCGCTCCGCTGCGACGACTCGAGGTTCTCGATGATCTCCTTGATGCCGAACACGGTCTCCTGGAACGCCGGGTCGCGCTGCATCTCCTTGGCGGGCTTCTCGGGCGGCGCGACCTTGACCTCCTTCAGGATCGTGCCGGGCGACGACGAGAAGATCAGCACGTGGTCGCCGAGGTAGACGGCCTCCTCGACCGAGTGGGTGATGAAGAACACCGTCGGCGACTGCTCGCGCCACAGCTCGATCAAGAGGTCCTGCATCCGGGCCCGGGTCGGCGGATCGAGCGCGCCGAACGGCTCGTCCATCAGGATGATCTTGGGCTCGAGGATGAGCGTCCGCGCGATGGCTACGCGCTGGCGCATGCCACCCGACAGCTCGCTCGGGTACTTGTCGGCGTCCTTCTTGGGCGACAGCCCGACCTTGCCCAGCCACACCATGGCGCGGTCGAGGCGCTCGCGCTTGGGTACGCCGCGACACTCGAGGCCGAACGCGATGTTCTCGAGGACGGTGCGGTGATCGAACGAGGTGTAGTCCTGGAAGACCATGCCGCGATCGGCGCCAGGGCCCTTCACGACCTGGCCGCCGACCAGCACGGTGCCCGAGGTCTGCGGGAACTGCGGCGACAGGCCGGCGATCATCCGGATCACCGTCGACTTGCCGCAGCCGGACGGCCCGAGGATCGGCACCATCTCGCCGCGCCCGGGGTGATCGTCGATGCGGAAGCTCACGTCCTTGATGGCCGTGAAGTTGCCGTAGCTCTTGGTCACCTTGTCGAAGACGACGATCGGCGTGGGCTGCGCGGGCGCCAGCGGCTTGAGCACGGTGCCGCCCGTGACCTGCGCGGCGGCTCGCTGATCGGTCGCCTTGGCTGGCGTTGTTGGTGCCGGCTTGGGGCCGGGCGTGCCCACCTTGGGCGAGGGCGGCGCGGCGGCGCGCGGCTCGTCGGCCGCCGCCAGCTCGCGCTCGAACTCCTTGAGCGCGGCCTCGGCGGCGGCGGGATCGATCGGCGCGGCGGCGGGGGCGGCGGGCGCGTCCTTGCCCACCGCGTCCTTGCCCGGCGCGTCCTTCGCCGCCGGGGCGGTCTTGGGCTTGTCGTCGGCGCTGCTCACGTCACAGGTCTTTCCGGTAGTGGAACAGCTGGCGCTGGAGGAAGCGCAGCGTCCAGTCGAACGCGAAGGCCAGGATCGTGATCACGAACAGCATCAGGTAGGTCACCTGTTGCCCGAACTTCTCGGTGTTGTTGATCAGGAAGCCGAGGCCGGCGTGGATATTGATGGTCTCGGTCAGCGCGATGTAGCCGAACGCCAGGCCGAACAAGAAGCGCAGGCTGGTGACGATGTCGGGCAGCGCGAGCGGCAACAGCACCTTGGTGATGATCTGGAACTTCGACGCGCCCAGCGTCTGGGCGGTCTCGACGTAGCGCTCGGGCACCAGCGCGATCGTGCGCACGGTGTCGGTGAACACGAACGGCACGGTGGCCAGGAAGATGAACATCATCTTCTGCTTCTCGCCGATGCCGAAGAACAGGAGCGTCACCGGGATGAGCGCGCTGATCGGCACGCTGCGCCCGAAGATCACCAGCGGCTGGAAGAACGCGGCGATCGCGCGGTACGAGCCGGCGAGCACGCCCATCGACACGCCGATCAGCGCGGCCAGGGCGAAGCCCTTGCCGACCCGCCACAGCGACGCGATGATGCCGTCGACCAGCGCCCCGTCGGGCAGCTTCTCGAGGGCGGTCCACACCTCGCCCGGGCTGGGCATCTTGGCCGGCGAGATGATGCGCTCGACCGCCGGGCCGCGGGTGACGTACCACCACACGCCGAAGACGATCGCGATGCACAAGAGCCCGAGGCCCTTGCCGATCAGGCCCGGCGGATCGACGCGCAGCGACACGTACCACGGCGGTCGCCGTGGGATGCCGGGCGTCTCCTGCGCGGAGCTGACCGTGGTCTTCGCGGTCATTGCGCCTCGGCCGGCACCACCCGCACCTCGACGCGCCGGTTCTTGGCGTGGTTGCCGGGGTCGTTGGGGTCGGCCGGGCTGTCCCAGCCCTTGCCCTCGACGGTGAACTGGTTGGGCGGCAGCTGGAACTTCTTGATGATCGCCTCCTTGACCGCGTTGGCACGATCCTCGGACAGCTTCTTCACCAGGCCGGGGTCGGCCTGGCCCTTCATCGACGCGTCGGTGTGGCCCTGGATCAGGATGCGCGCCGCGCCATACTGCTTGCTGACCTTGGCGATCTCCTCGACGACGAAGTCGACGTTGGGATCGTAGAGCCCCTCGCTGGCCTCGCCGTTGGGGCCGCGCTTCTCGACCTTCTTGTAGAGGTCGGCCGAGTTGGGGAAGAACTGCACGACGACGGTCTTGGTGAGGATCGTCGACTCGACCGGGATCTGCGACGCCGCGACCGGCGCGAAGGTCACCTCGTACTCGTTGCGCTGCTTGGCGTACTTGTCGTCGGCGCCCAGCTTCTTGATGACCGAGAAGTCCATGACCTGGTCGAAGTCGACCTTCTGCGACAGCGCGCCGACCGCCTTGTAGAGCAGGAACGCGGTGTTGTAGGTGCGCTCGAAGTTGGTGGGGTTGTTCTGGTTGATGAAGAACTCGCGGTTCTCGGCGTAGTTGGTCCAGTGGGCGTCGCCCAGCATGCCGAGCGTCTCGTCGGCGGGGATGCCGAAGCCATCGCTCATCCACTTGGCGGCCTGCTGCTTGGCGGCGTCGTCCTTGAGCGCGGTGGTCGCGTCGAGGATGCCGCGGACGATGCCCTCGATGATGTCGGGGTTGTCGCGGGCGAAGTCGGCGCGCGCCCACCACACGTCGGCGATCAGGTGGTTGGCCTGGGCGGTGGTGACCAGGAGCTCGTTGCCGGGCAGCTTCTCGGCGATGCGGTAGATGTCCGGTGCCCACGACACCACGGCGGCGATGTCCTTCTGGGTGGCGAACGCGCGCGCGGCCTCGAACGCGGTCTTGGTGAAGCTCATCTCGACCTCGTCGGGCTGGACGCCGCCGTTGAGGAGCGCGTTCAGGAGGAAGTAGTGCGTCGGCGAGTTCTGCGCCAGCACGACCTTCTTGCCGCGCAGGTCGGCGATCTTGAGGCCCTTGCGGACGACGTTGCCGTCGCCGCCGTTGGACCAGTCGACCTGGTGGAAGACGCGCGGCATGGTCCGCGGGTCGACCTTCAGGCCCTCGATGAGCAGCGGCAGCATGTCGACGGTGGCCCAGCCGATGTGGACATCGCCCGAGGCGACGTCGTTGCGCATGTCGACCGGGTTGTCGGCGATGATC
>JAMHWF010000031.1:0-1939 GCA_035911095.1 Ideonella sp. | reverse complement strand
GGACCCAGGCACCTTCCAGGTCACCAGCCGCCACTGCCGACTCGATCCGCGCCAGGTCGGGCTTGCCCTCGAAGAACAGGTCGACCGTCCGCCTCGCGGGGGTAGGCATCAGCTCGAACCCCACCGCAGCGGCGCCAACCTCCCACAGCACGAAGCCCTTGTCGCCGACCTCGCCATGGTGGAAGCGGCCGATCGATCCGGCATAGGCCACGACACGCCCGCCCTGCTCCCAGTGCTGGTGTCGGTGGATATGCCCCAGCATGAAGGCCTGGGCCTGCGCCGAGAACAGCGCACCGGACGTGAACTCGTGGTCGAAGCCGGCCATCGGAACGCCGTGTTCGGTGATGCAGCCGGTGACCGTGCCGTGCGACACGCCGACGGTAGGCACCAGCGCCTCACGTGCCGCCTGGTTGCTGGCCGCAAACCCAGCCAGCAGGGCCGCCAGTTCCTGGCCCAGCGCGACACCGGCGTCCGCCGCGCCGACGCTCGCGGCGACGGTCGCCTTGTTCACCGTCGGCACGCACGTGAACAAGACCCGCGCGCCGTCGGGCAACTGGTCCTGCGCGCCGTCGAAGCGCCAGCCTTGCGAGCCGAACCAGGTGCGGTCCAGGCGCAGCGCCACCTGGCCGATGCGATCGGCCACATGCACGCCGTAGCGGCCCCCGAGCAGGCGGAAGATGGCCAGCGTGCCCGGTGGCTCGTGGGAGAAGGTGCCCTGCAGCATCAGCACCGGACAGTGATCCGCCAGCCGGCGCACCTGGCGCGCCAGGCGTTCGACCGCCGGGCTGTGCACGTCGAGCGCGTGGTCGGTCGAGTCGCCCGAGATGACCGCGACCTCGGCGCCGCGCCGGATGGCTTCGTCCACCGCGAAGCCGAAACAGCGGTCGGCCTCGGCCAGGTTCTTCTCGCTGTAGTGCAGGTCGGAAAACTGCGCGATCCGGATCATGGAGTCACCTCGCTGTAGCTTCGATCGGGGTTCGGACGTGTTGCCATCGTCGCGCGCCGCTTCGCCCGATCAAGGCGGCGCCCTGGGATTCAGCTGAAGACATCCAACTCGGCATCGACCTTGGCGCGGAATCCCTCGCCGTCGTCGGCGAATCCGGCAACTTCGTCGAGCGCCCGCTTTCGGCCGTTCGCGTTCATCTTCCAGCCGCGACCCCAACGCTTCTCGGCGTAGCGCTCGAAGCGCTCGACCACGACACCCAGCGCCGCGGCGGCCTGTGCCACCCTTGCAGCCTCGTCGCCGCCGTTGGCCGCCGGCTCGCGCTGCGCTTCGGCCCGGGCGCTGTGGGCCGGCATCGCTGCCCTGTCAGGGCCGCCCTGCGAGGCCGGCGCCGCGGCGCGATCGGGTGCCGGTGCAGCCCGAGGTGAAGAGGCGGACGACTCCATCACGCCATCGTCGCCGACCACTGATCCGCCAGCGAAGCGGCGGTCCGCAGGCCCGCCCTCAAGTACGTTCAGCGCCTCGGCAGCACGTGCCTCGGCACCGTCCAGTCCTTCGTCGGGCCGCAGCAGCGCCGCCACATCGACCGGTGCCTCGAGTTCGATCAGCCACTGCGAAGTGCGCACCGGCCGGCCTTCCTCGTCGATCCGGGGCACCTCGACCAGCCGCTTGGTCAGGTAGAACGGCGTGCGCCTGCCGTCCAGGAAGCCTGAGATGCGGCCGCCCCGCATGAAGCCGATGGTCTGGAACTTCTGGATCGCGGCGTTCATCGCGTAGAAGCTGTTGGTCGGCAACTCGAAGGCGCTGATCGACTTGATCCCGGGGATGAAGAAGATGAACCGCCCCGACAGGTTGCACTTTCGGTCCTGGTATTCGGCGCAGGATTCGGGATCGCACAGGCCGCCGTTGTCGGCGCGGCGCATGGTCTTGCGGCCGCCCCAGACGCGGATGGCCCGGCGCGTCCCGCTGACCACGGGCACGGGGGCGTGGCTCATG
>JAMHWF010000030.1:0-1584 GCA_035911095.1 Ideonella sp. | reverse complement strand
GAGGTCAAGACCGGCGCCGACGGCAACGCGGCCGTCGCGCTGACGCTCCCCGACAACCTCACGCGCTATCGCCTGATCGCGATCGCGGTCGCCGGCGACAAGCAGTTCGGCAAGGGTGAGTCCGCGCTGACCGCGCGGCTGCCGGTGATGGTGCGGCCGTCACCGCCGCGCTTCCTCAACTTCGGCGACAAGTTCGAGCTGCCGGTCGTCGTGCAGAACCAGACCGACGCGCCGCTCGCCGTCGACGTCGCGGTGCGCGCGTCCAACGCCACGCTCACGGCCGGCAGCGGCAAGCGCGTCACCGTGCCCGCCAACGATCGCGTCGAGGTGCGCGTCCCGGCCGCCGCCGCGCTGGCCGGCACCGCGCGCTTCCAGATCGTCGGCACCGCAGCCGCCGGCTCCGACGCCGCCGAGGTCGCGCTGCCGGTGTGGACGCCGGCCACCACCGAGGCCTTCGCCACCTACGGCCAGATCGACGACGGCGCGATCAAGCAGCTGGTCGCGCTGCCTGGCCAGGTCGTCACGCAGTTCGGCGGCCTGCAGGTCGAGACCAGCTCGACCCAGCTGCAGGCGCTGACCGACGCGTTCCTCTACCTGGTGTCGTACCCGTTCGAGTGCAGCGAGCAGATCAGCTCGCGCATCGCCGGCATCGCCGACCTGCGCGACGTGCTCGACGAGTTCAAGGCCCCGGGCCTGCCCGGCAAGGCCGCGCTCGAGGCCAAGGTCGCCGAGGACCTCGAGCGGCTGTACAGCATGCAGAACTACGACGGCGGCTTTCCGTTCTGGCAGCGCGGCTACGAGTCGTGGCCGTACCTGACCGTGCACGTCGTCAACGCGCTGGTGCGCGCCAAGGCCAAGGGCTTCGCGATCGAGCGCGGCCCGCTCGACAACGGCCTCGAGTACCTGCGCACGATCGAGCAGCGCTACCCGTACTACTACGGCGAGGACATCCGCCGGACGATCACCTCGTACGCGCTCTACACCCGCATGCTCGCCGGCGATCGCGACGTGGCGCGCGCCAAGGGCCTGATCAAGGAGGCCGGCGGCGCCGACAAGCTGTCGCTCGAGGCCGTCGGCTGGCTGCTCGGCGTCGTCGCCCAGCAGGCCGACGCCGCCGACGAGCGCAAGGCGATCCTGCGGCTCCTCGACAACAAGGTCACCGAGACCGCCGCCGCCGCCAACTTCACCACCGCGACGTCCGACGGCGCGTACCTGATCCTGCACAGCGATCGCCGCGTCGACGCGGTCATCCTCGAGTCGCTGATCGCCGAGCAGCGCGACCACGACGTCATCCCCAAGCTGGTCGTCGGCCTGCTCGGCCACGCCAAGGCCGGTCGCTGGGAGTCGACGCAGGAGAACGTCTTCGTGCTGGCCGCCCTCGACCGCTACTTCCACGAGTACGAGAAGGTCACGCCCGACTTCGTCGCCAAGATCTGGCTCGGCGACGGCTACGCCGGCGACCACGCGTTCAAGGGCCGCCAGACCGATCGCTTCCAGATCGACATCCCGATGAAGACCGTCGCCGACAAGGCCGGCAAGGGCCCCGCCGACCTGGTCATCCAGAAGGACGGCGCCGGCCGGCTG
>JAMHWF010000029.1:0-110375 GCA_035911095.1 Ideonella sp. | reverse complement strand
CGCTACATCTGAAGCCAGCCGTGCTGGAACGCCTGCGCCGCCTGCTGCCAGGCCTGTGGGCCGGTGTGTTGCTGTGCATTGCCGCCATCGCGGCGCCAGCGGCGTTTGCACTGCTGGAGCGGCCGGTGGCCGGCCAGGTGGTGGGCTGGTTCTTCCAGCGCGAGGCTTGGATGAGCATCGGGCTGGCCGTGGCGCTGTTGGCCATCGAACGCAGCCGTGCCCGTGCTGCAGCGGCGGTCGGCGATGGATCGGTGCTCAGCACCGAGATCCTGCTGCTGCTGGGCACGGTGTTCTGCACCGTGGCGGGCTACTTTGGGCTGCAGCCGTTGATGGCCGCGGCGCGGGCCGGGCAGGGAGCGCTGAGCTTCGGTCAGCTACACATCATCAGCGTCTGCTTCTTCGGTGCCAAGCTGCTGTGCATCCTGGCGCTGGCTTGGCGGGCGGCTGGCGCCCGCCGCTGATTTCAGTCAGCCGCCTTCTTCTTGACGCTGGTCACCCGCTTCTGCACCCGCTTGATCTCGCCACCGGGCGTGACCCGCTGGTTGCCGAAGACGGTGATCTTCTTGATCTGCGCGCGCTGGCTGCCGCTCTTGCTGAACTTCAGGATCTTGACAACCCTCGGGCCAGCGCCGCGGTCGTCGCGCACTTCGGCCTTGGGCTTGTCAGGGATCGGGCGCCACAGCACCAGCAGCTTGCCGATGTGCTGCACCGGCGCGGCGTTCAGCCGGTCGGCCAGGCTGGCCAGCGCGGCTTCGCGGTCGGGGCGGTTGTCGGAGAACATGCGCACCTTGATCAGGCCATGGGCCTTCAGCGCCAGGTCAGCCTCGCGCACGACGGCATCGGTCAGCCCCTGGTCGCCGATCAGCACGACCGGGTCCAGGTGGTGGGCGTCTCCGCGTTTTTCTTTGCGTTCGGCGGGCGTCAGGTGAATGGCAGGCATCGCTCTATTATCTCCTTGTCATGAAAATCGACTCCAAGAGCAAGAAGATCAACAAGGCATGGATCAACGACCACGTCAATGATCCCTATGTGCGCCTGGCCAAGCGCGAGGGCTACCGTGCCCGCGCGGCCTACAAGCTCAAGGAGATCGACGAGACCATGGGGCTGATCCGCCCTGGCCAGGTGGTGGTCGACCTGGGGTCGGCGCCGGGTGCCTGGAGCCAGTACCTGCGGCGCCGCTTCGCCCCCAAGATTGCAGGCACCGGCGGCGCGGCGGTGGGTGAACTGCTGGGCACCATCATCGCGCTGGACATCCTGCCGATGGAGCCGATCGAGGGTGTGCTGTTCATCCAGGGCGATTTCCGCGAACAGGCCGTGGCCGACGAGCTGCACCTGGCAGTGGCCGGCCGGCCGGTGGATGTGGTGGTGTCGGACATGGCGCCCAACCTGTCGGGCATTGAATCGGCCGACGCGGCGCGCATCGAGCACCTGATCGAACTGGGGCTGGATTTCGCCCGCCACCATCTGAAGCCCGGTGGCGCCATGGTGGCCAAGGTGTTCCACGGCAGCGGCTATGACCAGCTGGTGCAGCTGTTTCGCCAGCATTTCCGGGTGGTCAAGGCGATCAAGCCCAAGGCGTCGCGTGACAAGTCGGCGGAAACCTTTCTGGTCGGCATCGGTCTGAAGCTGGCTTGACCCAGCGCAGGATCGGCCGACATGGCACCGGATTCGCCGTGCATTCACCCTGTTCATGGCAGGACTCCGGCCCCCGGGCCTGGGGCTTGACTCGTCTAGAATGATCCCCACTTGCTGTCAAGTTGGGTACAAGTGCATGCGCTGTATGCGCAACCTGTTTTCTTGATTTGCAGAATGATTGGCTGAAGGAGCCGCGGTGAACAATCAATGGTTCTCGAAGGTCGCTGTCTGGCTGGTGATTGCACTCGTGCTGTTCACCGTGTTCAAGCAGTTCGACCGCGGGGTGTCTTCGGGCCAGGTGATCGGGTATTCCGAATTCCTGGACGAAGTGGCGGCGCGCCGCATCAAGTCGGTGGTGCTGCAGGAGGGCCAGGGTGGCACCGAGATCATCGCGTTGACCACCGATGACAAGCGCATCCGTGCCACCGCCACTTACCTCGACCGGGGTCTGGTGGGTGACCTGCGCAACAACAACATCAAGTTCGACGTCAAGCCGCGTGAAGAGCCGTCGTTGCTGATGAGCCTGCTTGTCAGCTGGGGCCCGATGCTGCTGCTGATCGGTGTGTGGGTGTACTTCATGCGCCAGATGCAGGGCGGCGGCAAGGGCGGCGCGTTCAGCTTCGGCAAGAGCAAGGCCCGCATGCTGGACGAGGCCAACAACTCCACCACCTTCGCCGACGTCGCCGGTTGCGACGAAGCGAAAGAGGAAGTGAAGGAGTTGGTCGACTTCCTGCGTGATCCGCAGAAGTTCCAGAAGCTCGGCGGCCGCATCCCGCGCGGCGTGCTGCTGGTCGGCCCGCCCGGAACCGGCAAGACGCTGCTGGCCAAGGCCATCGCCGGCGAGGCCAAGGTGCCGTTCTTCAGCATCTCGGGCTCCGATTTCGTCGAGATGTTTGTCGGCGTCGGCGCGGCCCGCGTGCGGGACATGTTCGAGCAGGCCAAGAAGAGCGCGCCCTGCATCATCTTCGTCGACGAAATCGACGCGGTCGGCCGCCACCGTGGTGCCGGCCTGGGCGGCGGCAATGACGAGCGCGAGCAGACCCTGAACCAGATGCTCGTCGAGATGGACGGCTTCGAGACCAACCTCGGCGTGATCGTGATGGCGGCGACGAACCGGCCCGACATCCTCGATCCGGCGCTGCTGCGTCCCGGCCGCTTCGACCGCCAGGTTTATGTGACGCTGCCGGATGTGCGCGGGCGTGAGCAGATCCTCAATGTGCACATGCGCAAGGTGCCGATCGGCCAGGACATACGCGCCGACATCCTCGCGCGCGGCACGCCGGGCTTTTCGGGTGCGGACCTTGCCAACCTCGTGAACGAGGCGGCGCTCTTCGCGGCGCGGCGCAGCGGTCGCCTGGTCGAGATGGTCGACTTCGAGCGCGCCAAGGACAAGATCATGATGGGCCCCGAGCGCAAATCGATGGTCATGCCCGAGGAAGAGCGGCGCAACACGGCCTACCACGAGGCGGGTCACGCGCTGGTAGCGCGGCTGATGCCGAAGACCGATCCGGTCCACAAGGTGACGGTGATTCCGCGCGGTCGCGCGCTCGGCGTGACGATGCAATTGCCGGAAACGGACCGCTACAGCATGGACAAGGAACGCATGCTGTCGACGATCTCGGTGCTGTTCGGCGGGCGCATCGCCGAAGAGGTCTTCATGCACCAGATGACTACCGGTGCCAGCAACGACTTCGAGCGTGCGACGCAGATCGCGCGTGACATGGTCACCCGCTACGGCATGACCGACGAACTCGGCCCGATGGTCTACGCGGAGAACGAGGGGGAGGTGTTCCTCGGGCGTTCGGTGACCAAGCAGGTCAACGTCTCGGAAGAGACGATGCAGAAGGTCGACAAGCAGATCCGCAAGATCATCGACGAGCAGTATGCGATCGCTCGACGCCTGATCGAAGAGAACCAGGACAAGATGCACGCGATGGCCTCGGCGCTGCTCGAGTGGGAGACGATCGACAGCGACCAGATCGACGACATCATGGGCGGCAAGCCACCTCGCCCGCCCAAGGACTGGACACCCGCGTCGGTGCGCTCCGGCGGCGCGACACCGCCGGTCAATCCGGACGGTGCGCCGGCTGCGGCCTGAGCCAACCGGGTATCGGCATCATCAGACGGGGCTTCGGCCCCGTCTTCGTTTCGAGATCGGTCTGCTCCTCCCGCGCCTCGTGGCTTCGGCACCAGTTCCCGTGATTCAAGGCTGCCTGAGAAGATCCCAGTGACGACAACGCTGCTTCGCCGATCCCCATGAGCCTGCGCCACGCCGGCAACTCGACGCCAGAAGCCCAGGCCTGCCCGCCGGTGACGCACTGGCAGACTGCCCGCTTCAGCCTCGCACTCGACCGCCCGTTGGTGATGGGTATCGTCAACGTGACGCCGGACTCGTTCTCGGATGGTGGTCGCCACGCCGAAGCGTCCGCTGCCGCACGGCAGTGCGAGCAACTCGTGCGCGAGGGGGCGGACATCCTGGACATCGGTGGCGAATCCAGCCGCCCCGGCGCGGCGCCGCTGCCGCTCGAGGACGAGCGCGCGCGCGTACTGCCGGTGCTGCGCGCGGCGCTGACACTCGGCGTTGCGGTATCGATCGACACCTACAAGCCCGAGCTGATGCGCGAAGTGCTCGACCTCGGTGCCGACATCGTCAATGACATTCATGCACTGAGCCGTCCCGGCGCGGTCGAGGCGGTCGCCGCCCATCCGTCGGCAGGTGTCTGCCTGATGCACATGCAGGGCGCGCCGTCGACGATGCAGCAGCGGCCCCAGTATGCGAACGTGATCGACGAGGTCAGCGCCTTCCTGCGCGAGCGGCGAGACCTGTTGCTCGGCGCAGGCATCGGCGCGGAGCGGATCGCCCTCGACCCGGGCATCGGCTTCGGCAAGACGGTCGAGCACAACCTGGCGCTGCTGCGCCGCCAAGAGGTCCTGCTCGCGCTGGGGCAGCCGCTCGTCGTCGGCTGGTCGCGCAAGTCGACGCTCGGTACGTTGACCGGCCGTCCCGTCGACGAGCGGCTGGCGGCCAGCGTGGCCGCGGCGCTCGCCGCCGTGCAGCGCGGCGCACATGTCGTGCGCGTGCACGACGTGGCGGCGACGGCCGACGCTCTGAAAGTGTGGAACGCGGCCGGACTCGGTTGACTGGCTGAGGCGCGGGCGTCGCGAGCCGCCGGGCGCAGGCATCATCGGCCGTTTGGCCGCGAACGGAGCATCGATTGGGCGACAGGATCTATTTCGGGACCGACGGCATTCGCGGTCCGGTCGGCACCTCGCCGATCACGCCGGACTTCATGCTGCGCCTCGGTCACGCCGTGGGCCGCGTGCTGCGTCGCCGCGTCGCGCGGCCGACGGTCCTGATCGGCAAGGACACGCGCATCTCGGGCTACATGATCGAGTCCTCGCTCGAGGCCGGCTTCGCGGCCGCCGGGGTCGACGTGCTGCTGACCGGCCCGCTGCCGACGCCCGGGGTCGCCTACCTGACGCGCGCGCTGCGGCTCGATCTCGGCATCGTCATCAGCGCCTCGCACAACCCCTACGGCGACAACGGCATCAAGTTCTTCTCGTCGCGCGGCGAGAAGCTGCCTGATGGATTCGAGCTGGACGTCGAGTCGCTGCTCGACGAGCCGCCGCAGTGGGTCGACGCGGCCGGCCTCGGGCGCGCGCGCCGGGTCGACGACGCGGGAGGCCGCTACGTCGAGTTCTGCAAGAGCACGGTCGGGAACGACCTGTCGTTGCGCGGGAAGAAGATCGTCGTCGACGCGGCGCACGGCGCCGCCTACAGCGTCGCGCCCAGCGTCTTCCATGAGCTCGGCGCCCAGGTGATCGCGATCGGCTGCAGCCCGAACGGCTTCAACATCAACGATGGTGTCGGGGCGACGGCGCCCGGCGCGCTGGTGCGCGCGGTACAGGAATCCGGCGCCGACTATGGCATCGCGCTCGACGGTGACGCCGACCGGCTCCAGTTCGTTGATGGCCGCGGGCGCCTCTATGGCGGCGACGAATTGCTCTATGTGCTGGTGGCCGACCGACTGGATCGCGGCCTCGCCGTCCCCGGGGCCGTCGGCACGCTGATGACGAACCTCGGGGTTGAGCTGGCCTTGAAGCGTCGCGGCGTGGAACTGGTGCGGGCGAAGGTCGGTGACCGCTACGTGCTCGAAGAACTCGGCGCGCGCGGCTGGACGCTCGGCGGCGAGGGTTCCGGCCACCTGCTGATGCTTGATCGCCATACCACCGGCGATGGGATCGTCAGCGCGCTGCAGGTGCTGCAGGCCATCAGCCATGCCGGCACCGAACTGTCTGCACTGTTGGAGGGCGTGGCCCTGTTCCCGCAGGCCCTCGTCAACGTCCGTCTCGAGCCGGGACAGGACTGGGCGAACGACCCGGCACTGGCGCAGGCGCGGCGCACGTCCGAGGACGAGCTCGAGGGCCGGGGCAGGGTGTTGATCCGCGCCTCCGGCACCGAGCCGCTGCTACGTGTGATGGTCGAGGCGGAAGACGCCGAACTGGCCGACCGCTGCGCGCGGCGCATGGCCGGAGCACTCGCCCGCGGCTGAATCGCGCCGCGAGCGACGGCCTCGCAGGCCCCTGTCCGGTCTGTCTTCGGGGGTTTGAATGGCCGACATGGCCTACGATGCCCCAGGTGGAAACCCGAAATCGCCAAATGACGTTTGCGTGACGGTCGCGTGAATGCGACATGACCTCCCTCTGGCGGGAGGCCGGGGCTCGTCGCCCGACGATTCACCGGAGTGTCACAAACGCCCCCTAGAGTGCGCCTCGACCGCGGCAGACATTCGTCGCCGCACGACGTCGCCGCAGCGGCGACAGACACGAAAGGCCATATCCCATGACCCTCCACTTCCTGCGCACCGCGCTGACCGCTGGCGCCTTCCTCACGGTGGGCGTTGCCGCTCAGGCCCAGGACGTGACCGGCGCCGGCGCCTCCTTCCCGGCGCCGATCTACGCCAAGTGGGCCGACGCTTACAACAAGGCGACCGGCGCACGCATCAACTACCAATCGGTCGGCTCCGGCGCCGGCATCAAGCAGATCAAGTCCAAGACGGTCGACTTCGGCGCCTCGGACGCGCCGCTGAAGGACGAAGAACTGGCCAAGGACGGCCTGGTGCAGTTCCCGACCGTGATCGGCGGCGTCGTGCCGGTGGTCAACATCAAGGGCATCGCGCCCGGCCAGCTGAAGCTCAGCGGCGAGGTCCTCGGCGACATCTATCTCGGCAAGATCACGAAGTGGAACGACGCCGCGGTCACGGCGCTGAACCCCGGCGTCACGCTGCCGGACGCGCCGATCGCCGTCGTGCGCCGCGCCGACGGCTCGGGCACCAGCTTCATCTTCACCAACTACCTGTCGAAGGTGAACGCCGAGTGGCGGGCGAAGGTCGGCGAGGGCACGGCCGTCAACTGGCCGACCGGTGCGGGCGGCAAGGGCAACGAAGGCGTCTCCGCCTTCGTGCAGCGCCTGCCCGATTCGATCGGCTACGTCGAGTACGCCTACGCGAAGCAGAACAAGATGTCGCACGTCCAGCTGCGCAACAAGGACGGCAACTACGTCAACCCCGACGAGGCGAACTTCAAGGCTGCCGCTGCCGGCGCCGAGTGGAGCAAGAGCTTCTATCAGATCCTCACCGAGCAGCCCGGCAAGGACGCCTGGCCGATCACCGGGGCCACCTTCATCCTGATGCACGCGGCTTCCGAGAAGCCCGCGCAGACGGCCGCCTCGCTGAAGTTCTTCGACTGGGCCTACACCAGCGGTGACCAGATGGCCTCCGAACTCGAGTACGTGGCCCTGCCCGACAGCGTCAAGGCGCTGGTGCGCTCGGCCTGGAAGTCCGGCTTCAAGGCTGCGGCCGACGGCAAGGCGATCGCGCTGCAGTAACCAGCGCGTCGTGCGGGGCGGCCGCCCGGCCGCTGACCGCAACGCAAACCCTCGTCGCCGTGCCCCGCGCGGCGACGGTGCGTAGACCCTCCGAGGAGCCCGATCGTGGCCGCTACACTTCCGGCGACCCCCTATCCCAAGCAGAGCAAGATGGAACGTGCGCAGCCGCAGGGCCGTCCTCCGGTGCGCCGGCGCCCCTTGCCATGGGCGGATTCGCTGTTTCTCCTGCTGACGCACGGCGCGGCCTGGCTGACGCTCGCGCTGCTGGTCGGGATCATCCTGTCGCTGGTGGTCGGCGCCTGGCCCGCCATCCGCGAGTACGGCCTCTCGTTCCTCTGGAGCACCGACTGGGACCCCGTGCAGAACAAGTACGGCGGCCTGGTGATGATCTACGGCACGCTGATGACCTCGTTCATCGCGCTGCTGATCGCGGTGCCAGTGAGCTTCGGCATCGCGTTGTTCCTCACCGAGTTGTCGCCGGCCTGGCTGAAGCGACCGCTGGGCACCGCGATCGAACTCCTTGCGGCCGTTCCCTCGATCGTCTACGGCATGTGGGGCCTGCTGGTGTTCGGCCCGATCCTCGCGCAGTTCGTGCAGCGTCCGCTGCAGGGCGTCTTCAGCGATGTGCCGGTGCTGGGCGCTCTGTTCTCCGGGCCGCCCGTCGGCATCGGGATCCTCTCGGCGGGGATCATCCTGGCGATCATGATCATCCCGTTCATCGCCTCGGTGATGCGCGATGTCTTCGAGGTCACGCCGCCCATGCTGAAGGAGTCGGCCTACGCCCTGGGCTCCACGACCTGGGAGGTGATGTTCAAGGTCGTGCTGCCGTACACCAAGACCGGTGTCGTCGGCGGCATCATGCTCGGCCTCGGCCGGGCGCTGGGCGAGACGATGGCGGTCACCTTCGTGATCGGCAACTTCAACCAGCTCAACTCGCTGTCGCTGTTCGAGGCGGCCAACAGCATCACCTCGGCCCTGGCCAATGAGTTCGCGGAGGCAGGCGAAGGTCTGCACCAGGCCTCGCTGATCTATCTCGGCCTGGTGTTGTTCTTCATCACCTTCGTCGTGCTGGCCTGCTCGAAGCTGCTGCTGCAGCGTCTGCAGAAGAGCGAGGGAACGCGCGCATGAGCACCAATACCGCCGCCATCGGGGCTGGCTCCAGTCCGGACGACGCGCGCCAGCGCTCGCGCCTGGCGCACCACGCCCGACGCAAGCGGCTGAACGCCGTGGCGCTGACGCTCTCGCTCGGCGCGATGGCCTTCGGCCTCGTCTGGCTGATCTGGATTCTCGTCGAGACGGTGCGCCTGGGCATCGGCGGCATGGCGCTCTCGCTGTTCACGGAGATGACGCCGCCACCGCTGGCTGAGACGGGAGGCTTGGCGAACGCGATCTTCGGCTCGGTTGTGATGGTCTCGCTGGCCACGCTGGTCGGCACGCCGGTCGGCATCCTGGCCGGCATCTACCTGGCCGAGTATGGCCAGAAGACCTGGCTCGGCAGCGTCACGCGCTTCATCAACGACATCCTGCTGTCAGCGCCGTCGATCGTGATCGGCCTGTTCATCTACGCGGTCGTCGTCTCGCAGTTCAAGAGCTTCTCCGGCTGGGCAGGCGTGCTGGCGCTGGCGCTGATCGTGATCCCGGTCGTGATCCGCACGACCGAGAACATGCTGAGTCTGATCCCGAACGCGCTGCGCGAGGCGGCCTATGCCCTCGGCACGCCGAAGTGGAAGGTCATCTACTCGGTGACGCTGAAGGCGGCCCGTGCCGGCGTGATCACCGGCGTGCTGCTGGCGCTGGCGCGCATCGCCGGCGAGACGGCGCCGCTGCTGTTCACCGCGCTTTCCAACCAGTTCTGGACCAGCGACCTGTCGGCGCCGATGGCGAGCCTGCCGGTGACGATCTTCAAGTTCGCGATGAGCCCCTACGAGAACTGGCAGAAGCTGGCCTGGGCGGGCGTCTTCCTGATCACGATCGGCGTGCTGCTGCTGAACATCGCTGCGCGCACGCTCTTCCGCAACAAGCACTGACCCGAGCACGTCGTATGGACGCCAAAGTCGATCCCCTGGTGACCGAGAAGCCCAAGCTCTCGGTGCGCAATCTGAACTTCTACTACAACAGCTTCCACGCGCTGAAGAACATCAACCTCGACATCCCGGAGCGCAAGGTCACGGCCTTCATCGGCCCGTCCGGTTGCGGCAAGTCGACGCTGCTGCGCACCTTCAACCGGATGTTCGAGCTCTACCCCGAGCAGCGCGCCGAGGGCGAGATCCTGGTCGATGGCCAGAACATCCTGACCTCGAAGGAAGACATCTCGCTGATCCGCGCCAAGATCGGCATGGTCTTCCAGAAGCCGACGCCGTTCCCGATGTCGATCTACGACAACATCGCCTTCGGCGTGCGCCTGTTCGAGACGCTGCCGCGCACCGAGATGGACGAGCGCGTGGAATGGGCGCTGAAGAAGGCCGCGCTGTGGAACGAGGTGAAGGACAAGCTCGGGCAGAGCGGCTCCGGCCTTTCCGGCGGCCAGCAGCAGCGCCTGTGCATCGCGCGCGGCATCGCGATCAAGCCCGAGGTGCTGCTGCTCGACGAACCCTGCTCGGCGCTCGATCCGATCTCGACCGGCAAGATCGAAGAGCTGATCCACGAGCTGAAGACCGACTACACGGTCGTGATCGTCACGCACAACATGCAACAGGCCGCGCGCTGCTCGGACTACACCGCCTACATGTACCTGGGCGACCTGATCGAGTTCGGCGCCACCGCCGAACTCTTCATGAAGCCCAAGCGCAAGGATACCGAGGACTACATCACCGGTCGCTTTGGTTGAGGAGCATTCGATGAGCGACAAGCATCTGTCCACCCAGTTCGACGCCGAACTCAGCGGCATCTCGACGCGCGTGCTCGAGATGGGCGGCGTCGCCGAATCGCAGGTCGCGCAGGCGATCTATGCGCTGACCAACTTCAACGCCGAGATCGCCACCCACGTGCTCGCCCAGGAGGAGCGCGTCAATGCGATGGAGGTCGAGATCGACCGCGACCTGTCGACGATCATCGCGCGGCGCCAGCCGACGGCGCGCGACCTGCGCCTGCTGATCGCGATCTCCAAGACGATCGCCAACCTCGAGCGGGTCGGCGACGAGGCGGCGCGCATCGCGCGCACGGTCCAGCGGCTGGTGAACGGGGGCGTGTCCTCGCGGCTGCGCTTGCCGGTTGCGGACCTGTCCTACGAGTCGGACCTTGCCATCGCGCAGTTGCGCAAGGCGCTCGACGCCTTCGCCCGGCTCGACGTCGAGCGCGCACTCGAGGTGCTGAAGCACGACGACGAGATCGACCGCGAGTTCGACGGCCTGATGCGCAAGCTGATCACCTACATGATGGAAGACCCGCGCACGATCTCTTCGAGCATCGACCTGGTCTTCGTCGCGAAGGCGATCGAGCGCGTGGGCGACCACGCGAAGAACCTCTCCGAGGTGGTGATCTACATCGTCAAGGGCACCGACGTGCGGCACAACACCGTCGACCAGGTCGAGACGATCGTCCGCTGAGCGGCGCGGGAAGGGACAAGGATGAGTCGTGTACTGGTCGTCGAAGACGAGTCGGCGATTGCCGAGCTGATCGCGCTGAACCTGCGCCACGCCGGCTACGAGGTCGTGATCGCAACTACCGCCGACCAGGCGCAGGAAGAGGTCGACTCGGTGCTGCCCGACCTTGTGCTGCTCGACTGGATGCTGCCCGGGCAGTCCGGCCTGATGCTGGCGCGTCGCTGGCGCTCCGAGACCCGCACCCGCGAGCTGCCGATCGTGATGCTCACCGCGCGCGCCGACGAGCAGGACAAGGTGACCGGCCTCGATGCCGGCGCCGACGACTACCTGACCAAGCCGTTCTCGACCAACGAGCTGATGGCGCGCATCCGTGCCGTGCTGCGGCGCAAGGCGCCGGAGGCACTCGACGCGGCGGTCGAGGTGGCTGGCCTGCGGCTCGACCCGGCGACCCGCCGCGTGACCCGTCACGTGCCCGGCCGCGGCGACGTGGAGGTGAAGGTCGGCCCGACCGAGTTCCGGCTGCTGCACTTCTTCATGACCCATCCGGAGCGGGTCCACAGCCGCGCCCAGCTGCTCGACCGTGTCTGGGGCGACCATGTCTTCATCGAGGAGCGCACGGTCGACGTGCACGTGAAGCGCCTGCGTGAGGCCCTGAGCCCGGCGGCCTGCTCGCAGCTGATCGAAACCGTGCGCGGCGCCGGGTATCGGCTGACGCAGCAACTCGGTGCGCTATCTTCGGCCTGAGATCCTTCACCTGACGACACCCGACCCCAGCCTGCCGCCCGGCCTGCGATGAACTGGTTGCTTTCCAGACTGGTCGGAGCCTTGCTTGCGCTGGGGGTGGGGGGCGGTCTCGGCTACCTCGCCGGTGCCTGGCTGAAGGTGCCGCTGGCGGGCTCGATTCTCGGTGCCGCCTGCGGGCTGGCTCTGGTGGTCGTGCGCGACACCCTGCGCGGTGCGCGTCTGATCGAGTGGCTGCGCGGTGCACAGGACGCCCCAGCGCCGCGCGACGCCGGCTTCTGGGGTGAAATCGGCTACCGCGCCGAGAAGGCGCTGATCGAGCGCGAGCGCGCCCTCGCGTTCGAAGCCTCGCGGCTCACCCAGTTCCTGTCGGCGATCGAGGCCTCGCCCAACGGCGTCCTGCTGCTCGATGCGCGGGAGCAGATCGAGTGGTGCAACTCGGTCGCCGCCGACCACTTCGGACTCGACCCGGTGCGCGACCTGCGCCAGCGCGTGACCAATCTCGTGCGATCGCCCGTCTTCGTCGACCACCTGCAAGGTGGCCACTACGAGAAGGCGGTGCTGGTGCCGCGGCCGATCGGGCGCGGCATGCTGTCAGTGCTGGTGCAGGCCTACGGCGAGGGCATGCGGCTGGTGATCTCGCTCGACGTCACCGAGCGCGAGCGCATGGACATGATGCGCCGCGACTTCGTCGCCAACGTGTCGCACGAGATCCGTACGCCGCTCACGGTGCTCTCGGGCTTCATCGAGACCCTGGGCAGCCTGCCGCTCACCGAGGTCGAGCGTCGGCGTGTCGTCAACCTGATGGCGCAGCAGGCGCAGCGGATGCAGACCCTGGTCGGCGACCTGCTGACCCTGGCCCAGCTCGAAGGCAGCCCGCGGCCGCCGCCCGACCGCTGGGTGCCGCTCGCCCGCGTCTTCGAGGCGGTGGAGGCCGACGGGCTCGCGCTGTCGGCCGGGCGGCACGAGCTGAAGGTCGATGCAGTCGACGGCGTGCTGCTCGCCGGCACGGAACCCGAGCTGTTGAGCGCGGTGGGCAACCTGGTCAGCAATGCCGTGCGCTACACGCCGCAGGGTGGCGTGATCGAGCTGATGTGGCGCCAGCAGGCCGGCGGAGCCGGCGAGATCGCGGTGCGCGACAACGGCATCGGCATCGAGGCCGACCAGCTGCCGCGCCTGGCCGAGCGCTTCTACCGTATCGACCAGAGCCGCTCGCGGGACACCGGCGGCACCGGGCTCGGGCTGTCGATCGTCAAGCATGTCGTGCAGCGGCATGGCGGCGAGCTCGACGTGCAGAGCCGGGTCGGCCGTGGCTCGACCTTTCGCCTCGTCTTTCCTGCCGCGCGGGTGCGTTGCGAGCGGGCGGCGGGCACTGCCTCGCCACGGCCCACGAAGCCTCCGGTCGCCACGAGCAGCTCAGCTTCGCCCTGAGGGCGCGGCGATAGCAAGGCGAAGAGGCCGCCTTTGCCGCGGATGCGCGGCGCGTCAGGAGGCGCCCGCCGGCAGTCGCCGGTAGATGGCGATCAGCGCGTCGCGGTCGGTCGGCCGGCGCTCGCGGGCCACCGGCGTCCAGCCCGCGGGCGGGGCAGGCGGCTCCCCGTGCAGCGGTTCGGCGCGCAGCAGGAAGTCGCACGAGGTGCCGACCGCGCCGCCCGGCACGCGCACCCGCCAGCCGCCGAGCGACTCGAGCGCGGCCAGCTGGGCCCGCGTCAGGCCGGGCGCCTCGACGCAGGCACCGCGCGGCACGTGGGCCGCGATGCGGTCGATCTGCGGGCGCAGGCTGCGCGCGTAGTCGAGCCCGGGCAGCCACAGCGTCATCGTCAGCAGCCAGCACAGCGCGACGCCGCTGGCCGGCAACACCAGGCTCTTCCACAGCGCGTGGCGATGGCGCCCGGTGCGCCAGCGCACGAGCCAGAGCCAGGCGAGCGTGCCCAGCACCGCGAAGATCAGCGGCAGGAGCGAGAAGCTCGGCTCGAAGCCGGGGGCCAGGCGCATCACGTTGGAGGCCGGCTTGGCCGGCACGCCCGTCTGCAGCGACGAGTAGATGACCCAGATGGTGATCGCCGCCGCGGTGAAGAAGCACACCGACAGCCAGTCGATCGCCGCCGACAGGCTGCGCTTGAAGGTGGGCAGCGCGAAGGCGGCGAGCACTGCCACCGACGGCACGGCCAGCATCAGCGCACGGTCCGAGCCGCCCATCGCGACGCAGGTCACCAGCGCGACCAGGCTCACCGCCAGGGGCAAGGCGATGTGACGGTGCAGCAGCTGGAAACGCCAGCGCCACAGCGTCCACAGCGCCATCGGCCAGGCCGGCCAGAGGAACCAGGCGAGCAGGCGCAGCAGGCTGCTGACATCTTGCAGCGAGGCGTAGCCCGCGGTGCGCCAGGTCCAGGCGCCGATGATCGTCGCGAGCAGCACGGCCAGCATGCCCGAGAGCAGCACGACACCGGCGAAGCGGCGCACCGCCTCGACGCTCGAGCGCCGGCAGACGACGGTCCCGACGACCGCCAGCGCCGCCGCGACCGTCGGGGCGCCGCTGGCCGCCAGCATCGGCAGCGAGGCGACGACCGCGAGCGGCGAGCGCAGGTCGCGGTAGGGGCTCGCGGCGATGCCGTAGATGAAGAGGCTGACTGCCGCGAGCTGCGCCAGCTCCGGCGTCGTCTCGTGGCCGAGTTGCAGCAGGCCGAGCGTGGCGATCGTCGCGAGCAGTGCACCGTCGGCGATCGCCCGCGCATAGTCGACCGGATGCGCTTCGCCACCGAAGGCGAGCGCCACCGGCTGGGCCGCCTCGGTGCGCGCGAGGTGGAAGGCTGCGTACCAGACGAGCATCAGCACGACGACCAGCAGCAGGGCGAAGGGGATGCGAGCCGCCAGCGTGGGCTCGATCCAGGGCCGCAGGAGCGTGATCGCGAGGGCACCGAGACCGTAGGGCAGCGGCGCCATGTCGTAGGCGAGCCCGCCGACGGTCGGCGACAGCCAACTGGCACGGCCGTCGGCGATCGCCAGCATCGCGCTGTAGGCCGTCACATCGGCGTTGCGCCAGGGGTCGCGGCCGAAGACGCCTGGCACCACGTAGGCGGCACACAGCAGCAGCAGGGCCAGTCGAGGCAGGCGCTGCGCCGCGCGCTGGGTGACGAGGGCCGGGGTCGGGGTGCTCAAGGGGTGGGGCGGACGGGCGACCGGGAATGATGCCGCAGCCCGCGGCGAGCGGCCCGCAGTGCCACCCGCAAGGGCGGCGCCGGTGACAGGCGAAGAAACGGCAGCCCTCGAGCTGCCGTGCGGGGCGGCCGACGGGCCGCCGCAGAGGTCGATGCCGTGGCGGGCCGGGCAGGCACGCACCGCATCATGTCAGCGCTCAGTGCGTGGCCGTCCGGCACGCCGAGCGCGACAGGCTCACTTCTTGATGCCGACCTTGAACTTGTTGCGGAACTTCTCGACCCGGCCGCCGAGGTTGTCGACGCTCTTCTGCGTGCCGGTGTAGAAGGCATGCGACTCGCTGCTTGTCTCGAGCTTGTAGAGCGGCAGCTCGCGGCCGTCGTCAAGCTTGATCGTCTCGCGCGTCTGTGCGCACGAGCGGGTCACGAACTTGAAGCCGTTGGAAAGGTCCACGAAGCAGACTTCGCGGTAGTTGGGGTGAATGCCTTCTTTCATCGGGAAACCTCTGCGGGATGGGGCGGGAGCCACGCCGAGACGCTCGACGCACTTTCCGCAGGCAGAAAACCGCGCATTATAGATGGCACGCCCGGCGCGGCCACCCCTGCGCGGGCGCCAGGCGTCAGCCGCCGCGGCGCATCATGTCGAAGAAGTCGAGGTTGGTCTTGCTCTGCTTCATCTTGTCGAGCATGAACTCCATCGCCTCGATCTCGTCCATCGGGTAGAGCAGCTTGCGCAGGATCCACGTCTTCTGGAGGATCTCGGGCTTGAGCAGAAGCTCCTCGCGACGCGTGCCACTCTTGTTGATCAGGATCGACGGGTAGACGCGCTTCTCGGCCATGCGGCGGTCGAGGTGGATTTCGCAGTTGCCGGTGCCCTTGAACTCCTCGTAGATCACCTCGTCCATGCGGCTGCCGGTGTCGATCAGCGCGGTGCCGATGATCGTCAGCGAGCCGCCTTCCTCGACGTTGCGGGCCGCGCCGAAGAACCGCTTCGGCCGTTGCAGCGCGTTGGCGTCGACGCCGCCGGTCAGCACCTTGCCTGACGAAGGCAGCACGTTGTTGTAGGCGCGAGCGAGGCGGGTGATCGAGTCGAGCAGGATCACCACGTCCTTCTTCAGCTCGACCAGGCGCTTGGCACGCTCGATCACCATCTCGGCCACCTGCACGTGGCGCGCGGCCGGTTCGTCGAAGGTCGAGCTGATGACCTCGCCGCGCACGGTGCGCTGCATCTCGGTCACTTCCTCGGGCCGCTCGTCGACAAGCAGCACGATCAGGTAGATGTCCGGGTGGTTGGCGACGAGCGCATGAGCGATGTGCTGCATCATCACCGTCTTGCCGGTCTTCGGCTGCGCGACGAGCAGGGCGCGCTGGCCTTTGCCGATCGGTGCGATAAGGTCGATGATGCGGCTGGTGATGTTCTCCTCGCCGCGGATGTCGCGCTCGAGCTTGAACGGCTCTTTCGGGAAGAGCGGCGTCAAGTTCTCGAACATGATCTTGTGCTTGCTCTCCTCGGGCGTGAGGCCGTTCACGCGGTCGACCTTGACCAGCGCGAAGTAGCGTTCGCCGTCCTTCGGAACGCGCACTTCACCTTCGATCGCGTCGCCGGTGTGGAGATTGAAGCGGCGGATCTGACTCGGCGACAGGTAGATGTCGTCGGTCGACGCCATGTAGCTGGTGTCGGGCGAGCGCAGGAAGCCGAAGCCGTCGGGCAGCACCTCGAGCACGCCGTCGCCGAAGACCTGCTCCCCGGCCTTGGCGCGCTTCTTCATGATCGCGAACATCAGCTCCTGCTTGCGCAGACGGCTGACGTTGTCGATCTCGAGCGCCTCGCCCATCTTGATCAGTTCGGAGACGTGTTGGGCCTTGAGTTCGGACAGGTGCATGGGGAACCCTGATGGAGCGGCAAAGGGCAGGCGCCGCGGCTGGTGCCGGGCGAGACGCGGACCGGCTGCAGGCTGTCAGCCATCCGGTCGCGGTACCGTCGCGGACGGACCGAGGAAGGATCTGGAGAGGGGGGCCGAACCTACGCGCCGTTCTTGGGCGTGGTGGCAATCACCGGCTGCAGCGGCACGGGCGGTCTCGTGGACATGGCACCAAGGTGCCGCTGCAATTGCGCGAGATTATAGATGACCGTCGAGGAAGGCGGTCAATGAAGACTTGTTGACGGCGCCGACCTTGGTCGCGACGATTTGCCCGCCCTTGAACAACATCAGCGTCGGAATGCCGCGAATGCCGAACTTGGCCGGCACGTCGCGGTTCTCGTCGACGTTCATCTTGGCCACTTGGAGCTTGTCGGCATATTTCTCCGAAACCTCGTCAAGGATCGGGGCGATCATCTTGCAGGGACCGCACCATTCGGCCCAGTAGTCGACCAGAACCGGCTTCTCGGACTCAAGCACGTCGGACTCGAAAGAGGCGTCGGAAATGTGTTTGATCAGTTCGCTGCTCATGGGATAGGTCCTTGCACGCGGTCCCGCGATTACCCGGTGCGGGTGTGGGACGTGTCGATTTTGGCACAAAGACCGTGGCAGAACGGAGCGCGGGCGGTGAAGCGCGCTATGGCGTCGATAGCGGTCTCTGCCCGCCACGGCGGTGCGGTTCGGCCACGCGTGAGAGAAGCGCGACCTTGACCCACCTGATCGGCCCATTGGTGCCACCCGCCCGCGGTCCAATCGACGGTGTGACCTTATCGGCCCGATGACGACCGCTGCCGCCTCCGCCGCTTCCGCTGCCCGCCCGACCGTGCCGCGTGCCTTTGGCCGCTATGAACTGCGAGATCTGCTGGCGCGAAGCCGGCGCACGATGCTCTGGCTGGGCTGGGACCCGCGCGTCAAGCAGGAGGTGTTGCTGAGCCTGCCGCGCCTCGCGCAGCCCGACGATGCGTCTGCCGAGGCCTGGCTCGGCGAGGCCCGCCGCGTGGCGCGCCTCCCGCATCCCCATTTGGCCCCGGTCATCGACTGTGGCGTGCACGAGCGCTGGCCCTATATGGCCTGCGACCGCGGCGCGGCCCGCACGCTGGCCGAGGTGCTGGCCGGCGCGCCCGCACCGGGCCACCGCGACGTGGTGCGGTGGCTGATGCAGGCGCTGCAGGGCCTGGCCTATGCGCACGATGCCGGCTTCGTCCACCATGACCTGCAGATCCACCAGTTCCTCATCGACGAACGCGGGCAATTGCGCGTGATGGCGCTGGCGGTCGCTGCCGCCGAACCCCTGGCGGCCGGCGGGTCTGGCGACCTGCCCGGCCGCGGCTCCAAGGGCATGCCGATGGACCCGGCCGCGCTGCGTGCGCACCGCGGCGCGGCCGAGCGCGACGTTCAGTCGATGGGCGTCATCGCGCACCAACTGCTCGCTGGCGGCGCTGCGCTCGACGAAGCCGATGTCGGCCGCGTCATCGACCGTCTCGTGCCGGGCGCGCGTGGCGAACTGCTCCGCCTGCCCTGGACGACCCCGCTGCCGATCTCGGATGCGCTGCGAACGATCGTCAACCGCGCGACCCATTCGCAGCCGCGCCGTCGCTACCTCGCCGCGCGCACGATGCTGCGCGCGCTCGAAGGCTGGTTGGCTGCCGACGCCGGAGACAACGGGGGCCCGGTGGCGCTGCTGCTCGAACGGATCGACACCGTCGGCCATCTGCCCGCCCAGCCCGGCCTGGCGCGCACGATCGCGCGCCTGACGCGGATGGAGAAGGAGCGCACCAACGAGCTCGCCGAGCAGGTGCTGCAGGACTTCGCGCTCGCCTTCGAGCTCCTGCGCCAGGTCAACTCGGCGCAGGTGCGCGGCAGCCAGGTTTCGGGCAACGGCCCGGTGCTGACGATGCGCCGTGCGATCGCGATGCTCGGCCTCGACGGGATCCGCCACGCAGCGACTGCGCTGCGCGCCTGGCCCGGGCCGTTGAACGAAGGCGCGGCGGTCGAGCTCGGGGCTTTGATCCAGCGCGCCCGGCTGGCCGGCCACCTGGCACAGCAGTTGCGCCCGGCCGGCTATGACGCCGAGCTCGTCTTCCTGCTCGCGGTGCTGCAGAACCTCGGCCGCTTGCTGCTGGCCTATCACTTCCCCGACGACGCCGAGCAGATCGCCGCGCTGATGCGCAGTCGCCCGGCGACCGCGGACGCGCCCGAATCCGCCGGCATGAGCGAAGAGGCCGCCTCGCAGGCGGTGATGGGCGTCGAGATCGAAGCCTTCGCCAACGCGGCCGCCCGACGCTGGGGGCTGACCGACGACGTGATCCTGATGTTGCGGCGCCTCGCGCCCGAGCGCCCGGTGCGCCAGCCCGACAGTGACGCCGACCTGCTGCGCGCGACGGCGAGCGCGGCCAACGAAGTCGTCGACGCCATCACCCAGCTGCCGGCCGACGCGATCGCCAAGGCCTTCGAACAGATCGTGCGCCGCTATGGTCGCCCGCTCGGCGTCTCGGTGCGCGGGCTCGGCGATGCGCTGCGCGATGCGCGCCAGTCGTTGGCCGGTGGCCCGGCGGCGGCCGGCGACGAAGCGGGTCCTGCTGCGTCGCACGACGCGGTCGCGGCGGGCCGCGGCAGTGTCCGACCGGTCGCGGCCTCGACGCCGTCCGGCGGCGTCTGAAGCCTTCCCCGTCCCGGCCCTCTATGCAGACGCCTTCGACCTCGCTCGGCCGCTTCCGGCTGCGTCACCAGCTCGGCCAGGGCGCGCAGGCGACGGTCTGGCTCGCGCATGACCCGCGACTCGACCGGGACGTCGCGGTCAAGCTGCTCAAGCAGGGCGAGGACACCGCGATCGGCGACTGGCTGGCCGAGGCGCGCAACGTCAGCCGGCTGACCCACCCTCATGTGGTCCCGGTGTTCGAGGCCGACACGCAGGACAACCAGCCTTACATGGTCTTCGAGTACGTGCCGGGGCAGACGCTCGCCGAGCGCCTGCGCCAGCGCGGGGCGCTGGCGCCGCGCGAGGCCGTCTCGATGATGCTCGGCGTGCTCGATGCGCTCTCCGCCGCCCACGACGCCGGGCTGGTGCACCGGGACCTAAAGCCCTCGAACATCCTGGTGGACGGGCAGGGCCGGGCGCGCGTGATGGACTTCGGCATCGCCGCGCGCGTCCACGACGACGCCGGCGATCGCCGCATTGTCGGCACCCCCGGCTACATGTCGCCCGAGGCGGCGCGCGGCGAGCCGCCGTCCGCGGCGATGGACGTCTTCTCGGCAGGTCTCGTGCTCGCCGAGATGCTCTCCGGCCAGCCGGTGCTGCGCGAACGAGACCCGTACCGCGCGCTGCATCGCGTCATGCAGGAGGACCTGCCACTACCCTCGGGCCTGCCACCCGAGGTCGACGACACGCTGCGCGCGGCGCTGCGCCGCGCGATCGCCCGCGACCCGTCGCTGCGCACGCCGAGCGCGGCGGCGCTGCACGCGGCGCTTGCCGGCTGGCTGCACCCGGCGCCGGCCGAGGCCAGCGGCGCGGCCGGCAAGGGCGTGCTGGACTTCCTCTTGCGGCGCATGCGGCACCGCTCGGACTTCCCGGCGATGTCGGATGCGATCGCGCGCATCCAGCGGGTGGCGAACTCGGAACGGGAGAGCGTCAGCAGCCTGTCCAACGAGATCCTGAAGGACGTCGCGCTCACCAACAAGCTGCTGCGCCTCGTCAACACCGCGCAGTACCGGCATGCCGGCGGCGGCACGATCAGCACCGTCTCGCGTGCGGTCGCGCTGATCGGCTTTGCCGGCATCCGCAACATGGCGCTCTCGCTGGTGATGCTCGAGCACATGCAGGACAAGGCGCACGCGAACCAGCTGAAGGACGAGTTCCTGCGCTCGCTGATGGCCGGCTCGATCGCCGGCGAGCTCGCCGCCCAGCCGCGTGAAGGCGAGGAGGTCTTCATCGGCGCGATGTTCCAGCACCTGGGACGGCTGCTGACCGAGTTCTACTTTCCCGAAGAGGCGCGCCAGGTGCGTGCGCTGACGCGTCGCGGCGGCGATGCCGCCGCCGGCAGGGAAGGGCGCAGCGAGGCCGCCGCCTCCGTCTCGGTGCTGGGTCTGAGCTACGAGGAGCTCGGCATCGGCGTCGCCAAGAGCTGGGGCCTGCCGGAGGCGTTGCAACGCTGCATGAGCCGGCCCGCCGACGACGCGCCGGCGCGCGTTTCCGAGCGAGACCGGCCGCGCTGGCTCACCGCCGCTGCCAACGACGTGGCCGACGCGCTGCTCGATACCGACCCCGCGCGCCTAGGCACGCGCCTGGACGAAATCGGCGACCGCTACGCGAAGGCGCTCGGCATCGCCGGCAAGGACCTGTGCTCCGCGGCGGAGCGTGCCCGCGAGCAGCTCGTGCGCATGGCCGGTGCGATGAAGATCTCGGTGCCGGCCGGCTCGCCCGCGCGGCGCCTGCTCGACGCGGCGCCCGCGGGCGATGCAGCGGCCACGCCGGCAGATGCGGCGACGCTCGTGCTCGCGCGCGAAGGCGACGCCGGTGCATCCGCGGGTGACCCGCTCGCCGCCCATGCGCTGCAGCCCACCGTCGTGCTCGGCGAGCCGACGACGCTGCCGGGCAAGGCGGCCGACGTGCTGTCCAGCGGCATCCAGGACATCACGAACGCGATGGTGTCCGAGCAGTTCAAGCTGAACGAAGTGCTGCGCACGATCCTCGAGGTGATGTACCGAGCGCTCGGCTTCCGGCGCGTCGTCTTCTGCCTGCGCGACCCGAAGACCGAGACCCTCTGCGGTCGCTTCGGGCTCGGTGCCGGCGTCGAGCAGGTGGCGGCGGCCTTCCGCATCCCGCTGCGCCTGCCCGCCGGCAGGTCGGCCGACCTGTTCTCGGCGATCGCGATCAAGGGCGTCGACACGCTGATCGCCGACGCCTCGCTGCCGAACGTCGCCTCGAAGCTGCCACCCTGGTTCCGCGACGACACGGCCGCGCCGACCTTCCTGCTGCTGCCGCTGACGGCGAAGCAACTGCCCTTCGGCCTGATCTACGCCGACAAGGCGCTGCCCGGTGCGATCCAGGTCGGCGAGAAGGAACTGAACCTGCTGCGCACCTTGCGCAACCAGGCGGTGATGGCGTTCAGGCAGGCGGGCTGAGAAGTTGGCGTCTCTGGCCTGCCAATCCACAAGGCCAGGACGCAGCGCCAGGAGGGCGCAAGGCTTCGGCTCACTGGGCTTCCGCGCGGGTGCGGCTAGCGGGCGATCGCGAAAACGGACGTTCCGCGGAAGAAAGGTGACGAGCCTTACCCTCCTTGAAGAAATGTCTTTCTACAGAGGGACTTACCTTCGCATTCGAGGCAAAGTGCAGCAGAAAAGTGCCACACCAGTGGCCAGCATAGCGCCCCCAGCCAGGAGCCCAGCCAGGGACACAGCCGCAGGGGCACAAGAAGGGGGCACAGGCACAGGAGCACAGGCACAGGAGCACAGGCAGGGGTTGCCCATGGGTGCATGGGATCCATGATGATCCCCATCCACAGCCAGGGATGCCCTTTGCAGGCCATCCCGGGGGCCTAGGAGTGCTTAAATCAGGCATGGCAATGGGTGGGCGCTTGATGAACTCAAAAACGCCCTGAGAGGCTTCTAGAGGCCTTCCTGAGGATTGGGCAAAAAAACAGTGGGAATGGCAGTGTTGTGTTTATGCAACACATGGCCGGCAGCCTCTCGCTGTAAGCCCCTTGGGCTGCCCTTGCCGGCGTCCCCTCGGTAGAGCCCTGACGATGAGGCCCCACGGATGGCCCCAGGGGGACGATCCGCGAGGGTGACTCACTCAGGGCCGGTCAGTCGGTAGCCTTTGGCTTCCAGCGACCCTTCTGCATGAGGTTGCAAAGGCGAAGGTCCAGCCGGTTGCCATTCGCATAGCCGGTCTGCTCGTACCTGGGGGTTTGGGCAACGATGATGGCGATGGTGCGCTGTACCCGATCCCCAGCCCCGAGGGGCACGTTTACGCTGACCCATGCGCCGCTCTGCTTTCCATTCTTCCGCAGTGTCCACGGCTTGCCTTCGCACCCAGCTTCCTGCACTCGCTTCCATCCCTCGGGACAGGTGAATGCTTCTGACCCATCTTGCAGGGTCATGAATACCGCAGGATCCCCCTCGAAGGTCCCCCATCGGGGTTCATGCCCTGGGGATGCTCGCTTAGTCTTCCTCAGGGCTGCGCGCTGGCGAGCGGAGAGAACAGGGGATGGGTCTGATGATGATGAAACTGATGAATCTGAATCCATGGTGGGGAGAAATGAAGAAGCCCCCGAAGGCGTGAACCTTGCGGGGGCATGAAGGGGTTGATGCTGCTGGGGGATTTACTGCTGGGGTGATAGACCACTGGGCAGAGGATCTACCAATGGAGGATCACTGCCCTTGAAGGGGCCTAGCTTCAGGGCAGCAGCAGGGGACAGGCTGAGGGGTATCAAGCAGGGGGCACTGTGTGGGGCTACACGCTGTTGTGCATGCAGAGGGGCAGCAGTGCCGGGCTCACAGCCAAGGGGGATGATCCATCATGGAGGTCATCTCCCCGAACAGGGAGGCAACAATCGATCTACCCTATAAGTGTTTCCCTATAAGGGAGTACCTATGTTCTTCCTTGATAGTAAGCGTATTTCTTAGGACCCTCTCTAAGTCCTTGTCGCATATAGCGATCATCGGAAATCAAGGCCGCATCACTGCGGGCGGGATTCTCTGCAACGGATGACGGTGGCCCGACCCACACCTAGGAGCGGGCGATAGAGGCGGCAGAGCCCCAGCAGGGGGCGATATTCCCGCTTCGCCAACAATTGCCTATCCGAGATATTCACGCGACTGGAACATATGGGTATTGCCCAGGCTGGTGGCCTTGTCCTCGATACTCGCGCCTCGCTGCAATCCGCAGTGCTCAGGGGGTTTGGAATGATGGAGTTGGATACACCCGCAAAGCGTCCCACTGCCAGAGAGCGGACCCTTTGCCGTATCGCCTATGCGCTGGATCGCCTGCTGCTTGCCGGGGTGTGGGCGCTGGGCAAGGCTGGATGGCGGAGCGGGGTGCATCTGCACAGGCGCCAGGAACCGGCCGAAGGGTGGCCGAAGGATTGGCCCTTCTTCGATGCCTGGGAGGACGAGGACGGAGGATTGCCGGGGTGGCGCTCGGGGACGGTGATGATCGGTCGCACCGAACTGCTGTGGGATTGGGGCGGCCGCGTAGGGAGTGCCCCGCCAAGGCATCCCCAGGGGGCCTAGGAGCGCTTAAATCAGGCAGGGCAGGGGGGCACAGGCCCAGGGACTCAGTGCGCCGCGTCCCGGCAACGGATGACGGTGGCCCTGCCTACGCCCAGGGATCGAGCCACGGAGGAGACAGGCTCACCAGTGCCCAGGCGCTTCAACACTTCGGCCTGTACCTCGGGGCTCAGTGCCGGGGGACGCCCCATGCGCTTTCCTTCGGCCTTGGCCCTTGCGAGGCCTGCCCTGGTGCGCTCCTTCAACAGGTCTAGCTCGAATTCAGCCACCGCTGCAAGCACCTGCATTTGAAGACGCCCCGCTGCACTGGTCAGGTCCATTCCCCCAAGGGCGAGACAGTGAACCCGCACCCCTTGCTCTGCCAGGGCTTCAACCGTCTTGCGCACGTCCAGGGCCGACCGCCCCAGGCGATCCAGCTTCGTGACTACGAGGACATCACCAGCTTCCAGGCGATCCATCAAGCGGCTGAACTCGGGGCGCTCTCCTGCTGCCTGTGACCCGCTGATGGTTTCAGTGATGGCCCGCTTGGGGTCCACCGCAAAGCCTGCTGTCCGAATCTCCTGAAGCTGGTTTGCCGTGGTCTGTTCGGCAGTGGAGACGCGGCAGTAAGCGAAGACCCGGGGAACGCTGGTGATGGTGGGCATGATCCTGAGGGCAATGTGTCCGAAAAGGGTGTCCATATCATCAAGCATGACCGAAAGCCTGTCAACCTAGGTTTCGGACAGTGCTGGGGAGGGTGCCCACAATCGAACGTATTCGGACACCCGCAGCCAGGGGCACAGCCGCAGGGGCACAGGCATAGAGGCACAGGCACAGGAGCACGGTCCCAGGACACAGGCAGGGCTTCCTGCTGGGGTGTGGGATCCACATCATTGATCCCCATCCCCTTCCAGGGGCACAGGCGCAGGCCACAGCCAGGGGCACAGCCGCACAGGGCCCGGCCCCCTGTCAGCGATGGAGATGCGTGCGGTGAGACACTGTGATCGAGCCATGCGCTTGCACTGCGAAGAGGGACCGCAGGCTGCACAGCCCTTCGCTTTCCACGACGCTCAAGCAGCCGCAGGCACATACAGACGGCGGACCCCACCGGGGGGAAAAGGCTCGCGCGAGGATCATCAAATGCCCCCTCGAATTTCTGCCCCAGAAACATCCGGGGGGCTGCTGGCCTTGGGGCTCAGGCCCGGTACACGCGTACCAGAGACAAGCCGGGGTAGTGGATGGCTTCGACGGCCTGCCGCAGTAGCTCGGGGGCAACGTGCTCATACGTCTGCCCTTCGCCTCTCTTGGTGGCGTGCCCTGTGATGGCGTCCTTCACCTTCTCGTCGATGCGTGCCCGCAGGAGGGCAGAGCGGGCAGAGTGTCTGAAGCTGTGGAAGTCCGGCACCGGGGGCGTGAGCCCTGAGCGAAGCTCTCCATACCACGTCGAGAAGTACGCACCGGGGCGTCCCTTCAGGCGGGTTTGAAGGGGCCACAGCGAGGCCGAAGAAGAGGAGCGCTTGCGGGTGTCCCCAACGTAGTCGAGGAAGCCCAGGCGGATTAGCTCAGGGTGGATCGGCACTGCCCGAATCCCTGCTTCGCTCTTCACTGTCGACCCTTCTGCTTCTGCGTGAATCCTCAGGACAGGGCCGCAGGAGTCTTCGGTGATGTCGCTTAGCTGAAGCTGGCATAGCTCACCTACCCGGGCCCCCGTGAAGAGGCCCAGCAGGGGGACCCAGTAAGCGGCATCCCTGCCTGCCTTCGTGCTGCTTGGCAGTGCGTAGTCAGTGAAGAGCGGGTGAGAGAAAAGGGTGTTCAGCTCCGTGGGTGTGTGCGGTCGGCGGGGACTCTCCGTCCTGTATGGAATGTCGATCCCTTCCCAGGGCTGTCGGGGGATCCATTCGAGGTCACGGGCTGCGTAGCTCAGCAGGGTCTTGGCCCAGGTGATCCGGTCATGCGAAGTCTTCGAACTTAGCTGCTTGGACAGGATGTAAGCCCGGTACTCATCGCCTTGTGATCGGGTGATCTTGGTGAGCGGGAGCGAAGGACCAAACAGCTCTTCAAAGGCGGTGAGGGCGCGCCTGCATGCTTCGACGGTTTCAGGCTTGCGGCGCTTGGATGCTTCCCACCGCTGGAACACATCCCGAAGGGTCCAGGCCTTTGCTTTCTCCACGTCAACAGACGACGGTGCATCGGGCGTGTCGATGGCATCGCCTACGTCCCTGCGCCTCACATCTGCCCAGGCCCTGCGGTACGCCCTCAAGCACTCTGCAAGCGCTTCACGGGCCCCGGGTGTGGTGGTGTCGAAGGTGAAGCCCAGGGTGCGCGCTATTGCCTGAGCCTGGGGCAGGATGGAAGCGATGGAATGGGCGGCAACTGCTACGGCTGCATCGCCTTCGATGTGCCCGTGAAGCTCTGTGAGTCGCCTTGCCGTGTCCCCATCGAGGCCCAGCAGGGGGTCGAGGTCGGGGAGAGGATCGGCGATGAGTCCGTCCGCTTTCGGGGTCGGGGGAAGGGGTGGCGGGCCGAGGCGAACTGTCGAAGGATGCTGTGCTTCCAGGGTCGCGAGGAAGCGGCGCGTCATCCTCGGATTCCTGCGCAGGCTGTCGTCGCTGGCGAGCACCTGGGATGCGATCCCCTGTGCCAGCGTCCTGCCCATCTCCACGGTGAGACGGTCGATGCGAGAGGCGTTCATCTCTCTGCGCTTGGCCGCGAACTCGGCTCGCCAATCGGCCATCTGAGCGGGGGCGCGCACCAGGGCTTCCCGTCGCTCTGTGGTCCGCAGGGACTTGCTGACGGTGCGTCTTCCGTAGTGGGCTTGAAGATCCTTCGGAATCACAGCCCGAAGCCACCACACAGGGCCGCGCTGGTGCAGCCCCTTCTCTCTCGCCATGTCCAATTCCCCGGTCATAGAACCTTGGAAAGTGACACAGGAAAGTGCAACAGTGCTTCGAATCTGCCTCAGGTTTCGCCTTTAAGTTGGCGCCACCATTGGACTTTTTCAGAATGAAGGTGACGAGCCTTACCCCCGGCACTGGTCGCAACGGTTAGGGCTGCTTCGTTCCCGACCTGACCCGTTTGGCCGCGCTCCCATGCGGGGAGGCCCGTCGAGGCGAATTGTAGGCGAGGGGCGTGACAGGCCCGCGGGCTTCGCTCACGCCTGAGCGCTGCGACGCGGGCTTCAGCGCAACTGCAGCTCGTCGTCGCCGAAGCGCAGGCCGAGCGGTTCGATCACCAGTTGCTTCGGCCCCGGCTCGACCCGGCCGGCGACCCAGGCCTCGATGCCGCAGCCGCGGGCCACGTCGACCGTGCGCTGGGCGTCGCCGGCGGCGACGAAGAGCGCGAAGCCGGCCCCCATGTTCAGCGTGCCGTAGGCCTCGCGCGCGTCGTGCCCGGCCTGCTCGGCGATGAAGCGCAGCACCGGCGGCACCGGGGGCAGCGTGTCGATGCGGTAGCCGAGCGCCGAAGGGTGGCGCAGCAGCTTGCGCCAGCCGTGGCCGGTGATGTTCGCCGCGTAGTGGGGCGCGATGCCGGCGCGCCAGAGGGCTTCTGTCACCGGCGAGTACAGCAGGGTCGGCGCCAGCAGCGCCTCGCCATAGCCGAGGCCCGGCGCAACCTCGGTCAGGTAGCCCTGCGGCAGCCGCTCGACCAGCTTGCGTGCCAGGCTCAGGCCGTTCGCGTGGATGCCGCTCGAGGCGAGCAGCACGATCGCGTCGCCGGGTGCCAGCGCCTCGCCGAGCGAGAGTCGCGCCTTCGGGTTGACGATGCCGGTGCAGGAGGCGGCGAGGTCGATGCGGCCCGCCTCGACCAGGCCTGCCAGCGCCGGCGTCTCGCCGCCGCCCCAGGCCACGCCGCAGGTGTCGCAGGCCTGCTTCCAGCCGGCGACCAGGGCCTGCGCGCGCTCGGTGTCGGCGAACCAGTCGCTGCCGCCGGCGGCCCAGTAGGCTTGCACGACGAGCGGCGTTGCGCCGACCGTGATCAGGTCGTTGACCGCCATCGCGATCGTGTCCTGCGCGATGCCGGCGTACCAGCTGCGGCCGGTGAGCTGCTGCATCTCGTCGGCCACCAGGGCCTTGGAGCCGAGGCATTCGACGATGCTCGCGAGGTAGAACGGGCCGACGTCGACCACATAGGCCGATTCGCCGCGCGAGGCCGCGACCTCGGCGAAGCCGTGCGTGGCGAGGTGGCCGGCAGTCGCCGCGGCGGCGCGCTGGGCAGCGACCTTCAGCGGGTCGATCAGGTCGTAGACGACACCCGATTGTTCGTAGCTGAGCGGCGCAGCTCGAGGGTCGTCGCGTGGAGGCAGGGCGGAACTCATCGGCGCGATTATCGCGGGCGGGTCGGCAAGGGCCGGTGCAGTCGGGCTGGCGGCACGCGCGCGCACGACCAGTCCGGGGCCCACCCTAGAATGTCCCGCATGTCGTACCTGGTCCTCGCGCGCAAGTACCGCCCGCGCAGCTTCGAGCAGCTCGTCGGCCAGGAGCACGTCGTGCGCGCGCTGGCCAACGCGCTCGGCTCGCAGCGGCTGCATCACGCGTACCTGTTCACCGGCACGCGCGGCGTGGGCAAGACGACCGTCTCGCGCCTGTTCGCCAAGTGCGTCAACTGCACCGGGCCCGATGGGCAGGGCGGCATCACCGCGACGCCCTGCGGCGCCTGCGACGCCTGCCGCGACATCGACGCCGGGCGCCATGTCGACTACGTCGAGCTCGACGCGGCGAGCAACCGCGGCGTCGACGAGATCTCGCAACTGCTTGACCAGGCCGTCTACAAGCCGGTCGTCGGCCGCTTCAAGGTCTACATGATCGACGAAGTGCACATGCTGACGAACCACGCGTTCAACGCGATGCTGAAGACGCTCGAGGAGCCGCCCGAGTACCTGAAGTTCGTGCTCGCGACGACCGATCCGCAGAAGGTGCCGCCGACGGTGCTGTCGCGCTGCCTGCAGTTCAACCTGCGCCCGATGGCGCCGCAGACGGTGCAGGCGCACCTGGAACAGGTGCTGGCAGCCGAGGGCATCGAGGCCGAACCCGGCGCGTTGCGCCTGCTGTCGCGCGCGGCGCGCGGCTCGATGCGCGATGCGCTGTCGCTCACCGACCAGGCGATCGCCTACGGCGCGGGCCGGTTGGAGGCCGAGGGTGTGCAGCGCATGCTCGGCGCGGTCGACCGCGGGCATGCGCTGGCGGTGCTGCAGGCGCTGGGTGGTGGCGATGGCGCAGGGCTCGTCGCCGCCTGCGAAGCGCTGCGGGGCCTGGGCCTCTCGGCGGCCGGCCTGCTCGAGGAACTGGCGTCGATGCTGCAGACGATGGCCGTGGCGCGCGCGGTGCCGGAGGCGCTCGACGCCGACGAGCCGGACGCGGAGACGCTCGCGGTGCTCGCCCGGCGCTTCGAGGCCGACGAGATGCAGCTTTTCTACAGCATCGCGCTGCAGGGCCGCGCCGAGCTCGCGCTGGCACCGGACGAGTACAGCGGGCTGGTCATGGTGCTGCTGCGCATGCTCGCCTTCCGCACCGGTCTGCCCGCGGCGTCGGCCCGCGCGAGCGAAGCCGAAGGCGAAGGCGACAGCATGGGCCAGCGGACCGCGCCCGTTGCCGCCGCTGCGGTGCCGAAGGCGCCGGCGCCCGTCGCGGCAGCGATCGCGACCCGTGCGGCCGCCACCGCCATGCCGGTGGCTGCGGCGGCGGCCGCGGCATCCCGCGCCGCGTTGGCGCCGGCAGCCACCGAGGCTCGTGTGTCGGAGCGCTTGCGGTCGCGCGAGGCACGTGAGGCCACGTTGCCCGCCGTGCCCGGCTTGTCGGTCGCGCCGGAAGCGATGCCCACGGCTGCCGGCATCGACGTGACACCCACGCCCGGCCATGGCGACACGGCGGCCGTCGGCCGCGAAGGCGCCGTCCTTGCGACGCCCGCTGCCGAAGGCGCCACCGCTGTGCCGCCTGCCGCCGACTCCGCGCCCGCAGACCCAGCGGGGGCCGCCCTCGGCGACCGCTGGGCCGCGGTCGTGCGGCAACTCAGCGAGCGCGGTGCGATCACGGCGCTGGTGCGCGAGACTGCGATGCAGGCCCAGCTGCTGTCTGCTGGCGGCGACGGCGTGTGGCGCCTGCGCGTCGAGCGCGAATCGCTGCGCGGCGCCAGCCAGCGCGACCGCCTGCAGGCGGCGCTCGTCGAACTGCTCGGCGAGCCCGTGACGCTGGCGCTCGAGAGCGGCGTCGCCGAAGACTCTCCCGCGCTGCGCGAAATGGCCGCGCGCGCGAAGCGCCAGGCGGAGGCCGAGCGCGTCATCCACGACGATCCGCTGGTGCGCGAGCTGATGGCTCAGTTCAAGTCGGCGCGGATCGTGCCTGGTTCGATCAAACCCACGGAGCAGCTCAGATGATGAAGAACCAACTCGCCGGCCTGATGAAGCAGGCCCAGGCGATGCAGGACAACCTCAAGAAGGCACAGGAGGAACTGGCCAACATCGAGGTCGAGGGCCAGTCCGGCGCCGGCCTGGTGAAGGTCACGATGACCTGCAAGCACGATGTGCGGCGGGTCGCGATCGACCCGAGCCTGCTGGCCGACGACAAGGACATGCTGGAAGACCTGGTCGCCGCCGCCTTCAACGACGGCCTGCGCCGTGCCGAGGAGGTCAGCTCCGAGAAGATGGGCAAGCTGACCGCCGGCCTGCCGCTGCCGCCGGGCATGAAGCTGCCGTTCTGAGCGGCGTCCAGCGAACGCCTCCGACGTGGCCCGGCCGTCCAGCCTCGAGGGGTTGATCGAGGCACTGCGGCGCCTGCCCGGCGTCGGGGTGAAGTCGGCGCAACGCATGGCCTTCCATCTGCTGCAGCACGACCGCGGCGGCGCGAAGGCGCTTGCGGCGGCGCTCGAAGCGGCGGTGGCGGGCATTGGCCACTGCCAGCGCTGCCACACCTTCACCGAGGAGCCGGTCTGTTCGACTTGCCTCGACCCGGCGCGTGATGCCCGCCAGCTCTGCGTCGTCGAGACTCCCGCCGACCAGGCCGCGCTCGAGCGCACCGGCAGCTACCGCGGGCTGTACTTCGTGCTGATGGGGCGCCTGAGTCCGCTCGACGGCATCGGCGTGCATGACATCGGCCTGCCGGCGCTTCTCAAGCGGGCCACCGACGGGACGGTCGAGGAAGTGATCCTGGCAACCAACTTCGGCGCCGAAGGCGAGGCGACCGCCCATGCGATCGGCGAGGCCCTGAAGCCGCGCGGCCTGAAGGTCACGCGCCTTGCGCGCGGCGTGCCGGCGGGCAGCGAGCTCGAGTACGTGGACCTGTCGACGATCGCACACGCACTCGTCGAGCGGCGCTGAGGCCGGCGCGCCGGGCGTCTCGGTCTTGTTGACGGCAGTGGCGGCCGTGCTGCCTGCGCTCGGACGCCCTGCGGCGCCGCGCGATCTTCAGCCGCCGTTCGCCTCGCGTTTCTCGGCGACGCGACGTTGCTGCGTCGACTTTGCGCTCTTCGGCGCCGCCTTGGTCGCGGCCGCACGGCGCGGTGCGGGGGCCTTGGCATTGGCCGTGGTGCCGCGCTTGGCCGCGGCCGCGCTCTTCGTGGTACGTGCCTTCGCCGGCTTAGGCGCCGTCGCGGCGCGCGCCGGCAGATAGACGACGACGTTGTGCCCGGCGCGGAACTGCGCGCCCGTGCCAACACCGTTCCACTGTGCGACCTGCGCCGCGGGAACGCGGTAGCGCTTGGCGACCGCGGCCACGCTCGACCCCTTCGGCGGCGCCTTGTAGACGATGCGACGTTGCGGCCGGCCTTCGGGGGCAAGCAGCATCATCGCGTTCTCGGCCAGGTGCGGCGACACGTCCGCGCGCACGCCCCGGGCACGCGGCACCAGCAGCGTCGAGCCGGCGCGCACCAGCATGCGCGGCGGGATGCGGTTGACCTCTCGCAGGTGTGTCTCTTCCATGCCGACGGCCTTCGCGGCCTCGGCCAGGCGCATCGTCGTCGGCGCGGTCCAGGCCGTCCAGCTCGCGTACGGGCCGTTGTGGGCGGCGAACTCACGCACGAAGCGGTTGGCGTTGTCGTAGGGCAGCAGCACCTGCGGCGTGCCGGCGGCAAGGATCACCGGGCGGTTCATCTGCGGGTTCAGCGCCTTGAACTCGTCCAGGTCGAGTCCGGCCAGCGAGGCGGCGAGCGAGATGTCGATGTCGCGCTCGATCGGCACGCTGAGGAAGTACGGGTGGTTCTCGATGCGCGGCAGGACGATCGCGAAGCGGCCCGGCTCGGCAACGATGTTCTTGACCGCCTGCAGCTTGGGCACGTAGTAGCGCGTCTCGGCCGGCATGCGCAGGTCTTCGTAGCCGGTGCCGAGGCCGGCGCGCCGGTTGCGCGCGATCGCGCGCTGCACGTTGCCCTCGCCCCAGTTGTAGGCCGCCAGCGTCAGGTGCCAGTCGCCGAACATGCCGTGCAGGTAGACGAGGTAGTCGAGCGCCGCACGCGTCGAGGCCAGCACGTCGCGCCGGTCGTCGCGGAACACGTTCTGTGTCAGGTCGTAGTGGCGGCCGGTCGCGGGCATGAACTGCCAGATCCCCGAGGCCTTGGCCGACGACAGCGCCTGCGGGTTGAAGGCGCTCTCGATGAAGGGCAGCAGCGCCAGCTCGCTCGGCAGGTTGCGCCGCTGCACTTCCTGCAGGATGTGGAAGAGGTAGCGGTTCGAGCGCTCGGTCATGCGCGCGACGTAGTCGGGCCGCGAGGCGTAGTACTGCTCGCGGTCGCGCACCAGTTCGCCGTCGAGGTCGGGCATCGAGAAGCCCTCGCGCACGCGCTGCCAGAGGTCGGCGCGCGCCTCCGCCTCGTCGGTCTGCACCGGCACGTCGGGGCGCAAGGGGTCGACCGGGACCGGGGCGGTGGCCGGCCCGGGATGAGCGGTGACCGGTGCCGCGGTGCTCGAGGGCGCTTCGCCCTGGGCCGTGGCCGGGGTGGCGGCCATGTCAGGCGCGGGCGCTGCCGGCGGGGCGGCGGTGCCGGCCGCTGCCGCATCGGACGAGGAGGCGCCGGGCGGCACGCTGGCGCAACCGCCCAGCAGCATTGCCAGGCCGAGCGCCGCAACCGGAAGGACTCGGGTGGCTTTCATTTGAAATCGTTCTTCCATTGGCGCAGCGCGGCGAAGACGGCGGTTGGCGAATCGGACACCGCGCCGCGCGCGAGCGCGGCCCGGACCACGGCCGGCGAGTCGCAGCGCAGGAAAGGATTGATGCGGCGCTCGCACGCGATCGAACTGGGCAAGGTCGGCACGCCGTCGAGGCGCAGCGCCTCGCACTCGGCCTGATAGACGGCGAGCGCGGCGTTGTCGGGCTCGACCGCCTGGGCGAAGCGTAAGTTGGATAGCGTGTATTCGTGAGCGCAGCACACGCGCGTGTTGCCCGGCAGCGACGAAAGTCGCGATAAAGAGGCATGCATCTGCGCCGGCGTGCCCTCGAAGAGCCGGCCGCAGCCGCCCGAAAACAGCGTGTCGCCGCAGAAGAGCAGCGGGGCGCCGCCGAGTTCGGGCAGGTAGTAGGCGATGTGGCCGGCGGTGTGGCCGGGCACGTCGATCACCTCGAAGCGCAGACCGAGCACCTCGCAATGCTCGCCGTCGCGCAGCGGCAGATAGGGCGTCGGAATGTCCTCGCGGGCCGGGCCCCAGACCGGGCCTTCGAGGCGAGGCCGCAGCGCCTCGATGCCGCCGACATGATCGCCGTGGTGGTGGGTCACTAGAATGCTCGCCAGCCTCAAGCCCCCGGCGTCGAGCGCCTGCGCGACCGGTGCCGCTTCACCGGGATCGACGACCACGGCCTCCCGGCCGTCGTGCAGCATCCAGATGTAGTTGTCGGTAAAGGCGGGCAGTGCGACGAGATTCATGACGGAAGAGCCCTCGATTATAGGTTTGAGGCATTGGCTGAAGACCCCGGCTGGGCGTTACCTGCTGGCCTGGGAGCAGGCACAGCTCGATGCCAGCCTGGTCGACCTGTTCGGATTTCACGCGCTGCAGCTGGGCCTGCCGGAGCTCGACGCGCTGCGCGCGAACCGCATGCCGCACCGGTGGATCGCGGTCGAGGGCGAATGGCCGGTGCGGGGTGCGGGGCCGACCTTCACCGACCTCGCACCATCGGTCGAGGCCGCGGCCGGCCAGCCTCCGCCCGCGCCGGAGGCACCGACCGCCGTCGCACTGCGCTGCCATTTCGACGCCTTGCCGTTTCCGAGCCAGAGCCTCGACCTGGTCGTGCTGCCGCACACCCTCGAGCTGGCACGCGACCCGCACCAGACCTTGCGCGAGGTCGAGCGCACGCTGATGCCGGAAGGGCGGGTGGTGATCGTCGGCTACAACCCGACCAGCCTCTGGGGCCTGCGCCAGCGCCTGGGCCGCATGCGGCGGGGCGTGGTGCCGGCGCGCGGGCGGCCGCTGTTCATGCCGCCGGATGGGGACTTCCTCGGCTACTGGCGCCTGCGCGACTGGCTGCGCCTGCTGAGCTTCGACATCGAGGGCGGCCGCTTCGGCTGCTACCGGCCCCCGCTCGCGACCGAGCGCTGGCTCGAGCGCTTCGCCTGGATGGAGCCGGCCGGCGACCGCTGGTGGCCGGTGCTCGGCGCGGTGTATTTCCTGGTGGCGGTCAAGCGGGTGCACGGCATGCGCCTGGTCGGCCTGGCGCGCCGCGAGCGAAAGTCGACGCAGGCGGCGCCGGCGGTCGTCACCAACCGGCAGCGCGAGCAGGTCGAGACGGGCGTCGACGCATGAAGGAACCAGTGAATACGAATCCCCTGGCCGAGGCCGAAGGCGCGGCGGCAGGCTCCGGCGTCATCATCTATACCGACGGCGCCTGCAAGGGCAATCCAGGGCCGGGCGGCTGGGGCGTCTGGTTGCGCTACGGCGGCCACGAGCGCGAGATGTTCGGCGGCGAGGCGCGCACGACCAACAACCGGATGGAACTGACGGCCGTGATCCAGGCGCTCGCGGCGCTCAAACGGCCCTGTGAGGTGACGCTCTTCACCGACAGCCAGTACGTGCGCAAGGGCATCACCGAGTGGATCCACGGCTGGAAGCAGCGCGGCTGGCTGACTGCCGACCGCAAACCGGTGAAGAACGCCGAGCTCTGGCGGGCGCTCGACGGCGAGGCGTCGCGGCACCGGGTGGACTGGCGGTGGGTGAAAGGGCACGCCGGCGACGAAGGCAACGAGCGCGCCGACGCGCTGGCCAACCGGGGCGTCGAGTCGGTCGCCTGAGGGTTTCGGCGCCGGGCCGTGCCATACGACCGGGCCGTTGCGGCGCCGTGGTGGCCGCCGGCAGAACCCTTGGCGCGCGGCGGGGTCGGTAGACCCTTACAGTGCGAACACCTGTGCCGCCCCTCATGAAATCCCGCAAGCTCCACCTCGTCGTCGCCGTGGTCGGCATCACCCTTGCCGCCACCTTCGCCTGGTGGTGGCAGCACCGTGACGTGGCCGCCGGCCCGGCCGCGCCGCAGGCCGGCCTCGCAGCCGAGCCCGGCCCGGGTCGCGTCCCGGGCGAGCCGCCCGGCGTCGAGGTGGGCCGCGTCACCGCGATGCGCTTGCAGGACGAGGCGAACGCCGTCGGCTCGCTGCGGTCGCGCCAGAGCATCGTGGTGCGGCCCGAGGTGGCCGGGCGCGTCGTGCAGCTGGGGTTCCGTGATGGCCAGGCGGTGCGCCGGGGCCAGCTGCTGCTGCAGCTCGACGACACGCTGCAGCGCGCCCAGGTCCAACAGGCCCGGGCCGAGGCCGCCATTTCACGCACCAACCTGAAGCGCAACCGCGAACTCGTCGCGCAGAACTTCGTCAGCCAGAGTGCGGTCGACCAGTCGGCCGCCGCGCTCGAGGTCGCCGAGGCCCAGGTGGCGCTGGCCCAGGCCCAGCTGGGCCGCATGCGCGTGCTGGCGCCCTTCGACGGCATGACCGGCATCCGCCAGGTCGACATCGGCGACTTCGTCCAGTCCGGCGCCGACATCGTGAACCTCGAGGACACCGGCGCGATGCTGGTCGACTTTCGCCTGCCCGAGCGCGTGCTGGCGCGCCTGAAGCCGGGGCAGGCGGTCGAGGTGGCGCTCGATGGCCTGCCCGGGCACAGCTACCCCGGCCGCATCGACGCGGTCGATGCCCAGGTCGACGCCAACGGCCGCTCGCTGCTGGTGCGCGCGCGCCTTGAGAATCCGCAGGGCGCGTTGCGCCCGGGCATGTTCGCACGCACCCGGATCGTCTTCTCGACCCGTGAACGCGCGCTGATGGTGCCCGAGGAGGCACTCGTGCCGCAGGGCGGCAAGCAGTACCTGCTGAAGATCGTCGACAGCCCGAACGGACCGGTGTCGCGCCGGCTGGAGGCGCGCATCGGCCTGCGCGTCCCGGGGCGGGTCGAGATCCTCGAGGGCCTGACCGAGGGCGACCGGGTCGCGATCGCCGGTCAGGGCGCGTTGCTGGCAGCCGACGGGCAGCGGGTGCGCATCGTCGAGCTCGACGGCGCGGGAGCAGAGACGCCGGACCCGGAGCAGGGTGACCGCTCGGGCGTGACGGCGCCCGGCCCCGGTACGAGCGAGGAGGGGGGCGCGCCCGCGATCGGCGCCGGGCCGGGCCTCGGCGCGGCTGTCGTCGCACCGCCGCGCCGCGCCGCCGCGCCCGGCGTCTGAGGGGCGGCGATGAAGATCTCCGAAACCTCGATCCGCCGCCCGGTGCTGGCGGCGGTGATGTCGCTGCTGCTGGTGCTGATCGGCGCCGTGTCGTACTCGCTGCTCGAGGTGCGCGAATACCCGCGCATCGACGAGCCGGTGGTCAACGTCAACACCAAGCTGACCGGCGCCTCGTCCGAGGTGATCGAGTCGACGGTGACCAAGCCGCTCGAGGACTCGATCGCCGGCATCGAGGGCATCGACATCATCAACTCGATCTCGCGCTCGGAAGAGAGCCAGATCACCGCGCGCTTCAAGCTCTCGCGCAGCCCCGAAGACGCCGCGGCCGACGTGCGCGACCGCGTCTCGCGGGCGCGCGGGCGCCTGCCCGACACCGTCGACGAGCCGATCATCTCGAAGGTCGAGGCCGACGCCTCGCCGACGATCTGGCTCGCCTTCATGAGCGATTCGCTGAGCTCGCTGGAGATCACCGACATCATCACGCGCATCGTCAAGCCGCGCCTGCAGACCGTGCCCGGCGTGGCCGACGTGACGCTGCGCGGCGACCGCACGCTGTCGATGCGGGTCTGGCTCGACCCCGACAAGCTGGCCGCGTACGGGCTGACGGTGCAGGACGTCGAGGACGCGATCCGGCGCCAGAACCTCGAGGTGCCGGCCGGACGCATTGAAAGCCGGCAGCGCGAGTTCACCGTCACCGCGCAGACCAGTCTCGCGACGCCGAGCCAGTTCGCCGAAATCACGCTGCGCAACGTCAACGGCTACAGCGTGCGCATCCGCGACGTCGGGCGCGTCGAGGAGGCACCGGCGAGCGAGCGCTCGAGTTCGCGCGTGGGCGGCAAGCCGGCGGTGACGACCGGCATCATCCGCCAGGCCACGGCCAACCCGCTCGAGGTGGCGGCCGGCGTGCGCGAGATGTTGCCGCGACTGCGGGCCGAGTTGCCGCCGGGGCTGACGGTCGAGCCGGCGAACGACAACTCCGTCTTCATCGACCGCTCGATCCGTTCGGTCTACCAGACGATCGCCGAGGCGGTGGTGCTGGTGGCGCTGGTGGTCTTCGTCTTCCTGCGCACGCTGCGGGCCTCGATCATCCCGTTGGTGACGATTCCGGTCAGCCTGATCGGCGCCTTCGCGGTGATGGCTGCGGCCGGGTTCACGATCAACACGCTGACCCTGCTCGCGCTGGTGCTGGCGATCGGCCTCGTCGTCGACGACGCGATCGTGATGCTCGAGAACGTCTACCGGCATGTCGAGGAGGGCCTGTCGCCGTTCCAGGCCGCGCTGAAGGGCGTGCGGGAGGTGAGTTTCGCGATCGTCGCGATGACGATGACCCTGGCCGCGGTCTACGCGCCGCTGGCGTTCACGCCGGGGCGCACCGGGCGCCTGTTCGTCGAGTTCGCGTTGACGCTGGCCGGGGCGGTGATCGTCTCCGGCTTCTGCGCGCTGACGCTCACGCCGATGATGTGCAGCAAGCTGCTGCGCCACAACCCGAGCCCGAACCGCTTCGACCGCGGCATGGAGCGTGCGCTGGTCGCGACCAGCGAGTCGTACCGCGCGGCGCTTGCCTTCGTGCTGCGCCAGCGCTGGATCGTCGTTGTCGTGATGGCGGCGGCCGGCGCGGCGAGCTGGATGCTCTTCCAGAGCATGCGCAGCGAGCTCGCGCCGATGGAAGACCGCGGCGTCGTGCTGGCCACGGTCAACGCGCCCGACGGCGCGACGCTCGACTACACCCAGCGCTACATGCGCGCGATCGAGCGCATCGCCGGGGACTACCCCGAGTTCGACCGCGTGATGGTCGTCGCCGGTAACCCGACGGTCTCGCAAGGCATCGGCTTCCTGCGCACGACCGACTGGAGCGAGCGCGAGCGCAGCACGCTGACGCTGGCGGCCGAACTCCGCCCGCGGCTGCAGGGCCTGCCCGGCGTCAACGCCTTTCCGGTGACGCCGCCGTCGCTCGGCGCGGGTTTCCGCGACCGGCCGCTGAGCTACGTCGTGCTCACCTCGGCGTCCTACGCGGACCTGGCCCTGGTGGCGCAGCGGATGCTCGAGCGCATGGCGACGAACCCCGGCATCGTGCAGCCCGAAAGCGACCTGCGCCTGAACAAGCCCGAGCTGTTCATCGACGTCGACCGCGAGCGGGTCGCCGATGCCGGTGTCGAGGTGGACGGCGTCGCGCGCACGATCGAGACCATGCTCGGCGGGCGCAACGTCACGCGCTTCAAGCGTGACGCCGACCAGTACGACGTGATCGTGCAGACCGAGAGCAGCGGCCGCGCGACGCCCGAGGACATCGAGAAACTCTTCGTCCGCGGGCGAGACGGGGCGATGATCCCGCTGTCGGCGTTGGTCAAGGTCAAGGAATCGGTCAGCCCGCGCGAGCTGAACCACTTCAACCAGCGCCGCTCCGTCACCCTGACGGCCAACCTGGCGCCGGGCTACTCCCTCGGCGAGGCGCTGCAGTTCATGGACCGCACCGCGGCCGAGGTGCTGCCGCCGGGCTACGCGACCGAGCTCTCAGGCATCTCGCGCGAGTTCCGCTCGAGCAGCGGGGCGCTCGGCGTGGTGTTCGTGCTGGCGCTGCTGTTCATCTTCCTGGTGCTCTCGGCGCAGTTCGAGAGCTTCGTCGATCCGCTGGTGATCCTGCTGTCGGTGCCGCTGTCGATGGTCGGCGCGCTGGCGGCGCTGCAGTGGACCGGGGGGACGCTGAACGTCTACTCGCAGATCGGGCTCATCACGCTGATCGGGCTGATCAGCAAGCACGGCATCCTGATCGTGGAGTTCGCGAACCAGCTGCGGCAAGACGGCCGCGAGACGCTCGACGCGGTGCTGGAATCGGCCTCGCTGCGCCTGCGCCCGATCCTGATGACGACCGGCGCGATGGTGCTCGGCGCGCTGCCGCTGGCCTTCGGCGAGGGGGCGGGTGCCGAGAGCCGGCGCCAGATCGGCTGGGTCATCGTCGGCGGCATGTCGCTCGGCACGCTGTTGACGATCTTCGTCGTGCCCACGGTCTACACGCTGTTCGCGCGGCGGAGGGTGCCCGGCGAGATCGTCGAGCCCGAGCTGGGCGCGCCCGCGGTGGGTCACGCGGCGACGCCGCGGGCCTGAGGATCCGAGCGGCGGCAGCGGGAAGCTGCGACTTTTGCACGCGCTGGTCTGCTCTCGCTGTCAGCGGTAGCCGTACGACCGGAACGGTCGGCCGATAACCTGCCCAGGCCGCGACGAGATTCGAGACATGCGGTCCCTTGGAGACAGGGTTGCGCATGGACATGAAGATGGGCCTTCGGGCCAGGCTGACCTGCCTGGTCGGTGCGTTGCTGGCCTTGCTGGTGGCGGGCGCGGTCTTCGCAGCGATGCTGCTGGCGGCCGCCAACGACCAGCTCGAGCAGGTCTACGTGGCGCGCGTCGTGCCGCTGCAGGAGATCAAGGCGGTGGCCGACGCCTACGCCGTCGACTGCGTCGATGCCGCGCACAAGGTGCGCGATGGCGCCCTCAGCGTCGAGCAGGGTCGCGCCTCGCTGGCCCGGGCGCGCCAGGCGGTTGAATCCAACTGGCGCTCGTTCGACCGGCGGGCCACGAGTGCCGAGGAGCGGCGCCTGATCGACGCGGCGGGGCCCCTGATGCGTACCGCCGATGCCTTCCTGCAGCGCCTGGAGGCGGTGTTCACCGCCAGCGACATCGAGGCCCTGCGCCGCCTTGCCGCGCGTGACATGTACCCGGCGATCGACCCGGTGTCGGAGCTGATGGCCACGTTGGTCAACCTGCAGCTCGAGAAGGCGCGCGCGACCTACGAAGCGGCCAGCGCGCGCTATGTCCAGGTACTGGCCTGGGGTGGCGGGGCGACGCTGTGCGTGCTGCTGGTCGCCGGGCTGGCCTGCCTGCGTTTCATGCGGTCGATCACTGCGCCGATCGCCGCCGCCGCACGGGTGGCCGATCGCGTGGCACAGGGCGACCTGAGCGTGCGCATCCGCCCCACCGGTCACGACGAGATCGGCCAGCTCTTCGCGGCGCTGCAGCGGATGAACGAGAGCCTGGCAGGCATCGTCGGCCAGGTGCGCCGCGGCGCCGATTCGATCGCCACCGGCTCGGCAGAGATCGCGGGCGGCAACGTCGACCTCAGCCAGCGTACCGAAGCGCAGGCGAGCAACCTCCAGAAGACGGCCGCCTCGGTCGAGCAACTCACGGCCACGGTGCAGCAGAACGCGCATTCGGCGCGCGAGGCGACCGACTTCGCGTCGTCGGCCGCTGACGTGGCGGCGAGCGGAGGCGAGGTGGTGAACCGCGTCGTGTCGACGATGCGCCGCATCCACGAAGCGTCGTCGCGCATCACCCAGATCATCGGCACCATCGACGGCATCGCCTTCCAGACGAACATCCTGGCGCTGAATGCTGCAGTCGAGGCCGCGCGCGCCGGCGAGCAGGGGCGCGGTTTCGCGGTCGTGGCCGCAGAAGTGCGCAGCCTCGCACAGCGCAGCGCGCAGGCGGCCCGCGAGATCAAGACGCTGATCGACGACAGCTCGGACAGGGTGCGAGAAGGCACGAAGCTGGCCGACGAGGCGGGCGGCACGATGAACGAGATCGTCAGCCGGGTGCGGCAGGTGAGCGAGCTGATCCGCCAGATCGGCGCGGCGAGCCAGGAGCAGAGCGCCGGCATCGGACAGATCGGGGCGGCGGTCGCTGCCCTCGACACGGTGACGCAGGCCAACGCCGCGCTGGTCGAGGAGTCGACCGCCGCCACCGAGAGCCTGAAGCTTCAGGCCGCGGTGCTGTCGAAGTCGGTGGCGGTGTTCCAGCTCGGCGCCGGCTGAGTTACGAGCCCGGCCCGGTGCCGGGACTGGTACCAGGCCGTGGCGGCTGCTTCGCGCCGCGTCACTCGTCCAGCAGCCCGCCGCGGTAGAAGCACCAGGCCGTGCCGTCGTGCAGGTAGAAGTGGCCGTCGGCGCAGAAGTCCTTGCCGGGGAAGAACTCGCGGTAGGCCTTGGGTACGAGCCGCTCGAGCTGGGCGTCGCTCAGCCACTCGAACTCCTCCGGGGTGATCGGCTGGCCGACTCGAAGCTTGCGTGACTCCATGGCATCGTGGGCGCGGTGACGTGGCCCGCCGAGTGTCGCACCTGGCCTTGCCCGCGCGCCGGGCCGTGCCGACAATCGCGGTCCCCAGCGCATTGCAGGACGCGCCGATGCTCGCCGAAGGCTCTCTCTTCCGAACCCGCTGCTGCATCGCCGGCGGCGGGCCGGCCGGGATGATGCTCGGCTACCTGCTCGCACGCAGCGGCATCGAGACCACGGTGCTCGAGAAGCACGCCGACTTCCTGCGCGACTTTCGCGGCGACACGGTGCATCCTTCCACGCTGCGGGTGCTCGACGACCTCGGGCTGCTCGACGCCTTCCTGCGCCGCCCGCATCGGCGCCTGCGCCGTCTCGAAGGCTGGTTCGGCGCCGAGCGGGTGCAGCTCGCCGACTTCGGCGGCCTGCCGGCGCGCTATGCCTTCATCGCGATGATGCCGCAGTGGGAGTTCCTCGATTTCCTCGCCACCGAGGCGCAGCGGCTCCCAGCGTTCACGCTGTTGCGCGAGGCGCGCGTCGATGCGCTGCGCTTCGACGATGGGCAGCGCGTCGTCGGCGTGAGCGGGCACCGGCAGGGCGCCGACGCGCCGTTCGCGCTCGAGGCCGAACTGACGATCGGTTGCGACGGCCGCCATTCGACGGTACGCGAGGCCGCCGGGCTGCCGCGCGAGGACATCGGCGCACCGATCGACGTGCTGTGGTTCCGCGTCGCGCGCGACCCGGCCGATACCGACTCGAGCTTCGCGCGGGTCGCGCCCGGCCGCTTCCTGGTGACGATCGACCGCGGCGACTACTGGCAATGCGCGTTCGTCGTGCCCAAGGGCGGCGCCGAACGGCTGCAGCAGCAGGACATCGAGGTCTTTCGCCGGCAGGTGCGCGAGGCGGCGGCCTTCCTCGGGCCGCAGCTGCAGGCGCTGCGCGGCTGGGGCGACGTGAAGCTGCTCAGCGTGCGCATCGACCGCCTGCGCCGCTGGTCGTGTCCCGGCCTGCTGTGCATCGGCGACGCCGCGCACGCGATGTCGCCGGTCGGCGGCGTCGGCATCAACCTGGCGATCCAGGATGCGGTGGCGACGGCCAACCTGCTGGTGCCGAAGCTGCGCACCGGCGGCGTCGACGCGCATGACCTCGACGCGGTGCGCCGCCGCAGGCAGTGGCCCACCAGGGCGACGCAGGCGATGCAGCAGCTGATCCAGAACGAGGTGCTGCTGCCCACGCTCGACGCGACCGGGCCGGTCGCGCCACCCTTGCCGATGCGCCTCGTGAGCCGGCTGCCGCCGCTGCAGCGGCTGTTCGCGCGACTGCTCGGCATGGGGGTGCGGCCGGAGCGGATCGAGCCCACGGCAGCCGGCTAGTAGGCCGGGCGCGTCGGGCGGGCCCAGGGCTGCGGGCCGATGATCGGGCTCGGGAAGACCGCGCCGCCGGCGCCGGCCGCGGGCCGCGGGCCGCGGGCGATTCGAGGACACTGCAAGCCCGATGTCCATCTCGCACGATCCTTCTGCCCTCGACCGCGTGCGGTGCCTGATCGCGGAGCGGCCGCCGGTCTGCGTGCTGACCGGCGCCGGCATGTCGGCCGAGAGCGGCATCCCGACCTTCCGCGACGCGATGAGTGGCCTGTGGGCGCGCTTCGACCCGGCCGAGCTGGCGAGCGAGCCCGGCTTCCGGGCCGACCCGGCACGCGTCTGGTCCTGGTACGCCGAGCGCCGTGCCGGTGTGCGCGCGGCGCGGCCGAACGCCGGCCACCTCGCGCTCGCCCGCTACGCGCAGCGCCACCCGGGGCGGCTCGTCGTCGTGACGCAGAACGTCGACGACCTGCACCAGCGCGCGGGCAGCAAGGCAGTCGTGCGCCTGCACGGCGACATCCTGCAGGACCGCTGGCTCGCACCCTGCGCCTGCAGGCCGCGGCGCGAGACAGCCGAGGCATCCCCCGGTACGCCGCCGCACTGCCCGGGCTGCGGCGCGCTCGTGCGCCCGGGGGTCGTCTGGTTCGGCGAGATGCTGCCGCCCGGCGCGATCGAGGCGGCCGAGCGCGCCGCACGCGACTGCGCGGTGATGCTCGTCGTCGGCACTTCGGGCGCCGTCTGGCCGGCTGCGGGCCTGGCGGGCACCGCAAGGCGGGCAGGGGCGCGCGTCGTCATCGTCAACCCGGTCGCGAGCGAGATCGACGGCGAGGCCTGCGAGTTGCTAAGGGGTACGGCGGCCGAGGTCTTGCCGGCCTTGCTCGACCCGCTCTGAACCCAGGACCCGAACGCCATGCCCGTGATCGCCGTGCATCACCCGCTCGTCCAGCACAAGGTCGGCCTGCTGCGCGAGGTGGGCATCACCACCAAGCAGTTTCGCGACCTCACCGGCGAGCTGGCCCGGCTGCTCGCCTACGAGGCGACCGCCGACTTCCCGCTCGAGGCGACGCAGATCGACTGCTGGAGCGGGCCGACCACGGTGCGGCGCATCCGCGGCAAGAAGGTGACGGTCGTGCCGATCCTGCGCGCCGGCCTGGGCATGCTCGACGGCGTCCTCGACATGATCCCGAACGCGAAGGTCAGCGTGGTCGGCATCGCGCGCAATCACGAGACCCTGCGGCCCGAGCAGTACTTCGAGCGCTTCGTCGGCGAGCTCGACGCGCGCACCGCGCTGATCGTCGACCCGATGCTCGCGACCGCGGGCTCGATGATCGCGACGGCCGACCTGCTGAAGGCGCGGGGCTGCTGCGACGTGCGCGCGGTGGTGCTGGTGGCGGCGCCCGAGGGCATCCGCGCGCTGGAGGCCGCGCACCCGGACCTGCGCTGCTGGACGGCGGCGATCGACGAGCGGCTCGATGCCAACGGCTACATCATCCCGGGGCTCGGCGACGCCGGCGACAAGATCTTCGGTACCCGGTAGCCGCGGGCCTACATGAAGACCCTGCAGCTTGTCGATTCGAGGGTGATCTGCGCGGTCTCATGCTGCGCCGCATGAGAGGGTTCGCCCCGGCTGCGGGGTTCGGGGCGGCGTGAACTTTCTGTCACGGGGGGGACTCGATCGCAAGGCAGACTGGCCGCCCGGTCGGAAGGGATATCGCCCCCACCGCAAAGAGACCTGACAGATGATCACACCTCGCCTTCGCTTCATCCCGGCCACGCCGGTGCGCTTCTGGCGCACCGGGGCCATTGCTGTGGTGATGGCTGCGCTCGGCAGCGCGCGCGCGATGCCGCCCGACCAGCGGCAGATGCTGTCGCGACCGAGCCCCTACGGCGTTGCGCAGACCGCGCAGCGCATCGAGGCTGCCGCGCGCAAGCACGGCCTGGGCGTGTTGCTGCGCGTGCGCCAGCCGCTGGCACAGACCTGGTGGCGGCCGATGCAGGCCAGCGCGATGGTGCTGGTGCTCGAATCGGCCGAGGGCGGCACGCCGGTGCTGATGCAGGGCGAGGGGGACACGCTGCACTCGGAGCTGCCGCTGCGCATCGAGGTGCAGCCGCATGACGACGGCACCAGCCGCATCCTGACGCCGGCGCACTTCGGCGAACAGCTCGAAGTGCTGCCGCCCGGGCTGATCGAAGACCTCGCGGGCCTGCCTGACGTCGTCTCGTCGGCGCTGCAATCGCAGGGCTGAGGCCGCAGCCGCGCCAGTCTTCAGGCGCCGCCGAACGCACCGGCGATCGCGCCGACCGCCACCAGCCACACCGGCCCGATGCGGGTGCGCAGCATCAACAGGGTCGTGCCCGCGATGAGCAGCAGCGCCCCCGGGTGACCGACCAGCGGCCTGGCGACGACGGCCCCGGTGGCCAACAGCAGGCCGATTGTCAACGGGGCCATGCCGGCGCTGAAGGCGCGCACACCGCGGTCTTCGCGGTGGCGCCCGGCCCAGCGGCTGACCGTCAGGGTCAGCAGCGTGCTCGGCATCAGCATGCCGACCATCGAGACGAAGGCCCCCGCGAGTCCCGCGACGTTCCAGCCCAGCACCGCGACGAACATCAGGTTCGGCCCCGGCGCGGCCTGTGCGATCGCGATCGACGAGGTGAAGCTGGCGTCGTCGAGCCAGTCCTTCTGATCGACCAGGTAACGGTGCATGTCGGGCGCGGTGGCCAGCGCGCCGCCGATGGCCAGCACCGACAGCATCAGAAAGTGGCCGAACAGCGAGAGCCAGTCGGTTGCGCCGAAGCCGGCACCGGTGTTCACCGGACGCTCCTGCAGCTGCGATGCGAGCGGCTCATCAGGCGCGGCCTTCGCGGCGCGCGAGGCACCACCAGGCAAGCGCCACCGCCAGCGGCCCGAGCCCCAGCACGACGACCGCGAGCGGCCAGCCGAGCACGACGATCACCCCCAGCGTGCTGCCGGCCAGCAGCGCGCAGGCAAACGGGCCGAGCGGATGGCGCCGCAGCGTCGGCACCAGCTTGATCGCGTTCGACAGCACCAGCCCTGCCGAGACCGCCCCCATGCCGCGCAGCGCGCCGGCCACCGCCGGCACCGACGCGAAGCCGGCGTAGAGCCAGGCCAGCAGCAGCACGATCACCAGCGGCAGCGCGAGGATGCCGGCCAGCGCCGCCATGGCGCCGCGCCAGCCGAACTGGCGGTCGCCGACCATCAGCGCGATGTTGACGATGTTCGGCCCCGGCAGCACCTGCCCGGCTGACAGCAGCTCGAGGAACTCGGCGCGCGTCAGCCAGCGTTCGCGTTCGACCAGGTGGTGCTGCGCGACGGCGAGCACGCCGCCGAAGCCCTGCATCGCCATCCGGTTGAAGGCGAGCGCCAGTTCGAGCGGCGAGGCCGCATGTCGTGTCGTCTCGGTCGGCTCAGCGCAGGGTGTCACGCATCACCCGCATCGCCTCCGGGTTCACCAGGTTCGTCGGCGAGCCGGTCACGAAGTTGACGACGTTGTCGAAGGCGGCGCCGAAGTAGGTCTCGTAGCTGTCGAGCTCGACATAGCCGATGTGCGGCGTGCACACGCAGTTCTCGAGGCGCAGCAGCGGCGTGCCCTGCAGGATCGGCTCGCTCTCGTAGACGTCGACCGCGGCCATGCCGGGGCGGCCGCGGTTGAGGGCCGAGACGAGGGCGCCTTCCTCGATCAGCTCGGCGCGCGAGGTGTTGACCAGCAGCGCGGTCGGCTTCATGCGTGCCAGCGCGTCGGCGCGCACGATGCCGCGTGTGGCCTCGTTGAGCCGCAGGTGCAGGCTCAGGACGTCGCACTGCTCGAAGAAGCTCTCGCAAGCCTCCGCCGTGGCGAAGCCGTCGGCGCGGGCGCGCTCGAGCGAGGACTCGCTGCCCCAGACCACGACCTCCATGCCGAAGGCGCGGCCGTAGCCCGCGACGAGCTGCCCGATGCGCCCGTAGCCCCAGATGCCCAGGGTCTTGCCGCGCAGCACCATGCCGAGCCCGAAGTTGGGCGGCATCGAGGCCGACTTGAGGCCCGACTGCTGCCAGGCGCCGTGCTTGAGGTTGCCGATGTACTGCGGCAGGCGGCGCATGGCTGCCATGATCAGCGCCCAGGTCAGCTCGGCCGGGGCCACCGGCGAGCCGACGCCTTCGGCCACCGCGATGCCCAGCCGGGTGCAGGCCTCGATGTCGATGTGCGGGCCGGCGCGGCCGGTCTGCGAGATCAGCTTGAGCTTCGGCAGCTTCTCGAGCAGCGCACGCGGGAAGTGGGTGCGCTCGCGGATCAGCACCAGCACGTCGGCGTCGCGCAGGCGCACCGAGAGCTGCGACACGCCCTTGACGGTGTTGGTGAAGACCTTGGCGTTGAGCTTGTCGAGCTTCGACGCGCAGCGCAGCTTGCGTACCGCGTCCTGGTAGTCGTCGAGGATGATGATGTTCACAGGGGCGAGGGAGCCTCTTGTTCGCTCTTGTCCGCGGGTGAAGGGATTGCGGGGCGAGGGGCGCCGCCCGCGGCAGACCCGGCATTGTGCACGCCGTGCGCAGCCTCGCTAACATCGCGCTCCTGCGACGAACCGGACCCGGCGATGACGATCTCGATGTACACGGCCAGCGTGCCGATCTTCCAGACCATGCTCGGCAATCTCTCGGGCTGGCTCGGCAAGGCCGAGGTGCATGCGCAGTCGCGCAAGTTCGACCCCGCGGTGCTGCTCGCGAGCCGGCTCGCGCCCGACATGCTGCCGCTCACGAGCCAGGTGCAGATCGCCTGCGACACCGCGAAGTTCACGCTGGTGCGTGTGGGCGGCATCGACGGGCCAGTGTTTCGCGACGACGAGACCACCATTGCCCAGCTCCAGGCGCGCATCGCCGGCACGCTGAGCTTCGTCACCGGCGCGACGGCCGAGGCGCTCGACGGCACCGAGGCGAAGCCGGTCACGGTGACCCGGCGGGGCGCCGAGCCGCTGCAGTTCACCGGCGAGTCCTACCTGAAGCACTTCGCGCTGCCGAACTTCTTCTTCCACGTGACGACGGCCTACGCGATCCTGCGCCACAACGGCGTGCCGCTCGGCAAGGCCGACTACCTGCGCGGCGGCTGAGCCGGGCGCCGAGCGCGGCGACGTGAGCCCGCGATGACCTGGCCCGTGCATGACCTGCCGCTGTTCCTGGCAGCCGCGCTGCTCCTCAACCTGACGCCGGGGCCGGACATGCTCTATGTCGCCGGCACGGCCGCGGCGCGCGGCCGACGCGCCGGCGTTGCCGCGGCGCTGGGCATCGGCGCCGGCTGCCTGCTGCACGTGGCGCTGGGTGCGCTCGGTGTCTCGGCACTGATCGCCGCGTCAGACCGGGCGTTCGCGGCGCTGAAGTGGCTCGGCGCGGCCTACCTGGTCTGGGCCGGCCTCGCGCTGCTGCGGCAGCGGGGCACGGCCCCGGCCGCCGCGCCGGATGCCGCCGAGGCCGGCGGGCCCGGCGCCTTCTGGCAGGGCGCGCTGATCAACGCCCTGAACCCGAAGGTCGCGCTCTTCTTCCTCGCGCTGCTGCCGCAGTTCATCACGCCCGGCGCCAGCGGCATGAGCCAGGCGCTGGCCTTCGTCGTGCTCGGCCTGCTGTTCGACATCGGCGGCACGCTGGTCAACCTGGCGGTGGCGCTCGTGCTCGGCCGCGTCAGCGAGCGCCTGGCGGCCGGGCAGGGCGCGGGCGGCAGCCGCTGGCCCGGCTTTGTCTGGCTGCAACGGGCATCGGGCGCGCTCTTCGTCGCGCTCGGGCTGCGCCTGGCGCTCGGCTCGCGCTGAGCCATACAGTCGGCGCGGCTCCGGTCTCGGCTGTCCGCGCGCCGGGCGGCCGCCGTCACGGCGCGCGTTGCGCCAATCGCGCCAGCTCCTCCGCCGTGTTGGCGTTCGCGAAGGCCGCCTCGTCGTCGAATCGCACCTCGACGTGAGGTATCGCGGCGAGCCAGTCGCCGACCTTGCGGCCGCCCTTGGCGAGAAAGGCCTGGAGCTCGGGCAGCAGGTCGCGGTGCAGCAGCGCGTGCACAGGCTGCAGCCCTGCCGGACTGCGCGGGAGCGCGAGTTGCGGGGCGGCTCCGGGCGTCGGCGTATCGACGATTGCAGCGACGTCGATCGCGGCGGTCAGCCGTGCGACGAGGTCGGTCGGCAGCCAGGGCGCATCGCAGGGCGCGCAGGCGAGCCAGGGGCTGCGGCAGGCGGCAAGGCCGGCGGCGATGCCGGCCAGCGGGCCGGCGAAGTCCAGCTCCCGGTCGGCGACGAGCCTGAGGTCGAGGCCCCCGCCGTACGCCAGCCCGAGCGCCTCGTACTGCGAGGCGTGCCGGTTGGCGCTGATGACCAGGGCGCCGACCTGGGGTGCCAGCCTGTCGAGCACCTGCCCCGCGAGCGGGCGGCCGCGGAAGCTCTGCAGCCCCTTGTCCACCCCGCCCATGCGCTGCCCGCGGCCACCGGCCAGCACGAGGCCGGTGACGTCTTGACGGGAGACTGGACGCGGCCGCGCGCTCATGCTGCGCTGCGGATGCCTGGGGTCACGGGCGGGGGCGGCGAGGGCAGGGCGAGATCGCGCATCGGCCTCAACACTTCGAAGCCGACCGCTCGGCTCAGCCGCCGATGTAGTGCATCTCGACCCGGCGCGGCGCGCCCGCCGTCTCGGCCGTTGCCGGCGGTGCGGCGCCGCGCAACTCGGAGTAGCGGTCGTCGCGCTGCTGCCAGAGCCGGGCGATCGCGGCGCCGATCTGCTCGTCGCTGCAGGGTTGGCCGCTGGCCGGGTCGACGCCGCGCAGCAGCGCGCGCAGGTCGTGGCCGCGGTGCGCGAACAGGCAGGTGTAGAGCCGCCCTTCGGTCGACAGGCGCGCCCGGTTGCAGTCGCCACAGAAGGCACGCGTGACGCTGGAGATCAGGCCGATCTCGCCGCCGCCGTCCAGGTAGCGCCAGCGCTCGGCCGTCTCGCCCGGCTGCGCCGCGGCGAGCGGCTCGAGCGGGAAGGCGTCGGCGATGCGCGCGAGCACCTGCGCGGAAGGCAGCACCTCGTCCATGCGCCAGCCGTTGGTGCTGCCGACGTCCATGTACTCGATGAAGCGCAGCACGGTGCCGCTGCCGCGGAAGTGGCGCGCCATCGGCAGGATCTGGTCGTCGTTGGTGCCGCGCTTGACGACCATGTTGACCTTGATCGGGCCGAGCCCGGCGCGCGCCGCGGCCTCGATGCCCTCGAGCACGCCGGACACCGGGAAGTCGACGTCGTTCATGCGCCGGAAGGTGGCGTCGTCGAGCGCGTCGAGGCTCACCGTGACGCGCTTCAGGCCGGCGTCCTTCAAGGCCTGCGCCTTGCGCGCGAGCGCCGAGCCGTTGGTGGTGAGGGTCAGGTCGAGCGGCTCGCCCTCGGGCGTGCGCAGCGCGGCCAGCAGCTCGATCAGCCGTTCGAGGTGGCGGCGCAGCAGCGGCTCGCCACCCGTCAGGCGGATCTTGCGCACGCCTTGACTGACGAAGACGCGGGCGATGCGTTCGATCTCCTCGAAGCTGAGCAGCGAGGCGTGCGGCAGGAACTCGTAGTGCCGGTCGAAGACCTCCTTGGGCATGCAGTAGCTGCAGCGGAAGTTGCAGCGGTCGGTGACCGAGATGCGCAGGTCGTGCAGCGTGCGCCCGAGCCGGTCGGCGGGCGCGCTGTCCGTGTCGCGGCGCGCCGCCGCGACGGGCAGCGGCACGTCCGCCGGCGGCGCGGCGGCGCGCCGCAGGTCGGCGAGAGGGATGACCTTGCGAACCATGGGTCTGATTGTGCCCGGCCGGGGCCTGCGGAGCCGAGGCGCCGCGGGCATCCCCGGAGGCCGGCGTGGCGGATGGCCGGGCCGGCTCGGCGAGGGGGGTGGACTGAGGACCGGATGACGCCCGGTGATGTCCCGGCGCGGCCCGCGGGCCTTCAGTAGGGCGTCAGCTCGGGAGCGGCCGGCACCGCCGCGGCCGGTGCCGGCGTAGCCACGGCGTCGATGCCCGGGGCGCGGCGCGCGCCGTCGAAGCGGCGCGCCCAGTAGGCGTAGCGCATGTCTTCGACGCGCACGGCGGCGCCGCTGCGCGGGGCATGCACGAACTTGCCGTCGCCGAGGTAGATGCCGACGTGCGAGAAGCTGCGTCGCAGGGTGTCGAAGAACACCAGGTCGCCGGGGCGCAGCTCGCTGCGCGCGACCCGCAGCAGGCCCTGGGCGCTGGCCTGCTCGTCGGCGCGGCGCGGCAGCACCAGGCCGAGGGCGCGCTCGAAGACGTGGCGTGTGAAGCCGCTGCAGTCGAAGCCCTCGGCCGCGCTGTCGCCGCCGCGGCGGTAGCGCACGCCGAGCAGTTCGAGCGAGGCGGCGACGAGCTCGGCTGCGCGCTCGCCGAGCGCCTGGGTGAAGCCGCGCTGCCGCACCAGGGCGGCGGCCGCAGCCGCATCGCCGGCGGCAGCCGGTACCGCGGGCCCGGCATCGGCGGCGGGGTCGCGCTCGACCAGCCCGCGCTCGAGCAGGAAGCGGCTCAGGGCGTCGCCGCTCGCCACCGGTGCGGCCGCGGCGTGCCGCGCCTGGATGGCGTGCGGCGCAGGCGCCGCCCGGGTGGCGGGCGCCGCCTGGGCCGATGCGCAGCAGCACAGCACCGCGAGCCCGGCCAGACGGGTGGCCACGCCGGCGCGGAACCCTCGCGCGGGCAGCCGATGCCCACGCCGCGAGGGCGCCGCGGGCGGTCGCGACGGCAAGGGTCGGGTGTGGTGGGCCGACGGCATGGGTCGAGCCTAGGGGCCTGGGCGGCCCACGGCAAGGGACAAGCGCACGCGGGTGGCGGCAGGGCCACGAACGGAAACATCCGGATACGTCGCCGCCGTGCCCGAGAATCATCGACCCCGCGGCCCGCGCCAGGCCATGGCCCGCTCGGCACGGGACGCAAACGCGGCGAAGATGCACGCCCCCGAAGGAGACGACAACATGTTCAAGGCCCTCGTCCTCGACAAGCAGCCCGATTTCAGCGCCTCGGTGCGCGAGGTCGACGACAGCTTCCTGCCCGAGTTGCCCGCCGCCGAGGCGGTGACGCTCGCGGTCGACTACTCGACGCTCAACTTCAAGGACGGCCTGGCGATCACCGATCGCATGCCGATCGTGCGCAGCTGGCCGATGGTGGCCGGCATCGACGCCGCGGGCACCGTGCTCGAGAGCGGGCACGCGGGCTTCCGCGCCGGCGACCGCGTCGTGCTCAACGGCTACGGCGTCGGGGAGACGCACAAGGGCGGCCTGGCGGGCAAAGCGCGCTTCAAGGGTGACTGGCTGGTGCGCCTGCCAGAGGCCTTCACGACGCGCCAGGCCATGGCGATCGGCACCGCCGGCTACACCGCGATGCTCTGCGTGCTGGCGCTGGAGCGCCATGGCCTCAAGCCCGGCGACGGCGATGTGCTGGTCACCGGCGCGACCGGCGGCGTCGGCTCGATCGCGATCTCGCTGCTCTCGAAGCTCGGCCACCGCGTCGTGGCCGCGACCGGCAAGCCGGCCGAGGGCGACTACCTGAAGGCGCTTGGCGCGTCGGAGCTCATCGACCGCGCCGAGTTGTCCGCGCCCGGCAAGCCGCTGCAGAAGGAGCGCTGGGCCGGCGTCGTCGACGCCGTGGGCAGCCACACGCTGGCCAATGCCTGTGCGCAGACGCGCTACGGCGGCGGGGTCGCGGCCTGCGGGCTGGCCCAGGGGCCGGACCTGCCGGCGACGGTGATGCCCTTCATCCTGCGCGGCGTGGCGCTGCTCGGCGTCGACAGCGTGATGGCGCCGATGGCGCGTCGCGTGGAGGCCTGGTCGCGGCTGGCCGTCGACCTCGACCCGAAGCTGCTCGAATCGGCGACGACCGAGATCGGCCTCGAGGAAGCGATCCCCGTGGCACGCAAGATGATGGACGGCCAGGTGCGTGGCCGCTACGTGGTGCGGACGTCCTGATCGCCCGGCAGGTTCGCCTGCTGCCCGGCGGGCCCGGTTGCGTCAGCACCACGCAAGGGGCGCGTCGACAATTGAACACATAGCCCACTAGAGGAGACAACTATGGCGAGCTACGCCGACTTCTATCGGCGCTCCGTCGACGCGCCGGACACCTTCTGGCGCGAACAGGCGGCAAGCATTGACTGGCACCGCCCCTTCGACACCGTCTGCGACTACTCGAACCCGCCGTTCGCCAAGTGGTTCGTCGGCGGGCAGCTCAACCTGTGTCACAACGCGGTCGACCGCCATGCGGCGAAGCGCCCCGACGACAACGCGCTGATCTTTGTCTCGACCGAGGTCGACAAGGAGCAGGTGTACAGCTTCTCCGCGCTGCAGAGCGAGGTCGAGTGCATGGCGTCGATCCTGCTCTCGCTCGGCGTGAAGCAGGGCGACCGGGTGCTGATCTACATGCCGATGATCCCCGAGGCGATCTTCGCGATGCTGGCCTGCACCCGCATCGGCGCGGTCCACTCGGTGGTCTTCGGCGGCTTCGCCAGCGTGAGCCTGGCCAGCCGCATCGACGACGCCGAGCCGGCGCTGGTCGTCAGCGCAGACGCCGGCAGCCGTTCCGGCAAGGTCGTGCCGTACAAGGGCCTGCTTGACGAGGCCCTGCGCCTCGCCTCGCACAAGCCGGCCAAGGTGCTGATGGTCAACCGCGGCCTGGCCGAGATGTCGGTCACCGAAGGCCGCGACGAGTCCTACAACACGCTGCGCGAGCAGCATCTGGGCAAGCGCGTGCCCTGCACCTGGCTCGACTCGACGGCACCGAGCTACACGCTCTACACCAGCGGCACCACCGGCAAGCCCAAGGGCGTGCAGCGCGACACCGGCGGCTATGCGGTCGCGCTGGCCGCGAGCATGGAGCACATCTACCTAGGCAAGCCCGGCGAGGCCTTCTTCTCGACGAGCGACATCGGCTGGGTCGTCGGCCACAGCTACATCGTCTACGGGCCGTTGCTCGCCGGCATGGCGACGATCGTCTACGAAGGCCTGCCGACACGGCCCGACGCCGGGATCTGGTGGCAACTGGTCGAGAAGTACAAGGTCACCGCGATGTTCAGCGCGCCGACCGCGGTGCGCGTGCTGAAGAAGCAGGACCCGGCCTTCCTGAAGAAGTACGACCTGAGCTCGCTGCGTGCGCTCTTCCTCGCCGGCGAGCCGCTCGACGAGCCGACCGCCGCCTGGATCTCCGACGGCCTGCAGCGCCCGATCATCGACAACTACTGGCAGACCGAGACCGGCTGGCCGATCCTCTCGCTGTGCAACGGCGTCGAGCAGCAGAAGAGCCGCTTCGGCTCGCCGGGCAAGGCGGTGTACGGCTATCGCGTCAAGCTGTTCGACGAGACGACCGGCGAGGAGCTCACCGCGCCCAACCAGAAGGGCGTGCTCGCGGTCGAGGGGCCGCTGCCGCCGGGCTGCCTGCAGACGATCTGGCGCGACGACGCGCGCTTCGTCAGCACCTACTGGTCGAGCATCCCGGGACGGCAGGTCTACTCGACCTTCGACTGGGGCATTCGTGACGACGACGGCTATTACTTCATCCTCGGCCGTACCGACGACGTGATCAACGTCGCCGGTCACCGCCTGGGCACGCGCGAGATCGAGGAAAGCATCTCGAGCCACCCGGCGGTCGCCGAGGTCGCAGTGGTTGGCGTGGCCGACAACCTCAAGGGGCAGGTCGCGATGGCTTTCGCGGTGCTGCGTGACCCGGCGCCCTACGTCGAGGAGGCAGCGCAACTGAAGCTCGAGGGCGAGATCATGAAGCGTGTCGACTCGCAGCTCGGCGCGGTCGCGCGGCCGGCACGGGTGCGCTTCGTCCATGCGCTGCCCAAGACGCGCTCTGGCAAGCTGCTGCGGCGCGCGATCCAGGCGCTGTGCGAAGGCCGCGATGCCGGCGACCTGACGACGATCGACGACCCGACGACGCTGCAGCAGATCCGCGACCAGGTGTCCAAGGGCTGACGCACACTGCGCTCCTCTACCGCACGGAGGAGCGCAGATGGGCAAGAAGGGCAGGGGCATCGAGAAGGCTGGGGGCGGGGAGAAGCCCCAGGCGGGTGGGAAGGCCAAGGCCGCGGAGACGGCCAAGGCGGGCGGCGGCAAGCTCGATCGCAGCACCTACGAGGACGCCCTCGAATCGCTGGAGCTCGAGCTGGCCGCGATGGCGCGCTGGCTCCAGCAGTCGGGGCATCGGGTCGCGGTGATCATCGAGGGCAGGGACACCGCCGGCAAAGGCGGTGTGATCTCTGCGATCAGCCGCAGCCTGAACCCGCGCCAGTGCCACGTCGTCGCCCTCGCCAAGCCGAGCGAGCGCGAAAGCACCCAGTGGTACTTCCAGCGCTACCTGCCCCATCTGCCGGCGGGTGGCGAGATCGTGCTGTTCGACCGCAGCTGGTACAACCGTGCCGGCGTCGAGCGGGTCATGGGCTTCGCCAAGGAGCCCCAGGTCGAGGCCTTCCTGAAGCAGGCACCGGTCTTCGAGCGCCTGCTCGTGGAAGACGGATTGCTGCTCTTCAAGTACTGGCTCACCGTCGACCAGGCACAGCAGGAAGAGCGCTTCGCCGAGCGCCAGGCCGACCCGTTGAAGCGCTGGAAACTCTCGCCGATCGACATCGAGGCGCGCAGCAAGTACGCCGAGTACGGGCGCGCGCGTGACCTGATGCTCGAGGCCACGCACAAGCGCTACGCGCCATGGACGCTGGTCGACTTCAACGACCAGCGGCGCGGGCGCCTGACGCTGATCCGCCACCTGCTCGACCACCTGCCCGACGTGGCGGTACCCGAGCAGGTGCTCGACTTGCCGCCCCTCGTCCGGGCCCCGCAGCGCGAGCGCTTCGACGGGCCGTTGAAGCCGATCAGATCGGTGTACTGACCGGCGGCCGCAGGCGGAGGAACGAGCTCAGAGCACCTCGGAGGCGAAATCCGCGAGCCGCGAGCGTTCGCCACGGGCCAGCGTCACGTGCCCGCTGTGCGCCCAGCCCTTGAAGCGATCGACCGCGTAGGTGAGGCCCGAGCTGCCCTCGGTCAGGTAGGGCGTGTCGATCTGCGCGAGGTTGCCCAGGCAGATGATCTTGGTGCCCGGGCCCGCGCGGGTGATCAGCGTCTTCATCTGCTTGGGCGTCAGGTTCTGCGCCTCGTCGATGATGACGAACTTGTTCAGGAAGGTGCGCCCGCGCATGAAGTTCAGGCTCTTGATCTTGATCTTGCTGCGCACCAGGTCGTTCGTCGCGGCCCGGCCCCACTCGCCGGCGCTCGAGTCGCTGCGCGCCAGCACCTCGAGGTTGTCGTCGAGTGCGCCCATCCACGGGCCCATCTTCTCTTCCTCGGTGCCGGGCAGGAAGCCGATGTCCTCGCCCACCGGCACCGTCACCCGCGTCACGATGATCTCGGTGTAGCGGCGCTCGTCGAGCACCTGCGCGAGACCGGCGGCGAGTGTCATCAGCGTCTTGCCGGTGCCCGCGGTGCCGGTCAGCGTCAGGAAGTCGCACTCCGGATCCATCAGCAGGTTGAGGGCGAAGTTCTGCTCGCGGTTGCGCGCCGTGATGCCCCAGACCGCGTTCTTGGTGTGCGTGTATTCCTTCAGCGTGCGCAGCACGGCCGTCTTGCCGGTGATCTCGGTGACGCGCGCGTACATCGGCGCGACGCCCGGCACCTCGAGGTACACGAACTGGTTCACCAGCAGCGAGGGCACGAGCGGGCCGCTGATGCGGTAGAAGGTCAGCCCGCCCTGGTTCCAGCTCTCCATGGTCTTGCCATGGCGCTCCCAGAAGTCCGCCGGCAGCGGCAGCACGCCGGTGTAGAGGATGTCGCCGTCCTCGAGGGTGCGGTCGTTGAAGTAGTCCTCGGCCGAGAGGCCCAGCGCGCGTGCCTTGACGCGCATGTTGATGTCCTTCGACACCAGCACCACGTCGCGGTCCGGGTGGCGCGCGCGCAGCGCCTGCGTGACGCCGAGGATCTGGTTGTCAGCCTTGCCCTGCGGCAGGCCGGCCGGCAACTGCACGTCGAGCAGCTGGGTCTGGAAGTAGAGCTTGCCGCCGGCCTCGCGGTGGCCCGTCTTGGCCAGCGGGATGCCGGCCGCGGCGTCGAGCTTCGCGGCGTCCGGACCACCGGCGAGCGCGTCGAGCTCGCGGCTGACCTGGCGCACGTTGCGTGCGACCTCGCTCATGCCCTTCTTGTGGCCGTCGAGCTCCTCGAGCGTGATCATCGGCAGGTAGATGTCGTGCTCGTCGAAGCGGAAGAGCGACATCGGGTCGTGCATCAGCACGTTGGTGTCGAGCACGAACAGGCGGGACGCGCCGTTGCCGCTGCGGGGTTTGCGCGTGCGCGGGCCGGGGCGCGGCTGGGGGCCAGCATCGTTCGCCGACGAGGCGCTCGGGGCGGGGGCGCGCAGCACGCTCGGGGCAGGCGCCGGTTCGGCCTTGCGTGCGCCGGGGGCTTCGCGCTGGTCGAAGAGGTCGAGCACGGCCGGCGCCGACGGTTCGGCGGCGGAGACCTGCGTCTTGGCGGGGCGTTTGCTCGGTTTCGGAGCAGCCTGCGATTCGTATTCGCTCGGGGAGAGGAGGGCGGCGCGTTTGGCAGGCGGCTTGGGCAGCGGCATGGGAAGTGATGACCTCAGGCTGAAGGGGCCAAACAAAAAGCCGCACGGTCGCCCGTGCGGCTTCTCTGGGAGGGGTGCGGGGCACAACTCACGCCACGATTATGCCCATCGCCTCATGACAACCAAGGCCTCGCGAGTGAAAAGTACACCGGTCTCTGCAGGTCTTGCGGGAAGGCCGGCGAGAATCAGGCGGCCTTGCGGATCGACTTGACGGCCTTCAGCACCTCGTCGACGTGGCCGGTGACCTTGATGCCGCGCCACTCGGCGACCAGGATGCCGCTCGGGTCGATCAGGAAGGTGCTGCGCTCGATACCCTTAACCTTCTTGCCGTACATGATCTTGTTCTTGACGACGCCGAACATGTGGCAGAGCTTCTCTTCGGTGTCGGCGATCAACTCGAACGGCAACTCGAGGTTCTGCTTGAACTTCTCGTGCGAGGCCATGTTGTCGCGTGAAACACCGAATACCACCGCGCCGGACTTCAGGAAATCCTTGTGGCGATCACGAAACTGCATCGCCTCGGTGGTGCAGCCGGGGGTATTGTCCTTGGGGTAGAAATACAGCACCACGGCCTGCCCCAGATATGCCTGAGGAGTGAACTTCACACCGCCCGTGGCGAGCGCTTCGAATTCCGGAAGAGGCTTGTTGAGGGCTGGCGTCATGTGTCAATGGCGTGATGTCGCCTGTCGCGGCTTAGCCCGTCATTATAAACCCGCAGGCCGGGCCGCGCAGCTTGTGGCCCACCATCGTCGGGCGGAAGCCCGCGTCTGAACAAGTGCCCGGTCCCGCCCCGCAGCGCCTGCCCCTGGCCTCAACCCTCGGGCGCTTCGAGCAGCAGCGCCGCGACGACCGAACGGCCTTCGTGCGCGAGCACGTTGTAGGTCCGGCAGGCGGCGGCGGTGTCCATCGTCTCGACGCCGATGCGGCGTCCGATCAGCGATCGCTGCAACCCCGGCGCGACAAAGCGCAGCCGCGGCCCGCTGCCGAAGATCACCAGTTCGGGCTCGAGCGAGAGCAGCGCATCGAAGTGCGCGGCCTCCAGCGCCTCGAAGCGGTCGACCGCCCATGCCCGTACCGAGCCGCGCCAGGGCACCAGCACGCTGCCGGTGAATCGCTCGGCACCGACCCAGACCTCGCGGGGATCCTGGCGGGTGATCGTGTTGGCACCTTCGAGGCGGTCGGGTTGGAACTTCATCGGGCCTGGATGTCCATCGTGGATAATTTTAGGTTCCGCCCGGCGCGTCGTCGACGCGGCGCAGGAGAGTCCATTGAAGCCCATCGTCAAGTCCGGCAAGCTGGCCAACGTCTGCTACGACATCCGCGGACCCGTGCTCGACAAGGCGCGGCTGATGGAGGAAGAGGGCCACAAGATCATCAAGCTGAACATCGGCAACCTCGCCGTGTTCGGCCTCGAGCCGCCCGACGAGATCGTGCAGGACATGATCCGCAACCTGCCGCACGCGGCCGGCTACACCGACAGCAAGGGCCTGTTCGCGCCACGCAAGGCGGTCGTGCACTACGCGCAGGAGAAGCAGATCGGCGGCGTCACCGTCAACGACGTGTACCTCGGCAACGGCGCCTCCGAGCTGATCGTGATGTCGGTCAACGCGCTGCTCGACGACGGCGACGAGGTGCTGGTGCCGGCGCCCGACTATCCGCTGTGGACGGCCGCGGTCTCGCTCTCGGGCGGCACCCCGGTGCATTACCTCTGCGACGAGCAGAGCGACTGGATGCCCGACATCGCCGACATGCGCGCGAAGATCACGCCGCGCACGCGGGCGATCGTCGTCATCAACCCGAACAACCCGACCGGCGCGCTGTATCCGGAACCCCTGCTGCGGCAGATCGTCGAGCTGGCGCGCGAGCACCAGCTGATCGTCTTCGCCGACGAGATCTACGACAAGACGCTCTACGACGGCCACACCCACACCAGCATCGCCTCGCTCGCCGACGACGTGCTCTTCGTCACCTTCAACGGCTTGTCGAAGAACTACCGCTCCTGCGGCTACCGCGCGGGCTGGATGATCGTCAGCGGCGAGCGCCGCCATGCGCGCGACTACATCGAAGGCCTCGACATGCTGGCCTCGATGCGCCTGTGCTCGAACACGCCGGGCCAGCTCGCGATCCAGACCGCGCTCGGCGGCTATCAGAGCATCAAGGACCTGGTCGCGCCGGGCGGGCGCCTGGCCCGCCAGCGCGACCTGGCCTACGACCTCCTGACGCAGATTCCCGGCGTCAGCGTGGTCAAGCCGAAGGCCGCGCTCTACATGTTCCCGCGCCTCGACCCGAAGCTCTACCCGGTGGCCGACGACCAGACCCTCGCCTACGAACTGCTGGCCGAGGAGAAGGTGCTGATCGTGCAGGGCACCGGCTTCAACTGGGCGCAGCCCGATCACTTCCGCGTCGTCTTCCTGCCCAACTCGGACGACCTCACGGACGCGATCGGCCGCATCGCCCGCTTTCTTGAGCATTACCGCAAGCGCCACACACAATGAGCAATGCGCCCGCGATGAAGCCGATCCAGATCGGCCTGCTCGGCATCGGCACCGTCGGCCGAGGGACCTTCGACGTCCTGCGCCGCAACCAGGAAGAGATCCGCCGCCGCGCCGGCCGCGGCATCGAGGTCCGCAGCGTGGCGGCACGCAACCTCGAGCGCGCCCGTGCGATCGTCGGCGACGCCGCCCGCGTGGTCGACGACCCACGCCAGGTGATCGCCGACCCGGAGATCGACATCGTCGTCGAGCTGATCGGCGGCTACGACAGCGCCCGCACGCTGGTGCTGGAGGCGATCCGCGCCGGCAAGCACGTGGTCACGGCCAACAAGGCGCTGCTCGCGGTGCACGGCAGCGAGATCTTCGCCGCCGCGCGCGAGCAGGGCGTGATGGTCGCCTTCGAGGCGGCGGTGGCGGGCGGCATCCCGATCATCAAGGCGCTGCGCGAAGGCCTGAGCGCGAACCGCATCGAATGGCTGGCCGGCATCATCAACGGCACGACGAACTTCATCCTGTCGGAGATGCGCGACAAGGGCCTCGACTTCGACACCGTGCTGAAGGAGGCGCAGCGCCTGGGCTACGCCGAGGCCGACCCGACCTTCGACATCGAGGGCGTCGACGCCGCGCACAAGGCGACGATCATGAGCGCGATCGCCTTCGGCATCCCGATGCAGTTCGAGCGCGCCCACGTCGAGGGCATCACCGCGCTGCAGGCGGCCGACATCGCGTATGCCGAGCAGCTCGGCTACCGCATCAAGCTGCTCGGCATCACGAAGCGGCGCGACGACCTGGCCAAGGCGCCGGGCGCGGCCGGCGCGACGGGCGGCATCGAGCTGCGCGTGCACCCGACGCTGGTGCCGGCCAAACGGCTGATCGCCAATGTCGAAGGCGCGATGAACGCGGTCGTCGTGCACGGGGACGCGGTCGGCACCTCGCTGTACTACGGCAAGGGTGCCGGCGCCGAGCCGACTGCCTCGGCGGTGATCGCCGACCTGGTCGACGTGACGCGCCTGCTCACCGCCGACCCCGACCACCGTGTGCCGCACCTGGCGTTCCAGCACGACCGCCTGGCCGACACGCCGGTTCTCGCGATCGACCAGGTCGTCACCTCGTTCTATCTGCGCTTGCAGGTCGCCGACAAGGCAGGCGTGCTGGCGCGCATCACCGGCATCCTCGCCGAGCGCGGCATCTCGATCGACGCGCTGTTGCAGCGCCCGAACGGCGAGGACGTCGCGCAGACCGACGTCATCATCCTGACCCACGACACCGTCGAAGGCGAGATGAACCGCGCGATCGCGCAGATGCAGGCGCTGCCGACGGTGCTGGCGCCGATCGTGCGCATCCGCAAGGAAGAACTGAGCTGACCCGCGGCAGGCGCGGGCGCGTATCCCGAGGCCCACGATGAAATACCTCAGCACGCGCGGCGACGCGACGCCCCGCGGCTTCTCCGAGATCCTGCTCGAGGGCCTGGCCCCCGACGGCGGCCTCTACCTGCCGGCCACGTACCCGAAGGTCGACGCCGCGACGCTCGCGCGCTGGCGCGGCCTGCCGTACGCCGACCTGGCCTTCGAGATCCTGTCGCTCTACATCGACGACATCCCGCCTGACGACCTGCGCGCGATCCTGCGCCGCACCTACAGCGCCGAGGTCTTCGGCAGCGCGGCGATCGTGCCGCTGAAGCCGCTCGAGTCCGGCCTCGCGCTCGAGGCGCTGTCGAACGGCCCGACGCTCGCCTTCAAGGACATGGCGATGCAGTTGCTCGGCGGCCTGTTCGAGTACGAACTGGCGCGCCGCGGCGAGACGCTGAACATCCTCGGCGCGACCTCGGGCGACACCGGCAGCGCGGCCGAGTACGCGATGCGCGGCAAGCAGGGTGTCGCCGTCTTCATGCTCAGCCCGCACGGGCGCATGAGCCCGTTCCAGCAGGCACAGATGTTCAGCCTGCCGGACGCGAACATCCACAACCTGGCGGTCGAAGGCGTGTTCGACGACTGCCAGGACATCGTCAAGGCCGTCTCGAACGACCTCGCGTTCAAGCGCCGCTGGCGCATCGGCACCGTCAACTCGATCAACTGGGCGCGCCTCGTGGCCCAGGTCGTCTACTACTTCGCCGGCTACTTCCAGGCCACGCGCGCCAACGACGAACCAGTGAGCTTCGCGGTGCCCTCGGGCAACTTCGGCAACATCTGCGCCGGTCACGTGGCGCGGATGATGGGCCTGCCGATCCGGCGCCTGGTCGCGGCGACGAACGAGAACGACGTGCTCGACGAGTTCTTCCGCACCGGCAGCTACCGCGTGCGCACCGGCGCCGAGACGCACGAGACCTCGAGCCCCTCGATGGACATCTCCAAGGCCTCGAACTTCGAGCGCTTCGTCTTCGACCTGCTCGGGCGCGACGCGGCCGCGCTGCGCCAGCGCTTCGAGCAGGAGCTGGGGCGCGACGGCGTCTTCACGCTCGCGGCCGACGAATTCACGCGCGTCGCCGGCTTCGGCTTCGGCTCGGGCCGCAGCACGCATGCGGACCGCGTCGCGACGATCCGTGACACGCAGGCCCGCTTCGGCCTGACGATCGACCCGCACACCGCCGACGGCCTGAAGGTGGCGCGCGAGCATCTCGAGCCGGGCGTGCCGATGGTCGTGCTCGAGACGGCCCTTCCGGCCAAGTTCGCCGCGACGATCGTCGAGGCCCTGGGCCACGAGCCGCCGCGCCCGGCCGCGCTGGCCGACCTGGAATCGCGGCCGCGCCGCTTCGAGGTGATGCCGGCAGATGTCGGTCGCATCAAGGCCTACGTCGAGGCCCACGCGGTCGGCAGCCCCGACGGTCGGTGAAGGTCGTCGGCCTCTGCGGTGCCTCCGGCGCCGGCAAGACGACGCTCGCCGAGGCGCTGATCCGCGCCTTCCGTGCCGCCGGCTTGCGCGTGTCGACCGTCAAGCACGCCCACCACGGCTTCGACATCGACCGGCCCGGCAAGGACTCGTGGCGTCATCGCCAGGCCGGCGCCTTCGAGGTCGTCGTCGCCTCCGACCAGCGCCTGGCGAAGCTGCGCGAGTTCGAGCACCCGGCCGAGCTCTCGGTGCACCAGCTGCTCGCCGAGCTGAGCGAGGTCGACTGGGTGCTGATCGAAGGCTTCAAGCACGCCGAGCTGCCGAAGCTCGAGCTCTGGCACCCGGGGCTCGACCGCCCGCCGCTCTATCCGCAGGACCCGAAGGTCTGCGCGGTCGTCACCGCCGAGCCCGCCCAGCTGCCGGTGCCGACCCGGCTGCCGCTGCTGTCGCCGCACGAACCTGGGCGCATCATCGAGTACCTGCTGCAGCATGCCGCCCGCCATGACTACAAGCCCCCCTTCGACGCCGGCGCCTGAGGCGGCACCGGACGCCGCCGCCCCCGCGCGGCCACCGCTGATGCCGTTCGACGAGGCGCTGCAACGCCTGCTGGCCGGCGTGACGCCCCTGCCGGCTTCCGAGGCGGCCGAATGCTCGACCTTCGACGCGCTCGGCCGCGTGCTGGCCGTCGACGTGCGCTCGACGCTCGACGTGCCGCCGGCCGACAACAGCGCGATGGACGGCTACGCGCTGCGCGTCGCCGACGTGCCGGCCGCAGGCACGAGGTTGCCGGTCAGCCAGCGCATCGCCGCCGGCGTCGTCGGCACGCCGCTGCAGCCCGGCACCGCCGCGCGCGTCTTCACCGGCGCCCAATTGCCCTTCGGCGCCGATGCCGTCGTGATGCAGGAGGCCTGCACGGTGGTCGAGGGCGGCGTGCGCATCGACATCCTGCCGCCGCCCGGCCAGCACGTGCGCCGGCGCGGCGAAGACGTGCGCGAAGGGGCCACCGTGCTCGCCGCCGGCACCCGCCTCGGCGCGCCGGCGCTCGGCCTCGCCGCCTCGGTCGGGGCGGCGACGCTACGCGTGCAGCGGCGCCCGCGGGTGGCGCTGTTCTCGACCGGCGACGAGCTCGCGATGCCCGGCGAGCCGCTGGCGCCGGGCGCGATCTACAACTCCAACCGCTACCTGATGCGCGGCCTGCTGCAGGCGCTGGGCTGCGAGGTGCGCGACCTGGGCATCGTCGCCGACCGGCTCGAGGCCACGCGCGAGGCGCTGCGCGCGGCCGCCGCGGGGCACGACCTGATCCTCACCAGCGGAGGCGTCTCGGTCGGCGAGGAAGACCACTTGAAGCCCGCCGTGCAGGCCGAGGGCCGGCTCGACCTCTGGCAGATGGCGATCAAGCCCGGCAAGCCGCTCGCGTTCGGCGCCGTGCGGCGCCCCGGCGGCGACGGCGAGGCGCTGTTCATCGGCCTGCCGGGCAACCCGGTGTCGGCCTGCGTGACCTTCGCGCTCGCGGTGCGCCCGGCGCTGCTCAGGCTGCAGGGCGCGACCGCGCTGGCGCCGCTGGCGCTGCCGGCGCGCGCCGACTTCGACTGGCCCAGGCCCGACCGCCGCCGCGAGTTCCTGCGCGTGCGCCTGAACGGAGCCGGCGGGGTCGAGCTGTTCCGCAACCAGGGCTCGGGCGTGCTGACCTCGCTCGTCACCGGCGACGGCCTGGTCGACAACCCGCCGGGCCAGGCGATCGCGCGCGGCGATACCGTGCGCTTCCTGCCCTTCGCCGACCTGCTCGGCTGAACACGAGGCACTGCAGGCCATGAGAGTTCAGGTGCGCTACTTCGCCTCGATTCGCGAGGCCCTCGGCCCCGGCCGCACGATCGAGTTGGCCGAGGCGGCGACGCTCGGTGCCCTGCGCGACACGCTGATCGCCGCCGGCGCCGAGCCGGCGCGCCTGCTCGCACGCGGCCGCGCGGTGCGCATGGCGGTCGACCAGGTGCTCGAAGCCGACGAGTCCAGGCCGCTGCACGAGGGCGCCGAAGTGGCCTTCTTCCCACCGGTCACCGGCGGCTGAGCGATGGCGACGCCGCGCGTGCGCATCCAGGCCGAGGACTTCGACCTCGCGGCCGAGGTCGCGGCGCTGCGTGCCGGCGACCCCGGCGTCGGGGCGGTATCGAGCTTCGTCGGCACGGTCCGCGAGCACGACCATCACCACGACCCCGCCCGCGACCCCGCCCGCGCTCCCGCGATCGAGAGCCTCGAGCTCGAGCATTACCCGGGCATGACCGAGCAGGCGATCGAGGCCATGGTCGACGAGGCCGGGCGCCGCTTCGACATCCGCGCCGTACGCGTCGTGCATCGCATCGGGCGGCTCGAGGCCGGCGCCCAGATCGTGCTGGTGGCCGTCGCGTCGGCGCACCGCCACCAGGCCTTCCAGGCCTGCGAGTTCCTGATGGACTACCTGAAGACGCAGGCCCCGCTGTGGAAGAAGGAGCACACCGCCGACGGCGCGCGCTGGGTCGACGCGCGCGTGGCCGACGACGAGGCGCTGCGGCGCTGGGGGCTCGAGGCGACGAACGCCGTGGGATCCCTTGAGGCGCCGGGCGCGCCTCGCACGTCCTGCCCTGCGGACACCGACACTGCTGCCCCGTCTGGTGCTCATGGCGCCGGCGGCAGCGGGGCGCGATGAGCGTGGGCGTCGCCGGCGCCACCGCGTGGCTCCAGTGGCTGGCGGTCGCGCTGGGCGGCGCGGTCGGCTCGGTCCTGCGCTGGCGCGTCGCGGTCTGGCTCAACAACCCGGGCCACGTCTTCCCGCTCGGCACGCTGGCGGTGAACTGCGTCGGCGGCCTGCTGATCGGCATGGCGGTGGCCTGGTTCGACCGTGTGCCGGACGAGCTGTGGCGCCTGCTCCTCATCACCGGCCTGCTCGGCGGCCTGACGACCTTCTCGTCCTTCTCCGCCGAGTCGCTGTCGCTGCTCCAGCGCGGGCATTGGAGCGGGGCGCTCTGGCACAGCTTCGCCCACGTCGCGGGTGGCCTCGGCTTCGCCGCGCTGGGCCATTGGTTGATGCGGCTCTCGGCTTGAAACGCTGGGGTCCCGTCCCCAGAATCGGAGGCAAGCCAGAACAACGGGACCTCCCATGCGCATCGACAAGCTCACCACCGCCTTCCAGCAGGCGTTGCAGGAGGCGCAGAGCCTCGCCATCCAGCACGACAACCCCTATATCGAGCCGGCGCACGTGCTGGCGGCGATGCTGGCCCAGCCTGATGGGCCGCGTGCGCTGCTGGAGCGTGCCGGCGTGCGCATGCCGGCGCTGCAGACGGCGCTGAACACCGCGCTCAACGGCCTGCCCCAGGTGCAGGGCGGGGGCCAACCGGTGCAGGCGGGGCGCGACCTCGTCTCGCTGCTGCAGGCGGCCGAGAAGGAAGCCGGCAAGAAGGGCGACCAGTTCATCGCCAGCGAGATGTTCCTGCTCGCGCTGGCCGAGGCCAAGACCGACCTCGCCGGCGTGGTGCGCGGCCACGGGCTGACGCGCAAGGCGCTCGAGGCTGCGATCGAGTCGGTGCGTGGCGGCCAGACGGTCGACTCGGCCGAGGCCGAGGGCCAGCGCGAGTCGCTGAAGAAGTACACGCTCGACCTCACCGAGCGCGCGCGCCAGGGCAAGCTCGACCCGGTGATCGGCCGCGACGACGAGATCCGCCGCGCGATCCAGGTGCTGCAGCGGCGCAGCAAGAACAACCCGGTGCTGATCGGCGAGCCCGGCGTCGGCAAGACCGCGATCGTCGAAGGCCTGGCACAGCGCATCGTCAACGGCGAGGTGCCCGACTCGCTGAAGGACAAGCGCGTGCTCGTGCTCGACATGGCGCTGTTGCTGGCCGGCGCGAAGTACCGCGGCGAGTTCGAGGAGCGCCTGAAGGGCGTGCTGAAGGAGGTTGCGCAGGACGAAGGCCGCACGATCGTCTTCATCGACGAGATCCACACGATGGTCGGCGCCGGCAAGGCCGAAGGCGCGATCGATGCCGGCAACATGCTGAAGCCCGCGCTGGCGCGCGGCGAGCTGCACTGCATCGGCGCGACCACGCTCGACGAGTACCGCAAGTACCTCGAGAAGGACGCCGCGCTCGAGCGCCGCTTCCAGAAGATCCTCGTCGGCGAGCCCTCTGTCGAGTCGACCATCGCGATCCTGCGCGGGCTGCAGGAGAAGTACGAGGTGCACCACGGGGTCCAGATCACCGACCCGGCGATCGTCGCCGCGGCCGAACTCAGCAACCGCTACATCACCGACCGCTTCCTGCCCGACAAGGCGATCGACCTGATCGACGAGGCGGCGGCGAAGATCAAGATCGAGATCGATTCCAAGCCCGAGGTGATGGACCGGCTCGACCGCCGCATGATCCAGCTGAAGATCGAGCGCGAAGCGGTCAAGAAGGAGAAGGACGAAGGCTCGCAGCGCCGGCTCGGTCTGATCGAGGAAGAGCTGCTGAAGGTGCAGCGCGAGTACAACGATCTCGAGGAGATCTGGACCAGCGAAAAGGCGGCTGCGCAGGGCTCAGCGCAGCTCAAGGAAGAGATCGACCGCGTCAAGTTCCAGATCGAGGAGTTCAAGCGCAAGGGCGACTTCAACAAGGTCGCCGAGCTCCAGTACGGCACGCTGCCCGACCTCGAGAAGCGCCTCGGCGAGGCGCAGGCGAGAGAGGCTGGCAAGGCCAAGGGCGGTGCGCCGCAACTGTTGCGTACCCAGGTCGGCGCCGAGGAGATCGCCGAGGTGGTCGCCCGCGCGACCGGCATCCCGGTGTCCAAGCTGATGCAGGGCGAGCGCGAGAAGCTGCTGCACATGGAGCAGAAGCTGCATGAGCGTGTCGTCGGCCAGGACGAGGCGATCCGCGCGGTGTCGGACGCGATCCGCCGTTCGCGCGCCGGCCTGGCCGACCCGAACCGGCCGACCGGCTCCTTCCTCTTCCTCGGGCCCACCGGGGTCGGCAAGACCGAGCTGTGCAAGGCGCTGGCCGGCTTCCTGTTCGACAGCGAGGACCACCTGGTGCGCATCGACATGAGCGAGTTCATGGAGAAGCACTCGGTCTCGCGCCTGATCGGCGCGCCGCCCGGCTATGTCGGCTACGACGAGGGTGGCTACCTGACCGAGGCGGTGCGGCGCATGCCCTACAGCGTGCTGCTGCTCGACGAGGTCGAGAAGGCGCACCCGGACGTCTTCAACGTGCTGCTGCAGGTGCTCGACGACGGCCGGCTGACCGACGGCCAGGGCCGCACCGTGGACTTCAAGAACACGGTGATCGTGATGACGAGCAACCTGGGCTCGCACCAGATCATGCAGATGGCGGGGCAGGACGCAGAGCTGATCCGCGAGGCGGTGTGGGCGGAGGTGAAGCAGCACTTCCGGCCCGAGTTCCTGAACCGGATCGACGAGACGGTGGTGTTCCATGCGCTCGACGAGAAGCACATCGAGGCGATCGCGCGCATCCAGCTGAAGTCGCTCGAGAAGCGCCTCGAGAAGCTCGAGATGAGGCTCGAGGTGTCGCCGGCGGCGCTGGCCGAGCTGGCGAAGGTCGGCTTCGACCCGGTGTTCGGCGCGAGGCCGCTGAAGCGGGCGATCCAGCACCGCATCGAGAACCCGGTGGCGAAGCTGATCCTCGAGGGCCGTTTCGCGCCGAAGGACATGGTGCCGGTCGACTACGAAGACGGCGAGTTCCGCTTCGGCCGCGTCGTGCACTGAGGCTGGCGGACCGGCCTGCGCGCCACGGCCCGGTCGGGCCGGGCGCTCAGATCGAGAAGTCCTCGTCGAGGCGCTGGATCTGCAGGCGCGCGAGCGTCAGGTTCGCGATTTCCTTGTCGAGCACCGCCAGCAGCAGCAGGTTCGAGTGCTTCGGCAGCGGGCGCAGCACCAGGTGGTGGGCGCCCAGGGTCAGCGCCGCCTCCGGCCCTTCGAGCGGCATCGCCAGCCCGTGGCCGACCGTCAGGCAGGCGCGCATCCAGGCATGGCCCTGCGCGGCCATCGCGCTGGCGCTGAAGAGCGCGCCGGCATGTGCCTGCGGCTCACCGCTGTCGCGGTCGAAGATGCAGACGCAGCGCATCCCGTTGAGCTTGAGCAGGCGGCTGACGTAGTCGATCAGCTGGTCGGCCAGGCTGTGCACGCGCGGGCCGCCGCGCGGAACCGGCGGCATCGCCTGCATGCGCAGCGGCGCGGCGGGGGCGGGCGGCGTCGCGGGGGGCGGGCTGAGCACCGGCGGCGCGCCGATGGCGGCCGGCAAGGTCGGCGCCGCCACTGGGGGTGGGGCGCTCGGCGTGGCCCGCCAGGGCACGTCGGCCGGGCCAGCCGCAGCCCGCGACGCCGTCGGCGCCGGTGTCGGCGCGGTCGCCGCCGGCAGCATCGGCAGCGCGAGGCCGGCCGTGCCCTGCTGCTGGCGCCAGCGGTTCCAGGTGTCGCTCAGGTACGACCACACCGCGGCCTGGCGCGTGACCTGTGGCGTCGAGCGCACCGCGATGCCGCCGTCGCGCGACAGGCGGTGCGCCTGCTCCGCGATCACACTGCTCGAGCCGAGCGGCAGCATCAGCAGCTCGCGGTTAGGCCACTCGCGCGCCTGCATCGCCTGGCGGATCGGCTCCAGCGCGGCGTCGATCGCCTGCGCCTTCAGGTCGCCGACGATCAGCACGCCGAGCCGGCTGTGCGCCAGCAGCGCTTGCGCGATCTGCCGGCGCGCGGCGGGCTCGGCCTCGATCTCGGTCGTGTAGAGGCGGATCACGCGGCTGCCCGGCGAGGCCCATTCGACGAACTCGAGTTTCGCCAGCGCGGTGCCGTAGCCCTGGCGCCGGATCGTCAGCGTCTGCGCCGGGCGCTGGCTGGCGGCGGCGATGCTGGCGACCAGACGGCGCGAGACGGCGCAGCCCAGGTCGTGGATCGCGACGAAGTCCGGCTGCAGCACCTCGAACTGCTGCAGCAGCGCCTCGGCCGGCCCGCAGGAGATGAAAAGCTCGCGCTGGCCATTGCCGACGTCACGGCCGATGTCCTTTTGCGCGCCGGGTTCGCTCTCGTCGCGGTCTTCCAGGATCTGGGTCGCGGCAACGGCCTGGGCGCGCGTGGCGGCCCAGGCGGGGTCGTCGTCCTGGGTCGGAAGGGGGGGCGTGCGGGCCGGATCAGTCATGACGCATCACAAGGGCACGGCTGCCATGACGCCGCGCGGGAGAGGCAGTGTCCAGGGCTCGCGTGCCGCTGCACGCTCAGCCGCGCGCCCGCATCACGCGGCGTGCCTGCACGAACTCGAAGGCGAAGCGGACCGACTCGTCGATCGATCGCGCCATCTCCGCGCGCTCGGTCTCGGTCAGGTAGAAGGCGAGGTCGACTTCGTGACGGATGTAGCGCGGCAGCAGCCGGTTGAGCGCGATGCAGGCGACGTCGGCCATCAGGTCAGGGCTCGAGGCGGCCAGCGGGTAGTCGGTCGCCTGGGCCATGACGGCGTCGAACACGGCGCGCTCGTGATGGTTGTGGATGCTGCTGAAGTCGACGTTCATCGGCGGGGCCCCGGGGGTCTGCGCGCAGTATCCGGCCGGCCAGCGGCCGGCGTGCGGATGGCGGCCGCGCCGCTGCGGGGTTTGCGTGACTCATTGCCACGAGCGGGCGACTGCATCGCCGCCTGCCGACGCGAGTGCCCGCACCGGTGCCGGTGTCGGCGGGTGACCGGGTGCCGCCTGCAGGCGCCCGCCGGCCGGTCTCAGCCGAGTTCGCGCTCGATCTCGCGCATGCGGTAGCGCACCAGGGCCAGGTTGGTCTCGCCGCGGTCGATCAGCGCGAAGAGAAACGTGCCCGGGTGGCGGGCCAGCGGCCGCAGCACCTGTTGGCGGCCGCCTGCCCCAAGGATCGCCTCGTCCATCGGCTCGGGCAGGCCCATCGCGCGGGCCGCCTGGCGCTGGGCTCGCAGCAGCTGGGTGCAGGCGCTGGCGGCATCGCTCAGGCTGAGCTCGAGCTGCTCGCGCTGCTCGATCGCGATCACCACGCCGTCCTCGTCGACGACGCCACAGCCGAGCACGCCGTCGTTGGCGGCGATCAGGCCGCGCAGGCCTTCGGCGGCGCGCTGGGCGTCGAGGCCCTCGATGACGTCGGGCACCGGCAACCACGAACCGAGTCGGGGCGCATTGGCGGCGACCGCGCTGCCAGCACTGGGGAGCTGGCTGGCCTCGAGCTCGGCAACGCGGATCGGGAAGCCGCCATCACCGGGGCCGGTCGGCGTGCGCGACCAGTCGGGCGCGGTCCGGCTGCCGTTCCAGGCGTCGAGCAGGGCGTTCCACACTGCCGAGGTGCTGCTGAGCGAGTCGTGCAGGGTCGTGACCCTGATGCCGGCCGGCCAGTCCTGGTGCGCAATGTCTTCAGCGATCCAGACGTCCGTCGGCGGCAGCATGAACAGCAGCGTCGCGCAGCGCCAGCTGGGCTGGCGCGTCGCCTCGACCAGCTGGGACAGCATGTGCTCGACCGCGTCGCCGTGCATCGGGCCGACGATCACCGCGGCGAGCTCGGAGCGCTCCATCAGCACGATCGGGATGTCGGCCGTGCCGGCCTCGAGCACGCGCACGTCGGCGTGGTAGATCTTCAGCGTCTCGTCGAAGCGGCGCACGACGCGGGTGCGCTCGATCATCGCGATCGTCTTCAGCGTCGGCTTCTCGCGCAGGTGCAGCTTCTCGATCGGTTGCCCGCTGGCGTCCGACAGCGCCTTGATCACCGCCGGCGCCCAGACCTTCATCGGGTCGTAGAGCGTGATCGCGTGGCTGCTGCCGTCGCCCTCGGGGCGGCTTGCGAAGTGTTCGCGCATTGCCCGCGCCGCCGAGCCCCTGATCAGCAGGTCGCGCACGTGGCGGTCGACCATCTGCCCCTGATCGTTGACTGTCGTGTCGGTCGACTCGAGCAGCGAGGTGGCGGCGAAGCCCTGGTTCCCGAGGTCGGCCTCGGTATCCTTCCAGGCCTCGTCGTCCTGGCGACGCTTCGCCAGGCCGAGATCGCCAAACAGCGATGTGAGCATGTCCGTCACTCCTGATGCCCTTCAGGGCGTTTCTCGTTCCGGCTCAGGGGCCGTGATTTCCCAACGTTGCCCAGCCGTTTCCGGGTGCCTGCCAAAGCGCGTCCCCGGAAACGCGGGGCGACAAAGTGTGCACCCTCGACCCCCGTTTGGGCAGTCCCCACCGCCGGTTTCCGGGGGGCGGACCGGCGCGCGCGCCGCTGCCGGGTGCCGAACGACCCCTCTACCGGCCCGGTTGGCGGGCCGCCTAGGATGCCGCCCATGAATTCTTCCTCTCCCCCTCCCGCCCCGGCCAGCCTGGGCGAGGACGCCCGCACGATCGGCCTGGTCGGCCTGGCGCACGGCACCTCGCACTTCTTCCACATGCTGCTGCCGCCGCTGTTTCCGTTGTTCATGCGCGACTTCGGGCTGAGCTACGCCGAGCTGGGGCTGCTGGTCACGGTGTTCTTCGTCGTCTCGGGCATCGGGCAGGCGCTGTCGGGCTTCCTGGTCGACCGCGTCGGGGCGCGTCCGGTGCTGTTTGCCGCACTGGCCTGCTTTGCCGCCGCTGCCGCCAGCGGCGCGATGGCGAACGGCTACCCGGGCCTGATGCTGGCGGCGGCGCTGTCCGGCCTCGGCAACTCGCCGTTCCACCCGGTCGATTTCACGATCCTGAACAAGCGGGTCTCGGCGTCGCGCCTGGGCCACGCCTATTCGGTGCACGGCATCACCGGCAACCTCGGCTGGGCGTCGGCGCCGGTGTTCCTGCTGGGCCTCACCGGGCTCACCGGCTCCTGGCGCCTCGCGCTTGGCGGCGCTGCGCTGCTGGCGCTGGCCGTGCTGGGGCTGGTGGTCTGGCAGCGTGCGGCGATCGACGACCGGGTGATGGCGGGCCGGGTGCTCGGCGGTGCCCGGGCGGCGGGGCCGGCCGCCGGCGGCCGCGAGCACCCGCTCGCCTTCCTGGCGCTGCCTTCGGTGTGGCTGTGCTTCTCGTTTTTCTTCTGGAGCACGATCGCGCTCAGCGCGGTGCTGAGCTTCGCCAGCCCGGCGCTGCAGGCGGTGTACGGGCTGCCGCTGTCGACCGCCGCCTTCGTCGTCACCGCGTACACCTTGGCGAGTGCCTGCGGCACCGTGGTCGGCGGCTTCCTGGTGACGCGGGTCGAGCGCCTCGAGCGGACGATCGGCTCGATGCTGCTGGTCTCGGCGGTGCTCTTCGCGCTCGCCGGCAGCGGCTGGCTGCCGGGCCTGGCGGCCGCGGGCCTGGTCGCACTGGCCGGCTTCGGCAGCGGGCTGGCGGCGCCGTCGCGCGACATGCTGATCAAGCAGGCGACCCCGCCGGGCGCGACCGGCCGCGTCTACGGCACCGTCTACTCCGGGCTCGACCTCGGTTTCGCCATCGGCGCGCCGGTGCTCGGCGGCCTGCTCGATCTCGGCCTGCCGAAGGGCGTCTTCTTCGGCGCAGCGCTGGCGCTGGTGATGGCGGTGGTCTCGGCGTCCTTCGTCGGGCTGCGGATCGCCGCGCGCCGGGCGCCGGCGGTGCCCGCCTGAGGGCCGCTTCGAAGGCCAGGGAGCACCCACGCGCCGGGCTGCCGGGCGCCCGACCCCGGCGGGGCTCGCCGGCCGGCGGGCCCGGGGCAGGCGTCTCGCTACAGTCGTGGCATGAACCCGACCCCGCCTGCCCGCCTCGCCGGCCACGCCCTCGTCGAAGCGCTGGTCGCCCAGGGCATCGACACCTGCTTCGGCGTGCCCGGCGAGAGCTTCCTCGCGGTGCTCGACGGCTTCCACGAGCACCGCGAGCGGATCCGCTTCGTCGCCTGCCGGCAGGAGGGCGGCGCCGCCTTCATGGCCGACGCCCAGGGCAAGCTGACGCGCCGCCCCGGCATCTGCTTCGCGACCCGCGGGCCCGGCGCCAGCAACGCCGCGATCGGCCTGCACACCGCCTTCCAGGACTCGACGCCGATGGTCCTCTTCCTCGGCCAGGTCGGCGCCGACATGCGCGACCGCGAGGCCTTCCAGGAACTCGACTACCGCGCGGTCTTCGGCCCCAACAGCGGCGGCTACGCCAAGTGGGTCGGCGAGGTCCAGCAGGCCGACCGGCTGCCCGAGTACGTCGCGCGTGCCTTTCACATCGCGCTGCAGGGGCGGCCCGGCCCGGTGGTGCTCGCGCTGCCCGAGGACATGCTGACGACGCCGACCGCCGCGCCCGTGCTGCCGCGGGTCGAGCCGGCCCAGGCCTGGCCCGCGCCGGGGGCGCTGCGCGAGGTGCGCCGCCTGCTGATCGCGGCGTCGCGCCCGCTGGTGATCGCCGGCGGCAGCGGCTGGGACGAAGGCGCCGCGCAGGCGTTGCAGCGGTTCGCCGAGAACTGGCAGCTGCCGGTGGCCTGCGCCTTCCGCTTCCAGGACCGCTTCGACAACCACCACCCGCTCTACGCCGGCGACGTCGGCATCGGCATCGCGCCGAGGCTCGCCCAGCGCGTGCGCGAGGCCGACCTGGTCCTCGCCGTCGGCCCGCGCCTGGGCGAGATGACGACCGGCGGCTACACGCTGCTCGCCGCGCCGCGGCCGGCGCAGCGGCTGGTCCACGTCCATCCGGGCGCCGAAGAGCTCGGCCGCGTCTACGAGGCCGACCTGCTGCTCCAGGCCTCGATGACCCAGGCCGCGCGCGCGCTCGAGACGCTGGCCGCCCCACCGACGCTGCCCTGGGGCGCCTGGGCCGAGGCCGCGCATGCCGACTACCTGACCAACCTCGAGGCGCCGCCGGTCGCGCCGCTCGACCTGGCGCAAGTCGTCAAGACCATTCAGCGCCTGGCCCCGCGCGACACGATCGTCACCAACGGCGCCGGCAACTACAGCGGCTGGCTGCACCGCTACTGGCGCTATCGCGGCCTCGGCAGCCAGCTCGCGCCGACCTCGGGCGCGATGGGCTACGGCGTGCCGGCGGCCGTCGCGGCGAGCCTGCTGCAGCCGGGCCGCTGCGTCGTCAACCTCGCCGGCGACGGCGATTTCCTGATGACGGGCCAGGAGCTGGCGACGGCTCGCGCCCATGGCGCGAAGCCGATCGTCGTCGTCGTCGACAACGGCAGCTACGGCACGATCCGCATGCACCAGGAGCGCGAGTACCCGGGCCGTGTCAGCGGCACGGCGTTGGCGAACCCGGACTTCGCGGCACTCGCCCGCGCCTACGGCTGGGCCGCAGCGACGGTGCGCGAGACCGCCGAATTCGAACCCGCTTTTGCCCAGGCGCTGGGCGACGATCGGCCGACGCTGCTGCACCTGGTGCTCGACACCGACGTCATCACGACGCGCACGACGCTCGGCGCGATCCGGGCGCAGGCGCTGGCGCGGCAGGCGCAGGGCGGGGGCGCGGCGTGAGGCGGCGTCGGGCGGTCATGGCGACGACGCGCAGGGACGCGCCCGCGGGCCTTGCCTCGTCGCCCGCCGGCGCAGCGGCGCCCGCAACGGGCCACGCCTCGGGGGCGACGACGACGGGGGCGCCTGCGACAGCGACGGCGCCGGCCCTGGCCCGGAAGCCCGCGTCAACCTGGCGCGTCGTCGCCGCGCTGCTCGCCGCTCCGTGGCTGGCCTCGCTCATCGGCGCCTGTGCCGCGTTGTCGGGCGGTGCCTCGCGTGACGCGGTCGAGGGCGCCTGGCGCATCGACCAGGCGCAGCGCGAGCCGATCCTCGACCGCAGCCGCGCGCGCATCGTCTTCGGCGCCGACGGGCAGATGACGGGCGATACCAGCTGCGGCCCGATGCGCGCGCCCTACAGCCTGAAGGATCGCGCCCTGAAGCTCGGCCCGATCGTCAGCGAGCGCGGCGCCTGCGGCCGGCTCGGGCTGGAACAGGAGGACCGCATCCTGACCGGGCTCGAGCAAGCTGTCAGCGCCCGTGTACGACCCGACGACGGCCTGCTGGAGTTGCGCGACTCGGAAGGCCGCGGTGTGCTGCGCGCCTCGCGCGTCGAGGCGCCTCCGCGCTGAAGACGCTGCGTGACGCGCGGACACCTCAGCGCGCGCCCCCCCAGAGCAGCAACACAACGCCAGCCACCACGACGCCGCTGGCCACCCATTCGGCCGTCGTCACGACCTCCCCGCCAAACCCGACGCCGAGCAGCAGCGCGATCACCGGGTTGACGAAGCAGTAGCTCGAGGCCAGCGTCGTCGAGCTGCGCTCGAGCAGCAGCATGTAGGCGTTGAAGGCGATCAGCGAGCCGGCGACGACCAGGTAGACCCAGGCCGCGAGCGCCAGCGGCTGCGGCGGCCACTGAGCGGCCAGCACCGGTGCCTCGCCGGCGACCCACGCCATGCCGATCAGCACCGCGCCGCCGCAGAGCATCTCGCTGGCGAAGCCGACCGCGCCTGGCGCCAGCGGCAGCACGCGCAGCGCAAGCACGCTGCCGACGGTCCATGTCACGCAGGCGAGGGCGATCGCGAACAGCCCCACCGGCGACGCCTGGAAGCCCGCGCCCTGGGTCAGCGCCAGCACGCCGACCAGGCCGACGCCGATGCCGGCGGCCTCGAGCCGGCTCGGGCGGACGCGGAAGGCGAGCATCGCCAGCGCCATCAGTGCCGGGATCACCGCGATGAACGCGACGACCAGCCCCGAGCCCACGGTCAGCTCCGCATAGGCGGTGCCGCCCATGCCGCCGCCCAGCATCAGCGCGCCGACGACCAGCGCATGCCGCCATTGCCGCGCATCAGGCATCGGCGCGCCGCGCCACGCCATCCAGCCCAGCAGCAGGCCGCCGGCGACGAGGAAGCGCGTGCCCATCTGCACGAAGGGCGGCAGGCTGACCAGCGCGAACTTGATTGCGAGGTAGGTCGAGCCCCAGATGAACCAGGTCGCGGCCAGGCAGGCGACGACCAGCGGCGACAGGCGTCGCGAGGACGCAGGCATCCTCAGCCGGCGGCGCCGCGCGCCGCCTCGGCGTTCTCGAAGATGTGCGGCGCCAGCCCCCGCTCCTTGAGCGCGTCGCCCAGCTTGATGCGCAGGAAGTTGCTTGCCGCGTGGCGGGCGACGCGGTCGTACCAGCGCTCCACCAGCCCCTGCACCATGCGCGCGTAGTCGTCGAGCCGCTCCGGCACGATGCTGAAGTTGTCGTAATTGACGACCGCGTCGACGCGATGGCCGAGCGGGCCGACGATGCCCTCGACCTGCGCGGCGATCGCCTGCACGTCCTCGAGCGTGCGCACCGAGTGGCCCTCGAAGTTGATGAACAGCGTGTTCTGCGCCGCGTCGTAGGCGAAGCGGCGTTCGAGCGGCAGCGCCAGCAGCCGCTCGCGCAGGCCCATCGGCCCGGCGCGGAAGATCGCCGGGTCCATCGGCGCGGGTGCGGTCTTCATCATCGGCAGGAAGTCCATGCGGTCGAGGATGTCGCGCTGCAGGTCGATGCCCGGCGCGATCTCGACCAGCTCGAGTCCCTCGGCGCCGAGGCGGAACACGCAGCGCTCGGTCACGTAGAGCACGCGCTGGCCGCGGCGCAGCGCCTCGGCGCCGCTGAAGGTGCGGTGCTCGACCTGGCGCACGAACTTGGTCACGCTGCCGTCGCGGTCCAGGCGCAGCCCTTCGTCGTCGATGCCCAGGCGCAGCCCGCCGGCGTTGAAGGTGCCGACGAAGACCACCTTCTTCGCGCTCTGGCTGATGTTGATGAAGCCGCCGGCGCCGGCCAGCTTGGGCCCGAAGCGGCTCACGTTCAGGTTGCCCTCGGCATCGGCCTGCGCCAGGCCGAGGAAGGCGATGTCGAGCCCGCCGCCGTCGTAGAAGTCGAACTGGTAGGGCTGGTCGATCACCGCCTGGGTGTTGCTCGCGGCGCCGAAGTTGAGGCCGCCGGCCGGCACGCCGCCGATCACGCCGGGCTCGGCCGTCAGCGTCATCAGGTCGACGATGCCTTCCTCCGCGGCCACCTCGGCGATGCCCTCGGGCATGCCGATGCCCAGGTTGACCACGCTGTTGGCGTCGAGCTCGAGCGCGGCGCGGCGGGCGATCAGCTTGCGTTCGCTCATCGCCATCGGCGCATGGGCCGACGCGGGCACGCGCAGCTCGCCGGCGAAGGCCGGGCTGTAGGCCTCGGCGAAGGTCTGCCAGTGGTTCTCGGGCTTTGCCACGACGACGCAGTCGACCAGCACCCCCGGCACCTTGACCTGGCGCGCCGGCAGCGAGTGGCGCTCGGCCAGGCGCTCGACCTGGACGATCACGGTGCCGCCGGAATTGCGCACCGCCATCGCGAGCGCCAGCGCCTCGAGCGTCAGCGCCTCCTTCTCCATCGTCACGTTGCCGTCCGGGTCGGCGGTGGTGCCGCGGATGATGCCGACGTCGATCGGGAAGGCGTTGTAGAAGAGGTACTCCCGCCCGTCGATCGGCATCAGGCGCACCAGGTCCTCGGTCGTGCGCTCGTTGAGCTTGCCGCCGCCGTGGCGCGGGTCGACGAAGGTGCCCAGGCCGACCGCCGAGAGGTGACCCGGCCGGCCGGCGGCGATGTCGCGGAACAGGTGCGAGATCACGCCCTGCGGCAGGTTGTAGGCCTCGACCCGGTTGGCCACGGCCAGCTCCTGCAGGCGAGGGCACAGCCCCCAGTGGCCGCCGATCACGCGCTTCAACATGCCTTCGTGCGCGAAGTGGTTCAGGCCCTTCTCGCGCCCGTCGCCCTGGCCGGCGGCGTAGACCAGGGTCAGGCCGTGCGGGCGGCGCGGCGTCGGCTCGTTGTCGTCGCCGGCGAGGAAGCGTGCCTCCAGTGCAAGGGCGATCTCCTCGGCGAAGCCGATGCCGACGAAGCCACCGGTGGCCACGGTGTCGCCGGGGCGGATCAGGCGCACCGCTTCTTCGGCGCTGACGACCTTGCCGCGGGGCATCGCGGGCAGCGTGGCGTGCGGGGAGAGGCTGGCGGGCATGGTGTTGTCTCCTGTGGGCGGGTGTTATCGGCCCGCGGTGCCAGGGGCACCAGCGGGCTTCTCTCTAGGGTTTCAAGGGGCGGCCGGCGACGGCCGGGCCTGCCGTCGCCCTCGGGGGCGCGGCACGCGACGGAGACGCGCTGCTCTAGCGGAAGGGTTCTTCGCGCACGCGCCGCTTGGCGTCGTCGACCGGGTCGATCTGCGGGTCCTGGTCTTCGCGCACGATGCGGTCGACGGTGCCGTCGGCCTGCATCGCCGCCCAGGCGGCCTCCCAGCGCGCGGCCTCGGCTTCGGGCAGCGACTTCGAGGTCGCGAGGTAGAGGCGCGAGCGGCGCACCACCTGGCCGAACTGCAGCACGTCGAGGTTGCCGCGCACCTCGCGCACCGCGTGCACGACCATCGCGCGCGGCGCGAGCCACGCATCGATGCGGCGGTCCTTCATCGCCTTGGCGTTCATCCACTCCTCGGACTGCGGCGAGAGGCGGGTGAAGCCGAGCGAGCCGAGCAGCGCCTCGGCGCCCGAGCGGCGCAGCACGCCGACCGGGCGGTCGCGCACCCTCGACAGGTCGGACACGTCGACGCCCGGCGCGCCGACCAGCACCAGGTCGTCGACCAGCACCTCGACCAGCCAGCGGTAGTGGTCTTCGCGTTCGGGCGAGCGGGTGAGGGCGAGGATGCCGATGTTGGGTTCGGCCTGCGCGATCTCCTGGGCGCGGAACCAGGGCATGTACTCGATGCGGTCGGACTGGCCGACGCGGCGCGCCAGCTCGCGCACCAGGTCGTGGATCACGCCGCGGCCCGGCCCTGGGTACTCGGTGACCGAGGCCGGCGGCACCTGGTAGGTGTAGGGCGGCAGCTCGGCGGCGAGCAGGCGCAGCGGCTGTGCCTGCGCGCCCTGCAGCACGCCGGCGGCGGCCAGCCCGACGGCGGAGAGCAGGGTCTTGAACGACGCGGCGCGCATCAGAACACCCCGACGGTCAGGTACATCGCCAGCACCAGCAGGCTGGCGGTGAAGGCGGTGAGGCTGCCGACGACGAAGAGGTCGAAGTACGACTGCCGGTGCGTGAGCCCGCAGATCGCCAGCAGGGTGATCACCGCGCCGTTGTGCGGCAGGATGTCCATCGCCGCCGAGCCCATCGAGGCGATGCGGTGCATGATCTGCGGGTCGATGCTCATCGCCTCGGCGGCGCGGGCGTAGTCCTCGCCCATCGCGCCCAGCGCCAGGCTCATGCCGCCCGAGGCCGAGCCCGTCATCGCGGCCAGCACCGTGACCACCAGCCACAGCGAGACCACCGGGTCGCTCGTCACCGCCTTCAGCCCTTCGCGCACGACGGCAAAGGCCGCGAGGGTGGCGATCACCGCGCCGTAGCCGACCTCGGAGGCGGTGTTGGCCATCGGCAGCAGCGAGCCGATCGTGCCCTTGTCGAAGGCCGCGCGCATGTCGGCGATGCGCTTGCGCTGCGTCGCGGCGAGCACGGCGATCGCGATCGCCATCGCGCCGATGATGGCCCAGATCGCGAGCACCTTCTTCAGGTCGATGTTGCGGAACTTGGCGCTTGCCAGGTAGCTGTGGTCGAAGGCCGGGATCACGTACTTCGACAGCACGAAGTTCAGCACGATGACGACCAGGATCGGCAGCAGCGCCATGAAGAACGACGGCAGGTTCGAGTTGTCGACCGCGGCGAACTCCTCCTTGTGGTCGCCGTAGCCTTCACCCGCCTTGCTCGCCGACGCCGAGCGGCGCGTCAGCCACAGCATGCCGAAGGCGAACATGAACACCGAGGCGACCAGGCCCATGCCCGGGGCCGCGTAGACCGTCGTCTTGAAGAACGGGATCGGGATCGCGTTCTGGATCGCCGGCGTGCCGGGCAGCGCGACCATCGTGAAGGTGAAGCTGCCCAGGCCGATCGCCGCCGGGATCAGGCGCTTGGGGATCTTTGCCTCGCGGAAGAGCGAGGCGGCGATCGGATAGACCGAGAAGGCCACGACGAAGAGCGAGACCCCGCCGTAGGTGAGCAGCGCGCAGGCCAGCACGACGGCGAGGATCGCGCGGCCGCCGCCCACCCAGGCGACGATGCTGTGGGCGATCGAGCGCGCCGCGCCCGATTCGTCCATCAGCTTGCCGAACACCGCGCCCAGCATGAACAGCGGGAAGTAGGTGGCGAAGTAGGTGCCGAGCGCCGGCATGTAGATCTGCGTATAGCTCGCCAGCAGCGGCAGGTCGCCCCAGTTGAAGGCGATCGCCACGGCGGCGCAGATCGGCGCGATGAAGATGACGTTCCAGCCGCGGTGGGCCAGGAAGATGAGCAGCGCCAAGGAGGCGAAGATCCCGAAGATGCCGATCATGGTGTGGAGGTCTCGGTGGTAGTTCGTGTGCCGCTTGTATTGCGAATGGCGTGCCCGGCTCGTGGCGGCTCAAAAGCCAGGGTTAACACGGGGAACACGGGGTCTTCAGCCCGTCGACACGCGGCGCCTGTACAGCGGCATGAACAGCGCCCCGCCCGTTGTGTACGCGATCGCGTACGCCGGATGTGTACGGCCGCGGGGCTCAACGCGCGTACAGTGGCCGCCGAGCGGCCGGCAAGTGCCGCCTGAAGACCTGAGGAGACGAGCATGACCGGACCGGCTGTCCTGCGGGCACTGCCGCCGCGGGTGATGGGCGTGTGCGCCAGCTCGCTGCGCGAGATCGCGATGCGCTCGCTGTTCGACCAGCTCGAGGGGCTGTGCGAAGGCGCGATCGCGGTCGACATGGACGCGCGCGTGGCGTGGATCAACGACAAGTACGCGCGCAAGGTCGGCCTGCCGGACGCCGAGGCCGCGATCGGCCGCCCGATCGAGGAGCTGATTCCCGGCAGCCGCATGCGCGAGGTGGCCGAGAGCGGCGAGCCGATCGTGCTCGACGTGATGGCGCTCGGCGACGAGCACGTCGTCGTCACCCGCCTGCCGCTGGTCGACGACGGGCGGCCGGTGGGGGCGGTGGGCTTCGTCGTCTACGACCGTGTCGAGGGGCTGAAGCCGGTGCTGGCCAAGGTCGAGCAGCTCAAGGCCAGGCTCGCCGCGACCGAGCGTGCGCTGGCCGACACGCGGCGCGCCAAGTACAGCCTCGCCGCCTTTCTCGGCATGTCGAAGCCGGCGCTCGAGATCAAGCGCCAGGCGCGGCGCGCGGCCCAGCTCGACGCCACAGTGCTGCTGGCCGGCGAGACCGGCACGGGCAAGGAGCTGCTCGCGCATGCGATCCACAACGTGTCGCCGCGCGCGGCGCGGCCCTTCGTCTGCGTCAACGCGGCGGCGATTCCCGAGGCCCTGCTCGAGGCCGAGCTGTTCGGCGCCGCGCCCGGCGCCTACACCGGTGCCGGCCCGCGCGGCCGCGACGGCAAGTTCAAGCTCGCCGACGGCGGCACGCTGTTTCTCGACGAGGTCGGCGACATGCCGCTCTCGCTGCAGCCCAAGCTGCTGCGGGTGTTGCAGGAGCAGGAGGTGGAGCCGCTCGGGGCCAACCGGCTGCTGCGGATCGACGTGCGGGTGATCGCCGCCACCAGCGTCGACCTGGCGGCGCGCGTGGCCGAGGGCCGCTTCCGTGCCGACCTGTACTACCGGCTCAACGTGCTGACGCTCGAGCTGCCGCCGCTGCGCACGCGGCTCGACGACCTGCCCTTGCTGGTCGAGCGGCTGCTCGAGGACATCGGCCTGCGGCTGGGCCAGTCGATCGAGATCGAGCCGCAGGCGCTGGCGGAGCTGGCCGGCCACGACTGGCCGGGCAATGTCCGCGAACTGCACCACACGCTGGAACGCGCGCTGCTGCGCCACGAGACCCGGCGCCTGGAGGCCGCGCACATCGCCAGCGTGCTGCCGGCGCGCCCGGCGCAGGCGAGGGCTGCCGTGAACCCGGCGCCGGCGGAGCGCGCGCACGAGGCGTCCGGCCAGGGGCCGTCGCCCGTCGCCACATCGCTGCCGTCGGGTGGCGTACCGGCCGCCGTCCTGCCGTCGGAGATCCTGCCGCTGGCCCAGGTGGTTCATGCGGCCGAACGCGAGGCGGTCATCGCCGCGCTGGCCGCGCACGGCGGCAACCGGGTCGCGACGGCGCAGGCGCTCGGCATCTCGCGTACGGCGCTCTACCAGAAGCTGCACGGCTTCGACCTGCGCTGAGGGAAAGGCGGGCGCGCCCAAGGACCGCCGCGCGAGGGGCGCGGGGGCCGCGTCTCAGCCGAAGATCTCGAGCAGCCGGTCGAGCCCGCCTTCGTCGATCGCGACCTGGGCCTGCTCGCGCACGCGCGGCTTGGCGTGGTAGGCCACCGCCAGGCCGGCCTCGCCCATCATCGGCAGGTCGTTCGCGCCATCGCCCACCGCGATCGCCTGCGACGGCATGCAGCCGATGCGCGCGCAGGTCTCGAGCAGCATGCGGCGCTTCTCGGCGCCGTCGCAGATGTCGCCCCAGGGCTGGTCGACCATGCGCCCGGTCAGTGCGCCGTCGGCCACCTCGAGCACGTTGCTGCGCGTGAGGTCGAGCCCGAGCCGGTCGCGCACGCGGTCGCTGAAGAAGGTGAAGCCGCCCGACACGAGCAGCGTCGTCAGGCCGGCCTCGCGGCAGGCCGCGACCAGCGTCTCGGCGCCCGGGTTCAGGTGCAGGCGCTGGGCGTAGACCTCGTGCAGCGCGGCGACCGGCACGCCGGCTAGCAGCGCGACGCGGCGGCGCAGGCTGTCCTTGTAGTCGGTGATCTCGCCGCGCATCGCCGCCTCGGTGATCGCCGCAACCTCGGCCTTGCGCCCGGCCGCGTCGGCGATCTCGTCGACGCACTCGATGTCGATCAGCGTCGAATCCATGTCGAAGGCGATCAGGCGGAAGTCCTGCAGGCGCAGGGGCGGCGTGATGCCGCGCAAGGTCAGGCCGGGAAGCTCGCTCATGGGGTCGGGGCTGGTGGCTCGCAGGGGCGTCGCGTCAGGCGACGGGTGGGGCGGTGACGGCAGCGGGGCGATTATCCGGGCGGCCGGGAGAGCGCGATGCCGATTGCCCTTGGGACGCTCCTGCTCTCGGGCTGCCTCGAAGGGCCTCGGCCCTGCGACTGCGACACTGTTCCCATGAACACGACGACGACGCCCCGCCTCGCTTCTCCCTGGTCCCGGCTGCGCGTGCTCTGGCCGGCGCCGCTGAGCGTCACGCCGGCCGAGCGCCTGCGCATGGTCATCGGTGCGCTGCTCGGCATCGGCGTCACCGCGGCGATCGGCCACGGGGTCGGCGCGCCGCAGGGCCTGGGCTGGATCGTCGCGCCGATGGGTGCCACCGCGGTGCTGGTGTTCTGCCTGCCGGCCAGCCCGCTGGCGCAGCCCTGGGCGGTGGTGGGCGGCAACACGATCTCGGCGCTGGTCGGCATGGCCTGCGTGAGCCTGATCCCTCACCCCGACCTGGCGGCCGCGGTGGCGGTGGCGCTGGCCATCGGCGTGATGCTCGCCTTGCGCTGCCTGCACCCGCCGGGCGGCGCCAGCGCGCTGCTGATGGCGGTGAACGGCATCGCCGACCCGCGTCTGGCGCTGGTGCCGGTGCTGCTGAACGCCGTCGTGCTGACCACGATGGGCTGGGCCTATCACACCGCGACGCGGCACCGCTACCCGCACCACAGCACGCCGCCCAAGCCGGGCCAGGTGACCGAGGAAGACCTCGAGGCCGTGCTCGGCCGCTACAACCAGATCCTCGACGTCAGCCACGACGACCTACGCGACCTGCTCGACCGCACCCAGCGCATGGCCCACGAACGCCGCCTGGCCGACACCCATTGCGAGGACGTGATGACGCGCGAGGTCGCGACCGTCGAGTACGGCACGCCGCTGCAGGAGGCCTGGGCACTGCTCCGGAAGGAAGACACCAAGACCCTGCCGGTGCTCGACCGCGGCCGCCACGTGGTGGGCATCGTCACGCTCAGCGACTTCATCGAGTCGGCCTCGCTCGAGAGCTACCACCGGCTCGACCAGCGGCTGCGCCGGCTGCTGCGCAAGTCACCGCGCTCGCATTCGAGCAAGCCCGAGGTGGTCGGCCAGATCATGACGCGCCGGGTGCGGGTGACGCGGGCCCACCGCAAGCTCTCGGACCTGGTGCTGCTGTTCGCCAGCACCGGCCACCGCCACATCCCGGTCGTCGCCGAGGACGGCAAGCTCGTGGGCATGGTGACCCAGTCGGACGTGATCGCGGCGCTGAAGGTGGTGGAGGCGATCGACATGCCGCGGGAGTGAGGCGCAGACCGGTTCGACCGTTCTCAGGTCGCGACGCGGAAGGCTCCCACGGCCTGCCGCAGCCGTTGCGCCTGGCCCTGCAGCGATTGCGCGGCGGCGGCCATCTGTTCGACCAGCGCGGCGTTGTGCTGGGTGACGCCGTCGATCTGGGCGACGGCGCCATGGACCTGGTCGATGTCGCGGTGCTGCGTCTGTCCGGCGCGCGCGATGCTGCCCATCAGGGCGGACATGCGGGAGACGCTGTCCTGCACCTCGCGCATCGTCGTGCCGGCCTCGCCGACCAGCTTCGAGCCGGCCTCGACGGTGCGGGTCGAAGCGTCGATCAGGGCCTTGATCTCGCGCGCCGCGGTCGAGCTGCGCTGGGCCAGCGCCCGCACCTCCGAGGCGACGACCGCGAAGCCCCGGCCGTGTTCTCCGGCCCGCGCGGCCTCGACGGCCGCGTTCAGCGCGAGGATGTTGGTCTGGAAGGCGATGCCGTCGATCACGCCGATGATTTCCGTGATCCGGCCGGCGCTCGCGTTGATCTCGCCCATGCGCGCAACGACGTGGCCCATCAGCTGCGAGCCGCGCGTCGCGATCTGGCTCGATTCCTCGACCATGCGGCCGGCTTCCTCGGTGTTGGCGGCATTGCCGCGCACGCTTTCGGCAAGCTGCCGCATCGAGTGGCTCGTCTGCTGCACGGCGCCGGCCTGGCTTTCGGTGCGGTTGGACAAGTCTTCGTTGCCGCGCGCGATCTCCTCCGTGGCGGTGCCCAGCGCGCCCGCCGTCTCGCGCACCTCGAGGATCATGCCGCGCAGCTTCTTGCGCATGCCGTTCAGCTCGGCACGCAGCCATGAGAGCTCGTCGCGGCCCGTCGATTCGACCTTGGTCTCGAGATCGCCGCCGGCGATCCGGATCACGCACTGCACCGTCTCCTCGACCGGGCCACTGATGCTGCGCGCGATGATCCAGCCGGCGACGAGGCCGAGCGCCACCACGCCGGCCGCCGCGAACGCGAGCCCGAGTGCGAAGACCTGGTGCCCCGGCTCGCCGTGCAGCCGCCAGGCGGGCGCGGCAGCGAGGGCGGCGGCGAGGAGCGACAGCGCCGCGAAGCCGTAGCGGACGCGGTTGGCCTGGCTGATCGAACGGACCCACTTCATCGCGACATCTCCCTGTGGTCGAGTTGGCGCCATCAGGTCTGCCGAGGCTGCCGAGCGGGGAAAGCACCGGGTATCGGCAGGCCGGCGCGGTCCCTGCAGTGCTGCGCGGTCGCGGTCGACCGATCCGTGCCGTAAGGCGCGCAATCGCGAGCGACCGGCGGGCAGGCGGCGTGCCCTGCCCTCGTGCGCCGGCGCCGCTCAGGCCGTCTGCCGGACCGGCTCGCCCAGCGCGCGCAGCACGTCGCGTATCGCCTGCGCCCTGTCGCGCGCCTCGGGCACGGCCCGCTCGATGCGCAGCTTGTCGTTGCCGGCGAGCTTGATGTGGCGGTTGCGCTGCACCAGTTCGATGATGCGCAGCGGCTCGATCGGCGGGTTGGGGCGGAAGGCGATCAGCATCACCTGCGGGCCGGCGTCGATCTTGACGACGCCGTAGGGGCGCGCCAGCACGCGCAGCCGGTGCGTGTCGAACAGCGTCTGGCCCTGTGGCGGCAGCTTGCCGAAGCGGTCGGTGATCTCCTCGAGCATCGCGTCGATCTGCTCAGCCTTCTCGGCCGTCGCCAGACGCTTGTAGAGCGAGAGCCGCACGTGCACGTCGCCGCAGTAGGCGTCGGGCAGCAGGGCGGGGGCGTGCAGGTTGATCTCGGTGCCGGCGCCGAAGACACCGCCGAGCGGCGACAGCAGGTCGGGCTCGCGGCCCGCCTTCAGCGCGCGCACCGCCTCGGACAGCATCTCGTTGTAGAGCTGGAAGCCGACCTCCATCATGTTGCCGCTCTGGCTGTCGCCCAGCACCTCGCCGGCGCCGCGGATCTCGAGGTCGTGCATCGCGAGGTAGAAGCCGGAGCCCAGCTCTTCCATCTGCTGGATCGCCTCGAGCCGCTGCGCCGCCTGCTTGGTCAGGCCCTCGACGTCGGGCACCAGCAGGTAGGCATAGGCCTGGTGGTGGCTGCGGCCGACGCGCCCGCGCAGTTGGTGCAGTTGCGCCAGGCCGAACTTGTCGGCGCGCGTGATGACGATGGTGTTGGCGCTCGGCACGTCGATGCCGGTCTCGATGATGGTCGAGCACAGCAGCAGGTTGTGGCGCTGGGCGACGAAGTCGCGCATCACCGCCTCCAGCTCGCGTTCGGGCATCTGGCCGTGCGCCACCGCGATGCGCGCCTCGGGCAGCAGCTCCTGCAGCTTCTCGCGCCGGTGCTGGATGCTCTCGACGTCGTTGTGCAGGAAGTAGACCTGCCCGCCGCGCTTCAACTCGCGCAGCACCGCCTCGCGGATCGTGCCGGTGGATTCGTTGCGCACGAAGGTCTTGATCGCCAGGCGGCGCTGCGGCGCGGTCGCGATCACCGAGAGGTCGCGCAGGCCCTCGAGCGCCATGCCCAGCGTGCGCGGGATCGGGGTGGCGGTCAGCGTCAGCACGTCGACCTCGGCGCGCAGCGCCTTCATCTGCTCCTTGTGGCGCACGCCGAAGCGGTGCTCCTCGTCGATGATCAACAGGCCCAGGCGCTTGAACTTCACCTCCTGGCTGAGCAGCTTGTGGGTGCCGACGACGATGTCGACGGTGCCGTTCTCGATGCCCTCGATCGCCAGCTTCACCTCTTTCGCGGAGCGGAAGCGCGACAGCTCGGCCACCTTGACCGGCCACTTGCCGAAACGGTCGGCGATGTTCTGGTAGTGCTGCTCGGCCAGCAGCGTGGTCGGCGCGAGGATCGCGACCTGCTTGCCCCCTGTGACGGCGACGAAGGCCGCGCGCAGCGCGACCTCGGTCTTGCCGAAGCCGACGTCGCCGCAGACCAGGCGGTCCATCGGGCGCGGCGAGATCATGTCCTGGATGACGGCGTGGATCGCGGCCTGCTGGTCGGGCGTCTCCTCGAAGCCGAAGCTGGCGGCGAAGGCCTCGTAGTCGTGCGGCTGGAAGCGGAACGCATAGCCCTCGCGCGCGGCGCGCCGGGCGTAGAGGTTGAGCAGCTCGGCGGCGGTGTCGCGCACCTGCTCGGCGGCCTTGCGCCGGGCCTTGTCCCACTGGCCCGAGCCGAGCTTGTGCAGCGGCGCCTCGTCGGGGCTGACGCCGGTGTAGCGGCCGATCAGGTGAAGCTGCGCGACCGGCACGTAGAGCGTCGCCTTGTCGGCGTACTCGAGGTGCAGGAACTCGCTCGGGCCGTCGCCCAGGTCGATGTTGATCAGCCCCACGTAGCGGCCGATGCCGTGGTTGACGTGCACCACCGGGTCGCCGACCTTCAGCTCCGACAGGTCCTTGATCAGCGCGTCGACGTTGCTGACCTGCTCCTGCTGGCGCCGGCGGCGGCGCGTGGCCGGCGTGCTGGCGAAGAGCTCGGTCTCGGTGACGAACTGGAGCCCCCGGCCGCCGGGTACAGCGGCCGCTCCCGGAGGGGGCAGGTCTCCGCCTGCTGTCGACCCCGCGTCCAGCGCGGCATCGACCACCCAGTGGAAGCCGGCGGCCAGCGGCGCGACGGTGATCGCGTAGCGCTCCTCGCCAGCCTCGAATTCGGCCAGCGAGGCGACGCTCGGCGGCTCGATGCGGTGGTCGCGCAGCAGCTCGAGCAGGCTTTCGCGCCGGCCTTCGCTCTCGGCAGCGATCAGCACGCGATGCGGCGTCTGCGCCAGGTGGAGTTGCAGCCGCTTCAGCGGCTCGGGTGCGCCGCGGTCGACCGACAGGTCGGGCAGCGGGCGCGCCCAGGGCACCGGGTCGCTGCCGCGCACGGCCAGCGTCGGGAAGGGCTGGCAACGGCCGAAGAACTCCTCCGGGCGCAGGAAGATCGACTCCGGCGGCAGGATCGGCCGTTCCCGGTCGTGCTGCAGGAAGCGGTGCCGCTCGCGCGTGTCGGCCCAGAACTTCTGCAGCGCGGCGTCGACCTCGCCGTGCAGCACCAGCGTCGCCTGCGCGGCCGGGTCGCCGAGGTAGTCGAAGACGGTGGCCGTCTCGTCGAAGAACAGCGGCAGGTAGTACTCGATGCCGGCCGTCGCCAGGCCGGTCGCGATGTCCTTGTAGATGCGCACCTTGGTCGGGTCGCCGTCGACCTTCTCGCGCCAGCGGGCGCGAAAGGCGTTGCGCGAGGCCTCGTCCATCGGGAACTCGCGCCCTGGCAGGAGCCGCACCTCGGGCACCGGGTAGAGGCTGCGCTGGGTGTCGGGGTCGAAGGTGCGGATCGAGTCGACCTCGTCGCCGAAGAGGTCGACCCGGTACGGCACTGGCGATCCCATCGGGTAGAGGTCGATCAGCCCGCCGCGCACCGCGTACTCGCCGGGCGAGACGACCTGGCTCACGTGGGTGTAGCCGGCCAGGGTCAGCTGCGCCTTCAGCGCCGCTTCGTCGAGACGCTGGCGCTGCTTGAAGTGGAAGGTGTACGCGGCCAGGAAGGCGGGTGGGGCCAGGCGCACCAACGCCGTGGTGGCCGGCAGCAGCACCAGGTCAACCTCGCCGCGCTGCTGCACGCGCCACAGCGTGGCCAGGCGCTCGGAAATCAGGTCCTGGTGCGGCGAGAAGGTGTCGTAGGGCAGCGTCTCCCAGTCGGGGAAGACGGCGATGCGCAGGCCGGGCGCGAAGAACGCGAGCTCGTCCTCCAGGCGCTGGGTGTCGGCGGGCTCGGCGGTGACGACGGCCGTCAGCCGCCCGGCCTCGCGCTGGCGCTGCGCGAACTGCGCGAGCAGCAGCGCATCGGCCGAGGCGATGGGGCGCGGCAGCGTGTGGCGCTTGCCAGGGGCGATGACGGGGACTGCGGGCATCGGCGCAAAGCGCGAATTCTAGAATCGCGACGATGACGGATTCGAACCCAGGGGCTCCGAACGGCGCGGGCGGCCAGCGACCGCCGCGCTGCTTTGCGCTCGTGCCCTGCGCGGGCAGCGGCGTGCGCGCCGGCACCGCCGGCCCGAAGCAGTACGCGCCGTTGCAAGGCCGTGCGCTCGTGGCCCACACCCTCGAGACGCTGGCGGCGGTGCCACGGCTGCAGGCCACGCTGGTGGTGCTGGCGCCCGACGACCAGCATTTCGAGGCGAGCGTCGGCCCGCTCGATACGGCACGCCTCTGGGTCGAACGCCGCGGTGGGGCGACGCGGGCGGCGAGCGTCTCGGCCGGCCTCGCCGCGCTGCGCCGGCGCGGCGTCGCCGACGACGACTGGGTGCTGGTGCACGACGCGGCACGCGCGCTGCTGCGCCCGGCCTGGGTCGATCGGCTGATCGCGGCCTGCGAGGGCGACGAGGTCGGCGGCCTGCTCGCGCTGCCGCTGGCCGACACCTTGAAACAGGCGCATGGCGGCCGCGCGGCCGCCACCGTGTCGCGCGACGGCAAGTGGGCCGCGCAGACGCCTCAGATGTTCCGCCTTGGCACGCTGGCGCGCGCGCTCGACACCGCGGGCGACGACGTGACCGACGAGGCCAGCGCGATCGAGTCGATCGGCCTTGCGCCGCTGCTGGTGCCGGGCGAGCTCGAGAACCTGAAGATCACCTGGCCGGGCGACTTCGACCTTGCGGCGCGACTGCTCGCGACGCGCGAGCCGGCACCAGAGGGAGACAAGCGATGAACGGGCTGCGCATCGGCGAGGGCTGGGACGTGCATGCGCTGGTCGAGCGCCGCCCGCTCGTGCTAGGCGGGGTCACGGTGCCGCACAGCCACGGGCTGCTCGGCCATTCGGATGCGGACGCGCTGGCGCATGCGATCACCGACGCGGTGCTCGGCGGCGCCGGGCTGGGCGACATCGGGCGGCACTTTCCGGACACCGACCCGCGCTTCGCCGGCGCGGACTCGATCGCACTGCTGGTCGAGGCGGTGCGCCGCGTGCGCGAGGCGGGCTGGGTGGTCGGCAACGTCGACGCGACCATCGTCGCCCAGGCGCCGAAGATGGCGCCGCACATCCCCGCGATGCGCGAACGCCTGGCGCAGGCGCTCGGCGTCGCGCCGGCGCAGGTCAACGTGAAGGCGAAGACGGCCGAGAAGCTCGGCCCGGTCGGCCGTGGCGAGTCGATCGAGGCGCGCGCCGTGTGCCTGCTCTTCGCCGCGCCGCAGCCGGCGGCCTGGGACGAGCTGAAGCCGTACTGACTGCACTCAGAGCGCCAGGATGTCGATCGTCGGCGGCATCCGGAAGCGCAGCGGCAACGCGACCATCCCGATGCCGGAGGTGACGAACACCCGCAGGTTCGGCCGGTCATAGAGGCCGCGCTGGAAGCCGCTGCGGCTCATGCGGGCGAGCACGAGGTCGGTCAGCCAGGGCAGCTCGATCTGCCCGCCATGCGTGTGGCCGCCGAGCAGCGTCGCGGCGAAGCCGGCTGGCAGCCTCAGCTGCGCATCAGGATCGTGCGTGAGCACGACGCGGTTGGCGGGGCGCTGCGTCGGCCGGACCTTCCCCAGCAGGTCGAGGTCGCGCTGCATGCCGCCGGACATCAGGTCGCCCAGGCCGATCAGCTCGCAGCGGCCGAGCGGCACGCGCTTGCCCTCGATCACCTCGACACGCATTTCCGCCAGTTGCTTCAGCAGCGGGCCGCGCAGGTCCGGTCCGGGCGAGGCCTCGTCGTGATTGCCGAGCACCGCATAGGTCTTGTGGCGCAGCGCGCGCAAGGGCGCCAGGGCGGTGCGCAGGTCGGCCAGGGGCTCGTAGGTCCAATCGCCGGCGACCAGCACCGCGTCCACATCCTGCGTGTTCAGCGTCTGCACCAGGCGTTCGAGCTGGTGCTCGCGCACGTAGAGCCCGGAGTGGAGGTCCGCCACCAGCGCCACGCGCACGCCGCAGCCGTTCGACACCGAGCTCTCGACGACGCGCAGCTCGTTCGGCTCGACGAAGCGCGCCCAGATCACGAAGGCGCAGGCGCCGACCGCGATCAGCGAGCCGAGCGCCCGCAGCAGGCGCCCACGCGCGAGGTGGCCGATCAGGTGCAGCGTGTAGAGCAGGGCCGCGGGCCAGGCGAGCCACGACAGCCAGTAGATCGACAGCTTGACGACCGCACGCCCCTGGCCGCCCGGCGGCGACCAGTGCTGGTTCGACTCGACGGCGGCGATGCCGATCGCGGTGACGATCAGCGCGCCCCAGAGGCGCCAGTCGCTCAGGCCGCGGATCGCGCGGACGCTCGTGCTCAACATGCTGTCGTCCGGCGGTGCCGCCGGCAGGAGGCGGGTGCGGGGAAGCTCCGATCTCGCGTCATCGGCAGTCAGGGCGCGCGCTTGAGCCGGATGTGCGCCACGAGGCCGCCATCTGCCGCATTCGCAATGTCGAAGCTGCCACCCATGCGGCCAACGGCCTTCTCGACGATCGCCAGCCCGAGGCCGGCGCCGGTGGCGGCGGTGCGCGCCGCGTCGCCGCGGAAGAAGGGCGTGGTCAGCTGCTTGAGCTTCTCCGGCGGCACGCCCGGGCCGTGGTCGCGCACGCTCAGGATCACCCAGGGCCCGGTGCGCGCGTAGCTGACCTGCACCCGCGCGATGCCGGTGTCGGGGCTGCGGCCGTAGCGCCGCGCGTTCTCGAACAGGTTGCCGAGCACCCGGCCGAGCTCTGTCTCGTCGGCCATCACCATCGCGTCGATCGCCACGCGCGAGCTGATGCGGATCTCGCGCGGGTCGCGGAAGGCGGCCATCTCGCGGTCGACGACGCCCGAGAGGTGGACCGGCACCAGGCGCACCTCGCCCGGCCGCGCGTAGTCCATGAACTTGTCGATGATCGCGTCGAGCTGGTCGATGTCGAGGGCCATGTTGCGCTTGGCCTCCTCGTCCTGCACGCTCATCTCGGCTTCGAGCCGCAGCCGTGCGAGCGGCGTGCGCAGGTCATGGCTGATGCCGGCGAGCATCACCGCGCGGTCGTCCTCGACCTTGGCCAGTTCGCGCGCCATGCGGTTGAAACCCATGTTGACCTGGCGGATCTCGCTGGTGAGCGTGGTCTCGTCGAGCTGGGACTCGAACTCGCCGTCGCGGATGCGGCTGGCCGCGAACGACAGGTCTTTCAGCGGCTGGTTGATCAGGCGGGCGATCGCGACCGAGCCGAAGATCGTCGCCAGCAACGCGATGCCGACCGAGACGAACCAGGTGCTGCCGGTCACCGGCTGCACCCGCTGCGGGTCGGCCTGCAGCCAGTACGGGTCCTTCTGGATCGTGAAGCCGACCCACAGGCCCTCGGCGCCGTTGACCGAGCTGGCGACCATCGTGTCGGGGCCGAGGCGCGAACGCAGCTCCAGGCCGATGCGGCGCGTGAAGCGGTCGACCTCGTACGGCTGCCAGCGGTCGGCCGGCTCGCGGGGCTGCACGCGCACCGCCTCCTGGTCGGTCATCGTCTTGACGACGGTGACGCGGTTGATGCCGTCGGCGTACTGCAGCGCCGCGCGCGAGAGGTTGACGAGGCTGGCCAGCTGCTGCGCCGCCTGCACCGCGCGCGGCTCGAACTCGAGCGCGCGGAAGGTCTGCACCCAGGCGAACACCCCGCCGCCCAGCAGCAGCGCGAGCAGGAAGAAGGTGCGCCAGAAAAGACTCAGCGCGATCTGCTGGCCCGCCACGGCGGCCGCTCAGCGAAGGAAGGCGCCCGCCGCGGAGACGGGCGTGCCGCGGGCCCCGGGCCCGCGGCGCGTGGGCCAAGCGGGGGTCACGACGTGCCGTCCGGCACGAAGACGTAGCCCACGCCCCACACGGTCTGGATGTAGCGCGGCTGGGCCGGGTCAGGCTCGATCATCTTGCGCAGGCGCGAGATCTGCACGTCCAGGCTGCGGTCGAAGGGCTCGAACTCGCGGCCGCGCGCGAGCTGCGCGAGCTTGTCGCGCGACAGCGGCTGGCGCGGGTGGCGCACCAGCGCCTTGAGCATCGAGAACTCGCCGGTGGTGAGCGCGATCTGCTCGCCGTCCTTCGACAGGCGGCGCAGCGCGAGGTCGAACTCGAAGGGGCCGAAGGTGACGGTCATCGCCTCTTTCGCCGGGGCCCCTGGCGCCTCCAGCGCCGGGCGGCGACGCAGCACGGCGTGGATGCGCGCCAGCAGCTCGCGCGGGTTGAAGGGCTTGGGCAGGTAGTCGTCGGCGCCGACCTCGAGGCCGACGATGCGGTCGACGTCCTCGACCTTGGCCGTCAGCATGATGATCGGCGTCACGTCATTGGCCGCACGCAGGCGGCGGCAGATCGACAGGCCGTCCTCGCCGGGCAGCATCAGGTCGAGCACGATCAGGTCGACCGTCTCGCGCGTCAGCACCCGGTTCAGCGCCTTGGCGTCCTCGGCCAGCAGGACTTCGAAGCCTTCCTGGGTCAGGTAGCGCCGCAGCAGGTCGCGGATGCGCGCGTCGTCGTCGACGACCACGACCCGATCCGCGCGCGTGTTGCTCGTCGTGCCCATGGGGACCTCCCGAATTTGTAACAGCCGAGATTCTGGTGCCGTTTACCGGCGGTTCCGGAGGTGATCGACCATATGTTACAAGTCTTGCGCCCCGGACGAGACAGGGTTCTCGTCCATCGAAAAACGCCCTCCGGAGACGTCTGCCGTGACCCGAAGAACCTGCCTGCCGCTGCTCGTCGGCGGCCTCGTGACGCTCGCCGCCGCACCCGCGCTGGCGCAGACGCCGCTGTCGCCCGAGGGCGTGCTGATGCTGAACGCCGCCGCGACACAGGAGGTCGACCATGACGTGATGCAGATCACGTTCTCGACCCAGCGTGACGGGCCGGACGCACAGGCGGTGCAGTCGGCGCTGAAGCAGGCGCTCGACGCGGCGCTGACCGAAGCGCGCAAGGCGGCGCGGCCGCGCGAGCTGGAGGTGGAGACGGGGAACTTCTCGCTCTACCCGCGCTACTCGTCGAAGGGCCAGCCGTCGGGCTGGCAGGGCTCGGCGGAGCTGCGGGTGCAGGGGCGCGACCTGCCCGGCATCGCCCAGCTCAGCGGGCGCATCACGACGCTTTCGATCGCGCGGGTGAGCTACTCGCTGTCGCCGGAGCGGCGGCAGGACGTCGAGCGCGGCGTCACCGAGCGCGCGGTGGCGCGCTTCCGCGCCCAGGCGCTCGAGTACGCGAAGCTCTTCGGCTATGCCGACGTCGCGGTGCGCGAGGTGAGCGTCGGCAGCAACGAGCCGCCGGTCCTCGAGCATGCCTTCAAGGGGCGCGTGGCGATGGCCAGCGCCGCCGACGAGTCGCTGCCGGTCGAGCCGGGCAAGGGCTCAGTCTCCGTGACCGTCAACGGCAGCGTGCAGATGTTGAAGTGAGGCTCGGGCGAGCCTCACCGGCCTGAACGAAGCCCGGCCGGGCCTCGGCGGGCGGGGCAGGGGGCGGCCCGGCCCCGGGCGGCGGCGCCTCCCACGCCACCGGCCGCCTTGACCGCCTTACTGCGCGACCCAGCCGCCGTCCATGTTGTAGGCGACGCCGCGGATCTGGTCGGCCGCCGGCGAACAGAGGAAGACGGCGAGGCCGCCCAGCTGCTCGGGGGTGACGAACTGCAGCGAGGGCTGCTTCTCGCCGAGCAGTTCGACGTTCGCCTTCTCGACGGTGATGCCTTCGCGCGCGGCACGGTCGTTGATCTGCTTCTGCACCAGCGGCGTCAGCACCCAGCCGGGGCAGATCGCGTTGGAGGTGACGCCGCTGGTCGCCGTCTCGAGCGCGACCGACTTGGTGAAGCCGATGATGCCGTGCTTGGAGGCGACATAGGCCGACTTGCCCGCCGAGGCGACCAACCCGTGCGCCGAGGCGACGTTGATCACCCGGCCCCAGTTCTTCTTGCGCATGCCCGGGATCGCCAGGCGCGTGGTGTGGAAGGCCGAGGTGAGGTTGATCGCGATGATCGCGTCCCACTTGGCGGGCGGGAAGTCCTCCACGTTGGACACGTGCTGGATGCCGGCGTTGTTGACGAGGATGTCCACGCCGCCGAACTCGGAGGTGGCATAGGCCATCATGGCCTCGATCTCCTCGGGCTTGCTCATGTCGGCGCCGTGGTAGCCGACAGCGCCGCCGAGCGCGGCGATTTCCTTCTTCGGCCCCTCGTGGTCGCCGAAGCCGTTCAGCACGATCGTCGCGCCCTCGCGGGCCAGCGAGAGCGCGATGCCCAGGCCGATGCCGCTGGTGGAGCCGGTGACGAGGGCAGTCTTTCCTTTCAGCATGATGGTCATTCCTCCGGTTGACTTAAAGTGATTATCGAAGAGGAGCCGGGACGAATCCCGGAAGACATGGACGAACCCAGACTGAAGCACGTGCAGTGCCTGAGCCCTCGCGGCCTTCACCGCATGGCCTACTGGGAGTGGGGCGACCCCGCCAACGCCAGGGTGCTGGTGTGCGTGCATGGCCTGACGCGGCAGGGCCGCGACTTCGACACGCTGGCGCGGGCAATGGCCGACCGCTACCGCGTCGTCTGCCCCGACGTGGCGGGCCGCGGCGAGTCCGACTGGCTCGCCGACCCGGCGGGCTACGCGGTGCCTTTCTACGTCGCCGACATGGTCACGCTGCTGGCGCGGCTCGACGTCGAGCAGGTGGACTGGGTCGGCACCTCGATGGGCGGCTTGATCGGCATGGGCCTGGCCGCGCAGCCGGTCCGGAGCGGCAAGCCGCCGCTGCGGCGCCTGGTGCTCAACGACGTCGGCCCGGTGATCGAGGCCGCGGCACTCGCGCGCATCGGCGGCTACCTCGGCACGCAGATGCAGTTCGACGATGTCGAGGCTGGCGCGGCCCATCTGCGCAGCATCTCGGCCGGCTTCGGTGCGCACCCGCCCGAGCGCTGGCTCGCGCTCAGCCGGCCGATGTTCCGCCCCGACACGGCGCGCGGCCAGGGCGTGCGGCTGCACTACGACCCGGCAATCGCGGTGCCGCTGCGCGCGATCACCCCGCAGGCCGCCGCCGCCGGCGAGGCCATGCTCTGGGCGGCCTACGACGCGATCCGCTGCCCGACGCTGCTGCTGCGCGGCGCCGAGTCCGACCTGCTCTCGGCCGCGACCGCGCAGGCGATGACCACGCGCGGCCCGAAGGCCCGGCTGCACACGGTCGAGCAGGTCGGCCATGCGCCGATGCTGGTCGAGCCGGAGCAGGTCGCCGTCGTGCGGGAGTTCCTGCTGGACGACCGCTGACGCGATGAAGACGGCTGCCGCTGCCCGACCCGAGGACGCGGCCCCGATCGTCAGCCTGCTGGCCGAGGAGGCCCTGCCGCCGCCACAGGCCGGCGCCGGAGCGGCGCCGCAGGCCGCCGATGCCGCGCTTCCGCGTGCGCGCGCCTTCGCCGAGCCGCTGCTCGTCGGCCAGCGGCTCGACACCGGCGAGGAGGCCTGGGGGCATGCGGTGGGCGTCGCCGGCGTCCTGCAGGCGATCGGCGCTGCCCCCTCACTGCAGGCCGCCGCGTTCCTCGTGTACGCCGGCGACTACCTGAGCCGGCCGGAAGAGGTGGTCGAGAAGGCCTTCGGTCCGAGCTACGCGGGCCTGGTCGCGCACACGCGCAAGCTGGTGCAGATCCAGCGCGCCGCGCGCGTCGGCCTGGAGGCAGACGACGCCGCGCACCAGACCGAGCGCGTGCGCAAGATGCTGCTCGCCTTCTCGCGCGACCTGCGCGTGGTGCTGCTGCGCCTGGCCTCGCGGCTGCAGACGCTGCGCTGGTACCTCGGCAGCCGGCGTGCCTGCCCGGAGCCGCTGGCGCGCGAGTCGATGCGGGTCTTCGCGCCGCTGGCCAACCGCCTGGGCATCTGGCAGATCAAGTGGGAGCTCGAAGACCTCGCGTTCCGCATCCTCGAGCCCGAGGCCTACATGCGCGTGGCCGGCCTGCTCGACGAGAAGCGCGCCGAGCGCGAGCAGCGCGTCGACACGGCGCGCCGCGTGCTGGCCGAACTGCTGCAGCGCGACGGCATCGCGGCGGAGGTGCAGGGGCGGCCGAAGCACCTGTACAGCATCTGGAAGAAGATGCAGGGCAAGCAGCTCGACATCTCGCGCATCTTCGACGTGCGGGCGCTGCGCGTGATCGTCGCCGACGTGGCCGACTGCTATGCGGTGCTGGCACGCGTGCACGAGCGTTACCGCCCGGTGCCGGGCGAGTTCGACGACTACATCGCCCGGCCCAAGGCCAACGGCTACCAGTCGCTGCACACCGTCGTCTACGACGAGGACGGCATGCCAGTCGAGGTGCAGATCCGCACCCGCGCGATGCATGAGCACGCCGAGCACGGCGTCGCCGCGCACTGGGCCTACAAGGAGGCCGGCGCCAAGGGCTATGGCGGCGCGAGCACGGTCGACCCCTTCGAGGCGCAGCTCGCCGAGGCGCGCAAGACGGTGCTGCGCCAGTTGCTGGCCTGGGAGCGCGACTTCGTCGAGGGGCGCGACGAGGGCGACGCCGGCGAGGCGCCGCGCACTGCAAGGGCTGCCGGCGGCGAAGCGCAGGCCGTCTTCGACGACCGCATCTACGTCTTCACGCCGCAGGCGGCGATCGTCGAGCTGCCCGCCGGCTCGACGCCGGTCGACTTCGCCTACCTGCTGCACACCGATCTCGGCCACCGCTGCCGCGGCGCCAAGGTCGACGGCCAGATGGTCACGCTGAACACGCCGTTGGCCAGCGGGCAGACCGTCGAGATCATCGCGGCGAAGGAGGGCGGGCCCTCGCTCGACTGGCTGAACCCCGAGCTCGGCTACCTGCACGCGCCGCGCTCGAAGGCCAAGGTGAGGGCCTGGTTCAACGCGCAGGCGCAGGCGCTGACGGTGGCGCGCGGACGCGAGGCGGTCGAGAAGCTGCTGCAGCGCGAAGGCCGCACCGCGCTCAAGCTCGACGAGCTCGCCGCGCGCCTCGGCTTTCGCGGGGCCGATGCGCTGTTCGAGGTGGTCGGCAAGGACGAGTACTCGCTGCGCAACATCGAGACCCTGCTGCGCCCGGTCGAGCCGTCGCCGACGCCGGACGAGATGATCGCGCTCAAGCGCCCGCGCAGCGACGGCTCGGCGCCGCGCGGCGGGGTGCTGGTGGTCGGCATCGACTCGCTGCTGACCAGCTTGTCGCGCTGCTGCCGGCCGGCGCCGCCCGACGCGATCGGCGGCTACGTGACGCGCGGGCGCGGCGTGGCGATCCACCGTGCGGACTGCGTCAACTTCCGCCAGATGAGCCAGCGCGCGCCCGAGCGCGTCATCGCGGTCGAGTGGGGTCAGGGCCGCAGCGAGCGCGGCGAGGTCTACCCGGTCGAGGTGATCGTCGAGGCGACCGACCGCCAGGGCCTGCTGCGCGACATCGCCGAGGTGTTCGCGAAGGAGAAGATGAACGTCGTCGGCGTGGCAACGCAATCGGTGCGGGCGTCGACCGGCGACACCGCCTGGATGACCTTCACCGTCGAGGTCGTCGACGCGGCGCGCCTGGCGCAGGTGCTGCCGCAGGTGGCGCGCATCGCCGGCGTGCGCGGCGCGCGCCGGCGTTGAGCGCTTGGCACGCCGGGCGCCAGGAGCGCCTCAATCCTTAGGCTAGAATGCTGGGCTTCGCAGGCGCGTAGCTCAGCTGGTTAGAGCACCACCTTGACATGGTGGGGGTCGTTGGTTCGAGTCCAATCGCGCCTACCAGATTCGGTAGAAGAATCAAGCACCTGGCGGCGACGCCCGGTGCTTTTTTCTTGGCGGTACCAAAAAAGTACCAAAAAGCCAGGCCTTGGCGTTGACCCAGGTCGGGCCGATCTGTCGCGTGGCCGAGCGAGTGGCTGCCCGGATGCAAGCACTTCACAAGGCAGCGGCGCAAAGCCGTCGGCGGGCAGCCAGTCGCGGAACCATCGAAGACGGCTCGGGCTCGTCGTCGCGAATCGCGAGGTGCATCCAAGGTGCTGCAGCTATTCAGCAGTTGCCAGGCACGCTGAAGACAGTGCATGTGCCTACGTGGTCCGATTCAAACCCCTGCTGGCGCAACCTGCCGTCGAGGTCGACGACATGGGGTGCAAGGGGTCGCGAGTTCGAATCCCGCCACCCCGACCATAGAAATCAACGGGTTAGCTCTCACAAGGGGCTAACCCGTTTCTCGTTTCGGAGCCCGAGGGGTAAACCGAGGGGTAAACCGCGTGGCGGTTCCCTGGACATCTTGCGGAACCCGTAGGTGTGGTCTGGATGCGACGATGTAGCGGGACTCACCGCCACAAGAACGCGGCGGAGTGGCTACGCGGGCGCCCAGCATCTGAAGCCTGGTCCTTACGCGGGTGCAAGCGGCTGCCGCGGCAGAGCGCCGGGGGGAGTGGGCGCGACGCACTGTACGGCCGCTTCACACACATCGGGACCAACCGAGCGTCCATGCCGCACGCGTGCTCACGACCCGTTCCGGGCATTGGGTCAACATCGACAGCGGTCGGACGCGAATCGGGCGGCCGCCCCGAAGCCGCCCTTGGCGATGCGCGCCAGATTGCCGACAGTCGATCGGCTGACGAGGAGCTTGTGCTCAACGTTCTGCCACCCTCGTGTTGTCGCCAAGACGGCGTCCTGAATAGTGTTCTTATCAGGACGTCGTTTGGCAACGCAAATTCGCCCGGGATCATGAGCCTCGCTCACACAACTAAAAGTGATGCTGCCCGGCAACAAAATTTGATGCTTGGTCCGGGCACGGCGGTGAACTCACCACGCTAAAGCCTCCGAGGCGCCGGACAGGTACATCTCGACCGCCTCGCGGCGCCTCAGGTACTGGGCGCGGCGGTCCTCTGGCAGGGCAGCATGGTCAACGCCAGACCAGTGGGTGAGGTCAACCTCGACGGCGCGTCCTCGACGTGCCTCAATCCTCGGAAGGTCAGATTTGCCCGACGCTTCAGTTCCGGCGGCGGAGCACCGAAATTACTTGAATCGCGCGCTCGGTACCAGTTTTGGTTGCACCGGTAGCATCAACTTCGGCCTCATCGCCAGTGGCGCCTTCACAGGAGGGCCGGCGCCGCGGGCAGCATCACTTCAAGTTGTGTGAGCGGCACGTACTCCGCTCGGCCGCGTCCGCAGCGGCCTGCGCGTTGCCTATGCGATGGACTGCCTGCACTCAGCCTTGTACCTCCGTGGCCCCTCACTCGCCAAGAGGTGCCGGCCGCCACGCACCCCTCACCGGACGCCAGGGGGAAGACCCGAGCAAAGCGGCGACTTCTGAACAGTCAGGCCTTCGGCGGTGAATCGACTCCGGACATGGCCATCACGGCCGGTGGAAGGCGTTCGCCGCGGCCACGGATGCCCGCGACCGCTGCGTTGAGCTCGCTGGCCGTGAACGCGATCCGCGCGGCCCTGATGAGCTCTTCCATGTGGGCCGCCTAGGTGGTTCCAGGAATGGCAACGGTCCACGGCTCTGCGCCAGCAGCCGGGCTAGCGCGATTTGCGCGGACGTGGCGTTCTTGCGCTGAGCCCACGTCCGAACGAGGTCTACCAAGGCCATGTTGGCGGGCAGCGCACCAGGAGCGAATCGCCGCACAGCGGCTCGAACGTCAGGCTCAGGTTTGACCTCAAAGCGTCGGTCGGCGCCGACCGCGCCGTCTGGCGGAAGGCCTACGAAGGTTGGGACGCCAGTGGTCGTTGCTTCCACACGCTCGTGGCACGGCTGGCGCCATCACCGTGTTTTCCATCGCGACGAATCCTTCACCGAGAGCGTACGATCCTCTGAAAGAGTCCGCCGGCTGCTGGCGCGCGGCGTTCTAGACCTCGAGAAGCAATGTGGCTACAAGCCAACGTGCCAAGTCAGTACCGGTCAGAAGGAGAGGGGCGTGCCGTACGAGTTGGGCTGGGAACTTCGTGGCGTCCTTGCGACCTATTCCGGAGACCTGTCGGCCAACGACGTGCTGGATTGTCATCGGTGCATCGCCAGCGATCCACGGTTCGACGATCTCCGATTCGCGATAGTCGATACCTCCCTGGTTCAGTCCCTCGCACTGACTCGTGCCGACATCGAGCAGATCGACGCGTTCCTTCAAGGCCCGGCGTGGACGAATCCGAACGTCAAGGTCGTCTTTGTGGCCAAACATCCCGACATTCTGGCCGCGCTGTCCACGTACGATGGCATGCCGGATCGCGCCTACAAGCAGGTCGTCTGCGAGTCCGTTGAAACTGCGCGTGCATTGATTGCTAGCGGCCGCCGAGACTTTCGTCCTCGAGGCTCCTACAGCTGCTGAGTCATACCGCAGCCGGTTAACTGAGACCGAAATGTCGACCCCGCATCCCAAGCAAGCTCAGCCGTCCGGGCCTATCCGCGCATGCGCGCGACTGGTTGGGCGGAGGGTAACGCTGTAACTGTGCGGTATGCCACGGTGGTGATGTGTCAACTGTTCAGTCTTTCGGCCGAAGTAGATGGTGTGACCTCAAGTTTGGAAGTGCGAGATTCTCCTGCCGACGAACACTTCGTCGGCCACGTCGTGAGTTCCAGTCACGATGTGCAGGCGAGCGAAGACATCGTTGCGGCGAACGGTATGAAGCTCCTCGCGAAGGGGGCGAGGGTCGACCAGGGCACACGCGAAAGGTTGCTCGCGCACAAGCTCGCCAAGCCGCTTGAGCAGTGCCTCGATGTCACCGATGCCGTCAACGGCGAACAGCTGGTATCGATCGCAACGAAGCTTCTCGACGAGCAGCCACTCCTGCGGGCGCTTCATGGGGAAGGCAAAGGCCGCCCTGTGGTCGCGGAACTGGCGCACCTGTCGCTGACGGTGCAGTTGCGCTCACTGCTCAGCCTTTACGTGGAGCTGGCCACGGACAGACTTGAGCACCCAGTTGCGGTCGCCCTCTTTGCCCGTGGTCTTTCAATGAAGCTGCAACCCGACGTGGCAAACCAGGAGCGCACGCTCCTGACGGCCGCGCTGTTTCACGATGTCGGCGAGCTGTATGTGGACCCGCAGTACCTCAACGGCGGTGCCCGATTGAATCCTTCGCAGTGGAAGCACATTGTTGCTCACCCGGTTATCGGGCATCGGGTGCTGCGGGACATGGAGGGCGCTGGTCCAATGGTGGCAGCTGCCGTCCTTCAGCATCATGAGCGGCGCGACGGCTTCGGCTACCCGCAAGGGCTGGCAGGCGACGCGCTTCCCCAGCGCGGGGAAATCCTAGCGGCTGCGGAGTGGCTGGCCGGCCTGATGCGATCGGGTCGTTCCCCAGTGACTTCTGCAAGTGCTGCAACAAGGCTCATGCCGGGAGGATTCAGCGACTCCATCGTGCGCGCCATTTCTCCGAGCGCGTCGAAATCAAACTCCAAGGAGGTTCCAGTTGCAGTTGAGGCGAGCCAAGTCCTTGCGGCGCTGGTTCGGGTATCGCAGACGATGGCGAGATTCCGTCAGTCCCGCGAACGGATCCTGAGCCTCATCGAGGCAGGGTCCGGCGCATCGCCGCTCCTCGCGTCTAACCACCTGCGCATGGAGCGCATTGAGCGATCGTTCGTCAGCAGCGGCCTGTCCGGTGAAGAGCCCATGGCGCTGTTCGAGCGGCTGAACGCGATCGGCGACGCCGATCTGACCGGTGAACTCAGCGCTATTGTCAGAGAGATTTCGTGGCGACTTCGGGAATTGGAAAGGGATACGCTCTTGCGCGCCAGCGCCTTGCCACCTGTCGACGAGCAGACCGTTCAGGCGATGATTGCCCAGCTCAAGAAGCCGGACCCCGACTAGCTAGCGCCGCAGTCGTCTTATCACTGAGACCTCCGGCCCGCCTGGTCGACTCACTGCCCGGCCCTGGGCGCTCCGCGTGAACTTGACTGCCTGACCGCCGAATCGACAGGCCGATTGCCCAGCGCCTTGATGCAGATCAATGGCTAGGGCCGCAATCCTGATCGATTTGTGGACTCGTCAACGCTTGCTCTCGCAATGGCCGGCGACCAAGCCAATCGCGGATCTTGTCCGGCCCTGGAATCTGCCAGATCACTGACCTTGCAGTCGGTGACCACAACGATCGTAACGCCGCGATCCAGGCCCGAAGCGTTGGAGGATTGGCGTGGGCGTCGACGCGGACGGCAGGCTCCGCATGAATCGCCGGTCTCGCAGTGGCGGTTCGTCGCGGGTCCAGGTTTCGCGGACAACTCTGCCAGCGGCTGAAGTGGAGCAAGTCTGTCCAGACGGTAACGTGAAAGGGTGGAATCCGAACCAAACGAGCAGGGTTTCCGAGATACTCTCTGAGCCAGTGAAGGTTAGATTCACTTCCGAGTAAAGGCGTTCTGACCTGAAGAACATGTACCCGCAGTCCAAAGAAGAAAGCAGCGAGTTGCTGCGACTGGCGCTCCCCTTGCTGGCCCGTCATGGCTCCGGATGCCAGCCGCCGAGCTACACGGTTTGGTACGAGTACGTTCAGGGTGGCAACGATGCGCTGCTCCGAGCCCTTGATGCCCGGATCGCGAACCCGGCCCCCCTCACCCCGGACGAGACCGCTGCCCTGTTTAGGAAGTACGTCGTCGACCGCGAGCTTGCGCTAACCGATGAACTTCAATCGCGGCTTCTCAACGCATTGGGAGCTCTGAGCGCGTCTGCCGACTCGACCGACGTTGACGCGGCTCGTTTCGGCCAGGCGCTGGAGCACGGCAACCACCGGTTGTCCACTGAACCTGGCGTTGCAGGACTCAAGGAACTCATAGAGTCGCTGGTCGCCGCGACGCGCCGCATGCAGGCGTCCAACGCCGAACTGCGCCGCCGACTGGATGAGAGCAAACGTGATCTGCTGGACATCACTTCCAAGGTCGCGGTGCTTCGCAGCGAGGTGCTGCTCGACCCCTTGACCCGGTTGCTGAACCGCCGCGGGTTGGAGAAGGCGGTCGACAACCAGCTTACCTCGGTGACCGGCGGACTGGCCGAGGCCGCGCTGCTCATGGTTGACATCGATCACTTCAAGCACATCAACGACACGCACGGTCATGTCCTCGGTGATCGGGTGCTCCAGGCTGTCGCCCAGGTTCTCAAGAGCAGCATCGGGCCGAACGGGATAGCCTGCCGCTATGGCGGCGAGGAGTTTGCAATCCTGCTGCCCGCGACATCGGTGGACCAGGCGCAGGCCACAGCCAACGAGTTTCGGCTGAAGATCTCCGAAGGCCGGATCCGGCGAGTCGATGGACAGACGGTGGGCGGCATCAGCGTGTCGGTCGGTGTTGCAATGTTCGCCTGCGGGCAGTCGGTAGACTCTTGGATCAGTCGCGCTGATGAGGCGCTATACGCCTCCAAGCGTAGTGGGCGCAATCGGGTCACGGTGGCGCACGACATCTAGCTGGCGCAGCCGAAGAACGCGCGCGCGGCAAGTCGCCTGCCCGAGGCCATCACGCTGTACTGTTCTCGTGTTTCAACGAGGTCTGGCTTGCTACAGCTTTGGCTTATCCAGCCAGTTCCAAACAACGATCCCCACGGCTGCCCAGAGGAACAAGATCGCCACAGCGCCTAACGATCTGGGCAATGGGTCCTGTAGTTGGGTGGAGCCCGAAGCTGCGGTTCCAACGGGATGAACGGCTTTATGCCCACAGATCCAGCGATAGCCGTGACTCAGGCTGTGGCAGTCTCGTCACCTCGATCCCTTGCTGCCTCACCGACCGTTGATGCTGCCGATCCTGGAACCCATCCTCTCGACCCTCGATGGTCTGTCCACGGGCGCGTGCCTTTTTGATCTGGACGACTGCGTGTTGGCATGGAACAGAACGTTTCTGCTGCTGTTTCCCGAGCATGCCGACGCCGTGCATGTCGGGGAGCCCTACGCCGACAACCTCAGGCGCTTCTACCGCGGGCGGTTGCGTCCCGACGAGCAGCACTTGATTGAACGGTACGTCAGCGAAGGAGTGGCGCGGCACCGCGCCCAGCTGCAGCCCTACGCCTTTGTGCATCGCGGCCGATCGATCCGAGTTGCCTCCTTGCCGCTGCCGGGCGTCGGCCGGATCCGCCTCTGGCGCGATGAAACGCCGGATCGCGGTTTGACGGAAACCTTGCCCTCGGCCCAGTTGCCCGGAGGCGAAGACCTGTTCGACCTCATCGCCGATGGTGTGACGGTAGCGGATCGTCATTGCATCTTCATCTGGGTCAACGAGCCTTTCGTTCGACAATATCGACTGCCCAGTCGGCGAGCGCCCTTGGGGGCCAGTTTCGAGCAGATCTACCGGCTGGCCTGGTCCGGCCATGACAGCGCTGAGACTACACGGTTCGAGCAGGGACTGGCCACCCTGCAGGAGCACCTGCGATTCATCGGCGCACCGTTCGAACTTCCCCTGCCGCAGGACCGCTGAATCCGCATCGTCGAGCAGCAGGCCGAGCATGGACAGCGCTACTGCATACATGCGGACATCTCCGTGCTCAAGCGTCAGCAGAGAGACCTGGCTGAAGCCGAACGGCGCGCGCGGGAGAGCGAGGCGCTGCTGCGCCAGAAGACTGCCTTGCTCGAAGCGACCTTGGAGTACATGGAGCAAGGCGTGATGATGATCAACGCAGATCGCGTGGTCGAAGTCTGCAACCGTCGAGCGCTTGACCTCCTCGGACTGCCCGCTGGACTCATGCGCTCGCGACCCAGCTTCGACGAAGTGCTGGCCTACCAGTGGCAACAGGACGAGTTCTCGCGAACGCCCAACGACATCCAGGACTTCATCAAGCGTGGTGGTCTGCTCAATGAAGCCCACGTCTACGACCGCAAACGGCCTGACGGGCGCGTGATTGAAGTGCACAGCACGCCGATCGTCGGTGGAGGAGTGCTGCGGACCTACACGGACATCAGCGAGCGCAGGCGAAACGAGGAGCGGATACGTCATCTCGCACGCCATGATGGATTGACATCGCTGCTGAACCGCGACGCGTTGCTCGAGCAACTTACCGCGGCGCTGGCTGACGCCGCCGTTCGAGCGTTGAGCCCGCAGGCTGGCACGAAACTGGCGATTCACTACCTGGACCTGGATGGGTTCAAGCCCATCAATGACTCGCATGGCCATATCGTTGGCGACAAGGTTCTGGCCTTGGTGGGTCAGCGAATCCGGCATGCTGCGCGTGAGCTCGATCTGGTCGCGCGCATGGGAGGCGACGAGTTCGCGATTCTGCAGAGGGGGGTGGAGAGCGACGAGGCCGCCGTCGCCCTCGCGACGCGCGTCCTGGAGAGCTTGCGCCGGCCGTTCGATGTCGAGTCCAAGCGGCTGGAGGTTGGTGCGTCGATCGGCGTTGCCATCGCACGTGCCGACGAGGAGTCCGACCATCTACTGCGCCGCGCCGACGCTGCCATGTATCGCGCCAAGGCAATGGGCCGCAATCGCGTGCAGCTCTCGCTCCCCGAGTGAAGAGGCATGGCGAGGCTTGACCTTATCTGAACGGGAGCAACGGACCTGCCGTTTCGTCATGCTCCCGTGGCCCGGCTTCGACTGGATCAGTTCGCCCCGGCCTGGGTGCCGGCTCGACGGGTCTTCCACAAGGAGAAGAGGATGCCGCCGGCCAGGAGACCGCCCGTGACGCCCAGGCTGATGGACGCCGGCACCTTGCCGTCGAACAGCCAGTCTCCCAGGAAGATCTTGGTACCGATGAAGATGAGCACCAGGGCGAGTGCATACTTCAGGTAGTGGAACCGGTGGACCACCGCTGCCAGCGCGAAGTACAGCGCGCGCAGGCCCAGGATGGCGAAGATGTTGCTGGTGTAGACGATGAACGGGTCCGGCGTGATCGCGAAGATCGCCGGCACCGAGTCGATCGCGAACACCAGGTCGGCCACCTCCACAAGGATCAGGCACAGTAGCAGCGGCGTCGCGTACAGCGCAAGGCGCCCGCTGCGCGGATCAGTCTGCCGGACCGTGAAGGCCTGTCCGTGCAGCGTGTCCGTGACGCGCAGGTGCCTTCTCAGCAGGCGCAGGACCGGGTTATTGGCGATGTCGGGTTGGTGGTCGATCATCACGAGCATCTTGACCCCTGTGGCCAGCAGGATCACGCCGAACAGGTACATGATCCAGGTGAACTCCATCACCAGCGCGGCGCCCAGACCGATCATGACGGCGCGCAGCACGATCACGCCCAGAATGCCCCAGAACAGTACGCGGTGCTGGTACTCCCGCGGCACCGCGAAGTAGGTGAAGATCATGGAGATGATGAAAACGTTGTCCATCGCCAGCGTCTTCTCCACCAGATAGCCGGTCATGTACAGCTTGACCGCCGTCCAGGCCCGGTCGTCCGGCGTGGCAGCCGCGGCAATCTGCGGGTCCAGGGCGCCCGCGTTGGCGTAGTGCGCATAGATCCAGTACACCGCCCCGGCCCAGGCCAGCCCCAGGCCGATGTACAGCGCTGACATCTTCAGGCTCTCCGAGACGCCGATCTCGTGCGAGTCGCGGTGCATGACACCCAGGTCGAATGCGAGGATCGCCAGCACCGCGCCGAGAAAGCTCAGCCAGATCCAGACCGGCATGCCCAGCCAGAGTGAGTTCAAGAGTTCCATGGTGGTAGTTCGTCGAAGTTGTCGTGTGGGATGGAGGCGCGGTCAGCCGATCGTCGACACCGTGGACCCCATACCCAGCAGGCCCGCGATCACTGCCAGACCGGCGACGTCACGCCGCTCGTTGCCCAGCCGGTGGGCTTGCCAGGTGACGCCGAGCATCGTGAGAGCCAGGGCAATGAGCAAAAGGGTCAGGGTGTCCATGCGCTTCTCCGTCGTGATGCCGGATCATCGATGTCCGCGGCGGGCGGCAGAAGCAGCGCTACAGTGAGTGCAACTTCGGGATTCCCGAAGTCAGCGTTGCCGACCTCGAGGAGCTGAACCATGACCACGCTGAACTACCGGCATCTTTACTACTTCTGGGTGGTGGCCAAGGAGGGCGGTTTCGCGCGGGCGGCCGAACGCCTGGACATGGCCATCCAGACCATCAGCGCGCAGGTCAAGGCGCTCGAACAGGACCTCGGACATCAGTTGCTCAAGCCGGCGGGCCGGGGCGTGGCGGTCACCGATGCGGGGCAGGCGGTTCTCGTCCGAGCGGAGGAGATCTTCCAATTGGGGCAACTGATCCCCGAAGAAGCGGCCGCAGCGGCTTCCGTCCAGAGTGCCCGCCTGGCGGTGGGCCTGTCCGATGGGCTCTCGAAGCTCGCCGCGCACGTCCTGCTCAAGCCGATCCTCGACACGCCTTCCCTCAAGCTCGTGTGCCATGAGGGCGAAGTGGATGAACTCCTGGCCGAACTGGCCCTGCACCGGTTGGATCTCGTGCTGGCCTGTCGGGCGCCGGTCAACAACGCCAACCTGCGCCTGAGCAGTGAACGATTGATGGTCTCCCGTGTCGACTGGTACGGGCCCACGTCGATGGTGCACAAGATACAGGTCGACAGGTTTCCGGCGAGCTTGGGCGATCTGCCGCTGCTCCTGCCCACGGCCCATGCCGCGATGCGAGGCCGCATCGACCGCTGGTTCGAGGCGAACCGCATCACGCCCAGGATCGTCGGAGAGTTCGAGGACAGCGCCTTGCTGAGTCTGTTTGCGGCGCAGGGCTTGGGGGTATTCCCGGTGACCGCCCTGGGGGCCACCGATCTGGCGGCCGTGCGGGGGTTGCGCCTCCTGGGGCAAAGCGAAAACCTGCACGAGGAGATCCATGCCGTCCGTTCCCGGCGCGGGCTGCACCACCCGCTGGTCCTGCAGATCCTGGCAGCAACCCGCGGCAACTGATCAGATGCCGGCGCACTGGGGCCGCAGCCTACCGGCGGCGTGCCGACATCGCTCGAACCGAAGTCGGGCTCCGTCAGCGGCTGCTTGTCGTGGCGGCTTCCGGGACGCATGGTTGAGATCTCCCTCAACCATCTGGAGATGGACATGCAACTGCTTTTCAAGACCCGCGAGCGCCAAGCGCAAGGGCTGCGTGACTGGGCGCTCGAGCGAACCGGATTCGTGCTCAGACGCCTGTCGTGGAGGGTGTCGCGCGCATCGGTGAACCTGAGCGACGTGGATGGCCCCCGACATGGCGTCGACAAGCGATGCCAGGTGGCCATCGTGGCCGTCGACGGTTCCCCGGTCGTGGTGACCGCCACCGCGCGCGACTGGCGCTCGGCGCTCAATCAAGCCCTGGCGCGCGCGGCCGAAGTGCTCAAGCGCCTGTTCCACCGGGAGAAGGGCGGTCGGCGCAGCCAGCGCGTCCTCATTCCCCACGAGCGGGGCGCTGGCTCAACGATGGGCCACGGCTGATGTTGAGATCCACGAACCCTGCTAGCCATGTCCACGAGCCGTGCTAGCGAGACTTGCGGCTAAGGTATTGATTCAACGAGGAAATTCGGGTTCTGAACCCCTCTCGCGGTCTGTTGCGAGTTGACCACAACACGCGACACCGAGTCCACGAACCTCGCTATTGCATCTGGCGTGTCCATGAAGCATGCTACTGGCGCATTT
>JAMHWF010000028.1:0-76083 GCA_035911095.1 Ideonella sp. | reverse complement strand
GTCGGCCAGCTGGTACTGCATGACCTTGGGGATCGGCAGCTTCTGCAGGCTCTCGGCCAGCGCCTTCTGCAGGCCTTCGGACAGCGTGGCGCCGGGCACCACGCTGTCGAGGAACAGCGCGTCGGCCTTGCCGGCGGGCTGCCGGCGACGTGCCGGTACCACGCTGGCGTCGGCACCGAGCGCCGCCAGCTTCTTCAGCAGGGCGGGGGTCGGCGCGCCGGTGGCGTCGAGCGCCACCGTCACAGGCATCAGCTTCTGCTGCACGGCCTTGTCGGCCGCGCGGGCCGCCACCCCGGCGACGTGCACGGCCAGCCGGCGCGGCGACGCGAACGACGTGACCACGGCGTCGGCGCCGACCAGCCCCTGGGACTTCAGGCTGTCGGCCAGCACGCCGGCGAAGGCATCGCCGAGTGTCTTCAGCGCCTTGGGCGGGAGTTCCTCGACGAACAGTTCGACGAGCAGGTTCTGGGTGCTGCTCATATCAGTACCGCCCGGCCGTTCCGAAGGTACTGAGTGCCCCCTTGGGGGGCAGCGAACGAAGTGAGCGTGGGGGTTTCATTTCAGGCCGCCTTCTTCAACAGTTGCGCGGTGACCTCGTCGGCCCAGGCCTTCGGCGCCATCGGGAAGCCGAGCCGGGCCCGGCTGTCGAGGTAGCTCTGCGCCACCGCACGTGCCAGGTTGCGGATGCGGCCGATGTAAGCCGCGCGCTCGGTGACGCTGATCGCACCACGCGCGTCGAGCAGGTTGAAGCTGTGCCCAGCCTTGAGCAGCTGCTCGTAGGCTGGCAGCGCCAGCTGCTGCGCCATCAGGTGCTGGCTCTGGCGCTCGTGCGCGGCAAAGGCCTGCAGCAGGAACTCGACGTCGCTGTGCTCGAAGTTGTAGGTGCTCTGCTCGATCTCGTTCTGCTTGTAGACGTCGCCATAGCTGAGCCCCTCGGTCCAGGTCAGGTTGTAGACGTTGTCGACGCCCTGCAGGTACATCGCCAGGCGCTCCAGGCCATACGTGATCTCGCCGGTGATCGGCTTGCAGTCGATGCCGCCGACCTGCTGGAAGTAGGTGAACTGCGTGACCTCCATGCCGTTGAGCCACACCTCCCAGCCGAGGCCCCAGGCGCCGAGCGTCGGGTTCTCCCAGTCGTCCTCGACGAAGCGCACGTCGTTCGTCTTCAGGTCGAAGCCGAGCGCTTCCAGCGAGCCGAGGTAGAGCTCGAGGATGTTCGCCGGCGCGGGCTTCAGCACCACCTGGTACTGGTAGTAGTGCTGCAGGCGGTTCGGGTTCTCGCCGTAGCGGCCGTCCTTCGGGCGCCGGCTCGGCTGCACGTAGGCTGCCTTCCAGGGCTCGGGGCCGAGTGCGCGCAGGAAGGTCGCGGTGTGGCTGGTGCCGGCGCCGACCTCCATGTCGTAGGGCTGCAGCAGGGCGCATCCCTGGTCGGCCCAGTACTGCTGCAGGCGCTGGATCAGTTGCTGGAAGCTCGGCATCGAAGAGGCTGGCACGGCGCGGGCTGCGGGACGAAGCGGCAAGACGGCAGGCTTGCCCGCAACGAGGACGCGCGATTCTAAGACCGAGGGTTCGCAGGGCCGGCGAGCCGCCTGCGCTGCGCAGGCGCTGCCTCCGGCTCTCAGCCCAGCGGCCGGGCGCGACGCGGCCAGGCGATGGTGACCAGCACGACAGCCAGCGCCGCCGCGAACAGCGGCCAGAGGCCGGCGGCGGCGGCCCAGCGCGCGAACGGCGTCAGGCCTTCGCGCGCCTGCACCTCGCCGTTCAGCACGCCTCGTGTGAACGGCGCGAGCTGCCCGGTCACGATGCCGCGGTGGTCGATCACGACAGTCGCGCCGGTGTTCGTCGCGCGCAGCATCGGCAACTGGAACTCGAGCGTGCGCAGGCGCGAGATCTGCAAGTGCTGCGCGATCGCCACGGTGTCGCCGAACCAGCCGATGTTGCTCAGGTTCGCGAACACGGTCGGCGCCGTCGAAGGCTCGGCGAAACGCGCGGCCAGTTCCTCGCCGAAGAGGTCCTCGTAGCAAATGTTCGGCGCCACGCGCTCGACCGCGCCGCCCGGCCCGCGCACGTCGAACGAGGGCGCCGAGAGCGGGCCGCGGGCGAAGTCGCCGAGCGGGATGTGCATCAGCTCGGTGAACCAGCGGAAGCCCGTCGGGATGAACTCGCCGAAGGGCACGAGGTGGTGCTTGTCGTAGCGGTAGAAGCCGTTCGGCAAGGCGGCCATCGCCGGCGACAGGCCGGCCACGGAATTGGTGTAGCCCGCCTCGTAGCTGCCGAGCGGCAGGCCGATCAATGCCGCATGGCCTCCCTCGTCGCGAAAGTGCCGGCGCAGCGGCGCCCACCAGTCGAGGCCGAGTTGCTCGGGCAGCACCGGGATCGCCGTCTCCGGGGCCACCACCAGCGCGCCGGGCGCGGCCAGCAGCTGCTCGACCAGCCAGCCGAGCGCCGCGGGGACGCGGGCCGGCTCGAACTTCTCGTCCTGGGCGACATTGGTCTGCAGCAGCGTGACGGTGACCGACGAGGTCGGCCGCGTGTACTCCGGCGTCGGCGCCCACAGGGCGGCGAGCACGAGCGCCAGGCCGAGCGGCGCCGCCTGCCAGCGGCGCCCGGGCGAGACCGGAGGCGGCTGCACCAGGCGAGCGTTCCAGCGTGCGCGCGACGGGTCCGTCGCCGGGCGCGACCGGGACGCTGCCCCCGCGACGGCGACGGGCGCGAGCAGGGCGGCAACGAAGGCGATCGCCGCACCGATGCCGTAGACGCCCACCCAGGGCGCCAGCACGCGCAGCGCGCCGTCGACCTGGGCGTAGCCCGAGGCGACCCAGGGAAAGCCGGTGAACAGCACCCCGCGCGCCAGCTCGGCCAGCAGCCAGAGTGCGGCGAACAGGGCCGCATCGGCCAGTGCCTGGCCCCGCCGCCAGCGCGCATAGGCCGCCATCGCCGCGGCGAGGTAGAGCGACAGGGTGGCCGCCAGCAGCAGCACGGCGGCGGCGGCCAGCGCGGCGGGCAGCCCACCGTAGCGGTGCATGCTGATGAAGAGCCACCAGGTGCCGCAGCCGAGCCAGGCCGTGCCGAAGCACCAGCCGAGCCAGCCCGCGCGGCTCACCGACGCAGTGCCGGCGCGCCAGGCCAGCCAGCCGACCAGAAGGAACTGCAGCGGCCACCAGGCGGTGGCGGCGAAGAGCAGGCTGTGCAGCGCGCCGGCCGAGAGCGCCAGCAGCGTGTCAACCCAGGCGGCACTCCCGCTGCGCCGGCTGCCGGCGGCCGGCGCGTCCCATGCCACTTCAGCCGTCTTCCACGTCTTCCGGCGCGCGGCGCACCTTGAACCAGCGCACCGCGCCGCCCCGCGTGAGCATCACCGAGAACTCGAGGCCGCCGACGACCACGCTCTCGCCGCGGCGCGGCACATGGCCGAGCTCGTGCGCGACCAGGCCGCCGATGGTGTCGAACTGTTCCTCGTCGAGTTCGACGCCGAAGGTCTCGTTGACGGCCGGGATTCCGGCATCGCCCGCCACGCGCTGACTGCCGTCGGCGAGGGTGTAGATGCCGGACTCGCCGACCTCGTCGTCGAACTCGTCCTCGATCTCGCCGACGATCTCCTCGAGCACGTCCTCGATCGTGATCAGCCCGGCGGTGCTGCCGAACTCGTCGATCACGATCGCGAGGTGGTTGCGGTTGGAGCGGAAGTCGCGCAGCAGCTCGTTCAGGCCCTTCGACTCGGGCACGAAGACCGCCGGGCGCAGCAGGGTGCGCAGGTTCAGCTCGGGGGCCCGCTGCAGCTTCAGCAGGTCCTTCGCCATCAGGATGCCGATGATGTTGTCGCGCCGCTCCTCGTAGACCGGGAAGCGCGAGTGCGCGGTCGAGATCACCAGGCGCAGCAACTCGTCGTAGGGCGCGTCGATGTTCAGCAGGTCCATGCGCGGCGCCGCGACCATCACGTCGTGCGCGCTCATGTCGGCCATGCGGATCACGCCCTCGAGCATCATCCGCGACTCGGGCGGGATCAGCTCGCGCTGCTCGGCATCGGCCAGCGCCTCGATCAGTTCGTGCTTCGAGTCCGGCCCGGGCGAGAGGAACTCGATCAGCCGCTCGAACAGCGTGCGCTTGTCACCACCCGGCGGGGCGGAGCGGTCGGTCGGGCGATGCCCCCGGCCGGGATGTGCGTCGGACATCGCGCAGGCGCGAAAAGTGGATCCGGGACTGAGAATACCCGAAGGCCACGGCACCGGCCATGGCACCACGCCGGGGCGCGCCGCTGCTGCATACTCGTCGCCCGGCCGGCAAGGCCGGCGCGCAAATGGCTTATCGGCGCGGATCCAGGGCCGGCTTGCCCTTGGCGCCTCTGCCCCCATCTGCGCCGCCTCGCATCGTTGCGCACCGTTCCCGGAGCTTTTCCATGGCACAAGGCCTGATTCCCGCCACCATCCTCACCGGCTTTCTCGGCAGCGGCAAGACGACGCTGCTCAAGCGTGTGCTGACCGAGGCGCACGGCCAGAAGATCGCCGTGATCGAGAACGAGTTCGGCGAGGAGAACATCGACAACGACATCCTCGTGGCCGAAAGCCAGGAACAGGTGATCCAGATGAGCAACGGCTGCATCTGCTGCACCATCCGCGAGGACCTGCGCGCGACCCTGTCCGACCTGGCGGCCAAGCGGCGCGCCGGCGAACTCGACTTCGACCGCGTCGTCATCGAGACCACCGGTCTGGCCGACCCCGGCCCCGTCGCGCAGACCTTCTTCATGGACGACGAGATCGCCGAGAGCTACCTGCTCGACTCGATCCTGACCCTGGTCGACGCCAAGCATGGCGACAAGCAACTCGACGAGCGCCAGGAGGCGCGGCGCCAGGTCGGCTTCGCCGACCAGATCTTCATCAGCAAGACCGACCTCGTCGATGCCGGCGCGGTCGATGCGCTGACGCACCGGATCAAGCACATGAACCCGCGCGCACCGCAGGAGCGTGCGAACTTCGGCGAGGTGCCCATCGCCCGGGTGTTCGACCTGAAGGGCTTCAACCTGAACGCCAAGCTCGATATCGACCCCGACTTCCTGAAGGCCGACGACCACGACCACGGGCATCACCACCACGGTCACGACCATGACCATGACCACGGCGAGCACTGCGACCACCCGCACCACCACCGTCACGACGACGACGTGAAATCCTTCGTCTTTCGCGCCGAGCGCCCGTTCAGCCCAACCAAGCTGGAGGACTTTCTCGGCTCGATCGTGCAGGTCTACGGGCCCAAGATGCTGCGCTACAAGGGTGTGCTGCACATGAAGGGCAGCGATCGCAAGGTGATCTTCCAGGGCGTGCACCAGTTGATGGGCAGCGACCTGGGCCCGAAATGGGCTCCTGGCGAGGCCAAGGTCAGCAAGATGGTGTTCATCGGCATCGACCTGCCGCGCGACGTGTTTCTCCAGGGCCTGGAAGGCTGTCTGACGTGAGCGAATCCCCGCGCTGCCCGCGGGGGGCGGCGTGGCTACAATCCCCGGCGCTCGAAAACGGCGAGCGCCGCTTGCGAGCAGGTATAACGCCGTTGCGAGGAGACTTCCGTGAGCAAGACCATGGCCCAGGCCACCAAATCCGTCACGGTGGCGGCCAAGAAGGCGCCGACGAGCAAGACTGCCGTCAAGGTCTCCAAATCCGAACCGAAAACAGGCGGCAAGCCATTGGCCGATGACGCCGAGGTGAGCCCCGCTGCCTCCGTAAAGCCACCCGTGAAATCCCCGAGCCCTGCCCCGACACCCCAGAGAGCCGCCCACACCGGCTCGGCCGCTGTCGTGACCTCGCCGATGTCGCCGAGCCGTTTTGCGGACCGCTTCGCCCCGCCCAAACCGCCGACCCGTCAGATGGCCCAGTTGGCCGACGACGACGTCGTGCGCCCGGTGCCGAAGGCCGACCCGAAGCTCGCCAATGCCTGGAAGGGCAAGGCCGGTCGCGACCTGACGGAGGCCGAGCTGCTGTCGATGCCTGACGGCGAGTACATGAACGACAAGCAGCTGGAGTTCTTCCGCACGCGCCTGCAGGCGCTGAAGGACGACCTGCTGAGCAACGCCGGCGAGACCACCGAACACCTGCGCGAGGACACCTCGATCGTGCCCGATCCGGCCGACCGCGCGACGATCGAGGAAGAGCATGCGCTCGAGCTGCGTACGCGCGATCGCGAGCGCAAGCTGCTGAAGAAGATCTCGCAATCGCTGGCACGCATCGACGCCGGCGAATATGGCTTCTGCGACGAGACCGGCGAGCCCATCGGTCTCGGCCGGCTGATCGCGCGGCCGACGGCGACGCTGTCGCTCGAAGCCCAGCAGCGCCGCGAGCTCAAGCAGAAGATGTTCGGCGACTGAGGTTCGAGGATGGCCCCAGCGGACTCGTCGGACAGCAAGGACAGCGGCGGCTTCCTGCGCAAGGTCGTTCGCTTCGTCGCGAACCCGACCACCGACTGGGCCGACCTGTCCCAGCGGCCCGAGGAACTGCGCGAGACCGAGTACGCGAAGTCCGAGCTGAAGGCGATGATCGAGCGCAAGCGGCGCAACGACTTCGTCCGCAAGCGCGAGTTCGACATGCTGCGCAAGGTGCGCCGCGAGGGCCTCACCGGCGAACAGCTCGCCGCGCTCGGCGGCTCTTCGCGCCTCGACGATTCCGATGGTCGCCTGCAGGAAGCCGGCGCCAAGGCCGACAGCGACGTCAAGGCGAAGATCAACGAGATCGAGCAGCAGATGGTCGGCGAGGGGGGCTATGGCCACTCGACGCGCCGGCCGCCCGGGCCGCCCTTCTACGAGGCGGTGACCAGCCCGTCGCCGCTCGGCGCGCCGCGCTCGCCGCCGCCTCGGCGCTCGGCGGCGGCGCCGCTCGACGACGGGCTCGCGCCGACGCGTCCGCCCGCGCTGCCGCCGACGCCCGCGCCGCCGCCGGGGGGCCTGCAGCTGTCCCCGAGCGGGCGCATCCCCTTCAACGACCAGCCGCTGTCGGGCGCCGCGCCGACGGTCGCTGCGGGTGCAGCGGCCGGCAAGGCGGCGAGCCTGCCGTCGCCCCCGCAACAGCTTCCGGGCCTGGACCTCCGCGGCAGCGTCGACCTGTCGAATCCGTTCGGCGTCGAGGTCAGCGAGGTGGCGCACGACCCCGAGCTCGACGAGGCGGTGATCGCTTTCGCCAATGCGGATTTCGAGCAGTGCGAACAGGCGCTGGCAGGCCTGACGGCACCGGGCGGCGCACGCGCGCAGCACGCCGAGACGTGGCTTGTGCGCTTCGATCTCTACCGCGCGATCGGCGAGCAGCACAAGTTTGAAAGCCTGGCGCTCGACTACGCGCAGCAGTTCGGCTGGTCGGCGCCGCAATGGTTCTCGATGCCGCGCCTGGTGGCCGAGAAGACCGGCAGCGAGCAGCCCGCCGAGACGCGCACCCATGTCCAGGTCGGCTGGGTCTGCCCGCAGCTCGTCGATGCCGAGGCGGTCGCGCGCCTGCATTCGCAGACCCTGCAGATGCCGCTGCCCTGGGTGTTTGACTGGAACGCGGTGCGGTCGATCGACGCCGAGGCCTGCGCGCGCCTGTCCGAACTGTTCCGCCACTGGGCAGGCGAGCGCCTCGACATGCGCTGGATCGGCGGCGACAAGCTGCTCGGCCTGCTGGCCGAGGCCTCGCCGACCGGCGTGCGCGACGTCGACCCCGCGGTCTGGCAGCTGCGCCTCGACGCGCTGCGCCTGGCCAACCGCGCCGACCAGTTCGACGAGGCGGCGATCGACTACTGCGTGACCTACGAGGTCTCCCCGCCGTCCTGGGAGCGGCCGTTCTGCCAGGTGCGCCTGGGCGGCACCGGCAGCAGCACCGCCTCGCCGCCGATGTCGGTCGTCAGCGAAGCCTCGACGACGAGCTTCGGCGACTCGACGCTGATCGACGAGGCCGGCGGCCTGCCGGTGTCGAGCGTCGAGCTCTCGGGCCAGCTCGTCGGCGACATCTCGGCCACGCTGCGCCAGATGGACGATGAGCTCGGCACCGCGGCCATCGTCAACGTTTCCTGCGCGCGGCTGATCCGCGTCGACTTCATCGCGGCCGGCGACCTGCTCAACTGGGTCCTGCAGCGCCGCGCCGAGAATCGCAGCGTGACCTTCTCCGAGGCACAACGCCTCGTGGCGCTGTTCTTCGGCGCGATGGGCATCAGCGAGCACGCGAAGGTCAAGCTGCGTAACGTCTGACCCCAGGCGCGCGCCGCCGCGCGCCACGGGTCACAATGCCCCGTTCCCGATCCGGCCACCTCGCGAGGCCCCGGCCGGCGGGCAACGCTCCGGCTGCGCGCCCGCCGACGCGGCCTTCACGCTCCCATCTCAGGACATGGAACCCTTTCACGGCACCACCATCGTCAGCGTGCGTCGCGGCCCGCTCGTCGCCCTCGGCGGCGACGGCCAGGTGACGCTCGGCAACATCGTCGTCAAGGCCTCGGCGCGCAAGGTGCGCAAGCTGTTCCGCGACCAGGTGCTGGCTGGCTTCGCCGGCGCCACGGCCGACGCCTTCACCCTCTTCGAGCGCTTCGAGGCCAAGCTCGAGAAGCACCAGGGCCACCTGGTGCGGTCCGCAATCGAGCTGACCAAGGACTGGCGCACCGATCGCGTGCTGCGACGCCTCGAGGCGATGCTCGCAGTGGCCGACCGCACCAGTTCGCTGATCATCACCGGCAACGGCGATGTGCTCGAGCCCGAGCACGGCCTGGTCGCGATCGGCTCGGGCGGCGCCTACGCGCAGTCCGCGGCGCGCGCCTTGCTCGAGCACACCACGATGGCGCCGCAGGAGATCGTCAAGAAGTCGCTCGAGATCGCCGGCGAGCTGTGCATCTACACCAACCAGCACCACACCGTCGAGACGCTCGACGCCGCCGAGGGCGGCGCCTGATCCCGACGAGCGTGCCGATCCGCCCACGCGCCCGCCGTGCCGCCCCCAGGGGCCGAGCGCGGCGGGCACAGCCCGAAGGTACCCCGTGAGCATGACCCCGCAGGAGATCGTCTCCGAGCTCGACCGCCACATCGTCGGCCAGGCCAAGGCCAAGCGCGCCGTCGCGATCGCGATGCGCAACCGCTGGCGGCGCCAGCAGGTCGACGAGAAGCTGCGCCCCGAGATCACGCCGAAGAACATCCTGATGATCGGCCCGACCGGCGTCGGCAAGACCGAGATCGCGCGCCGGCTCGCCCGCCTCGCCGATGCGCCCTTCGTCAAGGTCGAGGCGACCAAGTTCACCGAGGTCGGCTATGTCGGCAAGGACGTCGATTCGATCGTGCGCGATCTGGTCGAGATGGCGGTCAAGCAGGAGCGCGAGGCGCAGATGCGCCGCCAGCGCCTGAAGGCCGAGGACGCGGCCGAGGACCGCGTGCTCGACATCCTCGTGCCGCCGCCGCGCAGCAACGCGGAGTTCGGCCTCACCGCGGCTCCGTCGCCGCCGCCGGCCGACAACACCGCGCGCCAGGTCATGCGGAAGCGCCTGCGCGAGGGCACGCTGAACGACAAGGAGATCGAGGTCGAGCTGGCCGAGCCTCGCCAGTCGGTCGAGATCATGAGCCCGCCCGGCATGGAGGAGATGACCGAGCAGCTGAAGGGCCTGTTCGCCAACCTCGGCCAGGGCAAGCGGCGCACGCGCAAGCTGAAGATCGGCGACGCGCTGAAGCAGCTTGCGGATGAAGAGGCCGCCAAGCTCGTCAACGAGGACGACCTGCGCAGCGCCGCGCTCGCCAACGCCGAGCAGAACGGGATCGTCTTCCTCGACGAGCTGGACAAGGTCGCCTCGCGCAGCGACACCCAGGGCGCCGACGTCTCGCGCCAGGGCGTGCAGCGCGACCTGCTGCCGCTGGTCGAGGGCACGACGGTCAACACCAAGTACGGCATGGTGAAGACCGACCACATCCTGTTCATCGCCTCCGGCGCCTTCCACCTCGCGCGGCCGAGCGACCTGATCCCGGAGCTGCAGGGGCGCTTCCCGATCCGCGTCGAGCTCGGCGCGCTGTCCGTCGAGGACTTCGAGGCGATCCTGACGCAGACGCAGGCCAGCCTACTGACCCAGTACCGCGCGCTGCTCGCCACCGAGGGCGTCGAGCTGGTGATCGAGCCGGACGCGATCCGTCGCATCGCGCAGATCGCCTTCGAGGTCAACGACCGCACCGAGAACATCGGCGCGCGGCGCCTGTCGACCGTGCTCGAGCGCCTGCTCGACGAGGTGAGCTTCGACGCGCCCAAGCTGGCCGGCAGCACGGTGACGATCGACGCGGCGGCGGTCGACGCGCGGCTGGGCGAGCTGGTGAAGAACGAGGACCTGTCGCGCTACATCCTCTGAGCCGCGGCGCGCGGCTGGGGGCGCCTGCCGCTCAGCCGCCCCCGGGCCGCTGCGACTGCAGCAGCAGCAGCCCCTCGAAGATCAGCGAGTCGACGGTCTGGAACTGGAGCTCGGTGATCGGGTCGAGCTTGACCGCGGCGCCCCCGGTCATGAGCAACGCGGGCTCCTGGCCGGTCAGTCGCACCAGTCGCTCGTAGCAGCGCTCGATCGCGCCGGCGATCGCGTGCGCGCCGCCGCTCATCAGGGCGTCGCTGGTGTTGGTCGGAAAGTCGACCACCTCGCCGGTCGGCACCTTGAGGCCGGCGGTGCCCATCTCGAGTGCCTTCAGCATCAGGCCGAAGCCGGGCAGGATCACCCCGCCGATGAAGCGGCCGGTGGTGTCGATCGCATCGACGGTCACCGCGGTGCCGACCATCACGACCAGCGCCGGTCGGGGCGGGCCTTCGGCGAGAACGCGCTGACGCGCACCGATCAGCGCGACCCATCGGTCCGCGCCGAGCCGGTTCGGGTGGTCGTAGCCGTTGACGACACCGCCGTCGGCCGCGCTCGGCACGACCCAGCGCGGCTCGACGTCCCAGACCTCCATCTGTTCCTCGACGCGGCGGCGCACTGCCTCGCCGGCGACGACGCAGCCGAGGATCGATTGCGGTGCGGCGAGCCCCTTCCATTCGACTTCGTCGAGCTGGTCGATCGCTTCAAGGAAGACCGCGCCTTGCGCGATAAGGCGGGCGCCGGGTCGTGCCTCGGCGTACTGCGCCCACTTCAGGCGCGTGTTGCCGATGTCGATCGCGAGGAAGCTCATGCGAAGCGGTGGCGTTGGGCAAAGGGGCGCGGCGCCAGCGGCCGGCGGCGAAAGGCGCCGATTGTGACGGCAGTCGGTGCGACCCGACCCGGCGGTTTGGGGGAGGCGCATCCCGACGATTCCTGCTGCTGTCCGCCGCCTGCCGCGGGGCCCGGGCGACCCTCACGCGGCCAGCGCCGACAATCGCGCGATGGATTCGGTCTCGCAGTTCGCGCTCGGCGCGGCCGTCGGCGTCGCGGTGATGGGCAGGCGCACCGCCGCCTGGAAGGCCGCGCTCTGGGGTGGCGTCTGCGGCACGCTGCCGGACCTCGATGCCTTCGTCGACCACGGCGACGCGGTGCGCGACATGACCTACCACCGCGCCGAGACCCATGCGCTCTTCTGGCTGACGCTGGCTTCACTGCCCGTCGGCGCGCTGATCGCCTGGCTGCAGCGCGAACGGGCGCTCTGGCGTCGCTGGTGGCTCGTCGCCTGGCTGGCGCTGGTGACGCACCCGCTGCTCGACGCGATGACGGTGTACGGCACCCAGCTCGCCTTGCCGTTCACTGACCACCCCTATGGCGTCGGCAGCCTGTTCATCATCGACCCGCTCTACACGCTGCCGCTGATCGTCGGTCTCGCGGCCGCCGTCGCGATGCGCGAAGGGCGGGGCTGGCGCTGGAATCTGGCGGGGTTGCTGCTCTCGACCGCGTACGTCGGCTGGAGTGTCGTGGCCCAGCAGCGCGCGCAGGCACTTGCCGCCGAAGCGCTCGATGCTCAGGGCATCGCGGCGGAACGCGTGCTGGTCACGCCGATGCCGTTGAACACGCTGCTCTGGCGCGTCGTTGCGGTCGAGGCGGACCGGTACCACGAAGGCTTCATCTCGCTGTTCGATGCCGACCCGAAGCGGGTGCCCTTCGATGCCTATCCCCGCGGCGCCGCGCTGTACGCGTCGTTGCAGCGGCTGTGGCCCGTGCAGCGCATCGCCTGGTTCTCGCACGGCTTCTTTCGCCTCGACGAGGTCGAAGGGCGGGTGCGCATCACCGACCTGCGCATGGGGATGGAGCCGGACTACACCTTCACCTTCGTGGTCGCGGAACGGCAGAGTGAGTGGCAGCCGGTGACGCCGCGCCGCGAGGCCTTCGTGCGGCCGGCAGTGGGCGCGACCCTGGGCTGGATGGCGCGCCGCACCCTGGGCTCGATCGAGCCGCCGCCGCGCTGAGCGGCGCGCGGCCCGCTTCAGCGCGGGGCGGCCGCGGCGATGTGCGTCGGGGCCGGCAGCGCCGCCAGGACGTCGGCGACCAGGCGGCAGGCGTCGAAGCTGCCCGCCGCCACCGTCCATCCCAGGCGTGTGATGACGGCCTCGCGCGAGGGCACGATCGCGACGATCTGGCCCCAGTGGCCGGTCATCGCGAGCGTGTCCTCGGGCACCTGGCCGCGGCAGTCACCGGCCACCAGGTCGCCCAGACGCCAGATCTGCGCGCCGTAGCGGCGCCCTTCGCCCTCGTCGCGCGAAGGGGTCAGCGTGCGCTGCAGCACCCCTGAGGGGAGCACCTGCCGCTCGCCCCAGCGCCCGTCGGCAAGCAGCAACTGCCCGATCCGCGCCCAGTCGGCGGTGCTGGCCCACAGGTAGGAAGACGCCATCCAGGTGCCGTCGCGGTCGGTCTCGATCGTTGCGCTGCGGGCGCCGATCGGCCCGAACAGCGCCTGCGCTGGATAGGCCCAGTAGGCCGCGTCGCTGTGGAAGCGTGCGCGGAGCGCACGGGCGAGCAGGTTGCTGCTGAAGCTGCTGTAGCGCCAGCGCTCGCCGGGGCGCGCCTCGGCATGCGCCTGGGCGGCGTAGCCGGCGACATCGTCTTCGCCGAACAGCATGCGCGGCACGGCGCTCCAGGGCATGTAGGACTCGCGGTTGTCGAGGCCCTCGCGCATGTAGAGCAGGTCGGCGACGCTGATCTGTCGTCGCGCGTCATGGCGCCACTCGGCCACCCACGCGGGCGCCTGGGCCGCGGGGAACCAGTCGACGAGCGGCCCCTCGAGCACCAGTTGCTGGTCGGCCGCGAGCTTCTGGATCAGCAGGCCGATGACCGTCTTGCTCATCGACCAGCCGTGCAGCGGCGTACCGTTCTCGAAGCCGGGCGCCTCGCGTCGCACCAGCAGGCGCCCTCGATGCACGATCGCCAGGCCGCGCGCGTTCGAGGCCTGCGCATCCCCTTGTCCGACCATCGCGGCGTCCGCCACCGCTTGGAGGTGCGCGGCATCGATGTCCGCCGCCCAGTCCTGCGCCGGCCAGGGGTCGTCGCCTTGCGGCCAGCGCCCGGGGGCGGCGCGATGGGCCGCAGGCGCACCAGTCTCGTGCCTGCGATGGGGTGCGGTGTCGGTCGCCGGCAGCATCGGCAGCCGGGCGACGCGGTCGTCCAGCACCGAGGCGTCGCCGCGAGGCTGGCGGGCCAGGCTCTGCGGCGGCGGGGCCGGCGGTGTGGGCCCGGGCGCCGTCGCCTCGGACGGCGTCGGGTCGAGGACGCAGCCGCGCTGGGCCTGCAGGCTCGCGCGTCGCTCGACGCCTCCCGGCACACGCGCGACGACGGTGCGCGCATGCGCGTCGGCATCGACCTCGAGCAGGCCGAAGAAGCGATTGGCGGCCAGCAGGTCGTCGCGCCACACGTCGCGCCACGGCCGACCCGCCACGAATGCGCCGGAGCAGACCGTGTGCGCGGCCATGCCGGCGACGTTCTGCGGCATGCCCGACGTCCAGATCACCACGGCTGCTGCGGGCAGCACCACGGGCAGCGCCAGCAGCATTGCGACGCCGCGCATGCGTTTCACGAGAACATTCCCCCTCCGTGACACCGGCCGCGGCACTTGTGGCCGCGAGGATCCTCTCAGCATGCCACCAGTCTGTTGCGAGCGCGCGTCGGTCCTGCTTTGCCGACACTGCCTGCCGTGCCTGAGTTCACCTCCTTGTCGTACATGCAGACCCCAGGCCCGCTGCACGGGCGCACGGGGCTCGAGCGCACGACGATTCTGCTTGCCGGCCACGGCGAGACCTTGAACGTCGGGCGCGTGCGGCAGCCGGCGGAAACGTCGCTCACCCCGCGCGGGCGCAGTCAGGCGTTGGCACGCCGGCTCGCTGAAAGCGGGACGTGGTGGCGATCCACCGCAGCGGCGCCACCCATCTCGCGCCTGCATCCTCCGGCGCCGCCGGTGCCCTGTCCGGCGGGTGAATGGATCTCGCCTCCGCGATGCGAGAAGCCTTTGCCGCATTTGGGGCGTGCGGCGCGACTGTGGTGCAGGCGCCAAGCAGGTGGGGCAACCCCAATGAGGCCTCGTGGGCTTCGGGCCCACAATGCCGCCCTTGGCGCCGTCCAGCCATCGGCCGGCGGCGCGGCTGAAGCTGTCAAAATCCGGCCCCGCTGCCACACGGCTTCGCAGGCCATCGACAAGACGGCCACAGCGTGCGAGGCGCCGTTGACCGGCGATGGATGGAGACTGAAATGAAGATCAAGAGTCAGCGAGACTTCGTCGCCGGGCTGATGTTCGTCACCGTCGGAATCTGCTTTGCAGTCGGCGCCACGAACTACAGCTTCGGACAATCGGCGCGGCCGGGGCCGGGCTACTTCCCGCTGCTGCTGGGCGTGATCCTGGCCATCCTTGGCGCGGTCGTCACCTTCCAGGCCTTTCTCAGTGGCGGCGCGGACGGCGACCCGGTCGGCAGCATCGCCTGGAAGCCGCTCCTGCTGATCCTCGGCTCGGTCGTGCTGTTCGGGGTGCTGCTGCCGCAACTCGGGCTGGCCGTCGCGCTGCCGGTCCTAATCATCATCTCGAGCATGGCCGCCGAGTTCCATCTGAAGACCGCGATCGTCGCCAGCGTCGTGCTGACGTTCTTCTCGTGGGCGGCCTTCGTCTACGGCCTGGGACTGACCCTGCCCGTGTGGCCCACCTTCATCACCGGTTGATCGAAAGAGGCCGCCACCATCATGGAACTGATCCAAAACCTGGCTCTCGGCTTCTCGGTTGCGCTGACGCTCCAGAACCTCTTCTACGCATTCTTCGGCTGTCTGCTCGGCACCCTGATCGGCGTGCTGCCGGGCCTGGGCCCGGTCGCGACGATCGCGATGCTGCTGCCGTCGATCTACACGCTCGACGCGACGCCGGCGCTGATCATGCTGGCCGGCATCTATTACGGCGCGCAGTACGGTGGCTCGACAACGGCGATCTTGATCAACGTGCCAGGCGAATCGGCCTCGGTCGTGACCGCTCTGGACGGCTACCAGATGGCGCGCAAGGGGCGGGCAGGCACCGCGCTCGCGACGGCCGCGCTCGGCAGCTTCTTCGCCGGTTGCGTGGGCACGATCGTGATCGCCGCTTTCGCGCCCCCGCTGACCGAATTGGCTTTCGAGTTCGGCCCCGCCGAGTATTTCGCGCTGATGGTGCTGGGCCTGATCGGCGCGGTGGTGCTGGCCTCGGGCTCGCTGGTCAAGGCGATCTCGATGATCATCCTCGGCCTGCTGCTGGGGCAGATCAACACCGACGTGATCTCCGGCGTGCAGCGCTTCTCGTTCGAGGTGCCCGAGCTGACCGACGGCATCAACTTCGTCGCAATTGCGATGGGCGTGTTCGGCTTCGGCGAGATCATCGCCAACCTCGGCCGTCCCGAGGAACACCGCGAGGTGTTCACGAAGGACGTGAAGAACCTGTGGCCGACCAAGGAAGACTTCCGCATGGCCGCGCCGGCGGTGCTGCGCGGCACCGCGCTCGGCGCGATCCTCGGCGTGCTGCCGGGCGGGGGCGCGCTGCTGTCCTCGTTCTCGTCGTACACCCTCGAGAAGAAGGTGGCCCGCGACGCGAGCCAGTTCGGCAAGGGTGACATCCGCGGTGTGGCCGGCCCCGAGAGCGCGAACAACGCCGGCTCGCAGACCTCGTTCATCCCGATGCTCACTCTGGGCATCCCGCCGAACCCGGTCATGGCGCTGATGGTCGGCGCGATGACGATCAAGGGCATTCAACCCGGCCCGCAGGTGATGACAAGCAACCCGGAGCTCTTCTGGGGCCTGATCGCCTCGATGTGGATCGGCAACCTGATGCTCGTGATCCTGAATCTGCCGCTGATCGGCATGTGGATCAAGCTGCTGACGGTGCCCTATCGCATCCTGTTCCCGGCCATCCTGACCTTCTGCTGCATCGGCCTCTACACGCTGAACAACAACAACTTCGACGTGTTCATGGCGGCGCTGTTCGGCCTCGTCGGATACATCTTCTACAAGCTCGGCTGTGAGCCGGCGCCCTTGATGCTGGGTTTTATCCTCGGGCCGATGATGGAAGAGAACCTGCGGCGGGCCCTGCTGCTCAGCCGTGGCGACTGGATGACCTTCCTGACCAAGCCTTTGTCGGCGTCGCTGCTGATCGCCTCGGCGCTGATGATTCTGGCGGTCTCGATGCCGGCGATCAAGAAGCGCCGCGAGGAGGCGTTCCAGGACGCGGACTGAGCGTCCGCCGGAAGCGTCGTCGCACCGCGGGCGGCCTCAGGGCCGCCCGCTTCGTTGAGGAGACCCTTCAGTTGATCGCGAGCGGCACCGGTCGCGTCGGGGGCGGAAAGTCACGATCGATGTCGGCGCGCAGTTCGGGGTCGAGCTCGACGGCCGCTGCGGCCAGGTTCTCGCGCAGGTGATCGGGCTGCACCGCCTTTGGGAGCGCCACCACGCCGCCGTCGCGTAGCACCCAGGCCAGCGCCAGTTGCGCCGCAGTGAGGCCGCGGGCTGTCGCCAGGCGCTGCAGCGTCGGCCGGCGGGCGAGGGCCGACTGGTCGATCGGGCTGTAGGCCATCAGCGGCAGGCTGCGCTCGCGCATCCAGGGCAGCAGGTCGTACTCGACGCCCCGCTGGCCGGCCGAGTACCAGACCTGGTTTGCCGCGCAGGCGGTACCGCCTTCGACGCCGAGCAACTCGACCATGTCGTCGCGGTCGAAATTGCTGACGCCCCAATGCCGGATGCGACCCTGGGCCTGCAGGTCGCGCAGGCCGGCCACGGTCTCGCTCAGCGGGTGGCTGCCGCGCCAGTGCAGCAGGTACAGGTCGATCGTCTCGAGGCCGAGCCGCCCGAGGCTTGCCGCGCAGGCGGAGGCGACGCCGCGCCGGCTCGCGTGGTGAGGGTAGAACTTGCTGACCACGAAGACGTCTTCGCGCTTCAGCTCCCCGGACGCGAGTGCCGCGTCGAGCGCCGCGCCGACGATGCGCTCGGCCCCGCCTTCTCCGTACATCTCGGCCGTGTCGATCAGGCGATAACCGATGCGCAGCGCGTGGCGCACCGCCTCCACCTCCGTGGCCCGCGCGTCCGGCGCTTCACCCAGGTGCCAGGTGCCGAGGCCGAGCGCGGGCACGGTCTCGCCGGCGGGGAGCTTCACATGCTTCATCGGCGCAGTATCGCGTCGCACCCTCAGCCGCGGGCTGCGCCGGCCCGCCACAAGGGATACAGCGCCACCAGGCCGCACAGCGGGCCGATCGCCAGCCAGGGCAAAAGCAGCGCCAGCGAGTGCCGCTGGGCCAGGGAGACGAAGAGCTGGATGCTGACGATCGAGATCGCGAAGCCGATGCTGTTGACCAGCGTCAGCACCGAGCCGACCGCGGATCGCGGCGCGTTCTGCGCGCTGAGCGCGGAGAACTGCGGCGAATCGCCGGCCACGCTGAAGCCCCAGAGCAGCAGCCACAGGAGCAGCACCGGGGGGCTCGCCTGCAGCGCGAGCGGCGTCGCGAGGCAGCACAGTCCGCTCGTTGCCAGCATGCCTCCCGCTACCCGTGCGCTGCCGTAGCGGCGGGCGACCAGGCCGCCCGCGATGCAGCCCAGCCCGCCGGCACCGATCGTGGCGAAAGCGACCCAAGACAAGGCTGCGCCCGACCAGCGCGTGGCGGCCAGCGCCGGCACCAGCACGAACATCGTGTAGAGCTCCCACATGTGCCCGAAGTAGCCGAGCACCGAAGCCCGCAGCGGGCGGTGGCGCCAGACCTCGGCGAGCGCACGCCATTGCAGCCCGGCGGATGGCGGGAGGTCGGGGCTGTCGGGTACCCAGCGCCAGACGGCCAGACCACCGGCGACGGCCAGCCCGGAGACGCCGAGCATCACCGCCTGCCATGGCGCGTGCGTGCCCGCTGCGCGCAAGGCGTGCGGCAGCGCGGTGCCGAGCACCAGGGCGCCGACGAGCCAGCCCAGCGCGGTGCCCAGGCCCGTGCGGTACCAGCCGGCGGCGATCTTCATGCCCACCGGATAGATCCCCGCCAGGCAGAAGCCGGTCAGCGCGCGCAGCAGCAGCAACGCCTCCAGACCGGGCGACCACAGCGCCGCGGCGGCGTTGAACGAGGCGCCGAGCAGCGCGCAGGCCAGGAACACGCGCGTCGGCAGGTGGCGGTCCGCGATCGACAGCAGCGCGAAGGCCAGGGTCCCCACGATGAAGCCGAGCTGGATCGCCGACGTCAAGGTGCCGACAGCCGTGTCGGGCAGCGCGAGTTCGCGTTGCAACTCGGGCATCACGGCGTTCGTCGCGAACCAGAGCGAGGTGCAGGCGAACTGCGCCGCGACGATGACCGGCAGCAGCCGACGTGGCGGACGGGCGGGACCAGCCTGCGGTGCGCCGGCGACGCTGGTGATGGCAGGCGAATCGGCCGGATTCATCGGGGGCGGAGTGTACGCAGCCTTGCGGCGAGCGCTCACTGCCGCCCGTTGGGCACAATCCGGTCAAGGAAGAGTGCCCGATGCTGACACCCGAATACATCGCTCCGCAGCGCTTCACCGACGCGTCGGCGGCGTTGGCCCAGGTGCGTTCGATCTATGGCGGCAGCGTGCGCCACCTGCGGGACGCCCTCCAGCGATTCGTCGCCGGCGACGCCTTCGTGGAGCCGGTACGCGCCTGCTACCCGTTCGTGCGCGTCCACACGGAGACCGTCGCCCGCGCCGATTCACGCCTGAGCTACGGCTTCGTCGCGGGGCCGGGCACCTACGAAACCACCTTGACGCGACCCGACCTGTTCGGGTCGTACTACCTCGAGCAGTTCAAGCTGCTGCTGCGAAACCACCAGATCCAGCTGGAGGTCGGCACCAGCTCGCAGCCGGTCCCGGTGCATTTCTCGCTGGCCGAGCACGACCACCTCGAAGGGTCGATGGAAGCCAGCCGACGCCTCCTGATGCGCGACCTGTTCGACCTGCCCGACCTCGGCTCGATGGACGACGGCATCGCCAACGGCACGCACGAGACGGTGCCGGGCGAGGCGCATCCGCTGGCCTTGTTCACGGCGCCGCGCGTCGACTACTCGCTGCACCGGCTGCGCCACTACACCGGGACCGCGCCCGAGCACTTCCAGAACTTCGTGCTGTTCACGAACTACCAGTTCTACATCGACGAGTTCGTCCGTCTGGGTCACGAGACGATGGCCAGTGCCGCGCGGGCCCAGGACTACGTCGCGTTCGTCGAGCCGGGCAACGTCGTCACGCGCCGCGCGGGCCTGCCGCCGGAGCCGGGAGACAGCCTGGGCGTTGCGCCGCCGCGCCTGCCGCAGATGCCGGCCTATCACCTGGTGCGGCCCGACAACGCCGGCATCACGATGGTCAACATCGGCGTCGGGCCGAGCAACGCGAAGACGATCACCGACCACATCGCGGTACTGCGCCCGCACGCCTGGATCATGATCGGTCACTGTGCCGGCCTGCGCAGCACGCAGCAACTGGGTGACTACGTGCTGGCGCACGGCTACGTGCGCGAGGACCATGTGCTCGACGAGGAACTGCCGCTCTGGGTGCCTATCCCGCCGCTGGCGGAGGTGCAGGTGGCGCTCGAAGCCGCGGTGGCCGAGATCACCCAGCTGGCGGGCTACGAGCTGAAGCGCCTGATGCGCACCGGCACCGTCGCCTCCACCGACAACCGCAACTGGGAGCTGCTGCCGACACGCAACGTGCTGAGCACCCCCGACCGCCGCTTCAGCCAGAGCCGGGCGATCGCGCTCGACATGGAGAGCGCGACGATCGCCGCCAACGGCTTCCGCTTCCGCGTGCCCTACGGCACCTTGCTTTGCGTGAGCGACAAGCCGCTGCACGGCGAGATCAAGCTGCCTGGCATGGCCAATCAGTTCTACCGCGACCGGGTCGACCAGCACCTGCGCATCGGCGTGCGTGCGATCGAACTGCTGCGCCAGGCCGGCGTCGACCGGCTGCACAGTCGCAAGCTGCGCGGCTTCGCCGAAGTCGCCTTCCAGTAGGCACCGAGGCCGGCCGCGGCCGGCCGGGCCCTGCGCCCACCGTTTTCGTCAGCTGCAGCTCGACAGGCGCGCCGCGTAGGCCGGAGACGTGACCCCGTCGATCACGGTCTTCACCGTGAACCGGCAGGCGTCCAGGCGGTTGATGTACGCGTTGCCGTTCTTGCCGGCGATCACCGCCTTGCCCGAGGTCGGGCCGAAGTTCTTGTACGTGACATTCCAGGTCGCTTCGCAACCGCACTGGTGGGTGCCGTTGGCCGCGCCGGCGGTCAGGGCCGTGTCCCAGCCCCAGACGAAGTTCTCCTTCTGCTCGACCGAGCCCGTCGGGTACTCGGCGATGCACTTGCCGACCGTGGTGCCGCTCAGCACACATTTGGCGGAGCCGATCGCGTCGTCGACCACGGAGGTGCCGGACGCCGAGATGTCGAGCCCGAGGAAGGCGATCGACAGCACGGTGCCGGCGCCGTTCACCGTCGCGCTCGCCTCGCCGTTGAAGGTGTAGCCGCCGGACACGCAGTTGCTGTACGAGTAGCCTTGCAGCGCGGTCCCTGCCCCGGAGCGGGTCGCCTCGCCGCCCTCGGGGCAGGCGTAGCTGCCGTCGGCGCCGTTGATCCCGACCCCCGCCGCGACCTTGCCCAGCTGCTGCACCGCGAGGGCGCCGGGGATCTTCGGGATCGCGTCCATCAGGTTCTGGAACAGGGCGTAGCGCTCCGCGGAATCGTTGCCCTTGAACTCGCGCGACGGCGCGGAAAGACCCGAGCCTGCCTCGTCGACCGGGCTCGGATAGTCGGCAACGTTCCAGTTGTCGTCCATCGCCTTGGCGCTGTCCTCGCCGCCCCCACCCCCACCACAAGCCGCGAGCCCCGCCAGTGCGAGCGCGCAAACCAGGTAACGCCGCTTTCCATCCCACTTCAACATGCCATTGCTCCCATGCGAACGGCGCGAACTCTAGCCATTCGGCGGGCCGTCCAGAGGGTGGATCGGCACCCTGCTTCGGGGACTGCACGGGCAGTTCACGCAGGCCGCGGCATCGAGAGTGAAATCGGTCACGCAGTGGCGGCTCACCCCGCGAGCAGGGCCTCGCCGGATGCCGATAAACGAGTCAGCGAGACGCCTTCCGCACTGCCGATGCAGCGCCGTCCGATCGCTCGAGGCACCAGGCCCAGGTCATGTCGACTCACGCTTCACCGGCTGGCGCCGTGGGCGCTGCCCCCGCCGCGACTGGCCCCACCGCCGCACCGCGGGACCTCGCGGGGTGGGTGGCGGCCTGGCGCGCACAGGAGATTCCGGTCCTTGCCCGCACCGCACAGGCGCTGGAGGAGTGGCGTGCGAGCGAAGACCACGCCGATGCCCGCACGCTCGCCGCCTTGATCGCCGGCGACCCGCTGATGACGCTGAAGCTGCTCGCCCATGCCGGCCTGCACCGGCATGCGCGGGCGAACGCAGACGCGGAGACCGTGACCGAGGCCCTCGTGATGATGGGCATCTGCCCGTTCTTCCGCGCCTTCGGCCCGCAGCCGAGCGTCGAGTCCGTGCTGGCGCCGCGGCCGGGCGCGCTCGACGGCCTGCAGCGGGTGCTGCGCCGCGCCGAGCGCGCCGCGCAGTTCGCGCTCGGCTTCGCGGTCCATCGCCACGACCCGGATGTCGCGGTGATCCACGAGGCGGCGCTGCTGCACGATTTCGCCGAGATGCTGCTCTGGTGCCATGCGCCGTCGCTCGCATTGGCGCTCTGCAGCCGCCAGGCGCTCGACCCTCAGCTGCGATCGCTGGATGCCCAGCGCGCGCTGCTGCATGTCGAGTTGCCGATGCTGCAGCACGCGCTGATGCTCGAATGGCGCCTGCCCGAACTGCTGGTCGAGATGGCCGACGACCACCGCGCGCGGCTGCCCAAGGTGCGCAGCGTGATGCTGGCGATCCGCCTCGCGCGGCATACCGCGGTCGACTGGCAGAACCCGGCGGTGCCCGACGATGTGAAGGACATCGCGGTGCACCTGAACCTCGCGCCCGAGCCGACCCTCGCGCTGCTGCACGAGCTCGACTCCTGACCTCGCAGCGCTTTCCTGCTCGCACGCCGGTCGCGGCGCGCGGGGGCGAAACGATCAGGCTTCGGGCTGCGCTCCGCGCGGTGCGGCGGCCGGTTCGTGGCCGCCGACCAGCCGCAGCGCCTCGTCGAAAACGGTGGCGTCGTAGACCAGCTCGACGTGGGCACGTCCCGGCAGGTGCCGGTTGTCGGCGCCGGGCAGGACGGCGGTGCCGAAGGGGAAGACGACGTTGTCGCAATCACTGTGAAAGCAGGTGAAGCGCGCGTAGAGGCGGGCGGCCTGCGGGGCCTCGCGTTCGCGCAGGGCGCGCAGCCAGGCGCTGGTGCGTCGCATCTCGCGCCCGTTGCGGCTGAACGAGAAGCGGGCCAGCCAGGTGCCGGCATGCGGCGTGGCGATGGTCACGACCCGATGCACGCGGGCGGCAGCGCCCTCGCCGGTCAGCCAGGCGCGTACGGCCAGTCCCCCCATGCTGTGCGCGACGATCACCGGCGGCAGGCCGGTCGCCGCCTCGACGCGCGCGACCGCGGCCTCCAGGCCCGGCACGTAGGCGTCGATCGACCCGAACACGGGTTCGAGCGTCACGGCTGAGAACGGCACCCCCAGCGTGTTCAGCCGGCGCATCCAGGGGTTCCAGATGCCGCGGTTGCAGACGAAGCCGTGCACCAGCACGAGGCCGCGCCGACCGCTGCCGTCCGCGCCCGGCGCCACGCGCGGGAGTGCGTCGGCGATCGCGTCATGGCGCCACGGCACCCGCCACTGAAAGACCTGCGGCGAGACGATCACCTCGCGCGCCCAGGCCCGCACGAGGGACGCCAGGCGCAGCGGCGCCGCGCCCTGGCCCGCCCGGGGGCGCAGCGCGAAGGCGATGACGAACTCGATCGCCAGCAGCCAGGCGAAGGCCGAGGCGATCAGCGCTGCGCCGATCAGCGCCGTTGCGGGCGCGCCCCGCGACCACCACCAGGCGCCCCAGGCGACGGCGAGGGCCAGGATCGCGGCGTTCGTCAGCTTCAGCAGGTAGGCCATCGATCGCGGCGGCGCGGTGGGCGGACGGCGGGTCCGGGGCGGGACAGCATAGGGCAGGGCCGCGTTCCCTGCGTGGGTCTCGCCTTGAGGTAGCCTGCCCGGTCTCCGACGATCCCTGCGAGCCCATGTCCGCGAACCGCTCAGCGCCGGCCGCAACCCCGCTGCCCACCGGACTGCGGCTGCTCGAGCGCGGCTGGCTGTCGTCGAACAACATCCTCCTGCTCGGCGACGACGAGGCCACCGTCGTCGACACCGGCTACGTCCTGCACGCCGACCAGACCGAGGCACTGGTGCGCGCCGCAGCGGGCGGGCGGCGCGTCTCGCGCATCGTCAACACCCACGTGCACTCGGACCACTGCGGCGGCAACGCGCGCCTGCAGGCCGCGTTCGGCGCCGAGGTCGCGGTGCCCGTGGGCATCTGGGACGCGGTGGCGCGCTGGGACGAAGTCGCGCTGACCTACGCCCCGACCGGCCAGCGCTGCGCGCGCTTCACCGCCCAGCGTTCGATCGCCGCCGGCGACTGCCTTCGCGTTGGCGGACGCTGCTGGGAAGCGCTCGCCGCGCCCGGCCACGACCCCGACGGCATCGTGCTCTTCGATGCCGGAGACGGCGTGTTGATCTCCGCCGACGCGCTGTGGGAGAACGGCTTCGGCGTCGTGTTCCCGGAGCTCGAGGGCCAGGACGCCTTCGACCAGGTCGCCGCGGTGCTCGAGCTGATCGACCGGCTGCCGGTGCGCCTCGTGCTGCCGGGGCACGGGCCGGCTTTCGGCGACGCCGCGTCGGCGCTCGCGCGCGCGCGTCAACGCCTGGCTGGGATGCGTGCCGACCCGCGGCGGCATGCCCTGCACGCGGCCAAGGTGCTGCTCAAGTTCCACCTGCTCGAGTGGCGCGCACGCGCCTTCCCTGCCCTGCTGCAGTGGGCTCGTGGCGCCGCGTTGCTGCCCGCGATCCGGAGCAGGCACTTCGCGCACGAGCCGATGGACGCGTGGCTCGCTCGCCTTGTGGCGGAGCTGTGCGCGGCTGGTGCATTGGTGCAGGTCGACGGCGAAGTCCGCAACGCCGGCTAGTCCGATCACCGCGTTCGTGACGCTTCCCATCGGCATTCATCCGGAGTGACCCTCGGGCGGGTTTCTGCCATCGGAGATTTCCCATCACGTTCCTACGATGAAACGATGGCCCCGTCGAGTGGCCTGCGTTTGTATCGCGTCATCAAAGGAGAGACAGGGATGAGCAAACCGACCCCACAGCGCCGCCGCTTTCTCAAGACGGCCTCGGCCGGCGTCGTCGGCGCCGGTGCGGTGTCCGCACCGATGGTGTCGATGGCGCAGACCACGAGTCTGCGCTTCCAGAGCACCTGGCCCGCGAAGGACATCTTTCACGAGTACGCCGGCGACTTCGCCAAGAAGGTCAACGACATGGCCGGCGGCCGGCTGAAGATCGAGGTGTTGCCGGCCGGTGCCGTCGTGCCGGCGTTCCAGCTGCTCGAGGCGGTCAACAAGGGCACGCTTGACGGCGGCCACGGGGTCGTCGCCTATCACTACGGCAAGAACTCGGCCCTCGCGCTGTGGGGTTCGGGCCCGGGCTTCGGCATGGACCCGAACATGGTGCTGGCTTGGCACAACTACGGCGGCGGCAAGGCCCTGCTGGAGGAGATCTACCAGAGCCTGGGCATGGACGTCGTGTCCTACCTTTACGGACCGATGCCGAGCCAGCCGCTGGGCTGGTTCAAGAAGCCGGTGTCCAAGGCCGAGGACATGAAGGGCCTGAAGTTCCGCACCGTCGGCCTGGCGGTGGACGTGTTCACCGAGATGGGCGCTGCGGTCAACCCGCTGCCCGGCGGAGAGATCGTGCCGGCGCTCGACCGTGGCCTGATCGATGCGGCCGAGTTCAACAACGCGTCGTCCGACCGCAACCTCGGCTTCCCGGACGTGGCGAAGGTCTGCATGCTGCAGAGCTTCCACCAGAGCGGCGAGCAGTTCGAGGTGCTGTTCAACAAGACCAAGTACAACGCGCTGCCGCCGGAGCTGAAGGCGATCATCGACTACGCCGTGCAGGCTGCCAGTGCCGACATGAGCTGGAAGGCGATCGAGCGCAACTCGCTCGACTACGGCGAGCTGAAGAAGGCGGGCGTCAAGTTCTACAAGACACCCGACTCCATCCTGCGCGCGCAGCTCGCGGCCTGGGACAAGACGATCGAGAAGAAGGCGGCCGAGAACCCGCACTTCAAGAAGGTGCTCGACTCGCAGAAGACCTTTGCCCAGCGCGCCGGGCAGTGGCAGAACGACTACTCGGTCGACTTCAAGATGGCCTACAACCACTACTTCGGACCGCAGGCGAAGAAGAGCTGACGGATCGAACCCGTACAGGGGCGCTTCGGCGCCCTTGCTGTTTCCGGCCCTGCCGAGGGAGGTTCAGACGATGCAGAGGCTGCTGCTGGCGGTCGACCGGTTCTCTACCGGCTTCGGCAAGCTGTGCGCGTGGACCGTGGTCGCCCTGACAGGCTTGATCACCTGGGAGGTCTTCTCGCGCTACGTGCTCAACAGCCCGCATGCCTGGGTGCTCGACGCCCAGATCATGCTGTACGGCACGTTGTTCATGACGGCCGGCGCCTACACGCTGTCCAAGAGCGGGCACGTGCGCGGCGACGTGCTCTACGGCTTTTTCAAGCCGCGCACCCAGGCGGCGATCGACCTGGCGCTTTACCTCGTCTTTTTCCTCCCCGGCATCATCGCCCTGACCTGGGCCGGCTGGACGTATGCCAACGAGTCGCTCGCGATCCGCGAGCAGACCTTCAATGCCGACCCGCTGCCGGTCTATCCGTTCAAGTTCGTGATCCCGATCGCCGGCGCGGTGCTGCTGCTGCAGGGCGTGGTCGAGATCGTGCGCTGCGTGATCTGCCTGCGCGAGGGGGTCTGGCCCGCGCGCGACGGCGACGTCGAGGAAGTCGATGTCGAAAAGCTCAAGGAGATGGTCCACGTCAAGGACGAGGACATCGAAGCCCTCGACAAGCTGGTGACCTCCGGCACGCCGCCGGGCAAGGCCCCATGACCCGGCCTGCCGCGGGGAGGCGCCTGGGAACCGGGTGCGCGCGGCGCCCGGTCGTCGTGAAAGCCCGCCGCCGCAATGCCGGGCGCAAGGGGAAGGGAAGGCAGGCATGAAGCTGCGCAAGGAACTCTGGTTCGGCTTCAGCCTGATGGGGCTGATCGTGATCGCCGCGCTGGGCATGGTGTTCAGCGTCGACGAGATGACCAACGGCCACTACGGCCTGCTGATGCTGTCGCTGGTGGTCGTCGCGATCATGCTCGGCTTCCCCACGGCGTTCACGCTGATGGGCATGGGCATCCTGTTCTCGTTCTTCGCCTACCACTCCGGTGGGCAGACGGTGCCGGGCGCGGTCAAGCAGACGCTCGACCTGATGGTGCAGCGCGCGTTCTCGGTGATGTCGAACGACGTGCTGATCTCGATCCCGTTGTTCGTCTTCATGGGCTACCTGGTCGAGCGGGCCAACCTGATAGAGAAGCTGTTCCGCAGCCTGCACCTGACGCTGGCGCGGGTGCCTGGCTCGCTCGCGGTGGCGACGCTCGTCACCTGCGCGATCTTCGCGACCGCCACCGGCATCGTCGGCGCGGTGGTCACGCTGATGGGCCTGCTCGCGCTGCCGCAGATGCTCCGCGCCGGCTACAGCGTGCCGATGTCGGCCGGTGCGATCACCGCCGGCGGCTGCCTGGGCATCCTGCTCCCGCCTTCGGTGCTGCTGATCGTCTACGGCGCGACGGCCGGCGTGTCGGTGGTGCAGCTCTATGCCGGGGCCTTCTTCCCCGGCCTGATGCTCGCCGGCCTCTACATCATCTACGTCATCGTGCTGGCGAAGATCAAGCCTTCGCTGGCACCGCCGCTGTCGGCCGAAGAGCGCTTCGTGCCCCTGCCGCCGCGGCTGGAGCGGGTCGGCGCCACGCAGGCGAAGCGCGCGCTGCCCGGCCTGCTCGAGGTACTGAAGGGCCCGCGCAACCGCGACGTGCCGACCGGCTACCTGCTCGGCCAGCTCGGCATCGCGCTGCTGCCCTTGCTCTTCTTTGTACTGGTCGCGTTTCTCAGCTATCCCCGCGCAGCGGTCGTGGTCGACGACCTGCCAGAAGGCCTGCAGGAGATCGGGGCTGCCACCAGCAGCGAGCCGACGTTCTCGGGCGGGCTGGCTGAACCGTCGGACGAGGGCGGTCTGGCCGAACCCCCGGCGGAGGGCGGGCTCGCCGAGCCGCCGTCGGACGGCTTGGCCGAACCCGGCGATGCGGCGGGCGGCGACGGGCTTGCGCCGCCGCCGGGCAGCGAGCCGGTGGAGGTGGCGCCCGAGGGCGAGGGTCTCGCACCGGCGTCCGGCGCGCTCGAGGGCGGCGACGTCACCGAGGCCCCTGCGGGCGAGGTCGGCCCCTCGTCCGGCTACTGGATCGGCCTCGGCGTGGGGGCGGTCGCGCTCGGCGTGTTCTATGCGCTGCTCAGCTTCGCGCGGCTCGAGATCTTCAAGATGCTGCTCGCCAGCTTCTTCCCGCTGTTGATCATGATCCTCGCGGTGCTCGGCTCGATCGTCTTCGGCTTGGCCACGCCGACCGAGGCGGCGGCGGTCGGCGCCTTCGGCGGCTTCGTGCTGGCCGCGGCCTACCGCAAGCTCACCTTCGAAGTCGTCAAGGAGAGCGTGTACCTCACCGCGAAGACAAGCGCGATGGTGTGCTGGCTCTTCGTCGGCTCGGCGATCTTCTCGGCCGCCTTCGCGCTGCTCGGCGGGCAGGAGCTGGTCGAGCAGTGGGTGCTCGGCATGAACCTCACGAAGACGGAGTTCATGATCCTGAGCCAGGTGATCATCTTCATCCTCGGCTGGCCGCTCGAGTGGACGGAGATCATCGTCATCTTCATGCCGATCTTCATCCCGCTGCTCGACCACTTCGGCGTCGACCCGCTGCTCTTCGGTCTGCTCGTCGCGCTGAACCTGCAGACGGCGTTCCTGAGCCCGCCGGTGGCGATGAGCGCCTTCTACCTGAAGGGCGTCGCGCCGAAACACGTGACGTTGAACCAGATCTTCGCCGGGATGATCCCGTTCATGGGCATTCAGATCCTGGCGATCGTGTTCCTCTACCTGTGGCCGCAGATCGGCCTCTGGCTGCCGTCGGTGCTCTACCGCTGAGGCCCCGCCCGGCCGGCCGGCCCCCGCTTCGCGCGCGGGGCCAGCTGCGTATGATTTCCCCATGAACATCATCATTCTCGGCGCCGGACGCGTGGGGGAGAGCGTCGCCGAGAGCCTGGTCACCGAGCGCAACGACATCACCGTGATCGACACCGACCCGCAGCGCCTGGCCGCGCTGCAGGACCGGCTCGACCTGCGCGGGGTGACGGGCAACGGGATCCATCCTTCGGTGCTGCGCGAGGCCGGCGCCAAGGACTGCGACATGCTGATCGCCTGCGCCGCGCAGGACGAGACCAACCTTGTCGTGTGCAAGCTCGCGCACGACCTGTTCAGCATCCCGACGACGATCGCGCGCCTGCGCTCGCCGGAGTTCATCGGCGATTCGCCGCTGCTCGGCAAGGAGACCGGCTTCGCGGTCGACCAGGTGATCTGCCCGGAGGAGTCGGTCACCGCCTATGTGCACAAGCTGATCGAGTACCCCGAGGCGCTGCAGGTGCTCGAGTTCGCGCTCGGCCGCGTCAGCCTGATCGCGGTGCGCGCGGTCGCCGGCGGGATGCTGGTGCGGCACAACCTGGCCGAGATCCCGACCCTGGTGCGCGACGCGCCGATGCGCATCGTCGCGATCTACCGCGACAACCTGCGCATTGCGCCCGACGGCAACACCCGCATCGAGGCCGGCGACGAGGTCTTCGTGCTCGCCGCCAAGCGGCACATCCGCGACGTGCTCGGCGCGCTGCGGCAGATGGACCGCCCGGTGCGGCGCGTGATGATCGCCGGCGGCGGGAAGGTCGGCCTGCGGCTGGCGCGGCAGCTGAAGGACACGCACGAGATCAAGCTGATCGAGGCCGACCGCAAGCGCTGCGACTATCTCGCCTCGCAGCTGCCGGCCAGCGCGCTGATCCTGCACGCCGAGTCGACCGACGAAGAGCTGATGGAGGACGAGAACGTCCGCGACATGGACCTCTTCATCGCGATCACCAGCGACGACGAGGACAACATCATGGCCTGCCTGCTCGCCAAGCGCCTCGGCGCGCGGCGCGTGCTGGCGCTGATCAACCGGCGCGCCTATGCCGACCTGGTGCAGAGCACGCAGATCGACATCGCGATCTCGCCGGCGCACACCGTGATCGGCGAGCTGCTCGCCTTCGTGCGGCGCGGCGACGTCGAGGCGGTGCACAGCCTGCGCCGCGGCGCGGCCGAGGCGCTCGAGCTGGTCGTCCGTGGCGACCGCAAGTCGTCGAAGGTCGTCGGCCGCCGCATCGACGAGCTGGGCCTGCCGCGCGGGGCGCAGATCGGGGCGATCGTGCGCGGCCTCGAGAAGAAACCCGAGGCCGAGCGCGCGATGGCCGAGCCCGAGGTCATCATCGCCCACCACGACACGGTCATCGAAGCCGAGGACCACGTGATCGTCTTCCTGCCGCACAAGCGGATGGTGCGCGACGTCGAGCGCCTGTTCCAGGTCGGCGCGACCTTCTTCTGACGCCTGGCGATGCAAGCGCTGCTGCCGGTCCTGGCGGTGCTCGGGCCGATCGTCGCGGTCTTCGGGCTGACGATGATCGTGCCGATCGGCGTCGGGGCCTGGTACCACGACGCCGGGCTGTGGAGCTTCCCGGGGCCGATGGCACTGGCCGTGGTGCTGGGCCTGGCCGTGCGCCTGGTCGCGCGCCGCCATGGGCGCGAGCTGCAGCCACGCGACGGCATCCTGCTGGTGGTGCTGACCTGGTTGGTGCTGCCGTTCTTCGCCTCGCTGCCCCTGCTGCAGCACCTGAAGATGCGCGACGGCAGCGGCCTGAGCTTCACCGACGCCTACTTCGAGGCGGTCTCCGCGCTGACGACGACCGGCTCGACCGTGATCACCGGCCTCGACGCGCTGCCGCCGTCGATCAACGTGTGGCGCACCTTCCTGCAGTGGCAGGGCGGGATCGGCATCCTGATCCTGGTGGTCGCGATCTTGCCGATGCTCGGCGTCGGCGGCAGTCAGCTGTTCAAGGCCGAGGCCGCCGGCCCGCTGAAGGACAACAAGCTGACGCCGCGCATCACCCAGACCGCCAAGGGTCTGTGGGGCGTCTACGCGACCCTGTCGCTCGCCTGCGTGCTGGCCTACTGGGCCGCCGGCATGAGCCCGCTCGACGCCTGGATGCACATGTTCGCCACCGTGAGCCTGGGCGGCCTATCGTCGCACGACGCGAGCCTCGGCTACTTCGATTCGCCGCTGATCGAAGTGGTGGCGATCGTCTTCATGCTGATCTCGAGCTGCAACTTCGCGCTCTATTTCGTCGCGGCGCGCACCGGCTCGTTGCGTGCCCTCGCCACCGACACCGAGACGCGCGCGACGCTCGGCGTGCTGATCCTGAGCCCGCTCGTCGCCGCGCTCGTGCTCTGGCTGCACGGCACCTACGACGACCCGGTACTGACCCTGCGCTATGCCTTCTTCAACGTCGTTTCGGTGGCGACGACCACCGGCTTCATCACCACCGACTACCTGCAGTGGCCGGTGGTGCTCCCGGTGCTGATGCTGATGCTGTCGGGCGTGGCCACCAGCGCAGGCTCCACCGGCTGCGGCATCAAGATGATCCGCCTGCTGATCCTGCTGAAGCAGGCCAAGCGCGAGCTCACGCGGCTGGTGCACCCGCGCGCGGTGCAGCCGCTGACGCTCGGCGGGCGCATCGTCGACAACGGCGTGATCCTCGCGGTGCTCGGCTTCATGCTCGTCTACGGCGGTGTCGTGATCGGCCTGTCGCTGCTGCTGTTGCTCGACGGCACCGACGTCGTCACCGCCGTGAGCGCCGTGATGGCCTCGGTGCACTGCATGGGCCCGGGCCTGGGCGCCGTCGGGCCGGCCGCGAACTTCGAGCCGCTGTCGGACTACCAGACCTGGGTGCTCACGCTGGCGATGCTGCTCGGGCGGCTCGAGATGCTGGTGATCCTGGTGCTGTTCACGCCCCAGTTCTGGCGCAAGTGAGGGTGGCGGGCGCCGCGCCCGGGCACCGGCGCACGCGCGCGGCCAACCACCGTAGAGACCCGCAGGCGTCGGCTGCGCGGCATCGGTTAGGTTCGCGCCATGGGTCCCATCGTCCGTCCGCTCGAGTTCTGGTTCGACTTCGCCTCGCCGTATTGCTACATCGCGTCCGAGTGGGTCGAAGCCACTGCCGCCCGGCACGGGCGCACCGTGCGTTGGCGGCCGTTCCTGCTCGAGGCGGCGTACCGCGTGGCCGAGCTGCGCGCGCCGACCGACCATCCCCTGAAGCGCGAGTACTCGTGGCGAGACTTCGAGCGCTCCGCCCGCTTCGCGGGCGTGCCCTATGTCGCGCCACCGAAGCTGCCGCCCGCGACGCGGCAGGTCGCGCGCGTGTTCTGGTGGCTTGCCGAGGACGATGCGGCGCGCGCGGTGCCCTGGGCACATGCGGCGCTGCGGGCGACCTTCGCGCGCGGCTTCGACTTCGGTGACGCCGAGGCGCTGCGCGAGCTCGCGGCTTCCTGCGCGCTCGACCCCGACGCGGTCGCGCAGGCCGCCGCCGATCCGCGCTGGGAACGCCGGCTGCAGCAGGAGAGCGAGGCGGCGATCGCGCAGGGCGTGTTCGGCGCACCCTGGATCGTCGTCGACGGCGAGCCGTTCTGGGGCAACGACCGGCGCGTGCAGGTCGAGCGCTGGTTGGAGAGTGGCCCCTTCTGAGGCCCGGCCCGTCGCGCAGGCGCAGGCTCCTAGAATCTGCGCCCCGGGCTGACCGGAGAGCGCCTTCCCGCGGACCCGACAACGGCATGAGTGTGCAGACCCCTCTGCAGATCCACCTGGCAGGCCTGGCGCGCTACGGCATCTGGGCCACGCAGCGGCTCTTCGAGCATGTCGACGCGCTGCCGGAGGCCGACTACCGGCGCGACCTGGGCCTCCACTTCCGCAGCGTGCACGGCACGCTGAACCACCTGCTGGTCGCCGAGCACGAGCTCTGGTGGCGGCGCTTCACCGAGGGCGTGTCGCCGAGGCTGGCGCTCGATGCCGAGCTGGAGCCCGACCGCGACCGCCTGCGTGAGCGCCTGTTGACGCTCGGCGCCCGCTGGGAGCCCTGCATCCTCGGCTGGCCCGCGGCGCGCTTCGACGGCCGCCTCGAGTACACGAGCATGAAGGGCGTGGCCCAGTCGCTGCCCTTCGCGGCCACGCTCGCGCATGTCTTCAACCACGGGACGCACCATCGCGGCCAGATCACCGCCGCGCTCACCGCCCTGGGCCGGCCTTGTCCCGAACTCGACCTGGTGTGGATGCTCCAGGCCGAAAGCCGGCCCGCCTGACCCGGCCCGCCTCCCGTCCCCTCCGCAGCTTCAAGCGGTCCGCAGATGCCTCAATCCTTCGACACCACGCAGCTCGTCGCGATCGCCGCCGCCCTCGGCTGGGCCAGCGGCCTGCGGCTGTACGCGGTGCTGACGATCACCGGCCTGGTCGGCTATGCCGGCTGGGTCCAGCTGCCGCCGGGCCTGCAGCTGCTGCAGCACCCGCTCTTCCTCGGCGCGAGCGCGCTGATGCTGTTCGTCGAGTTCTTCGCCGACAAGATCCCCGGGCTCGACTCGCTGTGGGACCTGGTGCACACCGTGATCCGCATCCCGGCTGGCGCGGCGCTTGCGGCCGCGGTGTTCGGCGTCGACGACGCGACCTGGGCGATGGTCGCCGGCCTGCTCGGCGGTACCCTGGCCGCCACCGCCCACACCGCCAAGGTCACCGCGCGGGTTGCCGCCAACACCTCGCCCGAGCCGCTGTCGAACGTCGGGCTGTCGCTGCTCGAGGACGGCGTGGTGCCGCTGATGCTGTGGCTCGCGGTCAGCTATCCGATGGTGTTCTTTCCGGTGCTCTCGATGCTGCTGATCGCGATGCTGCTGCTGACCTGGGTGCTGTGGCGCTTCCTGGCCGGGCTGTGGCGCCGCCTGCGCGGCAAGCCCGCGATCGTGCCGTGTTGAGCGCCCGGGCCCAGAGGCCCGCGCCGTTCGTCAGCGCTGGTTGTCGCGCTTGAACCAGTGCGGAAGGCGCAGCCGGCTGCGCGCCGGCGCAGCGGACGCCGGTTCCTCGTCCTGCGCTTCCGGGTGGCGCGTGACGCCGAAGCCCGAGGTGTCCTGCGCCCAGGGCGCGTCCTGCGGCGCCGCGGCCACGGGGCGCATGTCCTGCGCCTGCTCGACGGCCGCGGTCAGCACCGGCACGCGCGCCGGCGGCAGTGGCCTGGGCTGCGCCGCGGAGGCGGCCTTGAACGCTTCCGCCAGCGTCACGAGTTCGTCCCCGCCCAGGCCTTCGCACACGTAGAGCACCTCGCGCGCGTAGTCCTCGCGAGAGAGCATCGCCTCGATGTCGATGCGGGTGCGCAGGCGTCGCGTCAGCGCATGCTGGATGCGGCCGGCGATGCGAAGGCGTTCGGTGTGGTGTTCCATGGCCAGTTCCTCGAGGGCGGGATCGTGGTCGACAGCGCCCCGGTGGCCTATCCCTAGACCAGATGAGATGCGTGAGAATGTCACGCCCCGGCCCTGGTGCAAGCACCCGTGCCCCCGGAGACCACCGATGCACCCGACTTCGCCGCGTCCGACCGCCACAGGGCCGTCCACCACCCCGCCCGACCGCAGCACGGCCGATGCCAGCGCGCGCGCCGAAGGCTTCCGCCGCGTGCAGGCGGCGCTGGCCGAGGCCGGCCACCCGCACCCACCGCGCTGGCTCGAGGTGGCGGCCCGCACCTCGCAGGAGGCCGCCGAGGCGCTCGGCGTCGCGGTGGGCCAGATCGCCAAGAGCGTGATCTTCCGCCGCCAGGACGACGACGGCGCGGTGCTGGTGATCGCCTCCGGCGACCGCCGCGTCGACGAGGCCAAGGTCGCCGCGCGCGTGGGTGCGCTGGGCCGTGCCGACGCCGCTTTCGTCAAGGCGCGCACCGGCTTCTCGATCGGCGGCGTCGCGCCGCTGGCGCACCTGAGCCCGATGACGACGCTGATCGACCGCGAGCTGTTCCGCTTCGACGAGATCTGGGCCGCGGCCGGGCATCCGAACGGCGTCTTCCGCCTCGCGCCCGGCGAGCTCGAACGGCTGACCGGCGCGCCGGTGGTCGACGTGACCGCCTGACCTCGGCCGGCGTCGCCCATGACAACCTCGCCCTGCATCGACGTCTGTCGCATGGACCCGCTGTCCGGCTGGTGCCAGGGCTGCCTGCGCACGATCGACGAGATCGCCGGCTGGGGCCGGCTCGACGACCGGACGCGGCTCGAGATCTGGAGCCGGCTCGACGCGCGCCGCGAGACGGCCGAGGGCCAGGCCACGCTGGCGCGCGGCGCCGACCTGGTCTTCGCGCCGCCGGAAGATGTGGCCGTGCCCGACGGCCCGGAGGGCGCGCGGTGATCGAGGTCGACTTCTGGTTCGACGTCATCTCGCCCTACAGCCACCTGGCCTTCGAGCGGCTGCCGCAGGCGCTGGCCGGGCACAGCCTGGTCGTCAGCTACCGGCCGCTGTTGTTCGGCGGCCTGCTGCAGCGCTGGGGCCAGCTCGGCCCGGCCGAGATCGAGCCCAAGCGCGCCTGGACCTACCGCGAGGTGCTCTGGCTTGGCAGGCGCCACGGCATCGAGATCGCACTGCCGGCGGCGCACCCGTTCAACCCGCTGGCGCTGCTGCGCCTGCTCTGGGCCTGCGCGCCCGAGGGGCAGACGCCGAACCGCCTGGCCTGCGAGACCGTGCTGCGCCACGTCTGGCACGGCGGCGCCGCGGCCGACGACCCCGGCCGCCTGGCGGCGCTGGAGGCCGTGTTGCAGCCGCCGCGCGACCCGCGTGGCGATGGGGCCAAGGCCGCGCTGCGCGCCTCGACCGACGCAGCCCTGGCGGCCGGCCTCTTCGGCGTGCCGACGATCGTCGCCGAGGGCCGCGCCTACTGGGGCCTGGCCGGGCTCGAGATGCTGGCCGACCGCCTGGCCGGCGGCGCGGGCCTGGACGACGACGAATGGGCCGCGATCGATTCGTGGCCGGTCGGCGCGCGTCGCAAGGCCTGAGAGGCTGAGAGTCCTTCGGGCACGGCCAAAAGACTCTCAGCCTCTGACCCGGCACCCCCGCGAACGCAGACCGAAGGAGATCTCGATGGCCCAGTTCGTCCTCGTTCCCGGCGCCTTCCTCGGCGCCTGGTGCTGGCGGCGCGTGCTGCCGGCGCTGCGCGCGGCCGGGCACGAAGTGCATGTCGCCTGTCTCACCGGCACCGGCGAGCGCGCCCACCTGCTGTCGACGCGCATCCGCGTCGACACCCACGTGAACGACGTGCTGCAGGTCGTCCAGGCCGAGGAACTCGACGAGCTGATCCTCGTCGGCCACAGCTATGCCGGGCTCGTCGTGACCGGTGTCGCCGACCGCCTGCTGAAGGCATCGCGCCCGGTGCTGCGGCGGCTGGTCTATGTCGACGCGGTGCTGCCGCACCCCGGCGAGAGCTGGAGCAGCCGCCAGCCGCCGGACGCGGTGGCCGCGCGCGTCGCGGCCGCGCGCGCCAACGGGGGCATCTCGCTGCCGCCGCCCGACCCTTCGGTCTACGGCCTCGACGGCGACGACCATGCCTGGCTGCGCCGGCGCCAGACGCACCACCCGTTCAGCGTCTACCGCGACCCGCTCTGGTTCGACGCCGAGCGCGTGGCGCGTGTGCCCCGCCTCTACATCGACTGCAACGCCCCGGCGCTGCCGACCGTGGCCGCGATGCGCGAGCGCGTGCGCCACGAGCCGGGCTGGCGCGTCGAGGTGCTGCCCACCGGGCATGTGCCGATGGTGACCCTGCCGGTCGCGCTCGCGGCGCTGCTGCTCGACGAGGCGGCGCAGGTCCAGGGGCCGGCGGCCGCAGGCTGAAGGCCCTGCCGCCCCGGCGGTGCGCCTGGCTCGAGCGTCCGGCTCGACGCGGCCCGGGTCAGGCGCCGGGCTTCAGGGGGCCGGTGCGACGTAGCGCAGCGCCAGCGGCCGATGCACCTGCGCCTGCAGCGACGAGCGGCCGTCGAGCGCCGAGGGCATGCGCCCGTCGGAGACCGTGACCAGCACCAGCCCGACGTCGCAGCTCGTCGCCGCCTGTCCCAGCTCGCGCTCGTAGGCCTGGATCGTGCCGTTCACGTCGAGCGGGCGCAGGCTGCCTTCGGCCGTCGTCTGCGTGGGGTCGGCCGCGACGTCGAGCCGGCGTGTGCGCGGCCGCGAGCCGTCTGCCATCGTGCAGTTCAGGTCGGCGACGACGACGAGGTTGGTCGACGTCGGCAGGTCGGTCTCGAGCGGGACGCGTGCCGGGGCGGCCGCGATGAGGCTGCCCGCCGCCGGGGCCAGCACTTCCGTCACCTGCGGCAGCACCACGTCGCCTTCCAGCGTGCGGTGGCGGCGTTCGAAGCGCAGCGTGTAGCGCTCGCCGGGGTGCGACGGCAGGGTGCCGCGGGTGTAGTGGACGGTGTCGTCGTCCTCGGCGCGGAACTCCACCTGCAGCCCGCCCTGGCGCAGCAGCAGGTTCTCGTCGTCGAGGATCACCGGCAGGTCGAGGTCGTCGCCGGTGTCGAGCTCGGCGCGGCCGCTGACGACGCGGCCATCGCTGGTCAGCAACACGCGCACCGCGAGGTCGTCCGAATCGACCGAGTACGAGGGCGTGCAGGGCAGGAGGCCGCAGCGGAAGGCTTCGTCGAAGCCCCCGCCGCAGGCGGCGAGACCGGCCCCGCAGGCGAAGGCGATGGCGAGTCGGCGGACGACGGGTGCGAGGCGGTGCATGGCTCGGGCGGAAAGCGGGCGGGGCCGGAGTGTCGCGCGTTCGCGCCGCCGTGTGCAGCCGCTGCCGCCACGGCCCCGGCAAGCGGTGTGCGGCGGGCCGGTGCGCAGCGCTTGCCGGGCCGGTCGCCCTCTGCCGTGCGCGCGCCCGGTGGACCAGGCCGAGTGGGCCATGCAGGGGCCTGGGTTGGGCCGCGTTCCCGGCCCCGGAGTTGACGCTTACCATCGCGCCCCACCCGGCAGACAGGGCGCCGAAAGCCAGCAGGGATGCCGGGCCGTAGAGGCGGCGCGCCAGCGGCCACGCCGCGCTCCAACCCGCGCGACCCAACCCCGCGCGCCCGCCTGCGAGGAGACAAGACATGGACACAGCCCCACCGCGCTTCGCCTTCCGGAATCGCGCGACGCGGCCTGGCGGCAACCGCCGGCCAGGCCACCCCGGGCGGGCCGGCGGGCGCCTGCGCGCCGCCGCCGCGGTGTTGGCCGCGGCCCTCTGGGCGCGGTTGCAGGCCGCGGTGCCGCTGCCGCAGCTGAACATCGACCGCAGCCAGACGACGGTCTCGGGGCTCTCGTCTGGCGGATTCATGGCGACCCAGCTCGGCTTCGCGCATGCGGCGAGCTTCAAGGGGGTCGGCGTCTTCGCCGGCGGCCCGTACATGTGCGCCGGCCGCGCGAACTACACCGCCTGCATGTACAACGCCGGCATCGACGCCACCCGGCGCGCGGCCTTGCAGGCCGACCTGAACGCCTGGAGCGGCACGCTGAACGACCCGCTCGGCGCGGTGGCGGCGCAGCGCGTCTTCCTCTTCGTCGGCAGCAGCGACACCACGGTCGGCGCGAACCCGGTCCTCGCGCTGGACGCGCAGTACGCCGACAACGGCGTGCCCGCCGCGCAACGCAGCCTGGTGCGCCACAGCGGCACCGCCCATGTCTTCCCGACCGATTTCGACGCCGCCGGCAACGCGCGCTGCGGCAGCAGCACCTCGCCGTTCATCGCCAACTGCGGCTACGACGGGGCCAAGGCGGTGCTGCAGCACTTCTACGGCACGCTGAGCCCGCGCAACGACGCGCCGGCCGCGGCCAACTACGTCGAGTTCGAGCAGACCCCGTACATCGCCGGCAACCCCGGCATGGCGCCGACCGGCTGGCTCTACCTGCCGGCCGACTGCGCGGCCGGGGCGAGCTGCCGGCTGCACGTGGCGCTGCACGGTTGCCAGCAGAATCAGGCGACGATCGGCAACCGCTTCGTGCGCGACACCGGCTACACGCGCTGGGCCGACACCAACCGCATCGTCGTGCTGTTCCCGCAGACGCGGGTCGACCGCACGAGCCGCCAGACGGCGGCCAGCGGCTCGCTCGGCAATCCGAACGGCTGCTGGGACTGGGTTGGCTGGTACGGGGCCGACTTCGCGCGCCGCTCCGGGGTCCAGGTGACGGCGATCAAGGCGATGGTCGACCGGCTCGCCTCGGGCGGCAGCACCGGCGGCGGCAGCCTGCCGGCGCCGACCGGCGTCGCGACCTCGAACGCGACCGACACCCGCATGACGATCGCCTGGGGCGCGGTGGACGGCGCCGCCGCCTACCGCGTGTTCCGAAACGGCGCGCCGATCGCCGGCGACCCGGTGGCGGGTACCAGCACCACCGACACCGGCCTCGCGCCGGCGACCACCTACCAATGGAGCGTCGCCGCGCTCGACGCCGGCGGCGTGCAAGGCGCGGTCTCGGCTCCGGCCACCGGCACCACCACCGGCACCCCGGCGGCGACCTGCACCACTGCGAGCAACTACGCCCATGTCGCCGCGGGCCGCGCCCATCGCAGCGCCTGGCAGGTCTACGCCAACGGCTCCAACCAGGCGATGGGGCTGTGGAACGTCTTCGTCACGACCACGCTCAAGCAGACCGGGCCGGGCTACTACGTGATCGGCACCTGCCCTTGAGCCAGCCCGCCCCGGCCTGGCAAGCGACTTGCCCGCGGTGCCGGGCCTGCGATGAAGGAGAAGACGCCCGATGACTCCGCGTTCCGACTACCTGCGCTGTGCCGGCCGCGAGCTGCACCTGATGCAATGGGGCGACGAGGCCGCCGAGCCCGTCATCGCCTGGCACGGCCTGGCGCGCACCGGGCGCGACATGGACGACATCGCGGCCCATCTGGCAACCCGCTGGCGCGTCGTCTGCCCGGACACGATCGGCCGCGGCCTCTCGCAGTGGAGCCCCGATCCGGCGCGCGAGTACTGCCTCGCCTTCTACGTCGAGCTCGCGGTCGCGCTGCTCGACCAGCTCGGGCTCGACCGCGTCCACTGGCTCGGCACCTCGATGGGCGGCGCGATCGGCCTGCGCGCGGCCGACGGCCCGCTGCGCGGGCGCATCCGGCGCCTGGTGCTGAACGACGTCGGGCCGGAGGTGGCGCCGGCGGCGGTCGAACGCATCCGCGGCTATGCGGGGCAGCCACCGGCCTTCGACACCGTCGGCGAACTGGAAACCTACTTCCGCACCGTCTACAAGCCCTATGGCTGGCTCAGCGACGCGCAGTGGCGGCGCCTGGCCGAGACCTCGGTGCGCCGCCTGCCCGACGGCCGCGTGACGCCGCATTACGACCCGGCGATGGTGCAGCAGTTCGTCCACCACCCCGACGACTACACGCAGTGGGAGGCCTGGGACCGGCTCAGCCTGCCGGTGCTCTGCCTGCGCGGCGCGTCGAGCGACCTGCTGCTGCCCGAAACCGCCGAGGCGATGCGTCAACGCGGGCCGCGCGCCGAGGTGGTCGAGATCGCCGGCTGCGGCCACGCGCCCGCGCTGAACACGCCGGAGCAGTTCGCCCTCGTCGAGCGCTTCTTCGCCGCGGACTGACGCGCCCGCTCAGATCCGCAGCCAGCGCGCCAGCTCGCTGCGCAGCGCGCCCAGCCCGACCGGCTTGGTGATGAAGCCGACCATGCCGGCCTCGATGCAGTTGTCGCGGTCCTGCGGCGTCGCGTGGGCGGTCAGCGCGACGATCGGGAACGGCGGCAGCTCGCCGCGCGCCTGCAGGCGGCGCAGCGCGCGCGCGGCCTGCAGGCCGTCCATGCCGGGCATCTGCAGGTCCATCAGCACCAGCGCCGGCGGGCGTTCGCGGCAGGCCTCGATCGCCTCGGCGCCGTCGGACGACAGGCGCGTCTTGAGCCCCAGCGAGTCGATCATCTCGGAGACGATGATCTGGTTGACCGGGTTGTCCTCGGCGACCAGCACGTCGATGCCGATGTCGGGCAGGAACGGCAGGTCCATGAAGCCGGAGCCGCCGCCGGTGGTGTTGAAGCCGGAGTTGAGCGTCGAGTGCGTGGTCGTTGCGCCGAAGCCGGAGTCGGCGCCGCCGGGCGAGGGGCCGCGCGCCTCGAGCATCTCGAGCAGCGACTGCGGCGTCACCGGCGAGAGCTGCACCCGCATCAGGGCCGCGCGGGCCGCCGATTCCAGCTGCGGCTGCAGCCAGTCGGGCCGCACCTGCAGCACGATGTGCGCGCCCGGCAGCAGGCTGCGCAGCTCGAGCAGCGGCGTCTTCGGCTCGAGCGCCGCCTCGGCCAGGATCACCAGTTGCGGCGGCGCGTCCCCGGTGTCGGCAAGCATCGCGGCACGGCGCATCGCGCCGGCCACCCCGGCGACGATCTCGCTGCGCCAGCCCAGTCGCGCCAGGCGCCTGACCATCCATTGCGCCGGCACCGAGCGCGTGTCGACCAGCCAGGCCGTGCCCGGTGGGGGGCGCCGGGCGGCCGGCTGCTCGCCGGGCTCGATGCGCAGCGGCACCTCGAGCGTGAAGCTGCTGCCCTGGCCGGGCGCGGTTTCGAGCATCAGCTCGCCGTTCATCGCATGCGCGAGGCCGAGCGCGATCGGCAGACCGAGCCCGGCGCCGCCATGCCGCCGCCCCAGGCTCTGGTCGCCCTGCACGAAGGGCTCGAAGATGCGCGCCGCCACTTCGGGCGCCATGCCGGGCCCGGTGTCGCGGAAGACGATGCGCGCCTGGCACCAGCCCGGGTCGCCGGCCTCGACGTGCACCATGAGCTCGAGATGGCCGCGCTCGGTGAAGCGGGCCGCGTTCGACAGCAGGTTGGAGGCGATCTGCTGCAGGCGCTGGCGGTCGCCGCGCACGCGGGTGATCTCGCCAACGTAGTCGAACATCATCCCGAGGTCGCGGTCGCGCACCGAGGGCATCACCGCGCGCAGCGTCTCGGCCATCACCTCGGCCAGGTCGAGCGGCTCCTCGCGCGCCGGCATCTGGCCGGCGGAGATGCGCGAGAAGTCGAGCACGTCGTTGAGGATGCCCATCAGCGTGCGCCCCGACTGCAGCGCGAGCTTCAGGTGGCGGCGCTGCTGGTCGTTGGTGGCCGAGCGCAGCGCCAGCTCGGTCATGCCCAGCACGCCGTTCAGCGGCGTGCGGATCTCGTGGCTCATGTGGGCGAGGAAGCGCGACTTCGCCTCGTTCGCCGCCTCGGCCTGTTCGCGCTGGCGCTCGGCCTCGGCGAGCGCCGCCTCGAGGCGGCCGGTGCGCTCCTCGACGAGGATCTCCAGGCCCTGCCGGTGGCGTTCGAGCTCGAGGCGGCCGAGCGTCTGCTCGTGCACGTCGCTCAGCATGCCGGTCATGCGCACGTGGCCGTCCGCCTCGCGCTCGGCGCGGCCGGTCGAGCGGACGTAGCGGTAGTGGCCGTTGGCATGGCGCAGGCGGTACTCGAAGTCCCAGGGGCCGGGCGAGAGCGCCATCTGCCGCGACTCTGCTTCGACCCGCGGCCGGTCCTCGGGGTGCATCCAGGAACGGAACGTCTCCGAGCTCGGCGTCGGCGTGCCCGGCGGGTAGCCGAGCAGCTCGCAGATGCGCGGGTGCACGTAGAAGCTGCCGTCCGCGTCGACGCGCTCGAAGTCGGCGGAGGCGGTGGCCGCCATCGCGCGCTCGAAGCGCGCCTGCAGCGCCTCGCGCTCGAGCGTCGCGAGCTTCTCGGGGTGCACGTCGATCACCATGCCGATCAGCAGTTCGGGCCGGCCGTCGGCGCCGGGCCAGACCCGGCCGGTGGCGCGCACCCAGTGGTACTCGCCGGTCAGCGTGCGGAACCGCAGGTCGTGGCGGAACGGCGCCACGTCGTGGATCGCGCGCAGGTAGGCCGCCTCGTAGGGCTGGCGGTCGTCCGGGTGCAGGTAGGCGGTGAGCTGCGTCGGGCCGAGCCCCTCCTGGGCGATGCCCAGCGCGCGGTAGAAGCTCGGCGAGTACCAGACCTGGCCGGTGCGCAGGTGGTGTTCCCAGTAGCCGGCGTTCGCGCCTTCGAGCAGTCGGTAGGCGCGCCGTAGCGCCTCGGGCGTGGCCTGCTCGGCCGCCGCCGAAGGCGATTGGCGTGGCGGTGTCGGGGCGCCGGGGGCCGGCGGGGGGGCGGAGGCTTCGGACATTCGACGGGCCGCGAGCTGCACCGGCGCGGAGGTTGCTCAGGACTCTAGCAGCGCGGTCCCCCCGCCGTCCCCTGGCCATGCCCGAGACGCCTGCAAAGCGGTCGCACGCCACGAACCGCGGACAGCGCAAACCCGGCCGCCGCCGTCGCGCCGTGCGGGCTTTCCAGGCTCTCTAGAATGCCCGGCCCCATCCGCCGACCCCATGGACAGCAGCACCGGTCTGATCCGCATCCGCGGCGCGCGCCAGCACAACCTCAAGCACCTCGACCTCGACCTGCACACGGGCGAGCTGACGGTCGTGACGGGCCCCAGCGGCTCGGGCAAGTCGAGCCTGGTGTTCGACACGCTCTATGCCGAGGGGCAGCGCCGCTACGTCGAGACCTTCAGCGCCTACGCGCGGCAGTTCCTCGACCGCATGGACCGGCCCGCGGTCGACGAGGTCGACGGCGTGCCGCCGGCGATCGCGATCGACCAGACCAACCCCGTGCGCAGCTCGCGTTCGACGGTTGGCACGATGACCGAGCTGAACGACCACCTGAAGCTGCTCTTCGCGCGGGCCGCCGAGCTGTACGACCGCCAGACCGCGGCGCGGGTGCGCCACGACACGCCGGAGACGATCTGCGCCGAGCTCGTCGCGCGCAGCGCCGCGCGCGGCGGGCCCCGCCTGGCCGTCACCTTCCCGGTCGAGCTGCCGGCGAACACCTCGCCCGAGGACATCGCGCAGTGGCTCGCCGCTAGCGGCTTCACGCGCGTGCTCGGCGAGCGCGAGGTGGCCTCGCCGACCGGGCCGCGGCGGGTGATCGACGTCGTCGCCGACCGCTTCCGCATCGCCGCGGTCGAGAAGGTGCGCGCGGTCGAGGCGATCGAGCTGGCGCTCAAGCGCGGCGGCGGCCGGGTCGACGTGCAGCTGCTGCCCGAGCGCGCCGAGGCCGGCGAGGCGGCAGGCAAGGCCGCGGCAGAGGCCTCGGGCGCGGCCGACGCGCCCGAAGTCTGGCGCTTCTCGACCGGCCTGCACTGCCCCGAGAGCGACCTGCGCTATGCCGAGCCGCAGCCGGCGCTGTTCAGCTTCAACTCGGCCTACGGCGCCTGCGAGACCTGCCGCGGCTTCGGCCGCGTGATCGGCGTCGACTACGGCCTCGTCATTCCCGACGCGCGCCGCACGCTGCGCAACGGCGCGGTCAAGACCTTGCAGACGCCGGCCTGGAAGGAGTGCCAGGACGACCTGATGAAGTACGCCGGCGAGGCCGGCATCCCGCGCGACACGCCCTGGGCCCAGCTGTCGGAGGCGCAGCGGCGCTGGGTGATCGACGGTTCGCCGAACTGGGCCGGCAACTGGCACAAGCAGTGGTACGGCATCGGCCGCTTCTTCGAGTACCTCGAGAGCAAGGCCTACAAGATGCACATCCGGGTGCTGCTGTCGAAGTACCGCAGCTACACCCCCTGCAGTGCCTGCGGCGGGGCGCGGCTGAAGCTCGAGGCGCTGCTGTGGCGGCTCGGCTCGAAGGCCGATGCCGACGCGGTGCTGCCCGCGGCCGGGCCGGAAGGCGAAGCGCGCCCGGCGCGCTTCCTGCCGGTCGGCGCCGACTGGTCGCGCGCGCAGCTCGACGCGCTGCCCGGCCTCTGCCTGCACGACCTGATGCAGCTGCCGATCGAGCGCCTGCGCATCTTCTTCGCCCACCTGCGCCTGCCGAGCACGCTGCTCGACGAGGCGCTCTCGCTGCTGCTCGACGAGATCCGCACCCGCCTGGGCTACCTCTGCGACGTCGGCATCGGCTACCTGACGCTCGACCGCCAGAGCCGCACCCTGTCGGGCGGCGAGGTGCAGCGCATCAACCTCACCACCGCGCTCGGCACCTCGCTGGTCAACACGCTGTTCGTGCTCGACGAGCCCTCGATCGGCCTGCACCCGCGCGACATGAACCGCATCGTGCAGGCGATGCTGCGCCTGCGCGACGCCGGCAACACCCTGGTCGTCGTCGAGCACGACCCGGCGGTGATGCTCGCCGCGGACCGCCTGATCGACATGGGCCCGGGGCCGGGCGAGCGAGGCGGCACGATCGTCTTCGACGGCACGCCCGACGAGGCGCGCGCCGCGCCGACGCTGACCGGCGACTACCTCGGCGGGCGCAAGAGCGTCGGCATCGGCATCCGGCGCCTGGTCGAGGACTCGACGCCGCGCCTGGTGCTCGAGGGCGCGCGCGAGCACAACTTGAAGCAGCTGACGGTCGAGCTGCCGCTGCAGCGGCTGGTCGTGATCACCGGCGTCTCGGGCTCGGGCAAGAGCACGCTGATGCAGGACGTGCTGTACCCGGCGCTGGCGCGCCACTTCGGCAAGCCGACCGAGACCCCGGGCGCGCACGACAGCCTGCTCGGCGCCGACTGGCTGACCGACGCGGTCTTCGTCGACCAGTCGCCGATCGGCAAGACCGCGCGCTCGAACCCGGCGAGCTACGTCGGCGCGTTCGACGAGATCCGCAAGCGCTTCGCCGAGGCCCCGCTGGCGCGCGAGCGCGGCTACGGCGCGGGCATGTTCAGCTTCAACGCCGGCGACGGCCGCTGCCCGACCTGCGGCGGCTCGGGCTTCGAGCACGTCGAGATGCAGTTCCTGTCCGACGTGTACCTGCGCTGCCCCGACTGCGACGGCCGGCGCTTCCGCGCCGAGATCCTCGACGTGAAGATCGAGCGCCGCCTGCCCGGGGAGGTCGACGGCGGCATGCTCTCGGTGGCCGACGTGCTCGAGCTCACCGTCAGCGAGGCGGTGCAGCGCTTCCGCGACGACCGCGAGGTGCTGCGCGTGCTGCAGCCGATCGTCGACGTCGGCCTCGAGTACGTGAAGCTCGGCCAGCCGGTGCCCACGCTCTCCGGCGGCGAGGCGCAGCGGCTCAAGCTCGCCGGCTTCCTCGCCGAAACCTCGGCCGAGCAGAGCGCGAGCCGCCAGGGCCTGGCCAGGAAGGGGCGGCTGTTCCTCTTCGACGAGCCGACCACCGGTCTGCACTTCGACGACATCGCGAAGCTGATGCGCGCCTTCCGCAAGCTGCTCGCGGGCGGGCATTCGCTGTTCGTGATCGAGCACAACCTCGACGTGATCCGCAGCGCCGACTGGATCGTCGACCTCGGCCCCGAGGGCGGCGACGCGGGCGGCGAGCTGGTGGCGGCGGGCACGCCCGAGACGCTGCGCGAGCACCCCGCGTCGCACACCGGACAGGCGCTGCGCGACTACGACGCGGCGCTGCACGGCCACCGCGTCGAGGAGGGGGTGCCGCTGCAGTCGCTGCTGCGCGCGCGCCGCGCGGCGGCGGTCGACGAGAGCATCCGCATCGTCAACGCCCGCGAGCACAACCTGCAGTCGCTCGACGTCGCGATCCCGCGCGGCCGGTTCAACGTGATCACCGGCGTCTCGGGCTCGGGCAAGAGCACGCTGGCCTTCGACATCCTGTTCAACGAGGGCCAGCGCCGCTACCTCGAATCGCTCAATGCTTATGCGCGCAGCATCGTGCAGCCGGCCGGGCGGCCCGAGGTCGACGCGGTCTACGGCATCCCGCCGACGGTGGCGATCGAGCAGCGCCTGTCGCGCGGCGGCCGCAAGAGCACGGTCGCGACGACCACCGAGACCTGGCATTTCCTGCGCCTGCTGTACGTCAAGCTCGGCGTGCAGCACTGCATCCACGACGGCGCGCCGGTGCGCCCGCAGAGTGCCGAGAGCATCGCGGCGCAGCTGCTGCGCACGCCGGCCGACGGCGGCTACCGCGGCCAGCACGTCGGCTTCCTCGCGCCGCTGGTGGTGAACCGCAAGGGCGTCTACACCGACCTCGCCAAGTGGGCCCGCACCCGCGGCTACACCCACCTGCGCGTCGACGGCGAGTTCCTGCCGGTCGACCGGTGGCCGCGGCTCGACCGCTTCAAGGAGCACACGATCGAGCTGCCGGTCGGCGACCTCGTCGTCTCGGTGGCGGAAGAAGCGGCGCTGCGCGCGGCGCTGGCGCGCGCGCTCGAACACGGCAAGGGCGTGCTGCACCTGATGGCGCCGCTCGACGGCCTGGCCGAGGCGCTCGAGCACGGCGAGCCGACGGCCGGCTTCGGCAGCGTCAAGGTGTTCTCGACCCGGCGCGCCTGCCCGGTCTGCGGCACCAGCTACCCCGAGCTCGACCCGCGCCTGTTCAGCTACAACAGCAAGCACGGCTGGTGCACCAGCTGCGTCGGCACCGGCCTGGCGCTGACGCGCGAGCAGCGCAAGGCCTACGACGACTCGGTGCAGGCGGACGACCAGCGCGGCCGCGAGCAGAGCTTCCCGTCGGAAGAGCAGGAGGTCGAGGGCGTCGGCGACGTGGCCTGCCCCGATTGCGGCGGCACGCGGCTGAACCCGGTGGCGCGCGCCGTCTCCTTCGCCGGCCGCTCGATCGCCGAGGTCGCGCGCGACGCGGTGCACGAGGCGCGTGCCTGGGTCGACGGGCTCGACCTGCAGGGCCGCGAGGCCGAGATCGGCCGCGACGTCGCGAGCGAGGTGGCGAGCCGGCTGCGCTTCCTCGAAGAGGTGGGCCTCGGCTACCTGACGCTCGACCGCGCGGCGCCGACGCTGTCGGGCGGCGAGGCGCAGCGCATCCGGCTCGCGGCCCAGCTGGGCAGCCACCTGCAGGGCGTGTGCTACGTGCTCGACGAGCCGACGATCGGCCTGCACCCGCGCGACAACCGCGTGCTGCTCGATGCGCTGCACCGCCTGGGCGCGCAGGGCAACACGCTGGTCGTCGTCGAGCACGACGAGGAGACGATCCGCCGCGCCGACCACCTGATCGACATCGGCCCCGGCGCCGGGCGGCGCGGCGGGCGCCTGGTCGCGCAGGGCACGGCGGCCGACCTCGCCGCAGTGCCCGAGTCGGTGACCGGCCGCGTGCTGGCGCAGCCGCTCGCGCACCCGCTGCAGCCGCGGCGGCCGGTCGACGACGAGACGCCGCGCCTGGTCGTGCGCGGCGCCTCGCTGCACAACCTGCAGGGCCTCGACGTCGGCGTGCCGCTGGGACGGCTGGTGGCCGTCACCGGGGTCAGCGGCTCGGGCAAGTCGACCCTCGCGCGCGATGTGCTGCTGGCCAACCTGCAGTTCGTCGGCACCCGCGGCGGCAAGCCGGCGTGGCGCGGCTGCACAGCGATCGAGGGCTGGCAGCGCATCGACCGCGTGCTCGAGGTCGACCAGACGCCGATCGGCAAGACGCCGCGCTCCTGCCCGGCCACCTACATCGGTTTCTGGGACCCGATCCGCCGTCTCTTTGCCGAGACGCTGGAGGCGAAGGCGCGCGGCTACGCGCCGGGGCGCTTCAGCTTCAACACCGGCGGCGCCTCCGCAGGGCGCTGCCCGGCCTGCGAAGGGCAGGGCGTGCGCACGATCGAGATGAGCTTCCTGCCCGACGTGAAGGTGCCTTGCGACCAGTGCCACGGCCAGCGCTTCAACCCGGAGACCCTGGCCGTCACCTGGCGCGGCAAGAGCATCGGCGACGTGCTGAAGATGGAGGTCGACGATGCGGCCGAGTTCTTTGCCGCGATGCCGGCGATCGCGCACCCGCTCTCGCTGCTGCGCGACGTCGGCCTCGGCTACCTGACGCTCGGCCAGCCGTCACCGACGCTGTCGGGCGGCGAGGCGCAGCGCATCAAGCTCGTGACCGAGCTGACGAAGGTGCGCGACGAGGTCGGCCGGCGCGGGCAGAAGGCGCCGCACACGCTTTACGTGCTCGACGAGCCGACGGTCGGCCTGCACATGGCCGACGTCGAGAAGCTGATCCGCGTGCTGCACCGCCTGGCCGGCGGCGGCCACAGCGTGGTGGTGATCGAGCACGACCTCGACGTGGTCGCCGAGGCCGACTGGGTCATCGACCTCGGGCCCGAAGGCGGCAGCGGCGGCGGGCGGCTGGTCGGCGTGGGCACGCCGGAGGCGGTGGTGGCGGCGGGGACGCACACGGGGCGGGCGCTGGCGCCGGTGCTGGCGCGCGCCGGGGCGGCGCGTTGACGCGGCAGCGCGACGCTTAAGGGCCCGCGGCGGCGGTCGGGTCGACCGTCAACTGCGGTTCGCGCCGTCGCGAGGGGAGCAGCGTCCAGCCCAGCAGCGCGAGCACGACGGCGAGCATGGCCCACTTGGCCACTGCGCAGAGCGCCATCACGAGGGCGACCGCCGCCGCCAGCACCGGCGCCCCGACGGCAAACAGCGCGAGCACCGCCAGGCTGGCCAGCCCCTCTGCCAAAGTGGCGACTACCAGCACCGGCAATGCCCGACCGAGGTTCCGCAGCAGCCCGGGCACCGGATCGCCGACGCGACGCAGTCCGCAGCGCCGCAGGAAGCTCCAGCTCACAACCCAGGCAAGCCCGAAGCCGCAGCCGGCGGCGGAGACGGTGCCCAGCAGCAGGGCCCAGGCCGGCGACCCGAAGCCGTCGAGCGCGGACCGCCAAGCCTGCCAGAGGGCGGCGGGTTCGCCGGCAGGAGTGCCCTGCCACACCGGCCAGAGCATCTGCCATCCCCACCACCGGAACAGGTCGGGCAGCGGAGGCATCGCCGACAGGCCGAAGGCGGTGAGATCTCGCGCATGCGGGCTGAGCAGGGCGTTGATCGCCGGCAGCAGCAGCAGTGACAGCGCGAACAGGCCCGCGGCAAGGCGGCCGTGCTCCAAGCCTGGTGGGTGCGAGCCTGCGACGTCCGCCCGGGAGGCGGCCACGCTCGGATGCTCCTGCCCCTTCGGCGCGGCCTCGCCCGGGCGAGTGTGGGTGGTGTCACGCGGATTCAGCCCCGTCAGCGCCCACAGGCAGTGGCGCGACAGTTCGCTGTGGACGATCGCCCGGGAGCCGGCATCCAGGAGCGGACCGGGCGAGCTCGGCTCGCACAGCAAAGCGCTGACTTCGGGCTCGCTCAGCCCTTGGTGGAACCCGATGCGGAGGCCGCAATGGCTCGCCTCGCTGACGACCCAGGCCAAAGTGGTATTGGATAGCCAGGATTCGTCCCGCTTGTACCCGCCGCCTGCGTCGCTGTGCGCGCCGCGGAACCAGAGTTGGATCAGGCTCCCTTCCTCTTCACCGCCCTTCATCTTGAAGGTCCCGTTCGGTTCGGTGTAGAGCCGGGGACGGAACTGGGTCCGATGCTCGTCGAGGGACAGCGCCTGCCGCACGTGGCGGAAGCACTTGCCCTCCAGGCCGGCATTGGACGAGAACTCGAGCGCCATGGGCCCGAAGCCGACCGCCTCGACCGTGTCCCAGACGCCGACAAACCTCACCTCGACCTCGCGGCGATTCTCGGCGTCGACGACGAAGCGCTTCAACTGTGCGGCGATGCCCTCGCGGCCTTCCTCCTTGACCTTTGCGAAGTACAGGTTGATGAGCGTCGGCAGGCTCGAGAGCTGGTGCGCCGGCAGCAGGCCGACCATGTTGATCAGCCCGCCGATGCTGCGCGCGGTGAAGGCGCCACGCGAGAAGCCGAACAGGTAGATCTCGTCTCCCTCGCGCCAGTGCTGCATCAGGAATGTGTAGCCCTCGGCAATGTTCTCGAACACGCCGCGGCCCATGGCCAGCCCGCCGATGCGGTCGCCGAGCTTGCGCAGCCGGTCCCACGAGGTCGCGCCGACGGTGTCCCAGGCATGGCCGACGCCCGCGTCATACCAAAGGATCTGGTCGACGTCATTGCCGACGTCCTTCTGCTTCCGGAGCAGCTCTCCGAGCTTGACGACGTTGGTGTCGTGGTGGCCGCCGGTCAGGTTGTTGCTGGTGCCGTCACACAGCAGTACGAGCTGACGCGGCTTCGCTTGAGTGGTGTCGGACATTCGCCCCTCCCCGATCGCATCGCGGCGGGCATGCCGCGTGAGGGGCACCTTATGGGTGGGTGGCGCACCAGGGTTCATCAAGGCGGCCTAGAACCGGCCGCCAATCGGCGCTGTCTCCCTAGTTCGTCGGGAAGCGCCGAGCCGACGTCGACCTGCAGGCGCTTGGTGGCCGCGGTCTGAGCACGATCGTCGGCCTCAGCGACCTGACCCTCGGCCAGCCTGGCCGCGACGCGCCCCGGTGGCGCCGGGGCATGCGCCTCAGGCGGCGGGGGCCACCGCCGGCAGGCCGTGGTACTCGCGGTACCAGTCGACGTAGCGTTGCACCCCTTCGCTGACCGGCGTGCCGGGGCGGAACCCGGTCAAGGCGTGCAGCGCGTCGATGTCCGCAAAGGTGGCCTGCACGTCGCCGGGCTGCATCGGCAGCATCTGCTTCTCGGCCACGCGGCCGAGGGCGTTCTCGAGCGCCGCCACGAAATCCATCAACGGCACCGGCTCGTGGTTGCCGATGTTCAGCACCTGGAACGGCGCCTTGCCGCGCGACGGGTCGGGGTGCATCGGGTCGAAGTCGGCCTGGGGCTGCGCGATGCGGTCGGTCACGTCGAGCACGCCCTGCACGATGTCGTCGATGTAGGTGAAGTCGCGCTGCATCTGGCCGTGGTTGAACAGCCGGATCGGCCGCCCTTCCGCGATGGCGCTGGTGAACAGCGCCGGCGCCATGTCGGGGCGGCCCCAGGGGCCGTACACGGTGAAGAAGCGCAGGCCGGTCGTCGGCAGCGCGTAGAGGTGGCTGTAGGTATGAGCCATCAGCTCGTTGGCGCGCTTGGTCGCGGCGTACAGGCTCACCGGGTGGTCGACGCCGTCGCGCTCGCGATAGGGCATGCGCTGGTTCCCGCCGTAGACGCTGCTGCTGCTGGCGTAGACGAGGTGTGGGGTCTGCTGGTGGCGGCAGCCTTCGAGGACGTTGAGGAAGCCGGTGAGATTCGAGCGCGCGTAGCTGCGCGGATGGGTCAGCGAGTAGCGCACCCCCGCCTGCGCGGCCAGGTGCACGACACGGTCGAAGGACTCGCGGGCGAACAGCGCATCCATCGCCTCGTCGTCCGCGATGTCGACCGGCTCGAAGCGGAAGCCGTCGAAGGGCGCGAGCTGCGCGAGGCGGTCGCGCTTGAGCTGCGGGTCGTAGTAGTCGTTGAGGTTGTCGATGCCGAGCACGCGGTCTCCGCGCTCGAGCAGGCGCAGGGCGACGTGCATGCCGATGAAGCCGGCGGCGCCGGTGACGAGCACGTTCATGGCCGAGAGATGCGGTTGTGGAGTTTGCTCATGCCGGGATTCTGCAAGAGGACCTCGCAAGGAAGGCCCGGGCTTGATGGCGAGCCCGGGAGCAGTGCATCCCATCCGTCAATCGCTCGCCGGATTGCGCTCGTGGGGGTGTCACCCCCTCAGTTGGGTGGTGATGGCGCACCAATGCCGTGCCATGTCAATGGAAACCCTAGGACTTCCTGGGGACTAGCTTGCCGATTCGTTGTGCGTCGCAGCATCGCATGCTGAAATCAGGCTCGAAATTCAGAAATGGGTTGGCCTAGTTGTTGCTGATGTCAATCCCTAAAACTAGTCGCTTGGGCCATGAACAACTCCTCTTCGAGCTTGAGGCTCCCCGCGGTGCGCCCCCTTCCGGGGGCTGATGACGGCGCTGTCTCGCGGCTTCGCCTCGCCGCGAATCGACTCGGCGCCCTGTTGCTGCTGCTGGCTTTGTCGCCCGTGATGCTGTGCATTGCGCTGTTGATCTGGCGCTGTGACGGCGCACCAGTGCTGTTCGGCCACTACCGGGTCGGGCTGAACGGGCGCCTCTTTCGCTGCCTGAAATTCCGCAGCATGTACGTCGACGCCGAGCGCATGCTGGCCGACCTGCTGCGCGACGACCCGGCGGCGCGCCTCGAATGGGAGCGCGACCAGAAGCTCGCGAACGATCCGCGCATCACGCCGATCGGCGCCTTCCTGCGCAAGACCAGCCTCGACGAACTGCCGCAGCTCTTCAACGTGCTGCGTGGCGAGATGAGCCTGGTCGGCCCGCGCCCCATCACCGTTGGCGAACTGACGCGCTATGGGCGGGTGCGGTGGCACTACCTCAGCGTGCGGCCGGGCATGACCGGCCTGTGGCAGGTCAGCGGCCGCAACGACACCACCTACGACGAGCGGGTCGCGCTCGACCGGCGTTACGTCGAGCAGCGCACGCTGGTGCTCGACCTGAAGATCCTCTTGCGCACCGTCGGCGTCGTGCTGGCGCGGGGCGGGGCGCGCTAGCCGTCGGCTTGCGCGGCGCCGGGCCAGGGGGCCCGGAGAAGGCACGAGCCCGCACCGATCGGGCCGGCCACAGTCGTTGGGAAACATCGAATGGATCAAGCAGCCGCCCTCCCTGCGTTGCAGGGCGGGCAGGTCATTCATCTCGCCGGGAAGCTGACGGAAGACGTCGTCGGCTTCCTGGGCCCGTTGACCGCGGCGCTGGCCGACAGCGGTGCGCGCCAGGTGCTGGTCGCGCACGAGCCTCGCGAGCCGGGACTGATCGCGCGGCTTGACCCCTCAGTCGAGGTGCACCTGCTGCCATCCGGCCGCAGCGCCGCACGGCGCTGGATCGGCACCTGGTGCGAGCTGCGCGCGTTGCTGGCCGATGCCCGCGCGCTGCGCGCCGTGCACCTGCACGGCTTCTTGCCGGCGCTGCTCGCGCCCTACGCATTGCGCGGCGCGGTCGCCGACGTGCCGGTCGTGCATTCCTCGCACGCTTCTGAAGCTCTTGGCACGTTGCGGGCGCTGGGCTGGCCGCTGTGGTGGATGACACGCCCGGTAGGGCGCAGGCACAGCGGCCGCGCGATCGCGACCGTGCCTACCGACGTCCAGCGCTGGCGCAGCCTGAGCGCCCAGCCGGTCGACTTCGTCGAGCGTCCCGTTTCGTCGGCGTTCTTCGAGGTGGAACGGCTCGAGGCGCCGTCTCCGCTCGTCGCTGCCGGAACCGTCGGCCGGCCGGACGGCTCCGGCATGGTTGCCCAGCTGAAGGTGCTGCTGAACGACGACGAGGCCAGCCTTGTCGACTTCAAATGGATCGGCGCCGCGCCCGGTGTCCGGACGGCGGCACGCCTGCGGGCAGCGGGCGTCGATGTCGTCGACGCCGGCGACGACGAAACGCGGGCCGCGCACCTCGCACAGGCCTGGGTCTACCTGATGCCGGCCTGCGGCAAGGGCTTTCCGCTGCAGTTGGGCGAGGCGATGGCGGTCGGCCTGCCTTGCGTGGCCGTCGATACGCCCACCCACCGCAGCCTGATCCGCGATGGCGAATCCGGATTCCTGTGCAAAACGACCGAAGACGTCGTGGTCCGTTTGCGACAGCTGCTCGGCTCGCGCGAGCTGCGCGAGCGCATCGGCCAGCAGGCGCAGCTCGAAGCCTCGGGCCGGCTCACGGAGCGCTGCTTCCGTGACTCGCTGTTCGCCGCCTATGAGTCGAGCGTCTCCCGTCCGATGCCGCTGGGGCAGCCGGGCCTTCCTGTTGCCTTGATGAAGTGAAGCCATGTTCGTCCAGTCGATTCCGCCTTCCCAGGTCCTGCTGATCCTGCGCTCGCGCTGGAAGATGGTGCTCGGCGTCTGGCTCGCAGTGGTCCTGCTTGCTGTCGCGTTCAGTCTCCTCTGGCCGCCGCGCTACAACGCTTCGGCTGGCGTCATCGTCGACGTCCAGTCGCCGGACCCGCTTGGCGGCACGGTGCTGGGCGGCGGCGTGATCTCCAGCTACATCGCGACCCAGGTAGACATGCTGCGCAGCGAGCGGGTGATCCGACGCGCAGTGCGGGCGACCGGCCTTCACCTGGATCCGGAGGTGAAGGAGAAGTGGCTTGCCGCCACAGAGGGTCGCGGCGATTTCGAGGCCTGGCTCGCAGACGAGGTGCTTGAGTCCTACTCGGTCAAGCCGACGCGGGGTGCCAACGCGCTGACGATTGTCTATTCCTCAAAAGACCCGGAGCAGGCCGCCGCGATGGCAAACGCGATCGTGCAGTCGTACATCGCAGTCTCGCTCGAGCTGCGCACGGTGCCGGCGCGCGAGTACAACGACTTCTTTGACCAGCGTGCGCATGAGTTGCGCCAGGACCTTGAACGGGCTCAAGGTCGCCTCTCGGCCTTCCAGCAGAAGAGCGGCATCCTCGCCGACGATGAGCGATTCGACGTCGAGACGCTGCGCTTGTCTGAGCTGACCTCGCAGGTGCTCGGCCTTCAGAACCAGGCCAACGACGCAGCAGGCAGGCGGCAGCAGGCCGCCGCGAACGCCGAGCGCATGCCCGAGGTGCTCGGCAACAGCGTCGTCGCCCAATTGAGTTCCGAGGCTGCGCAGCAGCGTGCCCGTCACCAGGAACTGACTTCTCGTCTGGGCGACAACCATCCTCGTGTGCAGGAGTCACTGGCCAGCTTGGCCGAACTGCAGCGTCGCCTCGATGCTGCGACCCAGCGCGCGTCCGAAAGCACGCTGGTCAACAGCTCGGTCGCCAGCGGACGCTTGGCTAAGGCGCGAGAGGAACTGACAGGGCAGCGAGCGAAAGTCGTACAGCTAAAGGCGCTGCGAGATGAGGCCGCGGTGCTGCAGCGCGACGTCGAGAACGCGCAGCGCGCCTACGACTTGACGTTGTCGCGGATGACGCAGTCGGCGATGGAGAGCCAAGTGCGGCTGACCAACGTCTCGGTGATCCGTGAGGCCAGCGTGCCGCCGAATCCGGCCTTCCCGCGTCCGAAATTGATGGTGGCGGCGGCCTTCGTGCTCGGGTTCTTCTGCGCGATCGCCGCGGCAATGCTGCGTGAGTACTTTGACCAGCGCTTGCGTACAGAGCACGACGTGCTCGCGACGCTACAGCAGCCGCTGCTCATTCGTGTGCCGAGCTACTCCGGCGGCGCCGGTACCCGTTCGCGCCAGCTGGCGCTGGAGCGGCGCGTGTTGAGCGGCATCCAACGACCGATGGCACAGAGGGTTTGATGAAGCACATCGAAGGGAGTTACTCGGTCGGCAGCGCCGGCCTCCAGGACGCTGTCCGGCATGCTGACACTCCACCTGTGGCGGCAGGATCGGAGTGGATGATCGGTGATCTGATCCGGGAGGTGCGCGACCTCGACGACGAGGAAATGGCGCGCATCGTGGCCTATCAGCGTCAACATGGGCTGCGATTCGGTGAGGCAGCGGTGGCTTTGCGCCTGGCCACCAGCGAGGAGGTGTTGTGGGCGCTGTCGCGTCAGTACAGCTACTCCTACGCGCCTGGACTCGGCGATGCCGCCGTGGCCGAACTGGTCACTGCGCGCTACCCGTTCGGCGACGACGCCGAGGCGTTCCGCGAGCTAAGGAGTCAGCTGCTGATGGGGGTGCTTGGCGCAGGCTCGCGTCGTGCGCTGGCGGTGCTCAGTCCTCATGTCGGCGACGGGAAAACCTACATCGCAGCCAACCTCGCGGTGGCTTTTAGCCAACTGGGCGGGCGCACCCTGCTGGTCGACGCCGACATGCGCACACCGCGTCAGCACCGCCTGTTCGGCATCGAACCGGAACACGGGCTCTCGGGCCTGCTCTCCGGGCGCTACGACGGGGATGCCATACAGCCGGTTCAGGGGCTGCCTGGGCTCTTTCTCATGCCGGTGGGGCCGACCCCACCGAACCCGCTCGAGCTTCTCCAGCGCCCTGCGTTCGGCCTGATGATCCAGGAACTGCTGACCAAGTTCGACCACCTCATCGTGGACACGCCGGCCGCGCTGCACGGTGCCGACGCCCGCGTGATCGCCGCCAAGGCGGGTGCGGCGCTGGTCGTCGGCCGCGAGGGCCAGAGCCGCATGGATGCAATGCGGGCTCTGCTCAAATCTCTTGAGAAGACCCCGGCGGCGGTTGCTGGCGTGGTGATGAACGAACACTGAGCCAATCGATGCGAGTTGCCATCGTCCACTATTGGCTCGTCTCGATGCGTGGCGGCGAGAAGGTCGTCGAGGCCCTTTGCGACCTGTACCCCGAGGCTGACATCTTCACGCTCGTCTGCGACCGTGCGCAGGTTTCCGAAAAGATCAAGCGCCACCGCATCACGACCTCGTTCCTCGACGCGATCCCGTTTGCGCGGCGACGCTACCAGGCGCTGTTGCCGTTGATGCCGTTCGCGCTCGAAAAGCTCGACCTGACCGACTACGACCTCGTGATCTCCAGCGAGTCGGGTCCGGCGAAGGGTGTCGTGACGCGCCCCGACGCGTTGCACATCTGTTACTGCCATTCTCCGATGCGCTACCTCTGGGACCTGTTTCCGAAGTACTTCGCATCGGCCGGTCGCCTGACCCGGTTGGCGATGATGGTGGTCGGGCCGTTCTTGCGCCAATGGGATGTCTCCACATCGAGCCGCGTGGACACGTTCGTCGCCAACTCGCACTTCGTGGCCAAGCGTATCCAGAAGTACTACCGTCGCTCGGCCAGCGTGATTCATCCGCCGGTCGACTTGGAGAGCTTCGGTATTGGCGCTGACAGCGACGACTACTACCTCTGCGCCGGCCAGCTCGTACCCTACAAGCGGGTCGACCTTGCAGTCCAAGCCTTCACCCGAATGAACAAGCGCTTGGTTGTCATCGGCGAAGGGCCGGAGATGGACCGCCTGCGCCGCGCCGCTGGGCCGAGCGTCGAGTTCCTCGGTCGAGTCTCGGGTGACGAGATGCGGCGCCACTTCTCGGCCTGCCGCGCGCTTGTTTTCCCAGGCGAGGAAGATTTCGGCATCGTTCCCCTCGAGGTTATGGCCTCGGGGCGGCCGGTGATCGCCTACGGTCGAGGCGGCGCGCTCGAGACCGTGGTCGATGGCGTCACCGGCTGCTTCTTTCCGCGGCAGACGGTCGACGATTTGGTCGCCGCAGTCGAGAGCTTCGAAACTGCGGAAGTCGCCTTTGCCGACCGCGCACGAATCCGCTCGCACGCAGAGCGCTTTTCCGCAGAGGTGTTCGCCAGCACCTTTCGTCGAGTCGTCGAGACCCAACTCGCGCAACTCGACGAGAGCACGCGGCGACGCGGGCCTGGTGAAGTGCAGCCGCTGCGCCGCTGGGCCTGAAGGCGAGCAATGGACCTCGAGTCTCGCCACAACCCCTCCGTCACTTCGCTGAGCGACATTCGCGAGGCATCAGGTGCCGAGCAGCCCTCCTTCGCGCACGACATATTGCTCGTCTCGACCGCCGACTGGGACAACCCCTACTGGACCAACAAGCAGCACATGGCGCTCCAGTTCGCCGGGCTTGGCTGCCGTCTGCTCTACGTCGAGTCGCAGGGTCTGCGGGCACCGACCGCGACCGGACGCGACCTGCGGCGCATTTGGGCACGATTGCGACGCGGCCTCCGCCCGCCGCGCGAGGTCCGGCCGAACGTGCATGTCTGGTCGCCGCTAGTGATCCCGTTCCAGGCCAGCGCAGCCGTAAGGCGACTCAACCGGTGGCTGTTGCGCCTCGGCGTCGGCTTCTGGAGCGCGCGCCTGGGTTTGAAGCCTCGCCTTCTGTGGACCTATTCGCCGTTGACAACTGAGCTGTACGACACCAGCGCCTACGAGCTCATGGTCTACCACGCGGTGGACGACATCAAAGCCCAGCCGGGCATGCCGCGAGAAACGATCGAGGCTGCCGAATCGGCCTTGGTTCGACGCGCTGACTTGGTATTCACAACCGCGCCGCACCTGCAACAGACGCATCGCGCTGCGAACCCTGCGACGTACTACTTTCCCAACGTCGCTGACTTCGACCACTTTGTCACCGCACTTGCATCGGATACGCAGGTGCCGACCGATTTGCTGGCGATCCCCGGGCCGCGAATCGGCTTCGTCGGCGCGATCTCTAGCTACAAGCTCGATTTCGAACTCGTCCGCACGCTCGCCCTCGCCCGGCCGCAGTGGTCATTCGTGTTCATCGGAGAGATCGGCGAAGGTGACCCACACACGGACCCAGCGATCTTTGACGGCATCTCGAATCTCCACTTCCTCGGCGGGCGCCCCTACGCGAGTCTGCCCGGCTATCTGAAGGGCATGTCGGTGGTGCTGCAGCCGAATCGGCTCAATGACTACACGCGCTCGATGTTCCCAATGAAGTTCTTCGAATACCTGGCCGCGGGTCGGCAGATCGTCTCGACGCGCCTGCCGGCACTGGCCGGATATGAGCGGGTCGCGAGGTTCTGCGACGACGCGCCCAGCTTTCTGATGGCGATCGAGTGCGCACTAGACGACGCCCACGCGTCGCTGGAGGAGCGGCTGGCCGTCGCGCGCGAGCAGACCTATGCCGCGCGGACGGCGAAGATGGTCACGTTGGTCGACGAGCAACTGCGTGGGCGGGCGCCGGATGTGGTTCCTGCGCGTGCGCCACTGGCCGCCGCCGGGGCGTCGCGTTGAGTTGAGGACAGCCGTGAAGTACTCCGCGCCCCGCCGCCGCTGGGCGACGACTTTGCTGGCAATCCCGGGCGCCACGTGGCTCCACCGCTTGTGTGGGCCGCTGGCGCTGGCGGCGCCGAGCGTTGTGCGTGCCGCAACACCGTCGCCGATGCTCCTCGGGGTCGGCGCTCACCTCGACGCAAAGCCGATTGCCGAGATCGACCGCCAAGTGGCGCTCGCCGCGCGCGTCGGTGTCCAGCTGGTCCGCTGGGATCTGCAGTGGAAGTACGTCGAGACCGAGCGTGGCCGCCTTGAGATTCGACCACCATGGGACCGCGCGGTTGACCGTCTGCGGGCTGCGGGCATGGAGTCGGTGCTGATTCTCGACTACGGTAACCGCTTTTACGACGATGCCGACAAGCCGCGCTCCCCCGAGGCGATCGCCGCTTTCGCGCGCTATGCGGCCTTCGTTGCTGCGCACTTCAAGGGACGCGTCCGTCACTACCAGATCTGGAACGAGTGGAACAGCAAGATCGGCAAGACGAGTCGTGGCAACGCCGCCGAGTACGCAGCTCTTGCCCGTCCGACCTACCGCGCGATTAAGCAGGTCGACCCCGGCGCGACGGTGATTGTCGGCGGCTTCTCCAGCTCGTCGAACGACAGCATCGTCGGTTACGGCGTGCGCGAGTCCACTTTCGAAGACTTGCTTGGTCTCGACGTTCCGTCGTTCGGTGACGTGCTCGCGCTGCATCCTTACGTCGTCTACCGCGATGGGCCTTGGCGATCTCTCGACGGCTTCAATCGCCTGCTGACGGCGACGATGCGCCGCATTCGCGCGACGCCGGGTCTGGAAGATTTCCCGATCTACCTGACCGAGATCGGCTGGACCAGTGCGGTGCGCTCAGAACGGGGCGTAACGCGCGAGGAGCAGGCGCGGAACCTGGAGAGCGCATTGGAGACGGCGCGCCGCCTTGGCATCGCTGCGACGATCGTCTACGAGTTGATCGACGGTAACGACGACCCGAAGGACCCGGAAGGCAACTTCGGATTGTTCGACTTCAGGGGCGCGCCAAAACCAGCCTTCGATGCGGTCGTGGCGGGGGGTATCGAGAGGCCAGTCAAGTGAGGACGGCAGCCAGCCACGCGCTGCACGCTCAGGGCCCTGACCTGACTGTCAGCTATCGCTATCTGATGCTGTTCGGCGCTGTGGTGCTGGCCCCGTACCAGATCTACTTCCTTCCTGCCGCCGGAACCTACTTTCCGCTCGCCCTGTTCTTCGCCTATGGCGGACTGATCACGCTGCGCTTGCGCTCGAGCGATGTCTCTTTGATGTTGGCGTTCGCTGCCTATGCGCTGACGGTGCTGGCGAGTGGCCTTTGGTCGTCGGACCGGGGAGCCTGGGCCTATGGCGTGGTCTACGGGTTCCTCTTCTTCTACGCCTTCTTCATCTCCCGATCCTTCTCGCGCGGGGACGAATTGGCTCGCATCCTGAACGCGTTCTTGCTGGTGTCAAGCTTTAATGCGGTCCTGGTTATCGTGTTCCGTTTGTCGCCGGGCATCGAGGAGATGTACTTCAACTCTTCGCTGCGCGAGCTGTTCAAGAACGCGAAGCTTGTGGCGAACTTCGAGCTGTTCCGGCCGAACGTCTACGACCCCGAGAAATCCGGCGGCATATTCGATAACGCCAACACCGGCGCTGCCTTCAGCCTGCTTTGCCTGGGGGCGACGATCTCGACCTTGGGGACACGTGGTCGCTTCGCCTCGGCCGTCTATCTTGTGCTGTTCACGTTGGCGATCGGCATGTCCGGGTCGAAATCCGCGGCTCTGATCTTCGGTACCGGCATCTCGGTACTTGCGCTCGTGCACTTCCTGCGACTGCGCAATGTGTACCTGCGCATGATTCTCCTGTGCATCGCCGGCAGCATTGCGGTGGCCGGGTTCGTGGTCTCGATCATCCTCGAGGACTCAATCGGCGAGACCGAGTTCGGTCAAGACGTCGCGCAGACTTCGGAGTACCGCAAGCTGCTATGGCGGATCGCCTGGCACACCTTTCCCGACCGACCCGTGCTCGGGCTGGGATTCGGTGGCTGGGGCGACGCACTTTGGACCTACGCCGCCACGGGCGTCAACACCAGCTGGCCCCCGCACAACAGCCTGATCCAGATCTGGGCAGACAGCGGTCTGGTCGCTTTGTTGTTTGTCGCATTGTTCTGGGGAATGGTCTTCATGAAGCTGATCCGGCGCGCCCGCTTTGACTCCGACCGACGCCGTGCGCTCGGTGCCGCCTTTGGCATGGTTTGCGTTGCGGCGATGTCCTTGGGCGATACGTTTCCGTTGATGGGCAATCTCAACATGTCCGTGCCGTTTGGCGTGCTGGTGGCCTGGGGCCTGCTTGAGCGTGAATCGGGGCAGCCTATGGAAGGAGCGACCACGCTGCGATCTGGAGGTAGGACATGACAGGCCGCGAGGTCGGGGTGTTCAGGCTCCAGCTCTTCAAGCCGTCGGAAGGGTTTATCCAATCGCAAGCGGAAGCGCTCAGGCGCTTCCGGCCGGTCTACGTGGGCCGCAAGCGCTTCGGCCCTGCACCGGCACAGGCGAGAGTGGCGACGCCGAACGCCCGGACGGGCTGGGCGCGGGTGGCAAACTTCGTCCGAATCGGCGCGTTGCGCCAGCCAGAACCCTTTCTGCATGCTTGGCCCGCACCCGGCCCCGCCCCTGCGCTGATTCACGCGCACTTCGCGATCGACTCGGTGTTCGCGCTGCCGCTCGCCAAGCAATTGGGCGTACCGCTGTTGACGACGCTGCACGGCTTCGACGTCACACGTGCGCCGCAGGACATGCTGAGAAGCGGCCGCCCGAGTCTGGTCGGGGGCGTGCTCTGGCGCAAACAGCTGCAGGCTCAGGGGCGCATGTTCCTTTGCGTGTCGGAGTTCATCCGCCGCGCCGCGATAGCGAGCGGCTTCCCTGCCGAGCGCTTGCGCGTGCACTACATCGGTATCGACTGCACGAAGCTCGCGCTGCGAGATCACGCGGGCGAAGACGGCCTGGTGGTTCACGTTGCACGCCTGGTTGAGAAGAAGGGCACTGCTTACCTCTTGCGCGCGTTCGCGGGGTTGCGCACGAGGCATCCCGCCGCTCGGCTCGTCGTGATCGGCGATGGACCGCTGCGCCCTTCGCTCGAGGCGCTCTCGCGCGACCTGGGCATCGCAGATGCTGTGGAGTTCAAGGGCGTCATGCGTAACGAAGAGGTACTGCACTGGATCGCCCGTGCCGCCGTGATGGTTGTGCCAAGCGTGACTGCAGCTGACGGTGATGCCGAGGGCCTGCCGATTGTCAATCTCGAGGCTTGCGCCCAAGGTGTGCCTCTGGTCGCGTTCGATTCAGGGGGCATCGCCGAGGCCGTGGAGCACGGCTACTCGGGATTCCTGAGCGAAGAGCGCGACATCGACGGCCTCCAAGGCCACATCGACGCCTTGCTCTCCGACAGCAGCTTGCGCATGCGCGTGGGGGGGCAGGCGCGCCGCCTGGTCGAGCAGCGTTTCAACATACAGAAGCAGACTGCGGAACTGGAAGACATCTACGATGAACTCGCACCAGCTTGACGCGACCACCGTCGAGGCGCGAGGGCATTCCGGCATCGGGACGCGTCGCCGTCTTGCCGTGGCAGCACGCGACCCGGTCGGGACGGGTGGCGGTACGGTCGCGCTAGAGACTGCGCGCTGGTTCGCTGCGGCAGGGCACGACGTCCGCTTGATCGTCGATGTCGTGCCGACGGAGTCGTTGCCTGGCGTACAGGTCGAGCGCACACCCTTCGGCATGCTGCTGTATCGCTGGAAGCCGAGCGGGCGTATCGCCTTTCGCGTCCGCCATTTTCTGCAGATCCTCGCGTTCTCGTTCTTTGCGCGTTTGCGGCTCGCCGCACTCGCGAAGGAGGGGTTCATCTCGATCGATCACAACATCGAGGCCTGGGGTGGCGACATCGTCGTGCTGCACAACGTCTTCCTAGCTCAGTATCGCGCCGATCACCGCCCATTCAGAAGACGCTGGCTGCAGTTCCTGAACCCGGTTTTCGGGCTACGCCTATGGCGTGAGCGTATGTCGCTGAGGTCGAAGCGCGTGCGCGGAGTGATAGCTGTGTCACCCGCAACGCGTGAGGAGGCCGGAACCATGATTGGAGCCGGCAAGGCGGTCGAAGTGATCTGCAGTGGGGTCGACCTCAAGCGGTTCACGCCGCTGGATGCGGACGAGCGCGTGCGCCTTAGAAGGGAGCACGGCGCAGAAAGCGCCTTCGTCGTGTTGTTTGTCGGACACGAGTTCGAACGCAAGAGGCTCGACTTGGCCATCGGTGCACTAGCGGCCCTGCCTGAGCGGGCTGTCTTGTGGGTGGTGGGTGGTCGCATGAGCAGTATTCCGCGCTACGAGGCCTTGGCAAAGGAGCTCGGTGTCGGATCGCGTGTGCGATTTTTCGGAACGCGCGCGGACATGCCGGGGTTCTTTCAAACCGCCGACGTCTTCCTCCTGCCTAGCGATTACGAGACCTGGGGGCTGGTGACGCTGGAGGCGATGGCTTGCGGTGCACCGGCGATCATGACCAACGTCGGCTGTGCTCCCGACGTCATCCGCAACGGAGAGAACGGGTTCATCGTTCCGCCGGACGCCTGCGTCATCGCCGACTGCGTGCGTCGACTGCTCGAGGAACCAGAACTGCTTGAGCAACGTCGAGATGCGGCGCGGGAAACCGCAGCGAAGTACGGCTGGCAGGCAACCGCGCAACGCTACTTGGCCTTCGTTGAGACCTCGACGGCGGGTGCCCCGTATGCCCGCCCGGTATGAAACCGGCTTGCATCGGCGGCGCGAGGCGCATTGCATGAGATTCGCGCGATGAGCCGCGGCGTCGCCTCGATCTTTTTAGGCAACCTCGGCTCGAAAGGGCTGGCGCTGTTGCGAGAAGTGCTGTTCGCGGCTTGGTTCGGTACCGGACAGACCGCCGCCGCGTTCCGCGTGGCGCAGACGCTGTATCTGCTGCCCGTGCAGGCGCTGCTTGGCGATGCGTTGAGCGCGGGCCTCCTGCCGCTGTACCGCAAGCTGCGCGATGAGGAGGGTGCTGACGCCGCTCGTACCCTGGTGCTCTGGGCCTGCCTCTACGGATTGGTCTTTTCGCTCGCGATCTCGGCCTCGTTCTACTGGTTCGCCGATTCGCTGACCGCGCTGGTAGCCCCCGGGGCATCAGCCGAGGCCCGCTCGCTTGCCGCGAGGTTGATCGAGATCCTGGCGTTGTCGACGCCCTTCTACGTACTGTCGGGGCTGCTCGGTTACGTCGAAGCCGCCTACGGGCGCTACTCGGGCATCGCTTGGCGGCCGATGGCGATCAACCTGGGCGCCATCGCTGGCGCCAGCCTGGCGGTGCTGTTCGGACACGACCACTGGCTGGCAATCGCGCTTGTTGTCAGCCATGTCGCGCTCTTCGTCTGGACGGTTGTCGCGGTGCGCCGGGTCGATCGCCTGACGCCGACGCAGGCGGTGCCGCGCGGTCTCTCCGGCGCGTTGCTGCGACGCTTGGCGGTCAACACGGTTCCGCTGCTGGGACTGCCGCTGGCGGCACAGGTGAATGTGGTGGTCGAACGGATCGTCTCGTCCTGGCTTGGCACCGAGATCATCCCAAGCGTCGACTACGCCCGCTTTCTCGCAGACACCATGGTGCAACTGGTCGCGGTGCCGCTCGGCGTGCTGACGATGGCGACGCACGGTGGCTCATCTGATGCAGCGGCCACGCGCGAGCACCTTCGGCGTACCACCGCGTTGGTGTTCAGCATCGCAGTGCCGATCGCGCTCTTTGTCGCCAACAGTGCCGAAGACTTGGTGCGTTTGTTGTTCGCGCGGGGCGCTTTCGGCGAGGAGTCGGTATCGACGACGACCGCGGTTCTGCGCTGGATGGGTGCCGGCTTGGCGGCAAACATCCCTGCTTACTACCTCGTGAAGGCGTTGAACGCCCAACTGCGAAATCGAGAGGCACTGGGCGCGATCGTTGCTGGCTGCGTTGCCAACATGGCGGTCAATGTCGCGCTTTGGCGCGTGCTGGGGCCGCAGACGATCGGTGTGGGCGTGGTTGCCTTCGGACTATGCGTCGGCGCTCTCACGATGAGCCGACTCGCACTCTGGGGCGCCTTGGGGCCGCTGATAGGCTGGTTGCTGGTCTATGCGATCGCCGCGCTCGCGCTGTTGCACATGCTGCCGCCGCTTCCTTACCCGGCCGCGCTGTGCGCCAGCGCAGTCGTCGTCGCCGGTGGCTGGCTCACGTTGACGACGCTGGTTCCGTCGGCACGGCTTGCCGCCGGACCTCTGCTGCAACGTCTGCCGGGGGCGGCGCGTCGCGAACGCGAGGCCGGGTAGCTGTGCCCGGCTCGCAGGCGTCCGGCGTGAGAGCGTCGGTCCGATCAGGGCGCGTCAAGCCCGCAATCTGCTCGCGTTCAGTGTTGCGGTCGCGGCGACCTCCGGCCCAGATACGTCCCCCGGATATCCAGCGTCGACACCTTCCCAACCTTGCGCCCGTCGCTCTCCAGCCACGCCTGCGCGCTGGCTCTGCCGAGCTCGCGCAGCGACAGCAGGAAGCCGGCGTTGGTGTTCATCTTGCTCGACGGGTGCAGCGGCGCCAGGCCGGTGTCGTCGGCGATGCGGTGCATGCGCAGCGACTTGTAGCGCTTCGGGTCGAGGCGCTCTTCGCGGATCAGCCGGCTGACGAAGTCGATCGAGCGCAACTCGCCGACGAGGCCGGCGTTGAAGGTGATCTCGTTGACGCGGTCGGCGATCTCGGCCGCGGTGGAGGGCAGTTGCGGGCGCACCAGCGGATTGATGCTGACCAGCACGATGTCCTCGGTGGTGGTGCCGTAGGTCAGCGGCCAGATGGCCGGGTTGCCGCTGTAGCCGCCGTCCCAGTAGGCCACGCCGTCGATCTCGACCGGCGCGAAGAGCTGCGGCAGGCAGGCCGAGGCGAGCAGCGCATCGACCGACAGCCGCTCGCCTTTGAAGACCTCGGGCTGGCCGGTCGTGACGGCCGTGGCGGTGATGAACAGCTTGATTGGGCCGCGCTGCAGCGCCTCGTCGCGCACGTGGCGCCGCGTGACGTCGCGCAGCGTGTTGAGGCCGAAGGGGTTGAGCTGGTTCGGCGTGAACAGCTTCATCCACTGGTTGGACCAGAAGTAGAGCCAGTTGTGATCGAGGTTGAAGCGGCTCAGGTCGCCGCTGGCGGCGCCAAAGGCCGAGCCGCCGAAGCAGCCACCGGCGCGGCCCACTTCCGACCAGAACGCCTCCAGGGCCGCGCGTGCACCCTCGGCGCCGCCGTCGGCATAGCCGGTGGCGAGCACGCCCGCGTTCAGCGCCCCGGCGCTGGTGCCCGAGACGCCCTCGATGCGCAGCTTCGGGTCCTGCAGCAGGGTGTCGAGCACGCCCCAGGTGTAGGCGCCGTGGGAGCCACCGCCCTGGAGGGCGAGGTCGATGGGGACGGGTGCAGCGGTGCGGGTCATCGGCAGCAGGGGTGGTGAGGGGGTGTCATTGTGTGTCGCAGCATCGAATGGGTGGGCGCGGCGTCGAGAGCGGGCTTCAAGGCGCGGCGATGGTGACGGCCGGCATCTGCCCGGTCCTCGGCGCCGACGAGGTCGCGCGCTTCGACGCCGAGGGCTTCCTGAGCCTGCCCAGGCTGGCGCCCCACGACGAGGTGCAGCGCATGCGTGCCTGCCTCGCGGAGCTGTTCCGGCGTCGCGCAGGCAGGGCGCAGGGCCTGCAGTACGACATGCTGGGCAGCGACGAGGACGCGGGCGAGGCGGCGCAGCCGACCGTGATCAACCCGTCCGATCACGCGCCCGAGCTGCGTGACATCGCCTTCCATCGCAATGCCCTGGCGATCGCGCGCCAGCTGCTCGGCGCGGCGGCGGTGCTGTCGTTCGAGCACGCGATCCTGAAGCCGGCCCGCTCGGGCCGTGCGACGCCCTGGCACCAGGACGAGGCCTATCGGGTCGACGCCTCGTTCCACTACGAGCAGCTGAGCATCTGGCTCGCCTTGCAGGATGTGCCGGTCGAGGCCGGGTGCATGGAGTTTCTCCGGGGCTCCGACCAGGAGGGCGTGCGGCCGCACCGTTCACCCGGCGGCGACGTGGCGGTGCATGTGATCGAGTACGACGGCGAGGTCGAAGCGGCCCGCTGCGTCGCCTGCCCGGTGCGTGCCGGCGAGGCGACGGTCCATCACGGGCGCACCCTGCATCGGGCCGGGCCGAATGTCTCGAACGTCGACCGCTATGCCTACATCCTGGCGTTCGAGCTGCCCCCGAGCCCCATCCCCGCCGGGCGCCGGTTCGGCTGGAACGATGAGAAGCGCACGCCGAACCGGAGCCGACGCAGGCGCTGGCTGCGCCGTGGCGGCTTTGTCGTGGAAGCCCTGCGCAAGTGGCGCCGCGGCATCTGGCGCAGTTCCGGGCACGCGGCGTTCGAGTTGCGGCGGGCCTGGCACGCGGTCCTTGGCCGCCTCAGGTAGCGCCGCTGGCCTGGCGCTTGGCGGCTGCGCCTGCCTGGCGCCGCCGTTCAGACCTTGCGCCGGTAGGTCGCGACCAATACGTCGCGCCAGGCCGGCGCGGCGGGGTCGATCGGCTCGATCGGCGTCACGCCGTGCAGCGCGCGCGGGTCGTGCACCAGCGCCGCGTCGCCGGGCGCCGTCAGCGTGAAGCTGTCGATGCGGCGCTGCGCGAGGTCGAAGATCTCGGTCGTGCCGCTGGCGACGTTCTCGCGCCGGACCATCATCACGAGCACGAAGTCGACGCCGTCGCGGTGCACGCCTTCGGGCGTCGGCTGGCCGGCGCTGCCGGCCGTGGCTTCGATGCGGAACTGGTGCACCTCGACATGCGCCGCTTGCGCCGGGTAGAGGCCGCCGAACAGCGCGAGGCCGAGGGCCAGCGCGCGCTGCATCGTCGCGCCGGCGAGTACCTTGGGCTCGATCGGCTCGAAGTGGCGCGCGACGCCGCCGTTCAGGCGGTTGTAGTCGGTGCTCTGGTAGTGCGGCTGCGGCGGCTCGAGCTGCAGCGCGGTCGGGTCGGCCGCGGTGCTGAGGGTCGCGTAGCGGCGCCGCCGGTAGCGGCCGCCGTCGGCCATGTAGGTGTCGAGCGCCAGGCGTTGCCAGCTGTCGGCGAAGACCGCCCAATCGGCGCGTGCCGCGTCGCCGAGCGCGGCGAGCATCGGCTGGGCGTGCACGAAGTGGAAGTCGTGGCGGTGCAGTGCGGCGAGCCAGGGCTCGACGGTGGGCGTGTCGTCGCGCACCTGGCGCGACGGAGGGGTGGCGATGGACACCGGCGGATTGTCCTGCAGCGCCGGAAGCCTCGTCGCGGCGAGGGCCGGCCCGGCAGGCGCGGTTGCGGTTGCGGCTGCGGCTGCGGGGAGGCGGGTCGCGTCAGGCGCGCGTGCCGGGCGGCCGGCCGGCTGCGCTCACGCGCCCTGCTGCACCGGGCCGGCGCCGGAGCAGGCGCCAGCCGAGCAGCACGCCCAGGACCGTCGCGTACACCAGCACCTCGCCGTAGTGGTTCTTGGCCGAGCGCATCCACAGGAAATGCAGCAGGCCGAGCACCGCGCAGGCGTAGACCAGCCGGTGCAGCACCTGCCAGCGCGCCGCGCCCAGCGCCTTGATGGCGCGGTTGAACGAGGTCGCGGCCAGCGGCGTCATCAGCAGGAAGGCGAGGAAGCCGACGAGCGCGAAGGGCCGCTTCGGGATGTCCCTGGCGAGCGCTGCCGGGTCGAAGCCCATGTCGAGCCAGGCGTAGGCCAGGAAGTGCAGCACCGCGTAGAAGAAGGTGAAGAGGCCCAGCATGCGTCGCAGGCGCGCCAGCGCGGGCTGGCCGGTCCAGATGCGCAGCGGCGTCACCGCCAGCGTCAGACACAGGAAGCGCAGCGTCCAGTCGCCGGTGCCGCGGATCAGCGCCTCGGCCGGGTTCGCGCCCAGGCCGTCGGTCGCCGCGGCGTAGAACAGCCAGGCAAAGGGCAGCAGCGAGGCGGCGAACAGCAGCGGCTTGACCGCCGGGTGCATCAACAGCGGGCGCATCGGGGGCGTCGCGTCGTGAGGCGCGGCGGTCAGTAGTTCTTCTTCAGGTCCATGCCGGCATAGAGCTGGCCGACCTGTTTCTCGTAGCCGTTGAACATCAGCGTCGGCCGCTTGCGCGTGAACAGGCCGTCCTCGCCGATGCGGCGCTCGGTGGCCTGGCTCCAGCGCGGGTGGTCGACGTTCGGGTTGACGTTCGAGTAGAAGCCGTACTCGTGGATCGCCGCCTTCATCCAGGCCGACTGCGGCATCTGCTCGACGAAGCGGATCTTGACGATCGACTTGCCGCTCTTGAAGCCGTACTTCCAGGGCACGACCATGCGCACCGGCGCGCCGTTCTGGTTGGGCAGCACCTGGCCGTACATGCCGAAGGCGAGCATCGCGAGCGGATGCATCGCCTCGTCCAGGCGGAGCGCCTCGACGTAGGGCCACTGCAGCACGCGCGAGCCGACGAAAGGCATCTGCTTCGGGTCGGCCAGGGTCACGAACTCGACGAACTTGGCGTTGCCGGTCGGCTCGACGCGGCGGATCAGCTCGGACATCGACCAGCCGAGCCAGGGGATCACCATCGACCAGCCCTCGACGCAGCGCAGGCGGTAGATGCGCTCCTCCAGCGGCGCGAGCTTCATCAGCTCGTCGAGGTCGTAGACCTTGGGCTTCGCAACCGCGCCCTCGATGGCGACCGTCCAGGGGCGCGTGCGCAGCGAGCCGGCGTTGCGCGCCGGGTCGGACTTGTCGGTGCCGAACTCGTAGAAATTGTTGTAGGTCGTCGCGTCCTGGAAGGACGTCGGCTTCTCCATCGTCATCGCGCCGTCGACAGCAGACTTGGCGGCGGCGAGTGGCGTCGCGGGCGTGGCGGCCGAAGCGGCGCGTGCATCGCGCGCGGCCCAGGCGGCGAGTGCCGCGCCGGCGCCGCCGGCGGCCATCCAGCGCAGCAACTCGCGCCGGCGCTCGACGATGGCGCGGGGTGTGATCTCGGCGGCGGCCGGGTGGCTGAAGCCGCGGTCTCGGTGGTGGTGCATCGGGTTCCTCCCGGAGCGGATGCGGGATTGGAACAGCCGCCCGAGAGCGCGGTTCCGCAGCGAAAGTTCAAGCTTGCGTGAACTTCGGGTGGCGTGTGGCGATGCTGCCTGGGGCGTCAGGCGTCAGGCGTCAGGCGTCAGGCGTCAGGCGTCGCGGCCGTGCGGGTCGGCGGGATCGCGCAGGCCGGGGTCGCCGACCAGGCCACTGAGCGGCTCGTTGCCGAACAGGCTCAGCGCCCGTCGCTGGCTGCGGCTGCGGAAGCTCTTGCGCGCCAGCAGCTTGGCCTGCGCCTCGGCGGGCAGGTCGGTCAGGTTGAGCACGTGGCGGTCGATCAGCGTGTCGATGACGTCTTCGAGCACGCGCACGAAGTCGGCGTCGAGGCGCGAGAAGTCGCTGTTTTCGGTGCGGCCGAGAAAGGCCTTGACCTCGGCGTGGCCGGGGTCGAGCGTCTCGTGGGCGAGCCCCGAGGGCTCGCGGTGCAGGGCGACGATGCGGCCCTGCGCATCACGTTGGACGTAAGGCATGGTGGCCGAGTGTGGGCGCCGTTCGGGCGCTGCGCATGCCGGGCCGACATTGCGCCGGCCCGGCTGCGGCACATGTTCACGCCAGGGCGGAGCGGCGGGACGGGTGTCCGCCGCAGCGAGGGGCCGAGGCGGGCAAGACCCGCCTGCATCGGCGCACGCTCAGCGCAGGCCGGCGATGTAGTCGGAGACCGCCTTGATCTCCTTGTCGCTCAGGTGCGCCGCGATGCCGTTCATCTGCAGGTTGCTGCGCCCGCCGCCGCGGAAGGCGCGCATCTGCGCTTCGGTGTAGTCGCCGTGCTGGCCGGCCAGGCGTGGGTACTGGACGGGCATGCCGGCGCCGTTCGGGCTGTGGCAGCCGGCGCAGGCGGCGATGCGGCGGTCGGCGATGCCGCCGCGCCAGATGCGCTCGCCCAGCTCGGCAAGCTCCTTGCTCTTCGCCGTGCCGGGACGCGCGTGCTTGCTCGCGTAGAAGGCGGCGACGTTGCGCATGTCGGCTTCGTTCAGTGCGGTCGCGAAGCCCTTCATGATCGGGTTCGGCCGCGCGCCGCTCTTGAAGTCTGCCAACTGCTTGGCCAGGTACTCGGGGTGCTGCCCCGCGATGATCGGGTTGGCCGGCGCCCCGCGTGAGCCGTCGAAGCTGTGACACGCGACGCAGACCTGACCCGCGATCGCCTCGCCACGGGCGAGGTCGGGCTTGGCCGGGACAGCGGCGGGCGCGTCTGCCGCGCGCGCTGCTGGAGCAGAGGCGACGATGGCAGCCAGCAGGAGGGCAGGGGCGACGGATCGTGCGGCGGCGAGGAGCGTCATGGTGGGCGGCCGTTCGGTGGCGTGAGCGCAAACCCACGAATCTTACAATCAGCGCTTTGGGCCGCCGGCGATGGTCGAATCGAAGCGAAGGGCGCGGCAGGCCGCGAGCGGCCACAACACGCAGGCACGTGGCGCCGCCAGTGAGGCCGATGCAAGGCCCGAAGCCGGGGCAGACGACGGCGTCACGCCCGGCGGCGGCCCTCTGCCACACCAGATGACCTCTCCTTCACCAGCCGGCACGCCGGCGCAGCAGGCACTGGCTTGGCTGCACGGGGCGCGCTTCCTCACCACGGCCGAACGCGTCGACCAACTGCCCGTCTCGGAGTTGCCCGAGATCGCCTTCGTCGGCCGCTCCAATGCCGGCAAGTCGACCGCGATCAACGCCCTCGCACAGCGCCGCCGCCTGGCCTTCGCGTCGAAGACGCCGGGGCGCACGCAGCACATCAACCTGTTCGCGCTCGGCCCGGCCGACGCGCCCGACGCGATGCTGGCCGACCTGCCGGGCTACGGCTATGCGGCCGTCGCGCGCACCGCCAAGGAGCGCTGGCAGCGCGTGATGGCCGACTACCTGGCCTGGCGGCGCAGCCTGGGCGGCATCGTGTTGATGGTCGACTCGCGGCACGGCTTCACCGAGCTCGACCTGCAACTGCTTGACTTCGTCGCGCCGCGGGTCACGACGGGCGAGGTGCGCCTGCTGGTGTTGCTGACCAAGGCCGACAAGCTCTCGCGGCGCGAGGGCGATCGGGCGCTCGCCCTTGCGGTCGATGCGCTCGGGCGTGTGAGCAGCGAGACAGCCGATGTCGGTGTCACGCTGTTCTCGGCGCTCAACCGGCGCGGTCTCGACGACGCGGCCGAGACCGTGCGCGGCTGGGTCCGCCCCGTCGCCGACGTCGCGCCCGCGCAGAGCTGAGGCTGCGTCGCGCCGGACGGGCGCCGCCACAAACGAAAAAGCCCGCGGCTTGCGCCGCGGGCTTCGTCCTTCAGGCTCGGCTGAGGCCGGGACTTACATGTCCATGCCCATGCCGCCCATGCCGCCGGGCATGCCGCCGCCGGCCGGGGCGTCGTCCTTCGGCGCTTCGGCGACCATTGCTTCGGTCGTCAGCATCAGCGAGGCCACCGACGCGGCGTTCTGCAGCGCGGTACGGGTTACCTTGGTCGGGTCGAGGATGCCGAGCTCGATCAGGTCGCCGTAGGTGTCGTTGGCCGCGTTGAAGCCGTAGTTGCCCTTGCCGGCCAGCACCGAGTTGACGACCACCGAGGCTTCGCCGCCGGCGTTGGCGACGATCTCGCGCAGCGGGGCTTCGATCGCCTTCAGCACCAGCTTGATGCCAGCGTCCTGGTCGGGGTTGTCGCCCTTGATCTCGCCAGCCGCCTGCTTGGCACGCAGCAGCGCGACACCGCCGCCGGCCACGATGCCTTCCTCGACGGCCGCACGGGTGGCGTGCAGCGCGTCTTCGACGCGGGCCTTCTTCTCCTTCATCTCGACTTCGGTCGCGGCGCCGACCTTGATCACGGCCACGCCGCCGGCCAGCTTGGCCACGCGCTCTTGCAGCTTCTCGCGGTCGTAGTCGCTGGTCGCTTCCTCGATCTGGATGCGGATCTGCTTGACGCGGGCCTCGATGTCACCGGCTGCGCCGGCGCCGTCGATGATCGTGGTGTTCTCCTTGCCCACCTCGACGCGCTTGGCCTGGCCCAGGTCGGCCAGCGTCACCTTCTCGAGCGTCAGGCCGACTTCCTCGGCGATGACCTTGCCGCCGGTCAGGATCGCGATGTCTTCCAGCATCGCCTTGCGACGGTCACCGAAGCCCGGCGCCTTGACGGCGACGACCTTCAGGATGCCGCGGATGGTGTTGACCACCAGCGTGGCCAGCGCCTCGCCTTCGACTTCCTCGGCGATCACCAGCAGCGGGCGACCGGCCTTGGCGACTTGTTCCAGCGTCGGCAGCAGGTCGCGGATGTTGCTGATCTTCTTGTCGAACAGCAGCACATACGGGTTCTCGAGGAGAGCCGCCTGCTTCTCGGGGTTGTTGATGAAGTACGGCGACAGGTAGCCGCGGTCGAACTGCATGCCCTCGACGACGTCGAGTTCGTTGTCGAGCGACTTGCCGTCCTCGACGGTGATCACGCCTTCCTTGCCGACCTTGTCCATCGCGTCAGCGATGATCTTGCCGATCGACTCGTCGGAGTTGGCCGAGATCGAGCCGACCTGCGCGATTTCCTTCGAGGTCGTGGTGGCCTTCGAGGCCTTCTTCAGCTCGGCGACCAGGGCGGCGACCGCCTTGTCGATGCCGCGCTTCAGGTCCATCGGGTTCATGCCCGCGGCGACGTACTTCATGCCTTCGCGGACGATGGCCTGGGCCAGCACGGTGGCGGTGGTGGTGCCGTCACCGGCGTTGTCGCTGGTCTTGGAAGCGACTTCCTTGACCATCTGCGCGCCCATGTTCTGGAGCTTGTCCTTGAGCTCGATCTCCTTCGCGACCGACACACCGTCCTTCGTGACGGTGGGGGCGCCGAACGAGCGCTCGAGCACGACGTTGCGGCCCTTGGGGCCCAGCGTGACCTTGACCGCGTTGGCCAGGATGTTCACGCCTTCCACCATGCGGTGGCGGGCGTCGGAACCGAAGACGACGTCTTTAGCTGCCATGTGTATTTCTCCGAACTTGATGCAGTGGGGGAGCTTTCCTTGCGACGAGAGTCGTCCGGAAGGAAAGCGTAGCGAGCGGCGGGCTGGCTAGGCGGACGGAGCGCAGGAACCGGAACGTACCCCAGTACGTGAGGATTCCGAGCACCGCCCAACGACGCCAGCGTGGCGCGCAGTAGCTTTACTTCTGGACGACCGCGAACAGGTCTTCTTCGCGCATGACCAGCAGCTCTTCGCCGTCGACCTTGACGGACTGGCCGCTGTACTTGCCGAACAGGACGCGGTCGCCCACGGCGACGTTCAGGGCCACGAAGTCGCCCTTGTCATTGCGCTTGCCCGGGCCGACGGCCAGGACTTCACCCTGATCGGGCTTCTCTGCGGCGTTGTCGGGGATCACGATGCCCGAAGCGGTCTTGGTTTCTTGTTCGAGGCGCTTGACGATCACGCGATCGTGCAGAGGACGAAGTTTCATCGTATCTCCTAGGGAGGAAAGACTGGACTGTTTGGGAATCGGTGGGGCCGTCGCCGGCAGGGCGCAATCGCCGCCCACCTCCCCCGGCAGGTTCACCAAAGAGAACACCACCCGGGATCACTAGCACTCATCACCTGCGAGTGCTAACAGCGAGATTATAGGAACGATGTGCGGGCTTTCAAGGGGCCAGGGATCTGCCCTTGTTCTACGGGTTTTCCCGCCCTCAGGGCCGCAGCGCCAGCCGCGGCGGCACCGCAGCGCCCCGCTTGGGCAGCGGGCGCAGGGCCTCCACCGTCTGCAGCATCAGCCGCCTGAGCGCCTCCCAGGGGTCGAGCGGCCAGGCGGGATCGCGCAGGCCCTTGACGATGCCGTCCACGGTGTGGGCGTCGGCCACCAGGGCGTCGAGGGGGGCATCGGGCAGCTGCGGCAGCACGCGCTCCAGCAGGCGCTCCTTCTGGCCCCAGACACGCGCCTCGCGCAGCGCCAGCGGGGGCGGTTTGCCCTCGCACAGCGCGGTCTGCACGCGGCGCAGCGCGCGCAGATCCTCCGACAGGGTCCAGTGCACCAGCACGGCGGCCTCGCCCTCGGCGCACAGGCCGTCGAGCATGCGCAGCGCGCGGGGGACATTGCCGGCCAGCACCGCCTCGCCGAGCTTGAAGACGTCGTAGCGCGCCACGTTGAGCACGGCGGACTCGATCTGCTCGAAGCCCAGCGTCGCGCCGGGGTGCAGCAGCGCCAGCTTGCTGATCTCCTGGTGCGCGGCCAGCAGGTTGCCTTCGATGCGGTCGGCAAAGAAGGCCAGCGCGCGCTGGCCGGGCTCGCCGTCCTCGACGCGCAGGCCCTGCGCGGCCAGGCGCTGGGCGATCCACTGCGGCAGCGCGGGGCGCTCGATGGGGTCGACGCGCACGCTGGCGCCGGCACCGTCCAGCGCGGTGAACCAGGCGCTGGCGAGCTGGGTGCGGTCCAGCCGCGGCAGCAGCACGAGGATGAGGTTGTCGTCCGACAGCGTCTCCACCAGCCGCTGCAGCGCCTCGGAGCCCTCCTTGCCGGGCTTGCCGCCGGGGATGCGGATCTCGATCAGGCGGCGGTCGGAGAAGAGGCTGAGCGCGCTGGTCTCGCCCAGCAGGCCGGACCAGTCGAAGTGCGCGCCCTGGACGGTGTGCACCACCCGCTCGCTGTAGCCCGCCTGGCGGGCGGCGGCGCGCACCGTGTCGGCGGCCTCCTGCGCGAGCAGGGCCTCGTCGCCGTGGACAACGTACACCGGGCGCAGGCCGCGGGACAGGGCCTGGAGGAGCTGTTCGGCGCGCAGCTGCATGGCGTGGACCGGTGCGCTGCGATCAGCGGGCCGAGGCCGCCGCCGCAGCAGCCGATGCGGCCGAAGCCGCGGACGCAGCCTCGGCCACGGCAGCCGGGCCGATCGTGGCCAACCGCCGCAGCACCTGGGTGGCGATGTCGGCGTGCATCGCGCGGTAGAGGATCTGCGCCTCCTGCTCCTTGGCCAGCGAGATCGACTCCTCGAAGGTCATGTCGCGTGCCAGCGCCAGCTCGGTGGGCTCGATCAGCTCACGCCCGCCGGGTGTGCGCACGCGGTAGCGCAACCGCGTGCGCAGGCTGAGTTCACGCACCTGGCCGGCGGCGGTGGTGGAGGTGGCGACCTGGTTCTGGCTGTCGAGCAGCGCCTCCAGCACCAGGTCGGCCTCGGCCGGCGCC
>JAMHWF010000027.1:0-68508 GCA_035911095.1 Ideonella sp. | reverse complement strand
CTACCGGCTGATGGACGCGGCCGACGACATCGTGCGCCCGCTGCAGGACCGGCCGGTGCGGGTGGACCGCGAGACGCTGGCGCTGGGCTATGCGGGCGTGTACAGCAGCTTCCTGCGCCACTCGGAGGCGGCGGCGAAGAAGTACGGGCTGAAGACGGTCGACATCCTGGTCGAGCTGGGCCGCCGGCGCATGGTCGGCGGCCAGGAGGACATGATCGTCGACGTCGCGCTCGACCTGCTCAAGCGCGCCGAGCACCAGCGGCTGACGGCCGAGCCCGTCATGAGCGAGGCGGGCTGAGGCCCGTGCGTGATGACCGCCTCCTATCGCATCCACCTGCAGCCGGCCGGTGGCGCCTTCGACTGCCGCGAGGACCAGAGCGTCCTCGACGCGGCGGCCGAAGCCGGCTACTGGCTGCCGCACAGCTGCCGCACCGGTAGCTGCGCGACCTGCGCGTTGCCGCTGCTCGACGGCAGCGTGCGCTACTCGGAGGCGCACAGCGCCTCCGCCCTGCTTGAACTCGCGCCGGGTCACTGCCTTGCCTGCCAGGCGCTGCCGACCACCGACCTGGTGCTCGACGCACCGGGTGTGCCGGCCGAGCCCGGCCGACGCGTCGTCAAGACCGCGGCCCGCGTCACCGAGGTGACCCGGCCCAGCGCCGATGTCGTCGTCATCCGCGCCCAGGTGCCGCCGGCCTCGGGCTGGCAGTGTCGGGCCGGCCAGTACGCGGAGCTCGTGCTGCGCGACGGCGCCCGCCGCAGCTACTCGATGGCCAATGCGCCGAACGAGCGCGGCGAGATCGAGTGGCATGTGCGGCGCATCGAGGGCGGCCGCTTCTCGACCCATGCCTACGACGCGCTGAAGCCGCGCGACCTGCTGCGCATCGAAGGCCCGTTCGGCGACTTCACGCTGCGCGACGGCGAGGCGCCGGTGATCCTGCTCGCGTCCGGCACCGGCTACGCGCCGATCGCCGCGCTGCTGGCGACGCACGGCGACGAGCTGGCCCGGCGCGGCGCGACGCTGTACTGGGGCGGGCGACGGCGGGTCGACCTCTACGCGCTCGGCGACGAGCAGGGCTGGCGCGAGCGCCACCCCGGCATCGGCCTGGTGCCGGTGTTCTCGGAGGCGGAGGCCGACGAGCCGGGCCGGCGCGGGCTGGTGCACCAGGCCGTGCTCGACGACCACCCCGACCTCAGCCTCCACGAGGTCTACGCCTGCGGCTCGCCGCTGATGGTCGATGCCGCGCGCGAGTCCTTCACGCACGCCGCCGGCCTGCCGCGGGATCGCTTCCACAGCGACGCCTTCCTCTTCCGCACCTGACCGGCCGGGGACGCTGGCGCGTCCCGGCCCCCTACTGTCCGGAGCCTTCCATGGACCTCTCGATTGCCGCCATCCTCGTGCAGGACGGCATGACCAACGGCGCCGTCTACGCCCTGGTCGCGATGGCGCTGGTGCTCACCTTCTCGGTGACCCGCGTCATCTTCGTCGCCCAGGGCGACTTCATCGCCTTCGCCGCGATCACGATGGCCCAGCTGCAGACGGGCCAGTTTCCCGGCGTCCTCTGGATCCTGCTCGGCCTGGGGGCGCTGACTTTCGTCGTCGATGCCGTGGCCGCTGCACGCCAGGCGCAACGCGGCCACGGCTGGCACCCCGGGGCGCTGGCCGCAAGCGTCGGCGTCAACGTCGCGTTGCCGCTCGCGCTGTGGTGGGTGCTGAACCAGGGGCCGCTGGCGGAGGCGGGCCTGCCGCTGCAGCTGCTGCTGACGACCCTGCTGGTGCTGCCGCTCGGTGCGATGGTCTACCGCGTGGCCTTCCAGCCCGCGGCCGAGGCCTCGGTGCTGGTGCTGCTGATCATCGCCGTCGGCACGCACTTCGTGCTGATCGGGCTTGGCCTGATGGTCTTCGGCCCGGAAGGCGCACGCGCCGCGCCGCTGACCGAATGGCAGACCGAACTCGGGCCGGTGCTGCTGTCGGGGCAGAGCCTGCTGGTGATCCTCGCCTCGGTGGCGCTGATCGCCGCGCTGTACCTGTTCTTCGAGCACAGCCTCTCCGGCAAGGCGCTGCGCGCCACTGCGGTCAACCGTGCCGGGGCGCGGCTGGTGGGCATCGCGCCCGCGCTGTCGGGGCGCCGCGCGTTCACGCTGGCCACGCTGATGGCGGTGCTGGCCGGGGTGTTGGTGGGGCCGCTGACGACGATGCAGTACGACACCGGCTTCCTCATCGCGCTGAAGGGCTTCGTCGCGGCGATCGTCGGCGCGCTCGCGGCCTATCCGATGGCCGCCGCCGGCGCGCTGCTGGTCGGCCTGATCGAGAGCTTCGGCTCGTTCTGGGCCAGCGCCTACAAGGAGGTGATCGTCTTCACGCTGATCATCCCCGTGCTGATGTGGCGCTCGCTCACCGCCCACCACGTGGAGGAGCACTGAGATGCGTCGCGGACTGTTGAACCCGATCAGCTGGCTGCTGCTGCTGGTCGTCGCGCTGGCGGTGCTGCCGCTGCCGGCCTACTGGTACACGATGGCCGGCTACGTCGGCATCGCGGCGATCGCCGTCATCGGCCTGGTGCTGCTGACCGGCGTCGCCGGCATGACCTCGTTCGGCCAGGCGGCCTTCGTCGGCATCGGCGCCTACACCAGCGCGGTGCTGTGCACCGCCTGGGGCGCCTCGCCCTGGCTCGGGCTGGTCGCGGGGCTGGCGCTGTCGGGACTGTCGGCGCTGCTGATCGGCGCGATCACCGTGCGCCTCTCGGGACACTTCCTGCCGCTGGCGACGATCGCCTGGGCGCTGTCGCTGTACTACCTGTTCGGCACGCTGGAGTTCCTCGGCAAGTACGACGGCCTGTCGGGCATCCCGCCGATCCCCTTCGGCGGCCTGTCGCTGGACACGCCGGCGAGCCTGTTCGTGCCGGTGTGGCTGGGCGTGCTGGCCTGCATGGCGCTGACGCAGAACCTGCTCGACTCGCGGCCGGGCCGCGCGATCCGGGCGCTGCACGGCGGCGCCTCGATGGCCGAGGCGATGGGCGCCGACACCGCGCGCTACCGGCTGATCGTCTTCGTCACGGCGGCGCTGATGGCCTCGATGGCCGGCTGGCTCTACGCGCACCTGCAGCGCAGCATCAACGCGACGCCGTTCGGCCTGAAGACCGGGATCGAATACCTGTTCATGGCGGTGATCGGTGGCGTCGGCAGCGTCTGGGGCGCGATCACCGGGGCGGGCATCGTGACCGTGCTGAAGAGCTGGTTGCAGGAAGGCCTGCCGCAGCTGGGGGGCGCGGTCAGCAACCTCGAGGTGGTGGCGCTCGGCGCGATCATCGTGCTGGTGCTGCAGCGCTCGGCCAAGGGCGTGTGGCCGGCATTGGTCGGCCGCCTGCGGGTCGACCCGACGCGCGCGTCGGCCAAGGCCCCGCCGGTGGCGCCCGCGGGCATGCAGCTGCTGCCGCAGCGGCCGCAACGGCCCAAGGGGGAGCGGCTGCTCGAGGTGAAGCAGGCGCGCAAGCAGTTCGGCGGCCTGGTCGCGGTCAACGACATGGCCTTCGACCTGAAGGCGGGCGAAATCGTCGGCCTGATCGGCCCGAACGGCGCCGGCAAGTCGACGATGTTCAACCTGATCACCGGCGTGCTGCCCGTCACGCAGGGCGAGATCCGCTTCCTCGACGAACGCATCGACACGCTGGGCGCGCGCGGCATCGTCCGACGCGGCATCGCCCGCAGCTTCCAGCACGTGAAGCTGATGCCGGAGATGAGCGTGCTCGAGAACGTCGCGATCGGCGCCCACCTGCGTGGCCGCGGCGGCGTGCTGCGCGCCGCGCTCCGGCTCGACCGCCAGGAGGAGGCCCGCCTGCTCTGGCTGGCGGCCGAACAGCTGCGCCGCGTCGGCCTCGGCGAGCTGATGGACGTGCCCGCCGGCAGCCTCGCCCTGGGCCAACAGCGGATCCTGGAGATCGCCCGCGCGCTTTGCACCGACCCGCTGCTGCTGCTGCTCGACGAGCCGGCGGCCGGCCTGCGCCTGAAGGAGAAGGAAGCCCTGGCTGCGCTGCTCGCGCAGCTGCGCAGCGAGGGCATGGGGGTGTTGATCGTGGAGCACGACATGGACTTCGTCATGAACCTGACCGACCGCCTGGTGGTGATGGAATTCGGCACCCGCATCGCGCAGGGCCGGCCCGCCGAGGTGCGCGACCATCCCGAGGTGTTGCGGGCCTACCTGGGCGGCGTCGAGCTGCCGCCGATGGAGCAGCCGGCATGAGCGGCGTCGCCACCCCCTACGCCGCCGGCCAGGACGGGCCGGCCCCGATAGCCGGCGGCGGGCAGCCGGCGGGCAACGGTGCCGCCGGCGCCGTGCTGCTCAGCGCCCAGGGCCTGCAGGTGAGCTACGGCAAGAGCGCGGCGCTGATCGACGCCAACCTCGAGCTCCACGCCGGGCAGATCCTGACCGTCATCGGGCCCAACGGCGCGGGCAAGTCCAGCCTGCTCAACGCGCTGATGGGCAACCTGCCTGCGAACGCCGTCACCAGCGGCCGGGTCGTGGCCGGCGAGGAGGAGGTGTCCGACCTGCCGGTCGAGCGCCGCGTGCGGCGCGGCCTGGCCCTGGTGCCGGAGTCGCGCGAGCTGTTCGGCTCGATGAGCATCGAGGACAACCTCGTGCTCGGCGCCTACCTGCACCGGCGGGCCGGGCGCCAGCAGCGCACGGAAGGGCTCGAGCATGTCTTCGGCCTCTTCCCGCGCCTGAAGGAGCGGCGCCGCCAGGCCGCGGCCACGCTCTCGGGCGGCGAGCGGCAGATGCTGGTGATCGGCCGCGCGCTGATGAGCCGGCCGCGCGTGCTGATGCTCGACGAGCCTTCGCTCGGCCTCGCGCCGAAGGTGATGAACGAGGTGTTCCGGGTCATCGCCGACCTGCGCCGCTTGGGCGTCGCGGTGCTGCTGGTCGAGCAGAACTCGCGCGCCGCGCTGCAGGTGGCCGACGAGGCCCAGGTGCTGGAGCTCGGCGAGACGGTGCTGCGCGGCACGGCGGCCGAGGTGGCGCGGCACCCGATGGTGATCGAGGCCTATCTGGGGCGGCGTGCGAAGGGCTGATGCCGGGGGCGCCGGCCGCGTTGCTGCTGGCCGGGCCCGCCCCGGCGCCGGCCTCGCGCGTCACCCCAGCGCTCGAACGTCAGGTCGACCAGCCGACGGCGTACAAGTCGGTGGCGGTGACCGACCGAGGCAACGAAGGGAAAGGGAGGGAATAAGAGGGAATAGAAGGGAATTGGAGGAAACGGAAGGGCCGAAAGCTGGGGCTACGCCTTCCTCGCAAAGCGCCAGAACGCGCCGCGACCGTGCCCGACGGACTCCGCCAATCCCAGGTGCCGCAGCAACTGCAGGTCTCCCCGGACCTCCCAATCCGTCGCCTGCCCTTCCATTTGCCGACGCACGTCGCGCAGCGGCAATCCCTGATGGTTGGCCTCGAGCAAAGCCAACACGCTGCGCTGGCGTTCGCTGAGGTCATGCGCCACGCGTTGCGGCGGGATGTAGCGTGCCGGCGCGAAGCGCACCGTCACGCAGCCGCCCGAATCTTGGATCTCGGGCCGCGGCAGGCCGGCCTGCTGCAGCAGTTCGGCGATCTTCAGCGTGCCGCGGCCCCACTGCTCGATGACACCGCGCCGGTACATCACACGTGCCACCAGCGGGTTCCACGGCAGCGACTCGTGCGGCGCCATCAGCGCCTCGGGCGTCAGGCCGAAGTGCAGCGTGCCCGATGACGTGACCTCCAGCCGGTCATCGTAGATCGCCACCGCCACCGAGCCGCCGCCGATGCTGTAGTCGCGGTGGCAAAAGGCGTTGGCCAACGCCTCTCGCAGCGCCAGCGGCGGATACAACGGGTCGTCCACGCGCTCGAAGAGGCCGGGCATCACGCGCCCGGCCACCGGCAGGCTTTCGCGCAGGAACCGCTCGGCACGTTGCAGCAACCCGAACACGTTGCCGTGGAACTGCCGGTTGTCGATGAACTCGGTGCGGTCGATGCCGCGGAAACGCGCCACGCGCAGCAGGCATTGAGGCGCGCGCAGTTCCAATTGGTCTTCGCGGCCGAACAGCACCACGGCGGCGCGCAGCAGCACACCGTCGCGGATGAGGCCCAGGCCGCGCAGCAATTCGGCGGGGTCTCGCGTGGCCGGGTCTTCGGCTCGGCCGCGGCGCACGGCCTCCTCCACGGTTCGCACGATCTCGGCGGCGTCCAGGTCGGCCACCGCCCAAGCCTCGGCGGGCTCGTTCTCCCAGCGGCGCTCGGCGTGCAGGCTTTCCAGCAGCATGCGGTTGTACTCGTCGCGCGACAGGCGCGCGTTGACGTTGCCCACGCGCCGGTAGGCCGTGCCGCGGTGGCTGTACGGCCGGCTCTGGCCCTGCGCCACGGTGACGGCCAGCACCTCGCGGCCATCCGCCATCGGGATGCGTTCGATGCCGGGGAATACCGGCGGCTCGATCTGCGCGATCTCCTGCGCCAGGTCTTCCAGCGTGCGGTCGCTGACGTTCTGACCCGCGACGCGCCTATCGGCCTCCACGCCGAACAGCACGCGGCCACCCCGGTGGTTGAGCATGGCCACCAGCGCATGCATCGCGGCGCGCTGCTCGCCGGTGCTGCGCTTGAACTCCAGCGTCTCCGATTCGCCGGCGGCGGCGAGCGCGTGGAGTTGCTCGGGCGTGGTCATCGGCGTGGGGTGGCGGCACTCAGGCCAGTGCCTGTTCGACGAGGGCGTCGGCGAGGTGGGATTGCACGGTCTGCTGCGCGGCGAGGCGCTGGCGGAGGGTGGCGCAGAGGCGGCGGAGTTCGGTGACGCGGGTGACGATGCGGGATTGTTCGGCGAGCGGCGGCATCGGGAACGCGCAGTTCTTCAACTCGAAGGCGTCTTCGCCTTCGATGCGCAGGCGCTGCTGCCGAGCCACGAAGGCAAAGCCCTTGCCCAGCTCCAGCAGAAACTGCTGCAGCTGGTCGATCAGGCCCTGCTCGATGTCGCGTTCGTACAGCGCGGTGCCGGGCTTGGCGCCCAGGAAGTCGAGCACGTAGGGGCCGCGGATGAAGTCGCGCGGGTCGGGCTTGGCGTCGCGCTCGACCAGCGCATGCGCTTCGGCCTGCACGCCGGCCTTGTCCTGGCTGGAGAGCAGCCGTTCGTAGTACAAGCTGCCGATCTGGCGGGCCAGTGCCGCCACGCCCCAGGCCTGGGCTGTGGCTTCGGTGGCGTACCAGCGGCGGGCGGCCGGGTCGGCCAGCCGCATCAGCGCCTTCAGGTGCGACCAGCTCAATTCGCTCCACGGCGTGGAGCGAATCTCCTCGGCGTTGAACCCCTGGTACAGCTGGCGGAAGTTGCGCAGGCTTTGCACCGCGAAGCCGGGGCCGAACTCGGCCGTCAGCCGCTCGGCCAGCGCCGGCAGCAGCCGGGTGCCATAGGCGGCGCGCTTCTCACCCGCCTGGTCGTGTTCCACGATCAGGCGCCCCACGTTCCAGTAGGCCAGCACCATGGCCTGGTTCACCTGGCGGTGGGCCTGCCGGCGCGCCTGGGCCAGCACCTCGCGGATCTGCCCGTACAAGGCATCGGCGGGCGAGGCCGCCGGCGCCGCCGGCACTGCTGCCAATGGCCCCGCAGCCTTGCGACGGTTCACCGCCCGCCCTCCAGCGATGCGGCGAGCATCGCCTTCAGCTGCTCCCGCACCCCCTGCGCCTCGCGCTGCAACCGCGCGTACTCACGTCGCAACTCGTCCGGGTCGTGGCTCACCTCGTCGGCCGCGTGCGGGATTCGCTTCCGGGCGCCGCTCTTCCACAGGCGCCAGATGATCTGGAACGCGGTGTAGGTCTTGCCGGTACCCGTGGCCATGACCAGCAGCACGCGGTCCTGCCCGCGGGCGATGGCCTCCACCGTGCGGTTGGTGGCGCTGAGCTGGTAGTAGCGGGATGACTTGCTGGGCGCGTAGTCGAATTCGGTGACCTTGCGGACCTCTGGCGTCCAGCCTTTCCAGGCGCAAAGGCGGTTCCACAGCGCGGCGGGCGACGGGAACTCTTCCAGCGTGATGCTTCGCTCGAGGACGCCGTCCGCCATCGTGGCATCGCGGAAGACGAAGCCGTGACCATTGGTAGAGAAGCTGAATGGCACGTCCAGCAGCTGGGCGTACGTGATGGCCTGCGCCATGCCGGCGCCGACGGCATGCTGGTTGTCCTTGACCTCCACCACGGCCAGCGGGATGTTGGGCTTGTAGAGCAGCGCGTAGTCGGCGCGCAATACGGTGGTCGCGTCGCGGTGTGCCTTCCGTCCGCGTACGACCATGCGGCCGGCGCGCAGAGGGTACTCGCGGAAAATCTGCGATAGGCCATCCCAGCCAGCCGCTTCGATGGCCGGGCGGATGAACTTGTCGCAGATGTCGCTCTCGGACAAGGTCTTCTTGTTCATGCTCCCCTTCGAGCGAGACCCGGGTCGTTCGGCTCTCAGATCGAACGCATCAGCCCGCCGTCGACCCGCAGGCTCTGGCCGGTGATGTAGGCGGCGCCGTCAGAGGCGAGGAACGCGATCGTCGCGGCGATCTCTTCGGCGCTGCCGTAGCGCTGCATCGGCACGCTGAGGCGTCGGTCCTCGGTGGCGGGCAGGCTGTCGATCCAGCCGGGCAGCACGTTGTTCATGCGCACGTTGCCGGCGGCATGCTGGTCGGCGAACAGCTTGGTGAACGCTGCGAGCCCGGCGCGGAAGACGGCCGAGGTCGGGAACATCGGGCTCGGCTCGAAGGCCCAGGCGGTCGAGATGTTGATGATCGTGCCGCCTTGCTGCTTCAGCATCACCGGCGTCACCAGCCGCGCCGCCCGCACGACGTTGAGCAGGTAGACGTCCATGCCTGCGTGCCACTGCTCGTCGCTCAGTTCCAGCAGCGCTGCCCGCGGCCCGTGGCCGGCGCTGTTGACCAGCACGTCGATGCGGCCCCATCGGTCGAGCGCCCCGTCGACCAGGCGCTGCAGGTCGGCCGCCGACTGGTTCGAGCCGGTGACGCCGATGCCGCCAAGCTCGCGGCCCAGGGCCTCGCCCTTGCCCGAGGACGACAGGATCGCGATTCCGAAGCCATCGGCCCTCAACCTGCGCGCGGCCGCGGCGCCCATGCCGCTGCCCCCGCCGACGACCAGCGCAACCTTCTCTGACATCTCAGCTCCTCGGTGACTGGCGCGATGGTAGCCAGTACCGCCCGCAGCCCGGAGCTGCGGCCGATCATCGCGAAGTTCCGCAACGACCACTCGCGCGTGACGCTCGACGGCCCGCGGTTGAGCGCGCAGGAAGAGCGCGTGCTGGCCGGGCAGGGGGGCAGCGGGCCCGAGGTCGCGATGCGCTGAGGGCGCGACTGCGGCAAGGCGGCCCCGTCGCGGCCGTCGTCCCGGGCAGTGGAGCGCCGTCGGCCGGACCCGTCCGTCCGGCTCCTGCGTGTCAGGCCTTGGCGTGGGGCTTGCCGCGCAGGCTGCGGTTCAGCGCCAGCTTGCGCACGATCGACGAGAACGAGCGCATCTGCACCGTCTGCTGGGCTTCGCGCCGCCACAGGATGCCCGGCGTGCGGATCGGCGTCGGGCTCTCGAGCGGTATCGCCCTCAGGTCCGACGATTCGGGGATCGCGTTCGACGCGACGATCGCGCCGATGTCGGTGCGTGCCGCCAGGCCCAGCATCGGCGCGATCGTGTTCATCTCGGCGACGACGATCGGCTCCGCGCCACAGCCGCGGAAGCACTCGTCCAGCAGGAGCCGGGTCGCGAACACCGCGGGCAGCAGCACCAGGCGCTGCTTGTGCAGCTCGACCATGCGCAGCCGCTTGCGGCCGGCCAGCGGGTGTTCGCGCGACACGGCCAGCACCATCTCCTCGTGGTACAGCGGCTCGAACCAGAGGTCGCTCGGCGCCGAAGGCCGGTAGGCGACGCCCAGGTCGAGCGCGCCCTGGTCGAGCTTCGTGCCGATGTCGTCGGCCGAGAGCTCGGCGATGACCACGCGCGCCGTCGGGTGGCGGGCCAGGAACAGCGCCACGCATTCGGGAATGAACTCGAGGTTGAAGGTGTGGGTGGTCCCGATCCGCACCTCGCCGGCCAGCGCGGCGGCGTCCTGCTTCAGGGCCCCGAGCCCCTGGTCCACCTCGCGCAGCGCCTTGGCGGCGTACTCGAGGAAGACCTCGCCCGGCTCGGTCAGCACGACGCGCTTGCCGATGCGGTCGAACAGCGCGCGGCCCACCTCGTCCTCGAGCTGCTTGATCTGGTGCGACAGCGTCGACTGCGTGACATGCACGCGTTCCGCGGCGCGGGTGAAGTTGAGGCACTCGGCCAGCGCCACGAAGTAGCGCAGGTGACGCAGCTCCATGCGGACCTTCTGAGTAAATCGATGTCATCGATCATAACAATGAGAAATCATCATTTCTGTCTTTTGACCTGCGTCGTTAGCCTTTCGTACATACGGAGACAAGGACAGCATGAAGATCGGCAAGACCACCGTTCCGAGAACGGCCATCAGCACATCCGACGAGCACTCGATCACCGTGCGAGGGCTGGACCTCTGCGGCGAACTGATCGGGCAGGTCTCGTTCAGCGACTACTTCCATCTGCTGGTCACCGGACGGCGCCCGTCGGCGGCGGCGGCCGCGGTGCTCGACGCCACGCTGGTCGCGATCGCCGAGCACGGCCTCGTGCCTTCGGTGCAGGCGAGCCGCATGACGCTCGCCGCCGCACCTGACGCGCTGCAGGGCGCGGTGGCGGCGGGCATCCTGGGCTGCGGCTCGGTGATCCTCGGCGCCTCGGAGGCGGCCGGACGCCTGTTCGCCGAGATCGACGCCCGCTGCGGGCCCGAGGGCGACCTCGACCGCGCTGCGGAGGCCGTCGTGCGCGAGTACCGCGCGGCGCGGCGGGCGATCCCCGGCTACGGCCACCCGCTGCACAAGGCCCGCGACCCGCGCGTCGACGCGCTGTTCACGGTGGCGCGCCGCGAGCGCGCGGACCTGCGCTTCGTCGCCATCGCCGAAGCCGTCGAGCGGGTGCTGCCCGCCGTCACCGACAAGGCCCTCAGGCTCAACGTGTCAGCGGCGATCCCGGCCGTGCTGCTCGGCATCGGCTTTCCGCTCGCCGGGCTCAGGGGCGTGCCGATCCTGGCGCGCGCCGCCGGGCTGATCGGCCACCTGGTGGAGGAACTCGAGCGCCCGATCGGCTTTGCACTGTCCTACCAGGCCACGCGGGAACTGGTCTACGACGGCCCGGGCGCCTCGGCCGGCGACGAGGCTCAGGCTGCCAGCGCATGAGAGCGCGCGGCGAACGACACACCACGAGGGCGCAAAGATGACGAAGGTGCTGCAAGGGGTACGGGTGATCGAGCAGGGCACCTTCATCACCGGTCCGGCCGCCGCGATGCTGCTGGGCGACCTGGGCGCCGACGTGATCAAGGTGGAGCAGCCGGACGTCGGCGACCCCTTCCGCGCCTTCAAGAGCGGCCTCTACAGCGCGCACTTCCAGGCCTACAACCGCAACAAGCGCAGCATCGCGCTGAACCCGAAGGACCCGGGGGACCTGGCGGTGTTCGACCGCCTGATCGCCGAGGCCGATGTCTACATCCAGAACTTCCGGCCGGGGGCTGCAGAGCGGCTCGGCGCCGGCGCCGAACGGCTGCATCGCATCAACCCGCGCCTGATCTATTGCGCGATCAGCGGCTTCGGGGCGACCGGGCCTGCGGCCCAGCGGCCCAGCTACGACACGGTGGCACAGGCGGCGAGCGGCTACCTGAACCTGCTGGTCAACCCGGACAGCCCGCGCGTCGTCGGCCCGGCGATCGCGGATGCGATGACCGGCTTCTACGCGGCCTACGGCATCCTCGGCGCGCTCTTCGAGCGCAGCCGCACCGGCGTGGGCCGCAAGGTCGAGGTGTCGATGCTCGAAGCCATGTGCCACTTCAACATCGACGCCTTCACGCACTTCTACTCGGCCGGCGAGGTGATGGGGCCGTTCAGCCGGCCCAGCGTCTCGCAGTCCTACGTGATGAAGTGCCGCGACGCTCGCTGGCTCGCGCTGCACATGTCCTCGCCCGAGAAGTTCTGGCAGGGGCTGGCCGACGCGATCGAACTGCCGGGCCTGCTGGCCGACGTCCGCTTCGCGAGCCGCGAAGGGCGCATCGAGAACCAGGACGACCTGATCCGCATCCTCGGCGAACGCTTCGCTCTGCGCGACCGTGGCGACTGGTGCCGCGAGCTGGAGGCTCGCGACGTGCCGCATGCGCCGATGTACGACGCCAGCGAGGCGCTGGAGGACCCGCAGGCGCGCCACCTGCAGATCCTCGTCGGCACGACGCACCCGACCATGGGCGAACTCAGAACCGTGCGCTCGCCGGTCAGCTTCGACGGCCGCCGCGCGCTCGAGGTGATCCCGCCGCCGACGCTCGACGAACACAGCGCGGAAATTCGCGCATGGCTGCAACGGCTGGAGCCCGACAGACCCGAGGTCCCACCCGTGGCTGTGCAGACCTGAGGCCGCCGCCCCGGCGGCAGCCAGGCTGAAGAAAACCAGAACCAGGAGACAAGATGAGGACGTACCAGAGGCGGCACTCGGCCGCGGCTCGCGGCTGCCTGTCCGCAACCCATGCGGCCCGCCCGCTGTGCGCCGCGCTCGCGGCCCTCGCCGTGACGAACGGCCAGGCCTTCGAGATCGACACCGGCAACTCGGCGCTCAGCGCACGCTGGGACAACACGGTGAAGTACAACCTCGGCTACCGGTTGAACAACCGGGCGTCGGGGTTGGTGAACGACGATCCGGCGGCGAACGTCAACAACCTGAACCTCGATGACGGCGATCGCAATTTCGATCGCGGCGTCGTCTCGAACCGGGTCGACCTGCTGTCCGAGCTGGACGTCTCGTACCGCAAGCGCTTCGGGCTGCGGGTCAGCGGCGCCGCCTGGTACGACACGGTCTACAACCGGGACAACGACAACGACGCGCCCGCACGCGCCAACCAGTCGTCGGTCCGCTACGACCGCTTCACCGACGCGACGCGCAAGCTGCACGGCCGCAAGGCGGAGCTCCTCGACGCCTTCGTCTTCGCCACCTTCGACCGCGGCAACCTGCGCCTGGGCCGGCACACGCTGCTCTACGGCGAGACGCTGTTCTTCGGCGGCAACGGCATCGCCTACGCGCAGTCGCCGACCGACGTGATCAAGCTGCTGTCGGTGCCGGGCTCGCAGTTCAAGGAAATCATCCTCCCGGTCAACCAGATCTCGGGCCAGGTTCAAGTGACCGAGACGGTGTCGCTCGGCGCCTACTACCAACTCGAGTGGCGCAAGACCCGCATCCCGGCCGTCGGCAGCTACCTCTCGGCGGCAGACGTGTTCGACGACGGTGGCGAGAACTTCCTGTTCGCCGAGGGCTCGCCGGTCGTCGCGCCGCGGATCGGCGACCGCAAGGCGCGCGACTCGGGTCAGTTCGGCTTCCAGCTGCGCATCAAGCCGCGCGACCTGGACGTCGAGATCGGCCTGTACGCCGCGCGCTACAACGAGAAGGGCTTCCAGACCTACCTGCGTCCGGTCGGCGCGAGCGTGGCCGGGATGCCGCTCAACTACCAGCTGGTCTATCCGGAGGGCGTGAAGACCTACGGCATCAGCGCCAGCACGGTGGTCGAGGACGTCAACGTCGCGGCCGAGTTCTCGATCCGCCGCAACACGCCGCTCGTCAACGGGCCGGTGGTCGACGCCACGGTCGACGGCGCCTGCGGCATCGGCGACCAGGCCTGCTACGCGGTCGGCAACTCGGCGCATCTGAACGTCTCGGCGATCGCGTTCTTCAACAAGAGCGCGCTCTGGCACCAGGCCTCGCTGCTGGCCGAGGTGGGCTGGAACCGCCGCACCAGCGTCACGCGCAACGCCGCCGAGATCGACCCGAACACCACACGCGACGCCTGGGGCCTGCGCTTCGTGTTCGAGCCGCAGTACTTCCAGGTCGCGCCCAGCCTCGACATCTCGGTGCCGATCGGCCTGGGCTACAACCCCAAGGGCAACTCGAGCGTGGTGTCGCAGTTCAACGGCGGGGTCGACAACGGCGGCGACTTCAGCATCGGCATCAAGGGCACGTATGCGCAGGAATGGCGCTTCGGCCTGAACTACACGAACTTCTTCGGCGCACGCGGCGGCGCCCTCGGCAACGACGCCAACCTGACCTTCAAGCAGGCGCTGGCCGACCGCGACTTCGTGACGCTGACCGTCCAGCGCACGTTCTGACACGTCCTCCGGAGATCCGCATGACAACCCTGATCCGCATCGCCGCAGCCCTGGCCGTGTCGACCGGCTGCTTCAACCTGCCGTCCGTCGCGGCGGTGTCCGCCGACGAAGCCGCTGCCCTGAAGCGTGAGCTCACGCCGCTGGGCGCCGAGAAGGCCGGCAACAAGGACGGCAGCATCCCGGCCTGGACGGGCGGCTACACCAAGGCGCCGGCCGGCTACAAGAGCGGCACGCCGCGGCCCGACCCCTACGCCGACGAGAAGCCGTTGTTCACGATCACCGCGGCCAACATGGCGCAGTACAAGGACCGGCTCGACGAGGGCCAGCAGTACCTGCTCGGCAAGTACCCCGACTACAAGCTCAACGTCTACCCGACGCACCGCAGCGCCGCGGCGCCGCAGTGGGTCTACGACGAGACCTTCAAGAACGCCACCCGTGCCCGCATGGACGGCGACGGCGTCAGCGGTGCCTACGGCGGCATTCCGTTCCCGGTCCCGAAGACGGGCTCCGAGCTGATCTGGAACCACTCGCTGCGCGTGCGCCCGGCGGCCTACCGGCATGCCTTCCGCACCTACACGGTCGACACCAAGGGCACGGCGTCGATCGCCTCGGGCGCGGTCAACGAAGTGAGCATCCCGTACTACCAGCAGGGCCTGTCGCCGGAGGACATCGCCAAGGGCGGCGGCGCCTATTACAAGAACCTGCAGTCGACCGAGGCGCCGTCGGTGCGCGCCGGCGAGATGCTGCTGTACTACGACCAGCTCGACAACACGCGTCCGGCCTGGCAGTACCTGGTCGGCCAGCGGCGGGTGCGGCGCGCGCCGACGATCTGCTGCGACACGCCGAACTTCGTCGCCTCGGGCGTGGACTTCTTCGACCAGGTCTTCGTCTGGTTCGGGCCGTCGGTCAACTACGACTGGAAGATCATCGGCAAGCGCGAGCTGTTCATTCCCTACAACTCGAACCGCCTGATCGCGATGACCGGCGACCAGGCCCTGTCGGCGCACTTCGTCAATCCGGACTTCGTGCGCTGGGAGCTGCATCGCGTGTGGGAGGTCGAGGGCACGGTGCGCGCCGGCAAGCGCGACGTGCGGCCCCGTCGCAAGCTCTATCTCGACGAGGACACCTACATCGCCGCGATCGGCAACACCTGGGATTCGCAGGGCACGCTGTGGCACACGTCCTACGGCTTCCCGTTCGTGCAGTTCGAGATCCCCGCGGTCGGCCTGGAGTCGTACACGACGCTGGACCTGATCAAGGGCACCTTCTCGTACACGCCGATGACCGACCAGCGTGGGCAGATCGAAGTGGTCGAGCCCTGGCCGGAGAGCTACTACACGCCGGACTCGCTCTCGCGCAAGGGCGTCCGCTGAAGACGGCGCGGCCCGCTGGGGCCCGCCTCCCTCCCGCCACCGCGTTCCCGCCACTGCCATGACACGCCGTCCCCCCGTGCCGCGCCGCCCCGCGGCGCCGCTCCCTGCCGCCCTGGCCGCGGCAATCACTGCCGCCGCGGCGATCGGGGCGGTCAGCGCCGCGATCGCCGTGCCCGGCCCGTCGTGGGCCACGCCGCCCACGGACGCCGCGGTCCCGGTGGCGCTCGACGCGCTCGATCCGCTGCAGCAGCCCGCCGCGATGGCGCGTCAGCCCGCGGCCTCGGTGCTGATCGCGATCGCCCGCGCCGGCTCGCGGCTCGTGGCGGTCGGCGATGCGGGCACGGTGATCCTCAGCGACGACGGCGGCGAACACTGGACCCAGGCCCGCGTGCCGGTCGGCGTCACGCTGACCAGCCTGCACTTCGTCGACGCGCGCCTGGGCTGGGCCGTCGGCCACAGCGGCGTGATCCTCGCCACCGACGATGGCGGCAGCAGCTGGCGCAAGCAGCTCGACGGCTTCCAGGCGCTGGAGGCGGAAGCGCCGCCGGACGGCCGCGCCCCGGCCGCCGCGTCGGGCGGCGAGGGCGACCCGCTGCTCGACGTCCATTTCGAGGACCCGCGCCGCGGTTACGCCGTCGGCTCGTTCGGCCGCCTGCTCTGCACGACCGACGGCGGGCAGCGCTGGCAGCGCTGCGACGGACGTCTCGACAACCCGGACGGCAACCACCTCTACGCGATCAAGGCCGGCGCCGGTGCGGTCTACATCGCCGGCGAGCGCGGCAGCCTCTACGTGTCGCGTGACCACGGCGCGTCCTTCGAGCGGCTCAGCTCGCCCTACGAGGGCAGCTTCTTCGGCGTGCAGCCGACGCCCGACGGGCAGGTGCTGGTCTACGGCCTGCGCGGGCATGTGTTCGCGTCGTCCGACCAGGGCCGCAGCTGGACCGACCGTAGCCCGGAGGCCGCCTCCAGCGCGATCACCGGCGCCACCACGCTCGGCGACGGCCGCGTCGCCCTGGTGTCGCAGGACGGCAGCGTGTACCTCAGCACGCGACCCGGCGGCCCGCTGGCGCGCCTGCCCGAGCGCGGCGCGGCGCTGTCCGCGGTGACGACCAATGCGGCCGGCGAACTGGTCGCCGTCGGCCCGCGCGGCGTCGCCATCCTGAAACCGGCGGTGCACGCCGCCGTCACCGCTTCAGGCTCATGAAGCCCGCCTCCGATTCCAGCGGCGCTGGCCGCCTGCCGTCGGCCGCCGAGCCCTTCGATCCGCGTTCCGGCTCGCTCGCCGAGCGGCTGCTGTTCGGCCGGCGCTGGCTCGTCGTGCTGCTCTGCCTGGTGGCGACGCTGCTGCTGGGGCACCAGGCCGGGCGCCTGCAGCTGACCGCCAGCTTCGAGCGCATGCTCCCTGGCGGGCATCCCTACATCGAGAACCTGCGCAGCTACGAGAAGCAGCTCTCGGGTTCGAGCAACGCGCTGCGCATCGCGGTGGCGGCGCGCGAGGGTTCGATCCTCGACGCCCGCTTCCTCGACACGCTGCGCCGCCTGAACGACGAGGTCTACGTGCTGCCGGGCGTCGACCGCGCCTACATGAAGTCCATCTACATGTCGGCGGTGCGCTGGGTCGCGGTGACCGAGGACGGGCTCGACGGCGGGCCGGTGATGCCCGACGGCTTCGACGGCTCCGAGGCCAAGCTGGCGCAGCTGCGCCAGAACATCGAGCGCTCGGGGCAGATCGGCCAGCTCGTCGCGGCGGACTTCCGCTCGAGCATCCTGCTGGTGCCGCTGCTCGACCGCGACGCCAGCGGCGCGGCGCTCGACTACCAGCGGCTCAACCACCGGCTCGAGGACCTGCGTTCGCGCTACGAAGCCGAGGGTGTCGACGTGCACATCATCGGCTTCGCGAAGGTGGCCGGCGACCTGATCGACGGCCTGCGCCAGGTGCTGGTGTTCTTCGCGATCGCGATCGGCATCTGCACCGTCGTGCTCTACGGCTACACCCGTTGCGTGCGCAGCACGCTGCTGGTGGTGGTCTGCTCGCTGGTCGCCGTGGTGTGGCTGCTCGGCCTGCTGCCGCTGCTGGGCTTCACGCTGAACCCGTATTCGATCCTGGTGCCGTTCCTCGTCTTCGCGATCGGCATGAGCCACGGCGCGCAGAAGATGAACGGGATCATGCAGGACATCGGTCGTGGCGCCTCGCGGCTGGTGGCGGCGCGGCTCACCTTCCGCCGCCTGTTCCTGGCCGGGCTCACGGCCTTGCTGGCCGACGCGGTGGGCTTCGCCGTGCTGATGGTGATCCGCATCCCGGTGATCCAGGACCTCGCGGTGGCGGCGAGCCTCGGCGTCGGCGTGCTGGTGTTCACCAACCTCGTGCTGCTGCCGGTGCTGCTGTCCTACACCGGCGTGAGTGCGGCCGCGGCCGATCGCAGCCTGCGGGCCGAGCGGCTCGAAGGGCAGGGCGGGGCGCGCCGCAAGCATGGCTTCTGGGCCTTCCTCGACCTGTTCACCGAGCGCAAGTGGGCGCTGCGGGCCGTCACCGCTGCCGTCGTGCTGGGAGTGCTCGGGTTCGTCGTCAGCCTGAACCTGAAGATCGGCGACCTCGATCCCGGCGCCCCCGAACTGCGCGCCGACTCCCGCTACAACCGCGACAACGCCTACGTGATCGGCCACTACGCGGCCAGCAGCGACGTCTACACGGTGATGATCCCGACGCCGAAGGACCGCTGCTCGCAGTACCCGACGCTGCTGCGCGTCGCCGCGCTGGAGTCGCAGCTGCGCGCGCTGCCCGGCGTCGAGTCGACGCTGTCCTTCGTCGGCACCGCCAAGAGCGGGCAGGTCGGTTTCGCCGAAGGCAATCCGAAGTGGTACGAGCTCTCGCGCGAACAGGCGGCGATCAACTCGGTGACGCAATACGCGCCGCGCGAGACGCTGGACGCGCAATGCAGCTTCCTGACGATCCAGGCCTACCTGACCGACCACAAGGCCGACACCCTGAGCGCGATCGCCGAGACGGTCGAGGCCTTTGCCGCGCTGCACGACAGCGACGAGGCGCGTTTCCTCTCGGCGGCCGGCAATGCCGGCATCGAAGCGGCCACCAACATCGTCGTGCGCGACGCCAACCGGCAGATGCTGGCGCTGGTCTACGCCGCGGTGGTGGTGCTGTGCTACGTGACCTTCCGCTCGTGGCGGGCGGTGCTCTGCGCGGTGCTGCCACTGGTGCTGACCTCGATCCTCTGCGAGGCGCTGATGGTCGGGCTCGGCATCGGCGTCAAGGTGGCGACGCTGCCGGTGGTCGCGCTCGGCGTGGGCATCGGCGTCGACTACGCGCTCTACATCCTGTCGGTCACGCTGGCCAACCTGAAGGCGGGCAAGTCGCTGTCGGAGGCCTACTACGGTGCGCTGCTGTTCACCGGCAAGGTGGTGGTGCTGACCGGCATCACGCTGGGCATCGCGGTGGCGACCTGGGCGTTCTCGCCGATCAAGTTCCAGGGGGACATGGGCATCCTGCTCGCGTTCATGTTCGTCTGGAACATGCTGGGGGCGCTGATCCTGCTGCCGGCGCTGGCCTACCTGCTGCTGGAGCGGCCCGCGGGCGGACCGGCGGCAGCACCGGCGCGGGCTGCGAACTGGCCGGCCGCAGGCGCGGCGAACTGAGCGGCGCGGGGTGATGGCGCCGTGCCGGCAGCGCCGCCGGCAAGGAGCGCCGGCCCGCTCGAAGCATCGATGTCGTAGATGGTCAGGATGGCGATTAATCATTTCCATCTTTGATCCCGAATCCCTACTCTTTCGATCAACCAGCCGTCCGCCCACGAGACGACACGAGCCCACGGAGACAAGCGGTGCGCACGACCTCAGGCCTCGAACCGAACCCGCCGACGGCGCCGGCGCCGGCGCCGGCGCCGCGCGGCGCCTGCACGGCGAACGGCGCCACCCTGCCTCGGCGCAACCCCCCGGTTTCCCGTCATCGACATCCGGTCAACCGCACCCTACAAGGTGCGACCCGATGCCCCGCCTGCCCCCCTTCGTCCGCTCACGCGATCGGGACGGCGGCCGGCCACTCCCTCCTGGCGTCGATCGAACGCCGCACTTCCCTTCCTGGAGCACACCGATGAGCCTGCAGAACTGGACCCCGAGCAACGTCGACCTCGACCAGGCCCGCGCAGCGGCCGCCACACGGCGCGGCAGCAACAAGGTGAAGATGCTGCATCACCACGCCTTCCGCTGCCGCAGCGCCGAGGAGACGCGTGCGTTCTACGAGGGCCTGCTCGGCTTTCCGCTGGTGGCCGCGTGCATCGAGCCGATCGATCCGCTGACCAACGAGCCCAAGCCCTACATGCACCTGTACTTCGAGCTGGCCGACGGCAGTGCGCTGGCCTTCTTCGACTATCCCTCGCACTTCAAGCCCGAGGACTTTCCAGAAGTCGACCAGTTCGGCCATCACATCGCGATGGAGGTGACGGGAGGCCACGCGACGATCGACGCCTACAAGGCCAAGCTCGTCAACGCGGGCGTCGACGTGTTCGAGATCGACCACGGCTACTGCCGCTCGATCTACTTCTACGACCCGAACGGCATGCGGGTCGAGTTCGCGACCAACGTGCCGGTGACCGAGCGCTTCTTCGCCGACAAGTACCAGTCGGTCGACCAGGACATGGCCGCGTGGAAGGAACTGCGCGCCCAGCACTTCGGCAGCACGTCCGCCGCCTGACACCGGCCCGGAGCCCGCTCATGCCGATCGAGATGGAAGCGAGCGCCGAGGATGCGCCGCCGTCGATGCTGTTGCCGTCGGTCGACGGCTGCCCGCTGGCGGTCTGGCGGCGCGGCCGCGCCGGGGGCCGTGCCGTGGTGCTGCTGCACGGGTTCGCGCTCGACCACAGCGTGTGGGACGGCGTCACCGCGCTGCCCGCGCTGGCGGAGCGCTGCGACCTGGTGCTGCCGGACCTGCGTGGGCACGGCCGGTCGGGCCGCCCGCCCGATCGCGCGGGCTACGTCGACGGCCACCGCTGGGCCGGCGACCTGCAGGCGCTGATCGAGGCCTGCGGCTTGGTGAAGCCGGTGGTCGTGGCCTGGTCCTACAGCGGCCGCATGCTCAACGACTACCTGCGGCACGTCGGGCCCTCGGGGCTCGGCGGCATCGTCTACGTCGCGGCCGCGACGCTGGCCGATGCCGCGTCGGTCGGCCCGGCGCATGCCTGCCTGGCGACGCTGTGCTCGGACGATCCGGCCGTGGAACGCGAGGCGGCGAGCCGTTTCATCGGCGAGGTGCTCGGGCTGCCGCCGGGCTCGGCCGCCTTCCGCCACTTCGAGCGCGTGCTCGCCCGCACGCAGCCGGCGCAGCGCGCCTGGCTGCGCGAACGGCCGCTCGACTACGACGAACTGCTGTCGACGCTGGACCTGCCGGTGCTGGCCTGCCACGGCGGGCACGACCAGGTGGTGCTGCCGCGCCTGGCGCAGCGGCTGGCGCAGACCCTGCCGCGGGCCACCGCCCGGGTCGATCCGGACGCCGGCCACGCGCCCTTCCTCGAACACCCGGGGCGCTTTGCCGACGACCTGCTGAACTTCATCGCGACGCTCGACCCGCCGGACCGCGCACGCGCGGCGGGCGGGTCGCCCGACTGACGCCGGTCCGCTTCGCCACGAGCACCCCCGATCACCCGCGCCGGACGCCGCCCCCAGAAGCGCCGCCGGCCGCCAGCCGCACGCCCGCACTTCCCACAAGGAGACAAGACATGTATCCCCTCGCCGAAGGCCACTTCGCCGCCCGCAACCAGTGGTACGTCGCCGCCTGGTCCAGGGAGATCGGCCGAGAGCCGATGGAGCGCTGGATCCTCAACGAGCCGGTGGCCTTCTACCGCACCGAGGCCGGCGAGCCGGTGGCGCTGGCCGGCCGCTGCCCGCACCGCCACTTCCCGCTCGGCAAGAGCCGGCTGGTGGGCGACAACATCGAGTGCAGCTACCACGGCATCACCTTCTCGCCCACCGGCAGCTGCGTGCGGATCCCGTCGCAGACGGTGGTGCCGGCGAGTTGCAGCGTCAAGGCCTTCCCGCTGGTCGAGCGCTGGGAATGGACCTGGATCTGGATGGGCGACCCGGCGCTGGCGGACGAATCGCTGATCCCGGACCACCATCACATCGGCCTGACCGACCCGGATTTCACGATCCTGGGCGGCACCTACCACTCGGTGCCGGGGCGCTACATGCTGATGCACGACAACCTGTTCGACCTGACGCACTTCGCCTACCTCCACAAGACGAGCATCGGCTCTGGCGACTTCAGCTCGGTCGAGGAGCAGCGCGAGAACGGCGACAACTGGATCAGCAGCCGCCGCGTGTTCCCGGGCATCGACTGCCCGCCGTTCTACGCCGACCTGTTCGGCTACTACGGCGCGATCGATCGCGAGTTCGGCATGAAGCTCTACCTGCCGTGCCTGCACGTCGGCTTCGACAACCTGTTCCGCGCCACGACGGTGGACGATCGCCCGGGCGAGGTGCTGGGTCGCATCAAGGTCTATCACGCGATCACGCCGGCCACGAAGCACACGGCGCACTACTTCTTCGCGCTGGGGCGGACCTTCAAGCGCGACGACGCCGCCTTCGGCCAGGCGATGCTCGACAACATCAGCAAGGTCGTCGAGGAGGACCTGGTCGCAACCCGCGAGATCGAAGCCATGATCACCGGGCTGGGCGGGGCACCTCACGAGGTGCTGCTGAAGGCAGACGCCACCTGCGTGCGCGGCCGGCGCCTGTTCGACGCGATGATCCGCAAGGAACAGAGCGCGCCCGCGGCACCGGCGCCGGCGGCGTCCATTCCGATCGCCACGGTGCGCGGCTGACGGCGCAGGCGCCGCCCACCGCAGCGTTCACGCCCGTCGCCCGCCGCCGCAGCCGCGGTGGCGGCGCCGCCGGGCCCCTCCCCACACCCCAGAAGAAGCGCCGGAGCGACCCCGGCGCGACAGACGAGCATGAACACACCACAAGACCCGGTCCTGATCGTCGGCGGCGGGCCGGCCGGCCTGATCATGGCGCACGAGCTGCTGCGGCGGAACGTGCCGGTGCGGCTGATCGAGAAGCGGCAGGGCCCGTCGCACACCACCCGGGCCATGACCGTGCATGCGCGCTCGATGGAGATGTTCGAGCACATGGGCCTGGCGCACCGGCTGGAAGAGGTCTGCCTCGAATGCCCGGGCAACATCTACCACTTCCCGCACCTGCCGGAAGACCGGCAGCCGCGTACCGACTACCGCGTGCTGCCGACGCGCTTCGCCTTCTATTACAAGATCAACCAGAACGACTTCGAGCAGGTGCTGCGCGAGCATCTCTTCGCGCAGTACAGCCTGCGCCCCGAGTACCGCACCGAGCTGACCGGCCTGGTGCAGGCGGGCGAGCGCGTGCAGGCGACGGTCCGCGGGCCGGACGGGGCGCTGACGCAGCATGAGCACCCCTGGGTCGTCGGCTGCGACGGCGTGCGCAGCTTCGTGCGCGAGGCCGCGGGCATCCGCTTCGCGGGCGAGCAGGTCGCGGTGATGGCGATGATGGACGTCGAACTCAGCGACGTGCGCTTCGACGACCGCTGGATGAACTACTTCTTCAACAAGGAGCTGTTCATGAACTGCACCAAGCTGCCCGGGCGGCACTGGCGCATCTACATGAGCGAGCCGACCGGCGAATACGTGCATGCGGAGGACCCGCGCCGTGCCTTCCAGGAAGTGGCCGACCGCCTGGGCATCGGCTTCCGCGTCGGGGAGCCCGAGTGGGTGACGGCCTGGGAGATCCGCAACAACATCGCCGACCGCTATCGCAACGGCCGCATGCTGATCTGCGGCGACGCCTCGCACGTGCACTCGCCGTCGGGCGGGCAGGGCATGAACGGCTGCATGCAGGACGCCTTCAACCTCGGCTGGAAGCTCGCCGCGGTGGTGAAGGGCGAGGCCGACGAGGCGATCCTCGACAGCTACGAGCGTGAGCGCAAGCCGATCGGCGAGCAGATCTCGGAAGGCGCGATGGCCACGCACGAGATCGTCATGGGCTTCGGCATCGAACCCGAGGAACGCCTGCACTACACGCAGGAGCCGGGCTGGGAGGCCCGCACGATCCAGCTGGTGTCGGGCCTGTCGCACAACTATCGCGAGGTGGTGAGCGTGCCGGCCGGCCTGCGGCCGCTCGACGGCCCGCGCGCCGGCGAACGCGCCCCCGATGCGCTGCTGCTGCGCGAGCCGCGCAAGCGCGTCTACGACGTGCTGCGCCACCCACGCTTCACGCTGCTGATCGTGCCCGGCGCGCAGGCCGAGGCGCAGACCGCCGCCGGGCGCCACCTGCGCGACGAACTCGAACGCCGCCACGGCGACCAGGTGTCGTGCTGCCTGGTCGTCGACGACCGCCAGCGCCAGGCCGCGCACCCCGACCCGGACCGCGCGGTGCTGGCACGCAGCCTGGCGGTCGAGCGGCGCGACACCGGCTTCGACTTCGACCACTCGGTGCACGACGAGACCGGCGAGATCCTCGAGCGCTATGCGATCGGCGACGAGGGCCGGCTGATCCTCGTGCGGCCCGACCTCTACGTCGGCATGGTCTGCCTGCCCGAGGAATGGCGTGCCGTGCCCGAGTACCTGGCGCAGTGGTTCGCACAGTGCCAGCCCGCGCGCGCCGCGTCCGCCGATGCGGCCGCGGTGAGCTGAGGCGGTCCGGTCGGCCTGCGGGGACGCCGATGCGAGTGCTCAACATCCTGACGCGCCACCAGCTCGAGCTCGCCCGGTTCGACCAGGCCGTCGCCTTCTACGAGAGCCTGCTGGGGCAGCGCATGCGGCTCGACCTCCGGCTGCTCGACGGGCGGCTGCGCATCGCGCAGGTGGCGTCGATGCTGCTGGTCGGTGCCGACGCGGCACTGCTCGAGGCGATGCCGCCCGTCCGATCGGCCTACCTCGTCGAGGACCTCGCGGCCTGGGCCGAGTGGCTGCCGAGGCAGGGGGCGACGGTCGTCGAGCCGCCGGCGCCGATCGCGACCGGCCACAGCATGCTGGTCCGCCATCCGGACGGCCTGCTGGTGGAGTACGTGGAACACGCGAACAAGCATCCGCTGGACAGGATGCCGCGCGGGAGAGCAGACCTTTGAACGATTCGATCCGCGTGACCGTGGCGCGCAAGCGCCTCGAGGCCGAAGGCATCTGCAGCTTCGAACTCGTCGCCGAGGCGGGCGGCCCCTTGCCCGCCTTCGAGGCCGGGGCGCACATCGACGTTGCGATCCCGGGCAGCGACGCGAGCCCGCTGCTGCGCCAGTACTCGCTGGCCCATGCGCCGGGCGAGACGGCCCACTACCTGATCGCCGTGCTCGACGAGCCCGCGTCGCGCGGCGGCTCGCGCGCGATGCACCGCTGCGTGCACGAGGGCGACGTGCTGCAGATCAGCCGGCCGCGCAACCACTTCGCGCTCGCCGCCACCGCGCGCGACGAGCACTCGCTGCTGCTGGCAGGCGGCATCGGCATCACGCCGGTGCTGTCGATGGCCGAGGCCCTGGCGCGCGAGGGCGCCAGCTTCGACCTGCACTACTGCGTACGCTCGGCCGGGCAGCTGGCCTTCACCGACCGCCTGTCGCAGCTGGCCCGTACCGGGCGTGTGCACCGCCATGTGTCGGACGATCCGGCCTCGGGCCGGCTCGACGTCGCCGGCCTGCTGCAGCAACCGCCGGCCGGCCGGCAGGTCTACGTCTGCGGACCCGAGCGCTTGATCGAGGCGGTGCGGGCGAGCGCGCACAGCGCGGGCTGGGCGCCTTCGCGCATCCACTTCGAGCACTTCGCCCACAGCGTCGAGCGCAGCGACGCCGACGCCGCGTTCGAACTGCGCCTCGCCCGCTCGGGCCGGACGATCCCTGTCGGCGCGGCGCAGTCGGTCGTCGCCGCCCTGGCGGCCCATGGCGTCGAGCTGCCGGTGTCGTGCGAGCAGGGCGTCTGCGGCACCTGTCTGACGCGCGTGCTCGACGGCGTGCCCGATCACCGGGACGTCTACCTGACGCCGCAGGAGCAGGCGCTGAACGACCAGTTCACGCCCTGCTGCTCGCGCTCGCGGACCGACACCCTGGTCGTCGACCTGTAGCGCCGCCGGCCTGTCCGACGCCTGGGACAGGCCTTGTCCGGCGGGACATCCGTCGTCGGACACCGAAGGTCGTTCGACCGCGGCGGTGGCGGCCCGGGCTGCGGGTATCCCCGCGCCGTTCCGGCTGGAAGGCAATGGCCTGCAACCTGCGAAAGCAGCGGCCTGACGCCGCGTGCCCGGCGCGCCTGCCCGGCGCGCGGCGCGGTCGTCAGACCAGCTCAACCAGGAGACAGGCAATGGCTCGTGTGAAGGACAAGGTGGCGATCGTCACCGGCGGCGTCGACGGGATCGGCGGCGCGATCAGCGCACTGCTGGCGCAGGAGGGCGCGAAGGTGGCGGTGTTCGACGTGCAGGACGGCAAGGGCGCCGACCTTGTCGCCTCGATCAAGGCGGCCGGCGGCACGGCCCGCTACTGGCATGTCGACGTGACGGACGAAGGCGCGGTGAAGCGCAGCTTCGACGAGGTGGTGCAGGCCTTCGGCCGGCTCGACGTCGTGGTGTCGAACGCCGGCATCGCCGGCCCCAACGTGCCGACGCACGAGGTGACGGTCGAGGACTGGAACCGCACCTTCGCGATCAACTCGACGGCGGTGTTTCTCTGCACCAAGCACGCGGTGCCGCACATGCGCAAGGTGGGTGGCGGCAGCATCGTCAACATCTCGTCGATCTACGGGCTCGTCGGCGCCGCCGACCTGCCGCCGTACCACGCCAGCAAGGGGGCGGTGCGCTGCATGTCGAAGAACGACGCGCTCTACTACGCGCCCGACAAGATCCGCGTGAACTCGGTGCACCCCGGCTACATCTGGACCCCGCTGGTCGAGCGCATCGGCGTCGAGGCCGGCATGGACGCGGCGAGTTTCCGCAAGACCCTGGCCGCGAAGCACCCGATCGGCGACGTGGGCCGGCCGCAGGACATCGCCTACGGCGTGCTCTTCCTCGCCTCCGACGAGAGCGCCTTCATGACCGGCTCCGAGCTGGTGATCGACGGCGGCTACACGGCGGCCTGAGCACGCTCGCCGCGCCGGCCTGGCGTGCAAGACTCGGCGAGGGCCCGTCGGCGGCCCGTCAGCCGGGCCAGGTCGGCGTGGCGAAGGCCTCGGCGAGGAAGTCGACCAGCGCGCGCACCTTCGGCGTCAGGTGCTTGCGGCTCGGGTACAGCGCATAGACGCCGAGCTCGATCGATCGGTACTGCGGCAGCATCTCCTGCAGCGCGCCCGACTGCAAGTGCGCCCCGACCAGGAACGACGGCTGGAGCACGATGCCCTGGTGCGCCAGCGCCGCCGCGCAGCAGGTGTCGCCGCTGTTGCTGCGCATGCGCGGCGCCACGCGCACGCTCACCTCGCCCTCGGGCCCGGTGAAGCTCCAGTGCTCGCCCGTCGACAGCAGCGTGTAGGCCATGACGGCGTGTCGCGCCAGCTCGGACGGATGCGTCGGCGTGCCGTGTCGGCGCAGGTACTCGGGCGAGGCGCAGAGCACCAGGCGCGTGGACGACAGCTGGCGGCCGACCAGTGACGAGCTCGACGGGCGCGTGATGCGCACCGCGAGGTCGTAGCCCTCGTCGACCAGGTCGACCAGGCGGTCGGAGAGGTTCACCTCGAGCACCACCTGCGGATGGCGCGCCATGAAGGCCGGCCACAGCCGCGCCAGGTGCAGCAGGCCGAAGCTCACTGGCACGTTGACGCGCAGCTGGCCGATCGCGCTGCCGCTGCGCGCGGTGACTTCGGCCTCGGCCTCTTCGACCCCGGCCAGCAGCTCGCGGCAGCGCTGGTGGAAGCGCTCGCCCTCGTCGGTCAGCGACAGGCGGCGCGTCGTGCGGTGCATCAGCCGGGTGCCGAGCCGCGCCTCGAGCTCGCCGACGAGGCGGGAGACGGCGGTCTTCGAGACCTTCAGCGCCTCGGCCGCGCCGACGAAGCTGCCCGCGTCGACGACGGCGGCGAAGGCCTGCATCTCCTGGAACTTGTCCATGACAATTGTCCCTATATTCGGTACACATATTGTCATTGATTGACGTTTATCTATGAAAACGGGATAGATACAGTGACTTCATGGCAGCGCGTGTGCTGCCGCAACGGAGCAACTGTCATGAAGATCACCGTTCTCGGCGCCGGCAACATGGGTGCCGCCTTCGTCAAGCAACTCGCGGCCGCCGGCCACCACGTCAGCGTCACGGCGCGCGACGCCGGCAAGGCGGCGCAGCTCGCGGCGCAACACCCCGGCGTCAAGGCCGTCCCGGCCGCCGATGCGGCGCGCGAGGCCGACGCGATCGTGCTGGCCACCGGCCATGGCGACGCGGTCGCGGCGCTGCAGTCGCTCGGCGACCTGACGGGCCGGGTGGTTGTCGACATCACCAACCCGCTCACCGCCGACTACATGGGGCTGACGCTCGGCCACAGCTCTTCGGCAGCCGAAGAGATCGCCAAGGCGGTGCCGGGTGCCGAGGTCGTCAAGGCCTTCAACACCGTGTTCGCCCAGGTGCTGGCCGGCGGCGCCGACTTCGGCCAGGGCCGCAAGGTCTCGGTCTTCGTGGCCGGCGACAGCGCGCGGGCCAAGCAGGTGGCGAGCGGGATCGCCGAGAGCATCGGCTTCCAGGTCATGGACGCGGGCGGCCTCAAGAACGCGCGCTACCTCGAGCCGCTGGGTGGGCTGAACGTCTACTTCGGCTACGGCGCCGGCCTGGGCACGGCGATCGCGCCGAGCTGGATCCACAGGGCCTGAAGGCGCAGGCGATGCACACGGGAGCCGGGGGCGACATGGAAGGCAAAGGCACCGAACACGATGGCGCGGACGGCGACCTGATGGTCCAGCGGCCTGTAGAGGGCACCGGGCCCGACGAACTCGTGCTCCTGCTGCACGGCGTGGGCTCGCGGCCGGAGGATCTGCGCCCGCTGGGGGCCTACCTCGCCGCCCAACGGCCGCGGGCCTGGGTCGTGAGCCTGCGTTCGCCCGACCGCTCTGACTTCGGCGCCGGCTGGCAGTGGTTCTCGGTGCAGGGCATCAGCGAGGCGAACCGGCCGCCGCGAGTCGCGGCGGCGATGCCGGTCTTCCTCGCGGCGGTGGCGCGCTGGCAGTCGCGCACCGGCGCGCCGCCCGCGCGCACGACGCTGATCGGCTTCTCGCAGGGGGCGATCATGGCGCTCGAGTCGACGCAGGCAGCTGCGCCAGTGGTCGCCGCGCGACTGGTCGCGATCGCCGGCCGATTCGCCCAGGCGCCGCGGGCGGCTGTGGGCGGCACGATCGTCCACCTGATGCACGGCGAGCAGGACCGCGTGATGCCGGTGCACCTGGCCACCCAAGCCGTCGCGCAGCTCGGCGCGCTGGGCATGCGCTGCACACTCGACCTGTTCCCGGGCCTGGGCCATGGCATCGACGGCCATGTCGCGCAGCGCATCCTCGAGCGGCTGCAGCCGGGCGAGTGATCAGCGTCGCGGCGAGGCCGCGCCCGCCTTGCCGCGCCTGCTCCCCTTCGCCTTGCCGAAGATGGCCTCGGCCTTCGAGATCACCGCCTCGGCGGGCTGCGTTGCGCCAAGGCCGGTGACCGCATACGCCGTGGCGGTCACGCCCGGTTGCCGGGGCCTGACGGCGTGGGTGCCCTCGCGACAGGCGCCGACGCCGCGGCAGTAGCGGTCGCCCCGACCGAGACGGGCATCTCGACCCCCGCCGCCGGCAGCTTGCCGGCCGCCGCCTCCAGCAGCTCCGACTTCACCGCCACGGCCCGCGCCCCGTCCACGCAGTGGACTTGCAGCGAGAGGTCGACGCTGCCCGGCCCGAGGGCGGTCAGCGGGCAGCTGTAGGGTTCGACCGCCTCGGGGTGGGCGGCCGCGAGTTCGAGCAGCAGGGCGCGGGCGCGATCGATGTCGGCCACCTGGACGATGCTGACCGGCACGAGCACCGGGACCTTCGGGTCGAGCGCCGACAGGTTCACCGTCACCTGGTTCGCGATGACGCTGTTGGGCATCACGATGCGCCGGTTGTTCGCGGTGCGCAGCACCGTGTAGCCGAGCAGCAGGCTCTCCACCGTGCCGCTCTCGACCCCGGTCGGCGCGGTCACCTGCAGCCGGTCGCCGACGCGGAACGGCCGGTAGAGCAGCAGCGAGAAACCGGCGACCAGGTTGCCCAGGGTGTTCTGCGCGGCCAGGCCCATGACGATCGAGATCACGCTGGCCCCGGCCAGCAGCGCCGTGCCCAGGTTGCGCAGCGCGGGGATCAGGTGGGCGTAGGCCACCAGCACCATCACCCAGATGCCTGCGCTGGAGAGCCCCTGCAGGAAGCCGAGCGCGGTCGGGTCGAGCCGGTGCTTCGCGTCGCGCGAGCGCGCCGCGTGGATCATTCGCCGCACCATCAGATCGGCAATCGTGCCGATGATCAGGAACAGCGCCAGGTAGAACAGCGCGCCGGAGAGGCTGTCCGGCCGCACGTGCTGCGTCAGGGTCGTCTCGACGGCGTCGAGGTCGTCGGGCAGGTTGAGCGCCTCCATGCCCGGAGTGTGCCTCGCCGACATGGCTGCGCGCCCACGCAGCCGCGGCCAGCGCGCCGGTGACGGGCCCGCTAGAGTCCTCCGCGTCGATCCCGAGCACCGAAGGAACTGCGCATGTCCAAGCCCAGCATTCGCGAGTACGAGCACCCCGCCGGCGGCTGGGACGCGCTGGGCGCGGTCGCCAAGGCGATCCATGGCCAGATGAGCGCCCTCTCCGGCACGCGGATCATGCTCAAGAACAACCAGCCGGACGGTTTCGACTGCCCCGGCTGCGCCTGGCCCGACCCCAAGCACACCTCGGCCTTCGAGTTCTGCGAGAACGGCGCCAAGGCCGTCACCTGGGAGGCCACGCGCAAGCGCGCGACGCCCGAGGTCTTCCAGCAGTACAGCGTCACCGAGCTGCTCGGCTGGAACGACCACGAGATCGAGAACCTGGGGCGTCTCACGCACCCGATGGCCTACGACGCCGCCAGCGACCGCTACGTGGCGATCGGCTGGGACGAGGCCTACGCCCGCATCGCCGCCGTGCTGCAGGCCCTGCCCGATCCGGACATGGCCGAGTTCTACACCTCGGGCCGGGCATCGAACGAGGCCGCCTTCCTGTACCAGCTGTTCGCGCGCGTCTACGGCACCAACAACTTCCCCGACTGCTCGAACATGTGCCACGAGGCGACCAGCGTCGGGCTGCCGCAGGCGATCGGCATCGGCAAGGGCACGGTCTCGCTCGAGGACTTCGACCACACCGAGCTCATCATTTCGATGGGCCACAACCCCGGCACCAACCATCCGCGGATGATGGCCACGCTGCACGAGGCCTCGCGTCGCGGCACGCCGATCGTCGTCTTCAACCCGCTGCGCGAGCGCGCGCTCGAGCGCTTCGCGTCGCCGCAGAGCCCGGTCGAGATGGTGACCTTCGGCGCCACTGAGATCGCCACCGAGTACCTCCAGGTCCAGGTCGGCGGCGATGCCGCGGCGCTCAAGGGCGTGATGAAGGCCGTGCTCGCGATGGATGCCGAAGACCTCGCCGCCGGCGGCCCGGGGCAGCTCGACCGCAACTTCATCGCCGCCCACACCGAGGGCTTCGAGGCCCTGGTCGCCGACCTCGATGCGACGACCTGGGAGGCGGTGGAGGCCCGCTCGGGTCTCGCGCGCGAGGCGCTGGAACACGTGGCGCGTCTGTACTGCAACGCGAAGTCGACGATCGTCACTTTCGGCATGGGTGTCACCCAGCATCGCAGCGGGACGGAGAACGTGCAGCAGATCTCCAACCTGCTGCTGCTGCGTGGCAACTACGGCCGGCCCGGCGCCGGCATCTGCCCGCTGCGCGGGCACTCCAACGTGCAGGGCAACCGCACGGTAGGCATCGACGAGAAGGCGCCGCTCGCGCTGCGCGAAGGCATCGCGCGCACCTTCGGCTTCGAGCCGCCGGCGCGCCGCGGCCACGATGCCGCCGAGGCGATCGAAGCGATCGAGGCCGGGCACTCGCGCTTCCTGATGTGCCTGGGCGGCAACCTGGCGGTGGCGATGTCCGACCCGCAGCGGACCTTCGCCGCGATGCGCCGGCTCACGCTGGCGGTGCATGTCGCGACCAAGCCCAACCGTTCGCACCTGCTGATCGGCCGGGCGAGCCTGCTGCTGCCCTGCCTCGGCCGCACCGACCTCGACCTGCAGGCCGGCGGCGCGCAGTCGGTGACGGTCGAGGACTCGATGTCGATGGTCCATGCGTCGACGGGCCGGCTGACGCCCCCGTCCGACCAAGTGCGCTCCGAGCCGGCGATCGTGGCCGGCATCGCCAAGGCCGTGCTCGGCGACCGTCACGGCATCGACTGGGACGGCTATGTCGCCGACTACGAGCGCATCCGGGACGCGATCGAGGGCGTGCTGCCCGCCTTCCGCGACTACAACCTGCGCATCCGCGTGCCCGGCGGCTTCCGCCTGCCGATCGGGCCGACCGAGCGGGTCTGGCACACCGCCTCGGGGAAGGCGCAGTTCATCGTGATGCCCGGCCTGCAGGAGGACCCGCGCGCGCAGGGAGAGGACGTGCTCACGCTGACGACGCTGCGCAGCCACGACCAGTACAACACGACGATCTACGGCTTCGACGACCGCTACCGCGGCGTCTTCGGCCGGCGCGACGTGGTCTTCCTCAACACCCGCGACATGGCCGCGCGCGGCATTGCCGAAGGCGACCGCGTCGACCTCGAGGCGCTGCCCTTCGAAGGGGAAGGCGGCGGGCCGGGCCCCGTGTTGTCGAACCTGACCGCGGTGGCCTATTCGATCCCCGAAGGCTCGGCGGGGGCCTACTACCCCGAGGCCAACGTGCTCATCGCGCTCGGGCACCGCGACCCGCGCAGCGGCACCCCGTCGTACAAGTCGGTGCCCGTTCGGGTGAGGCGAAGCGCGGGGTAGCACTTTCAGCTCCAACCGCGGCACGTATCGCGGGTTGAAGCCGACACGTGCGCCATCGATATATTTCTAGTATTCTCGAAGCATGGAAGAACAAGCCGTGATACGAGCTTTGGCTGCACTGGCGCATCCGCTGCGCCTGCAGGTGTTTCGGGCGCTGGTGGTCACCGGCCCGTCCGGGCTGACGCCGGGCGCGATGCAGGAGGGGCTCGGTGTGCCGCCGGCGACGCTTTCCTTTCATCTGAAGGAGCTGATGCTCGCCGGGTTGGTGAGCCAGCAGCGCGAAGGTCGCTTCCTGATCTACCGCGCAGGCTACGACCAGATGAACGCGCTGGTCGGCTATCTCACCGAGAACTGCTGCCAGGGTTCGGCCTGCCTGCCCGCCGCGGCGCATGCCGCCTGCAACTGCTGACCCATGCCACCCCACTCCCGGAGGCCGCGATGAAGCGATTCCACGTCCACGTCCACGTCGAGGACCTGCAGTCGAGCATCACCTTCTACTCGAAGCTCTTCGCCGCCGAGCCCAGCCGCGTCGAGGGCGACTACGCCAAGTGGATGCTCGAGGACCCGCGCATCAACTTCGCGATCTCGATGCGCGGCGGCGAGCCCGGCGTCGATCATCTGGGCATCCAGGCCGACGGCGACGAGGAGCTGGCCGAGCTGAAGGCACGTGCCCAGGCCGCTGACCTGGCGCTGCACGACGACGGCGAGACCAGCTGCTGCTATGCCCGCAGCGAGAAGCACTGGCTCACCGACCCGCAGGGTATCGCCTGGGAGCAGTTCCGCACGCTGGGCGATGTTCCGGTGTTCGGCCAGCCCGAGCCGGCCCCCGCAGGCTCGGCCTGCTGTGCCGGTGGCGCGCCGCAAGGGATGCCGGTCGCGATACCGGTGCGGCCGTCCTCTTCCTGCTGCTGAAGAGGCCAGACGGCCGTGACTGCGCGCAAGCTCCTCGCCGAAACGCTGGGCACCGCGCTGCTACTCACCGTGGTCATCGGCTCGGGGCTCATGGCCGAGCGTCTGGCTGGCGGCAACGCGGCGATCGCGCTGCTGGCCAATGCCCTGGCTACCGTGGGCGGGCTGTATGTCCTGATCGAGGTGTTCGCCCCGATCAGCGGCGCCCACTTCAACCCGGCCGTCTCCCTCGTCATGGCCGCACGCGGTGCATTGGCGCCCGGGCTGCTGCTGCCGTACATCGCTGCACAGCTCCTCGGCGCCATGTCCGGGGCGTGGCTCGCCCATGCCATGTTCGACCTTCCGATCCTTCAGATGTCCACCACGCCGCGCAGCGGCGCTGGCCAGTGGATCGCCGAGGGCGTGGCGAGCTTCGGCCTGCTGCTGGTAATCCTGCGCGCGCCGCCGGGCCGCGTGGCGCCGATGGTCGCGGCCTACATCGGCGCCGCCTACTGGTTCACCGCGTCCACGTCGTTCGCCAATCCGGCTGCGGCGTTCGGGCGGATGTTCAGCGACAGCGTCGCCGGGATCGCACCGGCCAGCGTGCCGGCGTTCGCAGGGGCCGAGTTGCTGGGCGCGGCGGTGGCCTTGCTCGTGCATCGGCTGCTGGATGCCAGGCCGCAGCCCGCGGCCGCTGGCCGCACCCGTTCGACCACCGCACGCCATGCCTGACGTCACGATCTTCCACAACCCCGCCTGCGGCACTTCGCGCAACACCCTGGCGCTGATCCGCCACGCCGGCATCGAGCCGTCCGTCATCGAATACCTGAAGACGCCGCCGTCGAGGGCGACGCTGCAAGCGTTGATCGTCGCGATGGGCGCCACGGCGCGCAGCCTGCTGCGCGAGAAGGGCACGCCCTATGCCGACCTCGGCCTGGGTGATCCGAAGTGGACGGACGAACAGTTGCTCGACGTCATGCTGGCGCACCCGATCCTGATCAACCGGCCGATCGTCGTCACCCCGCTCGGGGTCAGGCTCTGCCGGCCGTCGGAAGCGGTGCTCGAACTGCTGCCGGTGCCGAGGCTCGCCGACTTCACGAAGGAGGACGGCGAAGTGGTCGTCGATCCGGGGGTGCGGCGTGGATAACGGTGCCGCTCACTCGTGTCGCAGCGCCTCGATCGGGTCCAGCCGCGCCGCGCGCCTGGCAGGGAAGTAGCCGAACACGACGCCGATCGCCGCCGAGAAGACGAAGGAGACGAGGTTGATCGTCGGGTCGAAGACGTAAGGCACTTCCATCAGCGCCGACAGCCCGATCGAGGCGCCGGTCGCCAGCAGGATGCCGATCAGCCCGCCGAGCGAGGCGAGCACCACCGCCTCGATCAGGAACTGCAGCAGCACCTCGCGCTCGAGCGCGCCGATCGCCAGGCGCACGCCGATCTCGCGCGTGCGCTCGGTGACGCTGACCAGCATGATGTTCATGATCCCGATGCCGCCCACCAGCAGGCTCACGCCCGCCACCGCGCCGAGCAGCAGGGTCAGCACCTGGGTCGTGCCCGAGAGCGCCTCGGCCAGCTGGCGCGTGTCGAGCACGTTGAAGTTGTCGTCGTCCTGCGCCGAGAGCTTGCGCCGCTCGCGCATCAGCGAGCCCAGGTCGGCCTTCACCCGCTCGGTGTCGCTGCCGTCCTGCAGCGACACCAGCAGCGTGCTGACGCGCTCCGAGCCGGTGACGCGCCGCTGCACCGTGTGCAGCGGCAGCACGACCACGTTGTCCTGGTCCTGGCCCATCGCGGCCTGGCCCTTCGAGGCGAGCACGCCGACGATCTCGCAGGAGAAGCCCTTGACGCGCAGCGGCTCGCCGATCACCTGGGCCGGCGTGCGGCTGGCGTAGAGCTCGCGGCGCACCGTCTCGCCGATCACGCAGACGGCGCTGCCGGCGCGCACCTCGTTCGGCTCGAAGCGGCGGCCTGCTGCGAGCACCCAGTTGTTGGTGTCGAAGTAGTCGTTGCGGGTGCCGGTCACGCTCGAAGACCAGTTGCGCCCGTTGGCCACCAGCGTCACCGAGGAACGCACCTCGGGCGCGACGCGCGCGACGCCGCCGATCTGGGTCGCGATCGCGTCGGCGTCGGCCTCCTTGAAGGCCGGCGCGCCGGCCGCACTGCTGCCGGGGCCGAGCCGCTGGCCGGGCAGCACCATCAGCAGGTTGGTGCCGAGGCTGGAGATCTGCGTCTGCACCGCGCGCGTCGCGCCGTTGCCCAGCGCCACCATCGTGATGACCGCCGAGACGCCGATCACGATGCCGAGGATCGTCAGGAAGGAGCGCAGCAGGTTGCGCCGGATCTCGCGCAGCGCGAGCAGCAAGGTGTTGAGCAGCATCAGCCCCCCTCCGCCTGGATCGTGACCGCGTCGGCCGAGACGCCGGCGCCGCCGACCGTGGGATGCGGGTTGCGCACGTCGCTCTCGACGCGGCCGTCGACGAAGCGCACCACGCGCTTGGCATAGGCCGCCATGTCGGACTCGTGGGTGACCATCAGCACGGTGATGCCCTGCTCGGTGTTGAGTCGCTGCAGCAGTTCCATGATCTCGCGGCTGCGCTGGGTGTCGAGGTTGCCGGTCGGCTCGTCGGCCAGCAGCACCTGCGGCCGCGAGACGAGCGCGCGGGCGATCGCCACGCGCTGCTGCTGCCCGCCCGAGAGCTCGGCCGGCGTGTGGTGCTCCCAGCCGCCGAGGCCCACCTGGGCCAACGCCTCGCGCGCCGCGCGGTGGCGCGCCGCCAGGCCCTCGCCGCGATAGAGCAGCGGCAGCTCGACGTTCTCCTGCGCGCTGGTGCGGGCCAGCAGGTTGAAGCCCTGGAAGACGAAGCCGAGAAAGCGCCGCCGCAGGCGCGCGCGCTCGTCGCGCGTCAGTCGCTCGACATGGACGCCGCGGAACAGGTAGGCGCCGCTGGTCGGCGTGTCGAGGCAGCCGAGCGTGTTCATCACGGTCGACTTGCCGGACCCGCTCGGGCCCATGATCGCGACGAACTCGCGCTCGGCGATCTCGAGGTCGACGCCCTTCAGTGCCTGGAACGCGGCCTGACCCTGGCCGTAGGTCTTGGTGATCCCCTGCAGGCGGATCAGCGGCGCCGCGCCGCCACCCGCTGCCGTACCGGCGAGGTCCGCGCTCACGATGCGGTGCCGGCGCGCTGGTCGACGATCACCGGCTGCCCCTCGGCCAGGCCCTCGGCCTCCACCTCGGTGCGGCGACCGTCGCTGATGCCGGTGCGCACGGCCAGCGGCTCGGCATGGCCCTCGCGCAGCAGCCAGACCAGGTGGCTGCCGTCGGCCGGCGGCGCGCGGCGCGGCAGGTTGTGGTTCGGCGGGCGCGGCAGCAGGCGCGAGAGGATGCCGCCGCCGCCCCGGGCCCCGGAGGCGCCGCCACCGGGGGGACCGGCGGTACCGCCTCCGCCTTCGCTGCCGGCCGCGGCCGGGTCCACCGTGGGCGTGAAGCGCAGGGCCGTGTTCGGCACCGTCAGCACCTGCGCCCGTTCGGTCGAGGTGATCGTCGCGCTGGCGGTCATGCCGGGCCGCAGGGTTAAGTCGGGGTTGGCGACGTCGAGGTAGGTCACGTAGGTGACGACGTTGTCGGTCGTCGTCGAGCCGTAAGCGACGCGGCGGATCGTCGCCGGGTAGTGCCGGTCGGGCCAGGCCGAGACGGTGAACGACGCCGCCTGCCCGGCGTTCACCGCGCCGATGTCGGCCTCGTCGACGTTGACCTCGAGCGACAGCTTGGTCAGGTCTTCGGCGATCGTCATCAGCGTGACGGCCTGCAGCGAGGCGGCCACCGCGTTGCCCGGCTCGACCGAGCGGGTGAGCACGACGCCGTCGATCGGCGAGCGGATCGAGGCCTTCGACAGGTTGGTCTCGTCGGTGCGCAGCGCGGCCTGGGCGTCGGCCACGCTGGCCTGCGCGGCGGCCAGGTCGGCCTGGGCGCGCTCGAGCGTCGCGCGTGCGGTGTCGAACTCGGTCTTCGACGGCACCTTGCCGCCCGACAGGCGCGAGACCTCGTCGTAGCGCGCCAGCGTGCTGCGCGCCTCGGCGAGCGTCGCCCGCGCCTGGGCGACCTGGGCCCGCGTCGAGGCCAGCGTCGCGCGCGAGCGCGCCACCTGGTCGCGGAACTTGGCGGTGTCCAGCTCGACCAGCACCTGGCCCTTGCGCACGCTGTCGTTCAGGTCGACCAGCACCCGCGCCACCGTGCCCGAGAGCTCGCTGCCGATGTCGACCGTGCGCGTCGGCTGCAGCGTGCCGGTGGCGCTGACCGTCAGGCGCAGCGTGTCGCGCGTGACCGGTTCGGTGACGTAGCGCGGGCCGGCGGTGCTGCCTTCGGCGCGCAGCCACCAGGCCGCGGCCACGAGCAGCAGCAGGACCAGCAGCAGCGCCCCCCAGGGGCCGGGCCGCCGCCACCAGGGGCGCGGCGAGTCGGCCCCGAGCAGGGCGGAGAGCGCCGCGGCATCGGAGCCGGCGCGGGAGGAGGGGGTGTCGTTCGCGGGCATGGTGTGGAGATCGGAGCAGCGCCGCAGCGCCAGGGGGTCGGGCGGGGCCGGGGCGGGGCGCCCGGCGTCAGCGGGCGGGCGCGGCGGCGGCCGTGGTGGCGGGAAGGGTCGGGTCGGCGGCGGCCGTGGCCCGCGCCTCGTTCGTCGTGTCGGCTGCGCCGGCGACGGTGTCCGGCCGCCAGCCGCCGCCGAGCGCCTTGTAGAGGTTCACGTGTCCCGAGGCGAGGTCGGCCTGCGCGGCGGCCACCGCGTCTTCGGTGGTCAGCAGCGTGCGCTGGGTCTCGAGCACGACCTGGAAGTCGACCAGGCCGCTCTCGTAGCGCTGGCGGGCCAGCAGTGCTGCGGCGTCGGCTGCGGTGGCGGCCTGGCGCAGTGCGGCGAGGCGCTCGCGCGTGCGGCGCAGCGCGACGAGGGCGTCCTCTGCCTCCTGCAGTGCGGCCAGCACCGTGCTGCGGTGGCTCGCGCGCGCCGCGTCGAGCGCGGCCTGCTGGGCATCGACCTGGGCCCGCAGCGCGCCGCCGTCGAAGAGCGGTAGCGAGACGCTGCCGACCAGGCTGTTGACCACCGCGCCGCCGGCAGTGAGGCCGCTGAGCGTCGAGGCCGCAAGGCCGATCGAGCCACCCAGCGTCAGGCTCGGGTAGCGCGCGGCATCGGCCTGCTGCACCCGTGCCGCCGCGGCCTGCACCTGGCGTTCGGCGGCGCGCACGTCGGGCCGCTGGCGCAGCGTGTCGGCGGGCAGGCTGAGCACCAGCTCCTCCTGCGGCAGCGGGATGCTCGCCGTGCTCGCGGTGTCGGCTTCGGTGTCGGGTGCGGCGGCGCCGCTGCCGCCGGCGGTCAGGCCCTCGCTGCCGTCGGTGCCGAGGTGGGCGGCCAGCGCCTGCGGCGTGCGGCCGGTCAGTACCGCGAGCGCATGCAGCGTCTGCGCGGCGCTCTGCTGCAGCGCCGGCAGTTGCGCGCGCGTCTGCTCGGCCGAGGTCTCGGCCTGCTGCACCTCGACCGAGCTGGCGAGCCCGGCCTGCTCGCGCCAGCGCACGAGCTGCAGCGTCTCTTCCTGTGCCGCCAGGTTCTCGCGCGCGATCGCCAGGCGCAGGCCGAGGCCGCGCAGTTCGAGATAGGCGAGCGCGGTCTCGGCCGCGACCGACACCTGGACGTCGGCCAGCGAATCGGCGCTCGCCGCCTCGTCGGCCGCAGCAGCGCTGGCACCGGCGCGCAGGCGGCCGAAGAGGTCGAGCTCCCAGCTCGCGTCCAGGCCGAGGTTGAAGGTGTTGCGCGACGGCAAGCCGGTCGTGCGGGCGCGCTGTGCCGAGGCGCCGGCATCGAGCGTGGGCAGCAGCCCGGCCTCGGCGGCCTCGCGCAGCGCGCGTGCCTGGCGCCAGTTCGCGGCGGCAGTGTCGAGGCTCGGGTTGGCGCGCAGCGCGTCGTCGACCAGCGCCGCCAGGCTCGGGTCGTCGAAGCGCTGCCACCACCTCGCGAGGTCGGTCGGCGCATGGCTCGCGTCGGGTGCCGATTGCAGCCACTGCGCCGGCGGCTCGACGCCGGCCGTCGGGTCGGTGGCGGGCTGCGGCAGGGTGGTGCAGGCGGCCAGCGCCGCGAGGGCCGGCGCCAGCAGCAGCGTCGTGAAGGGCGGTCTGCGGGCGGGCAGCGGGTGGGACCTGCATCTCTTGGGCATGCCCGTAGCCTAGCCGCGGCCGGCGACGCAGGCTTTTCCCGCACGTCAAGGACTGTAAAGCGCGCGGTGGTCCCGGGCCGGGCTGCCGCAGCATGGACAATCCGCCTCCCCGGACGCGGCCCCGCGGCCCGCTGCGCCGCCGCGGCACCCCCGCCGCCGCGTCCCCCAACACCCGAGCACTGCATACCCTTGTTCCGCAATCTCATCGTTCATCGCCTTGCCGGCGGCTGGGACGAGGTCGAGCCCCAGCTCGACGACCGCCTCGCCCGCGCCGCCTTCGTCCCCTGCGGGCCGACCCAACCGGTCTCGTCCGGCTTCGTGCCGCCGCGCGGCCGGCCGCATGCGCCGCTGGCCGAGCAGGTCGACGGCCAGTGGCTGCTCACGATCGCCACCGAGCAGCGCCTGCTGCCGGGCAGCGTGGTGCGCGCCCGCGTCGACGAGCTGGCCGCTCGCCTCGAGCAGGAGAGCGGTCGCGCGCCGGGCCGCAAGCGGCGGCTCGAGCTGAAGGAAGAGGCGGTGCAGGCCCTGCTGCCGCAGGCCTTCACCCGGCGCAGCCAGTGCCGCGTCTGGATCGACCCCGCGCAGCGGCTGCTGATGGTCGACGCCGGCAGCGCCGCGCGCGTCGACGACGCGGTGACGCAGCTGGTCAAGACGCTGGACCCGCTGGCCGTCGCGCCGCTCAGCACCGCGCTGTCGCCCGCCGCCGCGATGGCCGGCTGGCTGGCCGAGGACGAGGCGCCGGCGGGCTTCAGCATCGACCGTGACTGCGAGCTGAAGGCCGGCGACGACAGCCGCAGCGCGGTGCGCTACGCGAGCCACCCGCTCGACATCGAGGAGGTGCGCGAGCACGTCCGCGCCGGCAAGCGGCCGACCCGGCTGGCGATGACCTGGCAGTCGCGCCTGTCCTTCGTGCTGGCCGACAACGGCGCGCTGAAGAAGCTCAAGTTCCTCGACGTCACGATGCAGGACCGGCCCGACGGCCTGGGGCCCGACGAGGCCTTCGAGGCCGACATGGCGATCGCGACCGGCGAACTCTCGAGGCTGCTGCCGGGCCTGATCGATGCGCTCGGCGGCATCGCGCAGCCGGGGCAGCCGGCGGCGCCCGCCGAGCCCGAGAGGTTGGCCGCGTGAGGGGTCGACGCGAAACGGGCGCCGCGTCGTCCCTCGGGCGCCGTCGCGCGCTGGCCCTCGGTGGTGGCCTGGCGGGCGGCTGGATAGGGGTGGGCGGGCGCAGCGCCTGGGCTGCGTCGCCGAAGCCGCAGGGCCAGACCGAACCACCCCGCGCGTCCGCCGCACGCGAAGCGTCGGCGTCCGAGCCCTGGCCGCGCGAGTCGCGGGTGCCCGGCGGCGTCGCGCGCATCGCGCTCGGCGCCGCGGCAGCGCGCCCTTCGGCCACCTACAACGGCCTGCCGCTGCTGGTCGTCGGCGGCTCCGCTGGCTGGACCGCGCTGGTCGGCATCGCGCTTTCGGCCCGGCCCGGCCCGGCGGAGGTCAGCGTCGCCGGCCCCGGCGGGGCGAAGCGCAAGCTGCGTTTCACGATCGCCGCGGCCCACTACGCCGAGCAGCGCCTGAAGGTCGAGCCGCGCACGGTCGACCTCTCGCCCGAAGACACGGCCCGCTACGAGCGCGAGCGCACCCACCAGGCCGGCGTGATGGCGAGCTTCAGCGCCGGCCTGCCGGCCCAGTTGCGCATGCAGCCGCCGGTGCCGGGCCGGCGTTCGAGCTCCTTCGGCCTGCGCCGCATCTTCAACGGGCAGGCGCGCAACCCGCACAGCGGGATGGACATCGCCGCCCCCACCGGCACGCCGGTGCGCGCCCCGCTGGACGGCCGCGTGATCGACGTCGGCGACTACTTCTTCAACGGCGGCACCGTCTGGCTCGACCACGGCGCCGGCCTGCTCAGCATGTACTGCCACCTGAGCGGGGTCGACGTGAAGGTCGGCGACCGCGTCCCGGTGGGCGAGGCCTTCTGCCGCGTCGGCGCGACCGGCCGCGTGACCGGCCCGCACCTGCACTGGGGGGTGATGCTGAACCGCGCGATGGTCGACCCGGCCCTGTTCATCGAGGCCGGGCCGACCTAGCCCAGCTGTTGGGCCGATCGCCTCCGCGAGGCGGTCGAGGCTCGGCTGCCTCCCACCTTGGGAATGTCAAGCGGCCTTGCACCGCCTCTGATGAGAGAAGGACGCCGGTGCCCGTGGATTGACGCTGTGGGAACCTGGCGTGCCGCAGTCGATCGCAACCGCGAAACCCCGAGGAGGCGCGGATGGGCATGAACATCGGCGAAGCCGCGAAGGCTTCCGGCGTGTCGGCGAAGATGATTCGTCACTACGAGCGCGTCGGCCTCTTCCCCGAGGCCGCGCGCACCGAAGCGGGCTACCGCCAGTACGCCGACAAGGACGTCGGCACGCTGCGCTTCATCCGCCAGTCGCGCGACCTGGGTTTCTCGCTCGAGCAGATCCGCGCGCTGCTCGGCCTGTGGCAGGACCGCAGGCGGCCGAGCCGGCAGGTGCGGGCGCTGGCACAGGCGCACATCGAGGAGCTCGACGAGAAGCTGAAGGAGCTGCAGACGATGAAGGCGACGCTCGAGCACCTGGTGCAGTGCTGCCACGGCGACGACCGGCCGGACTGCCCGATCATCCACACGCTGGCGCAGACCGCGCCCGCGGCGGCCTCGACAGCGCTTCCGGTGCACCCGAGGACCGCGGGGCTGCGCCGCGGACATCACGCCGCCGGCCGCAGCGGTCGGGGCTGAAGCCGGCCTCCGGACATGCGCCGCGAACGGGACGTCGGCGCTTGACCTTGCCGCCGCGGCAAGGATTAGGATCGCCCGCTCCCGCCTTCGACACCCGTTCCGACCCTCGCCTGATGTGAAAGCCGTCCGCCTCTGGTTCCTGCTGCTGCTGGCCGTCCTGCTGCCCCTTCGGGCTGTGCTGGCGGCGACGATGCTGTGCGCGGTCGGCGGCAGCGACGTGCCGGGCGAGCTTCGCCTGCACGGGCAGGGCGCCGGCCATCAGGCGATGGACCGGGCGACGGGCGCGGCAACGGATCACGCGATGCCCCACGGCCAGGCGCCCTGCCATCGCCACGACCACGACCACGGCCACGGCGGGATGAAGGACCACGCCGCACACGGGCACGCCGCGTCGGTCGACCCGCCGGCGTCCAGCGGCCACGACCACGGCGCCGGGCACGACGCCGCAGGCGATACCTGCAAGATGTGCGCGGCCTACTGCTCGCTGACCCCGGCGGTTGGCTGGCTGCCGGGCGTGGTCGAGCCGCCCGACCTGCGCGCGGCCACGCTGCCGCCGTTCACCGCGCCGCCGCCGAGCTTCGTCTCGGAAGGGCAGGAGCGGCCTCCCCGACGCATCTGACCCATCGAGGCCCCCGCGGGGGCCGTGAAGGGGCTCGTGCGTCCGCAGCGCGGACGTGACGGGCATCTGCCGGCCGGCACTGCCGCGCCGACGACCCAGGGGGATGCGAACCATGACCCACCCGATTTCCCGGCTGGCGCCGGCCCTGGCGCTGTGCCTGCCGCTGCTCGCGGCCGCACAGGCCAGCGGCCGCGCCGATCCGGCCGACGCGAAGGCGCCGGCTCCGGCGCTGCGCTACGACTCTGCCTTCAGCGACTACAAGCCCTGGCGCGACCTCAAGCCCGGCGACTGGCGCGCGGCCAACGACAGCGTGCGGAAAGCGGTCCCGCAAAGCGCTGGCGATGACCACAGCGACCACAAAGGCCACGGCGGGCAGAGCGGCAACGGCGACCGGCAAAGCGGCCACAACGGCCATCGCGGGCATCGCGGCGACAGCGGGCACGGTAGCCACGGCGCACACGGCGCACACGGCGCGCCGGTGTCACCGGCCGCACCACCCGCATCGCACACCGCACCGACCCCGAAGGCGTCGGCACCCGCCGTGCAGGGCCATGACGCCCATCGAACCCACGGCGACCACCGGCCGCACGGAGACAGGCCATGAGGCGGCCGCTCACCGCCGCAGCCGCCGCGCTGGCGCTCGCCGGCTGCGCCTCGTTCTCGCCCGATGGCGGGGCCGGGCGCGTCGCCGAGCTGACGCGGGATCGCACCGGGCAGGCCGCAGCCTTCCAGCGCTCAACTGAAGAGGTCGCCTCCGCGCAGTCGCGCATCGACGAGCTGCTGCAGGCGCCTCTGAGCGCGGACGGCGCGGTCGAGCTCGCCTACCTGAACCACCGCGGCCTGCAGGCGAGCTTCGCCGAACTCGGCATCGCCGAGGCCGAGCGGGTGCGCGCCGGCCGCCTGCGCAACCCGGCCTTCAGCTTCGGCCGCCTGCGCGAGGCCGGCGGCGTGGTCGAGATCGATCGCGCGGTGATGTTCGATGTGCTGGGCCTGCTGACCATGCCGCTGGCCTCCCAGGCCGAGCAGCGGCGCTTCGGCCAGACCCAGCTGCAGGTCGCGCAGGCGGCGGTCGGTATCGCCGCCGACACGCGACGTGCCTGGTTCGGCGCCGTCGCCGCACAGGAGCTGCTGCGCTACCACGAGCAGGTGAAGGAGGCGGCCGACGCCTCGAACGAGCTCGCGCGGCGCATGGTGGAAGCCGGCAACTTCAACCAGCTGGCGCAGATGCGCGAGCAGGCTTTCTATGCCGACGCCACCGCGCAGCTGGCGCGTGCTCGCCACCAGGCGGTGGCCGCGCGCGAACGGCTGACGCGCCTGCTCGGCCTGGTCGACCCGCAGGCCTACACGCTGCCCGAGCGCCTGCCCGAGCTGCCCGCCGCGCCCGCCGAACCGCAGGACGCCGAGCAGGCCGCGATGGAGCGCCGCCTCGACGTGCTGATGGCCCGGCAGGCCGCCGAGCAGACCGCGGCCTCGCTCGGCCTGACGCGCGCCACGCGCTTCGTCAACGTGCTCGAGGCCGGCTACCAGAACAAGAGCACCAGCGGCGAGCCGCGCGCGAACGGCTACGAGATCGCGCTCGAACTGCCGCTGTTCGACTTCGGCGCGACGCGCGCGGCGCGCGCCGAGGCGGTCTACCTGCAGGCCGTGCACCGCACGGCCCAGGTCGCGGTCGAGGCGCGGTCCGAGGTGCGCGAGTCCTACTCGGCCTACCGCAGCCACTACGACCTGGCGCGTCACTACCGCGACGAGGTGGTGCCGCTGCGCAAGCGCATCTCGGAGCAGAACCTGCTGCGCTACAACGGGATGCTGATCAGCGTCTTCGAGCTGCTCGCCGACGCGCGCGAGCAGGTGGCGAGCGTCACCGCCTACGTCGAGGCGCTGCGCGACTTCTGGCTCGCCGAAACCGACCTGCAGACCGCGCTGTCGGTCCGCGTGCCGGGCCTCGATGGCGCGGCGCAGGTGCCTGCGTCCGCCGCCCCGGCGTCCGACGCCGCCCACGCCACCACCAGCGCCGCGCCCGCCACGCACGCCGTCGGCCACTGAAGGAACTCCATGTCCGATCGACGCCATTTCTTCAAGGCGGCCGGTGCCGCCGCGCTCGGCGCCACGGCCGTGAGCCGGGTCGGCGCCGCCTCGCTGCCCGAGGCGGTGTTCCAGACCTCGCCCGAGACGCAGCCGCCGCTGCCGCCAACCACCGGCCGCCCCTACAACCCCGTGGCCACGCTCAACGGCTGGTCGCTGCCCTGGCGCATGCGCGACGGCGTCAAGGAGTTCCACCTCGTCGCCGAGCCGGTCGTTCGCGAGCTGGCGCCGGGCATGAAGGCCCACCTCTGGGGCTACAACGGGTCGAGCCCGGGGCCGACGATCGAGGCGGTCGAGGGCGACCGCGTGCGCCTCTACGTGACCAACCGGCTGCCCGAGCACACCACGGTGCACTGGCACGGCATCCTGCTGCCCTCGGGCATGGACGGCATCGGCGGCATGACGCAGCCGCACATCCCGTCCGGCAAGACCTTCGTCTACGAGTTCACGCTGCTGCGCTCTGGTACCCACATGTACCACCCGCACGCCGACGAGATGACGCAGATGGCGATGGGGATGATGGGCCTGTTCATCATCCATCCCAAGGACCGGCGCCGGATGCGCGTCGACCGCGACTTCTGCTTCCTGCTCGCCTCGTACGACATCGAACCGGGCGCGGCGACGCCGAAGACGGCCGAGATGACCGACTTCAATCTCTGGACCTGGAACAGCCGCGTCTTCCCCGGTATCGACCCGCTGGTGGCGCGCAGCGGCGAGCGGGTGCGCGTGCGGGTCGGCAACCTGACGATGACCAACCACCCGATCCACATGCACGGGCCGAGCTTCGTCGTCACCGGCACCGACGGCGGCTGGGTGCCGCCGTCGGCGCGCTGGCCCGAGGTGTCGGTCGACGTGGCCGTCGGCCAGATGCGCGCCTTCGAGTTCGAGGCGGTCGCGGGCGACTGGGCGATCCATTGCCACAAGTCGCACCACACGATGAACGCGATGGGCCACGACGTGCCGAACCTGATCGGCGTCGACCACCGCGGCATCGCCGAGCGCATCACGCGCCTGGTGCCCGACTACATGGTGATGGGCGACAGGGGCATGGCCGACATGGCGGCGATGGAGATGGCGCTGCCCGACAACACGCTGCCGATGATGACCGGCGCCGGGCCCTTCGGCCCGATCGAGATGGGCGGCATGTTCAGCGTCGTCAAGGTGCGCGACGACCTGCAGCCGGGCGATTACCGCGACCCGGGCTGGTTCGCCCACCCGCCGGGCACCGTCGCCTACGAGTTCCAGGGCGAGGCGCCGGCCGCCGCCCGCGCGCCGGCGCCCGGCGCGGACGCCGGCACGCTCACCGTGCGCAAGCCGACGGGCGGCGACCACTCGCGTCACTGACCGCCGGCCGCGGCCCTTTCCCGGTGCCGGCTCACGGCAGTGGCCTGTCGGGCCCGGGGTGCGCGATCGGTCACGCGGACCCGATCTGGCCGTCGAGGTCTCGCGGGCGGCGTGATGCGGTGCACAACGCGCGGCCCGGTGCTCCTTTCAGTTGGGCGCTCCAGGCGTCGATGAGGCTGGCGGGCGGACGTCGCCTGTCGGGTTGCACGCAGGCGTGCAACCGCCTGTTCGGAGCTTTGAGCAGTGAAGAGTCTCGAGAACCTGACCATCGTCAACCGCCTGCGCCTGATCGCGATCGGCATCACCCTCGGCGTGCTCGCGCTGGCGATCTACGACGGCCGTTCGCACTACGCGCTGTCGATGGACCAGCGGCTGGCCGCGACACGCGCCGTCGTGCAGCAGTCGGTCGCCATCGCGGCCCGTTTCGAGTCCGAAGCCCGGGCTGGTCGCCTGACACGGGCCGAGGCCGAGGAGAAGGCCAAGCACGAGATCAAGGCGATCCGCTACGAGGGCAGCGAGTACGTCTGGGTCAACGACCTGAACGCGCGCATGGTCGCGCACCCGATCAAGCCCGAGCTCGAGGGCCGGTCGCTCGAGGGGATGAAGGATGCGTCCGGCAAGGCGTTCTTCGTCGAGATCGTCGAGACCGCGCGCAAGCACGGCGAAGGCTACGTCGACTACCTGTGGCCGAAGCCGGGCTCGGAGCAGCCGGAACCCAAGCGGTCCTACGTTGCCACCTTCGAACCCTGGGGCTGGGTCGCCGGCTCCGGCGTCTACGTCGACGCCGTGAAGGCCGAGGCCTGGCGCTTCACGCTGGTCGGCGTCGGGGCCGCGCTCGTGATCGGCTTCGGCATGCTCGGCTGCGTGCACCTGCTGGCGCGTTCGATGCAGCGCCGGCTGGCGCAGGCGGACGCGGTGCTGAAGGCGATGGCGGCCGGCGACCTGGCGATGCGTCTGGACGTCGGCCCGCTGGACGAGATCGGACGCCTGCTGGACAGCGTGGCCCGCACCCGCGAAGGCCTGACGCGGATGGTGCACGAGGTGCGTGCCGGCACCGACAGCATCCGCATCGCCAGCGCCGAGATCGCCACCGGCAACCACGACCTCTCCACGCGGACCGAGCAGACCGCCGCCAACCTGCAGCAGACCGCGTCGAGCATGGAAGAGCTGACCAGCACCGTGCGCAACACGGCCGAGGCCGCGCGCCACGCCGACGGCCTGGCGCGCTCGGCCCGCGGCTCCGCCGGCAAGGGCGGCGAGGTGGTCGAGCGGGTGGTCCAGACGATGCAGGCGATCCAGGCCTCGTCGCAGAAGATCGCCGACATCATCGGCGTCATCGACGGCATTGCGTTCCAGACCAACATCCTGGCCCTCAACGCCGCGGTCGAGGCGGCACGCGCCGGCGAGCAGGGCCGCGGCTTCGCGGTCGTCGCCTCCGAGGTGCGCGCCTTGGCGCAGCGCTCCTCGGGCGCGGCGCGCGAGATCAAGGCGCTGATCGGCCGCTCGGTCGAGCAGGTCGGCGCCGGCTCCGACCTCGTCCAGCAGGCCGGCGCCTCGATGGCGGGGATCGTCGCCGACGTGCAGCGCATGAGCGACACGATCTCCGAGATCAGCACCGCCGCCGCCGAGCAGTCGGGCGGCATCGGTCAGGTCAACGAGGCCGTGACCCAGCTCGACCAGATGACGCAGCAGAACGCAGCCCTGGTCGAGCAGTCGGCCGCGGCGGCGGCCAGCCTGCGTGAGCAGGCGCAGCGGCTGGCGAGCGCGATGGCGGTGTTCCGGCTGGCCGAAGGACGCTGACGGCGGCTGGTTGGCTGCCGGCCGGCCCCGGCGGGGGCAAGCGGGCGCCGGGCTTCCTGGCGCCGTGCTTCGGCGCGACCTGCGTCTGGCCGGGTGGACCCGCTGGCGCAGGCACTGTCCGCGGCGGAGCCGAGGCCGGCTGGAGTGGGGGGAATTCACTCATTCTTGAGGGCGCGGCCCCTTCCTACGATGCGGCGGACCGATTCCATGAAAGAGGAGTTCTCCGTGGCTGAATCAACCGAAGACCGTCGCCCCACCCCGGACGTCGCGGAAAACAACGCCTTCTTCCCTTCCCCCTATTCCCTTTCGCAGTTCACCTCGCCCAAGTCGGACCTCAGCGGTGCCGAATATGAAAAGCCGTATCGGGGCGGCCGCTGGAAGATCCTGATGATTGCCGCCGATGAGCGGTATCTGCTGATGAAGAACGGCACGATGTTCTCCACCGGCAACCACCCGATCGAGACCCTGCTGCCGATGTACCACCTGGACAAGGCAGGCTTCAGCTTCGACATCGCCACCCTCTCGGGCAACCCGGTGAAGTTCGAGTACTGGGCCTTCCCGCGCGAAGACCAGGAGGTCAAGGCGATCTACGAGAAGTACCTGTCCGGCTTCAAGCAGCCGCTGAAGCTGTCGGACGTGGTCGCGCAGGGGCTGGGCGACGCTTCCGACTATCTCGCCCTGTTCATTCCGGGTGGGCACGGCGCGCTGATCGGCTTGCCGCACAGCCTGGACGTCAAGGCCGCGCTGCAGTGGGCGCTGGGCCACGACAAACACGTGATCTCGCTGTGCCATGGACCGGCCGCATTCCTGGCGGGGGCCCAGGGCGAGGCGGCCGACAGCTATCCGCTGAAGGGCTACAAGATCTGCGCCTTTCCCGATTCGCTGGACGCCAAGACACCCGAGCTCGGCTACATGCCGGGCGACATGCCCTGGTACATGGGCGAAAAGCTCAGGGCGCTGGGCGTGGAAATCGTCAACACGGATATCGCCGGCCATACCCACCAGGACCGCAAGCTCATCACCGGCGACAGCCCGTTTGCCTCGAACAAGCTCGGGCAGCTGGCCGCCCAGGCCTTGCTGCGCGAAGCCGCCCGCTGAGGCCCGGAGGACCCCAGGCCGGTGGACGATTGTCTGGCGGCCCTGCTGCGCATCGAGCAGGGCGAGACGCTGGAGGACGTGAGGCGCGTGCTGCGCGCGGTGGCGCAGCCGCTGGGCTTCGACCGCTACCTGATGTTCGCCGCGGGAGCCGTGCATGACCCGGTCGTCGGGCGCGTCTACTGGATCGAGGGCGACTGGTTCGGCAACGGCAACGGCAACGGCCTGGGGCTGCCCGAGGAGTACCTGCAGCGCTGCCCGGTCAACCGCCACGTGCTGGAGACCGAAGACGCCTTCTACTGGAGCAAGACCCGCGCTGCGGAGGGCGAGCGCTACCGGATCGTGCGCCGCCCGCAGGGGCCGGGCCTGCACGGGCTGCAGGTGCCGGTCTTCGGCCGCTCGGGCCTGGAAGGCGCGGTCAGCTTCGGCGGCGAGCGGGTCGACAGCACGCCCGGTGCCCGCCTGCTGCTGACGCAGGTCGGCGTCCAGGCCTTTCGCCGCAGCCGGCAGCTGCTGGAGATCGCGGAGCCGGAGCTGCCGCCGGCGCTCACCCGGCGCGAAAAGGAAGTGCTGCGCTGGGTGGCGGCAGGCCGGCGCCAGGCCGACATCGCGAAGACGCTGGGGCTGTCCGGGCGCACGGTCGAGAACCACCTGCGCCGGGCCCGCCAGCGCCTGGGCGTGGCCACGACCGCGCAGGCGGTGATGGTCGCCCTGCGTCAGGACGCGGCGCGGGAGTGAACGCCGCGGGGCCTGCACGCTCGTCCTGCCAGCGTCGCGCCGCTCCAAGATCCACGAGATCGCGAAGCCCGCGACCCGCCCCCAGAAGGCGGCGCCGATGTTCAGCAGCGAGAGGTTGGCGACGGTGACCAGCAAGTCACGAGGAGAAGCCGTCGGCCGTCGGCGGTTTGAAGCGAGCCCTGCGCTTAGAGATCCAGCACCAGCATCGCAGACTTGGCACGCGAGCAGCAAGGAAGAAACTGATCGTTCTCCCGCTGCTCCTCAGGCGACAGGTACATGTCGCGGTGGTCCGGTGTGCCTTCGAGCACGCGGGTCAGGCAAGTGCCGCAGACGCCTTGCTCGCACGACGTCGGTACCACGATGCCAGCGCTTGCCAGCGCCTGGGTAACCGTCACGTCCTTGCCGACGCGCACCAGCCTCCCGGAGCTGGCGATCTTGACCTCGAAGCTGTCGTCCAGCCCGGTCTTGACGACTTCCGCAGCGAAGAACTCGTAGTGCAGATGGTCTTGAGGCCACCCGACCTCGCGAGCCTTGGAAAGCACGGCGTCCATGAAGCCCTTCGGTCCGCAAACGTACAGATGCGTGCCGGGCGCCTGCGAGGCGAGGAGGCTGTCGATCTGCAGCCGCTGCGCTTCGGCACCGTCGTCGAAATGGAACGAAGTCCTGGAAGAAAAGGCCGAGTGCCGGATGCGGTCGTGAAAGGCCATGCGGTCGCGCGAGCGGGCGCAGTAGTGAAGCTCGAAGTCCTCTCTCGCAAAGGCGAGACGCTCCGCCATGCACAGGATCGGCGTGATGCCGATGCCACCGGCCAGCAGCAGACTGCGCCGGGCCTCGTGGGCGAGTGCGAAGTGGTTCTTCGGCGCGCTGATCCGCAGCGCATCCCCTTCGTTCACCGACTCGTGCATCGCCTTGGAGCCTCCACGTGAGGCCGGGTCCTTCAGCACGCCGATGAGGTAGCGGTGCCTCTCGGAGGAATCGTTGCAGAGCGAATACTGCCGGGTGATGCCGTCGGGCAAGCAGACATCGATGTGCGAGCCCGCCGAGAAGGCAGGCAGCGGCGAGTGGTCGGCGTTGACGAGCTCGAAGCTGCAGATGCCGAGTGCCTCGGTCGTCTTGCGGGCGACGGTCACGGTGAAGCTGGCAGTGTTCATGGGGCTACATCACGTGCAGACCACCGTCGACCATGAGGGTCGTGCCGGTGATGAACGAGGCTTCGTCCGACGCCAGCCAGAGGATCGGCCAGGCGATCTCTTCCGGTGAGGCCCATCGCGCGAGCAGCGACGTGTCCTGGCGCTCGGCGGCCAGCTTGTCGAGGCTCTTGCCCGCGGCGGTGGCGCGCGAGACGTGGAAGTCGGTGAGCGTGGAGCCCGGGCACACCGTGTTGGCGCGCACGCCGTGCGCGGCCTCCTCGAAGGCGAGCGTGCGTGTCAGCGCGAGCATCGCCGCCTTCGTGGCGTCGTACAGGCCCATGCCCTTGCGGCCCGTGACGGCGTAGCACGACGACACGTTCACGATGCTGCCCTTGCCCGACGCACGCAGCGCCGGCAGTGCCGCCTTGCAGTAGCTGGCGGCGCCGACCAGGTTCACGCCGACGATCGCCTGCCACTCGGCGGGCGTGGCTTCCGACAAGGTCGCGTAGTTGCGCATGGCAGCGTTGTTCACCAGGACGTCGAGACGGCCGTGCGCGGCGACCGCCTGATTCACCGTCTCGGTGGCCTGCTCCGCATCCGCCACGTCGGCGACGAGGGTCGTCACCCGCGCCCCGGGAACCGCCTCGGCAAGCGCGGTCACGGTGCGATCGAGCGCCTCGGCGCTCGCGTCGACCAGGGTCACGGCCGCGCCCTGGGCGCAGAAGATGCGGCCGCAGGCGAAGCCGATGCCGCCGCCGCCGCCCGTGATGAGCGCGGCCTTTCCAGTCAGTCGGTTCACGGTCGCCCCTATTCGGCCTTGATGTTGCTGTCGCGGATCACCTGGCCCCAGCGGGGTATCTCCGCGCGGATCCACTGCGAGAACTGGTCCGGCGTGCCGGCGATCACCTCGAACTCCATCTTCTCCAGCTCGTGGGCGATCGCCGGCTTGCGCAGGATGTCGACGATCTCCTTGTGGTAACGATCGATGATCGGCTGCGGGGTCTTGGCGGGAGCCAGGAAGCCGATCCACGACAAGGCCACGAATCCGGGGAACCCCTGTTCGATCATCGTCGGCACCTGCGGCATGGAGGCGAATCGCCGGGTGCCGGTCGAGGCGATCACCTTGGCCTTCCCTTCCCGGACGAACTGCGAGATGTTCCCCGGGACGAAGAAGGCCGCGTCGACCTGACCCCCCAGCAGATCGACCACGGCGGGTGCGGCCCCCTTGTACGGGACGTGGATGATGTCCACCCCGGCGGCCGACTTGAGCATCTCCATGGTGAGGTGGGACGCGCTACCGGGAGAGACGGAGGCGTAGGTGAGCTGGCCTTGTTTGGCAAGGTCGACGAACTCCTTGACGTCCTTCGCCGGGACCCGGGGGTTGAGGACCAGCAGTTGAGGAGACGCGACGGCGAGCGTGATGGGCGCGAGGTCCTTCACCGAGTCGTACGGCATCTTCGGCATCAGCGTCGGATTGATCGCGATCGGGCCGTTGAAGCCGACCAGCAGCGTGTGGCCGTCGGGAGCCGCCTTGGCGACTTCGTTCGCACCGATCGTGCCGCCGGCGCCGCCCTTGTTCTCGACGATCACGGTCTGTCCGAGCACCTTCTGCAGCTCGGGCGCCACGAGGCGCGCGAGGACGTCATTGGTGCTTCCGACGATCGGCACGACGATGCGGACGGGCTTGGAAGGCGCCCACTGCTGGGCCAGCGCGGGCGCGCCGAGGCCCGCCGTCGCCAGGCCGAGGATCAACACGGCTCGACGCGCAAGAGGATGTCTCATGTCGGTTCTCTCCTGTACATGCCGCTGGGCTCAGACGGAGTAGACCGGCTTGTCGGAGGCGTCCGCGAGGTGTTCCTTCGCCCACTCCTGCGGTTTCTGGTCGCGCGGCAAGAGCACGCCGGCCGCTCGGGCACGCTGTTGTGACGCGTTGATGGCCGGCGGCTCGGTGTCGGGCTGGAGTGCGTTCGCCGCCTCGTACAGCATGCGGCGCGCCATCACGATGGCCCGGTCGGTGGGCAGCAGCTTCTCCTTCTCGTGGTTCTGGATGGCCCCCATGCTCTCTTGCAGGGACGCGTCCTGCACCGCGAACCCGAAGACGCCGCTGTAGGCGCGCTTCTCCTGCTGTGCCACCCGATCCATCAGGTAGTCGTTGTCCTTGTTCGCCTTGGGTCGGAAGCTGCCTCCCGGAACGTTGGTGCCCTCCTCGTAGGGGCAGTGGATGCCCTTGCCGGCCTCCAGGTCCCGCCGCTCCTCGTCGCTGAGCGGCTTGTCGGGATGGAAGTTGATGCTCCAGGCCCAGCAGGTGTGGTCGTCGATCGGCACCCAGACATGGCCGGCGAGCGAGTGCGGGCCGAAGGGCGGGATCAGCGTGAACCACGGGAACAGCCACTGCGTGATGCGCCAGTAGTAAGAGTCCGGCTCGCCTTTGCGACGGCCGTACAGCGTCAGGCCGTAGTCGGTCTTCTCGATCTCGAACACCACGTTGCCGTCTGCCTTGATGTACTCGTTTGCCTTCGTGCCCTGGTGCATCGGGTCGTCGTCCACTTCGAAGCTGTGCACGTAGGACACGTGGCTCGTGTCGATGCCGCCTTCCATCGCCTGCAGGTAGTTGGACTCCTGCAGCCGCTTCGACACGAAGACGTGGCTCGCGGGAAGGGTGCACCACTCGACGCTGGGAGGGGCGGGCTGCTTGTCCTTCGGCCCCATGTAGGCCCAGAGGATGCCGCCGCGTTCGGTGCACGGGTAGGCGGTGATGCTCATGTGCTTGCAGGCTTGAGGCGCCGAAGGCACGTCTATGCATTCGCCGGTGACGGTGAACTTGAGGCCGTGGTACGAACAGCGGATGCCGTTCTCCTCGTTGCGGCCGAACCAGAGCGAAGCACCGCGATGCGAGCAGAACTCGTCGACCAGGCCCGGGCGTCCAGACGTGTCGCGGAAGGCGATCAGCTTCTCGCCCAGGATCTGAACGCGAACGGGCGGGCAGTCTGGCTCCGCGATTTCGCTGGACAGCAGGATCGGCACCCAGTAGCGGCGCAGCAGCGCACCCATGGGCGTGTGGGGGCCGGTGCGGGTGAGCGTCTGGGACATCTCGGCGTTCATGGGGTCTCCTCAAAAGTCGTATGGATGGCGTCGGGCTGTCACGGGTCTCCCTCGAGGATCTGGATCGCAAGGAGTGCAACGGGACGGATTGAACCGCGACCCAGTCAGCTGAACAATTCGTTTGTTTCGCCTGATAATTAGCCCAGCTCTATGAATACAGGCGGCATCAAGTTTCGCCAGCTGAAGGCGTTCGCGCTGGTCGTCGAGACCGGGTCGTTTCGTGCCGCGGCCGAGTGGCTGGCGGTGACCCAGCCCTCGCTGTCGGCGCTCGTCAGGGAGCTGGAGACAGACCTGGGCGTGGCGCTTCTGGAGCGCACGACCCGACACTGCGCGCCCACCGAGGCGGGACGAGTCTTCTACGAAGACATCAGGGGCGCCCTGCAGCAGCTGGAGGTCTCTTATCGCTACGTGAAGGAAGTCGGGCGGGGGAGTCGAGGCCGCTTGAGCCTGGCGGCCCTCCCATCGCTTGCCGCGGGCGTCGTCACCCGGGCGGTCGGGGAGTTTCGGCGCGCCAACCCTGCCGTGCGCATCCACCTCACGGAGCGCCGCAACGACAAAGTGCTGGACGCGGTGCGACAAGGCGAGGTGGAGGTGGGCGTTGGCAGCCTCTGGCGCGCGGACGAGGAGCTGGAGTTCCTGGAGCTGTTCCGCGACCGGATGATGTTCGTTGCGCCTGTGGGCCACGCCATCGCGACGATGCGACCGACCCTCAGCCTGGCGGACAAGTTCGACTTGATCCTGATGAGGGCCGGGCCCACGGAGTTCGCACTGCGTGCCAGTGGCAGCACCAGGCCCGTCGCGTTCGAGGTCGAACACCTGGCGACTGCCGTCGCCATGGTGCGTCACGGATTCGGCGTGAGCATCCTTCCTTCGACCGTGAAGGCGGTGATGAACATGGACGGGCTGGTGTGCCTCGAGATCGAGGGGGCGGCGGCAACGCGCCGGCTCGGGATCATCGTGCGGCGCGGCAGTCAGCCGAGCGCCGCCGCCCGCCGCTTTCTCGATCACCTGCGGGCCGCATCGTCGCGCTGAGCGCGGTTGGACTCCCGGCCGCAGGAGGGTCCGGATGTCCGACGGCCGCGGGCCCACGCGTGGATTCGCGCGCGGTGTCGCGCGGCCCGAAGATCTCGCGCATCGCCATCGCGAGCAGCGCGGGCCAGGCCGCCAGCACCAGCGGTGCGATCGGCGGCGCGAAGACGACGGCCACGAAGACGCCCAGGTGCAGCGCCTGGTCGAGGCAGTAGAGGGCGCGCCGGTTGCGCCGCTCCGCCGCCGCGGCGAGCCCGGCCGCGGTCGCGAGGTCGGGGCCGTGCACCCGCGCCAGCAGCGGCGTCAGGCAGCCCACGGCCGGCGCCACGCCGTAGACGAGGGTGAAGCCGGCGAACAGCTGGACGGCCACCGGCAGGAAGAGCGCGGCGGTGCGCTCGACGCCATCGGCGGGCGGCCCACCCTCGGCCGGCCAGGGCCAGTGCGCGGCCAGCAGCCAGGCGAGCGCGAAGCCGCAGAGCATCAGCGCGAGGCGTGGCCCCTGGCGCCGCAGCTCGTGCGCAGTGCTGGCGCCGGCGCGGCGCAGCACCGCGCCGAAGCCGCTCGGCACCAGTGGCCCGGCGAGCGTTGATGCCGCGAGCTCGAAGCTCAACCGCACCGCGAACGGCCCCAGTGCCACGCCGGCCAGCGTGCGCCAGGGGTCATGCGTGGCGAACAGCGCCGGCAGTATCGGCACGGCCAGCAGCAGCACATAGGCCTGCGCATGACGCCACACATGCTGCGCGGCTTCGAGCGCCCAGCGACGCATGTAGCCGGGCGCGACCGGTTGCGGGTCGAGCATGCCGGGATTCTCGCCGCGACCGCGGATCGGGTCGCGGCGGCGGTGTCGGGCCGCCGCCCGTCGGCTTCCAGCCGTTCAGGCGGCCGAGCAGCAGCAGGTGGCGCAGGCCGATCGGCCGCGCCTGGTGCACGGGTCGCCGACCGCCGGTGCCCGACTGGCGGCGGAGATCAGGTGTCCATCGCCGCGGGCTACCCTGCGGCAGGCGAGGTCGGCACCGGCCCGGTTACGCGTCTACCGGTTCCTGTTCGAGCGGGCGGGTGCCGCGGCAGGCGGGGAACCCGGTGCAGCCCCAGAAGGCCTTGCCTGCGTGGGCTCCTTGACGGGCGCGGCGCGCCACCATCGGCTGCGTGCACTGGGGACAGGTGGGCACGGTCGGGTCGACGGCGGCGGCCGCGGGAGTCGTCGACGCGGCGGCCGGACCGGCCTTGCGGACATTGGCGGCGCCGCCCGGTCGGGACGGCGGCCGTTGCTTCTCTGGAGGCGCATCCGGCGTCTTGCCAAGCTGAGCCCGGCGGATCAACGCCAGCAGTTTCGGCCCGTCCATCAACTCGACATTGCGCCCCTCGGCGAAGGCCACTGCCTCGCGCGTGAAGCGGCCCGAGGTCACGACGCAACCCGCAGCGGCACCGGTGGCGGCCATCACGCCGTAGAGCTCCCGCACCACGCCGACACCGACCTTGAAGGCACGCCACTGCTTGCACTGGACGAGCAGCTTCTCGCTGCCGTCGCGCCCCGGCCGCGACAGGACGAGGTCGACGCCGCCATCGGGCCCGCCGCCACCTGTCTCGAGCACTCGATAGCCTTGCAGGCGGAAGCCCTCGGCGACCAGTTGCTCGAACTGCTGCCAGCTCATGTCCGTAAGCGCACTCGAGGGTTCGGCGGCGACTACTTGGGCGACGAGCTGCCGGCGCTGGCGCCGCTGCCAGGCGGACAGGCCTGCCCCGACGAGGAAGAGGAAGGGCAGGAGGTACTGACCGACGTTCGCCAGGGACCTCCACAGGGATTGCGTCATGACGGCAGAAATCTGCCCGGGTGCCTTCGGCGGGGCGACCGGCTGCGCGGCGATTGCATGCAGCAGCAGGTAACTCACGAGCGCCAGTGCGACCCCCGCCCACCAGGGCAGCTTCGAGGTCAGTTCGATCACCGCATCGGCGGCACCTTCTCGTCGGCGTCGTGGCATCGGTGGCGTCTCCTCGATCGAAGCAAGCGCGGCAACGGGCGGGGCAGGGCCGCCACCGGCGGGCCCGGAGCATGCCAAGCCGCCACCGGCCGAACGCGTGCGAGAGGGCGCGCAGACGCGCTAGCTGTTGCCTTGTGCACGGAACCCGCGTGATGCCTGTACCGTCGCCAAGGGCTTTCGCAGGCCTCACCATCCGTCGCTCCCCGCATTAGCGCGACCCACTGCCTCCGTCATGAAGATCGACTTCGTCTCCGACATCGTCTGCCCCTGGTGCGCGATCGGCCTGGCCTCGCTGCGCATCGCGCTCGCGCGGCTCGGCCCGGAGGTGCCGGTGTCGCTGCATTTCCAGCCCTTCGAGCTGAACCCGCAGATGGCCCCGGAGGGCGAGGAGATCGTCGAGCACCTGTCGCGCAAGTACGGCATCTCGGCCGAGCAGATCGCGCAGAACCGCGAGGCGATCCGCGCCCGCGGTGAGGCCGTCGGCTTCCGCTTCGGGGCGCGGGGGCGCACCTACAACACCTTCGACGCGCACCGCCTGCTGCACTGGGCAGGCCTCGAAGGGCGCCAGGCCGAGCTGAAGACCGCGCTGCTCACCGCGTATCACGGCGAGGGCGAGAACGTCAGCGATCCTGCGGTGCTCGCGCGGCTGGCAGGCGAGGCGGGGCTCGACGCCGAGCGGGCGCGGCAGGTGCTGGCGTCCGGCGAGTTCGCCGAGGCGGTGCGCGAGCGAGAGCGCTTCTACCGGGCGCAGGGCATCCAGAGCGTGCCCGCGGTGATCCTCGACGAGCGCTACCTGATCAGCGGCGGGCAGCCGCCGGAGGTGTTCGAACAGGCGCTGCGCCGCGTGCTCGACGAGGAGGCCGGCGCGGCCGCCAGGCCTTCCGGCGCCTAGTCCGCTGCGCCGCCGGCCTGTCGGCGGCGGCCGCCTTCGGCGCCCTCGCGGACCCCGTCGGCATCGCGGTGGCCCGCGCCGCACTAAGCTCCGAACCGCAACGACTCCGGAGCCCGCCATGCCCCGCACGCCCCTCGGCCTGACGATGACCCTCGCGCTTGCCGGCGCCTTGGCCGGATGCGCCAGCACCCGCCTCGACGCGCAGTGGGCGGACAGCCAGCAGCCGCTGCCGCGCCTGACAGGCGTGCGCGTGCTGTCCGTCTGCGAGGCCTACGAGCCCGTGGTGCAGCAGCTGTGCCAGGACCGGCTCGATGCCGAACTCACCGCGCGCGGCGCGGTGCCGGTACGCGACAACCAACTGCAGCCTTCCGCGCCCGGCCGCCCGCTGACCGACGAGCAGCTCTACGAGGCGGCGCGCGCCGGCAATGCCGCGGCGGTGTTCGTCTCGTCGGTGGTGATCGGCTCGCGCGACGTCAGCAGCGGTTTCTCGATCGGCATCGGCGGCTTCGGCATCGGGGGCGGCGGGTTCGGCGGCGGCGTCGGCGTCTCGGCGCCGGTGGGCGGCGGGCGCGAGGAGACCGGCTACACCGCCAACGGCAAGCTCAGCGACACCGCCAGCCGGCGCCTGGTCTGGACCGCGAAGGCGAGCGCGAAGCCCTCGCGCGACGTCGACGCGCAGATGACCTCGCTCAACAAGACGCTGGTCGACGCGGCGCAGAAGGCCGGCCTGTTCTGACGCCCCTGACGACCGATCGCGATCTGCCGTCCGACGCGCGCGGCCTCGCCGCCCGCGGGCTGCTGCGCGTGCGCTGGCACCCGCGCCTCGACGCGGCGCCTCCGCCGCTGCCGGCGGGCCCGGCGCTGGCCGACCGGATCGAAGGGATGCTGCTCGGCCTCGCGATCGGCGATGCGCTGGGCAACCCGGCCGAGTCGCTGACCGCGGCCGAGCGCCGCGCGCGCCACGGCTGGATCGACCACTACCTGCCGAACCCGGACGCGGGCGGGCGCTGCGTCGGCCTGCCCTCGGACGACACCCAGCTCGCCTTCCGCGCGCTGGCGCAGGCGCTCGCCGACGGGCAGCTCGTGCCCGAGGCACTGGGCCGGGCGATCGCCGGGGCGCCGATCTTCGGCATCGGGCCCTCGACCGCGGCGTTCTGCGAGCGCTTCCGCGCCGGCCTGCCCTGGCAGCGCTGCGGCTCGCCGCGGGCGAGCAACGGCGCGCTGATGCGCATCGCGCCGACCCTGCTGCCTTTCGTCGCCCGGCCCGGGCCGGCGCTGTGGCACGACACGCTGCGCAGCGCCAATCTGACGCATGACGATGCGCTGTCGAACGCGAGCTGCATCGCGCTCGTGGCGAGTCTGTGGCAGTTGCTCGGCCGTGCGGCGCCGCCGCCGGCAGCGCAGTGGGTCGACGACTGGCTGCAGATCTACGACGACCTCGGGCTCGAGGCGCGCTTCGTCTGGGGCGGCGCGCCCGTGGCCGATGCAGCGGCTCCAGCCACCCCGCCGGCCGTTGGCTGTGCCTCGCCCGCGGGTCCGGCGCGCACGCTGCAGGCGCTGCTGCGCGACGAGCTGCGGCCGGCCCTTGCGGCGGGCCTGTCGACCGCGGACGCCTGCGCGCGCTGGGGCTCGAGCCTCGACCTGCACGAGACGGTGCCGTCGCTGCTCTTCATCCTCACGCGCCATGCCGGCGACCCTCGCGCGGCGATCCTCGAGGCGGTCAACCACACGTTCGACAACGACACGATCGGCGCCGTCGTCGGCAGCGCGGTCGGCGCGCTGCACGGTGCCTCGGCGTTGCCCGAGGCCTGGGTCGACGACCTCGTCGGCCGCACGGCGGAAGACGACGACCACCGCGTCTTCGAGCTGATGCGCGACGCGGCGGCGCGCTTCGGCTACGGCGTCGGGCCGGTGCTGGCCCGGCAGCTGGCACGGCGCGGGCTGGGCTGAGGCGAGAAGGCGCGAAGCGCGAGCCGCCTGTCACCGCTTCGTCACCTTGTTGTCATTGAGGATGATTCTCGTTTAGCATCGCCCTGCCGATGGTGAGGAGGGAGGGCCTCTAGCCGCCCCTCTGATCCGCCAGCCAGCTGCCAGGCATCCGCTGGAAATGCGCCATGTCTCGGGCAGACGAACTGTCTGGCTGTGCTTCTTCGTCCCTCACCCGTCCGGCCCCACCGACCTCGCCTCCCGGGCGCGCCACGGCGCGCCGGCGGCAGCTCGTCCACGGCTGCCTGATCGACGCGGTGACCGAAGCCGAAGCGCTGGCCCGCATCGAGGACTGGGCCGCGCGGCGCGAGTCGCGCGCGGTCTACTTCTGCAATGCGCACTCGGTGGTCACCGCGCGCCGTCACGCGGCGTTCACCGCCATCGTCGAGCGCAGCGACCTGGCCATGCCGGACGGCCAGCCGGTGGCCTGGATGCTGCGGCGCCAGGGGCACGCCGGGCAGCGGCGCGTCTGCGGGCCCGACCTGATGCTGCGCTACTGCGAGCGTGCGGCCGTCAGCCGGCAGGCCGTCTACCTGCTCGGCAGCGATGCGCAGACGCTCGAGCGCCTGTGCGCGCAGCTGCGTGGGCGCTTCCCGACGCTGATGATCGCCGGCGCGGAGTCACCGCCCTTCCGCCCGATGACGGCCGAGGAGGACGCGGCCGTGGTCGAGCGCATCCATGCCTCGGGCGCGCGGGTGGTCTTCGTGGGCCTGGGCTGCCCGAAGCAGGAACAGTGGATCGACGCCCATCGCGGGCAGCTGCAGGCGGTGATGGTCGGTGTCGGGGCGGCCTTCGCGTTCCATGCCGGCACCGTGCGCAGGGCGCCGGGCTGGATGCAGCGCCATGGGCTGGAGTGGCTGTTCCGGCTGCTCTGCGAGCCGCGCAAGCTCTGGCGGCGCTACCTGCTGACGAACACGCTCTTCCTGGCCTTCGTCGTCGAGAGCGAATGGCGGCGCCGCACGGCGCTTGTGCGCGAGGGCTGATTCACGGTGGCCGGCCTCGCGGCCGGCCGGCATCCGCGGCGGTGGCCCGCTCGCGTCACGCGGTGAGGATGAGCTTCCCGTTCATCGTCACGCGCAGGCGATAGACGCGGTTGTTGTGCAGGATGCGCAGCTCGCCCTGCTTGCCGAGCAGCGTCTGGCTGTCGACCAGCGTCGACGGCGCGCTGCCGTCGGCGCGGGCGACGGACTGTGAAGGTCTCCCGCTCACGGTGAGCGGGCCCAGGAGGGTCTCAGGCAGGGCGATCGAAGACATCGAGGCGGTGTTGGCGTTGCACGGAGGGCGGTGACGCGAGATCACCCGTCCTTGATTCCTGAATGCTAAGTGTTATCAATCTCAAGACCAAGAGCGATGAACACCTTCGTTCCCAGGAGGGTGTCAAGCGCAGACCGTCACGAATGGCGTCACGACGCTGTCAAACACGTGTGCCAAGTGTGTGAATTGACCTGCTACATGAGAATCGCTATCATTTGGTGACGGTTGACCGATCGTCGGTGCCTTGCCGTCATGCACGGAAGCCCGCGGTCGAGCCACGCTCGCCGGACCGATCCGGCTAGCCATAGCCCGCAGCCAGCGCGTCTCCCTCGCCACCGCGAGAGCGGAGACTCACGCAGCCCGCGTCAACACGCATTCCAGGTTGCCTTCGCGACGAAGGACCTTGGTGCCCGACTCTCTTGGGGAACCGCCTGCCTCCAGCCCATCCGGCTGAGGCAGCACGCGACCAGTCCGACGTGCGGCTTGCCGCATTGCGTTCCCGGAACGCGGCCTGCCCACGTCCCGGTCCGCCTGCGGCGCTCCCGGCGCTCGCCGCCGGAGCGTGCCTGTCGGCGCCGGTGCCGGCGTCGGGCGACTTCCCTCTCGGAGCATCTTCAATCGCAGGTTGCAACTCAGAGGTTCTAGAACCATGGAAATGCGCTTCAAACCCATCGCGCTCGCCGCCGTCGCGGCGGTGATGATGGCGGCAGGGACGGCCAAGGCGGCTGACTACGACCCGATCGACTACACGTCGCTGCTCACCGGCAACGTGGCCGACAACTACTGGAGCGACCTCAGCTCGGTCGGCAGCGGCCCCGGCTTCGGCGGCTTCCCCGGCACCGCGCCCTGGCCCGCGCCGGGCATCGCCTCGCAGGTCAACACCAACGCCGATGCCGCCTACCTGACCAAGGTCAACGGCCCCGCTGGCGGCCCGTACCCGGCGGGCGGCAGCATCTACTTCGGCGGCTTCAGCGCGGAGCTCAACTACAACGGTGGCGGGATCATCGCGACCGACAGCACGCCGATCGCCGACCTGAGCAACATCGTCTACCAGGTGGCGATCGGCGAAGCCTGGACCTATGACTTCTGGAACCGGGCCGCGCCGACCCTGACGCTGACCTTCGGCGACAGCACGACCACGACGCTCGCCGCCGACTTCAGCGAGACGCTGGCCAAGGTCGACAACGGCACGGTGACGATGCCCACCGGCGAAGAGAACATCTACATCAACCTCTACGCCTACCAGTGGGACCTCGCCAGCTACGACGACATCGCGAGCTACTCGCTGTCGTTCAACGGCGTGCAGCACGCGCAGCTGTATGACCTGCGGCTGACGCAGAGCGACACCTTCACCCAGGTCGTCGCCGTGCCCGAGACCAGCACCTACGCGCTGTTCACGGCCGGACTGGGGCTGATCGGTGGCATCGCCCGTCGCCGTCCGCGCGCCGACAAGTCGCTGCCCGCCAGCGCCTGAGCGCGTTCCACCCGCGTGCGCGGGTGGTTGCCCCACGCGCCGGCCGGCTCCGGCCGGCGCGTGGGCGGTCGACGCACGTCCCCCTGTTGCTGGTTTCCATGTCCTCGTCGTACCTGCTTCTGTGGCGCAAGGTCCTCGTCGCGTCGGCCCTGCTCGGCCTGCTGTTCAGCCCCGCCTCGCGCGCGCTGGCGGTGACGCTGGGCGACGACCCGGTGCCGCACATGTGGCACTCGTTCAACACGCCCGAGAACGCCTTCCTCGGGCTCGGCCCGTCGCGCTGGGACACCCAGGCGCCCGGCGCGCTCTACGCGGAGTGGGGCGGCTTCATCCCGGATGCGCGCGGCAGCTGGGTCTTCTCGACCCCGACCGTCGGCCTCTCGGCCCAGACCTCGGCGGTGCTGACGGAGACGAGCGGCACCGGCCTCATCACCGGCGCGGGCAACATCTACGGCCTGGCCTACGGGCAGGTGCCCGGGCCGCCGCTGGTCTTCAACCTGATCGTCAGCGACCTGAGCGGCGCCGTGCCCGCCACCAGCGCCACGCGCACCGTCGTCATGCGCAGCGGGACGAAGGGCGTGCTGCCGAACCTCGACGTGATGCTCAACGGCAGCGTCGCCACCGGGGTGAGCACCTTCCGCGTCGACGGCACGATCGACATGCCGACCGGCCCCGGCGGTGCGATGGAGGCCAACACCACGACCGACGGCGAGTGGTTCTGGATCTGGCGCGACGTGCCCGCGGCCGGGCCGTACCGCTTCGACTTCAGCGCCACGGTCGGCCACATGAGCCTGGACAACCTCGTCGTCTACGCGAGCCCGGCCGCGGCCGTCACGCCGCCGTCGGCGACGACGCGGCGCCGCTTCCCGCTCGTCCGCACCAGCCTGGTCGCGCGTCAGTTCGGCGAGATCGCCGCGTTGCTGACCTCGCCATGACGCGCACCCCTTGCACGGCCCGCGGCCGGCGGGCGGCGGACACGCGGCCGGCGCTGCTGGCGGCGCTGCTGCTGTGCCTTTCGCCGGTGGCCTTCGCCCAGGCCGAAGCGCCCCCCGCGTCCGCGGCCGAGCCCGCTGCCGGGCCGGCGCCTGGCGTCGACGCGCCCACCGCCGTGCCCGCGCCCGCCGAGGCGGCGGCCAGCGCCCCGGCGGGCCCTGCCGTCGAGGCCCCGGTCGCCGCCCCGCCCGCACCGGCCGTGGTCACCCCGCCGGCACCGCCTGACGCCACGCTGCCCGCCGTCACCGTCTCCGGCGAGCGCCCGCCCGAGGGGCGCCGGCTCTCGACCGGCGCGCCCGCGACGACGATCGACGCCGCCGAGATCGAGCAGCGCCAGCCGGCGACGATCTTCGACGTCGTCAAGACCGTGCCCGGCGTGTCGGTCGACGGCGGCCCGCGCGCGACCGGCATGAAGTTCAACGTGCGCGGCTTCCGCGGCAACGAGGACGTGCTGTTCAAGATCGACGGCGCGGTCAAGGGCTTCGAGAAGTACCGCTTCGGCAGCGGCGTCTTCATCGAGCCCGAGCTGATCAAGTCGGTGACCGTCGAGCGCAGCCCCTCGGTGCTGACCGGCGCCGGCGCCGTCGGCGGCGCGGTGCTGGCGACGACCAAGACGGCGGCCGACCTGCTGCGCCCCGGCCAGCGCGCCGGCGGCCTGCTGAAGTTCGGCTTCGACGGCAACAGCCACGAGCGCCTGTGGATGGGCGCCGCCTACGGCCGCCCGACGGACCAGTCCGACCTGCTGGTGTCGCTGACGCGGCGCGACAGCGGTGACATCAAGCGCGCCAGCGGCCGGCGCATGCGGGCCACCGCCAACAGCATCAATGGCAGCCTGCTCAAGCTCGGCGTCTTCGCGCGGCCCGACCTGCACCTCGAGCTGAGCCGCACCGCCTTCACCAGCGGGCCGACCTACACGCCCTACGACGCCAACTCGAGCAATGCCTTCGTCGGCGGCTACGTGCACCAGTCGATCGACGACGAGACGCTCAACCTGCAGCTCAAGTACCAGCCCGTCGACTCCTGGATCAAGCTGCGCGGCACGCTCGCGCGCGAGGTCACCGACCTCGACAACCTGATGCTCACCGGCGCCGGCGAGAGCAGCTTCACCGTGCCCTGCGGCACGCCCTGCGTCTGGAACGCGGTCGGCGGCGCGACCGGCTGGATGGAAGACCGCTGGAAGTACCGCATCTGGACCGGCGAGCTGTTCAACGACACCGCCTACCGTCTCGGGCCCGTCTCGGGCGTGGTCACCGTCGGCATGCAGTGGGTCGACAACCGGCGCGACCTGCGCCGCCTGACCGAGAACCCGCTGATGAACGGGCCCGAGGGGCGCTACCCGGACGGCTTCGACGGCCAGCAGCCGCCGGGCACGCGCAGCTCGCAGGCGCTGATCGGCCAGGCGACCATGGCCTGGGCCGACCTGACGCTGACCCCCGGCCTGCGTCTCGACCGCTATCGCCTGACGGCCGACGGTGCGGCGCGCGAGGTGCTCGAAGGGCTCGGCGAGGCGTCGAGCTACCGCTTCCGGCGCTGGACGCCGAACCTGATGCTCGCCTGGCAGCCGGGGCAGGGCCCCTGGCAGCTGAGCTATGGCTGGCGCAAGGCCTTCCGCCCGCCGCTGATCACCGACCACTTCGCCACCGGCGCGGCCAGCCCCTGCTCGGGTTTCTTCAGCGCCGACGGCGAGCCGATCGCGCCCAACGGCTGCGGCGACCGGCTGGCGCCCACGCATTCGATCGCCCGCGAGGTCGCGCTCGCCTGGGCGCCCGCGCAGGCCGGCGGCACCGACGACGGGGCCGGCCTGCTGCGCCGCCTGATGGCCGACGCGTCGGCGCGCCTCAGCTACTTCCGCATCGCCAGCACCCGCCTCGTCGGCGCGAGCTACCTGGCCGTGAGCGGCGACCGCATCGTGCAGCCCTACAGCGAGGACCGTCACGGGCTCGAGTTCGAAGCCACCTACGAGCGGCCGCAGTGGTACGGCCAGCTCAACGTCGCCCGCATCTGGGCCAACCGGCGCAACGGGCTGACCGGCGTCGAGCTGCCCTTCACCGCCGGCATCCCCGGCACCACGGCCAACCTCTCGCTCGGCTGGCGACCGCTCGATTCCGGACGGCTCGAGCTCGGCTACCACCTGCGCCAGCAGGAAGACCAGATCGTGCTGTTCGGCGCCACCGAGCTGACGGCCAGCACCCAGTCCTGCGGCCGCCTCGTCGAGGGCGGCGTCGCCCAGGGCGCGGTGACCTTGCAGGACGCCTTCGTCGCCTGGAAGCCGACCGAGCGGGTGCGCGCGCAGCTGTCCGTCCACAACCTCTTCAACAAGAACTGGTGCCACAACGGGGACGAGCTCGGCAACGTGATCGGCTTGCAGGGCCCCGGTCGATCGGTGCGCTTCGCGCTGACGGTGCAGATCTGAGGTCACGCCCGATGAGTCTTCCTTCCTCCTTCCGCACCCGGCTGGAGACCCTTGCGAGCCGGCTCCTGCTGCTGGCCGCCATCGGCCTGCTCGCCGCCTGTGGGGGCGGCAGCGGCACCAACGGGCGCGACGTCATCGAGCCGTCCGAGCCCTCGTCGCCGAGCGAGCCGACGGAGCCGACCGAACCCACCGAGCCCACGGAGCCGACCGAGCCCACGGAGCCGACCGAGCCGACCGAGCCGACGGGGCCCACCGAACCGGCGGAACCCACCGAGCCGACGGCCCCGACCGCGGCGAACGAGTGCCTGAACGCCGATCTCTACGCCAAGGCCGGCACGGTCGCCCAGTACGAGTACCGGGTGACGACCAGCGGCGCGGCCGACCGCAGCGCGCGCCAGACCTGGACGGTCGAAGGCCCGGCGACCACCGGCGGCCGTGCCGCGACCCGCATCGGCCTGTCCGAGACCGTGAGCTCGGCCGGCGTGCCCGACGAGACCTTCGCCGGCGCGGTCTACCTGACGCTGGCCGACGAGGCGGTCGAGGTGCTCGCCACCGAGGCGCGCTTCGACGGCAGCGCCGGCGAGGTGACGCAGACCCTGTCGATGTCGCCGGCGCGCCCGGAGCTCGACTTCTCCCTCGCGAAGGGCGAGGCGCGCAGCCTGCTCTCGGTCGCGACCCTGAGCTTCGCGCCCGCCGCGGCGGCGCCGGCGCCGTTCGCCGGCACCACGCGCATCGTCTTCGACGGCTTCGAGAACGTCACGGTGCCCGCCGGCACGTTCGCGAACGCCTGCAAGTTCACCGTCGACCTGATGACCTCGGGGCAGTTGCAGACCACGCAGTGGGTGGCGCGCGGCAGCGGCGTGCTGCTGCGCTCGGACACCGCCTCCGAGTCGCAGCAACTGGTCTCGGCCTCGGTGGACGGCACCGCAGTGAAACCTTGAGATGGACACGGAGTGGGAATGGACCGACACATCGAGCCATGGTCGTTGCGGACGGAAGCGGCCGCGTTCTCCGATGACGCGGACCCCCCGGTGACGCCGCGGGGCGACGCACCGCGGCCCGTCGTCAAGGGCGCGACTCCGGCTGCCGCCGCGCCGGTGCGGCCGCTGCCGTCGAGCCCGCAATACGTGAAGGCCGTGCTGCTGTCGATCTACGACGAGCTGTTCGAGCACGACGGCTACGCGACGCTGAAGGTGGAGATCCGCATCCTGCGTCGCGGCCAGAAGGAAGTGATCCTCGACGCCGGCAAGCAGTTTCGCTTCGTCGTCGACTACCGCCCGCAGGAACCGAATGCAGACCAGGACCGCTGAGCCGATGAAACGACCCCTGTCCGCGAGGCCGCGCGCCTCGACCCTGCGGCGCCTGCCGCTCGCTGCGGCGGCCGCGGCCGTGCTCGGGCTCGCCGCTTGCGGCGACGGCGGTGGCGCGGGCGGTGCCTCCCAGGTCGCCGCGACGGTGAACGGCGAGGAGATCACCGTGCACCAGATCAACCACGTGCTCAGGACGAGCCGCGGCGTGACCGAGGCCAACATCGAGCAGGTGCGGCGCGAGATCCTCGACCGCCTGATCCAGCGCGAGCTGCTGGTGCAGCACGCGGTGGCCCAGGCGCTCGACCACGACCCGACCGTGCTGCAGGACCTCGACGCGGCGCGGCGCGATGTCATCGCCCGTGCCGCGATGGGGCGCGAGGCGGATGCGGCACCGAAGCCCGACGGCGGTGCCGTGCGCGCCTTCTACCGCGAGCACCCGGACCTCTTCGCCGGGCGCAGGCTCTACCGCTTCGACGAGATCCGCTTCGCCCAGCTGCCCGACGGCAAGGCCGAGCTGATCGACGGGCTGGAGCGCGCCCCCAGCCTGCGCGAGGCCGTCGCCCGCGTGCGCAAGGCCGGCGGCGACGTCGCGGTGATCGCCAACGTGCAGCGCCAGGCCGAGCACCTGCCGCCCGCGGTGCGCCAGCGCCTGGCGACGATGAAGACCGGCCAGCTGCTGCGCTACGACAGCCGCGAGGGCATCGTCGTGGCCGAGCTGCGCGACGTGGTCGACGCGCCGCTGAACGAGGAGCAGGCGACGCCGGCGATCGAGCAGATCCTGAGCATCCGCGCGCGCCAGGAGCAGATGGTCGCGGCCTCGCGCCGGCTGCGCGAGGCCGCGACGATCGCCTATCACGGCAGCTACGAGCGCCCGGCCGGCGCG
>JAMHWF010000026.1:0-4297 GCA_035911095.1 Ideonella sp. | reverse complement strand
GGCTCTCCGCTGCTGTCGAGCAGCGGCCCCATTGAAGCTCGACGGTCGCCTGGGCGGCGCGGCCGCGCGAGCCCTTGCTCTCCGCTGCTGTCGAGCAGCGGCCCCATTGAAGCTGTAACCATATCCAATGGACGATCGAGGATTGGATCGCCTCTCCGCTGCTGTCGAGCAGCGGCCCCATTGAAGCGACGCCACGCTCGGCGACCTCGCGGCCCGCGGTGGCCTCTCTCCGCTGCTGTCGAGCAGCGGCCCCATTGAAGCGTCGCAATCTGGTCGTCGGCGAGCCACCGCAGCACCCTCTCCGCTGCTGTCGAGCAGCGGCCCCATTGAAGCGAGGACTACCACGGCCCCGAGGACGACCGCGACGAGGCTCTCCGCTGCTGTCGAGCAGCGGCCCCATTGAAGCAGCGCGACCAGGAGCTGGCCAGCGACATGGCGAACCTCTCTCCGCTGCTGTCGAGCAGCGGCCCCATTGAAGCACGAAGACGCCGCCTGCGGCCGGCTGCGTCAGGCGGTCCTCTCCGCTGCTGTCGAGCAGCGGCCCCATTGAAGCGACGCCGGGCCCGAGGACCCGCGGTCACCCCGCAACGTCTCTCCGCTGCTGTCGAGCAGCGGCCCCATTGAAGCCGCCGGGATGGTCCGCGAACCCCGGGCCCCGAAGACCTCTCCGCTGCTGTCGAGCAGCGGCCCCATTGAAGCAACGACTGGGTGGACCTCGACGCGGAGCTCCAGGCCTCTCCGCTGCTGTCGAGCAGCGGCCCCATTGAAGCCTGGTGGTCGATGCGGACGTGGCGATGGTGATCGCGCCTCTCCGCTGCTGTCGAGCAGCGGCCCCATTGAAGCCGCCCTTGCGCGTCGAACTCTACTACGTCCCCCTGTCTCTCCGCTGCTGTCGAGCAGCGGCCCCATTGAAGCGCGTGCGGGCCCAGCGACCCGCGCCGGCGGATCTTCCACCTCTCCGCTGCTGTCGAGCAGCGGCCCCATTGAAGCAAGACCGTCACGAGACACGACGCCGTGGCCTTGCCTCTCTCCGCTGCTGTCGAGCAGCGGCCCCATTGAAGCTCGCCGAACAGCCGCTCGAGGATCGTGGGGCCCTGGTCTCTCCGCTGCTGTCGAGCAGCGGCCCCATTGAAGCAGCCACCCCTGGCCGCGGCCGACCTGCGTGGTGGTGCCCTCTCCGCTGCTGTCGAGCAGCGGCCCCATTGAAGCCGCACGCCCGCCACCCCGCCACGGGCCGCCGCTCGCTCTCCGCTGCTGTCGAGCAGCGGCCCCATTGAAGCTATGAGAAGTCGTTGGCGAGCGAGCGGCTGAAGGTCTCTCCGCTGCTGTCGAGCAGCGGCCCCATTGAAGCCGGCGGCCGCCCCCCCGTGTCGGCGCGCACTCCGGGGCTCTCCGCTGCTGTCGAGCAGCGGCCCCATTGAAGCGGGCCGCCATCACCGACGCCAAGGACGATGGCCACGCCTCTCCGCTGCTGTCGAGCAGCGGCCCCATTGAAGCGGGCAGCCACCGCCTCTGTCGCCGTGGGCCACCGCCCCCTCTCCGCTGCTGTCGAGCAGCGGCCCCCATATATGATCGGTTAGGCGCAGGCAGCGCCGCCGCCGCGCTCGTCGCAGTCTCGTCGGGGCTTGGCCCCGACAGCCGCGCTCGGACGCGGAGTGCGTGATCGGTTAACGGATGGGGGCCGGGGGCCGGGATTGGCCGGCTAGCGGCGTGCTGGTCGGGGGAGGCCAGGCTTGGGCCGCCCTGGCCCGGGCGGGCCGGCGGGCTCGCCCCGCAGTGACCGATCAGCCACACCGGGGTGACGGCGGCGCCGGACCGTGGCAGAGGCGTGGCCCCCGGCGCGCCGGCGGCCGGGCCGTGGTCAGCGCGCGGCGCGCTTGAACGCGGCCGGCGTGAGCTGGTCGATCGGCAGCGCGAAGACGTCGCGGTGGGTGCCGAGACGCTCGAAGGCCCAGGCGAGGTAGGCCTGCACGGGCACGCCGATGGCGCGGCAGGTGGCGACGATGCCGAGCAGAACGCACGCGCGGTGCGCCCCCTCGGTGCTGCCGGCGAACAGCATGTTGAGGCGGAGCTTGGCGACGGTCTGGAACTCGCGCTCGGTCGGCGAGTTGTCGATCGGGACGTCGGGATCGTCGAGGAATCGGAACAGCGCGTCGCCGTGCCGCTGGTAGTAGCCGACGGCTGCGGCGAGCGGCTCTGACGGCAAGAGCGTCGGCTCGACCGCAGCGAGCCAGCGGCGGAAGCGCGTGACGATCGGTCGAATCCGGCGTCGGCGATGGGCGAGCAGCTTGGCGCCGACGAGGCCTCGAGCCTGCCCGTCCTGCTCGGCGACGTACATCGCGGCGATGAAGGCGCCGCCTTCGGCGGCGAGGTCGGGGCGGGTCACCTCGGCGTCGCGGAACTTGCGGCGACCATGCGCATTGCATCCGGCCTCAAGCACGCGGCCGGTGGCGTAGACGGCGTTGAAGCGGTGCTCGGCGTCGGCGGTGAGCGTGCCGCGGAAGGACTGCAGCTTCGCCACCACCGCCTCGGCGGCCTTGTCGGGCTCGTACTGGAACACCGCGAGCTCGCGATCGCGATAGAGTTCGACGTAGCCGTTGTGGGCCGCCGGCAGCTCGGGCACCAGCACCTTGAGGCCCGTGCCGTCGGTGGCCATCCACCGGCCGGCGAGCAGCGTGCGCCAGTGGTGGCCGTCGACGGGCGCGAGCAGATCCGCGGCGCGCTCGATGAACGCGACAAGCGAACCCATCGCGATCGGAATGCCGCGCGCCGCGAGGTCGCGGCGGAGTCGGTCGAGCGGCGTGAGCAGCGCGAACTTCTGGTCGACCAGCCAGGCGAGCCAGTCGCACGTCACCTTCGATCGGTCGTACGGCGCAGGCAGCGAACGCGGCGTCGTGCGTTGCCCGCAATCGCGGCAACGACAGGTCGTGCGACGGACGACGCGGCGGCGCTGGTGCTCCTTGACGACGTGCAGCTTCTCCTCGACCAGGACGTCGGCGACATCGAGCATGTGGCCACCACAGTGGGCGCACGTGTCGGGGCGGAGCTCGTGGCGCTCGGCCTCGAGATGCGCCGGCACCGGCTTGCGGCCCGTCGGGCGGCGCGGTTTCGGCGCGGGCTTCGGTTTGGCCGGCAGCGTCGGTGGCGCCGGCCGGTCCGCGAACGCGCGCGCAGCGTCAGCGGCGACGGTCGGCGGCGGGGCGAGTAGCGGCGGCGGAGCCGGCGGTCGCTGGCGCCGCCGCGCCGCCGCGAGCAGCTCACTGACGCGGTCGTTCAGCTTGGCGATCTCCGCGGTCAGGGCCGCGTTGGTCACGGCGAGCTGGGCGAGTTGCGCGAGTTGGGCGAGTTGCGCGGCGCTCGCCGCCGCCAGGCGGTCGAGTTGCGCCCGCTGCGCCGTGCTCGCCGTCGCGAGCCGCGCGACCTGGGCGCGCAGCTCGTCGTTCTCGCGTCGCAGGGCAGCCACGGTGGCCACGTCGCCACCTGATCACATCGCGCGCGTTCTGTCGATCCCCTGCGGCGGCGCCGTGCGCGGCCGGCGATACCAACCGCGTCGTGCGGCCGTGAAGTCGATGCCGGCCAGCAGTGCCGCGAACGCGGTGCCGTCGATCTGCACCTGCGCGGCCTCGCCGGTGATCACCGGCAGCTGGAAGCTGCCGTTCTCGAGCCGCTTCGCCAGCAGGCACCACCCCGACCCGTCGAACCACAGCGCCTTCGCGAGGCGCCGGCGCCGGTTCAAGAACAGGTAGAGGTGGCCGTCGACCGGATCGAGCCCGAGCCGCCGGACCGCGCCGGCGAGCGCGTCGAACGAGCCGCGCATGTCGACGGGCGCAACCGCCACGAACACCCGCACCGTCGGCGGCAGGCTCAACATGACCGCAGCGCCTCGACCACCCGCCGCAGCGTCGCCATGTCGACGTCGTCGCCGAAGTCGAGGCGGACATCGCCGACGTGCACCGTGTAGCGTGCCGGCGCGGCCGGCCGCGTCACCGGGACCAGTTCAACCAGCGCCGCGGGCGGGCGTCGTACTGGCGCGGCGGCCGGCCGCGCCGCCGCCGGTGCCCGCGGCACGCCCCGCCGCGCAAGGTTGAGCTGCCACGCGTTCAGCGACCGGCCGTCGATACCGTTCGCTCGGGCCCACACCCCGACGCGCTTGCCAGTCCTGCGCGCCGCCACCAGGCAGCGTCGCGCCTCCTGTTCATCCGTGATCTTCCGTCGCTCGTTCATCGGTTCCTCCTCGGAACCGGCGACGATCTCGACCGCCTACCCCGGCGTCATCCCGGCGTCGCTGATGGGTCAC
>JAMHWF010000025.1:0-24966 GCA_035911095.1 Ideonella sp. | reverse complement strand
TACATCGCCCAGCCGAAGACCTCGCGCTTGGCGACGCCGGGGTTCAGCGAGTCGGAGGCGAACAAGGCCATGGCGGGCATCCTGCGGGGGTGAGCGTGGTGCCCGGAACCGGGTTCGAACCGGTATGCCCCGGTGAGAGGGCGGCGGAGTTTAAGTCCGCTGCGTCTGCCTGTTTCGCCATCCGGGCCGGATCGGGGCGCGGGCCGATTATGGCGATGGCCAAGGAAAAGGGCCCTGCGGACGGGCCCTTGGAAAGTCTGGAGGCGCGACCCAGAGTCGAACTGGGCTGGACGGATTTGCAATCCGTTGCATAACCGCTTTGCTATCGCGCCATGGTCTGCATTCTCACAAGAAAAAGGGAAGCTTGCGGCTTCCCTGGTTCTTTCGAGCATGCTCTCGAGCATTTGGAGCGGGAAACGAGGCTCGAACTCGCGACCTCAACCTTGGCAAGGTTGCGCTCTACCAACTGAGCTATTCCCGCGTGAGCCTCACAGTATAACCAGGTTTCGAGGCGTGATCAATGGGGCAGCGCGTCGCCGCTGCCGACCGCCGGCGCGACGGCGGGCGCCTCGGCCTTGGCCGCGGGTTCGTCGTCGGGCAGCGGCTGCGGCTCGCTCTCGAGCGCCACCTTCAGCACCTGGTCGATCCAGCGCACCGGGATGATCTCGAGGTTGTCCTTGGCATTGGCCGGGATGTCCTGCAGGTCCTTGACGTTGTCTTCCGGGATCATCACGGTGCGGATGCCACCGCGCAGCGCCGCCAGCAGCTTCTCCTTCAGTCCGCCGATGGCCGTGACCTCGCCGCGCAGCGTGATCTCGCCGGTCATCGCCACCGTCGCCTTCACCGGGATGCCGGTCAGCGCCGAGACGAAGGCCGTGGTCATCGCCGCACCCGCGCTCGGGCCGTCCTTGGGCGTGGCGCCGTCGGGCACGTGGATGTGGATGTCGCGCTTCTCGAACTGCTCGTCCTTGATGCCCAGGCGCCGAGAGCGGCTGCGCACCACCGAGCGTGCGGCCTCGACCGATTCCTTCATCACGTCGCCCAGCGAGCCGGTGCGGATGATGTTGCCCTTGCCGGGCATCACGGCCGCCTCGATGGTCAGCAGGTCGCCACCGACCTCGGTCCAGGCCAGGCCCACGACCTGACCGACCTGGTTGGTCTTCTCGGCACGGCCGAAGTCGTACTTGCGCACGCCCAGCAGGTCGTTGAGGTTCTCCTCGGTGACCGTGACCTTGCCCTCGTAGGTCTTGAGCTGGATGCCCTTGACCACCTTGCGGCAGATCTTGCTGAGCTCGCGCTCGAGCGAGCGCACGCCGGCTTCGCGGGTGTAGTAGCGGATGATCCCGCGGATCGCGCCGTCGGTGACGTCGAGCTCCTCGTCCTTCACGCCATTGTTCTTCTGCTGCTTGGGCAGCAGGTAGCGGCGCGCGATGTTGAGCTTCTCGTCCTCGGTGTAGCCGGCGAGACGGATGACCTCCATACGGTCCAGCAGCGCCGGCGGGATGTTCATCGAGTTCGAGGTCGCCACGAACATCACGTCCGACAGGTCGAAGTCGACCTCGACGTAGTGGTCGCTGAAGGTGTGGTTCTGCTCGGGGTCGAGCACCTCGAGCAGGGCCGACGACGGGTCGCCACGGAAGTCCATGCCGAGCTTGTCGATCTCGTCGAGAAGGAACAGCGGGTTGCGCGTGCCGATCTTGGTCAGGCTCTGCAGCACCTTGCCCGGCATCGAGCCGATGTAGGTGCGGCGGTGCCCGCGGATCTCGGCCTCGTCACGCACGCCGCCGAGCGCCATCCGCACGAACTTGCGGCCGGTCGCTCGCGCCACGCTCTGGCCGAGCGAGGTCTTGCCGACGCCGGGCGGCCCGACCAGGCAGAGGATCGGCGCCTTCACCTTGTCGACGCGCTGCTGCACCGCGAGGTACTCGAGGATGCGGTCCTTGACCTTCTCGAGCCCGTAGTGGTCCTCGTTCAGCACTTCCTCGGCATTCGTGAGGTCGTGCTTGATCTTCGTCTTCTTCGCCCAGGGCAGGTTGACCAGGGTGTCGATGTAGTTGCGCACGACGGTCGCCTCGGCCGACATCGGCGACATCAGCTTGAGCTTCTTGAACTCCGCATCGGCCTTCTTGCGCGCGTCCTTCGGCATCTTGGCAGCGACGATCTTCTTCTCGAGGTCCTCGAGATCGGCACCCTCTTCGCCGTCGCCGAGTTCCTTCTGGATCGCCTTGACTTGCTCGTTCAGGTAGTACTCGCGCTGACTCTTCTCCATCTGGCGCTTGACGCGCCCGCGGATGCGCTTTTCCACCTGCAGGATGTCGACCTCGTGCTCGAGCAGTTCGAGCAACTTCTCGAGCCGCTTGTCGACGCGATACAGATCGAGCACCGACTGCTTCGCCTCGAGCTTCAGCGGCAGGTGCGCGGCGATCGTGTCGGCCAGGCGGCCGGCGTCGTCGATGCCGGCGATCGAGGTCAGGATCTCGGGCGGGATCTTCTTGTTGAGCTTGACGTACTGGTCGAACTGCTGCGTGACCGCACGGCGCAGCGCCTCGATCTCAGGCTTCGTGTCGGCCTCGGGCGGCACCGGCACGACCTCGGCGGTGAAGTGCTCACCGCTGTCGTCGATCGAGCGCGTGTTGGCGCGCTGGATGCCTTCGACCAGCACCTTCACGGTTCCGTCGGGCAGCTTCAGCATCTGCAGGATGCTCGAGACGCAGCCGATCTCGAACATGTCGTCGGGCTTGGGCTCGTCCTTGCCGGCGGCGCGTTGCGCGACCAGCATGATCTGGCGGCCGGCCTCCATCGCTGCCTCGAGCGCCTTGATCGACTTCGGGCGCCCGACGAACAGCGGAATCACCATGTGCGGGAACACGACCACGTCGCGCAGCGGCAGCAGCGGCAGCGAGATCGGGTCGGCGGGAAGGATCGGATGTCCGGACATAGCTAACCTCACTTTCTCGCAGCCACATGCGGCCCGAGGATCGATTTGCAAGCCACCCCCGCCGGCGACGACAGCGCGTCGCGCAGGCTGACAGGGGGCACTGGGGAGGTCAGGCTTTTGCCTTCTGCTCGCGATAGACGAGCAAGGGCTTGGCGTCTCCTTCGACGTTGTGCTCGTCGAGCACGACCTTGGCCACGCCATCCAGCGTCGGCAGCTCGAACATCGTGTCGATCAGGGACTGCTCCATGATCGAGCGCAGGCCGCGGGCGCCGGTCTTGCGAGCGAGCGCACGTCGCGCGATCGCCGCCAGCGCGGACGGCCTGATCTCGAGGTCGACACCGTCCATGCCGAACAGCTTCTGGTACTGCTTGACCAGGGCGTTCTTCGGCTCGGTCAGGATGCGCACGAGGGCGTCCTCGGTCAGTTCACCGAGGGTCGCGACCACCGGCAGGCGCCCGACCAGTTCCGGAATCAGACCGAACTTGATCAGGTCCTCGGGCTCCGCCTCGCGGAACACTTCCGAGACCTGGCGTTCGGACTTGCTGTGCACCGAGGCACCGAAGCCGATGCCGGACTTCTCGGTGCGGTTCTGGATCACCTTCTCGAGCCCGTCGAACGCCCCGCCGCAGATGAACAGGATGTTCGTCGTGTCGATCTGCAGGAAATCCTGGTTCGGGTGCTTGCGACCGCCCTGCGGCGGCACGCTGGCCATCGTGCCCTCGATCAGCTTCAACAGGGCCTGCTGCACACCTTCGCCCGAGACGTCGCGCGTGATCGACGGGTTGTCGGCCTTGCGGCTGATCTTGTCGATCTCGTCGATGTAGACGATCCCGCGCTGGGCGCGCTCGACCTCGTAATTGCAGTTCTGCAGCAGCTTCTGGATGATGTTCTCGACATCCTCGCCGACGTAGCCGGCTTCCGTCAGCGTCGTCGCGTCGGCGATCACGAAGGGCACATTGAGCAGGCGCGCCAGGGTCTGGGCCAGCAGCGTCTTGCCCGAGCCGGTCGGACCGATCAGCAGGATGTTGCTCTTGGCGAGCTCTACCTCGTCCTTGCTGCCCGCCATATGCTTCAACCGCTTGTAGTGGTTGTAGACGGCAACGGCCAGCGTGCGCTTGGCGGCGTCCTGCCCGATCACGTAGTTGTCGAGGATCGACTTGATCTCGCCGGGCACCGGCAGATCGCTCTTCGACGTCTTCGATTCCGGGCTCTCGGCCGGAACCTCGTCGCGGATGATGTCATTGCAGAGCTCGATGCACTCGTCGCAGATGAACACCGAAGGCCCGGCGATGAGCTTCTTCACCTCGTGCTGGCTCTTGCCGCAGAACGAGCAGTACAGAACCTTTTCGCTGGACGTGCCTTTTTTGTCGGCCATGGTCGGACGGTCGGGGGCGATCCGACGATGATAAGTCAAACGGATTCGGGGCCTTTCCGGGCAGAAAGGCCCCGATGACGGTCCAGTTTTGGGCCTGCGCCAGGGGCGTCAGGCCCGGTCGCGTCAGCCGCGCTGGGCCAGGACCTGGTCGATCAGGCCGTAGGTCTTCGCTTCTTCAGGATCCATGAAAAAGTCACGCTCCATGTCGGCCGTGATCTTGTCCAGGGACTGGCCGGTGCGCTCGGCGTAGATGCGGTTGAGCTGGGCGCGCGTCTTCAGGATCTCGCGGGCGTGGATCTCGATGTCGGTGGCCTGGCCCTGGGCACCGCCGGAGGGCTGGTGGATCATCACGCGCGAGTTCGGCAGCGCGAAGCGCTTGCCCTTGGCCCCGGCCATCAGCAGGAACGAGCCCATGCTTGCCGCCAGGCCCATGCACAGCGTCGACACGTCGGGCTTGATGAACTGCATCGTGTCGAAGATCGACAGGCCGGCGCTGACGCTGCCACCCGGCGAGTTGATGTACAGCGAGATGTCCTTGTCCGGGTTCTCGCTCTCGAGGAAAAGCAGCTGGGCGACGACCAGGTTGGCGGTCTGGTCGTTGACCGGGCCGACCAGGAACACCACCCGCTCGCGCAGCAGGCGGCTGTAAATGTCGTAGGCGCGCTCGCCGCGGCCCGACTGTTCGATGACGATCGGGACCATGCCAAGGCCCGTGGTTTCCAGTGCGCTCATGTATCGGGTTGTCCTTCGATGGAAGACTGGCAGATGGTGACGCGGCGCGGCACGTCAAGGGCGGCGCACGGCGAAAGCCCCGCGCGCCGCACGGGTGCTCAGCCTGCCATCAGTTCGTCGAAGGCGACCGGCTTGTCCGTCACCTTCGCGGTCGCGAACACATGGTTCGTCACATTGTTCTCGATGACGACACCTTCCACCTCGGCCATGCGCTGACGATCACTCAGGTACCAGCGCACCACCTCGGCAGGCTTCTCGTAGCTCTGCGAGAGCTCCTCGATGTGCGCCTGCAGCTGGTCGGGCCGCGCCTGCAGGTTGTGCTGGCGCACGAGCTCGGCAACGACGAGGCCGAGCTTCACCCGACGCTCGGACTGCTCGCGGAACACCTCGGGCGGGATCGGCGCCTTGTCGGCATCCTTCACGCCACGCTGCTTCAGGTCCTCGCGCGCCGAGGCGATCATGCGCTCGATCTCCTGGTCGACCAGGGCCTTCGGCGCATCGAGCTGGGCTGTCTTCAGCAGCGCGTCGAGCGCCGCGCTCTTGTTGCGCGCCTGCACCCGGAACTTCACTTCGCGCTCCAGGTTCTTGCGCACGTCGGCGCGCAGCGCCTCGAGCGAGCCGTCGGCCACGCCGAGCGAGCGGGCGAACTCGTCGTCCAGCGCCGGCAGCGTCTGCGCCTCGATCTGCTTGACCGTCACCAGGAAGTCGGCCTCCTTGCCGGCGACGTCCTTGCCGCGGTAGTCCTCGGGGAACTGAAGCGGGAAGGTCTTCGACTGGCCGGCGCGCATGCCGCGCACCGCCTTCTCGAAGGCCTCGAGCATCTGGCCCTCCCCGATCACGAACGAGAAGCCCTCGGCCTTGCCGCCCTCGAAGGGCACGCCGTCTATCTTGCCTTCGAAGTCGATCGTGACCCGGTCGCCGTCCGCCGCCACGTCCTGGGCGTCGCGCGCGGCGAAGCTGCGGCGCTGCTTCTGCAGGATCTCGAGCGTCTTGTCGATCGCGGCGTCGCCGACGTCGGCCGAGATGCGGTCGACCTCGGCCGCGGCCAGATCGCCGAGCGCGACTTCCGGGTACACCTCGAAAGTCGCGTCGAAGGCCAGCTGGCCCTCGGGCGCGGCGTCCTTCTGCGTGATCTTGGGCGCGCCGGCCACGCGCAGCTTGGCTTCGCTGGCCGCCTCGGCGAAGGCCTCGCCGACCTTGTCGTTCATGACCTCGTAGTGCACCGAGTAGCCATAGCGCTGCGACACGACGCTCAGCGGCACCTTGCCGGGCCGGAAGCCGGCCGCCTTGACGGTGCGCGAGAGCTTCTTCAGGCGCGACTCGACCTCGTGATCGATCGCCTCGGCCGGCAGCGTCAAGGTGATCCTGCGCTCCAGCTTCTCGAGGGTTTCAACTGTGACTGCCATGCGTGTGCTCTCTTTGTCTGTCGTCTGCTTTTGGATCTGGTGCGCGGGGGGGGACTCGAACCCCCACACCATCGCTGGCGTCAGGACCTAAACCTGGTGCGTCTACCAATTTCGCCACCCGCGCGGGACGAACCCACGGACAGCCGGACGCCGCCGCGCGCCGGCGACGGGCGCGCGTCGGCGGCCTGTGGATCAGCCCATGATTTTAGCCGCCCGGCCGGGTGACCCCGCAGGGGGAAACCGCGCCCCGGTCCGGGACCGGTCCTGACCCCGCTTGCCGCCGGCGGCGCAGCGGCCCGGGCGGCCCGCACGGGCAGCGGCAACGCCGCTCAAGCGGCCGGGGCCGGCACCGGCGCCGGATGGCTCTCGACGCGGAACCAGGCCGCGTACATCGCCGGCAACGCCAGCAGCGTGAGCACCGTCGCGACGATCAGCCCGCCCATGATCGCCACCGCCATCGGGCCCCAGAAGACGCTGCGCGAAAGAGGAATCATCGCCAGCACCGCCGCAGCCGCCGTCAGCACGATCGGCCGGAATCGGCGCACCGCCGCCTCGACGATCGCGTCGCGCGCCGCGACGCCGCGGCTGCGGTCGTGCTCGATCTGGTCGATCAGGATCACCGAATTGCGCATGATCATGCCCATCAGCGCGATCACGCCGAGCAGGGCGACGAAGCCGAACGGCCGGTTCGTCAGCAGCAGCGCGGCGGCGACGCCGGCGATGCCCAGCGGCCCGGTCAGGAAGACGAGCATCGCCCGGCTGAAGCTGTGCAACTGCAGCATCAGCAGCGTGAACATGATGAAAAGCATCAGCGGCGCACCGGCGGCGATCGAGCCCTGGCCCTTGCTGCTCTCCTCCGCCGCGCCGGCCAGGGTGATGGTGTAGCCCGGGGGCATCCCGGCCGCCAGCTCCCGCATGCGCGGCCACAGCTCGGCGCTCACGGTCGGGCCCTGCACTCCTTCTGCGGTATCGCCCTGCACCGTGACCGCGAAGCGGCGTCCTTCGCGCCACAGCACGCCCGGCTCCCAGCCGAAGCCGACCTGGGCGATCTGCGTCATCGGGATCGAGCGGCCGGCGGTGGTGGGCAGGTAGCCGTTGGCGATGTCGGTCAGCACCGCGCGTTCCTCCGCCGGCTGGCGCAGCACGATGTCGATCAGGCGGTCGCCTTCGCGGTACTGGCCGACGGTCGTGCCCGACAGGCCACTGCGCGACGCCTGGGCGATCGTCTGGCTCGACACCCCGAGCGCCCGCGCCTTGTCCTGGTCGACCTCGAGGCGCAGCGCCTTGATCGACTCGTTCCAGTTGTCGTTGACCCCGCGCATCTGCGGATGGGCGCGCAGGATCTCCTTCGCGCGGTCGGCCCAGAGGCGCACCTCGGACGCGTCCGGCCCCAACACGCGGAACTGCACGGGGTACGGCACCGGCGGCCCGTTCGGCAGCAGCTTGGCGCGCCCGCGCACCTCCGGGAACTCCTCGGCGAGCAGCGCGGGCAGGCGCTGGCGCAGGGCGTCGCGCTGGGCCAGCGACTTCGGCAGCACGATGGCCTGCGTCACGTTGGCCTGCGGGAAGATCTGGTCGAGCGGCAGGTAGAAGCGCGGCACGCCGCTGCCGACCCAGGTCGCGACGCTCTCGACACCCGGCTCCTCCTGCATGCGACGCTCGAAGCGCCGGGCCACCGCCTCGGTGGCCTGGAAGCCCGAGCCTTCGGGCAGCCAAAGGTCGACCAGGATCTCCGGCCGGCTCGAGTCGGGGAAGAACTGCTGCTGCACACGCCCCATGCCGACGATGCCGAGCGCGAAGCTGAGCACGGTGACGGCGATCGTGATCCAGCGGTGCTCGACGCACCAGCCGACCGTGCGCCGGAAGCGCGTGTAGAACGGCGTGTCGAACAGCTCGTGCGCCTGGCCCTGGACCTTCGAATGCGTGCGCAGCAGCAGCGACCCCAGGTACGGCACGAAGTACACCGAGACGACCCAGGAGATCAGCAGCGCCGCCGCCGTGACCGCGAAGATCGCGAAGGTGTACTCGCCGACGGTCGACTTCGCCATGCCGATCGGCAGGAAGCCGACCGCGGTGATCAGCGTGCCGGTGAGCATCGGCATCGCCGTCACCTCGTAGGCGAAGGTCGCGGCGCGCATCTTGTCGTAGCCCTCCTCGAGCTTGCGCACCATCATCTCGACCGAGATGATCGCGTCGTCGACGAGCAGGCCAAGCGCGATGATCAGCGAGCCGAGCGAGATCTTGTGCAGGCCGACCCCCCAGTAGTACATGACCACGAAGGTGATCGCCAACACGAGCGGGATCGTGATCGCGACCACCAGGCCGGGCCAGATGTCGAGCCGCAGCGGCCGGAAGTGCAGGCCGAGGCTGACGAAGCTCACCGCCAGCACGATCACGATCGCCTCGATCAGCACGTGCACGAACTCGCCGACCGAGCGCGTCACCGCCTTCGGCTGGTCCTGCACCTGCTTCAGCTCGATGCCGACCGGCAGGTCGCCGCGGATGCCGTCGACGCGCGCGCGCAGCGCCTCGCCCAGGCGGATGATGTCGCCGCCGCGCGCCATCGAGATGCCCACCGCGATCACGTCGCGGCCCTGGAAGCGCACCTTGGTGACCGGCGGGTCGACATAGGCGCGGCGGATCTCGGCGATGTCGCCCAGGCGCAGCGAGCCGGCCTGCCCGGTGTCGGGGTTGACCGCGCGGATCGGCAGCGCCCGCAGTGCCTCGACCGAGTCGAAGGCGCCTCCGACGCGCACCTGCAGCTGGTCGCTGCCGGTGTCGACGACGCCGGCGCCCTCGACCGCGTTCTGCGCGCCGAGCTGGGCGATCACCGTGCCGAAGTCGATGCCCAGCCGGGCCAGGCGCTTCTGCGAGATCTCGACCCAGACCTTCTCTTCCTGCACGCCGAACAGCTCGACCTTCGCGACGTCGGGCACCTGCAGCAGCTGCCCGCGCACGTCTTCGGCGTACTGGCGCAGCTCCTCGTAGCTGAAGCCGTCGGCCTCGAGCGCGTAGATCGAGCCGTAGACGTCGCCGAAGTCGTCGTTGAAGACCGGCCCGATCACGCCTGCCGGCAGCGTCGAGCGGATGTCGCCGACCCGCTTGCGCACCTGGTACCAGACGTCGGGCACGTCGCGCGGCGGCGAGCTGTCACGGATCTGCAGCAGGGTCAGCGTCTCGCCGGGCTTCGTGTAGCTGCGGATCACGTCGGCGTACGGCGCCTCCTGCAGCGCGCGCTCGATCTTGTCCGTCACCTGCTCGGCCATCTGCTCGGCGCTCGCGCCCGGCCAGTAGGCGCGCACGACCATCGCGCGGAAGGTGAACGGCGGGTCCTCGTCCTGGCCGAGCTGGAAGTAGGCGGCGGCGCCGAGCAGCAGCAGCACGACCATCAGGTAGCGCGTCAGCGCCACGTGCTCGAGCGCCCAGCGCGAGACATTGAAGCCTGAGGTGCCCGACGCCGGGGCGGCGGCGGGGCTCGACATCGGCGGCACGGCGCCGGGGGCGGCGGGGTTGTGGCTCGTCATCGGGGTCGGGCTTCGCTCAGTCGCGTCGGCGGGCGCCTCAGCGGCGGACGACGCCGTCGGCCGCAGCGGCTTCGGCCGGCAACGCGGTGCCGGCAGCGGACGAGGCGGGCGCCGAGGCGCTGCGTTCGACGTAGAGCTTGACCTTCTGCCCCGGCGTCAACACGTGGACGCCGGCGGTCACCACCGTCTGCCCGGGCGCGAGCCCGCCGGCGACAACCACCGCATTGCCGTCTGCCCCGCCGACCTCGATCGGCTGGGCCTTCACCGTCATCGACTCGCGGTCGAGCAGCCAGACCGCGCTGCCGCCCTGATGCGCCCAGACAGCCGTCAGCGGCAGCTTGATCGCATTGCCCGCGGTCGGCACCGCGAGCGTCACGGTCGCCGTCTGGCCGAGGCGCACCGCAGCCGTGCCGATGTCGGCCTTGACAAGGAAAGTGCGCGTCACCGGGTCGGCGGCGGCGGCGATCTCACGCACGCGGGCGTCGATCGGCGTCTGCCCGCTGCCCCAGAGCAGCACTTTCAGCGCACCGGTGCGGGCAGCAGCCTCGCGGACCTGGGCGACGCGGTCTTCCGGCACGTCGAAGACGACGTCGCGCGGCCCGTCGTGGGCCAGGCGCAGGATCGGCGTGCCTGCGGCGACGACCATGCCGGGTTCGGCCTCCACGCCTGTGACGACCCCCGAGGCGTCCGCCACCAGGCTGCTGTAGGCCGCCTGGTTGCCCTGCACCCCGGCCTGGGCGCGCGCCTGATCGAGCTGCGCGCGCGCGGACCGGTAGGCGGTGTCGTGCCGCTCGAGCTCTGCAGAGCTGATGAACCCCCGCTCGCGCAGCTCGGTGAAGCGGCGCAGGTCGGCCTCGGCCTGTGTGTAGTTGACGCGCGCAGCCACCAGCGCCGCCTGTGCGGCGTCCTGCCCCAGCCGCAGGTCGCTCGGGTCGAGCTGGGCCAGCGCCTGCTGTCGCCGCACCACGTCGCCGAGGTCGACATTGCGCCTGACCAGCTTGCCGCCGACGCGGAAGGACAGCCACGATTCGGTCCGCGCGCGGATCTCGCCGGCGAACTCGTAGCGCCGGCCGGCGCTCCCGGGCTCGACCGTCGTGACGCGCACCGCGCGGACCGGCTCGGGCGGCGGAGCCGGGCGCGAACAACCTGCGAGAACGGCAACGGCCACGAGGGCAACGGCAAGGGTGGACGAGCGGCGCATGGGGGTCCCGTTGCGAAGGTGGTACGTCGGCGTCGAGGGCGGCGGAAGCGGTCCCGCTCGGGAGCCCCTCGTAGCGGGAAGCCCGCCGGAGAAAGCACTGCTACTGACTCATCGGTCATTAATACTAGGCGCCCCCGACGGGCGATGTCAAACACCGCGGGACAGTGCGCACGAGCGCCGTCGGGGTCTGCTCCGGCCGCCGGTGCGCCGGCGCCTCCTTGCAGCCGGGGGACAATGCGGGACGTGTCCATCGATCACTACGAAAACTTTCCGGTGGCGTCGGCGCTCTGCCCGCCCCGCCTGCGGCCGCCGATCCGCGCGATCTACGCCTACGCCCGCACCGCCGACGACCTCGCAGACGAGGGCGAGGCGCCGCCGCAGGCGCGCCTCGATGCGCTCGACGCCTACCGTGCGGACCTCGACGCGCTCTACGTCGGCGGCACGGTCTCGAACCGTTGGCCCGCCGTCTTCGGCCCGCTGGCGGCGCAGGTGCGCGCCCACGCCCTTCCCCACTCGCTCCTGGCCGACCTGCTGAGCGCCTTCGCGCAGGACGTGACCGTCCATCGCCATGCCGACCGGGCCGCGCTGCTCGGCTACTGCCGGCGCTCGGCGAACCCGATCGGCCGCCTGCTGCTGCACCTGTACGGCATCGACAGGCGCGAATCGCTCGCCCAGTCGGATGCGATCTGCACCGCGCTGCAACTGATCAACTTCTGGCAGGACCTGTCGGTCGACCTGGCCAACGACCGGCTCTACATCCCGCTGACCGACTGCGCGCGCCGCGGCGTCGACCCGGCTGCGCTGCTGCGCTGCGAAGACGGGCCGCAGGCGCGTGCGCTGATCGGCGACATGGTCGCCTGGGCGCGCGCGCTGATGCGCGCCGGTGCACCGCTGGCGCTGGCGCTGCCGGGGCGGGTGGGCTGGGAGCTGCGCCTGGTTGTCCAGGGGGGGCTGCGGATCGCCGACAAGCTGGCCGAGGGCGGCTACGACGCGCTGCTGCGCCGGCCGACGATCGGGCGTGCCGACGCACCGCTGCTGCTGTGGCGCGCGCTCACGATGCGCCATCGCCTCGCGCGCCCGTCGCTCGGGGCCGCGACGTGAGCGGGCCCGCCAGGTGCGGCGTGCTCACCAATCCACCTGGGAGCACGCCGGCATGACGCCGCAACAGTATGTGCAGGAGAAGGCCGCGCGCAGCGGCTCGAGCTTCTATTACGCCTTCCTCTTCCTGCCTCCGCCGCGCCGCGCCGCGATCACCGCGTTCTACGCCTTCTGCCGCGAGGTCGACGACGTCGTCGACGAGGTGCACGACCCCGGCGTCGCGGCGACCAAGCTGGCTTGGTGGCAGCGCGAGGTGCACGAGACCTTCGCCGGCCGGCCCACGCATCCGGCGATGCAGGCCCTGGCCCCGCTGGCCGCCGCGCACCGCATCGAGGAACGCCACCTACAGGCGGTGATCGACGGCTGCCGCATGGACCTCGAACAGACGCGCTACCTCGACTTCACCGGCCTCGAGCGCTACTGCCACCTGGTCGCCGGCATCGTGGGCGAGGTCTCGGCCGGCATCTTCGGCCGCCAGGAGGCGACCACCCTCGCCTACGCGCACCGCCTGGGGCTGGCGATGCAGCTGACGAACATCATCCGCGACGTCGGCGACGACGCGCGGCGCGGCCGGATCTACCTGCCGGTCTCGGAGCTGCAACGCTTCGACGTCAAGGCGCACGAACTGCTGCAGCGCCAGGCGCCCTGGGGCTACAGCGAACGCTTCGACGCGCTGATGCGCTTCCAGGCGGAGCGCGCCCACCGCACCTACGACGAGGCACTGGCGCTGCTGGCGCCCGCCGACCGCCGCGCGCAGCGGCCCGGGCTGATGATGGCCAACATCTACCGCACGCTGCTGCGCGAGATCGAGGCCGAGAACTTCCGCGTGCTGCACCAGCGCATCGCGCTGACGCCGCTGCGCAAGGTCTGGATCGCGATGCGCACCAATTGGCGCGAGCGCTGATGGTCGGAGTGGCGGCCGCAAACCCGGCCGCACGGTCGACGGCACGGCGACGCCTGGCGGTCGTCGGCGGCGGCTGGGCCGGGCTGACCGCTGCGGTGGAAGCCTGCGAGCGCGGCGACCAGGTCAGCCTGTTCGAGATGGCGCCCGGCTGGGGCGGCCGCGCGCGCACGCTGGACACCGCGGCCGGCGCGCTCGACAACGGCCAGCACATCCTGGTTGGTGCCTACACCCGGACGCTGACGGTGATGCGCCGCGTCGGCGTCGACCCGGAGGCGGTGCTGCTGCGCCGGCCGCTGGCGCTGACCACGCCGGACGGCAGCGGCCTCGTGCTGCCGCCGGGGCCGGCGCCGCTGGCCTTCGCGCGCGGCGTGCTGGGGCACCCGCGCTGGCGCCGGCGCGAGCGGCTGGCGCTGCTGGCGGCCGCGGTGCGCTGGCGCCTCGCGGGCTTCCGCTGCGACCCGGGCCTGGACGTCGCGCGCCTTTGCGCCGGGCTGCCCGAGGCCGTACGCAGCGAACTGATCGAGCCGCTGTGCGTCGCGGCACTCAACACGCCGGCGGCCGAGGCGAGCGCCCAGGTGTTCCTGAACGTGCTGCGCGACGCGCTCTTCGCCGGGCCGGGCGCGGCCGACCTGCTGCTGCCGCGCGCGCCGCTCGGCGACCTGCTGCCGCAGGCGGCGGTGCGCTGGCTCGTCACGCGCGGCGCCCGGGTCGCGGCGACCCGCCGCGTCGGCGTGATCGAACCCGGCGCAGGCGGTGGCTGGCAGGTCGACGGCGAGCCCTTCGATGCCGTCGTGCTGGCCGCGAGCGCACGCGAATCGGCCCGCCTTGCGCGCCCGTTCGCGCCGGGCTGGGCGCGCCTGGCGGAGGCGCTCGACTACCAGCCGATCGTCACCGTCTGGCTGCGCAGCCCCGGGCTGCGGCTGACGCAGCCGATGCACGCGCTGCCGGCGAGCGACACCGCCCCGGCACAGTTCGTGTTCGACCTCGGCCAGCTGTGGGGTGATGCGGGCGCCCCCGGGCCGGGCGAACCGGACAGGCCCGCCGTGCCGTCGACCGACGGCCTGCTGGCCTTCGTGATCAGCGGCGCCGGGCCCTGGGTCGCGCGCGGGCTCGATGCGACGGTCGAGGCGGTGCGCGAGCAGGCGCTGCGCGAACTGGACGGCCGGCTGCGGGCGCCGCTCGAGCGGGTCCATGCCGCGGTCGAGAAGCGCGCCACCTTCGCCTGCACGCCGGGCCTCGCACGGCCGCCGACCGCCGTCGCCCCCGGGCTGGTGGCGGCAGGCGACTTCATCGACGGACCGTACCCGGCAACCCTCGAGGGCAGCGTCCGCGCCGCACTGGCCGCGATCGATCAGTTGAACGTAGCCGGCTGGCGTGATTTACGGGTCTTCAGTGGCCAGAATGCCGAACGGTGACACGTTGACGGCACGGTTCTCTTTGTGAGAGTCAGCTTTCGCGATGCAAAATGGGGGCGCATCGCAATCGACCCATCGACAGCCCGCATGAAGAAGCAAGAGCACCAGACCCCGGCGATCCAGGTCCTCGAGCGCGCCTTCGCGCTGCTCGATGTGCTGGCGGGGCACGACGAGCCCGTCTCACTGAAGGACATCAGCGAGCGCACCGGCCTGCACCCGTCGACTGCGCATCGCATCCTCAACGACCTGACGATCGGCCGCTACGTCGACCGCCCCGAAGCCGGCAGCTACCGCCTCGGCATGCGCCTGCTCGAGCTGGGCAACCTGGTGAAGGGGCGACTCGACGTGCGCGACGCCGCCCTCTCGCCGATGCGCGAGCTCCACAAGCTCACGCACCAGCCGGTCAACCTCTCGGTGCGCCAGGGCGACGAGATCGTCTACATCGAGCGGACCTACAACGAGCGTTCGGGCATGCAGGTCGTGCGCGCGGTCGGCGGGCGCGCCCCGCTGCATCTGACCTCGGTCGGGAAACTGTTCCTGGCGGCCGACGACCCACAGCGCGTGCGCGCCTATGCCACCCGCACCGGGCTCGCCGGCCACACGCGCAACAGCATCACCTCGCTGCCGGCGCTCGAGCGCGAACTGAGCAGCGTGCGCCACAGCGGCCTGGCGCGCGACGACGAGGAACTGGAGCTCGGCGTGCGCTGCATGGCCGCGGGCATCTACGACGACCAGGGCAAGCTGGTCGCGGGCCTGTCGATCTCGGCGCCGGCGGACCGGCTGGAAGACGGCTGGCTCGAACGCCTGCGCTCCACCGCGACGCAGATCTCGGGCGCACTCGGCCACGTCGCCGATCAAGCCGTGGCGGCGAACGTCGAGCGGCGCTGAAGCTGCACCGGCAGCCCGCGCGTTCGGGCCGGACCGACCCGCAGGGAGAACCGACCGGATAGCACCGACGCGAGGCGAAGCCGTCGGCCGTGTCTTCCCGGCGTGCGCCGGGCCGCGCCTACATCGTCGCGTTGCGCGCCGAGGTGACCGGTGCGCCGAGCGGCGGCGGCGAGCCGACCGACGGTGCCGCCGGCGTCAGACCGGCCGCCGACGGTTCGGCCAGATCTTCGAGGCCGTCGAGCAGCCACTTGCGCACCCGCTCCGCGTCGCCGATGCGGGCGTAGCGGCCAGCGGAGTCGAGCAGCACGAGGATCAGGTTGCGGCCGGCAAGGTTGGTCTGCATCACCAGACAGCGGCCCGCCTCGGAGATGTAGCCGGTCTTCTGCAGGCCGATCGCCCACAGGGGGTTCTTCACCAGCCCATTCGTCGTGTGGAACTGGAGCGGGCGGCTGCCGACGAGGAACTCGAACTCGGGTGTCGTCGACAGGTCGCGTATCAGCGGGATGCGGTAAGCGGCGTCGACCAGCGTCGCCAGGTCGCGGGCGCTCGACTGGTTGTCGCTCGACAGGCCGGTCGGCTCGACATAGCGGGTCGCGTGCATGCCGAGCGACTGCGCCTTGTGGTTCATCGCCGCGACGAAGGCGGCCATGCCGCCCGGGTAGTGGCGGCCCAGCGCATGGGCGGCGCGGTTCTCGGAAGACATCAGCGCGAGGTGCAGCATCTCCTCGCGGCTCAGGACCGTGCCCACCGCCAGGCGCGAGCGGCTACCCTTCTCGGTGTCGACATCTTCCTGCGTGATCGTCAGCCCCTCGTCGAGCGGCAGCCCGGCCTCGGTGACGACCACGGCGGTCATCAGCTTGGTGATCGAGGCGATCGGCAGCACGGCCTGCGGGTTCTTCTCGAGCAGCACCTCGTGCGTGTCCTGGTCGAGCACGAGCGCGACGCTCGACTTCAACGCCAGCGGGTCGAGCGTGGCATGCAGGCCGTAGATCTGGCCGAACGACGGGCGCGGCGGGGGCACGACGCGCGCCACCCGGCGCACGACGCGGCCCTTGGCTCGCGTGGCGCTGGCCGACTTGGTCGACTTCACCGACTTCGCGGTCTTCGTCTGGCGCTTGGCAGGGGCGACCTTGCGCTTCTGCGCTTCCTTCGCGGAGACGCCGATCACCGGGCCGGTGCCCGAGAGCGCCGCCAAGGCCGGCGCGGCAGGAGTCGTCAGCAGGGCGGCGATCGACGTGACCACCAAGCCCAGACCCTTGCGCCAACCCGACAACCCGCCCATCGCGACCCTCGCACCCCCGACGATGTGTCGGTCAGTGTATTTGACTCGAAAAAGCCGCGCAAGATCATGAACTTACGTGGCTTTTCTCAAGTCGGGCCGTCGACTCCGGCACGGATTCGTCGACTTAACCCTGGGCGGCCACTCGTTCGGTCTTGCTGTGCAGCTTGTTCAACGCTGCGAGGTAGGCCTTGGCAGACGCGACCACGATGTCCGGGTCGGCGCCGACGCCGTTGACGACACGCCCTCCGTGTTGAAGACGCACCGTCACCTCGCCCTGCGATTCTGTCGAGCCGCTGGTGATCGCATTGACCGAATAGAGCAGCAATTCAGCCCCACTTTGCACCTGGGACTCGATCGCCTTCAGGCTCGCGTCGACCGGGCCGTTGCCGTCGCTGGCGGCTCGCCATTCGTCGCTGCCGGCGGCGAAGACCACCTCCGCATGCGGCCGCTCGCCGGTCTCGGAGCGCTGGGAAAGCGAGAGCAGGCGGTAGTGCTCCTGCTCCTGCGTCACCGCCTCGTCCATCACGAGGGCGAGGATGTCCTCGTCATAGATGTCGCTCTTGCGGTCCGCCAGTTCCTTGAACTTGGCGAACGCGGCGTTGACCTCGGTCTCGCTGTCGAGCGAGATGCCCAGTTCCTGCAGCCGCTGCTTGAAGGCGTTGCGACCGGAGAGCTTGCCCAGCACGATCTTGTTCGCGCTCCAGCCCACGTCCTCGGCGCGCATGATCTCGTAGGTGTCGCGCGCCTTCAGCACGCCGTCCTGGTGAATGCCGGAGGCATGCGCGAAGGCGTTGGCGCCGACCACCGCCTTGTTCGGCTGCACGACGAAGCCGGTCGTCTGCGCGACCATGCGCGAGGCCGGCACGATCTGCGTCGTGTCGATGCCGACCTCGAGCCCGAAGTGGTCGCGCCGCGTCTTCACCGCCATCACCACTTCCTCGAGCGAGCAGTTGCCGGCCCGCTCGCCGAGGCCGTTGATCGTGCACTCGACCTGGCGGGCGCCGCCGATCTTGACGCCCGCCAGCGAGTTGGCGACGGCCATGCCGAGATCGTTGTGACAGTGCACCGACCAGACAGCCTTGTCCGCGTTGGGCACCCGCTCGCGCAGCTGGCGCAGGAAGTTGCCGTACAGCTCCGGGACCGCGTAGCCGACGGTGTCGGGAATGTTGATCGTCGTCGCGCCCTCGGCGATCACCGTCTCGAGCACCTGGCATAGGAAGTCGACGTCGGAGCGGTAGCCGTCCTCGGGCGAGAACTCGACATCGTCGGTCAGGTTGCGCGCGAAACGCACCGCCAGCTTCGCCTGCTCCAGCACCTGCTCGCGCGTCATCCGCAGCTTCTTCGCCATGTGCAGTTCGCTGGTAGCGATGAAGGTGTGGATGCGCGAGCGCGGCGCGGCAGCCAGCGCCTCCGCCGCGCGCGAGATGTCGCGGTCGTTCGCGCGCGCCAGCGAGCAGACGGTCGACTCGCGGATCGTGCCGGCGATCGCCTTCACGGCCTCGAAGTCGCCGTTGCTCGAGGCCGCAAAGCCCGCCTCGATCACGTCGACCCGCAGCCGCTCGAGCTGGCGCGCGATGCGCAGCTTCTCGTCCTTGGTCATCGAGGCGCCGGGCGATTGCTCGCCGTCGCGCAGCGTGGTGTCGAAGATGATCAGGCGGTTGCTCATCACGCTCTCCTCGGCCTGGCTCAAGCCGATACGGTTTGACGGTACCCAGCGACGGCGGTCGGGCTGCGATGGCGCGCCGCACGCGCCAGGCCGCTCAACACCGCCTTCAGCGAGGCGTCGACGATGTTGGCATCGATGCCGACCCCGAACAACGGGGGCTGCCCGCCAACGCGCAGTTCGACATAGGCCGCCGCCCTCGCGGCGGCACCGCCGCCGATCGCATGCTCGTGATAGTCGAGCACCTCGGCCTCGAGGCCCAGCGCCGAGCGCAGCGCGTCGACGAAGGCCTCGAGCGGGCCGCTGCCGGCGCCGCGCAGCGCGACGCTGCGGCCGTCGATCGTGGCTTTCGCCTCCAGGCGCACGCGACCGGCGCCGGCCGGTTCGATCTGCACCGCCTCCAGGCGCGGCTCGCGCTCGCCACCGGTCGCGTACTCGCGCTCGAAGAGCGACCAGATGTCGGCGGCCGTCAGCTCCTTGCCGTCGTGGTCCATCACCCCCTGCACCGCCTGGCTGAACTCGATCTGCAGCCGGCGCGGCAGCTCGAGCCCGTACTCGCTCTCGAGCAGGAAGCTGATGCCGCCCTTGCCCGACTGGCTGTTGACGCGGATCACCGCCTCGTAGCTGCGGCCCAGGTCCTTCGGGTCGATCGGCAGGTAGGGCATCTCCCAGATGTCGCCCTCGCGGCGCGCGGCGAAGGCCTTCTTGATCGCGTCCTGGTGCGAGCCGGAGAACGAGGTGTAGACCAGGTCGCCGACATACGGGTGGCGCGGGTGCACCGGCAGCTGGTTGCAGTGCTCGACGGTGCGGCGGATCTCGTCGATGTTCGAGAAGTCGAGCCCGGGCGCGACGCCCTGCGTGTACAGGTTGAGCGCGATGTTGACGAGGTCCACGTTGCCGGTGCGCTCGCCGTTGCCGAACAGGCAGCCCTCGATGCGGTCGGCACCCGCCATCAGCGCGAACTCGCCCGCGGCGGTGCCGGTGCCGCGGTCGTTGTGCGGATGCACCGAGAGCACGATCGCGTCCCGCCGCTCGAGGTGCCGGTGCATCCACTCGATCATGTCGGCGAAGATGTTCGGCGTGCTGTGCTCGACGGTGGACGGCAGGTTGATGATGCAAGGCCGCTCCGGCGTCGGGTGCCAGACCGCGGTGACCGCGTCGACGACCCGCTTGCTGAACGCGAGCTCGGTGCCCGAGAACATCTCGGGCGAGTACTCGAAGCGGAAGTCGGTCCCCGGCTGCGCCGCTGCGCAATCGACCAGCAGCTGCGCGTGGCGCGTCGCGAGGTCGACGATGCCGTCCTCGTCGAGCCCGAGCACGACGCGGCGCATCACCGGCGCGGTCGCGTTGTACATGTGGACGATCGCCCGCTTCGCGCCGCGCAGCGACTCGAAGCTGCGGCGGATCAACGGCTCGCGCGCCTGCGTCAGCACCTGGATCGTCACGTCGTCGGGAACGAGACCGTCCTCGATCAGCAGGCGCACGAAGTCGAAATCCGCCTGCGAAGCCGACGGGAAGCCGACCTCGATCTCCTTGAAGCCGATGGCCAGCAGGAGGCGGAACAGACGCAGCTTGCGCTGCGGGTCCATCGGCTCGATCAGCGCCTGGTTGCCGTCGCGCAGGTCGGTCGACAGCCAGGCCGGCGCGCGTTGCAGGACGACATCCGGCCAGCGGCGGTCGGCAAGGCCGACCGGGGCAAAGGCGCGGTATTTGGCAGCGGGGTTGTCGAGCATCGAAAGTTCCTCGTGGGTTCTGGGGCAACCCGCGGCCGGAAAGCGAAACGGCCCGCTGCGGGTTGCATGCGGGCCGTGGCGACGGATGGGGAAATCGAAGGACGTGTTCGCTCAGGCCCGGGGCGGTAGGCCTAGCAGCAGCGCAGCGATGGCGGAGTGGAGCGACATGGGGCGCAACTGTAGCACTGGCTGGCGGGCGCGGCCAAGGGCTCAGTGCAGCCCGGCCTCGTCGGGCTCGTCGGTGCTCGTCGCGATCACGCTCACCGGCCGCCCCTTGGTCTTGCGCCAGACGTACACCGCGTAGCCCGAAACCCCATAGGCCATGAAGAGGCCGAACAGCACCGCCGGCGGGTGGATGTTGATCACCGCGATGCCGAGCGCGATCGCGACGATCGTGATGAACGGCACCGAACGCTTGAAGCTCACGTCCTTGAAGCTGTAGAACGGCACGTTGGTGACCATCGTCAGCCCGGCGTAGAGCGTCAGCACGAACGCCGTCCAGGCCAGCCACTCGCCTTCGCGCGAGCCCTTGAAGCCGGCATCGTCCATGACCCAGATGAAGCCCATCACTAGGGCCGCGGCCGCCGGGCTCGGCAGCCCCTGGAAGTAGCGCTTGTCGACGACGCCGATGTTGGTGTTGAAGCGCGCCAGCCGCAGCGCGCCGGAGGCGCAATAGACGAAAGCCGCGATCCAGCCGAGCTTGCCCAGGCCGGTCAGCGCCCATTCGTACATGATCAGCGCCGGCGCCGCGCCGAAGGAGACCATGTCCGACAGGCTGTCCATCTGCTCGCCGAAGGTGCTCTGCGTGTTGGTCATGCGGGCGACGCGACCGTCGAGACTGTCGAGCACCATCGCGCAGAACACGCCGATCGCCGCCAGTTCGAAGCGGCCGTTCATCGCCATCACGATGGCATAGAAGCCGCCGAACAGCGCCGCCAGCGTGAACAGGTTGGGCAGGATGTAGATGCCGCGGCGCCGCGGGCGTTGCGGCGGGTCGGGCGAGTCGCCCGGGTCGACCGCGGCGGCGACGATGTCCTGGATCTCGCTCATCTGGGGATGCTAGCGCGGTACCGGCACCGGGCAGGCGGCGCGCCGACACGGCGCCGTGGGCGTAGCGCCATCAGGCCAGCGTCGCCAGCACGGTCGAGGTCGCCCGCACGCGGTCGCCGGGTGCCACGCGCGGCGAAGCCTCGGACGGCAGGTAGACGTCGACCCGGCTGCCGAAGCGGATGAAGCCGTAGCGCTCGCCGCGGCGCACGATGTCGCCCTCGTCCAGGTAGCAGAGGATGCGCCTGGCGATCAGGCCGGCGACCTGCACCAGCGTCACGGTCTGGCCGGCCGGCGTCTCGATCGTGACCGCGTTGCGCTCGTTGTGCTCGGAGGCCTTGTCGAGGTCGGCATGCAGGAACTTGCCCGGCACGTAGACGATGCGCCGCACCGTGCCGTCGACCGAAACGCGGTTGCTGTGCACGTCGAAGACGTTCATGAAGACGCTGATCAGCAGCGCATCCCGGTCGGCGTAGGGGTCGCGCGTGCGCTCGACCTTGACGATGCGGCCGTCGGCCGGCGACACGACCGCCGAATGTTCGAGCGGCAGTTGCCGCGGCGGATCGCGGAAGAACTGCAGCACGAAGACGAGCAACAGCCAGCAGAGGATCGCGACGAAGCTGCCGAGGAAGAACGACGCGAACACCGCGAGCATGAATGCCATCGCGATGAACGGCCAGCCTTCCTTCGCGAGGAGCGGATGCGGATAGTTCACGTCGCCGAGGATATCGCAGGCACGTGTCGCCGACGCGCGCGGACACGGCGCGTCGGCGAGGTGCAGTCCAGCGTGCCGTTCAGTTGCGCGACTGGTCGACCAGGCGGTTCTTCTTGATCCAGGGCATCATCGCGCGCAGCTTCTCGCCGACGACCTCGATCGAATGCTCGGAGGTCAAGCGCCGACGCGACTGCAGCGTCGGTGCGCCGGCCCGGTTCTCGATGATGAAGCTCTTCGCGTACTCGCCGGTCTGGATGTCCTTCAGCGCCTGGCGCATCGCGTCCTTGGTGGCTTCGGTGACGATCTTCGGCCCGGTCACGTACTCGCCGTACTCGGCGTTGTTCGAGATCGAGTAGTTCATGTTCGCGATGCCGCCCTCGTAGATCAGGTCGACGATCAGCTTGAGCTCGTGCAGGCACTCGAAGTAGGCCATCTCGGGCGCGTAGCCGGCCTCGACCAGCGTCTCGTAGCCGGCCTTGATCAGCTCGACCGTGCCGCCGCACAGCACGGCCTGTTCGCCGAACAGGTCGGTCTCGGTCTCTTCGCGGAAGTTGGTCTCGATGACGCCGGCCTTGCCGCCGCCATTGGCCGCCGCGTACGACAGCGCGAGGTCGCGCGCCTTGCCGCTCTTGTCGGCGTAGACGGCGATCAGGTGCGGCACGCCGCCGCCTTGCGTGTAGGTCGAGCGCACCGTGTGGCCCGGGGCCTTCGGCGCGACCATCCAGACGTCGAGGTCGGCACGCGGCACGACCTGCCCGTAGTGCACGTTGAAGCCGTGCGCGAAGGCGAGCGAGGCACCCTGCTTGATGTTCGGCTCGACCTCGTCCTTGTAGACGCTCGCGATCTGCTCGTCGGGCAGCAGGATCATCACGACGTCGGCCGTCTTCACCGCCTCGCCAACCTCGGCGACCTTCAGCCCGGCGCGCTCGGCCTTCGACCAGCTCGCGCCGCCGCGGCGCAGGCCGACGGTCACCTTGACGCCGCTGTCGTTCAGGTTCTGCGCGTGGGCGTGGCCCTGCGAGCCGTAGCCGACGATCGTGACCTGCTTGCCCTTGACGAGGGAGAGATCGGCATCCTTGTCGTAATAGACCTTCATGAGGTGCTCCTTCGGTAATCGTGTGGGTGCTTGTGAGGGGTGGCGCGGCGGGCTCGCCGCGCCTGGCGCGGCTCAGACGCGCAGGATGCGCTCGCCGCGGCCGATGCCGCTGCTGCCGGTGCGCACCGTCTCGAGGATCGCGCTGCGATCGATCGCGACGAGGAAGGCGTCGAGCTTGCCGGCGTCGCCGGTGAGCTCGATGGTGTAGGACTTTTCGGTCACGTCGATCACGCGGCCGCGGAAGATGTCGGCCATGCGCTTCATCTCCTCGCGCTCCTTGCCGACGGCGCGCACTTTGATGAGCATCAGCTCGCGCTCGGTGTAGCTGCCTTCGGTCAGGTCGACCACCTTCACCACCTCGATCAGGCGGTTCAGGTGCTTGGTGATCTGCTCGATGACCTCGTCGGACCCGGTGGTGACGATGGTCATGCGCGAGAGGCTGGGGTCTTCGGTGGGGGCCACCGTCAGGCTCTCGATGTTGTAGCCGCGGGCGCTGAACAGGGCCACCACGCGGGACAAGGCGCCGGGCTCGTTCTCGAGCAGCACGGCAATGATGTGTTTCATGCGCAATCCTCTCGGGCGGGGTTCTTCAGGCAAGCGGCGGTAACCGCAGGCCCTTGGCCACGCCCTTCAAGCGTTGGGAATCGGTTGGTCCGGGTGGCGGCCAGCCTGTCGGTCGGCCCCGGCTGCAGCAGCGGCAACCGCTGCAGCCCGGCCGGCCTTCAGCCGGTCACAGGTCCTCGGACCCTAGCAGCATCTCGGTGATGCCCTTGCCCGCCTGCACCATCGGCCAGACGTTCTCGGTCGGGTCGGTGCGCACGTCCAGGAAGACGGTGCGGTCCTTCAGGCGGATCATCTCCTTCAGGGCCGGCTCCACCTCGGACGGCTTCTCGATCTTGATGCCGACGTGGCCATAGGCCTCGGCCAGCTTGACGAAATCGGGCAGCGCGTCCATGTAGCTGTGCGAATAGCGGCCGCCGTAGTCCAGTTGCTGCCACTGCCGCACCATCCCGAGGTAGCGGTTGTTCAGCGCGACGATCTTCACCGGCGTGCGGTACTGCAGGCAGGTCGACAGCTCCTGGATGCACATCTGGATGCTGCCCTCGCCGGTGATGCAGAACACCTCGCTGTCGGGCTTGGCCAGCTTGATGCCCATGGCATAAGGCAGGCCCACGCCCATCGTGCCCAGGCCACCGCTGTTGATCCAGCGCCGCGGCTCATGGAAGCGGTAGAACTGCGCTGCCCACATCTGGTGCTGGCCCACATCGCTGGTGATGTAGGTGTCGATGTCCTTGGTCAGCTCACTGAGCGTCTGCACCACGAACTGCGGCTTGATGACGTCGTCGCTCTGCTTGTAGGCCAGGCACTCGCGCTTGCGCCATTCATTGATCTGGCCCCACCACGCCGACAGCGCGTGCACGTCGGCGCGCAGCGGGCTGTCCTTGACGAAGGCGATCATCTCCTGCAGCACGTCCTTGGTGTCGCCGACGATGGGGATGTCGACCTTGACACGCTTGCTGATGGATGAGGGATCGATGTCGATGTGGATGATCTTGCGCTCGACGGAGGCAAAGTGCTTGGGGTTGCCGATCACCCGATCGTCGAAGCGTGCACCCACGGCGATCAGCACGTCGCAGTGCTGCATCGTCATGTTGGCTTCGTAGGTGCCGTGCATGCCCAGCATGCCCAGGAACTTGGGGTCGGCCGCCGAGGTGGCGCCCAGGCCCATCAGGGTGTTGGTGCAGGGATAGCCCAGCAGGTCGGCCAGCTCACGCAGTTCAGGCGCGGCATTGCCCAGGATCACGCCGCCGCCGGCGTAGATGTAGGGGCGCTTGGCGGTCAGCAGCAGCTGCATGGCCTTGCGGATCTGCCCGCCATGGCCCTTCTTGACCGGGTTGTACGACCGCATCTCCACCTTGTCCGGGTAGACGAAGGGGCAGACCTTGAGC
>JAMHWF010000024.1:0-2683 GCA_035911095.1 Ideonella sp. | reverse complement strand
GGCGCGGTCCCAGTCATGGTCCGGGCCCCGTCCGACGCCTCGCGCTGCCACGATCCGCGCCGCCACGATCCGCGCCGCCACGATCCGCGCCGCCACGATCCGCGCCGCCACGATCCGCGCCGCCACGATCCGCGCTGCCACGATCCGCGCTGCCACGATCCGCGCTGCCACGATCCGCGCCGTGGAGCCATGCCAGACTCGCGTGCGAAGTAATCGTGGGCGGTGTTGACGAGAATGGGTGGTCGTGATATCGGTGCAGTCAAGATGAAGGGCGCAGTCGGGAGACAGGAGGTCTTCGAGTTCCGGACCTGGGGTGGGAGGCGGAAGGGGGCGGGGCGCAAGCCGACGCCGCGGCTCGATCGGCCGCCGCACCGGCGCGTCCGCAAGCGGCCGCCGGTGACGGCGCGCGAACCTGTGCACGTGGTCATCCGCGTCGTCGGTGAGGTCGGGCGTCTGCGCCGGCGCAAGGCGTACCAGGCGATCCGGCGGGCGCTGCTGACGGCGCTGGTGCGCGGGCTGATCCGCGTGGTCCACGTTAGCATCCAGGGCCGGCACATCCACCTGCTGGTCGAGGCCGACGACGAGCGGTGCCTCGCCCGCGGCATGCAAGGCCTGCAGATCTCGGCGGCGCGCCACCTCAACGCCGCGGTCGCGGTCGAGCGCGGGCTGCCGCGCCCGCGTCGCGGCCAGGTCTTCACCGACCGCTACCACGCGGAGATCATCGAGAGCCCGCGGCGCGCGCGTCATTGTCTCGGCTACGTTCTGAACAACTGGCGCCGCCATCGCGAGGACACCGCCGGCGCCGCCGCGCGGCGCGCAGCCGTCGACCCGTACTCGTCCGGCATCGCGTTCGACGGTTGGCGCGATCGTGCGACGCCGTTCGCGTGGCCGGCCGAATACCAGCCGCTGCCGGTCGCGGTGCCGCGCTCCTGGCTGCTCGTCGACGGCTGGCGTCGGCACGGTCCGATCGACCTGCGGGAGGTGCCCGGCCCGCGGACGTGAACGTCGCTGCCGCTGCCGACGCCGCGGCCGACGCCGGCGGCCGCTGCCGCTGTCGCTGTCGCTGCCTACGTCGCTGCTGCTGCCGACGGGCGTGGCGGTGTTGGCGGGTTGCGACGCCGGCGGCCGACGCCGCTGCCGCTGCCGGCGAGGCGCGCATGCGAGGAGGTGGCTCCGTGGTCGTGCTGGCGACGGTGCTGGCGGCAGAGCTGATGATCGGTCACATCTCCGGATGGACAGGTGGCCGCGCGGGGTGATCTAAGGAGGGCGTGCCGCGACGCAAGAAGCCCATCGAACCGCTGGCAGAGATGGACGACGTGAGGCTGGGGGATCGTCGACTGGAGGAGCGTGCGCGTTCCTTGATGTACCTGCTCGAGCAGGCGCCGGGGCAGAGCCTGCCGCAGGCGACGCAGACGCCGGCGGCCCTCGAAGGTGCGTACCGATTTCTGCGGAACGAACGCGTGACGCTGGCGAAGTTGCTGGCGCCGCACATGGCGGCGACGGCGGCGCGGGCGCGAGCGTCGACGTCCACGGTGGTGGTGGCGCACGATACGACCGAGTTTCGTTTCGAAGGCGACAGTGAGCGGCGCGGGCTGGGCGAGGTCGGACAGCGGGGGCAAGGGTTCTTCGGCCACGTCGCGCTCGCGATCACGGAGGAGCGTCAGGCGCTGGGGGTGCTCGGGCTGAGCGTGGTGGTGCGTCCGAAGCACCGCGCCACGCACCGCGAGCGCACCGACTACCACCATCGCTCGGCGGGGCACGAGGGGACACGCTGGCGTGCACTGATCGAAGAGGTCCAGGCGCGCGCAGGCGACGCCCTCCCGATCCACGTCATGGACCGCGAAGCCGACGAGTTCGAGATGCTCGCCGACATGGTCGAGATGGGGTGCCGGTTCGTCGTGCGCATGAGCGCCTCGCGCCGACGCCGCATCACGCGCGTGGACGGCGTGGATGCCGGTCGCCAGCTCGTGCCGGACGCCGCCAACGCCCTGCGCGGCGTCATCACACGCGACGTCGTGCTGTCCGGGCGCGGCGGGAAGCGCACAAGCGGGCCGCATAGACCGCGGGACCGCCGGTCGGCGCGGCTGCAGTTCGCCGCGGGCGCGGTCGAGGTGCTCTCGCCGCGCAACAAACGCGGTGGTCGCACCACGCTGACGCTGAGCCTGGTGCTCGTGCGTGAGACGGATCCGCCCGATGGTGAGGATCCCGTCGAGTGGTTGCTGTACTCGAACGAGCCCATCGTCACGCCCGCCGACGTGCTCGCGATCGTCGATGCGTATCGCGCGCGCTGGGTCATCGAGGAGTATTTCAAGGCGCTCAAGACCGGCTGCGCCGTTGAGAAGCGTCAGCTCGAGAGCTTGAGGGCGCTCGTGAACTGTCTGGGCATGTTCGTGCCCATCGCGGCCAAGATGCTGGCCTTGCGGAGTTGCGCACGGCTGACCCCGAACGCGCCCGCGTCGTCGGTACTGTCGCCCGTCGAACTGCGGGCTCTCCGCATCGTGGCCCGCACGCCCGTTCCGGCGCATCCGACAGCGCACGATGCCCTCTACGCCATCGCCGCGCTCGGCGGCCACCTGCGCAACAACGGCCATCCGGGTTGGCTCGTCCTCGCCCGCGGTTTCGACACGCTGCAGATCGCGGTCCGAGTGCTCGAGAACGAGCGGCGGATGTGATCAATGATCAG
>JAMHWF010000023.1:0-155944 GCA_035911095.1 Ideonella sp. | reverse complement strand
TTAAAAGTCCCGGCTGTAGATGGATCGCAGTGGACCGCGGCAGAACGTCAAAGAGAGGAAAAGTCCTTGTGTGGCAACGACTTGCAGACTCTCTTGGACTTCTGCGGAAGTCCGCAGAATGATGCAGTGGAGCGGGTGAAGGGAATCGAACCCTCGTATGAAGCTTGGGAAGCTGCCGTTCTGCCATTGAACTACACCCGCAGCGGCCGAAATTCTAGCCGCCCCGGCGGACGCGCCCGCCGCCGTTGTGCGTGCGCGCCGCTTCGGCCCTGGCCTCAGGGCTGCCCGCGCACGCCGAAGGCGTAGCCGAGCGACAGCTCCCACATCGGGCTCGACAACCGGCCGTTGGTGCTGCGCACGTAGCCGGCCCCGAGCCGCGCCGACCAGGACGAACCGAGGTCGACCGCGAGGAAGGCGTTGGGCTGGATCAGCGCGCCGCCTGCGCTGTCGACGCCGCCCCCGCCGCCGGCGCCGAGCACGAACTCGCCGCCGGCGCTCAGGCGCTGCGAGATCGGGCCTTGCCAGCCGACCCCGATCAGGCCGACGGTGTAGCCGCCGGCGCCACCGCCGTAGGCACTGCGCGCCTGGCCGGTGATGTAGACCGACTCGCCGAGGTAGCGGTTGACCTTCAGCACCACGTTGCGCAGCGCGCGTTCGCTGCCGTCGCGGCGCGCAGCCTGGTATTGCTCGATGCCGGTGATCCACTCGGTGCGCACCGTGCTTTCGCGTGCCTGCGGGCGGCCGCGATGGTCGATGTCGAGGCTCAGGCCGAGCCCGGCATAGGGGGCGCGGAAGTCGCCCTGCGGCGCGCGGACCCAGCCGCCTTCGAGGGCCAGGCTCAGCTGCGGCGACAGGCGCAGCGCGGTGTGCACGCCGAGCTTGACCAGCGCGCCGCCGCCGGTCGAGACATCACCGCCGCCGGCCATGCCGAGCGCCGCGCGGGCGCCGACGCTCAGGGCCTCGCCCCACACCAGGCGCTCGATGCCAACCGTGGCCAGCACCTCGGCATAGCCGCCGGCCCCGCCACTGGCCGCGCCCGCGGCCTCGATGCCCCAGTACAGCGACGGGGTGACGAAGCTGTCGAAGCGGGCCCCGACCAGGCCGACGCGCGAGTTCATCGTGCCGCCGGTGCGCCTCGCCGTGCCGTCCGGCGGCAGGTAGACGGTGGCAACCCCGAGCACGCGGTCGAAGCCGAGGCCGCTGCGCACCGCCAGCCCGGGCGCCGGCGCGGCGTGCGGGCGCCCGATGTCGAAGTGGGTGTCCAGGCTCCAGCTCAGGCCCCACTGCGAGCTGCTGATGTCGCCGCTCGGGAACTTCACATGCGAATAGGTCAGGCCGGCGCGCCAGGCGCCGAAGTCCCACAGCAGGCCGGCATGGGGGCGCAGCATCAGGCCGCCGCCGACCGGCGCCGAGGCACCGCCGCCGCCGCCGACATAGAGGCCTGCCTCGAGGCTCAGCGCACGCCACAGCGGCTGCTCCCAGGCCGCTTCGACGCCGAGCGTGAACAGCCCGCCGCGGTCGCCGCTGATCGCGCCGTACACCGAGGCGCCGAGGGACAGCTGGGGCAGGGTCTCGACGAGGTAGGTGGCGCCGAGCAGGCCCATCTTCTCTCGACCAGGCAGCGAGACCTTCTCGTAGCCGAGGCGCAGGCGCGCCGCGCGGGCGTCCAGGCCGTCCTCATGCGCCGGCGCTGCCGGCTGGGCGGTGGCGAGCACCGGTGCGGCCAGCAACGCCGCCCAGGCCCATCGACCACGCGTCGCGTCGCCTGCGGAGGGTGCGCCTTCGGCGGCGGAAAGCGGGGGGACAGGGTGCATGGCGGTCGCGGAGCAGGTCCGTAGAGGCAGGGGCCCGCATTCTGGACGAGGACTCCGACGGCCCTGTCCAGCCTGGCCCGGTCTGGCCGGCCGGACGCGCGATCACGCCGCTCAGGCGGTGATGCCTGGGACGCCAGCGATGCCTGCGCGGCCCGATGCCGGCTCGGCCGTCGCGTCGCGGCGCGAGGGCCAGCACAGCTGCACCCGCACGCCGTCGCCTTCGCGGCTGTCGATCTCGAGCCGGGCACCGATCGCCTCGGCCTGCTCATGCAGGCCCGCCAGCCCGTAGTGCCCGGGCTCGACGGCGCGTGGGTCGAAGCCGCGTCCGTCGTCCGACACCTCGAGGCAGGTCCTGCCGTCCGCCTCGCGCTGCAGCCGGAGCCTCACCTGCCGCGCGCCGGCGTGGCGCCCGATGTTGCGCAGCAGCTCCTCGGTCATGCGGAACACCGTCTCGGCGGCTTCGCCGACCAGGGTGTCCAGCGCCGGCTCCAGCTCGCAGACCAGCTCGACGCCATGGCGCTCGGCAAAGCTGCGCGCCAGCTCGGCCAGCGCCGCGCCCAGCCCGACCTGACGCACCGGGTTGCTGCGCAACTGGTCGATCGCGTGGCGCGCCTCCTCCAGCCCTTCGCGTGCGGCCTGCTCGGCGCGCACCAGCTCTTCCGGCAGCGCCTGCGGCTGGGTCGAGGCCATGCGCTTGAGCACGCGGATCTCGGTCAGCATGGCCATCATCGAATGCGCCAGCGTGTCGTGCAGCGCGCGCGCCAGGCGCAGGCGCTCGCGCACCACCGCGGCGTCGCGCGACTCGAGCGCGAGGCGGCGGATCTCCTCGGTGCGGTCGGCCACGCGGCGGTCGAGCTCGGCGTTCAGCGTGCGCAGCTCGTCGCGCTCGCGCTGCAGGCTTGCCAGCAGGCGGTCGAGCGCGGCCCCGAGCCGTGCGGCCTCGTCGTGGCCTTCGGGCACCTCGATGCGCTGCGCGCCGCCGCGGCTGAGCGCGTCGGCCGACCGTGCGATGCGGCCGATGCGCCGGGTCAGCCGCCGCGTGACGAAGATGCCGCCCAGCGCCGCGACCAGGCCGAGCGTGCTCAGCACCGCGGTGATGCGCCATTCGATGTCGGTCGCGAAGGTCGCCACCGACGCCACCGGCTGGATCACCACGATGCGCCAGCCCAGCTTGCGCAGCATGCCGTCGGCCGACTGCACGGTGTTGGCCACGACATAGGGTTGCCCGGCCAGCAGCCGGCGCAGCTCGATGCGCGGCGGCAGGTCGGAGGCGTCGGTGCCGAGCGCGACGAGCGCGGGGTCGAAGGGCCTGGTCGGGTCGGGGGAGGGCGTCCAGTCCTGCCCTAGCAGGGCCGGCGGCCCCATGCGGACGATGCCATCGCGGTCGACCAGCAGCCATTCGCCGGGCCAGGCCTTGATGTCCTCGGTCATCGCCTGCACCCAGCGCCAGCCGAGCTGCCCGGCGACCACGCCCGCGATCGCGCCGTCGCCGTTGCGGAACGGCGCGGTGAGGCGCAGGAAGTGCTCGGTCGGCGACCGCCCTTCCTCGATCCAGGCGACGATCAGCCCCTGCGAGGCCCAGGCGTAGTGGTAGACGTTGCGGCCGACGACGCCGGGGTCGCTCGCCTCGATCACGTTGCCGTCCGGGTTGGTCACGGCGATCCAGTCGAGGTTGGGCACGTCGCCCCGCACCGCAGCGAGCGAGCGTCGCAAGCGGGGCAGCTCGGCCTGCTGCGCGACGTCGTTGGAGAGCATCGTCGCGAACACGGTGACGGCCTGCAGGCGCAGCTGCATCGCGGTCTCGAGCTCGGCCACGACATGCTCGCCGGTGCTCTCGAGCCGCTGGCTGTGCTGCTCGAGCAGGGTCGAGCGGATGAAGCCGCGCAGCCAGGCATTGGCGGCGAGCGCCAGGCAGACGCTCAGCACGACGATCCACCAGCCGATCGCCGCGGCAAGGCTGCGGCGCGGGTCGATGCGCTCCGCGATGTTCATGCCTCGGTCATTGTCGCAAACGCGGACGTGGCGGCGAACCCGCGCTGGGCACAATGGCCGCGACCCTTCCTGCCGCCATGAGTACCGATGCCGCCCCGAGCGCCGCGCCGATCCGCGTGCTGATCGCCGACGACCAGGCGCTGATCCGCCGCGGCATGGCGATGCTGCTCGGTGCCGAGCCTGACATCGAGGTGGTCGGCCAGGCCGCGGACGGCGTCGAGGCGGTGCAGCTGGCCGCGCAGCTGCGGCCCGACGTGGTGCTGATGGACCTGCACATGCCGCGCAAGAGCGGCGTGCTGGCCACGCGCGAGATCACCGCCGCGCTGCCGCGCACGCGCGTGATGGTGCTGACCACCTTCGACCGCGACGAGCTGGTGTTCGACGCGGTGCGGGCCGGCGCCCAGGCCTACCTGCTGAAGGACGTCTCGGAAGACGAGGTGCTCGAGACCGTGCGCGCGGTGCACCGGGGCGATTCGCGCCTGACGCCGCAGGTGGCGCGCAAGGTGATGGACCAGTTCCGCCGGCTTGCCGAGCAGCTCGCGCGGCGCTCCGCCGACCCGGCCGAGGCCGCGAGGCCGGTGCCGAGCGCGTCGCCCGAAGCGCCGCCGATCCCCGCCCAGGACCCGCTGACCGAACGCGAGGCAGCGGTGCTGGAACTGCTCGCGAAAGGGCAGAGCAACCGCCAGATCGCGCTCAGCCTGCACCTTGCCGAAGGCACGGTGAAGAACCACGTGAGCCGGATCATGCAGAAGCTGCACGCCAACACGCGCACCGAGCTGGCAGTGCTGGTGCTGGGCCGCAGGCCGGGCGCCTGAGGGCCGCCCGGCCCCGCGCGCCGGGCGCGGGGGCATGACGAACGTCATGGGGGATGACCCGCAGCCCTGCGGGTTTGTCTCGATCGCGCGCGTGACTTCCGGCAGGCGCGCCTTCACGCGTCGAAATCCACAGTGCAGGCGTTCCTCCTGGGCGCCGCCGGGCGCCTTCCCAACACAGCGCGCCGCGACGAACGGCGGCACATCGAGCAAACGGAGACGAGCGCATGAACACCCGGACCTTCCCCCCGCCGGCAGGCTTCGAGCCGCCTGCGAACACGCCCTGGTACGCCAGCCGCTGGATGCAGCTGGTGGTGGGCGTGGTCTGCATGATCGCCACGGCCAACATCCAGTACGCCTGGACGCTGTTCGTGCCCGAGATCCAGGAGACCTTCGGCTGGGAGCGCGCGTCGATCCAGATCGCCTTCACGGTCTTCGTGCTGGTACAGACCTGGCTGGCACCGGTCGAGGGCTACTTCATCGACAAGTTCGGGCCGCGGCTGATGGTCGCCTTCGGCGCGCTGTTCATCGGGGCGGCCTGGGCGATCAACTCGCAGGCCACGACGCTGATGGGCTTCTACATCGGTGCGGCGGTCGGCGGCATCGGCGTCGGCTCGATCTACGCCACCTGCATCAACAACGCGCTGAAGTGGTTTCCCGACCGGCGCGGCCTGGCCGTGGGCCTGACCGCCGGCGGCTACGGCGCAGGCTCGGCGGCGACCATCCTGCCGATCGCCGCGATGATCGAATCGTCCGGCTTCCAGGAGACCTTTCTCTTCTTCGGCCTGCTGCAGGGCTCGCTCGCCTTCGTGGCCGCCTGGTTCCTGCGCACGCCGAAGGCGCACGAGGTCAGGGCCTCGACCAAGCTCACGCAGAGCAAGCGCGACTACACGCTGAAGGAAGCGCTGAACACCAAGCTCTTCTGGCTGATGATGCTGATGTTCACCTGCGTGGTCACCGGCGGGATGATGGCCGTGGCGCAGCTGGGCGTGATCGCGCAGGACCTGGGTGTCAAGGACTTCAAGGTCGACCTCCACTTCATCACGATGGCCGCGCTGCCGCTGGCGCTGATGCTCGACCGCGTCATGAACGGCATCTCGCGCCCGCTGTTCGGCTGGATCTCCGACCACATCGGGCGCGAGAAGACGATGGTCATCGCCTTCACCCTCGAGGGACTGGGCATCATCGCGCTCGGCTACTTCGGCCACAACCCGTGGGCGTTCCTGATCCTGTCGGGCGTGGTGTTCCTGGCCTGGGGCGAGGTGTACTCGCTGTTCTCGGCGCTCGCCGGCGACGCCTACGGCACCAAGCACATCGGCAAGATCTACGGCGTGCTCTACTGCGCCAAGGGGCTGGGTGCGCTGTTCGTGCCGATCGGCAACCTGATGATGGAAGCCACGGGCACCTGGTCGACCGTGCTCTACACGGTGGCGGCGATGGACCTGTTCGCCGCCTTCCTCGCGGTCGTCGCGCTCAAGCCGATGCTCGCGGCGCACGTGGCACGCACCGCGCACCTGAACGAGCGCGACGCCCAGCGCCCGGCGGTGCCGGAGTCGGCGCGCGCAGCACCGGCCTGAGGCGCGGCCGGCGGCTCCGCCCGCGTCGACCCCGTCGCCCGCGGGTCGTGACGGCGACAGGAGCCGCAGGAGAGACGGGAAGGAAAACAGCCACCCGGCAGGCATCCGATGCCCGCGCAGGTGGCTGTTGCGTTCGGGGCGCGCCGTCGGCGCGTCAGAAGCTCGTCCAGTCCTGGTCGTCGGTGCCGGTCTTGGCCGACGGCGCAGGCACGGCGACGGGCTCCGGCTTCGGGACATCGGCCTTCTTGGGCGCGCCGAAGGCGGGGCGCGTCACATTGGTGGCGCGTTGCGGGCTGCGCCGCTCGCCGCCGTTCCAGGCGCTGCCGGCGGTCGCCGGGTGGGCCGCCGGCCTGGCGGGGGCGGGCAGGGGGTCGGCAGCTGCTGCCACCGGGGCGTGCCCGTTGCCGAGCTGGAACACCGACACCGTCTTGACCAGCGTCTGGGCCTGGCTCTTCAGGCTTTCGGCTGCCGCGGCCGACTGCTCGACCAGCGCGGCGTTCTGCTGCGTCACCTGGTCCATCTGCGTCACCGCCTCGCCGACCTGCGAGACGCCGGTGCTCTGCTCGGAGCTGGCGGCGCTGATCTCGCCGACGATGTCCGTCACGCGGCGGATCGACGAGACGACCTCGTTCATCGTGCGGCCGGCCTCGTCGACCAGGGCCGTGCCCTGCTCGACGCGCTCGCTGCTGGTGTCGATCAGGTGCTTGACCTCCTTGGCGGCCTGGGCGGAACGCTGGGCAAGCGAGCGCACCTCGCCGGCGACCACCGCGAAGCCGCGGCCCTGCTCGCCGGCACGCGCGGCCTCGACCGCGGCGTTCAGCGCCAGGATGTTGGTCTGGAACGCGATGCCGTCGATCGTGCCGATGATCTCGGCGATGCGGTTCGAGCTGTCGCTGATGCCCTTCATCGTGTCGACCACTCGGCCGACCACGTCGCCGCCGCGGGTCGCGACCTCGGAGGCGCTGCGCGCGAGCTGGTTGGCCTGGCGCGCGTTGTCGGCGTTCTGGCGCACCGTGGTGCCGAGCTCCTCCATCGTCGCCGCGGTCTGCTGCAGCGCGCTGGCCTGTTCCTCGGTGCGCTGGCTGAGGTCGGCGTTGCCCTGGGCGATCTGGGCGCTGGCGGTGGCGACGCTGTCGGCGTTCGAGCGCACCGTGCCGACGATGCCCGCGAGCGAGGCCTGCATCTTGCGCAGGCAGGCCATCACGCTGGTGTCGTCGCCGCTGCGCACCCGCAGCGTCTGGCTCAGGTCGCCGCGCGTGACGCGTTGCACCGCGTCGCCGACCTCGGCCGGCTCGGCGCCGAGAGCGCGCGACACGCTGCGCGTGATCGCCCAGGCGATGACCACGCTGAAAAGCAGCGCGAAGAGCGTCAGGCCGGCCAGCATCCAGCTGGTCGACAGCGCGATCTGCTCGCCCTCGTGGGCCAGCGAACGGGCGAGTTCGAACTGCATGTCCGACGAGTCCTCGACCGCCTTGAACAGCTGGTTCTGCTTCTCGAGCGTCTCGCCGCTGAGCAGGGCATAGGCGCCGGCTTCGTTGCCCGCCGCGTCGAGCGCCAGCACGCGGTCGATCAGCTGCGCGTAGACCGGGCGGACCTCGTTGATCGTGCGCATCAGTGCGCGCCCTTCGGGCAGCACGACCGTCTTGTCGAGTTCGGCCAGGATGCGGACGTTGGCGGCGCGCAGCTCCGTGATGCGGGCGATCTCGGCCTTCCGGTCGGATTCGTCGCGGGTCAGCATCGCGTTGCGCACGTGGCGCGAGATGTCGCGAAGGTTGGTCTCGACCTCGAAGAACTGGTCGACCTTCGTCATCCGGTCGTCGCCGATGATGTCGAGGTCCTTCGACAGTTCGCGCAGCGAGAGGGTCGACAACACCGCGATCAGCAGTGCGACTGCGGCGATGAGGCCGAAGCCGAGATTGAGGCGCGTGGCGACTCTGAGTTTCGAGAGCTGGATCAAGGCGGACCCCTTATGGGCGGGCTGGGACGGGAGCGTGGTAACGCTTGGATATCGGCAGGCCCGGCCGCCCCTGGCGGGCGGCGGCAGGCGCCCGATGCCGCCAGGTGTGACGAACGCACGGAGTGGGGCCGCCGCAACAGGGGTTTGGAAGGCGGAGTTTCCTGCTCAAGTTTCAGGAATTACTGAAACTTCATGGATAAACTCAAACCATGTCAGAACCAGACCGCCCCGTTCCCGCGCCCGTGCCCACCCTCGCGGCCTCCACCGGCCCGGAGCCCGCGGTGGCGCCGCTGGCCCCGATGTCGCCCCTGGTGCGCAGCTTCGTCTCACACTTCGGCGAGATGGGCAGCCGCTGGGGCATCAACCGCACCGTCGGGCAGATCTACGCGCTGGTCTTCGTCTCGGTGCGGCCGCTGAACGCCGACGAGATCGCCGAGCAGCTCTCGTTCAGCCGCTCCAACGTCAGCATGGGCCTGAAGGAGCTGCAGGCCTGGCGGCTGGTCACGCTGCGCCACCTGCCGGGCGACCGGCGCGAGTACTTCGAGGCGCCGAGCGACGCCTGGGAGATCTTCCGCACGCTGGCCGAGGAGCGCCGCCGGCGCGAGATCGAGCCGACGCTGTCGATGCTGCGCGCCGCGCTGCTCGAGACGCCGACGGTCGAGTCCGACCGCGTCGCACTCGAGCGCATGCGTGGCATGCACGACCTGATCGAGATGATGACCGGCTGGTTCGACGACATGCAGCGCCTCGACCGCGAGACGCTGGCCAAGCTGATGAAGATGGGCTCGAAGGTGCAGCAGCTGATCGCGCTGACCGGCAAGGTCAAGCTCGTCGCCTCGGGGCGCAAGGCACCCAAGCCTTGACGCGCCGCGCCCCGCCGGAGCCGCCATGTCCCTCGCGCCGCCGCCGAACCGACCCGCCGCCCTCTGGCAGGCGGCGGCGTCACTCCTCTGGCTGCCGCAGGCGGCGCTGATCGCCTGGGCGCTGCAACGCCTGGCCGAGGCCCCGGCCGATGCCACCGGGCCGGTGACGTTGGCCGCAGCCGCCGTCGCGGTGCTCGGGGCGCTGCGCGCCGGCTGCGACGCCATCGGCGCGCGCGCCGCCTTCCGCGCCGCGCGGGCCTGGCTGAGCACGCTGCGCGAGCGCGCGCTGCGGGCGCTGGCCGCGCGCTCGCCGCTCGACCCCCGGCGCCCGGCCTCGGGCGACGCCGCCAGCGTGCTGGCCGAGCAGGCGGAAGCCCTGGTGCCCTACCTGGCGCGCGTGCAGCCGGTGATGTGGCGCGTCGCGGTGCTGCCGCTGGCGATCGCGCTGGCGGTCGCGACGCTGTCCTGGGTTGCGGCGCTGGCGTTGCTGCTGGCCGCGCCGCTGATCCCGCTCTTCATGGTGCTGATCGGCTGGCGCGCCGAGGCGGCGAGCCGCCGGCACCTGGAGCAGCTCGGCGGCATGAACGCCTTCCTGCTCGACCGGCTGCGCGGGCTGGCGACGATCCGCTCGCTCGGCGCGGTCGACCTCACCGCGCGCCGCCTGCGCGAGGCGGCCGAGTCGCTGCGCCGGCGCACGATGGCGGTGCTGCGCATCGCCTTCCTGTCGTCGGCGGTGCTCGAGCTCTTCGCCGCGCTCGGCGTGGCGACGGTCGCCGTCTATGTCGGCCTGCACCTGCTCGGGCAGATCGAGTTCGGCGCCTGGCGCGGCCGGCTCACGCTTGGCGAGGGCCTGTTCATCCTGATGCTGGCGCCGGCCTTCTTCGAGCCGCTGCGCGAGATGTCGGCGGTCTGGCACGACCGCGCCGCCGGGCGGGCGGCGCTCGCCGCCCTCGAGCAGCTCTCTGCTTCGGGGTTGCCGCTGCCGGGTGCCGACGACGTGGCCCCTTCGACGGTCGGGCTGCCGCGTGCGACCGACGGCGCCGCGCCGCCGGCGGCGGTGGTGGCTGGCCCGCTCGAACCGCCGACCGCCCCGCGCCGCCCGCCGACCGTCGCCGCGTCCGGCCTGCGGCTCGCATGGCCCGGCCGCGAGGCCGCGCCGCTGGCCTGGCCCGAGCTGGCGGTCGCCTCGGGTGAGCATGTCGCGCTGGTCGGTGCGAGCGGCACGGGCAAGTCGACGCTGCTGGCCCTGCTTGCCGGGCTGGCGCTGCCTTCGGCCGGGGAGGTCGCGATCGACGGCTGCCGCCTCGGTGCCGACAGCGCGGCCGCACTGCGCCGGCGCATCGCCTACATCGGCCAGGCGCCGCACCTGTTCGCCGGCAGCGTCCAGGCCAACGTCGCGCTCGGCCGGCCGCAGGTGGACGCGGCGGCGGTCGGGCATGCGCTGCGCGTGGCGGCACTCGACGGCGTGGCGCGGGCCCATGCCGCCGCCCCGCTGGGCGAAGGCGGTCAGGGGCTCTCGGGCGGCGAGGCGCTGCGGGTGGCGATCGCGCGCGCCGCGGCCGACCCGCGTGCCGACCTGCTGCTCGTCGACGAGCCGACCGCCCACCTCGACCGCGACACCGCCGCCGACGTGACCGAGCGGCTGCTGACCCTGGCGCAGGGCCGCACGCTGATCGTCGCGACGCACGACCCGGTGCTGGCCGCGCGGATGGATCGCTTCGTCGAGCTGATGCAGCCCGTCGTCGTGCTCAGGAGCCTGGCATGAGCAACGGGCCGTCGCGCTCGCCGCTGCGCGCGGTGCTCGGCGTGTTTCTCGCCGAGCGGCGCCGCCTGCTGCTCACCGGGGCACTGCTCGCGGCGACGACTGTGCTGGCCGGCATCGGCCTGCTCGGGCTGTCGGGCTGGTTCATCAGCGCCGCGGGCCTCGCCGGGCTCGTGCTGACGACCGCCTGGAGCTTCGACGTCTTCGTGCCCGGCGCGGGCGTGCGCCTGCTGGCCCTCGGCCGCACCGCATCGCGCTACGGCGAGCGCCTGGTGACCCACGATGCGACGCTGGCGGTGCTGGCCGCGGCGCGCGAACGCCTCCTGCGTGGCTGGGCCCGGCCGCAGGCGGCGCGCATGCTGCTGGCGCGGCCGGCGCGGCTGCTGTTCCGCCTCACGGCCGACCTCGATGCGCTCGATGCGCTCTACCTGCGCCTGCTGGTGCCGGGTCTGGCGGCAATCGCCGCCGCGCTGATGGTCGGGCTGGCGATCGGCTGGGGCGTCGCCCCGTGGCTCGGCGCCGCGGTCGCGGCCGTGCTGCTCGGCGCCGGGCTCGGCCTGCCGCTGTGGCTGGCGCGCCGAGCGCGCCGCGCCTCGCGCCTGCGGGCCCATGCGATCGAGGCGCTGCGCGCCCGCGTGATCGACCTCGTCGCCGGGCAGACGACGCTGGTGATGGCCGGTCGCCTGTCCGCGCAACGGCAGGCGGTGGCCGCGGCCGACGCGCGCCAGGCCGCGGCCGACGACGAGCTCAACCGCCTCGACCTGCGGGTCGGCTTCGGGCTCGGCCTGGTCGGCAGCGGCCTGCTCGCGCTGACGCTGGCCGGTGCCGCCTGGGCGGCGGCGCGCGGGCAGGCCGGGGCGCCGGTCGCCGCGATGGCGGTGCTGATGGTGCTCGGCGCGATGGAGCCCTTTGCCGCGCTGCGCCGTGGCGCGCTCGAGTTCGGGCGCTGCGCGGTCGCCGCAGGGCGCCTCGCGCCGCGGCTCGTCGAGGACGTTGCCGATGCCGATGCCGATGCCGATGCCGATGCCGGTCAGGCGATCGGCCCGGTGACTGGCGCGGCACCGGAGACCGGCGTCGCGGCCGACGCCTCTGCGGCGGGCGCCCCGCCGGCCTCCGGCGCGTTCGCAAGGGCCGATGCTTCCGGGGCGGCCGAGGCGCCGGGGCAGGGCGCTGCCGCCGCGCCGTTCTCGCTGCCGCTGGTGCGTGCCGAGCGCGCGAGCATCGTCCACCCGGGCGGGCCCCCGCCGACGGTGCCGACGCTGCGCGACCTCAGCTTCGAGATCCGCCCCGGCGAGCGCGTCGCGCTGGTCGGCCCGAGCGGCAGCGGCAAGTCGACGCTGCTCGCCGCGGTGGCCGGCGACCTCGCGCCCTGCGCCGGGCAGTTGCGGGCGGTGCCCGCCGCCTGGCTGACCCAGCACACCGAGCTCTTCCAGGACAGCCTGCGCGACAACCTGCGGCTGGCCGACGAGCGGGCCGACGATGCCCGGCTGCGCGATGCGCTGCTGCGCGCCGGCCTGCTCGCCGACCTCGACACGCTGCCCGCCGGGCCCACCGGTGCCCTCGACACGCCGCTCGGCGAGGGCGGCCTCGGCCTCTCGGGCGGGCAGGCCCGCCGGCTCGCGCTGGCCCGGCTGCTGCTGCGCCCGTCGACGCTCTGGCTGCTCGACGAACCGACCGAAGGGCTCGACGCCGCGACCGCGGCCGAGGTGATGGCCGGCCTGGCGCGCGAGCGCCGCGCCGGCTGGCTGCTGGCCACCCATCTGCGACGCGAGGCGAGGTGGGCCGACCGCCTCCTCGTGCTGCGCGAAGGCCGCATCGGCGCCGACCTGGCGCGGGGGACGCCCGCCTTCGACGCGGCGCTCGAGACGCTGCGCCCCGACTGACCGATTCCGCATCTCCGATAACCGAAAGACCCTGGAGGACTCCTTGGACCTCGACATCGTCGCGCTCTCGCGACTGCAGTTCGCGCTCACCGCGCTCTACCACTTCCTGTTCGTGCCGCTCACGATCGGGCTGGCCGTGATCCTCGCGATCATGGAGACGGTCTACGTCATGACCAACCGGCCGATCTGGCGCCAGATGACGAAGTTCTGGGGCACGCTGTTCGGCATCAACTTCGTGATGGGCGTGGCCACCGGCCTCGTCATGGAGTTCCAGTTCGGCATGAACTGGAGCTACTACAGCCACTACGTCGGCGACGTCTTCGGCGCCCCGCTGGCGATCGAGGGGCTGATGGCCTTCTTCCTCGAGGCGACCTTCGTCGGCCTGTTCTTCTTCGGCTGGGACCGGATGTCGAAGGTCGGCCACCTGATCGCGACCTGGGCCGTCGCGCTCGGCTCGAACTTCTCGGCGCTGTGGATCCTGATCGCCAACGGCTGGATGCAGAACCCGGTCGGCGCCCAGTTCAATCCGCAGACCATGCGCATGGAGGTCACCGACTTCTTCGCGGTGCTGACCAACCCGGTCGCGCAGGCCAAGTTCGTGCACACGGTGTCGGCCGGCTATGTGACGGCGTCGATCTTCGTGCTCGGCGTGGCCGCCTGGTACGTGCTGAAGGGGCGCCACACCGCGCTCGCCAAGCGCTCGATGACGGTGGCGGCCTCGTTCGGCCTCGCCTCGGCGCTGTCGGTGGTCGTGCTCGGCGACGAGTCGGGCTACCTGAGCACCGAGCACCAGAAGGTCAAGCTCGCCGCGATCGAGGCGATGTGGGAGACCGAGCCCGCGCCGGCTGCCTTCACGGCCTTCGGCTTCCCCGACCAGGAGGCGCGCAAGACCCACTTCGCGGTCCACGTGCCGATCGTGATGGGCCTGATCGGCACGCGCTCGCTGACGACGCCGATCCCGGGCATCGACGAGCTGGTCGAGCACGCGAAGGGGCGCATCCGCGAGGGCATCCAGGCCTATGACGCGGTGCAGGCGATCCGCGCCGCGGGCAGCACTACCGCCGTGCCCGCAGCCGTGCGCGAGCGCTTCGAGGCGCACGGCGCCTGGCTCGGCTATGCGCTGCTGCTCAAACCCTACGTCGACGACCCGCGCACCGCCACCGCAGAGCAGATCGACCGCGCGGCCTGGGACACGGTGCCGCAGGTGTGGCCGCTGTTCTGGTCGTTCCGCGTGATGGTCGGCCTGGGCATGTTCTTCATCGCGCTCACCGCCACCTTCTTCTGGCTCTCGGCGCGGCGCCGCCTCGACCGCCACCGCTGGCTGCTCAAGCTCGCGGTGTTCGCCATCCCGCTGCCCTGGATCGCCGCCGAGGCGGGCTGGATCGTCGCCGAGTTCGGCCGCCAGCCCTGGATCATCGAAGGCGTGCTCCCGACGGCGGCGGCGGTGTCGAGCCTCGGCGCCGGCACCGTGCTGGCGACGATCGTCGGCTTCGTCGCGATCTACACCGTGCTGCTCGTGATCGAGATGAAGCTGATGCTGAAGGCGATCCGCAGCGGCCCCGAACCCGACCCCGGACCGGGCGCGACGCTCGTCACGCCGCTGGTCGGCACCCAACCCCCGCAGCGCGTGGAGCAAGCGGCATGATCCTGCACGAACTCATTTCCTACGATGTGCTGCGCCTCGTCTGGTGGGCACTGCTCGGCGTCCTGTTGATCGGCTTCGCCGTCATGGACGGCTTCGACCTCGGCGTCGGCATGCTGTTGCCCTTCGTCGGACGCACGGATGTCGAGCGGCGCGTGGTCATCAACACGGTCGGCCCCGTCTGGGAGGGCAACCAGGTCTGGCTGATCCTCGGCGGCGGCGCGATCTTCGCGGCCTGGCCGCCGCTCTACGCGGTGTCGTTCTCGGGGTTCTACCTCGCGATGTTCGCGATCCTCGCCGCGCTGATGCTGCGCCCGGTGGGCTTCAAGTTCCGCAGCAAGCGCGACGACCCGGCCTGGCGCGCGCGCTGGGACTGGGCGCTGTTCGTCGGCGGCTTCGTGCCGACGCTGATCTTCGGCGTCGCGATCGGCAACGTGCTGCAGGGCGTGCCCTTCCAGCTCGACGACGAGCTGCGCATCACCTACAGCGGCAGCTTCCTCGGGCTGCTCAACCCCTACGCGCTGCTCTGCGGCGGGGTGTCGGTGGCGATGCTCGCGATGCATGGCGCCTCCTGGCTGGTCGTGAAGACCTCGGGCGCGGTGGCCGAACGGGCGGCGCGCATCGGCATCGTGGCGGCGCTGGCGACGGTGCTGCTCTTCGTCCTGGGTGGCGTGGCGCTGTCGCTCGGCGTCGACGGCTATCGCATCACCGGGCCGCTCGACCCGCTCGGGCCGTCGAACCCGCTGCGCAAGCTCGGCGTCGAGCTCGCCGCCGGCGCCTGGTTCGACAACTACCGCGCCCACCCGGCGCTGTGGCTGGCGCCGGTGCTCGGGGTGGCCGGCGCCCTGGTCGCGGCCCTCGCGCTGTGGCGTCGCCGCGCGGTGTCGGGCCTGCTCTCGAGCGGCCTCTCGATCACCGGGATCATCCTGACGGTCGGCGTGTCGATCTTCCCGTTCCTGCTGCCGTCCTCAACGGCACCGCGCTCGAGCCTGACGGTGTGGGACGCCTCGTCGAGCCACCTGACGCTGTTCATCATGCTGGTGTGCACGCTGATCTTCATGCCGATCATCCTGGCCTACACCGCCTGGGTCTACCGCGTGCTGCGCGGCAAGGTCGACGAACGCGCGGTCACCGACCCCAGCCGCCACGCCTACTGACGCGGCGCCCCCTTCTCGAAGAAAAGGACACAACGATGTGGTACTTCGCCTGGCTGCTCGGCCTGCCGCTCGCGGCGACCTTCGCCGTGCTCAATGCGATGTGGTTCGAACTGATGGAGGAGGACGAGGCGGGGCGCGGCGACGCGCGCTGAGGCCTCGCCCGCGCCGCGGTCGCGCGGGCGGCCGTGGCAATCAGTGCGCGACGGTGAAGCGCTGGCGCACGTGGCGCGGCGTCTCGATCTCGTCGACGATCGCGCGCGCCAGGTCGGCCAGGGCGATGCCGGCCGGGCGGTCGCCGTCCATCAGCAGCTGTTCGCCGCCGACGCGGTAATTGCCGCGGGCCGGGGCGTCGAAGCCGCCGGCGGGCGGCGAGAGGAAGGTCCAGTCGAGGCCCGTCTCGCCGCGCAGGCGGGTCAGCTCGTCGCGCGCCGCGCGGGCACCGGGCACGACGAAGGCCGGCACGTGGTCGAGGAAGGCCGGCGTGTCGATCAGCTGCACGTCCGGCGCCACAAAGAGGCTGCCGGCGCCGCCGACGACGAGCAGGCGCTTGACGCCGGCCTGCTTGACGCCTTCGCTGATCGCGCGCGAGCCCTGGAGGAAGAGGTCGTAGAGCTGCGGGTGTTGCCAGCCCGGGTTGTAGGCGCTGATCACGGCGTCCTGGCCGGCCACCGCCTTTGCGACCTGGGCGCTGTCGAGCGCGTCGGCCAGGGTTTCGGTCAGCCCGGCCTGCGGCGCCAGCTTGCCGGGGGTGCGCACCAGCGCGGTGACCTGATGGCCGCGGCGCAGCAGTTCGGCGAGCACGGCCGAGCCGACCTGGCCGGTGGCGCCGATGAGGGCGGTCTTCATGTTCAGTTCCTTTCGTGATGATGCGTTCAGAGTAGTCGCTTCACGATCCGGCCGGTAGTTGGCCGAAATTGAGAACATCGTTAAGCTTTGCTTCACGATGAACGAGCTGAAGCAGTTTGCCCTCTTCGCCGAGGTGGTGCGCGCCGGGTCGCTCAGCGCGGCCGCGCGGCACCTGGGCATCAGCACCTCGGCCGTGAGCCAGCAGTTGCGTGCGCTCGAGCAGGCCCACGGCGTCACGCTGCTGCACCGCTCGACGCGCAAGCTCACCCTGACCGACGCCGGCCAGCGCTTCGCGACGCATTGCCGCGAGCTGGTCGAGGCCGCGGCGCGCGCACGCGGCCAGCTCGAGCTGGCGCGCGATGCGCTGGAGGGCGAGCTGCGGCTGTCGGCGCCGGTCGGCTTCGCGCGGCATGTGGCGTCGGCGCTGGCGCCCCTGCTCGAGCGTCACCCCGGCCTGCGGATGCACCTGCAGGTCGACGACGCGCTGATCGACCTGATCGAGGCCCGCATCGACCTGGCACTGCGCGGCGGGCGCCTGCCGGATTCGGCCTGGGTCGCGCAGCGGTTGTGCACCGCGCTCTACGTGCTCTGCGCCGCGCCGGCCTACCTGGCACGCGCCGGGGTGCCGCAGCACCCCGACGAGCTGCCGGCGCACGAGTGGCTGGACGTGCTGCGCGCCGGCGAGGGCATGAGCCTGCGCCTGTCCGGCCCCGCGGGCGAGGTGCGCAGCCTGACGCTCGCCCCGCGCATCACGAGCAACAACCAGCTCTCGCTGCACCAGCTGTGCAGCGCCGGCCTCGGCCTGGCGGTCTGCGTGCGGGCCGACATCGACGACGAGGTGCGCAGCGGCCGCCTGGTGCCGGTGCTGCCCGAATGGCAGGTGCCGGGCGGGGCGATCTGGGCCGTCACGCCGCAGCGTGACGGCCAGCCCGCCAAGGTGCGGCACGCGATCGAGGCGCTGCGCAGCTGGCTGCGCGGCGTGCCGGGCCTGGTGGATCGGTAGGGCGCCCGGGCGGCGCCGCATAATCTTCCGATGCCGTCACAACCTCCACCCGGTCCGCCCGAGCGTCGTGCCGGCGCGCCGGAGGCGCCGCGATCGGTGTGGCTGCTGTGCGTGGCAACGCCGGCGCGGGCGGAGTCCCTCACCGAACGGCTGGCGAACGACACGGACGGCCCTTTCGAGATCGCGCCCTGCACCGACCTGGCCGAGGCAGGTCGCCACCTCTCCGCGTCCACCCCGTTCGACGCGCTGATCATCGAGAGCGACACCGCCGACCTCGCCGGGCTGCTGGCCTGGCCCGGCCTGATGCAGGCGGTGGCCGAGGGCATCGCCGTCGTGCTGGTGGTGGCCGACGGCGCGGCGGCGGTGCCGATCGAACTCGCGACGCGCCTGCTGCAACAGGGCGTGCAGGACCTGATCGACCCCGACGACGGCGCACCGCTGGGCCGGCGCCTGCGCCTGGCGATCGAGCGCGAGCGCCACGCGGCGACACAGCGCTACGCGCACCTGACCGACCCGGCGACCGGCCTGCCGACGCGCCAGCAGCTGGTCGACCACATGCATCACCTGGTCGCGCTGCGCGACCGCGAGCCCGCGCCGATGGGCCTGCTCGCGCTGCGGGTCGAAGGGCTGCACACGGTGCAGGCGACACTCGGCGCGGCGAGCGCGAGCCTGCTGCGGCGCAAGATCGCGGTGCGGGTGCGCGGGGTGCTGCGCGCGAGCGACGTCGTCGCCTCGCTCGGCGTCGACCTGTTCGGCGTGCTGCTCGCAGCGATCGACCGGCCCGAGCATGTCGAGCAGGTCGCCAACAAGCTGCAGGCCGCGATCCAGCGGCCGTTCAGCATCGGCGGGCAGGCGCATGCGGTGGCCTCGAGCATCGGCATCCGGGTCTATCCGCGCGACGGCGCCGATGCCTCGGTGCTGCTCGGCGACGCGCTGGCCAGCGCGACCGAGCGGCCGGCGCTGGGGCGCGTGGGCCTGGCGAACTGGCACGAGCGCGGGGCGGCCGCGCCGCCGGCGGCCAACGACGAATAGGGCCCGCCGGCCCGCGCCGGGCTTCCCCAGGCGGGCGGCCCGCAGGGGCTCAGCCGGCGTCGGGCCCCGTGATCAGGCCGATCGAGCCGGTGTCGTCGCCGTGGCCCAGCAGCCCGGTGCGGGTGTAGATGCCCAGCTTGTGGCGGGTGTCCTGGATGTCGAGGTTGCGCATCGTCAGCTGGCCGATGCGGTCGGCCTGCGTGAAGGCGGCGTCCTCGACCTTCTCCATCGACAGCCGCTCCGGCGCGTAGGTCAGGTTCGGGCTCTCGGTGTTCAGGATCGAGTAGTCGTTGCCGCGCCGCAGCTCGAGCGTCACCTCGCCGGTGACCGCGCGCGCGACCCAGCGCTGCGCCGTCTCGCGCAGCATCAGGCACTGCGGGTCGAACCAGCGGCCCTGGTAGAGCAGACGGCCCAGGCGCATGCCGTTGATCCGGTACTGCTCGATCGTGTCCTCGTTGTGGATGCCGGTCACCAGCCGCTCGTAGGCGATGTGCAGCAGCGCCATGCCCGGGGCCTCGTAGATGCCGCGGCTCTTGGCCTCGATGATGCGGTTCTCGATCTGGTCGCACATGCCCAGGCCGTGGCGGCCGCCGATGCGGTTGGCTTCCTCGAACAGCTCGACCGCGTTCCCGAAGCTGCGGCCGTTCAGCGCGACCGGGTGGCCCTCCTCGAAGCGCACCGTCACCGCCTCGGGCTTCACCTCGACCTCGGGCTTCCAGAAGGCCACGCCCATGATCGGGTTGACGATGCCGATGCCGCTGTTCAGGAACTCCAGGTCCTTGGCCTCGTGGGTCGCGCCGAGCATGTTGGAGTCGGTCGAGTAGGCCTTCTCGACGCTCATCTTGTAGTCGAAGCCGTGCGCGATCAGGTACTCGCTCATCTCCTTGCGGCCGCCGAGCTCGTCGATGAATCGCTGGTCGAGCCAGGGCTTGTAGATGCGCAGTTGCGGGTTGGCGAGCAGGCCGTAGCGGTAGAAGCGCTCGATGTCGTTGCCCTTGTAGGTGCTGCCGTCGCCCCAGAGGTTGACGCCGTCCTCGCGCATCGCGACGACGAGCGCGGTGCCGGTCACCGCGCGGCCGAGCGGCGTGGTGTTGAAGTAGGTCGCGCCGCCGGTGCGGATGTGGAAGGCCGCGCACTGGATCGCCGAGATGCCCTCGGCGACGAGCTGCGCGCGGCAGTCGACCAAGCGTGCAAGCTCGGCGCCGTAGGCCAGCGCCTTCTTCGGGATCGCCTCGTAGTCGCTCTCGTCGGGCTGGCCCAGGTTGGCGGTGTAGGCGCAGGGGATCGCGCCGTTCGCGCGCATCCAGTGCACCGCGGCGCTGGTGTCCAGGCCACCGGAAAAGGCGATGCCGACGCGCTCGCCGGCGGGCAGGGACTGTTGGATATGGCTCATGGCGAGATTGTCGCAGGCGCCCGGCGGGCGCCTGTCTCGCGCCGGCTGCGCACGCGGCGATCGGGCAGGGCACCGGCGCCGCCGCCGGCTACTTCTGAAGGTCGCCCAGGCAGAGGTACTTCAGTTCGAGGTATTCCTCGAGCCCGTGGCGCGAGCCCTCGCGCCCGTAGCCGGACTGCTTGACGCCGCCGAAAGGCACCTCGGCCGTCGAGATCAGGCCGGTATTGATGCCGACCATGCCGTACTCCAGTGCCTCGCCGACGCGGAAGATGCGCCCGACGTCGCGGCTGTAGAAGTAGCTCGCGAGGCCGAACTCGGTCGCGTTCGCGAGCGTGGTCGCCTCTGCCTCGGTCTGGAAGCGGAACACCGGCGCCACCGGGCCGAAGGTCTCCTCGCGCGCGCAGAGCATCTGCGCGCTGGCCCCGGAGATCACCGTCGGCGCGTAGAAGTGCTCCCCCTGGCGCTGGCCGCCGGTGACGACGTGGCCGCCCTTGGCGAGCGCGTCGGCCACATGGGCCTCGACCTTGGCGAGGGCAGGCTCGTCGATCAGCGGGCCGATCTGCACCCCGGCCTCGAAGCCGTTGCCGACCTTCAACTCGCGCACCTTGGCCGCCAGCTTCTCGACGAAGGCGTCGTGCACGCCGTCCTGCACGTAGAGGCGGTTGGCGCAGACGCAGGTCTGGCCCGCGTTGCGGTACTTGCTGGCGATCGCGCCCTCGACCGCGCTGTCGAGGTCGGCGTCGTCGAAGACGATGAAGGGCGCGTTGCCGCCGAGCTCGAGGCTGAGCTTCTTGACCGTCGGCGCGCACTGCGCGGCGAGGATGCGGCCGACCTCGGTCGAGCCGGTGAACGAGAGGTGGCGCACGACGTCGCTGGCGCAGAGCGCGTTGCCGATCTCGATCGAGCCCTCGCTGTCGGCCGTCAGCAGGTTCAGCACCCCGGCCGGCATGCCGGCGCGCTGCGCCAGCTCGGCCACCGCCAGCGCCGACAGCGGCGTCTGCTCGGCCGGCTTGATCACCACCGGGCAGCCGGCGGCCAGCGCCGGCGCGACCTTGCGCGTGATCATCGCGATCGGGAAGTTCCAGGGCGTGATCGCCGCGCAGACACCGATCGGCTGGCGCAGCACCAGGAAGCGCCGGGTCGCGTCGTTGGCGGGAATCGTCTCGCCGTAGACGCGGCGCGCCTCCTCGGCGAACCATTCGACGAAGCTCGCGCCATAGGCGACCTCGCCCTTGGCCTCGGCCAGCGGCTTGCCCTGCTCGGCGGTCATGATGCGGGCGAGGTCGTCGGCGTGCTTGTGCAGCAGCTGGAACCACTTCATCAGGATCGAGGCGCGCTCCTTCGCGCTGCGCTGGCGCCAGGCGGGCCAGGCGCGCTCGGCGGCGCCGATCGCGGCGCGCGCGTCGTCGGCGCCGAGCAGGGCGACGTCGGTCAGCTTCTCGCCGGTGGCGGGGTCGAAGACGTCAAAGCGGCGGTTGCCGGCGACCCATTCTCCGTTGATCAGGGCGTCGGTCTTCAACAGGCTCGCGTCGCGCAGCGCGGCGAGCGGGGAGGTCTTGGTGTCCATGTGAGTCCTCACTGGCCTGGGGCCCGGTGGAAGCGGATCATCATAGGCAGGCCGCGTGCCGCCTGCGGCGCAGGGGGCCATGCAGGCGTGGACGCACCGACAGCGGGCGCCGGAGGATCGGTCAAAATCGCCGCCCCGCTGCCAGGCCCGCGTGTGGCACCGTCGCCAGGACGCCCGCGCCGCCCCGACATGAAAACCTCCGCCATCCGCCAGACCTTCCTCAAGTTCTTCGAGTCGAAGGGGCACACGATCGTCGCCTCCAGCCCGGTGGTGCCGGGCGACGACCCGACGCTGCTGTTCACCAACGCCGGGATGAACCAGTTCAAGGACGTCTTCCTCGGCTTCGACAAGCGTCCCTACAACCGGGCCACGACGGCGCAGAAGTGCATCCGCGCCGGCGGCAAGCACAACGACCTCGAGAACGTCGGCTACACCGCTCGCCACCACACCTTCTTCGAGATGCTGGGCAACTTCAGCTTCGGCGACTACTTCAAGAAGGACGCGCTGCTCTACGCCTGGGAGCTGCTGACCGAGCACTTCAAGCTGCCGCCCGAGAAGCTCTGGGCCACGGTCTATGCCGAGGACGACGAGGCCTACGCGATCTGGAAGGACGTGATCGGCCTGCCGGCCGAGCGCATCGTGCGCATCGGCGACAACAAGGGCGCGCGCTACGCGAGCGACAACTTCTGGATGATGGGCGACACCGGGCCCTGCGGCCCGTGCTCCGAGATCTTCTACGACCACGGCCCCGAGATCCCCGGCGGCCCGCCCGGCAGCCCCGACGAGGACGGCGACCGCTACATCGAGATCTGGAACAACGTCTTCATGCAGTTCAACCGCACAGAAGACGGCGTGATGCACCCGCTGCCCAAGCCGAGCGTCGACACCGGCATGGGCCTGGAGCGCGTCACCGCGGTGCTGCAGGGCGTGCACAGCAACTACGAGATCGACCTCTTCGTCGCGCTGCTGGCGGCGGCCAAGCGGGCGGTGGACGGCGCCGGGCCGGCAGGGCTCGACTGCGACGCCGATTCACCCTCGCTGAAGGTGATCGCGGACCACATCCGCGCCTGTGCCTTCACCGTCGCCGACGGTGTGATCCCGGGCAACGAAGGCCGCGGCTACGTGCTGCGCCGCATCGCGCGGCGCGGCATCCGCCACGGCTACAAGCTCGGCGCGCGGCGGCCGTTCTTCTACCTGGTGGTTCAGTCACTCGTGACCGAGATGGGCGAGGCCTACCCAGAGCTGGTGCGCGATCAGGCCCGCATCACCGACGTGCTGAAGCAGGAGGAGGAGCGCTTCTTCCAGACCATCGCCAACGGCATGGAGATCCTCGAGTCGGCGCTGGCGGCGCTGCCGCCCGGCACGCCGCTGGAAGGCGAACTGGCCTTCAAGCTGCACGACACCTACGGCTTCCCGCTCGACCTGACGGCCGACGTCTGCCGCGAGCGCGGCGTGGCGGTCGACACCGCCGGCTTCGATGCCGCGATGGAGCGCCAGCGCGCCCAGGCGCGCGCGGCCGGCAAGTTCAAGATGGCGCAGGGCCTCGACTACGCCGGCACGCCGACCGCCTTCACCGGCTACGAGCGCAGCGCCGACGAAGGCTCGCGCGTGACCGCGATCTTCATCGACGGCAGCGCGGTGGGCAGCGCGAAGGCCGGCGACGACGCGGTCGTCGTGCTCGACCACACGCCGTTCTATGCCGAGAGCGGTGGCCAGGTCGGGGACACCGGCGAGCTGCGCAACAAGACCACGCGCCTGCTCGTCGAGGACACGCAGAAGATCCAGGCCGACGTCTTCGGCCACCACGGCCGGCTGGTCGAGGGCGAGCTGAAGGTCGGCGACGCGATCGACGCGCGTGTCGACGCCGAGCGGCGCCAGAAGACGATGCGCAACCACAGCGTCACCCACCTGATGCACAAGGCGCTGCGCGAGGTGCTCGGCCCGCACGTGCAGCAGAAAGGCTCGCTGGTCAACGACGGCCGCACGCGCTTCGACTTCGCGCACAACGCGCCGGTGACCGATGCGCAGATCCGCGAGATCGAGTCCAAGGTCAACGCCGAGATCCTCGCCAACGCCGCCACCGAGGCGCGCGTGCTGCCGATCGAGGAGGCTCAGAAGCTCGGCGCGATGATGCTCTTCGGCGAGAAGTACGGCGACGAGGTGCGCGTGCTCGACATCGGCACGAGCCGCGAGCTCTGCGGTGGCACGCACGTCGCGCGCACCGGCGACATCGGTCTCTTCAAGATCGTCGCCGAAAGCGGCGTCGCCGCCGGGATCCGCCGCGTCGAGGCGGTGACCGGCGACAACGCGCTGGCCTACCTGCAGCAGCTCGAGTCGACGGTGCAGGGCGTGGCCGGCACGCTGAAGACGGCGCCGGCCGAGATCGACGCGCGGCTGCACGGCCTGCTCGATCAGCTGCGCGCGCTCGAGAAGGAGCTGGCCGCCGCCAAGGGGCGCCTCGCCTCGTCGCAGGGCGACGAGCTGCTGACGCAGGCGGTCGACGTCAAGGGCCTGAAGGTGCTCGCCGCGACGCTCGACGGCGCCGACGCCAAGGCGCTGCGCGAGACGATGGACAAGCTCAAGGACAAGCTGAAGACGGCGGCGATCGTGCTGGCCGCGGTCGACGGCGGCAAGGTCCAGCTGGCAGCCGGCGTCACGGCCGACAGCGTGGGCAAGGTCAAGGCCGGCGAGCTGGTCAACTTCGTCGCCCAGCAGGTCGGCGGCAAGGGTGGCGGCAAGCCCGACCTGGCGATGGCCGGCGGCAGCGACCCCTCGCGCCTGGGCGCGGCGCTCGCCAGCGTGGCGGGCTGGGTCGCGGAACGGGCCTGAGGCGGGCGGCGCCCATCGCACGATGAGCGCCGCCCTCGTGATCCGTGGCGCGACGACGGCCGACGCCGCGGCCTACGCCCGGATCATGGGCGACCCAGGCGTCTATCCCGGCCTGATGCAGCTGCCCTACGCGAGCGAGGAGGCCTGGCGCGCGCGGCTCGCCGAGTCGCTGGCCCCCGGCCGCCACGACCTGCTGCTCGTCGCCGAGCGCGACGGCGCGGTGGTCGGCACCCTCGGCCTGCACCCGGTCGGCCCGGCGCTCAGGCGACGTCACGCGATGACGCTCGGCCTCTCGGTCGAGCCGGCCGCGCAGCGCTGCGGCGTCGGCGGCGCGCTGATGCAAGCCGCCTGCGACTACGCGGACCGCTGGGCGCAGGTCCTGCGGCTGGAACTGACGGTGTTCGTCGACAACGACGCGGCGATCGCGCTCTACCGGCGCTTCGGCTTCGAGGTCGAGGGCCGCCACCGGGCCTATGCGATGCGCGGTGGCGCCTATGTCGACGTCTTCGCGATGGCGCGGCTGCATCCGGCACCGCCGGCGCTGGCGGCGGGGTGAGGCGGCGAGCCGGCGCGATCGACGAGGCCTTGCGAGCCGCTTGTGAGAAGCCGCGTCGCCGGCCTGGACACCGCAGCGACCGTCGTACCATCGGTCGCCGATCATTCGCATCGCCCCTTCAGGCCTGCCTCTGTCGCGGCGCGCCGGACGCAGGAAGGCTGCCGCCGTGACGACCGATTCCCCCTTGCCACCCGCCATCGCGAGGCCCGTGATCGACGCGCTCTACAGCCTGACCCGGGCCAGCCGCCCCTGCCTCTTCGTGCTCAGCTGATGTCGACCCCCCCGTCCCCGGCCGGAGAAGGGCGGCCGGCCCCGGCGAATGCCGGCGGCCGGCCGATCACCGAGGCGGTCGCGCACCAGGCGGCTGACTGGCTGACCCTGCTGATGTCGGGCGAGACCAGCGACGAAGACCGGGCGCGCTGGCAGCAGTGGCGCGACGCCGACCCCGACCACGAGCGGGCCTGGCGCCATGTCGAGGCGGCGGCCGGACGGCTCAGGTCGCTGCCGCCGTCGGTGGCGCGTGGCGCGCCGGGGGCCATCGGCGGGGCGGCACCTGCCGTGCGTGGGCGGCGCCGTGCGCTGACGCTCGCGGCCTGGGCCGGCGTCGCGGTGGTCGCCGGCGGGCTGGCGTCGCGCAGCGAGACCTGGCAGGCGATGGTCGCCGACCTGCACACCGCCACCGGCGCGCAGCGCACCGAGCGGCTCGCCGACGGCACCCTCGTCACGTTGAACACGTCCAGCGCGATCGACGTCGGCCTCGACGCCGGGGGCTGGTTGCTCCACCTGGTGTCGGGCGAGGTGATGGTGTCGCGCGACGCGGCGATCGGCCGTGCGCCGCGGGCGCGGGGGCTGGTCGTGCTCACCGCCGAAGGCAGCATCCACCCGTTCGGCACGCGCCTGTCGGTGCGTCAGCTCGAAGGGCGCACCCGCATCGCGGTGCTCGAGGGCGAGGCCGAGATCCGCCCGCTGGGCGCCACCGCCCAGCCACGCCCCCTGTCGGTCAGGGCCGGGCTGGCGACCTCGTTCACCCGCCGCTCGGTCGGGCCGCTGGCCACGATCGACGAGCAGGCGGTGGCCTGGTCGCGCGGGCAACTGGTGGCCGACAACATGCGGCTCGACGAGTTTCTCGCCGACCTCTCCCGCTACCGGCCCGGGGTGGTGCGCTGGGCGCCGGCGGTGGCCGGGCTGCGCGTGTCGGGGGTGTTTCCGCTGCACGACACCGACCAGGTCCTGAAGGCGCTGGCCCAGGTGCTGCCGCTCGAGATCCGGTACCACACCGACTACTGGGTGCAGGTCGAACCGGCCGGAGGCTAGGCGTCTGGCGGCCCGACCGTCGGGCGGTGCCCGCGCCAGGGGTGGCTACGCAGGCCGTACCAGACCCAGACCGCCCGGTCCCGTTGACGACCCGAGACGCCATCCGTTCCCCGTGCGGTGTTCGACAGCGTCGCCCTGGCCGACACGATGACGCTGCTCGACGGACGGCTGGTGGTCGTCGCCGGCCTGCGCTACCAGCGCATCCGGGTGCGCGACCACGACGGCGATGACAGCCTGATGACCGCCTACGACCGCGACGCCTGGACCCCGACGCTGGCCGCGCTGTGGAAGTTCTCGCCCGCCTGGTCGGTCTACGTCAACTCGGTCGAGGGCCTGGCCGCCGGCGACGTGGCGCCCTCGCTCGACGAGAGCCCGGACGTGCTCAACCCCGGGCAGTCGCTGCCGCCCTACAAGACGCGCCAGCGCGAGATCGGCCTCAAGTTCGACAGCGGCACGCTCGGCGCCACCCTGGCCTGGTTCCGCGCCGACGAGCCGCGGGCGGCGTTGGGCCTGGACAACGTCTTCGCGGTCAACGGCAAGCGCCGCGTCGACGGCCTGGAACTGGGTGTGTTCGGCCAGCCGCGCACCGGCCTGCGCCTGCTGGGGGGCGGCACGCTGCTCGACGTCACCCTGCGCCAGACGGCCGACCGGGTCAACGAAGGGCATCGCGGCATGGCGGTGCCGCGCTACCAGGTAAAGCTCGACGCCGAATGGGACGTGCCAGGCGCGTCCGGCCTGACGCTGAACGGCGGCGTGGTGCGCCTGGGCCGCCAGTACGCGAACGACGAGAACACGCTGTGGATCGCGGACTCGACGGTCTGGAACCTCGGGGCGCGATACGAGTGGCGCGTCGGCGAGCGCCCGGTGACCCTGCACGCGGCCGTTCACAACCTGACCGGCCGGCGCTACTGGGGCGCGGTGGCGGACTACCAGGGGCTCTTCGTCGGCGCCCCGCGCACCGTGCAGCTGTCGGTCAGCATCGACCTCTGACGCCGGCCGGCAGTGGGCGCCTTGGCGTCAGGCCGCGCCGGTCTCGGTGCTGCCGGCCGCGGCCGTGGTGCGCGGCACCTCGGTGCGCAGCGTCGGCAGGTGCTGCGGATACTCGCGCTGCACGAAGTCGACCAGCGCCTCGCGCACGTGGCAGCGCAGGTCCCAGGCTTCGGGCGAACTCTTCGCGGTGACGAGGCAGCGCAGCTGCATGGCGCGCTCGCCGGCCTCGACCACCTGCAGCTTGGCGAGGCGGCCGTCCCACTGCGGGCAGGCCTCGCAGGCCCGCTGCAGCGCCTCGCGCAGCGGCGCGAGCGGCATCCGGTAGTCGACCCAGAGGAAGACGGTCCCGGTGAGTTCGCTGCTGTTGCGGGTCCAGTTCTGGAAGGGGTTTTCGATCCACCACTGCAGCGGCACGACGAGGCGCCGCTGGTCCCAGATGCGCACGACGACGTAGGTGCGAGAGATCTCCTCGATGACGCCCCATTCGCCCTGCGCGACGACCACGTCGTCGAGCCGGATCGGCTGCGACAGCGCGATCTGCAGGCCGGCGATCATGTTGCCGAGCACCGGCCGCGCCGCGAGGCCGGCGACGATGCCGAGCACGCCGGCCGAGGCGAGCAGGCTGGTGCCGATCTGCCGCACTGCCGGGAAGGTCATCAGCACCAGCGAGACGCCGACCAGCGCGACGAGTCCCGACAGCGTGCGCGACAGCACCCGGGTCTGCGTGTGGATGCGCCGCGCCGGCAGGTTGTCGGCCACGCCGAGCGGGTGCTGCGCGATGACGCCGTCGGCGGTGCCGTTGATCACGCGCACCAGCAGCCAGGTGATCGCGCCGATCAGCAGCTGGGCGGTCAGGCGCTGCACGCCGGCGTGCCCGGGAAGATCGTCCGGCGCCGCATGCCAGACGAGGCTCAGCGCCACCAGCGGCAGCGCCCAGCGCGCCGGGGCGCGGATGCCCTTGGCGATCGTCGCGGCGATCGGCGAATCGCGCGTGGCGCGCACGACGATGCGCGTGCCGAGCCAGACCACGATCTCGGCCAGCACGACGGCGATCAGCGCGACCACCAGCGTGGTGAGCCAGGCCGAGAGGGCGATCGGCACCGGCTGTTCCATCGCTCAGGCGGCGTGGGCCAGGCTCTTGCGCAGGTCGCGGATGCCGTCCGCCAGCAGCGACAACACCGAGCGCACGGCCTCGACCGGGGCGTCGGTGCGCAGCAGCCGGCGGGCCTCCGCCGCGCTGTCGGCCACGGCATGCGCACCGACGGTCGAGGCCGAGGCCTGCAGGTGGTGCAGCCGCTCGGTCAGCGCCCTGCGCTGGGCCGGGTCGTCGTGTGGCAGGTCGGTGTCGAAGTCGTCCAGCTCCTCGAGGAAGATGCGCAGCAGGCGCCGGTAGAGCCCGGGGTCGCCGAGGGCGCGCTCCAGTCCGTCCTGGACGTCGATGCCGGTGATCTTCGGCGGCACCTTGGCGCTTGAAGGGGCTTCTGCCGGTGCGGCCTCCGGGGACTGGGCGGTCAACGCCGAGCGGGCGGGGAGCCAGTGCACGAGCACCTCGTAGAGCTTGTCGATGTCGATCGGCTTGGGCAGGTAGTCGCTCATTCCGGCGGCCATCGCCTCGTCGCGGTGACCGATCATCGCGTTGGCGGTCATCGCGATGATCGGCAGCTCGCGCCACTCGGGTCGCTGTCGGATGCGCCGCGTGGCTTCGTTGCCGTCGGTGCCGGGCATCTGGCTGTCCATCAGCACCACGTCCACCTTGTGGCGCCACAGCAGCTCGATCGCCTGCTCGCCGTCGCGCGCGACGATCACCTCCATGCCGACGTGGTGCAGCAACTCGACCACGAGCTCGATGTTGAGCTCGTTGTCCTCGGCGACCAGCACCGTGCGGCCGCTCAGCTCGCGACGGTAGCGGTCGAGCATCGCCTGCTGCTCGCTCGAGGGCGGTACCACCGGCTGGGCGACGCCGAAGGCGGTCAGGCAGGCGTCGGCCAGAGAGCCCGGCGTCACCGGCTTGGTCAGCACCTGCTCGATCTCGATGGCCTCGCGGCGCAGCTCGCGCAGCAGGTCGTCGCGGCTGAAGGCGGTGACCATCACCACGCAGGGCGGGCGCTGCAGCTCGCGGTTGAGGATGCGCGCGCATTCGAGGCCGTCCATGTCCGGCATGCGCCAGTCGAGAAGCACGACGCGGTAAGGGCGGCCGCCGGCCGAGGCGCGGGTCACCGCGGTCAGGGCGGAGATGCCCGAATCGGCCTCGTTGACCTCGAAGCCGAGCTGGCGCGCCATGACGCTCAGTGCCTGGCGGGCCTCGCTGTTGTCGTCCACCACCAGCAGGCGCCCGCCGAGCTGATCGAGGCTGCGCTGGGCCGCGCGGTGCGAGGCCTGCCCGCGCGCGAGCTCGACGTTGAAGGAGAAGCGGCTGCCGGTCCCGGGGGTGCTGACGATCTCGATCCTCGAGCCCATCAGGGCCACCAGGCGCTGGCTGATCGCCAGGCCCAGCCCGGTGCCGCCGAAGCGGCGGGCGGTCGACTGCTCGGCTTGCGTGAACGGCTGGAACAGGCGCGCGGCCGTCTGCGGGTCGATGCCGATGCCGGTGTCCTCGACTTCGAAGCGCAGCAGGACCCTGCCTTCGGTGCCGGCCTCGGCGCGCACGCGCAGCGTGACCGCACCGCGTTCGGTGAACTTGACGGCGTTGCTGCACAGGTTGACCAGCACCTGGCGCAGGCGCATCGGGTCGCCGAGGACCGAGTCGGGCAGGTCGGTCGGCCAGTCGAAGACGAACTCGAGGCCCTTGGCGTGGGCCGGCTCGCCGACCATGTCGGCCACGCCTTCGAGCAGCGCGGGCAGCTCGAACTCGACGTGGTCGATGCGCATCATCCCCGCCTCGACCCGCGAGTAATCGAGGATGTCGTTCAGGATGCCGAGCAGCAGCTTCGCCGAGCCGAGCACCTTCTCGATGTGGCGCCGCTGCGGATCGGGCAGCGCGCCGCGCAGCGCGAGGCCGGACATGCCGATGATCGCGTTCATCGGCGTGCGGATCTCGTGGCTCATCGTCGCGAGGAACTCCGATTTGCTCGCGTTGGCAAGGTCGGCGACCTGCTTGTCGATCTCGAGCTGGCGCGAGCGCGCCTCGGCCTCCTCGCCGCGGTCGATCTGCTCGACCAGGCGCTTGCGCATCTGCTCGAAGCCGCTGGCGAGGCGGTCGATGTCGTCCCGGCCCGCCGGGCCCGAGGTCGGCAGCGGGAGCGGTGTGCGCAGGTTGTCGAGGTCGAGTCTGGCCGTGCTGTCGGCGATGCGCTCGACGCGCGCCGTCACCAAGCGGCGGATGCCGAACATGAGGCCGAGCGACAGCACGGCGGCGCGCAGCAGCTCGGTGGCGGTGATCTGCAGCGCCAGCTCGCGCATGCGGGCGCGCAGCGGCTCCTTCGAGACCGCGACGGTCAGCCGACCGACGGCTTCGCCCGCGGTGCGCGGGTCCGGCTGATGCACGAGGTCGAACTGGCGCATGAGCAGGTCGGGCGGGGGGGCGGCGTCCGGCTCATCGGCATCGGTCGCCGGGGCCAAGGGCAGGTCGCCGGTCACCACGGCGCTGGCCACATCGGGCAGCGCGCGGATGCCCTCGAGCTGGCTTTCGGTCTGGCCCTGGTCCATTGCCCAGACGTTGGCCGAGAGCGCAGGGACGTGGCTGACGCGGATCTGGTCGAAGCGGGCTTCGAGGTCGGCGATGCCGCTGTGGTAGAGCGTGACCAGCTGGTACGTGCCGCCGGCCAGCGAGACGAGCACGCTGATGCCGATGATCAGCGCGGCGATGCGTCGGGTGATCGAGACCTTCGGCAGGGAGATCGAGTCCATCGTGCGGGTGCTGCTCAGTAGCCGAGCCGTGTTCGGTAGCCGGCGATCAAGGCCTCCAGCCGGCCGTTGTCGCGCAGCTTCTGCAGGCCGGCGTCGAAGCGCCGCGACATGGCCTCGCCCTGCGGATGGACCTTCGAGAAGGCGAGCCAGAAGCCATCCTGCGAGATCACGCCGACCTTCTGCACGCGTTCTCGCATCGTCGGGTCGGAAGCCATGCGCAGGTAGAGCGGGCCGGTGTTGGCGAGGATGAAGTCGACGCGGCCGGCCAGCAGCAGGCCGAGCAGCACGCCATCCGACTTGGCGCTGATGCGGACCAGCCGCGTGTCGTTGCGGAACTCGGGCGGGTAGGTGTAGCCAAGCGTGAAGCCGACGCGCTTGCCGGCCAGGTCGTCGAGGCCGAGCGGCTTCGTCGCCGCGCCGGGCCGGCCGAAGATGGCCAACTCCTCGGTGAACATCGGCGCCTGGTGCCAGTGGTAGTCGGCGCGGTTGTCGTCGACGATCGTCGCGTTGAAGCAGCCCGCGACATGGCCCACCTTCGACAAGTGCATGCAGCGAGCGAAGGGCGCGACCATGATCTCGGCTTGGACGTCGACCGCGGCGAAGGCCTCGCGCACGATCTCGACCGCCATGCCGGTCGGCTCGCGCGTGGCGGGCGCGGCATAGGAATAGGGCGCCCAGTCGTCCTCGCCGGCGATGACCACCGATTCAGCCGCGCCGGCCGCAGCGGCGACCAGCAGCAGCGCCGCAGCCAACCAGCGTGAGGAGACGGCGCGCAGGCGAGCGCGGCCGGCGGGGGGGTGGGTTGGATACATCTCGGAGGACCTCCTCTGCTCTGGACGACGGGGCTGTCGTCTGCGATCTCCGGTGCCGCCGAGAGGGCGGTTCTGGGGGCCAGATTATCGATACCTCGGCCGGCGAGGCGTCCCCTCATGAGGCTGTGTCGGCCCAGTTCCCACGGGTGCGAAGGAGCGTTCCCGTGGGCATGCAGGGTTCGCGGTACCGCTGCTGGTCGTGCGCGTGACCATGCCGCTTCGTGTCATCACGCAACGGTCGTTCGGTCGACACGGGGTTTGCGGCACACTGCCCGTTCCGGGCTCCAGGCGAAGCCCGCGAAGGCCCGGGCCCGTCGACAGCGGGGCGCACGCGCCCTGCGCCAACCGGCCTCGGAGGCCGCGGCACGATCGATGCGTGCCGCCCCCACGTCCAAGACCCGATCGGCCACGGGCCGACCCCTTGCGCATGACGATTCCGCCACAGCGAATGACGCCGACAGACCGACCGGGGGCCGAGACAGGCCGCCCCTCCGCGCGGGCCTGCGGCCCTGCGGGCAGGCGCGGGCCCGGCCACCACGCCGTCAGGGCCTAGCCGATGGCCCGCACGAGAACCGGGCGGCCGTATCCGCTCGGCGCGAGCTGGGACGGCCGCGGCGTCAACTTCGCGCTGTACACGAGCTGCGCGCAGAAGGTCGAGCTGTGCCTCTACGACCCGCAGACCCAGGCCGAGACACGCCGCGTCGAGCTGGCCCACCGTGGCGGCATCTGGTTCATCTACGTGCCGGGCTGCGGGCCTGGCACGCTGTACGGCTACCGCGTGCACGGCCCCTATGAGCCTGGCGCGGGACTGCGTTGCAATCCGCACAAGTTGTTGCTCGACCCTTACGCGCGCGCGATCGTCGGCGCGCCCGACTGGGGCCCGCAGCACTACGGCTACGTGCTCGGGGCGCCCGAGGAAGACGCGAGCTTCAGCACCGAGGACAGCGCCGCGACGATGCCCAAGGGCCAGGTCGTCGACGAGCGCTTCGACTGGGGCGACGACCGGCCGCCCGCGATCCCCTGGCAAGACACGGTGTTCTACGAGGTCCACATCAAGGGCTTCACCGCCGAGCACCCGCAGGTGCGCGAGGACCTGCGCGGGACCTATGCGGGCCTGGCCTCCGACGCGGCGATCGCGCACTTCAAGCACCTGGGCGTCAACGCGATCGAGCTGCTGCCGGTGCATGCCTTTCTCGATGACCACCGCCTGGTCGAGCACGGGCTGCGCAACTACTGGGGCTACAACACGATCGGCTTCTTCGCGCCCGAGGGGCGCTACGCCGCCACCGACCACCTGCTCGCCGAGTTCAAGGGCATGGTCAAGCTGCTGCACGCCGCCGGCATCGAGGTGATCCTCGACGTGGTCTACAACCACAGCGCCGAGGGCAACCACCTGGGGCCGACGCTCTCGTTCAAGGGGATCGACCATGCCACCTACTACCGGCTGAGCGCGCAGGACCGCCGCTTCTGCCATGACGTCACCGGCACCGGCAACACGCTGAACACCGACCACCCGGTGGTCGTGCGCATGATCGTCGACAGCCTGCGCTACTGGGTCGAGCAGATGCACGTCGACGGCTTCCGCTTCGACCTGGCCACCGCGCTCGGCCGCGGCCACGACCGCTTCGACCACCACAGCCGCTTCTTCAACGCGATCCGGCGCGACCCGGTGCTGTCCAAGGTCAAGCTGATCGCCGAGCCCTGGGACATGGGCGAGGGCGGCTACCAGGTGGGCGGCTTCCCCAAGGGCTGGGCCGAGTGGAACGGCGGCTACCGCGACACGGTGCGCGACTTCTGGAACGGTCCCGAGCCGCATGCCGCGGGTGTGACGCGCGGCCTGGCCGGCTCGGCCGACACCTACAAGCCTTCGGGCCGCGGGCCGGCGGCCAGCGTCAACATCGTCACCGTGCACGACGGCTTCACGCTGCACGACCTGGTCAGCTACAACGGCAAGCACAACGAAGCGAACCAGGAAGACAACCGCGACGGCGAGAGCCACAACCGCAGCTGGAACTGCGGCATCGAGGGCGTGACGCAGGACGAGGTGGTGCTCGCGCTGCGCGAGCGCCAGAAGCGCAACCTGCTCGCGACCCTGCTGCTGTCGCAGGGCACGCCGCTGCTGCTGGCCGGCGACGAAATGAGCCGCAGCCAGAGCGGCAACAACAACGGCTACTGCCAGGACAGTCCCCTGTCCTGGTTCCACTGGCAGCTCGACGAGCGCCAGCAGCGCCTGCTCGACTACACGCGGCGCCTGCTCGAGCTGCGCCGCAGCCAGCCCGCGCTGCGCCGCGTGCGCTGGTTCGACGGCCAGGCCGACGAGGCCGGGCGCAAGGACATCACCTGGCTCGACGCCGATGCGAACGAGCTCTCGGCCGAGGACTGGCAGGCGCCCGGCCTGACCGCGATCGCGATGTGGCTCGACGGCGCGCGCATCGGCGCGCAGCGCGAAGGCGAGGCGCCGCCGCAGGGCGACTCGCTGCTGGTGCTGATCAACCGCCATCACGAGGCGGTCTGGTTCACGCTGCCGGCCGGGGTCTCGCCGAAGTGGCAGCCGGTGTTCGACACCTCGACGCCCGACGGCCAGCCGCCGGTGGCCGGCGGCAACGGCACGCCGCCCGAGGGGCCGGGCGAGGTTGAAGGGGGCTACCTGGCAGGCAGCCGCTCGCTCGTGGTGCTCAGGCAGGCGGCGCAGCCGTCGGCGCCTGCTCCCGTGCCGGCGCCTGCGGCCGCCGAAGGCTGACGGGGCACGGCGCCATGCTGCACGTTGCCCACGAGATGCCTTTCGGTGCCACGGTGCTGCCGCAGGGCGGCACCCTGTTCTCGCTCTGGGCGCCGGCCGCGCGCGCGGTGCAGCTGCAGCTCGAGGGCCAGCCTGGCCGGTCGCCGCGCATCGTGCCCGCCCAGCGCCAGGACGACGGGCTGTTCCATGTCACCGTGCCCTCGGCCTGGTCCGGCACGCGCTACCGCTGGCTGGTGGGGAAGGGCAGCGAGGCCGATCCCGACGCCGACGTCGAGCTGCTCGCCGTGCCCGACCCGGCCTCGCGTTTCAACCCCGAAGGGCCGCACGGTCCGAGCGAGGTGGTCGACCCGCGCGCCTTCGCCTGGCACGAGGCCGAGGCCGAATGGACCGGCCGGCCCTGGCACGAGAGCGTGATCTATGAGCTGCACGTCGGCAGCTTCACGCCCGAGGGCAGCTATGCCGCGGCCGCGGCGCGCCTGCCCGAGCTGCTCGCGCTCGGCATCAGCGTGGTCGAGCTGATGCCGCTCGCGTCCTTCCCCGGCCGCTTCGGCTGGGGCTACGACGGCGTGCTGCCGTTCGCGCCGCATGCGGCCTACGGCCGGCCGGAGGACCTGAAGGCCTTCGTGCAGGCGGCGCACCAGCTCGGCATCGCCGTCTGGCTCGACGTCGTCTACAACCACTTCGGCCCCGATGGCAACTACCTGCACGCCTATGCGCCGGCCTTCTTCTCGAAGACCCACCGCACCGCCTGGGGCGACGGCATGAATTTCGACGGGCCGGACGCGGCACGGGTGCGCGAGTTCTTCGTCCACAACGCGCTCTACTGGCTCGGCGAGTTCCGCTTCGACGGGCTGCGGCTCGACGCGGTGCACGCGATCGTCGACGACAGCCTGCCGCACCTGCTGGAAGAGCTCTCGGCCGCGGTGCGCGACGCCTTCCCCACGCGGCGCGTGCACCTCGTGCTCGAGAACGAGAAGTGCGAGACGGCCTGGCTCGCGGCGCCCGGCACGCGCGGCCGCTACGACGGGCAGTGGCACGACGAGCTGCACCACGCGCTGCACGTGCTGCTGACCGGCGAGCGACAGGGCTACTACGCGCCGTTCGCAGCCGCACCGCTGGAGACGCTGGCGCGGCTTCTGGTCGGCGGTTGCACGGGCCCGGTGGCACCCGAAGGAATCGGCGGGCGGGCTTGCGACGGCGCAGGCGACGCGGCCACCGCCCCGCGCCGGCGCGAGGCGCTGCCGACGCGCTTCGTCAACTTCCTGCAGAACCACGACCAAGTCGGCAACCGCGCGCGCGGCGAGCGCCTGTCGGTGCTGGCCGACCCGGCGGCCCTGCGCCTGGCGACCGCGGTGTGCCTGCTCGCGCCCGGCATGCCGATGCTCTTCATGGGCGAGGAGCACGACGAGCGGCAGCCCTTCCTGTACTTCGCCGACTGGGACTCGCCGCTGCGCGAGGCGGTGCGCGAAGGCCGCGCGCGCGAGTTCGCCGCCTTCATCGGCGAGGCCGGCGATGCGCTGCCCGACCCCGGCGACATGGCGACCTTCAGCGCCAGCCGCCCCGACCTGTCGGCCGCGTCGGCCGCGCGCGCGAGGCAGCGCTTCGACGAGATCCGCGGCTGGCTCGCGGTGCGGCGCCGGCGCCTCGAGCCGCTGCTGCCGCAGCTGCGGGGCGCGGCCTCGGACACCGCGCCCTGGCCGCACGAATCCCGCGTGCTCGAGGGCGGCCGCCTCGTCGTGCGCTGGCGCTTCGCCGACGGCCAGGCCCTCGAGTTGCGTGCCCGCTTCGCTGCCGGGCCGGCGGTGTCCTGGGGCGAGGGTTCGGGCCTGCCGCCGCTCTCCGCGGGAGAGGTCATCGCCCAGGTCGGAAGGCTCGACGGTCCGCAGGGCCACGAGCGCTTCGGCCCCTGGTCTGCCAGCTGGACGCTCGGCCGCGAGGGGCTTGCCGGTGGCTGAGGCCGGTGCATCCCCGCCCGTGGCCGAGGCTGGCGGGAAGCAGCACTCAACGGGCTCCGAGGACGAGCGCGCGGACGGCCTCACTTCGGGCGCCAAGGCATCAAGCGGAGCCGAAGTCCCCGCGCTGGACACCGCCGCGGTGCCGCGCGCCACCTACCGCGTGCAACTGCACGCCGGCTTCCGCTTCGACGACGCGGCCGCGCTCGCGCCCTACCTGGCCGCGCTCGGCGTCAGCCACCTCTACACCTCGCCCTTCCTGCGCGCGCGCGCCGGCAGCATGCACGGCTACGACATCGTCGACCACTCGCAGCTCAACCCCGAGATCGGCGACGAGGCGGCCTATGAGCGCCTCTGCGACGCGCTGGCAGCGCAGGGCATCGGCCAGCTCGCCGACGTGGTGCCGAACCACATGGGCGTGCTCGAGGCCGACAACGCCTGGTGGCTCGACGTGCTGGCCAACGGGCCGGCCTCGGCCTACGCCGAGACCTTCGACATCGACTGGACGCCCGCGCCCGGCCAGGCCGCGGCCCAGGTGCTGATGCCGGTGCTCGGCGCGCAGTACGGCGAGGTGCTCGAGGCGGGCGAGCTGGTGCTGGTGTTCGACGAGGCGCAGGCCGCCTTCCGCGTCGACTACCACGAGCACCGCTTCCCACTCGACCCGGGTGACAGCGCCGCGGTGCTCGGCCGCCTGCCGCCGCCGGAGGAGGTGGCGGCCGAGGCGACGGTGCTGCTCGCCGCTTTCGCGGCCCTGCCGGCGCGTGACGACGACGCGCGCGGCCGGCGCGGGCTGCGCCGCGCGCTGGTGCCGCGCCTGCAGGCCGCGCTGCGCGCGCTGGTCGCGCAGCACGCGGCGGTGCGCGACTGGGTCGAGGCCTGCGTCGCGACCTACGCCGGCCGGCCCGGCGAGGCGTCGAGCTTCGACGAACTCGACGCGCTGATCCAGCGCCAGGCCTGGCGCGCGGCCTATTGGCGCGTGGCCGGCGACGAGATCAACTACCGCCGCTTCTTCGACGTCAACACGCTCGCCGCGCTGCGCATGGAGCGCGCCGAGGTGTTCGAGGCGGCGCATGCGCGGCTGCTGCAGTGGCTGGGCGAGGGCCGCATCGCCGGCTTGCGCATCGACCACCCGGACGGGCTGTCGGACCCGCTGCAGTACTTCCGCCGCCTGCAGGCGGCCCACGTCGCCCGCCAGTGCAAGGCGGGCGTCGAGACTCCGCGCGCGCTCTACCTGCTGATCGAGAAGATCCTCGCGCCGCACGAGCACTGGCCGGCGAGCTGGCCGGTGCATGGCGACACCGGCTACCGCTTCGGCCAGCTGGTGGGCGGCCTCTTCGTCGACGGGCGCCAGGCCGAAGCCTTCGACCGCCTGTACGAAGACTTTGTCGGCGAGGCGGTCGACTACGAGGCCGAGTTGCTCGCCGCCAAGCGCGACGTGATGGAGCAGTCGCTCGCCGCCGACCTCTACGTGCTCACGCAGCGCGCGCACCGCATCGCGGTCGCCGACCGGCGCACCCGCGACTTCACGCGCAACGGGCTGCGGCGCGCGATCGTCGAGCTGGCCGCCGCCTTCCCGGTCTATCGCACCTACCTCGGCGGCGCGCTGCCCGACCCCGACGGCGCCGCCACCGACCGGCGCCACCTCGACTGGGCACTGGCGGCGGCGCTGCGCGCCGGGCTCGCCGAGCCGAGCGCGCTGAAGTGGCTGCATGCGCTGCTGCTCGACGAGATTGGGGACGAAGCGGGCGACGGCGACCCGGCGCGCCGCGCGGCGCGGCTGGGCGTGGTGCAGCGCTTCCAGCAGTTCACCGCGCCGGTGATGGCCAAGTCGATGGAGGACACGGCCTTCTACCGCTACCACCGGCTGGTGACGCTGAACGAGGTGGGCGGCGAGCCGCGCCAGTTCGGCACCAGCGTCGCGGCCTTCCACGCCGCCAATGTGCAGCGCCAGCGCTTCCTGCCGCACTGCATGCTCGGCACCTCCACGCACGACAGCAAGCGCTCGGAGGATGTGCGGGCGCGGCTCGCGGTGTTGTCGGAGATACCCGAGGCCTGGGCCGGGGCGCTCGCACGCTGGCGCGCCGCGACCGCCCCCCGCGCCGAGCGGGCCGAGGGCGACGCCGCGATCGCGCCGAACGACGAGCTGCTGCTGTACCAGAGCGTGGTCGGCATCTGGCCGCCGGGCGAGGTCGACGAGGCGGCGCTCGCCGACCTGCGCGAGCGCATCCAGGCCTACCTGCTGAAGGCGCTGCGCGAGGCCAAGCAGCGCAGCAGCTGGCTGCGCCCCGACGAGGCCTACGAAGGCGCGGTCGCGCGCTTCGTCGAGCTGCTGCTCGGCCGGCTCGAGCCGAATCCGGCGCTGTCGGACCTGCGCGCCTTCGTCGAAGGCATCGCGCCGTTCGGCGCCTGGAACACCCTGAACCAGCTGCTGTTCAAGCTGACCGCGCCCGGCGTGCCCGACATCTACCAGGGCTGCGAGGTGTGGAACTGGAGCCTTGTCGACCCGGACAACCGGCGGCCGGTCGACCATGCGCGGCAGGCCGCGATGCTGTCCGCGCTGCAGCAGGCATCGTCAGGCGACGCGCGCGCGGCGCAGCTCGCCGGACTGCGCCGCGGCTGGGCCGACGGCCGCCTCAAGCTGGACCTCTGCTGGCGCCTGCTGCAGTGGCGCGCCGAAGCGCCTGAGCTGTTCCGCGATGGGCGCTACCTGCCGATCACCGTCGAGGGGCCGGCGGCCGAGCATGTCGTCGCCCATGCACGCCAGACGGCCGACGGGCAGGCCTGGGCGCTGGTGGTCGGGACGCGGCTGCTGCACACGCTGGTCGAGGGGAGGGCGGGGGAGGTTTGCGAGGAGGGCGCGGCCTGGGCGGCGCGCTGGCGCGAGACGCGGCTGGTGCTGCCGGCCGAGGCGCCGCGGGAGTGGGTGGACCGGCTCAGCGGGCGCTCCCATGCGCTGTCGCCCGGTGCTGAAGGAGGGGGCTCGATCCTCGCTATCGTGCCACTGCTGGCGGACCTGCCGTTCGCGGCGTTGCAGATGAACGGGCGCCTTCCTGAGCGACCCGACGTCTGGCGCCTCGGACATTGCGCTGGTGTGAGCGATAGCCCGAGGGTGCCTGAATGACCGACTCGTTGCGACCCTGAGGCGACATACGTCGACCCGATCTCGTCCCCGTAAAGTGGCCGGTCGAGCGCGAATTCAATAGCCCGAACCAGCGGACGCCGGACGGCGCGTCGCTCCTGCTAACACGCCTTAGACCTTGCCGCTTCACCTGAGCAGATCGGGCAACTCGTAGAGCAGCCCAATTGCCTCTGGCCAGCCGGCCTCCGAGAACAGCTGGAGGATCTCTACGAGCTTCGCGCGCCTGTCTGGATCTTCGAAGATGTCGCGATGGTCGGCGATGTAGCGTCTAACGACCTTCGCGACCGCTTTGCTGCCGAGGCTCTCGAAGTGGTAGCCCTCCTCCGCACCCGGCTCGGTGAGGATCGCGTGGATCGCGGTGAAGACGGCGACGGGATCGCCGGGGATCAGGTACTCGTAGAGTTCGATCAAGTGATGCAGCGTCGCCGGTTCGCGCGATCGCCGTAGGAGCGCGAGGATGTCGGCGTAGTCGGCGAGGAAGCGCTTCTTCGCCTCGACACTGTCGAGGCCCGTGCCATCTACCTTGCCCTTCGCACGCGTTCCCGCGCCGAAGTAGAGCTGGTTCATGGCGTGGAGGGTGACCTGCTCTGCCGCTTTGTACGCCCGACCGGCAATGTCCTTCTCCCCTTCGGGGGCGTCGGAGGTCAGCACCGAGAGGCTCCTGGCCGAGATGTCGAGTGCTGACCTGAGGACCGTCGCAAGTCCCTCCTGCGCACGGTCGTTCATCTCCTTGTTGCCCGGCGCGGCATCGGAGGCATAGCGGCCGAAGAACGTCGCCCGCAGCGATGAGGTGTATGCGTTGAGAGCACCCTGGAATCGCTCGGGAACAGCCGCCCACTCGTCGATCCAGGCGCTAGCGAGCGGACGTCCCTGCCGCGCCTGGAGTTGCGCCGCCCATCCGCCGAGACATTCCAGGATGTGGTTCCGCCCACCCGCCTTGTCGGCGAAGTCGCCGAGCCGCCCTTTGACGATCGCGAGGATGTGCTCGCAGCGCTCGGCCTCGGCGTGGCTGAACCGCCGCAGACAACTGCAGAGATAGGCGGTCAGCACCTCTGTGCTGATCTCGGTCGCGGCGATCCGTTCTCCCATCTCCCACATCCGCTCCGGGGCGGCCACGCAGATGACTTGGAGGTTCTGCGCCGCCTGAAGGCGTACCGATGACTGTTGGTCCGCAAGGACCTCCCCAATGCGGTCGACGATCACAGGACGTTCGGCCGCGAACCTCGGCGCGAGCGATACCCAAGCCTCGACCGCATTGACTCTGACATCCAACCGGGACTCGGGACATTTGCTCGCGGACAGCCGCGCTAGCACGGCGAGCATCGTGTCCAGGTTGGGGAGCCCATCTACGCCAGGGGCGAAGTTTGGGCTGGAGGCGACACGCTGGACCGCGTTCGAGACGTGTCCCCAAGACGAGTGGTCGACCTGACCGTGGAGTTCGGGGTTGGCGTCGAGCAGCGCTATCAGCGCCGTGGCCTCCGACCACAAGGTCGCGAGCTTGGCCGCGTCGCTGTCGCCTGGCGTCGCGTTGACGCTGGCGTGAAGCGCGTCCGAGGCGTCCAGGACGACCCGGTTGGGGCCGTCGTCCATGTCGACGCCCTCACGCCGCAGGTTTTCCCGGACGTAGTCCTCGTTTCGGCCCCAGCTTACGGCGAGACTGCGGATCGGTCGGTTCTCCGTCAGCTCGCCGCCGGTCTGCATCCGCCGTCGAAGGTCGCGGGTCGCATCCAGAACGAGCGCCTCCTCCGGGATGAGCGCGAGCAACCTTCCGAGGACGCGTCGCCATCTTCCCCTGGCGTCGTCGTCGGCATGTCGCTTGTCGTTCAGCACCATCTCCTCGAAGCCGCGTCGCTCTTCATGCGAACGGGATGGCCAAGCCGCAGCGACGAACCGAACTGCGTCTCGCAGCGTGCCGCAGTCTGCCAGGAGGTCGGGCTTGGTCATCGTCGGCCAGATCAGGTCGGCGACCTCCGGCACGCGCTCGCTCGCCACGCCGAGAATCCGCGCCCACACGGAGGCCGCCGCATAGTCGCGCGACGCAGCTGCGACGCTCAAACCGAAGGACACCAGGTCGCACGAGCGCAGAAAGGTGACGTAGTGCGCGAGCACGTCGTCTTCATGGGACGGCTCGTCGTCGTCCTTCTCCTCCCATGCGTTGAACTCGACGTCGGTCCCGCGAAACTCAATCTTCCCGGAGCCGAGGTCGATGAGCTTGGGGTTTCCCGGATCGCCGTAGCCCCGCGTCTTCGCCTCCCCGATGACGGCTTCGATGACCGCCCGCGTACCGTGCTCGGGCGAGATCGCCAGGAACTCGCTGACCGACGTCCCGAGCTGCCAGCGCGAAAGCTCGTAGTCCTGCCGACGATTGGACGAGAGCGGCATGATTCGGCTTCGATGTCCGCCGAAAGCTGACGTCGAGCGGTCGGTGATCATCTGCCCGTAGAGCCCCGCGTAGATCTCGACGGCGAACGACGGGTCCGTCCGCGCGATCGGCAGGATTTGTTCCGCCAGCCAGTGGGCCTCTCGGTCGGCGTTCTGGGAGAAGTGAGGCTCGCGCAGGATCCGTTCGAGCAGGCTCTTGGAGGCGGCGGGATCGGAGGCGAACGACCTTCCGACGAACGTGATCGCGCTGTCGGCCGTCGTCTGCAGGGCCGGCGACTTGGACCAGGCGAACTCAAGCATCGCTCGCGCCGCGCGGCCAACGATCGGCAGCAGCGCCGGATCCGTCAGATCGGCGTGATCGAACAGAGCGTCGAGCAGCACGCGCGCCGGATCCACGAGCGACATGCGACCGCTTCTCGCCAGTCGCTCGGCGAGACTCGCCCACGCGAGTGCGCGCTCGGGTGGGCCGCCGCGGGCCGCCCTCATGTCCATCACCACGAACCGGCTCAGGCGCCCGAGCAGACTGGCCAGCGCCGGGGCGTCTGGCTTCGTCTCGAGCTCGGCGACGAGACCGTCGAGATCTTCGACGCCTCCCACATTCTCGCCAACGATGCGGAGCGCGACGTTGCCGAGGACTGCGTCGACCTGTGTTGTCGAGAAGATGCCGCAGACGAGCCGCCAGCTCTGAGGCTTGCCATCAGTGTCAGCGCGCCAGGCGCGCTCGACCGCGAACCGGAGCGCAGGCGCGAGCAGGAACGCGGCGGAGGCATCGCCCTTCAACTGCGCCATCAGTCGATCTGGGTCGTTCCAGGCGAGATGGAACCTCCCCGCGACGTGGTCGAACAGGACGTGGTGGGCGAAGCTGGCAAGGTCGCCGTCAGCCGTCAGCACGCCGGACTGAATGACCTTGTCGAGGTCGGGGTGCCTGACATCCACCTTCCGGACCGCCAGCCGCCGGCTGCTCGCCATCGCGGCCGCCGCGTCCCCCGCCGCCTGCGTCATGCCAGTCGTCGGCATGCGAACGTCCTCGTAGGTGTCGATGAGGCCGGACTGCGACTTGATGCCGGCGAACTCCGCAGGGTCAGCGCCACCCGCTATCAACTCCGCGGCGAGCGACAGATTGAACACGTTGCGCAGCAGCTCGGCGAGCGGCGGCGTGGCCGACGCGAGGAGGCTCGCGATCGCGGGGGACGAGGCGCCAGCCGTGGCGAGGTCGCCGTCGGTCAGCCGGGGGACGAGGAAGTGGCGGACTCCTCCCAGCGTGGTATCGGCGTGTGTCGCGTCAGCCGGTGCGCCGACGAACGACTGCCGGTATCGCCGGCCATTTCGCAAGTCGTAGGTCCGGATCGACGCGATGACGATCCATTCGTCGACGAGTCCACTCCTGACTTGCTCGATCAGGGAGGCGAACACGCCCTCCGCCAGCCCGCCGCGGGCTGCGTCGAGCGCATCGATGAAAAGGTACTTCGGTTCGGGGCCCGGCACAGCCGCCAGGACCTCGACGAGCGCGTGGCCGAGCCGCAGTTCGGACGCCAGGTCTGCCGCTATCGAGACGCCGGGGAACCGGTCGACGGAGAGGAACACGACGAAGGCGCCGCCCGCTGCGAGCGCGGTCGCAGCGTGAACGAGCGCGCCGGTCTTGCCGGCGCCCGGTTCACCGACGACCATCAGCGAACCGGAGGCGATCGCCATCGCCATGGGCGCGTCGCTCTCCCGGGTGATCGTGACTCCGCCGCACACCGGCAGCTTGCCGTGCGCGGCCAGCCGTCCCAGCTCGGCGTCCGTCGCGGCCCGGAGCCGGGCCACGTCATCCTCGAAGCGCGGCGCGCCGGTGTCGACGTGGCCCCGGCGTCGAAGCGCGTTGAGCAGGCCATTCCGGTCGGCTGGGGCGCCGCCGCAGATCAGGTCGCGCATGATGCCGCGAAGGTCGCGAAGCGGGGCGTCTCCCGACGCGTCGCTGCCGTACAGATTTCGGCCAAGCAGCCTCGACGCCTCCCGCCAATCGGTGTCGCCCTCGTCCATCGAGAACCGCGCCACGTGGAAGCTGCGGGCCATGTCCGCGAGATCACCATCGGTGGGTTGAGCCCCGCGATGCGTGGTCCAAGCCGCGTTCACGATCTCCTCCAGCGCGGAGAGCGCGGAGCATTGCGCGGTGCTGCGTTGACTCTTCGTGACCAACCAACTGCCGCCCAGATCGAACGCGCGGCATCCCGCCTCGAGGTCGTCGAGCGACCGGGCAGCGTCCGCCCTGACCGCGAGCATCGCCGCGCTTCGCGTCGGATCCGGAGCGCCTCCCGAAGCCTTTGCGTCCGCCATCCAGACGGCGAGCTGGCCGCCCGTCTTGGCGAGTGGCGCCTTCTCTGCCGTCGCGAGGGTGGCGGACGTCTTGCTCTGGATGTGCAGTGCCCCACCGTCGGACTGCGTCACCTCGATGTCGTCAAGCGCGGTGCCGGTCTCCAGGCGGATCGCCGTCGACAAGGCAGTGTTGTTGAGGCCGAAGCGCCCACCGACCGGGAGGCGCACGAGGATGTGGACCGCGAACCACGTCGCTACGGTTGCCTGGAACGCCATACCCGCCTCGGTGGCGCGCCCACCCGCACGCATAGGCTTTGTCTTCGTGGATCGGGTCGCGGTCATGCCGCCATCCTGCCGGAACTTCGGCTCCACTCCAACGCGGCCGGCAGGTGCAGTGCAGCTCCTTACCGCGGCCTTGGCAGAGCGCCTGTTGCTTGTCGACTCCGTGCGCAGTTGGCTACGGACAGGAGAACGGGATCGCAGTGGACTAGCCGGATGACTGAACTGCGCGGTTGCGTCGCTCTGCAGCGGCGGGACTCATTACCAACGGCCGACCGTATCCCACTCACTGGCCAACGACGGGTTATGGCCGCAAGGGCACGGCGCCCCCCGGTCAATGCGCCTCACAGTGTCGACGTCGCACCGATCAGATCTCCAAGGGAAAGCGATTCGCCAACCGCCAGCCGTCCGGCGCAAATGATGTCCGAACGCCAGCGTTGGGATTGTTGGCTCGCCATGTGGACAAGGTCCCGGCTTGCGATCGGCTGCAGCCCGCAGCTCCGAAACAGGCGCCCACCTCGCGCCTCCGAACCCTGAACTGGTTTCGCGTCGCCCGCACGCCGTCATGCCCCCCGCGCGCTACAGTGCGCGCCATGTCCCAGACCCAGGCACCCCAGGCCTCCCAGGAACTCGCCGGCCGCCACCTCGTGCTCGGCCTCACCGGCGGCATCGCCTGCTACAAGGCGGCCGAACTGCTGCGCGGGCTGGTCAAGGCCGGCGCGACGGTGCAGGTGGTGATGACGGAGGGCGCGCAGCACTTCATCACCCCGGTGACGATGCAGGCGCTGTCGAACCGCCCGGTCTACGACAGCACCTGGGACCTGCGCGCGCCGAACGCGATGGCGCACATCAACCTGACGCGTGAGGCCGATGCGTTGCTCGTTGCGCCGGCCACGGCCGACTTTATCGCCCGGCTGGTGCAGGGCCGCGCCGACGACCTGCTGAGCCTGGCCTGCCTGGCGCGCCCGATCGAGCGCTGCCCGCTGCTCGTTGCGCCGGCGATGAACCGCGAGATGTGGGCGCATCCGGCGACGCGGCGCAACCTCGCGCAGCTCGTCGCCGACGGCGCCACCGTGCTCGGCCCGGCGGCCGGCGACCAGGCCTGCGGCGAGATCGGCGACGGCCGCATGCTCGAGGCCGACGAGATCGTCGAGGCCGTCGTCGCCCACTTCCAGCCGAAGGCGCTGCTCGGGCGCCGGCTCCTGATCACCGCCGGCCCGACCTTCGAGCCGATTGACCCGGTGCGGGGCATCACCAACCTGTCGAGCGGCAAGATGGGCTTCGCGATCGCGCGTGCCGCGCGCGAGGCGGGTGCCGAGGTGACGCTGGTCGCCGGCCCAGTGCATCTGCCGACGCCCACCGGCGTGCAGCGCATCGACGTGACGACCGCGCAGCAGATGTACGACGCGGTGCTGCCGCTGGCCCCCGCGCACCATGTGTTCGTCGCGACCGCGGCGGTGGCCGACTGGCGGCCGGCGTCGCTCTCGGAGCAGAAGATCAAGAAGAACGGCAGCAAGGTGGCGCCTGTTTTCGAGCTGACCGAGAACGCCGACATCCTCGCCGCCGTCGCGAAGCTGCCCGAGAGCGGGGCGCAGCGCCGGCCGTACTGCGTCGGCTTCGCTGCCGAGAGCCACGACCTGCTGCGCCATGCGCGCGAGAAGCTCGAGCGCAAGGGCCTGCCGTTGATCGTCGGCAACCTCGGGCCGGCGACTTTCGGCCGCGACGACAACAGCCTGCTGCTCGTCGATCCCCAGGGCCATCGCAAGTTGCCCGAGAGCGGCGGCACCGCCGACAAGCTGACGCTCGCCCGTGCGCTGGTCGGCGAGATCGCGCGGCGCATCGCGCTCCACGCGGCATGACGTGCTCGACGTGAGTCGAGCGGCGTGACGCGTGCGGCATGAGCAGTGCTTGCGCACCGCGGCGCAGGCCTCTACCGGACACCCCATGACGACGATCGAACTGAAAGTGCTCGACGCGCGCCTGGCCGCGCGCTACGACGAACTGAGCCCCGCCTACGCGACGCCCGGCAGTGCCGGGCTCGACCTGCGCGCCTGCCTCGACGCGCCGCTGCACCTCGAGCCGGGCCAGACGACGCTGATCCCGACCGGCCTGGCGATCCACATCGCCGACCCGGGGCTCGCCGCGATGATCCTCCCGCGCTCCGGGCTGGGCCACAAGCACGGCATCGTGCTCGGCAACCTGGTCGGCCTGATCGACAGCGACTACCAGGGCCCGCTGATGGTCAGTTGCTGGCACCGCGGCAGCGTGCTGTTCACGATCGAGCCCTTCGAGCGCATCGCGCAGATGGTGATCGTGCCGGTGGTGCAGGCGCGCTTCCGGCGCGTCGAGGCCTTCGGCGAATCGTCGCGGGGCGAGGGCGGCTTCGGCTCCACCGGGCGCGGCTGATGGCCATCGACGGTGGCTACGGCCACCGCGGGGTCGGTGGCGGCCGTGCCGGTGCAGGCGAAGGGCGGATTTGCAACGATTCCGTCACGACTGGAGGCCTCTCATGTGGGCAAGCACTGGCTTCCTGCTGCGCCGCTCCTAGAATTTTTTCTCGATTCGTTGGGATTTCCTGAGTCCATGTTGTTGCCCGCGACCTGTGCGCTTTGCGCTGTCGACGACAGCGAACCGGTCGCCGTGGGGGCCGATTTCGAGTCCCGCAGCGGCGCCGAAGAATTCCTCGCCGTGCGCTGCCGACGCTGCGGCCTCGTCTACCTGAACCCACGGCCCGACACCGGCTCGCAGCAACGTCTGCTGGCCGGCGACCAGGGCGCGGTGCTGCCCCCGCAGCCCGCACGCTGGCTCGACCGCCTGCGCCGCTGGCGCCGCGGCGCACGCCTGATGGCCTGGTGCCACGGCCTGCCCGACGACGCCCGCATCCTCGATGTCGACGTCGAGGACGGCTGGCGCAGCGACTGGCTGCGCCGCCACGGGCGGGCCTCCTGGCGCGTGCAGCGGCTGGACCCGGCCGCGCTCGTCGCGCCCGGTGCCGCGGCCGATCCGGCCGAGCCGCTCGCACACCTGGCGATGATGGTGATGACGCTGGAGCAGGTGCCCGACCCGGTGCTGCTGCTCGAGCGCGTCAAGCAGCGGCTGCTGCCGGGTGGGCGGCTCGTCGTGCTGGCCGACAACATCGGCTCGGCCGGCTTCCTGTGGTTCTCGAACCGGCACTGGGGCGGCTACGACTTCCCGCGCCACCTCTACCTCTTCGACCGGCGCAGCCTGGTCGCGCTGTGCGAGCGGGCGGGCTTCCGCACGCTGAAGGTCCGCACGCGTCCGAGCCCGCTCCACTGGACGTTCTCGATGCGCAACTGGGTGCAGGACTGGCACGGTGCCCGCTGGTTGCAGCGGGCGTTCTCGCGCCAGTCGGTGGCGGCGATGATCGTCTTCGCGCTGCTCGATGTCTCTTTCAGCAGCGCCGGCAAGGGAGCCCTTCTGAATGGCGAGTTCCGCAAGCCTTCCGCCACCGAGCCGCTCTGAGCCGGCGGGGCTGAACCCGTTCGTCGCCTTCGTCGACCCGGCTGCCTCCGGAGCGGCGCAGGCGCCGGCGCCGGCACCCGGGCCAGCGGCCGGTGCCTCGCGGGAAGGGCCGGTCGCGATCCTCGGTGCCGGCCTGGCCGGGCTGACGGCCGCCGTCCACCTGAAGCGCCACGGCATCCCCTTCGTCGTCTACGAGGCGGGCGAGGCCGTCGCCGGCCTGTGCCAGAGCGAGCGCGACGAAGAGGGCTTCACCTACGACTGTGGCGTCCACTTCATCACCAACCGCCTCGCGGCGGCGGTCGGCATCGCCAGCGAATGCCGGCCGATGCTCCGCTACGGCGAGGCGGTCCACCTCGGGGGCCGGAGCTACTCCTACCCCTGGGGCTTGATAGCCTCGCCGCGCTTCCTGGCCAGCGCGCTATGGGGCTGGCTGCAGCGCTGGGGCGAGGCGCCCGCGGCGACGGCGCAGGCGCACTACCGCCGGCAGTACGGGCGCGCGCTCGCCGACGCCGTGGCCGCGCCGCTGACCGCGGCCTGGTCGGGGCTGCCGGTGGAGCGGCTCGCAGCCTCGGTCAGCCAGAAGTTCGCCACCGGCCTGCCGCGCATGCTGATGCTCAAGCTGTCCGCGGTGCTGAGCCGGCGCACGGTCGGCATCGGCTACTCGCGTGTCGTGACCGAGTCGAGCAACGCCTGGCATGTCTACCCGGAAGGCGGCATCGCCCGCGTCTGTCAGCGGCTGGCCGACGAGGTGGCCGACTCGATCGTGCTGCGCTCGAAGGTCGAGGCGATCGAGGTGCGCGACGACCGTGTCGAGGGCGTGCGGGTCAATGGTGCCTTCGTGCCGGTGTCGGGCGTCATCTCGACGGCACCGGTGCATGCGCTGGTGAAGCTGGTGCAGGGCAGCGACCGCCTGCAGTCACTGGCGCGCCTGCGCTACCGCGCGATGGTCTCGGTCAACCTGAAGCTCGACGGCGCCAGCGGGCTGCGCGACGTGGTGACCTGGGTGCCCGAGGATCGCTACCCATTCTTCCGCGTCAGCGACGTCGGTCTCGGCCTGCCCTGGCTGGTGCCCGAAGGCAAGGACCAGGTCACCTGCGACATCGGCTGCCAGATCGGCGACGACACCTGGCGTGCCGATGACGCGGCCCTGGTCGAGCGCTGTGTCGCCGGGCTCGACGAGATGCTGCCGGGCCTGCGCTCACGCGTGATCGGCTCGCGCGTGGTGCGCGTGCCGCTGGCCTACCCGATCTTCGAGCTCGCGTACGAGCCGGAGCGCGAGCGCTTCGAGCGCCAGGGCACCGGCATCGGCGGCCTCGTCAGCGTCGGGCGCAACGGCGAGTTCTCGCACCTGCTGATGGAAGACGTCTACTGGCGCACGCGCTGGAAGGTGTCGGCGTTCATCGCCGCGCGGCAGGCCGCGCGGTAGCTACGACGCGGCGGCGGCGCCCGAGCCCGCGCCGCCCAGCCCCAGCAGCCGCATCGCATTGCGCTTCAGGATCAGCGGCTTCACCTCGTCCTTGAAACCCGCCTGCTCGAAGTCCTGGATCCAGCGGTCGGGGGTGATCAGCGGGAAGTCGCTGCCGAACAGGATGCGGTCCTTCAGCAGCGTGTTGGCGTACTGCACCAGCTGCGGCGGGAAGTATTTCGGGCTCCAGCCGGAGAGGTCGATCCAGATGTTGGGCTTGTGCATCGCCAGCGAGATCGCCTCGTCCTGCCAGGGCCAGCTCGGGTGCGCGACGACGATCTGCATGTCGGGGAAGGCGATCGCCACGTCCTCGAGCAGCATCGGGTTGCTGTTCTGCAGGCGCAGGCCGCCGCCGCAGCGCATGCCGCTGCCGATGCCCGAGTGGCCGCTGTGGAAGATCGCCGGCAGCTTGTACTCGTTGATCACCTCGTAGATCGGCCAGGCCATGCGGTCGGCCGGCTCGAAGCCCTGCACCGTCGGGTGGAACTTGAAGCCCTTCACGCCGTACTCCTCGATGAGCTTGCGTGCCTCGCGGGCGCCGAACTTGCCCTTGTGCGGGTCGATGCTGCCGAAGGCGATCATGATGTCCGGGTTGGCCAGGGCCGCCTCGGCGATCTCCTCGTTCGGGATGCGGCGGCGGCCGAGCTGCGTCTCGGCGTCGACGGTGAAGTTGACGAAGCCGATCTTCTTCTCGCGGAAGTAGGCGAGCGTCTCGTCCATCGTCGGCCGCTTGGACGAGCGGAAGTACTTGTCGGCGGCGCGGTCGTATTCCTCGCCGTAGTTGTCGAAGGGGTTGCGGCACGACACCTCGAGGTGGGTGTGGGTGTCGATCGCGATCAGCTGGTCGGTGTCCATCGGTGCGGCTCCCGCGGTGGCGGCGTCAGGGTGGTCGGGCAGGTGGCTCAGGCGAGGGCGGGCGCGTCGGGCAGGGCGAGCTCGGCAGAGGCGGCGCGCTGCCAGTGCAGTGTCGCCTCGGGCAGCAGCCACTGCAGGCCGAAGCGTGCCGCGGCCAGGCGTGCGGCCATCGCCGGCTCGTCGGCCCGGCGCTGGGCGGCGCGCGTGCTGCGCGCCCAGCCCCAGGCCAGCAGCAGGTGGCCGACACCGGCCAGCACGTCGCCGGCGACGGCCAGCGCGCGTTCGGGCTGCCCGGCACGCGCGGCCTGCAGCGCGGCGAGCGCCGCGCCCGCCTGGCCGAGGTGCTCGCGCAGCGGCGCGGCGAAGGCGGCGGCCGCGCCGCCGGCCTCGGCGCAGCGCGCGGCCTCGGCCGCGAGCTCGGCCTGCAGCAAGGCCCAGCCCTCGCCGGCGCCGAGCAGCTTGCGCTGCAGCAGGTCGATCGCCTGGATCTCGTTGGTGCCCTCGTAGACCATCGCGATGCGGCTGTCGCGCACCGTCTGCTCGATGCCGTACTCGTGCACGTAGCCGTAGCCGCCCCAGACCTGCTGCGCCTCGGCCGCGCCCTTGAAGCCCCAGTCGGTCAGGAAGGCCTTGACGACGGGCGTCAGCACCTCGGCCAGTGTGTGCGCGCGGGCGCGGGCCGCAGCGTCCGGGTGGTGCGCGGCCTCGTCGATCAGGTGCGCCGCCCAGTACGAGACGACGCGCGCGCCTTCGCTCGTCGCGCGCAGGCGCCACAGCGTGCGGCGCACCGCCGGGTGGCGGGCGATCGGGTCGGCGCCGCCGTCCTGCGGCGGGGCGCTGCGTCTGGCGTGCCGAGGCGACGCGCCCGGCGCCGGCGCACGCGACTGCAGGCGCTCGTGCGCATAGGCCAAGGCGTTCTGCTGCGCCATCTCCAGGTGCCCCAGGCCCTGCATGCCGACCGACAGGCGGGCCGCGTTCATCATCACGAACATCGCCGCCAGGCCGCGGTTCGGCTCGCCGACGAGCCAGCCGGTCGCGCCGTCGAAGGCGAGCACGCAGGTCGCGCTGCCCTTGAGGCCCATCTTCTTCTCGATGCCGTCGCAGCGGATCGCGTTGCGCGTGCCGTCGGGCAGCCACTTGGGGCACAGCGCGAGCGACAGGCCCTTGGTGCCCGGCGGCGCGTCGGCGAGCCGGCACAGCACCAGGTGCACGATGTTGTCGGTCAGGTCGTGCTCGCCGCCGGAGATGAAGATCTTGGTGCCGGTCAGGCGCAGGCTGCCGTCGGCCACGGCCTCGGCGCGGGTGCGCACCAGGCTCAGGTCGCTGCCCGCCTGCGGCTCGGTCAGGGCCATCGTCGACAGCCATTCGCCGCTGGCGATCTTGCCGAGGTAGCGCTGCTTCAGCTCGTCGTTGCCGTGCGCCGCCAGGCATTCGTAGGCGCCGTGCAGCAGGCCCGGGTACATCAGCCAGGCGTGGTTGGCGGCGGCCAGCATCTCGTAGAGGGCCGCGTTGAGCAGGTTCGGCAGGCCCTGTCCGCCCCAGGCGGGGTCGCAGGCGAGGGCCGGCCAGCCGCCCTCGACGAAGGCGCGGTAGGCGGCGGGGTAGCCGTCCGGCGTCGTCACCTCGCCGTCGTGCCAGCGGCAGCCCTGGAGGTCGCCCGGGCCGTTCAGCGGCGCGATCACCTCGCTCGAGAAGCGGGCGGCCTCCTCGAGCACCTGGCGCGCGGTGTCGGCGTCCAGGTCGTGGCCCCAGCGGGCCCAGTCAGCAGGGGCGTCGAGCACGGCTTCGCAGACGAAGCGCATGTGGTCGAGCGGGGCGGCGTAGCTCCACATTCGATGTCTCCTGAGGGCGGGGGGCGGTTGGCGTCGCGCTCCGTCGCGGGGTGCGGCGGCGGCTCAGTCTTCGGGCGTGAAGCCGACGCGCTTGACGATCGGGCCCCACTGCGCGTTCTCTTCCCTGACCAGCGCGGCGAGCTCCTGCGGGGTCGAGGGCGACGCCTCGAGGCCCAGCTTGGCGAAGGCTTCGATCACGTCGGGCGCGCCCACCGCGGCGCGCACCGCATCGGCGGCGCGCTGCAGCACCTCGGCCGGCGTCCGGGCGGGCGCGAAGACCTCGTAGTACTCGTTCATCACGAGCTCCTTGAAGCCCAGCTCGGCATAGGTCGGCACGTCGGGCGCGAAGGTCGAACGCTGCTCGCCGGAGGTGGCGAGCAGGCGCAGCTTGCCGTCCTTCAGGTAGGGCAGGTAGTCGCCGACCGGCGAGCTCATCGCCGGCACCTGGCCGCCGAGAAGGTCCTGGATGCCCGGCGCCGAGCCGCGATAGGGCACGTGGCGCAGGTCGACCCCGGCGGTGCGGCCGAGCAGCGCGCCGAGCAGGTGCGGCGGCGAGCCGGCGCCGGGCGAGCCGTAGCTGGCCTTGTCCGGGTTCGCCTTGGTCCAGGCGAGGTACTCCTGCAGCGTCTTCACCGAAGCGGGCACGCCGGGCCCGACGCCGAGGCCGAAGGCGATGCGGCAGGCGGTGCTGACCGGCGCCACGTCCTCGATCCTGTAGGTCAGCTTGTTGTAGATGTGGGGGAAGAGCGAGATCGCGGAGGCGGGCGTCAGCAGCAGCACGCTGCCGTCCGGCGTGCTGCGGCGCAGTTCGTCGATCGCGATGCGGCCGGTGGCGCCGGCCTTGTTGTCCACCAGCGCGGTCTTCGCGTAGCGGCCGTGCAGCTTGTCGGCGATGCGACGCGAGACGGCGTCGGTGGTGCCGCCGGCCGGGTAGCCGCAGAGGATCCGCAGGGTGTCGATGCCCTGGGCATGGGCCGCGCCGCGGGCGAGCAGCGCGCCGAGCCCGGTGCCGAGGCTGGCGAGGCCTGAGGCCGTGCCGAAGGCGCTGCCGATGAAGTGTCTGCGTTGCATGAGGGGTGTCTCCGTGACGGGTTCGGTGGCGTGGAGGGGCGCGGCGGCGCCCGGGGGCGTCCGTTTCAGCGCGGGGCCATGCGCAGGGCGCCGTCGAGGCGGATCACCTCGCCGTTGAGCGCCGGGTTCTCGACGATCGACGCGCAGAGCTGCGCGAACTCCTGCGGGTGGCCGAGCCGCCGCGGGAAGGGCACGCTGGCCGCGAGCGAGGCCTGCACCGTCTCGGGCAGCTCCTTCATCAGCGGCGTCAGGAAGAGGCCGGGCGCGATCGTCACGACGCGGATGCCGTGCTGCGCGAGGTCGCGCGCCATCGGCAGCGTCATCGCCGCGATGCCGCCCTTCGAGGCCGCATAGCCCTCCTGGCCGACCTGGCCGTCGAAGGCGGCCACCGAGGCGGTGCAGACGATCACGCCGCGCTCGCCGTCCGGCTCGAGCGGCGCGAGCGCCGCGGCACGGGCGGCGAAGAGGCGCGCGACGTTGTAGGTGCCGACGAGGTTGATCTCGACGATGCGGCGGAAGTCCGCCAGCGGCGCCGCGCGCCCGTCCTTGCCGACGATGCGCTTCGCGCCGCCGACGCCGGCCACGTTCAGCAGCAGGCGCGCCGGGCCGTGGGCCTCGGCGGCGCGGGCCAGCGCGGCCTCGACGCTGGCCTCGTCGGTGATGTCGCAGCGCAGGCCGAGGCCGCCGCATTCGCGTGCGACGGCGGCGACGCCTTCGGCGTTGACGTCGAGCAGGGTCACCCTGGCGCCGCGCCGCGCCAGCGTGAGGGCGGTCTCGGCGCCCAGCCCGGAGCCGGCGCCGGTGACGATGGCGGCTTGTCCTTCGATCTGCATCGGATCTCTCCTTCGGTGTTCGGTGAGGGGCGTCTCAGCCCTTGCGCGGCACGTAGGCGCGCGGCTCGGCGTCGGCGTAAAGCGCCTCGACGAGCAGCTCCCGGTGCTTGAGCACCGCGCGCTGGTTGATCGAGCCCTTGTCGGTGACCTCGCCGCGGTCGATCGCCGGCGGCTCGGCCAGCACGTGCAGGCGCGCGACACGGTTGGCGCTGCCGGTGCCTTCGCGCCACAGGCGGTCGGCGAGCTGCTGGAAGGCTTCGCGCACGGCGGGCGCGGCCAGCACCGCGTCGGCATCGGCGTCATCCGGCAGCCCGGCCAGGCGCCGGCACTCGTCCAGGCGTGGGAAGACGAGCAGCCGCAGGTCGTCGCGGTTGAGGCCGGCGACCACCGAGTCCTGCACCAGCGGGCTGCCGGCGGCGAGCACCTTGGCGCGCAGCGGCCCGACGCTGACGAAGGTGCCGGTCGAGAGCTTGAAGTCCTCGGCGATGCGGCCGTCGAAGACGAGGCCGTGGGTCGGGTCGCCGGGCTCGGCGAAGCGGACCGCGTCGCCGGTGCAGTAGTAGCCCTCTTCGTCGAAGGCCTCGGCCGTCTGCTCGGGGGCACGCCAGTAGCCGGGCGTGACGTTCGGCCCGCGGAAGCGGATCTCGAGCTTGTCGCCCTGGGGGACGATCTTCACCTCGACGCCCGGGCCGGGCAGGCCGATGTCGCCGGAGCGGGCGCGGGTGTCGACGCGGAAGGTGCAGCTCGGGCCGGTCTCGGTCATGCCCAGGCCGGTGATCATGCGGATGCGCACGCCGACGCTGGCCTCGGCGTGCGCGTCGAGCTTGTCCCACACCGCCTGCGCCAGCCCGGCGCCGGCGAACATGAAGGCCTTGACGTTCGCGAACAGCCGGCGCCGCAGCTCGGCGTCGCCGTCCATCGCGCTGGCGATCTCCTCGAAGCCCTTGGGCACGTTGAAGTAGATCGAGGGCGAGATCTCGCGCAGGTTGCGCAGCGTCTCGGCGATGCCCTTCGGCGTCGGCTTGCCGTCGTCGATGTACAGCGTGCCGCCGTTGTAGAGCGCGATGCCGACGTTGTGGTTGCCGCCGAAGGTGTGGTTCCAGGGCAGCCAGTCGATGAGCACCGGCGGCTCGTCGGCCAGGAAGGCCATGCACTGGCGCTTCAGCTGCTGGTTGGCCATCATCATCCGGTTGGTGTTGACGACGCCCTTCGGGTCCTTCGTCGAGCCGGAGGTGAACAGGAACTTGACGATGGTGTCCGGCCCGGTGGTCGCATGGGCCTGGGCCGCCGCCTCGGCGGGCGCCTCGGCGAGCAGCGCGTCGAAAGGGGTCAGCACGTGGCCGGGCAGGTCGCCGGCGGGCGAACGGTCCGGCATCACGATCTCGACGTCCGCCGGCACCGTGGCGGCGATCGCCCGCACGTAGCGCGGATCGCTGGCGTAGACCAGGCCCGGCGTCGTGACCTTCAGGATGTGGCGCAGCTTCGCGTAGTCGGTCGACACCAGCGAGTAGGCCGAGGACACCGGCACGTGCGGCACGCCGACCCAGGCCGCGCCGAGCGCGAGCGTCAGGTGCTCGAGGTCGTTCTCCGACAGGATCGCGAGCGGCCGTTCGGCCGACAGGCCGCGCGCCGCCAGCGCCTGGCCGACCCGCCGGGCACGCTCGAGCATCCGGGCGTAGCTGATGCGCTGCCATTCGCCACCGGCGCCGCGGCGCGCGACGAGCGTGCGGTCCGGCGTCTCGTGCGCCCAGTGCTCGAGGCGGTCGGTGAGGCGCGCCGGATAGGCCTGCAGCGCCTCGGTCGAGCGCAGGATCATCGAGCCGTCCGCGCGGCGCTCGACGCTGGCCTCGACGCATCCGCCGACGCGGGCGTCCCGGTAGCTGGTGGCACTCATGTCTTCTCCTGGTCCGAGGGGGTCGCTGACGGGCCTGCGGGGCGCGCCAGCAGAAGTGGGGTCGGCCCGATGCCCGGGCCGCGGGGAAGGGAACCGGGGCGGGAGCTAGGCCTTGCGGACCTTGGCCGCCTTGCCTTCGAGGAAGGCGCGCACACGCTGCTTGGCGGCCTCGTCTCCCTGGGCGATCGCAGCCATCAGCGACTCGACGAAGAGGCCGTCGGGCTGCGACAGGTCGCCGATGCGGGGCAGGGCCTGGGTGATCGCGAAGTTCGACAGCGGGGCGTTCTTCGCGACCTTCGCGGCCAGTTCCATCGCTTTCGCGATGCCCTGGCCGTCCTCGACCAGGTACTGCGAGAGGCCGGCCTGGCGGCCTTCCTCGGCGTCGAGTACACGGCCGGTCAGCATCATGTCGGTGACGAGGGCGGTGCCGACCAGGCGCGGCACGCGGGCCGAGCCGCCGCCGCCGAGGAAGAGGCCGCGCGTGCCTTCGGGCAGGCCGTAGAAGCTGCTCTTCTCGGCGACGCGGATGTGGGTCGAGCTGGCCAGCTCGAGGCCACCGCCGACGACCGCCCCGTGCAGCACGCTGATCACCGGCACGCGGCCGAACTGGATCTGCTCGAACGCCGCGTGCCACATGCGCGAATGCAGGATGCCTTCGGCGACGTTGCGCTCGGTGACCTCCGACAGGTCGAGCCCGGCGCAGAAGTGCGCGCCTTCGCCGCTGAGCACGGCGACGCGCGTGGCCTCGGGCAGGGTCACGAAGGTGGCATGCAACTGCTGGATCAGTGCGTCGTTGAGCGCGTTGCGCTTGGCCGGGCGGGTCAGGCGGATGTGGGTGATGGCCTCGCGGTGTTCGACCGCGAGCAGGTCCTGGGCGGCGTGGGTCATGAGCGTCTCCGTGTCGATATGCTTCAATGTATGAACTAAAAAGAAGAACAGACACCCATGAAAACCCTAGATAGCATCTGTAATACTTTCAAACATGAAGCAACTCAGAAGCCTCCTGTCGTTGCTCCGGGGCCCCGCGGCGAGGTCCCGGGCTGGTGCTCGGCAACAATGGCCGATGCCCACGAGACGATCCCCCCGCGCCCCGGCCGCCTCGGTCGGGGTGCCGCCGCCCGACGCCGCGCCCGCCCGATCCGCCGCCGCCACGACCGGGGCGCCGCTGCTCTCTGGCGTGCTCGGCTATCTGCTCGCGCAGGCCTCGACCGCCGCGAACGGCGTGTTCGCGCGCGAGGTCGGCGAGCAGATGGCACTGCGCCCGGTCGAGTACACGATCCTGGCCGTGGTGCGCGAGAGCCCGGGCCTGTCGTCCGCGCGCCTGGCCGAGATGCTGGCCGTGACGCCGGCCAACATCACCTTCTGGATCGACCGCCTGGCCAAGCGCGGCCTCGTCGTGCGCGAACCGAGCCTGACCGACCGCCGCGAGCGCGAATTGCACCCGACCGACGAGGGCGCCGAACTGGCGGCGCAGGCGACCCGGGCCCTGGTCGCGGCCGAGGGCGAGGCCTTCGCCCACCTCAGCGCCGGCGAGCGCGCGATCCTGGCCGAGCTGCTGCAGAAGCTCGCGCTGCGGCGCGACGGTGCCTAGCGCGAGCGGTCCTCGACGCGCCGCTCCCGCGGGCGAGATCGAAAGGAGCCGGAAGGAGCGGGCCGCGGCACCGGCCGCGCCGCGCCGGCGGCGATCCGGCTCAGTGGCGCTGGGAGGGGGGCGGCAAGCCGCCCATCACCGAGATGGCCGGGACGCCCACCGAGCCGGCGGCGATCTCGTCCTCGGTCGCTTCGCGCACGTCCTCGACCTTCAGCGTCAGGCGCAAGGCCATGCCGGCCAGCGGATGGTTCCCGTCGAGCACGACGTGCTCCGGATAGACCTCGGTGACGGTATAGATCGCGTCGCGCGGCATGCCCGCCGTCGCGGCGCCTTCGGGCAGGCCTTCGAACTGCATGCCCGGCTCGACCTGTTCCGGAAAGATCGCCCGGTCCTCGAAGCAGACCAGCGCCGGATCGTAGGGGCCGAAGGCGTGCTCGGGCTCGAGCTGCACGCGGGTGGTGTAGCCGGGCAGTTGCTCGACCAGAACCTCCTCGACCTTCGCGAGCAGATCCTCGCCGCCGAAGAAGAACTCGACCGGCTCGTCGAGTGTGTCGAGCAGCTGGCCCTGGGCATTCTCGAGCTGCCAGGTGAGGCTCACGACACAGGGGGCGATGATCTGCATCGGGGGATGATCTCACGGCCGCGCGCCGTGTCGCGCAGGGGCCGGCCGGTGTTGCCCGGCGCGCACCGACAATGCGCATGATGGATCCGGACCAGCCCACACCGCTGCTCGGCGGTCTCACGCCCGCGGCCTTCATGCGGCGCCACTGGCACAAGCGCCCGCTGCTCGTGCGTCAGGCGCTGCCGGGCGTCGCAGCGCCGGTTTCGCGCGAGGCGCTGTTCGACCTGGCCGCACGCGACGACGTCGAGTCGCGCCTGGTCACGCACGAGGCTGGCCGCTGGCGCCTGCGCCACGGCCCGCTGCCGCGGCGCGGCCTGCCGCCGCTGCGTCGCCCCGGCTGGACCCTGCTCGTGCAGGGCCTGGACCTGCACGTGCAGGCCGCGCACGAACTGCTCGCCGCCTTCCGCTTCGTGCCCGACGCGCGGCTCGACGACCTGATGCTGTCCTATGCCAGCGACGGCGGCGGGGTCGGCCCGCATGTCGATTCGTACGACGTCTTCCTGCTGCAGGTGGAGGGAAAGCGGCGCTGGCGCGTCGGCCGGCCCGGCGGTCCCGACGGGAGGGCCTGCCTGCCCGACGCGCCGCTGCGCATCCTGAGCCGCTTCGAGCCCGAGTCCGAATGGCTGCTCGAGCCGGGCGACATGCTCTACCTGCCGCCGCACTGGGCGCATGACGGCGTCGCCGAAGGTGCCTGCATGACCTGCTCGATCGGCTTTCGCGCCAGCACCCGCGCGGCGCTCGGCGCCGAAGTGCTGCGCGCCGTCATCGACGCGGCCGAGGACGCCGTCGCCGACGAGGTCGACGGGGACGACGACCCGGGTGGCGCGCTGCGCTATGCCGACCCGCGCCAGCCGGCGACGACCACGCCGGCGCGCATCCCCCCGCCGCTGCAGGCCTTTGCCGTCGAGGCGGTGCGACGCCTGTTTGCTCAGCCGGACAGCCTGGCGCAGGCGCTCGGCGAGGTGCTGAGCGAGCCGAAGCCGGGCGTGCGCTTCGACCCGCCACCGCCGCCTCGCGCGCGCCGCAGCCGCGCCGCGACCCGCGATGTCGCCGCGCCGCGGGGCGGCGTCGTGCTCGACCGCCGCAGCCGCATGCTTTACGACGATCGCTTCGTCTACCTCAACGGCGAGGCCTGGCGCTGCGCCGGTGCCGACGGGCGGGCGCTGCGCGAGCTGGCCGACCGCCGGCGCCTCGGCCCGCGCCGGCTCGGCCGGGCGAGCGAGGCGCTGCTGTCGGCGCTGGCCGCCTGGTGTGCGGCGGGCTGGATGCATGCACTACCGCTGGACGAGGACGAAAACCACGATGCCGACTGACCCCCTGCCTTCCTCCGCCGCGCGGGCCGCGTCGCCCGGTGCCGCCGACGAGCTGCCGGCCTCCCTGGCCTTCGCCTCGCGCCTCGACTGCCAGCAGGCGCTGCGCGAGGCGATCGCCTTTGCCGCCGACCACGGCTGCCGCGAGCTGTGGTGGTGCGATGCCGACTACGCCGACTGGCCGATCGGCGAGCGGGCCGTCGTCGAGGCGCTCGAGCGCTGGGCGAAGGCGCACCGCCGCCTGACGGTGCTGGCGTCGAGCTTCGACGAGGTCGGCCGGCGCCACCCGCGCTGGGTCCAGTTCCGGCGCCAGTGGGCGCATGTGGTCGAGTGCCGGGTCGTCGCCGAGACCGTCGAGCGCGAGCGCCTGCCGGTCCTGCTGCTGGCGCCCGAGCGGGTGGTGGTGCGCGTCGTGGACCCGCTGCGCCACCGCGGCAGCATTTCGTGGCAGCCGGGTGACATGATCCGGGCGCGGGAGGCTGTTGACGCGATCGTGCAACAGTCCGTGGAAGGGTTTCCCGCCAGCACCCTCGGGCTGTGAGGGCCTGACCCCGGCCCGGCTAAAATGCTTGGCTGGGGTTTTGGCGGCCGTTGGGGCCCATTGCACCCTACGCGGGCGCCCGGACCACCACACATGAGCCGCCGCCCTCGTCAACCTTCGGCTTTGCCGACGAATTGAGGAAAGACACATGAAGAACCCGTTCCTGATCGCTTCGATGGTCGCGATGGTCGCCCTGGCCGGTTGCAGCAAGGAGAACGTGCCGGCATCGGTCTCCGAGCCCGCCGCTCAGGCCGCGTCCGCCGCCGCCTCGGCTGCTGATTCGGCCGCCCAGGCCGCCTCGGCAGCGACCTCGTCGGCGATTGACGCAGCTTCGGGTGCGGTCAGCTCTGCCGGCGATGCCGCTGCCTCCGCGGCGGCTGCAGCCACCAACGCCGCGGCGAGCGCCGCCGGTGCTGCCGCGTCGGCAGCCGCCTCGGCCGCCTCGGCGCTGAAGCAGTGACCCCAGGTCCTCGCTGAGGGCCTCGATCAAGCAAGCCGCCTTCGGGCGGCTTGTTCGTTTCCGGGGCGCCGCCTTCCGGATGGCCGCCGGCCGGCGGCAGGCGGCGCCGAGGGTCAGACCTGGGTCGGCACGGGCTCGATCGGCACGACGTCGGACGGCACGAAGCGCGGGGCGGCGAGCCGCGTCTCGGTGAGGCCATGTCGCAGGTTCCAGCGCTGCAGGAAGGGCAGCACCGCCTCGGCCCGCAGCGGCCTGCTGATCAGGTAGCCCTGCAGCGAGCCGCAGCCGCGACTGCGCAGCAGTTCGGCTTCGTGGGTCGACTCGATCCCTTCGGCGATCGTGGCCATGCGCAGCGCGCGCGCCATGCCGAGGATCGAGTCGACGATCGCCTGCGTGTCGCGCTGGGTGGCGAGGTCTCGCACGAAGCTGCGGTCGATCTTCAGGCTGTCGAAAGGGAAGCGGCGCAGGTAGCCGAGCGCAGAGTAGCCGGTGCCGAAGTCGTCGAGGGCGATGCGGAAGCCGCGGTCGCGCAGCGCGTTGAGCATGGCGACCGCACGCTCAGGGTCGTCGATGAGCGAGGACTCGGTGATCTCGAGCTCGACGCGCTCCGGCGGCAGGGCCTGCGTCGCCGCCTGGACCGACTCGACGAAGGCGCCGTCGCCGAGTTGCGTCGCCGAGATGTTGATCGCCACCTTGATCCCGCGCGGCCACTGCGCCGCGACGCGGCAGGCCTCGGCCAGCACCCAGCGGCCGATCTCGATCATCAGACCGGCGCGCTCGGCGACCGGTACGAACTCGACCGGCGACACCTCGCCGAGCTCCGGATGGCGCCAGCGCAGCAGCGCCTCGAAGCCGCCGACGCGCCAGCTGTCCGCGCCGACCTGCGGCTGGAAGACGAGATGGAATTCGTCGCGCGCCAGCGCGCCGCGCAGCGCCTGTTCGATCGTGCTGCGGCGCCGGTCCGCGTCTGCCAGTGCCGGGTGGAAGATGCAGGCCTGCTGGCCGCCGCTGCGCTTGGCCGCGTAGAGCGCGATGTCGGCGTGGTGCATCAGGGTGTCGATGTCCTCACCGTGCACCGGCGCGAAGGCCACCCCCATGCTGGCCCGCACCACCAGCGACGAGCCGTTCGCCAGCGTGCAGGGCTCGGACAGCGCGTCGAGCAGACGGTCGAGCAGGGGGCGCACCTGCGCCTCGTCGGCCGCGTCGTCGACGAGCATCATGAATTCGTCGCCCCCGAGGCGGGCCACGGTGTAGCCGCGTCGGGCGGTCGCGCACAGCCGGGTGCCGACCTCGCGCAGCAGCGCGTCGCCGGCCGCATGGCCCTGGTTGTCGTTGACCTGCTTGAAGCCGTCGACGTCGAAGGCGATGACGGCCAGCGGGCGGCCCTGGTGGCGGCAGGCCTCGAGCGCGTTGCCCAGGGTCTCGTGGAACTGGCTGCGGTTCACCAGGCCGGTCAGCGCGTCGTAGTGCGCCATCCAGCGCAGCCGGTGGTGCGCCAGCTGCTTGTCGGTGATGTCGGCCGCGACGCCGCGCCAGCCCTGGAAGCGGCCCGCCCCGTCGAACAGCGGGCGCGCGCTCAGCGACCACCACTGCGGCTCCTGCCCCTGGTTCAGCGTGACCACGCAGTCGCGGAAAGGCGCCCGCTTCTCGACCAGCTCCTGCAGCCGCTGCCAGTGCGCCACCGCGTCCTCGCTGGCCGGCACCGCCTTGGCGAGCACCATCGAGGCGCGCAGCCGGCGCAGCCGCGAGGCGGGCAGTGCCAGCGCGTCGGCCAGGCGCTGCGAGACATGGGCGAAGCGGCCATGGGCGTCGAGCTCCCAGAGCAGGTCGCTGGCATGGTCCTCGAAGTCGCGCAGCAGCAGGCCGATGACCTCGCTCTGGCGGTCGGCCTGGGCCTCGGCCACCAGGCGTGCCCCGAGGATCTTCGCGTGGACCCAGACCGCGTAGACGACCGTCGCCGAATAGGCGAGCAGGAGCAGGCTCACACCGATCGGTGCGTCGGAAGGCCCGCGCAGCAGCCCGATGGCCGCGCCCGAGGTGAGGATCAGCACGTAGGTGGTCGCGGCCCCGGGCACGCTGGACAACGCGAAGCCGCCGGCGCAGATCATCCCGGTGGTGACCATGCCGACGACGAAGCGCCCGCCGGCGTCGAGTTCCGGCAGCATCAGCGCCGGCGGCAAGGCCCAGATCACGCCCAGTGCCGCGGCCCAGCCGACGGCGCGCCGGATGCCGCGTATCGATGCCGCGTTGCGGCGCGGGCGCCGCGCCGACTGGACCCAGCTGTACAGGCCGGCCGCGGCGACGAAGAACACCGTCAGCGACCAGAGCGACAACAGCACGTGGGAAGCCTGCCCCCAGAGCACCGCCGACAGGATCGCCGCGTTCAGCATGTTGATCACCATCGCGATCGGCGTCAGCGCCATCGTCGCCTGGATCTGGCGGGCGCGGAACTGCGCGGCTTCCGCCGCGTTGGCGTCGTAGGCGCGGAAGTAGATGCGAGCGGTGTCGGTGGCGCGCCGAAGCAGGCCTTGGGGCGGAATGCTCATGCGTTAGTGGCGGTCCAGGCAGCAGCGCCTGATTGCTAACGGCAGCGCTGCCCCGCGCTTGAGCACCATGCTGGGGCGCCCCAGCCGGATCATGCGAAATGTCATGCTCCGGCGCGGGGCCAGGCCGGGCGTGTCCCGTCAGCCGAGCGAAAGCCAGTCGAAGCCGCGCTGCGGGTCGGCGACGATGATCTCGTGCGCCGAGGCGCCGAGCACCGCGGCCAGGGCCGCCGAGGCCAGCGCCGGGGTGTTGTTGCGCTCGCTGAGGTGGGCCGCCACCAGATGGCGAAGGCGGTCGTGGCGGCAGGCGGCGAGGATCTCGGCCGAGACGTCGTTGGCCAGGTGGCCGTGGCGCGAGGCGATGCGCGCCTTCAGCATCGGCGGGTAGCTCGATGCCGCGAGCATCTGCCGGTCGTGGTTGCACTCCAGCACCAGCGCCTCGCAGCCCTGCAGCTGGCGCAGCAGGTGCGGCGTCGAGATGCCGGCGTCGGTCAGCACGCCGATGCGATGCTGGCCGTCGCCGATCGTCAGCTGCAGCGGCTCGGCCGCATCGTGCGGGACGGTGAAGGGGCGCAGCTCGAGGTCGCCGATCGCGAGGCGGTCGCCGTCGCGCGCGAAGTGCGGCACCGGCTCGCGCGGTGCGGCGTCGAGGTCGACCATCGCGCGCCAGGTGCCGCGGCTGGTCCAGAGCGCCGCGCCGTGGCGCCGCGCGAAGGCCAGCGCGCTGCCGACATGGTCGCCGTGCTCATGGGTGATGAAGATCGCGTCGACCGCCGCCGGCTCGACACCGGCGCGCAGCAGCCGCGCCTCGACCTCGCGCAGCGACCAGCCGCAATCGATGAGCAACCGTGTCGTGCCGAGCAGGCTGCGCGATTCGATCAGCGTCGCGTTGCCGCTGCTGCCGCTGCCGAGGCTGCACAGGCGCAACATCGGCGCGGGCGCGGGGTCGTCAGCGCAGCTCGCGCACCAGCTGGTCGACGATGCGCTTGCCGTTCGGGCCGGCCTCGGGTGCCCCCTGGGCGTCGAGCACCGAGACGGTGGTCGCCTCGCCCTCGGACTTCACCGCGATGCGGTAGCGCAGCGGCCCGGTCGGGCCCTCCTTGCCGCCGCCGAAGAGGCGGCTGAAGAAGCCGGGCTCCTCCTTGCCGGCGTCGGCCGGGTCGACGTAGCGCACGTAGTAGAGGCCGCCGCTGCGGTCCCGGTCCTCGACCGTGAAGCCGCCGCGGTCGAGCGCCAGGCCGACGCGCCGCCAGGCGCGGTCGAAGCCCTCGTCGACCTGCAGCGCGGCGCCGGCCGGCAACGCGAGCACCCGCGCGCGCGCCGGGGTCTCGACGGTGGCCGCCTGTGCGGCGGCGGGGTCGAGTGCCGCCTGCACCGCCTGACCTTCCGCGCCCGAGGCCGCGGCGCTCGCCGCCGGCGGCGCCGTCTCGCCGGCCAGCGCAAGGCGCAGGCGGGACAGCATCTCGGCTTCCAGGTCGGGGTCGGAGGCGGCGGGTTGCCATACCGTCGTGGTCTGGTCGCGGCTCGCGTACACCTCTTCCATGCCGCGATGGCTGATGAAGATCTCGGTGCCCCCCGCGCTGCGTTCGATGCGGGTGCGGTACTTGTCGCGTTCTCCGGTCGAGTAGAGCGGTTCGAGCACGCGGCCGATCGTGCGCCGGATGAGGTCCTGCGGGATCTTGGCCCGGTTCTCGGCCCACTCGGTCTCCATCACGCCGACCTCGGGCTGGTCGACGACCAGGGTCATGCCGAGCCGTTCCCAGAACTCGCGCACCTTCGGCCAGGCCTGCTCGGGCGTCATCGGCGTCACCAGCCAGCGTTGGTTGCCGTCGCGCTCGATGCGCATCGCGGCGACTTCGCTCGGTGCGACCGTCTGCCCGGGCGGGGCGGCCGCGGCGGTGGGCGTCGGCTGGGCCTGCGCGGCCTCGAAGCGGCTGGCGCTGATCGTGCCGGACTCGGGCACGTAGCGCGGGTCGCGTGCCAGCTGCGTCAGGTCGGGCGGCACGTCGAGCGGGGCCTTGCGCTGCTTGGCCTCGCCGTAGTCGATCGTGTCGTTGGTGAGGCCGGTGATCGTGCAGCCGGCGGCGAGCGCGGCGCAGAGCGCGAGCACCACGGCGGGCGCAAGGCCGCGCGCGGGGCGCGGCGACGGGGTCTGGGAGGCGTGGAGGCTTTCGACGGCGTGCATGGAGGAACTTCGAAGGGCGGGACGCACGCGGCGGCGGCGCCGCCCCGCGTGCGGACAGGCGCGCAGGGCGCTCAGCGCAGGCCGCTTTCGCGCAGGGCCTGGTCGACGGCAGCGCGGCCGGCTTCGGTCAGCGGCGTGATCGGCAGGCGCACCGTGGCGCCGCACTGGCCGAGACGCGAGAGCGCCCACTTGGTGGGCGCCGGACTCGGCTCGCAGAACAGCTGCCGGTGCAGCGGCAGCAGCTTCAGATGCAGGCTCGCGGCGCGGCGCGCATCGCCCTCGATCGCGGCCATGCAGAGGTCGTGCATCGCGCGCGGCGCGACGTTGGCGGTGACGCTGACGTTGCCATGGCCGCCGAGCAGCATCAGGGCGACGGCGGTGCTGTCGTCGCCGGAGTAGATCGAGAAGCCTGCCGGCGCGCCGCGGATCAGCCAGCTCGCGCGCTCGATGCTGCCGCTGGCTTCCTTGAGGCCGACGATGCCGGGCACCTGCGCCAGGCGCAGCGCCGTCTCGACCTGCATGTCGGCGACGGTGCGGCTGGGCACGTTGTAGAGCACCATCGGCAGGTCGACCGCCTCGGCGATCGCCTTGAAGTGCTGGTAGATGCCCTCCTGCGACGGCTTGTTGTAGTAGGGCACGACCGAGAGGCTGCAGTCGGCGCCGACCTTCTGCGCATAGCGCGCGAGCTCGATCGCCTCGCGCGTCGAGTTGCCGCCGGCGCCGGCCATGATCGGCACGCGGCCGGCCGCGTGCTCGACCGCGACGCGGATGATCTCGCAGTGCTCGTCGACGCTGACCGTCGGCGATTCGCCGGTCGTGCCGACGACGCCGATGCAGTCGGTGCCCTCAGCAACGTGCCAGTCGATCAGCTTGCGCAGGCCGGCGTAGTCGACGCTGCCGTCCTCCTGCATCGGCGTGACCAGGGCGACGATGCTGCCTACGATGGGTGTCATGGCGGTTCCTCGGAATCGGCGGATTTTAGCCGGCGGGCTCTGGGTGCCCCGAAGGCCTGTCTGCCGACGGGTTCAGGGGCTCGCCAGCAGGCGGCGCGGCGGCGCAGCGGAGCACCCCGCCGCAGCGGCGTCGCCGGCCTCGCGCACGGCGGCGATGCGCTGCACGAAGCGGTCGGGCCCGGCGAGGAAGCCGTCCTCGTAGGCGACGACGCGCAGCCCGGCGCAGGCCGCGAGCAGCTCGCCCGGGCGCAGCAGGAACGCGGGGTTCGACGGCCGCCCGATGGCCGCGTGGTCGACGCCGAAGGTCTCGTAGAGCAGGCAGCCGCCGGGCGCGACGCTTGCGACCAGCGTCGGCAGCAACGGCCGCCACAGGTAGTTGGTGACCACGACGGCGTCGAAGACACCGGCCGGCCAGGGCCAGGGGCCGTCTTCGAGGTCGGCGACAAGCGTCTCGGCCAGCGCGGCCAGCGGGGCGATCGCCGCCGCGTCGCGGTCGACCGCGGTGACGCGCGCGCCGCGCCCGGCGAACCAGCGCGTGTGGCGGCCGTGGCCGCAGGCCAGGTCGAGCACGCTCGCGCCGGCCGGGACCAGCGACGACCAGCGCCGGATCCAGGGCGAGGGTTCTCCGTCGCCGTGCGCGCGGCGCTCCGGGGCCGGCGGCAGGGCGCTTGCCATCGGGGGAGAAAGGGGCTTCATCGCGTGTGCTCCTCGCGGCTGAGCGCCTGCAGTGCGAGTCGGTCGACCAGTGCCGGGGCGAACATCTTCAGCCAGCGGCCGAGGCGGGCCTTGGCGCCCATCAGCACCTGGCGTCGGCGGGCCAGCGTCGCCTCGAGGATCCGCCGGGCGCAGACCTCGACCGGCATCGCGCCCCGTTCGTCGAGGCCTGCCGCGCCGACCTCGCCGCCGGCGGCGTCGAAGCCGCGTTCGCGGATGCGCGTCGCCACCGCGCCTGGGTAGGCGATGGTGACGCTGACCCCGTGCGGTGCGAGCTCGCCCCGCAGCGCGTCGAAGAAGCCGGTCATCGCGAACTTGCTTGCGCAGTAGGCGCTGCGGTAGGGCACGCCGTAGAGGCCGGCAAGGCTGCTGACCGCGACGAGGCGGCCGCGGGAGGCGATCAGGTGGGGCAGCGCCGCATGCGTGCACCAGACGCTGCCCCAGTGGTTGATGCGCATCAGCGCCTCGGTCCAGCCGAGGTCGCTCACGTCGGCGAGCCGCGCATGCGCGGACAGGCCGGCGTTGTTGACCAGCACGTCGAGCCGCCCGTAGGCCTGCAGCGCCGCCTCGACCAGGGCCCGGCACTCGGCCTCGACGCCGACGTCGCAGCGGCGGGCCAGCACCTGCGCGCCCGCCGCGCGGCATTGCGCGGCGACCGCCTCGAGCTTGCCGGCGTCGCGCCCGCACAGCACGAGCGCGAGGCTGCGACCCTCGCGCGCCGCCCACTGGCGCGCCAGCTCGGCGCCGATGCCATCGGAGGCCCCGGTGATCAGCACGACGTTCATGCGGCGTGCGGGTAGGGGCTCAAAAGCAGGACCAGACCCGGGACGCGAGATCGAACACTGCCTGCGGTTGCAGGTAGAGCGCGAAGGTCAGCGCGAGCACGGCTGCCGCGGCGAGCCAGATCGCCGCGCGCTTGGTGGTCCTCATGCCGTCACCCGCGGCGCGAGCCCGGGCCGCACGATCGGCGTCTCGCGCACCGGCAGGTTGACCAGCGCGGCAAAGATGCCGAGCGCGATGCAGATCCACCAGACGACGTCGTAGTTGCCGGTCGCGTCGTAGAGCTTGCCGCCGAGCCACACGCCGAGGAAGGAGCCGATCTGGTGGCTGAAGAACACGAAGCCGCCGAGCATCGAGAGGTAGCGCACGCCGAAGATCTGCGCGATCACCGCATTCGTCGGCGGCACCGTCGACAGCCACAGCAGGCCCATCACGGCGGAGAACAGGTAGACGCTCCAGGGCGTCAGCGGTGCGGCCAGAAAGCTGACGATCGCCACCGAGCGCAGCGAGTAGATCGCGGCCAGGATGTGGCGCTTGGCGAGGCGCTGCCCGAGCGTGCCCGCGATGTAGGTGCCGAAGACGTTGAACAGCCCCACCAGTGCCAGCGCGACCGTCGCGACCTCGGGCGCGAGGCCATGGTCCTTCAGGTAGCTCGGCAGGTGCACGCCGATGAACACGACCTGGAAGCCGCAGACGAAGTAGCCCGCCATCAGCAGGCGGAAGCTCGGATAGGCGAAGGCCTCGCGGACGGCCTGGCCGATGCTCTGCTCCGCGCCGGCGGCAGGGCCGGCCGCCGCCTTCGGCTCGCGCAACCCGAAGGCCAGCGGCGCCACCGCCAGCGCCAGGCAGCCGAGCAGGAACAGCGCCTGCTGCCAGCCGACGTGGCCGATCAGCCAGCTTTCCAGTGGCACCATCAGGAACTGGCCGAAGGAGCCGGCCGCGGCCGTCACGCCCATCGCCCACGAGCGCTTCTCGGGTGCGACGTTGCGGCCGATCACGCCGTAGACCACCGCGTACGTCGTGCCGGCCTGGGCCATGCCGACCAGCAGGCCGGCGCTGCCCGTGAAGGCCAGGCCCGAGGCGGAGAGCCCCATCAGCACCAGGCCACCGGCGTAGAGCAGGCTGCCTGCGACCAGCACGCGGAAAGCGCCGAAGCGGTCCGCGAGCATGCCGGCGAACGGCCCGGCGAGGCCCCAGGCGAGGTTCTGCACCGCCAGCGCGAAGGCGAAGGTCTCTCGCGTCCAGCCGCGCTCCATCGTCATCGGCTGGAGCCACAGCCCGAAGCCGTGCCGGATCCCCATCGACAGCGTGACGATCGCGGCGCCGCACCACAGCACCTGGGTCATGGACAGGCGCTGGGCGGCAGGGGCAGGGGCGTTCAATCGTTCCTCGGGCTTCGGCCGCCGCACCCGCCGTCGCGGCGTGCGCGCGTCAGGCGGATGCGGGTTTGTCGCGCGGAACTGTAACGCCCGCGCCTGCGCATGCCGCCCCGGCGGCCGAATCTCCCTCTATCCCCGTGAGCGCGGCGGCGCCATGGTTGCCCACCGCGCCGTCGGCACGCCCGGCGTGCCGACCTCGCGGCGACTCACCGCATGACGATCGGCTCCTCGACGCCCCAGGGCGCCAGCGGATCGCCGTTGGCGTGAGGCTGGCCGACCGGCAGCTCAGCCCCATCGTCGAAGACGGCGCCGATCCTGCCGAAGCCGACGAAAAAGCCGACGAGGATCGCGATCTCGGCAATCTCGGCCGCATCGAAGTGCTTGGCCAGTGCGTCGCGCTGCCGGCTGATCGCCAGGTGGTCGACCGCGAACTGGTCGGCGTAGGCCACGGCGGCCTTCTCGGCCGGCGTCATGTCGGCCGCCTCCTCGGGCTTCTCGAGCGAACAGACCATCTCCTCGGTGAGACCGTCCTCGATCGCGTCGTTGTAACGCATGGACATGCACGGGCGGCACTGATTGCGAAACGCGATCCTGAGGCGCATGAGCTCGATGAGCCGGTTCGGCAGGCGGCGGTGTTCCCTGATCGCCTGCCTCATCGCCATCATGGCGGCTCCCAGATCGGGCCTGGATTCCATCGGACTGGAGGTGCGGGTCGGCTGTTCGGTCACGGTGGCGGTCATGTGAGGTCCCAGTGGTGGCTGTGCGTTGATTCTCGGTTTGCGCCCAGGCCTGCCATCGTCCATGAGGACTAATGCCGCGTTCGCACTGTGTGCGGGGGATCCAGTGCGGGCGTGAGCCATGGTTTCGAACTCTCGTCCGATCGGACGAGGTGCATCGCCGCGCATCCGCCGAGACTGCCGGCACGGCACGGGCATCCGACGGACACGACGGGGCCGTCGCAGCCCGTCCAGCGAACCGCCTGTCACCACGAACAACGTCAGGAGACCTTTGACGATGACCCCGATCCGCAACGCCGTGATGGCTGCGCTGCTGTGCACCACGGCCTACGCCGCCCACGCCGCCCTGTCCCCCGAAGAGGCGGCGAAGCTCGGCAACGAGTTGACCTGCATGGGCGCCGAGAAGGCTGGCAACGCCGACGGCAGCATTCCCGCCTATTCGGGCAAGTGGCTCGGCGTGCCGCCCCACGTCAAGTACGAAGGCACGGGCACGTTCTGGCCGGACCCTTACGCTGACGAAAAGCCGCTTTACGTGGTCAACGCGCAGAACCTGGCCCAGCACGCCGACAAGCTCAGCGACGGGGTGAAGGCCTTGTTCGCCAAGTACCCGGAGACCTTCAAGCTCTCCGTCTACCCGAGCCATCGCGACTTCCGCATGCCCGACGCCATCTGCGAGGCGGCAAAGAAGAACGCGACGATGGCCGAGGTCGTCGACGACGGCGAGGGACTCAAGGCCCTGACCGGAGCCCCCGCGTTCCCGATCCCGAAAACCGGGCTCGAGCTGTTCTGGAACTTCAACAGCACCAGCTACCAGCCGTGGACCGAGCAGGCGGTCCAGCAGCAGGCGGTGGTCTACCCGAACGGCAATCTCGCCTGGGGCGAGGTCGACTTCCGGTGCCTGGCGCCGCGCAACGAGCCGAACGTGCGCCGCATGACCGACGATCCCTCCAAGCCGTACGGCGGCGTCAACTCCTGGTGCTTCGTCAAGACGCTGCTGCCCGAGCGCAACAAGGGTGAGGTCATCGTTGCCAGCGACTACTTCAACTACAAGAAGAACCCGCGCGACGCCTACCAGTACAACCCCGGCACCCGGCGCGTGCGCCAGCTGCCCTCGTTCGGCTACGACATGCCGCAGGGGCCCGGCGGCTTCCGCACTGTCGACGACGATCACCTGTTCAACGGCTCGCCGGAACGCTATGAGTGGAAGATCGTCGGCAAGAGGGAGATGCTGATTCCCTGGAACAGCTACCGCATGCACCAGCCGTCGGTGACGACGAAGGTGCTGCTCAGGAACAAGGGCCACATCGACACCGATGCGATGCGCTTCGAACTGCACCGTGTCTGGGTGCTCGAGGGTTCGCTGAAGCCCGGCTTCCGCCACCAGTACGCCAAGCGCACGATCTACATCGACGAAGACACCTGGGTCGGCGTGATGGCCGACGAGTACGACGCGCGCGGCCAGCTCTGGCGCGTGGCACTGACCAACTGGCTCTATGCCTACGAGGTCCAGGGCATGTACTACGGCATCGCCGCGCACCATGACCTGACCTCCGAGGCGTATCTCGTCGACCGGATGATCAACGAGCGCGGTGCACCGGTGCTGAACAAGGGCAATCTGACGCCCGACATGTTCACCCCGGACGCCGCGGCCCGCGCCGGACGCTGACGGGCTGGAGCGCCAGGCAAGGGGCCATCGGGGCCGCCGCGCAGCGGCGTGACTGAAGGTCCTCCCTCCGGGCCGCGATCGGTGCTTGTCACCGGCGCGGCCCGGCCGCTTTGGGCCGGCGGCGCGGCCCTGGGCCCAGGCTCGCCGTTCGGCGCTCGACGTCGAAGGCGATGGGACCGAGCGGTCAGAAGCGCCAGCCGAGCTTGATGCCGTACGAGGTGATGCCGCCCGTACGGTCGCCTTCGAGCGCCAGGTTCAGGATGCCGAAGTTGACGTTGACGCCACCGAAGACCTTCGACTGGCTGAACGATTCGCTGGACAGGTTGGCCGTGTTCGGGTCCGCCTTGGTCCAGACGTGCCCGACGCCGGCATAGGGCGTGAACATCAGGAAGCCCTTCGAGATCGACAGGTCGACGCTCGTCGTGCGCGCGTCGAGCTGGTCGACACCCATCAGCTTCGAGGCCGCGACCCGCAGCGCGACCGCGGGTGTCACCGCGCTGCCCTCGATCGCCGCCCAGCGCAGCTCGCCGGCGAGGAAGCGGATGTTGCTGTCGGGCACCGCGGCATAGGCCGCGCCGATGTCGATGTCGAAGGGCAGGCCCTTGTGGACGCGGAAGGTCGGCAGCGGCAGGTAGCGCGGGAAGTCGCTGTCGTCGGTCGCCTGGCGCCAGGTCTCGAGGCTGCGCAGCCGGGTGCCGCTGACCGCGAAGCCGATGTCGAAGCCGGTCACGCCCAGCGGCTCGGCGGGCAGCAGCGGCTTGAACGACATCGCGGCGCCGAAGTCCTCGGAAAGCCGGCGAAACTGGCCTTGCGTCAGCGATTGCAGGTTGTCGAGGTCGTCGGCCGCGGCCGGCAGGGCGTTCAGCCCGAGGGCCAGCGCAGCGGCCAGTGGTGCAGCGGGCCGGGCGAGTCGACTCGGGCGGCGCAGTGAGGTCGTGGGCAGTCGCATGGTGGGAACTCCTGGAAGGACCGCCCGAGCCTAGCGGCCCCGGCCCGCGGCGTCTGCCATGCGCCGCATTCGGCGTGGCGTCAATGCCGCACCGCCGGCTGGCGTGGCGGGGCTGCTGCCTAGAATCCGCCGCCATGAGCGAACCCGCCGCCCCCAAGCGCGCCTCGTCCCGGCCGGCCACGCGCCAGGGCGAGTACGCCGAAGCCTCGATCCGCGTGCTCAAGGGCCTCGAGCCCGTCAAGCAGCGGCCAGGCATGTACACCCGCACCGACAACCCGCTGCACATCGTGCAGGAGGTGCTCGACAACGCGGCCGACGAGGCGCTGGCCGGCTACGGCCGCCGCGTCGCGGTGATGCTGCATGCCGACGGCTCGGTCTCGGTCGAGGACGACGGTCGCGGCATCCCGTTCGGCCTGCACCCGGAAGAGCAGGTGCCGGTGCTCGAGATCGTCTTCACCCGCCTGCATGCCGGCGGCAAGTTCGACAAGGGCGCGGGCGGCGCCTACAGCTTCTCGGGCGGGCTGCACGGCGTCGGCGTCAGCGTGACGAACGCGCTGGCGAGGCGGCTCGCGGTGACGGTCCATCGCGAGGGCCAGGTGGCGACGCTCGCGTTTGCCGGCGGCGACGTCGTCGAGCCGCTCGCGGTGCGCAAGGCGGCGGCCGGCGACCGCCGCCAGGGCACGACGGTGCGCGTCTGGCCCGACGCGAAGTACTTCGAGAGCGCCGAGCTGCCGCGCCACGAGCTCGTCCACCTGCTGCGCAGCAAGGCGGTGCTGATGCCGGGCGTGACGGTCAGCCTGGCGGTGGAGAAGAGCGGCGACAGCCAGACCTGGCTCTACAAGGGCGGCCTGCGCGACTACCTGCTGCAGACGCTGCCCGCCGACCCGCTGATCCCGCTCTTCGAAGGCGAGCAGTACGCCGGCGCGAACGAGAGCGAGAACTTCGCCGAAGGCGAGGGCGCGGCCTGGTGCGTCGCCTTCACCGACGAAGGCGCGCCGGTGCGCGAGAGCTATGTCAACCTGATCCCGACGGTGGCCGGCGGCACGCACGAGGCGGGGCTGAAAGACGGGCTGTTCGGCGCCGTCAAGGGCTTCATCGAGCTGCACTCGCTGCTGCCCAAGGGCGTGAAGCTGATGCCGGAGGACGTGTTCTCGCGCGCCAGCTTCATCCTCTCGGCCAAGGTGCTCGACCCGCAGTTCCAGGGGCAGATCAAGGAACGTCTCAACTCGCGCGACGCGCTGCGGCTGGTCTCGTCGTTCGTGCGCCCGCCGCTCGAGCTGTGGCTGAACCAGCATGTCGAGCACGGCAGGAAGCTCGCCGAGCTGGTGATCCGCCAGGCGCAGACGCGCCAGCGCGCGAGCCAGAAGGTCGAGAAGCGCAAGGGCTCGGGCGTCGCGGTGCTGCCCGGCAAGCTGACCGACTGCGAGAGCCGCGACCTGGGACTCAACGAGCTCTTCCTCGTCGAGGGCGATTCGGCCGGCGGCAGCGCCAAGATGGGCCGCGACAAGGAGACGCAGGCGATCCTGCCGCTGCGCGGCAAGGTGCTGAATTCGTGGGAGGTGGAGCGCGACCGCCTCTTCGCCAACAACGAGATCCACGACATCGCGGTGGCGGTCGGCGTCGACCCTCACGGCGCGAACGACACGCCCGACCTCTCCGGCCTGCGCTACGGCAAGCTGTGCATCCTGTCGGACGCCGACGTCGACGGCTCGCACATCCAGGTGCTGCTGCTGACGCTGTTCTTCCGCCACGTCCCTAAGCTGATCGAAGCCGGGCACGTCTACGTCGCCAAGCCGCCGCTCTTCCGCGACGATGCGCCGGCGCGCGGCAAGAAGCCGGCGGCCATGCTCTATGCGCTCGACGAGGGCGAGCTCGCCGCCACGCTCGACAAGCTGCGCAAGGAAGGCGCGCGCGAGAACAGCTGGACGATCAGCCGCTTCAAGGGCCTGGGCGAGATGAACGCCGAGCAGCTCTGGGACACGACACTCAACCCCGACACCCGCCGCCTGCTCGCGGTGGGCTACGGCCTGCTCGACCCGGCCGGCACGCAGAGCTCCTTCAACCGCCTGATGGGCAAGGGCGAGGCGGCGTCACGGCGCGAGCTGATGGAGTTGCACGGGGACGCGGTCGAGATCGACGTCTGAAAAGGCTAGCGGGCGGCCGGCCCGGGGCTGCGCCCCGGCGGCTTCAACCTCGCGTGCAGGGCCGCCCGTCGAGGCGCGCGCCGCTGCCGGCCGACTGCAGGAAGGACTGCATCGCCGAGCTGCGGATCGCGTAGTTGATCTTCGCCGACTGGCTCTGGTCGACGTTGATGAAGGTGTTGATGCCGACCAGGCGCCCGCAGGCGTCGACCAGCGGGCCGCCGGAGTTGCCCTTGGCGATCGATGCGGTGTGGACGATCAGCGGCATGCCGCCGGCGCCGGTCTGCAGCGACTGGACCGCGCCCTGGGTGAGGTTGAGGTCGGGCGCGGCGCCGGCGTCGCCCGCCAGCAGGCGGCGGAAGCGCACGTCGTTCTCGACGACGACGCCCGGGAAGCCGGCCGCGACCACCGGCGCCAGCTTCGACACCTCTTCGGCCGCGTCCAGCGTGCCCGGCGCGGTGCCTTCGTCGAGCCGCAGCAGCGCGAAGTCGGGCGAGCCGACGTTCGAGTTGTCGGTCTTGCGCACGACGGTGGCGCGGCGCAGCGACTGCAGAGCGTCGCTCGTCAGCAGCACCTGCTGCTGCGCGGCCTCGACGACATGGCGGTTGGTGACCAGCAGGTTCGGCGCGATGAAGAAGCCGGTACCGGTGCTGAGCTTGTCGCCGTTGACGACGATCACCATCGCCGTGGCCTGCTCGAGGTGGCGCGCCAGCGCGCCGTCGGCCATCGGCTTCGCGCTGCCGCCGGTGATCGGCGCGGCGGCGAGCGTCGGCGCCGCGCTGGCCGCGGGGCCGGATGCGGCCGGTGCGCCGGGAGCGCCCGGGCCGGTCGAGATCGGCTGCAGCACCTCGCCGGGCGGGCAGCTCGCGGGGTCGGCCGGCTTCAGCGCCGCCAGCTCCTCGCGCAGGGCCTTCTGGCGCTCCAGCGCGGCCGCCAGGCGTGCGGCGCGGCCGGCGGCGTCGTCCTGCTGCGTCTTCCACCACCAGGCCGCGGCGGCGATCAGGGCCAGCAGCAGCAACAGCGCAAGGGCGATCGGCCAGGCGCGGCGCTTCTGGCCGGGGGCGTTCGCGGCGGGGGAATCGGAGGCAGCCAAGTGTGCGGAGCCGGCCGGGTGGAAGGGGCCACGAGTGTACGCAACGGCCTCTGCACGGGCCGGCGGTCGCCTCCGGTCTCCATAGGAGCCAGAATCCACCCGGGCGCCGGCGCCGGCGACCTGCCGCGGCGGGCCTGAGATGATCGCAACCGCAGCGGCCCCGCCGGCCACTGCCCGCGCGCGGACGGGGTGGCGCCCACCCCCGCGCAACGCCGACAAGAACGACGCGGTCGCAAGGCCGGAGCCAGAGAGGGAAGCCGCGAACGTGACACCCCGCCCCACCGCATCCGCCCCCGCCGGGCGATGAGCCCGCCGAACACCGGCGCCACCGGCGCCCAGATCGCGCACGACCGGATCGACCGCTTCCGGCCGCTGGGCGCCTTCGGCAAGCCGGTCTACCAGAGCCATGTGCAGCTGCGCGCGATGCTGCGCGGCAAGCGCGGCGATCGCGCGGCCAACTACTTCGCCAAGCCCACCTACGACCCCGAGGTCGGCGAGCTGCGCTGGACGGCCGAGGTGCCGGGCGCGGCCCGCGGCTGGCACGAGATGTCCGAGGCCGAGCAGGCGGACAAGGCGCTCGAGCTCGAGGTGGTGCATGCCCAGCTGCAGAGCTACGTGCGCGAGCTGCGCGAGCAGACGGGCGGCGACCCGGGCGGTGCCGCCTCGTTCGCCAGCCTGCTGGAGCAGGCCCTGCGCGTGCCGCAGCGCGGCGACTTCCTGTACTTCGTCGGCGACCAGCCGGTGATCGCCTTCTGGGGCTTCGAGGACCACGACGGCGCGAGCCGCGACCCCGCGGCCCAGGCCCCGCGCTACGCGGCGGCCGCCGCCCCGGCGGCGCCGGCCGCCGCCGCTGCGCCGGTGGCGGCAGCCGTCACGGCCGATCCGGGCCCGCGGCGGCGCCCCTGGTGGTGGTGGGTGCTGGCGCTGCTCGCGTTGCTGCTCCTGCTGGCGCTGCTCGCCTGGCTGCTGCGCGGCTGCGGGCCGGACGCGCAGCGTGGCGTCGACGGGGCGCCGTTGACGCCGGAACTGCCGGCATCGCAGGCCTCGGCGCCGGATGCCGCCGCCCCGCCGCTGCCCGCCTCCGGCGCGTCGTGGCCGGGTGTCGCAGGCCCGGGCGGCGTCGTGCCGGGCGGCGTGGGTCCGGGCGATACGGGTCCGGGCGTAGGGCCCGACGCGGCGGCCTCGATGCCCGATGTCGCCCCCGTCCCGGACGGCCTGGCCTCCGGCCCCGCGTTGCCCGACGCGGCGCCGGCGCCCGACGCGGCCTCGGCGCCGCCCGACGCGACCCCGCCGCCGGTGGACCCCGCGGCGTCGCTGCCCGGTACCCCACCGCCGGGCGCGTCGGCGCCGGGCGGTCCGGTGCCCCCCGCCACCGCACCGCCCCCGCTGCCGCCGCTCGGCGAGGACCGCTCGATGAAGCTGCCCGCCACCCCGAGCGCGAAGGACCCGCTCGGCTTCCTCGAGGGCGACTGGCGCGCCGGCGACGGCCTGGTGGACAAGCAGACGCAGCAGCCGCTGGACCTCTCGCTCAACTTCCGCAAGGACGGGCAGGGCGAGCTGACGCTGCGCCGCCCGGACGGCACGACATGCAGTGGCCCGGTGCAGGGCCGCATGAGCGGCGGCCGCTTGTCGGTCGAGGGCAGCCAGGCGGTGCCCTGCAGCGGCGGTGGCAGCTACGGCGCGCCGAAGATCGAATGCGAGAAGGATCGGGGCGGCCAGACGCAGTGCTACGGCATCAACCCCGACGGCAGCAAGTACTACATGGGCATGCAGCGTCGCTAGCCGCCCGGCGTTTCAACCTCATCCGATGCACCCATGGCCCTGAACGAACTGATGCGCTTCCCCGAGGTGGTGCCGCTGATCCCCGGCACCGGGGTTCAGTTCCTGGACTTCGGCTTCTCGGTCGACAAGCACTCCCCGGTGCCGCGCGAGTGGGGATTCTTCGACCCGCGCACCACGCTCGACAACGACAAGGTACCGCCCTGCGTGCGCCGCGGCGACGAGGAGGCGCGCGGCGTCGAGTCCTACTCGGTCGACCTGAAGGCGATCGAGCAGATGTTCGACCGCGTCTGGATGCCGATCCCGATGCTGCGCCGCGAGGCCCAGGGCTTCTACCGCGGCCCGACCAACTGGGCGCGCGCCTACCTGGCCCGGCTGCCGGAGCCCGACGCCGACGGCCACCACTACCGGCTGGTGATCGCCGCCGACACCACGGTGCTCGATTTCATCGAGGACGAGGCCTACCTCGCGCCGTCGCCCGGCGACACCCGCAACGGGCGCAAGTTCGCGCTGCCCGGGCCGCTCGACCCGATCGACTGGTACTTCGCGCAGGACTGGGTCCGGGCCTGGTGCCTCGAGACCTTCAAGGAGATGCTCGAGCGCGAGGAGCGCCGGCGCCGCAGCTTCTCGTTCCGCCCGCTGACCGAAGACGAGGTGCACGAGCAGATGCAGGGCTCGAACGAGCACCTCGCACGCTACCGTGCCTTCGTCGACCTGATCCACGGCCTGGACATCCTGCCGTCGTTCCAGCTCGTCGACCGCACGACCGAACCGCGCGCGCCGGCGATCGACGTCGACCTGGTGCTCGACCTGGGCAACTCGCGCAGCTGCGGCCTGCTGATCGAATCGGACCCGGAGCAGCAGGGTGCCGACATCACCAAGTCGGTGAAGCTCCAGCTGCGCGACCTCGGGCGGGCGGAGCAGGTCTATGCCGACCCCTTCCCGAGCCGCTTCGAGTTCGCGCGCGCGCAGTTCGGGCGCGACCACCTGTCGATCCGCAGCGGGCGCGCCGAGGCCTTCGGCTGGCCGACGGTGGTGCGCGTCGGCGTCGAGGCGGCGCGCCTGGCCGCGCGGCGCTCGGGCACCGAAGGCTCGTCGGGTCTGTCGAGCCCGAAGCGCTACCTGTGGGACGAGGACCAGCGCCGCGACTCCTGGCGCTTCAACGTCGGCGAGGCCGACGCCTCGGCCCAGGCCGGCCAGAGCGACTACGCGACCGGCGTCGCCTTCACCACCTTCGTCAACGACGCCGGCGACGCGCTGCACCGCATCCCGCCGCTGCTGCTCGAGCACAAGCCCGACCTCGGCTTCCCGGCGATCCGCGCGCTCTACTCGCGGCGCAACCTGACGGCCTTCGCGCTGGCCGAGATCTTCGTGCAGGCGATCTCGATGATGAACTCGCCGACGCACCGCCTGCGGCGGCCGGCCAATGCGAACCTGCCGCGGCGGCTGCGGCGCATCATCATGACGATGCCCACCGCGATGCCGGTGGCCGAGCGCGACATCCTGCGCAAGCAGGCCGAGACGGCCTGCGACCTGGCGAGCCTCTCGCTCGGCCTCGCGCAGGTCGAGTACGACGACGAAGGGCATCCGCGCCTGGCCTACACGCCCGAGGGCCGGCTGCGCGCCGACCGGCCCGAGGCCGGGCCGGAGGTGATCCTGCAGTGGGACGAGGCGACGGCGACGCAGGCCGTCTACCTCTACACCCAGATCGCGCTCAACTACTCGGGCGACGCGCGCAGCTTCTTCCGCAGCGTGCGCCACCCCGACAACGAGCACGACCCGGCCGGCCGCGAGCGCCTGCGCCTGGCGACGATCGACATCGGCGGCGGCACGACCGACCTAGTCGTCACCTCGCTCACCGCCGACGGCAGCGGCGCCAACGTCACGCTGACCCCGGAGCAGGACTTCCGCGAAGGCTTCAACCTGGCGGGTGACGACGCGCTGCTGCGCGTCGTGCGCGAGCACGTGACGCAGCCGATCCTGCAGCAGCTGCGCGCGAGCGGCATGCAGGACCGCGCCGAGTACGCGCTCAACCGCCTGCTCGGCGCGGACCGCGGCGACATGACGGCGGTCGAACTGGTGCGGCGGCAGCAGTTCGCCGCGCAGATCGCCTCGCCAATCGCGCTCGGCCTGCTGCAGGCCTACGAGGCCTACGACCCGCTGGCGCCGTCGACGGTGACGCTGCGCGCGTTCGGCGACTTCTTCGACGCCGACACGATGCCCTCGGCCGACCTGCTGGGCTACGTCAACACCGAGCTGGCCAAGCGCGGCGCGCGCGACTTCCGCCTGCAGGACATGCAGTTCGAGGTCTCGCTGGTCGAGCTCGACCGCACCGTGCGCAGCGTCTTCAAGGAGATGCTGCAGGCGCTGGGCGAGATCGTCGCGCGCTACCGCTGCGACCTGCTGGTGCTGTCCGGGCGCACCTCGCGGTTGCCGGCGGTGCGCGCGCTGATCGAGGAGAGCGCGGCGCTGCCCTCGCATCGCGTGCTGTCGCTGCACCAGTTCCGGGTCGGCCAGTGGTACCCGTTCCGCGACTACCGGGCGACGGTCGGCGACCCGAAGACCACCGCCGCCGTCGGCGCGATGGTCTGCCTGCTCGGCAATGGCCAGCTGCAGAACTTCAACTTCCGCTCCAGCGCGCTGCGGCCGCGCTCGACGGCGCGCTACTTCGGCAAGCTCGACCTGTCGGACCGGCTGCTGCGCGACGACCAGTTCTACGACAACCTCGATCTCGACAACATCGACTACGAGCTGCCCGAGACACCGTTCGAGTTCCGCGGCCCGATGCCGCTCGGCTTCCGCCAGCTGCCGGTGGACCGCTGGCCGGCCTCGCGCCTGTACTTCATCGAGTACGCGACGCCCAACGACGCCCATGAGCTCAACACGATGACGCCGCTGCGCATCACCCTGGCGCGCGCGGGCAAGAAGGTCACCGACCGCCGCACCAACGAGACCTACATGGACAACCCCGAACTCACGATCAAGCGGGTCGAGGACCGCGAGGGCCGGCCGGTCGCCAAGGACCGGCTGCGCCTGCGCCTGCAGACGATCAGCCAGCAGCAGGGCTACTGGCTGGACACCGGCATCCTGCTGGGGAGCTGAGCGATGACCGAAGCCACCCAACAGGCCCTCGTCGACGGTTCGCAGTCGCTGGCCCGCGCCGGCGCACGGGCGCGCGGCTGGGTGCGCCGGCTGGCGCAGAGCGCGACCTCGGTCGGCAACGAGGAGCATTCGCTGATCGAGGCGACGCGCCGCGCCGAGAACCTGGCGCGCAAGCTCGCCGGCTCGGCCGGCCGGCGCAACAGCGCCGGCGTCTTCGGCCCGAGCCAGGCCGGCAAGTCCTACCTCGTCTCGGTGCTCGGCAAGAGCAAGGGCAAGCCGCTGATCGTCGACTTCGCGGGCACGCCGAAGAACTTCATCCAGGAGATCAACCCCGAGGGCGGCAAGGAGGCCACCGGCCTGGTCACCCGCTTCACGATCGTCAAGGGCACGACGGACGCTGCCTTCCCCGTCGAGCTGCGCCTGCTGACCGAGACCGACCTGGTCAAGATCATGGGCAACAGCTTCCTGTCCGACTTCGACCAGCACAACCGCAAGCTCGGCCTGCCGGGCGAGGACGAGATCCGCGCCGTCGTCGCCCGGCTCGAGGCCGCCGCGCAGGCGGCGCCGACGCATCTGGACGAGATCCTGATGTTCGACATCGGCGAGTACTTCAAGGCGAACTACTCGACCTCGATCGGCCCGCTGACGCGCGCCGGCTACTGGGACGCGCTGACCCGCTTCGGCCACCGCCTGCCGACCGCGCAGCGCACCGAGCTCTACAGCCTGCTCTGGGGCGGCAGCCGGGGCCAGGACATCACGGCCGTCTTCACGCTGATGCTGGCCTCGCTGGAGCGGCTCGGCCACGCGGCGAACGCGCGCGGCGAACTGCACGCGCTGATCCCGCGCGCGCGCAGCATCATCGACGTCGACATCCTGAAGGACCACCTCGGCTCGCCGGAAGACCAGAAGGACCTGCTGAAGGTGCTGCCGGTCGACGCCGGCGGCCGTGACGGCGCGCCGGTCGAAGTGCCGCGCGCGACGCTGTGCGCGCTGGTGGCCGAGCTGCGCATCGTGATGGCCGAGCGCCCCTGGCCCTTCTTCGAGCACACCGACCTGCTCGACTTCCCCGGCGCGCGCTCGCGCGAGCAGATGTTCGACCTGCCGCCCGAGGTCGACAAGCGCGCCGAGAGCATCCGCAACATGGTGCGGCGGGGCAAGGTGTCGTACCTGTTCCAGCGCTACACCGAGGAGCGCGAGCTCACCTGCATGCTGCTGTGCATGCCACCCTCGAACGCCGAGGTGAAGGACCTGAGCGCCCTGGTGCGGCACTGGGTCTGGCAGACGCACGGCGACGGCCCGCAGGCGCGCGGCCGCCTGGCCTGCGCGCTGTTCTTCGTGCTCACCAAGTTCGATATCGAGCTGATGCCCAAGCCCGGCGACACGCCGGAATCGCTGCGCAACCGCATCGACACGCGCCTCGAGGCCTCGATGTACCAGCTCTACAAGCAGGAGGAATGGCTGCAGGACTGGAGCGGCGAGCCCTTCCGCAACACCTACTTCCTGCGCAACCCGGAGTTCCCGCTCGACGGCGTCTTCGTCTACGAGGACGAGGCCGGCGTGCGCCGCGAGACCGGCATCGCCGCCCAGGCGGCCGAGCGCCTGAAGGCCAACCGCGAGGGCATGCTCGAAGGCGAGAAGGCGAAGCGCCACTTCCGTGACCCCGGCCAGGCCTGGGACGCCGCGATGGCCTTCAACGACGGCGGCGTCGGCTTCCTGGTCGACAACCTCGAGCGCGTGCTCTCGCCGCACCTGAAGACCGAGCAGCTGGTCGGTCGTCTGGTCGACCAGGCGCAGCAGCTCGACGCCCGGCTGCGCCGCTTCTACCAGGCCGACGACGATGCCTCGCGCAAGGAGAAGGAGGGCGCGCTCTTGAACCTGCGCCGGCGGCTCTACAAGCTGACCAGCGAGCGCCACTTCGCCAACTTCACCCAGCTGCTCGCCCGCCTGTCCTTGCAGGAGGCGGACGTGCGCGAGGCCTTCCTCAACGTCGCCTCGCTGAAGGTCGACGCGCTCGCCGCGCCCGCGGATGCGCCGGCGGCCGCCGGCGAGGCCGACCCCTGGGACGACCCCTGGGCGGAGCCGGCCGAGGCGGGCAGCCGGCCGCCGGCGCCGCCCCGGCGCGAGCGCGACCGCTTCGACCTCTTCGCCGCCCAGGTGCTCAACCTGTGGACGGAACGCGTGCGCGGCCTCTCGACCGAGGCGCAGACGCTGGCGCTGCTCGGCCTGGACGGGCAGCTCGTCGGCGACCTGGGCAACGAGCTGGTGATCGGCGCGCACCGCCACGGCCTGATCGAGCGCATCGCCGAGCGGGCGCGGCAGCAGGTCTCGGCCGCCAACGTGCGCTGGGACGAGGTGGCCGACCGCTGCGCGGGCATCGCGACGGTGCTGGTCAACGACTACGTCGCCTACCTGGGCTGGGGCGAGCTGCCGCCGGACGCGCGGCCCGCCTTCCCCGAGCCGCCGAAGCCGCGCGCGCGCGGCGTCTTCGCGCAGCTGCCGATGCCGGCGCCGCGCCAGATCCCGGCGCTCGGCGACCAGCGGCTGCCGCTCGAGCGCGACTACTTCGTCGACTGGGGCGTGGCCCTGCGCCAGGTCGGCCTGGACAACGTGAGCTTCTCGGGCGGGCGCGAGATCGACGAGGCCGACAACCGCGAGCTCGGCGAGATCCTCGCCGAGGTGGCGCCGGCGCTGCGCCCGCCGATCTGAGCACGGGCCGGAGAGAAGGCGAGGCACGCGGCCTCGCCCCTCGCTGCCGTGACGCACGTCCTGCGCCTTGACGGCGGCCCGGGCCCCCTGCCGCCGAGGCTGGGTAACATCCGCCGACACTCGACGCACACCCATGCCGACTCGCCTGATCCAGCTCGAAGAGCACGCCTCCGGCTCCGCCGCCTTCCAGGTCACGGGCGCCGCGGCGGCGCAGGTGCTGGTGCCGGAGGACGTGCTGCTGGCGATCGTCCAGCCCGGCCCGATCGAGCGCTACCTCGACATCAACAACCCGGCCGAGCCCTGGACCACCTCGGTCACGCGCTTCGCGCCGGTCGCAGCGCGCCGCCAGGGCGCCGGCCTGTGGCTCGAGGTGGACATCGGGGTCGTCTTCCACCTGATGGCCAACAAGCCCTACAAGCTGCACATCCGGCAGGTGGAAGGGCTGGAAGCGGAAGAGGTCTTCACCGTGCCCGGGACCCTGAGGCGACCGGCGCGCCTGCCCGAGGGCTGGACGCCGCCGCCCAAGCCGGGCGGGCCGGTCAAGGCGCCGACGAAGGCCGCGAGCCCGCCGCCGGCCCCGCCCGAGGTGCCCGCGCCGCCGCCAGCACCGGTTCCGGCGCCTCCGCCAACGCCGCCCGCTCCGCCTCCGCCGCCCCCTCCGCCGCCGCCCCCACCACCACCACCGCCTCCGCCGCCCCCGCCGGCGCCACCCGCGCCGCCGCCGCCGACGGGGGGCTCGAAGTCGAAGCTGGGGGCCGCGCTGCTGTTGCTTCTGCTGCTGGCCTGCGCAGGCGCCTACCTGGCATTGAAGCCCGATGCGGCGGACCCGGGCGTCCAGGCCGCGGCACCGGCGGCGTCGGCGGCGGCCTCCGCGCCCGATGGCGCCGAGGTGTCGCTGGCCTCGATCCGCGCCGAGCTGGCCGCCTCGCCCGAGCCCGCGGCCGCGCGTGCGCGCGCCGACCTGCTGGCCAAGGAGGGGCGCCTGCTCGACGGCCAGTTCCTGCTCTACAAGTACGCGGGCGAGAAGGGCGACCGCGAGGCGGCCCGCGTGATGGGCGGCTTCTACGACCCCGCCACCTGGACGAAGGAGCGCAGCCCGATGCCGGCGCCCAACCCGGTCGAGGCTGCGCGCTGGCTGCGCCAGGCCGCCGAAGCCGGCGACGCCGAGGCGCAGTACCGCTACGGCATGCTGCTCAAGGGCGGCGGGACCGACGAGGCCGACGGCCCCGAGCAGGCGGTGGGCTGGCTGCGCAAGGCGGCGGAGCAGGGACACGAGGGCGCCAGGCAGGCGCTCGGGTCCTGAAGCCGTCGGCGACGTTCCGGGCAAACCGCGTGCTGACCCTCGCCGCCCCATTCGCTGCATCACTCCGATGCGCCACCCCGACGCATCGCACCGCCAAGCCATGACCCAGACCCGCGCCCCGCACACCCTCGACCGCCGCCACCTGCTCGCGCTGGCGGGCAGTGCCACGCTGCTGCCCGGGCTGTCGTTCGCGCAGGCCCAGGGCCCCGCCCGGCCGCTGCTGATCGACGGCAAGAAGACGCTCTTCCAGCGCGTGCTCACGCGCCCCGGCGCCGCGCTTGCCGCGTCGCCGGGGGCGGCCGGCGGCAGCGCGCTCGAGCCCTTTACCCAGTTCCACGTCTACGAGCGGCGCGAGCAGGGCGGCCAGGCCTGGCTGCTGCTGGGTGCCGGCAGCGACGGCAAGACCGCCGGCTGGCTGCCCGAGACGGCCACCGTGCCCTGGCGCCACTCGATCACGCTCGCCTTCGCGACGCCCGGCAACCGCGAGCGGGTGCTGTTCTTCCGCGAGCGCGAGGCCCTGATGACCTTCGTCGACGCCCACAACGCGGCGGCCGAGTCGCAGCGCTATGCGAAGGAGATCGCGGCCAAGGGCGGCGCGCTCGGGCCGACGAGCCCGGTCATCGCCGCCGAGCCGGAGAAGTACGTCGACCTCAAGTCGCAGTTCTACCTGCTGCCGGTGCTCGAAGCCTCGAGCACGCTGCTCAAGACCGGGCACCGGGTGCGCGTGGTGAAGGTCGCCTCGGTGACGCGCGAGGGCGCATCCCCCGCCGCCGGCGCCGACGCCGCCGGCCTGTCGGGCATCGCCAACTTCAATTCGGCGGTGGTCTTCGTGATCGACGCCACCTCGTCGATGCAGCCCTACATCGACCGCACGCGCAAGGCGCTGGAAGAGGTGCTGCGCCAGGCCGAGGAAGCCAAGGTGCTGAACCGCATCCGCTTCGGCCTCGTGGCCTACCAGGACGACCCGGCGAAGACGAAGGGTGTCGAGTACCTCAGCCGCGTCTTCGTGAGCCCGGCGCAGAACGCGACGCGCGAGCAGTTCATGGCCGCGATCGCCGGGCTGAAGGCGACCTCGTCGTCGACCCGCGCCTTCGCCGAGGACGGCTATGCCGCGCTCGACGAGACCCTGCGTACGATCCCCTGGCAGAACTACGGCGGGCGCTACGTCGTCTTCATCACCGACGCGAGCTCGCGCGAGGGCGGCTCGCCGCTGGCGGCGACCCGGCTGTCGACCGACCAGCTGCGGCTGCAGGCGCAGGAGCGTGGCGTGGCCGTCTACGCGATGCACCTGAAGACGCCCGAAGGCGTGAAGGACCACGCGACCGCCGAGGCGCAGTACAAGCGGCTCGCCGCCTGGCCGGGGCGCGGCTCGCTTTACTTCCCGGTCGAGGCCGGCGACGCGGCCCGCTTCGAGACCGACGTGCGCGCGATGGCGCGCGCGCTGGTGGACCAGGTCAAGTCGCCCGAGAAGGCGCTGGCCGGCGGCGCTGCCGGGGCCAAGCCCGACAGTGTCCAGGGCGCGGTCGACGCGGTCGGCCGCTCGATGGTCCTGGCCTACCTCGGCCGCCAGCAGGGCGTGAAGTCGCCGGCGATGTACGAGGCCTGGGCGAGCGACCGCGACGTGCGCAACCGCGAGCTGCCGGCCTTCACGGTGCGGGTGCTGCTGACCAAGAACCAGCTGTCCGACCTGCAGGCCACGCTGCGCAACCTGCTGGCCGCCGGCGAGAAGGGCCAGCTCGACCCGTCGAGCTTCTTCAACCAGCTGCGCAGCGCGGCGGTGGCGATGGGCCGCGACCCTTCGCGGCTCGGCCAGGGCCAGGCGAAGAACCTGGAGCAGGCCGGCCTGATGGCCGAGTACCTGGAGGGCCTGCCCTACCAGAGCCAGCTGATGTCGATGGACCTGCAGGAGTGGAGCAACAAGGGCGTCGCCGAATCGCAGGTGATCCTCGACGGCATCCGCTCGAAGATCGCGCTGTACCAGCGCTTCCACGACGACGTCAGCAACTGGGTCAAGCTGAACCCGGCGGCCGGCGACGGCGACCGCGTCTACCCGGTGCCGATCGACGCCTTGCCCTGACCCACCGGGCGATGGCGCGCATCCTCCACGTCGAGGGCCTGCAGTACCGGCGCACGGACGCCTCCGGCGACGAGCGGCCGTTCGCGCTCGAGGTCGACCGGCTGACGCTCGACGAGGGCGAGGTGGTCGGCGTGGTCGGCCCTTCCGGCTGCGGCAAGAGCACGCTCGTCGACCTGCTGGCCCTGCTGCGGCGGCCGAGCCGGCTCGCCCGCTTCGATCTGGCCGGGCAAGACGCGGCCCGCCCGCTGCAGGCCGCCGCGCTCGAGACCTGCGCCGGCCTGCGCGCCGCGCATGTCGGCGTCGTGCTGCAGACGGGCGGCCTCTTGCCGAGCCTCACGGTGCGCGAGAACGTGCTGCTGCCGCAGCGGCTGCTCGGCCGGCTCGACACCGGCTGGGTGGCGGCGCTGCTGAAGGCACTCGACATCGCCGGGCTGGCCGCGCGCCGCCCGGCGCAGCTCTCGATCGGGCAGCGCCAGCGCGTCGCGATCGCGCGCGCGCTGGCCCACCGCCCGGCCCTGGTGCTGGCCGACGAGCCCACCGCCTCGCTCGGCGTCGACCACGCGCCGGCCGCGCTCGACCTCCTGACCTCGCTGGCACGCGACAGCGGGGCCGCGCTGCTGGTGGTGAGCCACGACCTGGCCCTGCTGGCGAGCCGCGCGGTGCCGCTGCGGGCCTTCCGGCTGGTGGGCGACGCGGTGCGCCTCGAGGCGGCCTGAGGGTCGAGCAGGTCAGTCCAGCGGCCGATGACGAGCGCCACCCCTTCGCCGCCCCCGTTCGCCGCCCGGGCCCGGCCTGCCGATGCGCGGGCCCGGCTGGGCCAGATGCTGCGGCTGGCGGCCTTCGACCTCTGGCACGAGCGCTGGCTGGCCCTGTGCGCGGCCTGTGTCGTGGCCGCCACGCTGGCCCCGCTGTGGACGCTCTGGGGCCTGGAGCGCGGCGTGGTCGGCACGCTGATCGAACGCCAGAACGGCGACCCGCTGATGCGCCAGGTGCTGCCCGAAAGCAGCGGCGGCAAGCGCTTCGACGCCGCCTGGTTCGAGCGCGTGCGGGCCTGGCCCGAGGTGGCGTTCACGATGCCCAACACACGCTCGATCGCCAACCAGGTGACGCTCTTCGCCGAGTCCGCGCCGGCGCCGCTGCTGGTCGACTTCCTGCCCACCGCGGCGGGCGACCCGTTCCTCGGCGGGCTGGCGCCGCCCGAGGGCCGGGGCGTGCTGCTCAGCGCCAGCGCCGCACAGCGGCTCGGGGTGCAGACGGGACAAGCGGGACAAGCGGGACAAGCGGGACAGGCAAGACCGGCGGCACAGGCGGCACCCGCGGGACAGACCGGGCAGGGCCTGCGCATGGCGCTCGAGCGCGTGCGTGACGGCACGACCGAGCGCGCGGTGGTCGAGCTGCGCGTGCTCGGCGTGCTGCCGGCCGCGCGGCTCGACGCGGTCGCGGCCCTCGCGCCGCTGCCGCTGCTCGAGGCGGTGCAGGCCTGGCGCGACGGCTACGTGGTCGAGGGCTTCGGCAGCGAAGGGCAGGGCCCCGCGCCGGCGATCGACGCCTACCCGCTGTTCCGCCTCTACGCGCCTTCGATCCAGCAGGTGGCACCGCTCGCCGCCCGGCTCGAGGCCGAAGGCATCTCGACCTACACGCGCGGGCGCGAGATCGACGCCACGCTCGGCCTGCAGCGCAACCTGCGCGCGGTGCTCGGCCTGGTCGGCGCGATCGCGGTGGCCGGCGCGATCGTCGCGTTGGCCGCGCTGCAGATCGCGACCGTGCGCCGCAAGCGGCGCGAGTACGCGCTCTTCAAGCTGACCGGGCACGGGCGCGCCTGGCTGATGGCGCTGCCCTGCCTGCATGCGCTGGCGGTGGGGCTGGCGGGTGTCGCGCTGGCGCTGGCCTTCTATGCGGCGAGTGCGGCGGCCATCGGCCGCCACTTCGCGACCCACCTGGCAAGCGGCGAGTCGGCCGTGCGCCTGCTGGGGGTGGACCTGGCGGCCGGCGTGGCGGCCGCGATCGTGGTGTGCGTGCTGCCGGCGCTCTGGGGCGGCTGGCGGGCATCGAGGGTGGAGGCTGCAGATGAACTTCGAGATCCTTGAACCGGCGCGGCGGCGCACGGCGCCGAGCGGGCCGACAGCGGCTGGCGGCCTGGGTCGCCTGGGCGCGTGGGGCGTCGCCCTGGTCGTGTCCCTGGGCGTTGATGCGGCCGGCATGGCCCAGGCCCAGACGCCGGCGGCGTGGCCGGCCAACCTGGTGAACCCGAAGCCGGCCTCCGGCGACCTGGTGCTGCCGATGCCCTGCGGCGGCTCGATGGTGTTCCGCCGCGTCAACATCCCGAGTGCCGACGCGCTCGACGACCGCCGCGTGCAGCTCGGCAGCAACGAGCCACGCTTCGCCTATGCCGAGGGCACGCGCACCGACTATGTCGGCGGCGGCTTCGCCGACGCGCAGGCGCGCAACCAGCGTTACTACCTGATCGGCAAGTACGAGGTGACGCGGCTGCAGTTCGACGCCCTGTCGGGCAGTTGCCCGTCGCCCGGCGGCGAGGGCCAGCTGCCCAAGACGGGCATCACCTGGAGCGAGGCGGTGCAGTTCGCGAGCCGCTATGCCGACTGGCTGGTGCGCAACGCGGCGGCCAAGCTGCCCACGGAGGACGGCGTGCCCGGCTTCGTGCGCCTGCCCGGCGAGGCGGAATGGGAATTCGCCGCCCGCGGCGGCGTGGCCGTCGCCGAGTCGGTGTTCGAGCAGCCGGCCTTCCCGATGCCCGAGGGCGCGCAACGCTATGCCTGGTACGCGGGCACCGATTCGTCCAACAACGAGCTCAACGCGATCGGCCTGCTGATGGCCAACCCGCTCGGCCTGCACGACATGCTCGGCAATGCGGGCGAGTTCGTGCTCGACCCGTTCCGCCTCAACAAGCACTCGCGGCTGCACGGCCAGTCCGGCGGCTACATGGTCAAGGGCGGCGACTACCGCACCGCGCTTGCCGACCTGCGCTCGGCGGCGCGCACCGAGTTCGTCCCGGTCGACCGCAGCGGCGAGCGGCGCGACAAGGGCGTCGGCCTGCGGCTCGTCGTCGTGCCCGGCTCGCTGCCGACGCCGGCGCGCCTGCAGGCGGTGCGCCAGCTCTGGGACAAGCTCGCGACCAGCCCGCCGGTCGGCGCGCAGGCGCTGGCCGACCCGGTCAAGGAGGTCGAGGCGCTGGCCAACGCGACCACCGACCCGGCGCTGAAGTCGCGCATCCAGGGCGTGGGCGCGGTGATCAAGGCCAACATCCAGACGCGCAACGAGCAGCGCGAGCGCTCGGCGCGCAGCGAGATCCGCGTCGGCGCCTACCTGGCGCGCAAGATCGTCGAGGACCGAGCGACCCTGCGCCGCCTGGAAGCCTCGATGAAGCTGCTGCCCGAGAACATGCGCCAGGGCGCCCAGGAGAACCTGGCGGTCAGCCAGGCGAGCCTGGAGGCGACGCTGAACTACATGCTCGACACGACGAAGCAGATCGGCCTCGACTTCCCCGCCGCGGTCACCGGCACGCAGGGCGAACTGCTCAAGCGCGAGTTCGAGGCGCGGGCCGTCCCGGGTTATGGTCCGCTGGTCGATCTGGTCGTCAAGACCAGCCAGGACGCGCGTGGCGGCAAGCCCGTCGACCGGGCCGCGCTGCTCGCCGCGCTCGCCGCCCTCGAAGACAAGGTGCTCAAGAGATGAAGACCCGGACCCCGCCCGCGCGCCGCAGGACGCCCGTTCTCCTGTCGACGACCCTCGCCTTCGGCGTCGCGCTCGGCGGCTGCCAGAGCGCCGGGGGCGGCAGCGGCTGGAACCCGTTCTCGTCGGCCGCCGACTCGACGCCGACGACGCCGGCCGAGCGCGAGCTGCAGGAAGACGAGGAGCGCTTCAACAAGACGGTGATCTCCGGCGTGCTGCTCGGCGCGGCCGGCGGCGCGCTGATCGGCGCGAGCGTCGCGCTGATCGCCGGCGGCAACAAGCGCGACGCCGCGCGCGGCGCCGCCGCGGGCGCGGTGGTCGGCGGTGCGGCGCTCGGCATCGACGGCTACGTGACGGCCAAGAAGGAGCAGGAGGCGCGCAAGGGCATCCGCGCGACCCAGGCCGCCGCCAACGACGTGCGGCAGGACAACGAGCGCCTGCAGGCCTATCTCGACACCTCCGACCGCGTGCTGGCCGAAGGCAAGGCCAGGCTCACCGCGCTGCGGCGCGACGTGGCCGCGCGCAAGGTCAGCGTCGAGCAGGCGAACGCCGCGCGCCAGCGCGAGAGCCGCAACATCGCCTCGATGAACGAGACGCTGAAGAAGGCGCGCGAGACGCGCGCCCAGTACGCCGAGGCCGCGTCCAAGTTCGACGACAAGGCCCAGGGCAAGCCCGACCTCGATGCCGAGATCCGCCGCATGGATGCGCAGATCAAGCAGCTCGAGGAGAACATCGTCGCCTACAACCAGGCGCTGCAGGTCTCGCGGGCCTGACACGCCATCCCAGGGAGCTCTCATGTCCGACCGGCTTTCCTTCCGGGCCGCCGCGCTCGTTGCGACGCTGTTTGCTGCGCTGCTGCTCGGCGGCTGCAGCAACATTCCGTACCTCGACGCCAAGGCGCGCACGAGCAGCGGCGGCGAGCTCGACCAGCAGCAGGCGGCCGCGCAGTCCGACCTCGACCAGCAGCGCCAGCGCCACACCGGCCTGAGCGACGCCAAGGCGCAGCGCGAGGCCGAGATCGCCCGCGACAACCGCCGCATCGCAGCGCTCGACAAGGACCTGAAGGCGCAGGATCGCCAGCTGGCCGCGGCGCTGAAGGCGCAGCGGGTCGACCAGGCGCGCTACAACGACCTCAAGCGCCAGCTCGATGCGCTGCAGGCTGACACCGAAACGGCGCGCCAGGATCAGGCGCGGGCGGCGGCCTCGCCCGACGCGTCGGCCGACGCAGCGAAGGCGGCCAAGCTCGCCGAGCTCGAGCAGCGCAAGAAATCGCTCGAGGAGGCGCTGGGCGCCCTGACGACGCGCTGAGAGGCCTTGCTTCGCGGGCCGCGCGGCCGGCGGATTCAGCGCGGGCAGTTCGCCGGGCCGAGCGCGTCCTGCGAGGCTTCGCGCGTCATCGTGGCCACCTCGTCGGCGTTGCGCGCGGTGAAGACGCGACCGCCCGTTACCGCGGCCAGGCAGTTCGCCGCGCCGGTGCCGGTGATGTCAACCACGTTGATCTTCAGGTGGGGCTTGGCCCGCTTCAGGTCGCGGGCCACCGCGCAGGGGTCGCGCCCGCAGCTCTCGGCGCCGTCCGAGATGACCACCATCAGCGCCTCGCGCGAGACGCCGTCCACCATCTGCCCGCCCTTGGCCACGCCATCGGCCAGCGGCGTGCCGCCGCGCGCCTCCATGCCCTGCAGTTCGCCGATCAGCTGGCCGCGTCGCGCGGGCGGGTAGAAGCCGGCGCTGCGCGCGCTGCAGGAGCCGCCCTCGATGCGCACCAGGCCGATGTTGGCGTCCGACGGGGCGCGCTGCACGGTCGAGATCGCGGCCCGCTTGGCCGCGGTCATGCGCGTGGGTTCGCGCGTCAGGCGCGAGCGGTCGAGCCCGCCCGCGGCCAGGCCGCCGAGCGGGCCGCCGAGCTGGCGCAGCAGCCCCTCGACGACGTCGGCCGGGTTGGCGGGCAGGCCGTTGGGGTTGAGGTCGAGGCTGTAGCCCATCGAGCCGGAGGCGTCGAAGACCAGGGCCAGTTCGGGCGCGAGCTCCTTCGGGCGCTGGCCGGGGCAGAGGTTCTTCGCCTCGCGGATCGCCTGCTCGCGGCACTGCTGCTGGTAGCGCTGGCCGAGCTCCTGGCGCAGCGCCGCCGCTTCCGGCTGGCGCCCGCGCAGCAGCGGGTCCTGCAGCGCGGCCTGCAGCGCGCCGCAGTCCTTGCCGGCCTTGGCGATGCGCTGGCGCAGCGGCTCGAGCGGATCGCGCTTCGGGGGCTCGACCGGCGAGGCGGGCGGCTGCGGGGGCTCCGGCGCGCTGGCCGCGGGCTCGGGGGCGGACGCGGGCTCGCTGGCGGGCGGTGGCGGTGGTTCGGGGGTCGGCTCGGGCGGGGGCGGCTCGCTGGCGGCGGCGACCGGTGGCTCGGGCGGCCGTGCGCAGATGAACTGCGGCGACTCGCCGCGCCGCCGCGCGAGCTCGGCCTCGAGGGCGCGGTTGTCGGCTTCGGCCTGCGCCAGGCGCGGGTCGGGCCCCTCGTTCGCGCCCGGGGCCAGCGCATCGCAGCCGCGCAGCGCGAAGAAGGCGAGCGCCGCGAGCAGGCCCAGCGCGACCAGCGCCAGGAGCCAGCGGCGTCCTCCCCTGGCATCGTCCTGGCCGCGGGCGACGGCCGCGCCGCCGGGCCCTGGAGGCGCAGGGCCCCCGCCGGCGAGGTCGGCCATCGCGGCGGCCGCCGGATCGAACGCGCCCGTCGATGACCCGGCGCCCGAACCAGGGCCCGCGCCGAGGCCTGCCTTTGGCGCTGGCGACGCGGCCGGGGAGGGTGGTAAGCCCGGGGCGGCGGTGGCCGTGGCCGTCGCGGCGCCAGAAGTCCCTGCCGCGGCCCCTGTCGCCGCGGCCGACGTCGCCGGCGGGGCGCCGTGGCCCCACATCACCAGCACCGGCTTGCCGCCGACGCTGTACAGCCAGTCGCCTTCCGGCCGCGTCGCCGCGCAGTCGAGCATCTGGGCGACGACCTGCCCGGTCGCGCTTTCCTGGCGCATGCGCTCGGCCAGGCCTCGGATGTCGCCCAGCAGCTGGTCGGCACGGCGCTGCAGCTTCGCGCGCTCGTCCTCGGGCAGTTCCTTTGCCGGCTTCGCCTCGCCGGCGAGCGGCGTCGACCAGGTGACCGCGCCGTCGGCCTCGCGCTTCGGCGTGGCGAGCAGGTCGCCATGCGCCTGCCCGAGGCGGCTGCGCAGGATCGAGGTGATCGGATCGTGCGACGCGAGCAGCGAGCGCCCGTTGACGTCGAGCACTTGCGCAGCCTGCGCGGCGGTCTGGGTGATGCGTTGCGGCACGTCGTGTCCCGGAGGTCGCGGCCCGCGTCAGGCGGCGTGCGATCGTGGCGTGCCCGCTCGCGGCCGCCCGCCGCGCGGGCCGAGGGTGCGGCACTGTAGCGTGCGCCACCGGGCGGCCGATTGGCCTGCGCCGTCTCAGCGGCAGCCCTCGGGCGCCATCGCCTCCTGCGTGGCGCGCTTCATCATCGAGCTGATCTCGCGCGCGTTGCGCGCGGTGTAGACCTTGCCGCCGGTGGCGCGGGCCACGCAGTTGCCGGCACCGGTGCCGGTGATGTCGAGCACGTTGAAGCGCAGCCGCGGCCGCGCGCGGGCGATCGACTGGGCGGTGGCGCAGGAGTCGCCGCCGCAGTTCTCCTCGCCGTCGGAAATGACCAGCACCACCGCGTCGCGCTTGACCCCGTCGACCATGCGCGCCGCCTTGGCGAGGCCGTCGGCCAGCGGCGTGCCGGTGGTGGCGTCGGCGCGCGGGGCGCTCAGCCCGCGCAGGCGCGACAGCAGCGCTGCGCGCTGGCCGGGCTCGAAGTAGCCGACCGGTCTGGCGCCGTCGCGGCAGCTGTCGACCAGCACCAGGCCGGCGCCGACGTCGGCCGGCAGGTCGGCGGCGATCGCGGCGGCGGCCGACTTCGCGGGCGTCAGGCGGCGCGGCTCGCCGAGCACGCGGTCGAGCGGGTCGGGCCCGCGGTACAGGCCCAGCGCCGCCATCGGTGCGACGAGCGCGGCCTCCTGTTCGGCGCGCTCGATGTCGGCCTTCGAGGCGTTGAGGCTGTAGTTCATCGATGGCGAGGTGTCGAACACGATCGCGAACTGGGGCGCCTGCTCCTTGGGGCGCCCGCCGGGGCAGGCGGCGACGGTCGACGCCGGGGCGCTCGGCGGCGCGGGTGGCGGCGGCGCGCTGGCGGCCGGCGGCGGCTCGGGCGCACTGGCCGGGGCCTCGGCCGGCGGCGGCGCGGCGCAGATGAAGCGCGGCGGCTCCGCCTTGCGGCGCGCCAGCTCGGCCTCGAGCGCGCGCGTGTCTGCCTCGGCCTGGGCGAGCTGCGGGTCGAGGCCGTCGTTGCCGGCCTGGCCACCGCGCAGGCCGAAGAACCAGCCCGCGAGCAGGGCGGCCGCGAGCAGCAGCGCGAGGGCGGCGAGCCAGCCGCGCCGGGCGGGCCTTGCCGCGGTGGCGGCCGTGGAGCCTGCGGCTGCGGCCTGTGCCGTCGCGGGGGCCGCCTGCGTGGCGACGGATGCCGTGGCCGCTCCTGCCGCAGGGGCAGACCCGGTTGCAGACGCAGACCTCGACGCCGGCACGGACGCGGCCCCCGGCTGGGCAACGCCTGGTGCGTCGTGCCCCCAGAGCACCAGCACCGGCTTGCCGCCCACGCTGTAGAGCCAGTCGCCCGGCGGATGCCGGGCCGCGAGCTCGAGCATCGTGCCGACGACCTCGCCCGTCGCGCCTTCGGCGCGCATCTGGGTCGCGAGGCCGCGGATGTCGCCCAGCAACTGGGCGGCGCGCTTGTCGAGGCGGCTGCGGTCTTCGGGCGGCAGCGCGGTGGCGGCTTGCACCTCGCCGGGCAGCGGGCTGGTCCAGAGCACGCCGCCGTCCGGCTCGGTCGTCGGCGTGGCGAGCAGGCCGCGATGCGCCTGCCCCAGCCGGCTCGCCAGGATGCTCGCGAGCGAGGCATGCGCCGAAGGCAGCGGGCGCCCGGCGACGGACAGTGCCTGGGCAGCGTCGGGCGGCGTGCGCGTGAGCGTCTGGGGGCGAGCCAAGCGGGGGTCCTCGGGTGCGGTCGGCCGACGTCCAGGGGTGGAGGAAGGCGGCGAGTATGGCCCGGGGGAGGGCGTGCGCTCTTCCTCACGATCTCTCACGTCGCGGCGCGCGCCTCCGGCGGCCCACCGCACAATCGCCCCCGCCCAGGCCGGCAGGCCGTCGAGGCGGGCAGACAGATCGAGCGAACGGAACGGGCGAGGACCGGGAGAGGCAGATGAACAGACAAAGGGGTTGGGTGCCATTGGCCGTGTTGACGATGGCGTTGGCAGTGGCGGGTTGCGCGACCAAGCCGGCCGCCACCGGCGGCTGCAAGCCGCTCGGCGGCGGCACCGACGCGACGAAGGCGACCGTCATCGGCGGCGTGATCGGCGCGGTGGCGGGTGCGGCGGTCGGCGGTGCGGTCGCCGACAAGGGCGCGGTCGGGCGGCGCAACGGTGCGCTCTTCGGCGCGCTGGCCGGCGCCCTGGCCGGCAACGCCTATGCGAAGGCGACCGAGCAGCCCGATGGATCGGTGAAGCTCGACATGCCGGGCAACGTGCTCTTCCCGACCGGCAGCCACGCGCTCGGCAACGAGGCCAAGCCGACGCTCGACACCGTCGCCTCGACGATCAAGGAGTACTGCGGCGTGACCGCGCGCGTCGTCGGGCATACCGACAACGTCGGCTCCTACAGCAGCAACCAGGGCCTGTCCGAGCGGCGCGCGCAGGCGGTGGTCGCGTATCTCGAGACGCGCGGCGTCGAGGCGAACCGCCTCGCGAGTGAAGGCATGGCCGACACCGCGCCGGTCGCCTCGAACGCCGATGCCGCAGGCCGGCAGCAGAACCGGCGCGTCGAGATCCTGGTGAAGCCACCGGCGCCCTGAGGGACGGCCGGCAGCGCGCCGGTCCCCTTCCTCCATACTGGCTCCCAGGGCCCGCCGCCCGGGCCTGGAGCTGACATGGGACATCCGCTGCCGATCCCGATCCCGATCCCGATCCCGATCCCGATCCCGAGCCTGGCCACGCGCGCGGCCAGGGCCTGACCGCATCGGGCCGCTGGTGATGCGCACTCCGGCCATCGGCGTCCGCCTGCGCCCGACGATGCTGTCCGACCTGGACTACGTCGTCGGCGTCGAGCAGGACCCGGGCAACCTGCCGTCGATCACGCCCTGGGAGCGCACGCAGCACGAGGGGGCGGTCCGCTTCCCCGACTTCCGGCATTTCATCGTCGAGGCGGGCGAAGGCACCCAGGCCGTGGGCTTCGTGATCCTGCAGGGCTGCCGCAACCCGCACGGCTCGATCGAGCTCAAGCGCATCGTGCTGCAGCCGAAGGGGCAGGGCATCGGGCGCGCCTGCCTGCGCGAGCTCGAGCGCATCGCCTTTTGCGAGCTGCACGCCCACCGCTTCTGGCTCGACGTGAAGGAGCACAACACGCGCGCGCTGGCGCTCTACGCCAGCGAGGGCTTCATCGTCGAAGGGCGGCTGCGTGACGCGGTGCGCACGGACGACGGCTACGAGTCGCTGGTGGTGATGTCGATGCTGGCAGCCGAGTACGAGGCCCGCCGCGGCGACGCGGCGCCGGCCTGAGCGGAGGCCGGGGCGCATCCCGGCTCGCCCGCCCCGTTCAGTCGCCGGGTCTGTCGTCGGCCCTGTCGCCGCCCTCAGCGGCGCGAGGGTGCCGCTACCGGCAGCTGCAGGATGCGCTCGGTGGTCATGATGCTGCCGAAGGTGTCGGCGATCGTCGCCAGCGCCGCGCGATGCAGCGCGAGGTGGGGCAGCACCGTGCCGTCGCCGGTGTCGAGGTCGCGGGTGGCGCAGGCGTCCTCGGCCACCAGCACCTCGTAGCCGAGGGGCACCGCGTCCCGCGCCGCGCCCGACACGCAGGCGTGCGTCATCAGCCCGGTGATGATCAGCGTGCGGATGCCGGCCGCCTTGAGGCGCTCGTCGAGGTTCGTGCCCGGGAAGGCGCTGATCGTTGCCTTGCGCAGCGCGGTGTGGCCCGGGCCGGGCTGGATCTCGTCGTGGAAGCGGACCGTCTCACCGTCCTCGGCAAAGATCGGCGTGCCCGCCGGCGTGACGTGCTGGATGTGGAACACCGGGATGCCCGCGTCGTCGGCGAAGGCGACCAGCCGGCGCGCGTTCTCCAGCGCTCGCCGGCCATCGGGGATCGGCAGCTTGCCGCTGAAGTACTCGTTCTGGAAGTCGATCACCAGCAGCGCGGTGCTGTCGGCATCGATGCGGGCCGGCGCGGTGGCGCCGGCGATGCTGCGGATCGTCGGGTGGTTCATCTTCTGGCTCCGGTTGAGAACGCCGCCAGTGTCGGGCGGCGACCGCCGGGACGAAACGGGCCCGATGGACACAGTTCGATAGGATCGGGCCAACATGAAGACCGACGGCCACACCGTGGCGGTGATCGCCTTCGAGGGCGTCAACCCCTTTCACCTGTCCGTGCCCTGCGCGGTGTTCGGCGACGACCTCGCACGGCTGGGCGAACCGAGCTATCGCCTGCTGATCTGCGGCGAGCGCGCCGGCCCGATCGCGACGCTGGCCGGCTTCGACATCGAGGTGCGGCACGGCCTGAACGCGCTGGCGCAGGCCGACACCGTGATCGTGCCGGCCTGGCGTGATCCGGACGAGCGCCCGTCGGAACGCCTGCTCGAGGCCCTCCGCCAGGCCCACGCGCGCGGCTCGCGGCTCGTCGGCCTCTGCCTCGGGGCCTTCGTGCTGGCCGAGGCCGGGCTGCTCGACGGCCGCGCGGCCTCCACGCACTGGGTCTGGGCCGACGACTTCGAGCGCAAGTACCCGCAGGTGAAGCTGGACCGCCGCGTGCTGTACGTGGACGGCGGCGACATCCTGACCTCCGCCGGCACCGCCGCGGCGATCGACTGCTGCCTGCACCTGCTGCGCAGCGATTGCGGCGCCGAGCTGGCGAACCGCGTCGCGCGGCGCATGGTGGTGGCACCCCACCGCAGCGGCGGTCAGGCGCAGTTCATCGAGCAGCCGTTGCCGAAGTCGGTCGATCGCGACCCGCTGGCGCAGACGCTGGAGTGGGCGATCGGCCACCTGCAGCAGCCGCTCTGCGTCGACGTGCTCGCCGCCCGGGCGGCGATGAGCCGGCGCAACTTCACGCGCCGCTTCAAGGCGAAGACCGGCGCCACGGTCGCGCAATGGCTGCTCAACCACCGCCTGCTGGCGGCGCAGCGCCTGCTGGAACAGAGCGACAAGACGATCGACGTCATCGCGGAGCTGGCCGGCTTCGGTTCCACGGTCTCGCTGCGCCAGCATTTCTCGGTCGCGTTCGCGGTCTCGCCCTCGGCCTATCGCAGGCAGTTCCGGCGCGCGTGAATCCTGCGCCGCGCCGAGGTGAGGGCGCGGGCGTGGCCGCGCGGCAGAATGCGCCCCTCCGAGACGCCCGACGCCCGACGCGTACGCCCCCGCGCGGCGCTTCCTTCGCATGCCCGACCAACTGCCGCTGATCGACAGCCCTGAACCGCCCGAGCCGCCGGGCGACGCCATCACGCTCGCCCACTACGCCGAGCGCGCCTATCTCGAGTACGCGCTGTCGGTCGTCAAGGGCCGCGCACTGCCCGATGTCTGCGACGGCCAGAAGCCGGTGCAGCGGCGCATCCTCTACGCGATGCAGCGCATGGGGCTGGCCTTCACGACGGCGGCCGGGCCGAAGGCGGTGAAGAGCGCGCGCGTGGTCGGCGACGTGCTCGGCCGCTACCACCCGCATGGCGACACCGCCGCCTATGACGCGCTGGTACGCATGGCGCAGGACTTCTCGCAGCGCTACCCGCTGGTCGACGGCCAGGGCAACTTCGGCAGCCGCGATGGCGACGGCGCGGCGGCGATGCGCTACACGGAGGCGCGGCTGGCGCCGATCACGCGGCTGCTGCTCGACGAGATCGACGAGGGCACGGTCGACTACGTGCCCAACTACGACGGCTCGACCGAGGAGCCGCGCCTCTTGCCCGCCCGCCTGCCTTTCGTGCTGCTGAACGGCGCGAGCGGCATCGCGGTCGGCCTCGCCACCGAGATCCCGAGCCACAACCTGCGCGAGGTGGCCGACGCGGTGGTCGCGCTGATCCGCAACGACAAGCTCGCCGACGACGAGCTCTTCGCGCTGCTGCCCGGCCCGGACTACCCGGGCGGCGGACAGCTGATCAGCGGCACCGACGAGATCCGCGCCGCCTATGCCTCCGGCCGCGGCTCGCTGAAGCTGCGCGCGCGCTGGAAGATCGAGGATCTGGCGCGCGGCCAGTGGCAACTCGTCGTCACCGAGCTGCCGCCGGGCACCAGCGCGCAGAAGGTGCTCGAGGAGATCGAGGAGCTCAGCAACCCCAAGGTCAAGACGGGCAAGAAGTCGCTCTCGGCCGACCAGTTGCAGCTGAAGGCGACGCTGCTCGGCGTGCTCGACGCGGTGCGCGACGAGTCGGGCAAGGAGGCCGCGGTGCGCCTCGTCTTCGAGCCGAAGTCGCGCACCGTCGAGCAGCAGGACCTGATCACGACGCTGCTCGCGCACACCAGCCTCGAGACCTCGGCGCCGGTCAACCTGACGATGGTCGGCGCCGACGGCCGGCCGACGCAGAAGAGCCTGCGCCAGGTGCTCGGCGAGTGGATCGGCTTCCGCCTCGCGACGGTCGAGCGCCGCACGCGGCACCGGCTGGCCAAGGTGCTCGACCGCATCCACATCCTCGAAGGCCGGCAGCTGGTGCTGCTGAACATCGACGAGGTGATCCGCATCATCCGCGGGGCCGACGACCCGAAGGCGGCGCTGATCGAGCGCTTCAGGCTCAGCGACCGTCAGGCCGAGGACATCCTCGAGATCCGGCTGCGCCAGCTGGCCAGGCTGGAGGCGATCAAGATCCAGCAGGAGCTCGACGAGCGGCGCACCGAGCAGAAGAAGCTCGAGGACATCCTCTCCGGCCCGGCGGCGCTGAAGCGCACCGTGGTCCGCGAGGTCGAGGCCGACGCCAGGCAGTTCGGCGACGAGCGCCGCACGCTGATCCAGGCCGAGAAGCGCGCGGTGGCCGAGATCCGCATCGTCGACGAGCCGGTCAGCGTCGTCGTGAGCCTCAAGGGCTGGGTGCGTGCGCTGAAGGGGCACGAGGTCGACGTGGGGTCGCTCGCGTTCAAGCCGGGCGACGGCCTCTACGGTTGCTTCCCCTGCCGCAGCGTCGACCCGCTGGTCGTCATCGGCAGCGATGGGCGCAGCTACTCGGTCGCGGTGAGCAGCCTGCCGGGCGGGCGCGGCGACGGGCAGCCGATCACGACGCTGATCGACCTCGAGTCGGGCACCCAGCCGGCGCATTACATCGCCGGCAACGTCGAGCAGACGCTGGTGCTCGCCTCGACTGGCGGCTACGGCCTGATGGCGAAGCTCGGCGACCTGGTCGCGCGCCAGCGCGGCGGCAAGACCTTCCTCGCGCTCGAAGGCGAGGAGAAGCCGCTGCCGCCGAGCGCGGTCGGCGCCGGGATGGCCCAGCTCGCCTGCCTGTCCCTGGCCGGGCGCCTGCTCGTCTTCGCGCTCGACGAGCTGAAGCTGCAGCCCAAGGGCGGGCGCGGCCTGACCTTGATGGACCTGGAGGCGAAGGACGCGCTGGTCGGCATCGCCGCCTTCGGCAGCGCGCTCGAGGTGCACGGCAGCAGCCCGCGCGGCAAGCCGCGGCAGGAGGTGCTGAAGGGCGCGGGGCTCGCCGAGCATGTCGGCAAGCGCGCGCGCAAGGGCCGCGCGATCGACGGCATGAAGGGGCAGCGGCTGCTGGCCGCGGGCTGAACGCTCCGGGGCCGGGCATTCGCGCCGCCTGCCCCCGTGCGGCAGGCCGGCGACGACGGACTTGATCCAGAATCGCGGCCGCGCGGCGCGCCCGGGATGCCCAGGGGCGCCGCGGCCAGGCCCCAAGCGTGTGCGCACCAAAACAATGCGCATGGATCACCGACACGACCCCCGCACGGAACACGATGAAGCAGCAAGACAAGCCTCTGGCCCCGCACACGATGTCGCGCCTCTTCGGCGCGGGCGCCCTCGCCCTGGCCCTTGCGTTGGGCCTCGGGGCCGCACCGGACGCCCGCGCGGCCGAGACCGAGACCGGCCTTGCCGTGGTCTACAGCAGCAAGCTCCACGGCCGCAAGACCGCCTCGGGCGAGCGCTACGACATGCACAAGCTGACGGCCGCGCACAAGACGCTGCCCTTCGGCACCCAGGTGCGCGTCACCAACCTGAAGAACAAGAAGACCGCGGTCGTGCGCATCAACGACCGTGGCCCGATGCAGGCCGGCCGCGTCATCGACCTGTCGACCAAATCGGCGCGCAGCCTCGGCCTCGGCCCGCAAGGCTCGGCCAACGTGGAACTGGCCGTCGTCGCCGAGGCGCCGAAGAAGAAGTGATCGGCGTGGCCGCCGCCCGCGCGCCTCAGCGCGCGGCGGCGCGGCGCAGCATCAGGGCGATCGCCGCCACGGCGATCAGCAGGTAGAGCGAGAGGCTCCAGTACTCGAAGGGCAGGCCCGCAAGCGACACCGCCGCATCGGCGCACGAAGCCGTCACCTGGAACAGCGGCGGCACCAGCGTCTCCAGCTCGAGGCCGGTGATCACCGTGTCGGCGAAGGTCAGGTTGCACGAGAAGAGCTGCGACGCGACCTGGTGCTGGTACACCGCCGACGCGATGCCGCAGCCGGCCAGCACGATCACCAGCCCCCCGGCCACGCGCCGCGCGCCGGGCGCGGTGAGCACCGCGCCGACGACGGCGACGACGGCGATCAGCAGGTAGATCAGCCGCTGCAGGATGCACCACGGGCAGGGCTGCATGCCGAAGCCGTGCTGGGCGACGAGCGCGACGATCAGCGCCGCCACGCTGAGCGCGGCGATGCCGAGCAGGCCCCCACGCCAGGTCGTGAACTTCATCGGGCGGGCACCCCACCGGGCCGTGCAGCGCACAGGCCGCGCGCGCCTCCTGCGTCGACCATCAGGCGTTCAGCTCCGCGATCAGTTCGATCTCGACCGCCGCGCCCATCGGCAGCTGGGCCACGCCGAAGGCACTGCGCGCGTGGGCACCCTTGTCGCCGAAGACCTGGCCGAGCAGCTCGGAGCAGCCGTTGGTGACCAGGTGCTGCTCGGTGTAGGTCGGCGTGCTGTTGACCAGGCTCATCACCTTGACGATGCGGGCGACGTTCTCGAGCCCCTTGGTGGCGACCGCGAGCGTGCCCAGCAGGTCGATCGCAACCGCACGGGCGGCCTGCTGGCCGGTGGCCGTGTCGGTGTCGCGGCCGAGCTGGCCCACCCAGGGCTTGCCGTCCTTCTTCGAGATGTGGCCGGAGAGGAAGACGAGCTTGCCCGTCTGTACGAAGGGCACGTAGGCCGCGGCCGGCACCGCCAGCGGCGGGAGCGTGATGCCGAGGGCTTTGAGGCGGTCGGCGATCGTGCCGGCCGGACCGTTCGGGGGTGTCGCGGCGGTGCTCATAGGAGGGGCGTCCGGAGGGGAGTCGCAGGGGCGGCGAGGGCGACGCTAAGGGGGCCCGGCACCGCCGGATTCTGAAAGGCGCGAATCCTACACTGGCCCTCGTCGTGCAGAGGGAGGAGGCCTTTGGGTCGAGAGGTCCGCGCAGACGGGCCGTGGCGAGGCCCGCCGTCGAGGCCGTGGCGCAGCGCGCGGGCGGCACGGGCAGCCGACCGCAGCGGGCGCCGCGACGGGTCGCCACGGACGGTCGGCGGGGCCACGCTGGCGGCCTGGGCACTGGCCTGGGGCGCGGGCATCGCGGCGCAACTGCAGCAGGCCACGCTCTGGAGCACGGCGGTATACGCGGCGGTGCTGGTGCCGAGTCTGGTGGCGGCCCTGGTGCTGGTCGGCGCGATCGGGGTCGGGCGCGGCGCGGGTGTCGGCCGCGTGCCCGTCTGGCTGGCCGTCGCCGCCGCGATCGCCGGCACCGCTTTCGGCACCACCGGGCTGCGCGCCGGGCACCGCCTGGCGCAGGCGCTGCCGGCAGCGCTCGAAGGGCAGGACCTCGAACTGACCGGCGTCATCGCGAGCCTGCCCCAGCGCCTGGCCGGCGGCGGCTGGCGCTTCGTGCTCGAGGTCGAGGCCGCGCGCCAGGGCGATGCCGCGGTCGCGGTGCCGCCGCGTGTGTCGCTCGCCTGGTACGGCGGCGGCGGTGGCGGCGGACGGTGGGCTGCCGGGCGCGACGAGGCGGCCGATGTCGAGCCGCGGCCGCCCGTGCACGAGGTGCCGGCGCTGCGCGCCGGCGAGCGCTGGCGCCTGCCGGTGCGGTTGCGGCAGCCGAACGGCACGCTCAACCCGCATGGCTTCGATGCCGAGCTGTGGTGGTTCGAGCAGGGCCTGCGCGCGGTCGGCAGCGTGCGCGGTGCCGCCGGGGCCGCGCCGCCGCAGCGCCTGGCCAGCGGTCAGGGCCAGCGGGTCGAGCGCGCGCGCCAGGCACTGCGCGAGGCGATCGAGGCCCGCATCGCCGACCCGCGCACGGCCGGCGTCGTCACCGCCCTCGCGGTCGGCGACCAGGCGGCGATCGATGGCGCCGACTGGGCGCTGTTCCGCGAGGCCGGCGTCGCCCACCTGATGAGCATCAGCGGCTTGCACGTGACGATGTTTTCCTGGCTCGCCGGGCTCGTCATCGGCGCTGTCTGGCGCCGCCATCCGCGCTGGCCGCTGCGGCTGCCGGCGCCGCTGGCGGCGCGCTGGGGCGGGCTCGCGTCGGCGGCTGGCTACGCGATGCTGGCCGGCTTCGGCGTGCCGGCGCAGCGCACGCTGTGGATGCTGGCGACCGCCGTGCTGCTCGACGCCGGCGGGCGCCGCTGGCCCTGGCCGCTGGTGCTGCTCGCCTCGGGTGTCGTCGTCAGCGCAGTCGACCCCTGGGCCCTGCTGCAGCCGGGCTTCTGGCTGTCGTTCGTCGCGGTCGGGCTCCTGCTCGGCTCGACGCCGGTGCAGGCCGCGCCGTCGCGGGCGGCCGGGACCGCGGTCGACTCGCGGGCTGCCGAAGGCGAAGCCTCGCTCGTGGCCTGCGCAGCGGGCGCGGCGCTGCCGGGCACGGCCGGGACCAGCCCGGCGGGCAGGGCGGGCGTCAGAGATGCTGCGGGCGGTGCCGCCACGCTGCTGCGCGAGGCGCTGCGCACCCAGGCGGTGGTCACGGTCGGGCTGACGCCGCTGACGCTGCTGTTCTTTCATCAGGTGTCGGTCGTCGGCGTCGTCGCCAACCTGGTGGCGATCCCGCTCGTCTCGCTGGTCGTGACCCCGCTCGCGCTGCTCGGGGCGCTGCTGCCCTGGGCCTGGACGCTCGCGGCGCAGGCGGTCGCGGGACTCTTGCTGCTGCTCGAGGTGCTGGTGCGGGTGCCGGGGGCGACCTGGACGGTGCCGGCGGCGCCGGCCTGGGCCGGCGCCGCGGGCCTCGTCGCCGGCGCGCTCGCGGTGTTGCCGCTGCCCTGGCGGCTGCGGCTCGCGGCGGTGCCGCTCGCGCTGCCGCTGCTGTGGCCGGTGGTCGACCGGCCGCCCGCCGGTCACTTCGAGCTGCTGGTGGCCGACGTGGGGCAGGGCGGCGCGGTGCTCGTGCGCACCCACCGCCACAACCTGCTCTACGACGCCGGGCCGGCCTACGCCCCCGGCAGCGATGCCGGCGAGCGGGTGCTGCTGCCGCTGCTGCGCGCGCTGGGCGTGCACCGGCTCGACCGCCTCGTGCTGAGCCATGGCGACAGCGACCACGTCGGCGGTGCCGCCGCCTTGCAGCGCGCGCTGCCGATCGGTCTGCTGGTGCATTCGCTGGCGCCAGGGCATCCGCTCGTGGGCGCCTCGCCAGCGGCGCCTTGCGGCGCCGGTCAGCGCTGGCAGTGGGACGGCGTGGCCTTCGAGATCCTCGCGCCTGCGGCTGCGGCGCAGGCGGAGACACCCGGCACGAAGGCGAACGCGCGGTCCTGCGTGCTGCGCATCGAGGGCGGCGGGCGCAGCGCGCTGCTCACCGGTGACATCGAGCGCGCGCAGGAGCTGGCACTGGTCGATGCTCATGCGGCGCCGGTCGCCGGTGGCGGCCTTCGCGCGGATCGCCATGACGCATGGGGGCGCGGCGAACCCGCCGACATGCCGCCGGCCGCGCCCATGCCGCTGCGCAGCGAACTCGTGCTCGTGCCTCACCACGGCAGTCGCACCTCCTCGTCCGAGCCCTTCCTCGACGCCGTGGCACCGCGTATCGCGATCGCGCAGGCCGGCTACCGCAACCGGTTCGGCCATCCGGCCGCGGCGGTCGTCGAGCGCTACCGGCGGCGCGGCACCGAATGGCACGACAGCGCCGCCTGCGGTGCTTTCCGCTGGCCGGTCGCAAGGGCCGGGAGCGGCCCGGGTACGCGAGGCGAATGCGAACGCGAACGGGTGCGCCGCTACTGGCATCGCGCGCCGTCGCAGGACTGATCTCCGGCCCCGCGACGGCGTCCCCAGCGGTGCTCGCGCCGGCCCGAATGGCCACGTCAGTGGTCTGGAATTTGCTACCCTTCCTGGAGCCTATGGGGACCCTATGAAAGCTGGCTTCGACGAGATGCACACCGCGGAGCGCGCGGTCCGCGCGCACTACGCCACCTATGACCGTTGGCTGGCCGAACAACCCGGCGACGTGATGTCGAGTCGACGGGAAGAGGCGGAGATGATCTTCCGCCGCGTCGGCATCACCTTCGCGGTCTATGGGACGAAAGACGAGGACGGCTCGGGCACCGAGCGCCTGATCCCGTTCGACCTGATCCCTCGCGTCATTCCGGCGCACGAGTGGACCTCGATGGAGAAGGGCCTGGCCCAGCGCGTGACCGCGCTGAACCGCTTCCTGCACGACGTCTATCACGGGCAGGAGATCATCCGCGCCGGCATCGTGCCGGCCGAGCAGATCTTCAAGAACGCGCAGTTCCGCCCCGAGATGATGGGCGTCGACGTGCCGGGCGGCATCTACTCGCACATCGCCGGCGTCGACATCGTGCGCGCCGGCAATGCCGACGGCAGCGGCGACTACTACGTGCTCGAGGACAACCTGCGGGTGCCGAGCGGCGTCAGCTACATGCTCGAGAACCGCAAGATGATGATGCGGCTCTTCCCCGAGCTCTTCAGCATGCATCGCGTCGAGCCGGTCGCGCACTACCCCGACCTGCTGCTCGAGACGCTGCGTGCGGTCGCGCCCGCGTCGGTCAACGACCCGACCGTCGTCGTGCTCACGCCGGGCATGTACAACAGCGCCTACTTCGAGCACGCCTTCCTCGCGCAGCAGATGGGCGTCGAGCTGGTCGAAGGGCAGGACCTGTTCGTCAAGGACAACTTCCTCTACATGCGCACGACGCAGGGCCCGCGGCGCATCGACGTGATCTACCGCCGGGTCGACGACGACTTCCTCGACCCGCTCGCCTTCCGCCCCGATTCCGCGCTCGGCTGCGCGGGGCTGCTCGGCGTCTACCGCGCCGGCAATGTCACCCTGTGCAATGCGATCGGCACCGGCATCGCGGACGACAAGTCCATCTACCCCTACGTGCCGCAGATGGTCGAGTTCTACCTCGGCGAGAAGCCGATCCTGAACAACGTGCCCACCTACCAGTGCCGCAAGCCCGAGGACCTCAAGTACGTCCTCGCCCACCTGCCCGAGCTGGTCGTCAAGGAAGTGCATGGCGCCGGCGGCTACGGCATGCTGGTCGGCCCGGCGGCGACCAAGGCCGAGATCGAGGAGTTCCGCCAGGTCGTCGAAGCGAGGCCCGACGGCTACATCGCCCAGCCGACGCTGAGCCTGTCGACCTGCCCGACCTTCGTCGAGTCCGGGATCGCGCCGCGCCACATCGACCTGCGGCCCTTCGTGCTCTCGGGCAAGAAAGTGCAGATGGTGCCCGGCGGCCTCACGCGCGTGGCGCTGAAGGAGGGCTCGCTGGTCGTCAACTCGTCGCAGGGCGGCGGGACCAAGGACACCTGGGTGATGGAAGGCTGAGGGGACGAGACGATGCTTTCACGCACCGCTGACCACCTGTTCTGGATGGCCCGCTACATGGAGCGGGCCGAGAACACCGCACGCATGCTCGACGTCAACTACCAGACGTCGCTGCTGCCGCAGTCGGCCGACGATGCCGAGCGCGGCTGGCGCGGCCTGCTCGGCATCTCCGAGCTGTCGGGCGACTTCGGCAAGCGCTACGGCACCGTCTCGGCGCGCAACGTGCTCGACTACATGGTGCGCGACGAGCGCAACCCGTCGAGCATCAGCTCCTGCCTGGCCGCCGCGCGCGAGAACGCGCGCGCCGTGCGCGGCACGCTGACGACCGAGGTCTGGGAGACGCAGAACCAGACCTGGCTCGAATTCAGGCGGACGCTGGTCGCCACCGAGTTCCAGAAGGAGCCGACCGAGTTCTTCGAGTGGGTCAAGTTCCGCTCGCACCAGTCGCGCGGCGTCACCGTCGGCACGATGCTGCGCGACGAGGCCTTCCACTTCCTGCGCCTGGGCACCTTCATCGAGCGGGCCGACAACACCGCCCGGCTGCTCGACGTCAAGTTCCACGCGATGGACCGCGAGTTCTTCGGCGCGGTCAATGCGGTCGCGGCGCCGAGCGCGCAGGTCGAGTACGACTTCTATCACTGGTCGGCGGTGCTGCGCTCCGTCTCCGCCTTCGAGATCTACCGCAAGGTCTACAGCAACGTCATCCAGCCCGAGAAGGTCGCCGAGCTGCTGGTGCTGCGGCCGGACATGCCGCGCTCGCTGGTGGCCTGCATGAACGAGCTGGTCACCTGCCTGAAGATGGTCGCGAACGACGAGTCGGAGGAGACGCTGCGCCGTGCCGGCCGCCTGCGTGCCGACCTGCAGTACGGTCGCATCGACGAGATCCTGGCGACCGGGCTGCACGCCTACCTCACCCAGTTCCTCGAGCGCATCGGGACGCTGGGCCTGGGCATCAGCCGCGACTTCCTCGTGCCGGTCGACGCTTGACCCGCCCCGGACGCGCGACCGGCGAGCGGTGCCGATGCCATGCAGCTTCGCATCTGTCACGAGACGCGCTACGCATATGCGCAGCCGCTGCGCTACGCCCACCAGACGCTGCGCTTGACGCCGCCCGCCGACGCGCAACAGCGCGTGCTCGGCGAGAGGGTCTGCCAGGACCAGTTGCACGTGCTGATCGCGGCTTGCTCGCCGATCCGCGGCGTGCACGCCGGGGGCGGCGAGGAGTCGATGGACGTGCGCATCCGCATCGAGCCCGTCGCCGCCTGAGCAGGGTGGCGCGTCCGCCTTCGCCGCCCGCCGTCAACCGCTTCCTCGCCTGCCTCCTCGCCCGTTTCATGCTTGTCTCGCCTTTCCATCGAACCCGCCGTTTCCGCCGGAGTGCCTGAATGTCCATCCACGTCGCGCTGAACCACGTCACGCACTACCGCTACGACCGTCCCGTGAACCTCGGCCCGCAGGTGATCCGCCTGCGTCCCGCGCCGCACTCGCGCACGCGCATCCTCAGCTACTCGATGCGCATCGACCCGGTCAAGCACTTCGTCAACTGGCAGCAGGACCCGCAGGCGAACTACCTGGCGCGGCTTGTCTTCCCGGAGAAGACGCGCGAGTTCCGCATCGAGGTCGACCTCGTCGCCGAGATGGCGGTGCTGAACCCGTTCGACTTCTTCCTCGAGCCCAGCGCCGAGAACTTTCCCTTCGAGTACGAGCCCGACGTGCGGCGCGAGCTCGCGCCCTACCTGGTGGTCGACCCGATCACGGCCAAGACGCCGCTGTTCAAGGCCTACCTCGACTCGATCCCGCGTGAGCGCAAGCAGACGACCAACTTCCTGGTCGAACTGAACCAGCGCCTGCAGAAGGACATCCGCTACCTGATCCGCATGGAACCCGGCGTGCAGACGCCGGAGCAGACGCTCGCCAACGGCAGCGGCTCCTGCCGCGACACCGGCTGGCTGCTGGTGCAGCTGCTGCGCCACCTGGGCCTGGCGGCGCGCTTCGTCTCGGGCTACCTGATCCAGCTCAAGCCCGACGTGAAGGCGCTCGACGGCCCTTCGGGCACCGAGGTCGACTTCACCGACCTGCATGCCTGGTGCGAGGTGTTCCTGCCCGGCGCCGGCTGGATCGGCTTCGACCCGACCTCCGGCCTGCTCGCGGGCGAAGGCCACATCCCGCTCGCCTGCTCGCCCGAGCCCTCGTCGGCGGCACCGGTCGCCGGCGCGGTCGACGAGTGCGAGACCAGCTTCGAGCACCACATGAAGGTCACGCGCGAATGGGAGGCCCCGCGCGTCACCAAGCCCTACACCGAGGAGCAGTGGGCCTCGATCGCCCAGCTCGGCCAGGCGATCGATGCGGACCTGAACCGCGAGGACGTGCGCCTGACGCAGGGTGGCGAGCCCACCTTCGTCTCGATCGACGACCGGGACGGCGCCGAGTGGAACACCGACGCCCTCGGCCCGACCAAGCGGGTGCTGGCGGCCGACCTGCTCGCGCGGCTGAAGACGAAGTACGGCAGCAACGGCCTGCTGCACTACGGCCAGGGCAAGTGGTACCCGGGCGAGCAGCTGCCGCGCTGGTCGCTGAACCTGTTCTGGCGCCGCGACGGCGAGCCGCTCTGGGGCGACCTCGGCCTCTTCGCCGACGAGAAGCGCGACTACGGTGCCACCGACGTCCAGGCCGAGGCCTTCCTGCGCCGCGTCGCCGAACGCCTGGCGCTCGAGCCCGGCTACGTGTTCCCGGCCTACGAGGACGTCTGGTACTACCTCTGGCGCGAGCGGCGCCTGCCGGTGAACGTCGACCCCTTCGACGCGCGGCTGGAGGACTCGCTCGAGCGCGACCGCCTGCGCAAGGTCTTCACGCAGGGGCTCGACACCGTGATCGGCAGCGTGCTGCCGATCGGTCGACGGCCCGACGGCAGCGGCTGGCAGACCGGCTCCTGGTTCCTGCGCGACGAGCGCTGCTACCTGTACCCGGGCGATTCGCCGCTCGGCTACCGGCTGCCGCTCGACTCGCAGCCCTGGTCGAGCAAGCTCGACTATCCGTACCTGTACGCGGTCGACCCGAACCAGCCGGTCGACCCGCTGCCGCCCTACGCGCAGATCCGGGGTCGGCCGGGCGCGGCCGGCGGCTACGGGCCGTCCGCCCGCGTGGCCTTGCAGCGGCGCGGCGAGGGCGGCGGCCCGGGCCGCGACGACCGTCCGTCGGGCGAGGGCACGGCGGCAGGCCTCTTCGACCCGGGGCAGGGTTCCGGCCTGGCCGGTGGCAGGGATGACGGCCACGGCGGCGTGGTGTGGGAGGCCGGCGCCGGGCAGCGCCAGCCCGGGCGCTTCGAGTCGGCGGGCCAGATCACGCGCACCGCGATGTGCGCGCAGCCGCGCGACGGGCGGCTCTACATCTTCATGCCGCCGCTCGAGCGCCTCGAGGACTACCTGGAGCTCGTCGCCGCGGTCGAGGCGACCGCAGCCGAGCTGCGCCTGCCGGTCGTGCTCGAAGGCTACGAGCCGCCGCGCGACCCGCGCCTGGCGGTGCTGCGCGTCACGCCCGACCCGGGCGTGATCGAGGTCAACATCCACCCGGCCTCGAGCTGGGACGAACTGGTCGACCAGACCACCTTCCTCTACGACGCGGCCTTCGAGGGCCGGCTGTCGACCGAGAAGTTCATGCTCGATGGGCGCCACACCGGTACCGGCGGCGGCAACCACTTCGTGCTCGGCGGCATGACGCCGGCCGACTCGCCGTTCCTGCGCCGGCCCGACCTGCTGGCCAGCATGGTCGGCTACTGGCACAACCACCCGGCGCTGTCCTACCTGTTCTCGGGCCTCTTCATCGGCCCGACCAGCCAGGCGCCGCGCATCGACGAGGCGCGCAACGACTCGGTCTACGAGATCGAGATCGCCTTCGCCGAGCTGCAGCGCCAGGCCGGGCTGGGCCCGAACGACTGCCCGCCGTGGGTGATCGACCGGCTGCTGCGCAACCTGCTGATCGACGTCACCGGCAACACCCACCGGGCCGAGTTCTGCATCGACAAGATGTACTCGCCGGATGGACCGGCCGGGCGCCTGGGCCTGCTTGAGATGCGCGCCTTCGAGATGCCGCCGCATGCGCGCATGAGCCTGACCCAGCAGCTGCTGATGCGCGCGCTGATCTCGCGCTTCTGGCAGAAGCCCTACAAGCCCGAGCGTCTGAAGCGCTGGGGCACCGAGCTGCACGACCGCTTCATGCTGCCGTACCACGTGTGGGAGGACCTGCGCGACGTCATCGACGAGCTGCGCGACTTCGGCTACCCGCTCGAGCTCGACTGGTTCGCGCCGCACCTCGAGTTCCGCTTCGCCCACGTCGGCGACTTCTCGGCCCGGGGCGTCGAGGTCGACCTGCGCATGGCGCTCGAGCCCTGGCACGTGATGGGCGAGGAGGGCGCGGCGGGCGGCACCGTGCGCTACGTCGATTCCACCGTCGAGCGCATCCAGGTCCGTGCCACCGGCCTGGTCGGCGACCGCCATGTGATCACCTGCAACGGCCGCGAGATCCCGCTGCAGCCCACCGGCAAGGTCGGCGAGTTCGTCGGCGCGGTGCGCTACCGCGCCTGGCGCGCCCCCGCCTCGCTGCACCCGACGATCGAGCCGCACGCGCCGCTGACCTTCGACCTGGTCGACAGCTGGATGGGCCGTTCGATGGGCGGCTGCCAGTACCACGTGGCCCACCCGGGCGGGCGCAACTACGACACCTTCCCCGTCAACTCCTACGAAGCCGAGGCGCGGCGCCTGAACCGGTTCTTCCGACTCGGTCACACGCCGGGCGCCATCGCCCTCGCGGCGGAGTCGCGCAATCCCAACTTCCCCTTTACCCTCGACCTCCGCCGTGCCTGAACCAGGCTGATTCCGTGGCGCGCGGTCCGCGCCTGCAAGACCCGACCGGCGCCGCCGATGGCCGACCCTCTGCTGCAGGACTACGCGGTACTCGCCGGACGCTACGACGAGATGCTCGCGGCGCCGGGCGTCGCGCGCGCGCACTGGGCGCCGTTTCTCGAGGCGCTGGCGGCGCGGCACGGGCCGCAGGTCAGCGACACGCTGTCGCTGACCGAGCGGCAGATCCGCGACCACGGCATCACCTACAACGTCTACGCGGACCCGAAGGGCACTGACCGCCCCTGGTCGGTCGACCCGCTGCCGCTGGTCATCCCGCCCGACGAGTGGGCCGTGATCGAGGCCGGCATCGCCCAGCGCGCCGACCTGCTCAACCGCGTGCTGGCCGACCTCTACGGGCCGCAGACGCTGCTGAAGAACGGCAGCGTGCCGGCGCCGATCGTCTTCGGCCACAGCGGCTTCCTGCACCCGGCGCAGGGCATCCGGCCGCCGGGCGGGATCCATCTGTTCCATTACGCGGCCGACCTGGCGCGCTCGGGCGACGGCCGCTGGTGGGTCGTCGGCGACCGCACCCAGGCGCCCTCCGGCGCCGGCTACGCGCTCGAGAACCGCCTCGTCGTCTCGCGCGTGTTCCCGCAGCTGTTCCGCGACCTGCAGGTGCAGCACCTGGCCGCGTACTTCTCGACGATGCGCGAGTCGATCCTGCGCTGGGCGCCGCACGACGACGCGGATGCCGGTGACGGGGGCGCGCCGCTGATCGCGCTGCTGACGCCGGGGCCCTACAACGAGACCTACTTCGAGCACGCGCTGCTCGCGCGCTACCTCGGCTTCACGCTCGTCGAGGGCAGCGACCTGACGGTGCGCAGCGGGCGCGTCTGGCTGAAGACGATCGAGGGCCTGCGCCGCGTGCACGCGATCGTGCGCCGGCAGGACGACAACTACTGCGACCCGCTCGAGCTGCGCTCCGAGTCCGCGCTGGGCGTCGCCGGCCTCACCGAATGCGCGCGCCGCGGCACGGTGATGATCGCCAACGCGCTCGGCTCCGGCGTGCTCGAGTCCGGTGCGCTGCTCGGCTACCTGCCGCGCCTGTCCGAGCAGTTGCTGGGTGAACCCTTGCGCCTGCCGTCGGTGGCCACCTGGTGGCTCGGCGAGCCGGCCGCCTTCGACGGCGCCTGGCAGGCGCTCGACCAGGTCGTCATCAAGCCGCTCGACCGCCTCGACAGCGAGGAGGTGATCTTCGGCGCCGACCTCGGCATGGCCGCGCGCGCGGCGTTGCGCGCGCGCATCGCCGCCCATCCGCACCGTTTCGTGGCGCACGAATGGGTGCGCCTGTCGCAGGCCCCGGTGCTCGAGCGCCCCATGCCGGGGCGCGCCGGCGAGCGGGGCGCCGCGCGCGGCGCCGAGCACCTGGCGGCGCGCACCGTCGGCCTGCGCGTTTTCGCGGTGGCCACCGAGCAGGGCTGGCACGTGATGCCGGGCGGGCTGACGCGGGTGGCCGCGGCGGACAACGCCCGCATCATCGCGATGCAGCGCGGCGGCGGCTCGAAGGACACCTGGGTGCTCTCCGAAGGCCCGGTCAACGCCTCGTTCTCGCTGCTGCGCGACACCGTCACCGCCGACGACCTCGGCCGCCCGCGTGCCACCCTGCCGTCGCGCTCGGCCGAGGACCTCTACTGGTTCGGCCGCTACGGCGAGCGCGCCGACAACACCGCCCGCGTGCTGCGGGTCGCGATCTCGCGCGTGCTCGGCGAGGTGGAGGAGCTCGACGACGGCGTGCAGCCCTCGCTCGAGCTGGCGCTGCGCCTGGGCCTGGTCGACTCGCGCGAGGACGCCGGGGTCGCGCTGCTGCGCGCGGCGACGCATCCGGACGAGGGCCTGGCCGCCCAGCTCGCCCAGCTCGCGCGCGTCGCCTTCCTGCTGCGCGACCGCATGTCGGCCGACAACTGGCGCTCGCTGAACCAGCTGATCGCCGACCCGGTGTTCCAGCGCGGCGCCTCGCTGCCGCTGGCGCTGGCCTGGCTCGACCGCGCGGTGACCTCGATGGCGACGCTGTCGGGCTTCGTGCTCGACGGCATGACGCGCAGCAAGGCCTGGCGCTTCCTGTCGATCGGGCGGCGCGTCGAGCGGCTGGTCAACCTGTGCACGATGCTGCAGGTCGCGACGCACGAGGGGCGCGGCAGCGGGCTCGACTGGCTGCTCGAGCTGGCCGACTCGAGCGTCACCTACCGCTCACGCTTCCTGGTGCAGCCCGAATGGATGCCGGTGCTCGACCTGCTGGTGCGCGACCGGGACAACCCGCGCTCGGTCGCCTTCCAGGTCAAAGGGCTCGGCGAGTACGTCGAGCGGCTCGAGCAGCAGCACGGCCGCTTCGGCAGCGACGTGCTGGCGCCGGGCCGGCAGATGCTCGCCGCGCTCGAAGCCTACGATCTCGCCCCCGAGAGCGCGCGGCTTGCCCAGGCCCTGACCGAGCTGGCGCGCGGTGCCCAACGCCTTTCCGACGAGCTGAACTTGAAGTTCTTCACCCACGCCGACTCGCGCAGCGTCCTGTCGCTGGTCGCATGACGGCTCGCGTGTCGATGAGGGCGGGCCGGCCGTGTTGAGCAGCGTGCGCTACAGCGTCGAGCACGAGACGCGCTACGTCTACGAGACGGCGGTCGTGCAGTCGTGGCAGGTCGCGCGCCTCATGCCTCGCGCGCTGCCCTGGCAGCGCCTGCTGTCGCACACGCTGCGCATCGACCCCGTGCCCGAGGAGCGGCGCGACGCGATCGACAGCTTCGGCAACACCGTGACCCACTTCGACGTCTACGGCGCGCACCGCGTGCTGCGCGTGGTCATGCGCTGCGAGGTCGAGGTCGGCGAGCGGCCGCAGCCGCTCGAAGGGGCCCGCGCGTCCTGGGAGTGGGTGCGCGACGCGGTGCGCAGCGACCCCTCGCTCGACGACCTCGGCGCCGCGCGTATGTGCGAGCCGACGACGATGGTGCCGCTGTCCGAGGCGGCGCGGCGCTACGCCGCCGAGCACCTGCGGCCCGGCCGCGACTGGCTCGAGGCGGTCGACGCGCTGATGGCGGCGATCCACCGCGACTTCGAGTTCGACCCCGAGGCGACGACGGTCAGCACCTCGGTCGACGAGGTGCTGCAGCAGCGCCGCGGCGTGTGCCAGGACTTCACCCACCTGATGCTCGCCTGCCTGCGCGCCCACGGCCTGCCCGCACGCTACGTGTCCGGCTACCTGCTCACCGAGCCGCCGCCGGGGCAGCCGCGCCTGATGGGCGTCGACGCCTCGCATGCCTGGGTCGCGGCCTACGCGCCGGCGCACGGCTGGGTCGAGTTCGACCCGACCAACCTGACCCGCGGCGACCGGCGCTACATCACGCTCGCCTGGGGCGCCGACTTCGCCGACGTGGTGCCGCTGCGCGGCGTGATCCTCGGCGGCGGGGAGCAGCAGCTCGACGTGTCGGTCAGCGTGATGCCCCGCGCCTGATCCAGGCGCCTGATCCGGGCGCGCCGGCCGCCCGGGTGCGGCCTCCGGGCATTCGCGACGCCGGCGCCGGGCCCGGCGCGTATGCTTGCCGCCCGCCGGAACCGGCCGCCGCACCGTGCCTGTCGATGAACCCTCCCCGCTCCACCCGCGCGAACGCCGCCGCAGCGCCTGGCCGTGAAGCTGCGTAGCAAGGTCGTCGCGCTGGCCGTCGTGCCCCTGCTGGTGATGGGCGCGCTGGTGACCTTCATCGTGCGTCAGCAGGCCGGCGAGCTCGCGCTGCGCGAAAGGGCACTGGTCGAGCAGGCCTCGCTCGACCAGCGGCGCAGCGAGCTGCGCCACTACGTCGCCCTCGCGGTGAGCACGGTGCGGCCGCTGTACGACAGCGGGCGCGACGACGCGGCCATCCGCGAGGAGGCGATCCGCCGCCTGCAGGCGCTCGACTACGGCCCCGACGGCTACTTCTTCGTCTACGACATGGAGGGCCGCTCGCTGATGCACTCGCGCCAGCCCGAGCTGGTGGGCCGTCTGCTGTGGGACCTGCGCGACCCGCTGGGCCGGCCGACGATCCAGAACCTGCTGGCGCAGGCCAGCGCGGGCGGCGGCTATGTCGAATACCTCTGGCCCAAGCCCTCGAGCGCCGGGCGCATCGCGCCCAAGCTCGGCTACGTGACGACGCTCCCGCGCTGGAACTGGATGCTCGGCACCGGGCTGTACCAGGACGACATCGCCGCCACCCAGCGCCAGCTGGAGCAGCAGGTGGGCGCCAACGTCGACGCCACGATGGCCTGGATCGCCGGCCTCGCCGCCCTCGGCGTGGTCGGGGTGGGGGCCATCGGCCTGATGCTCAACCTGAGCGAGCACAAGCTGGCCGAGGCGAAGCTGCGCCTGCTCGCGCGACGGGTCGTGCAGTCGCAGGAGGAGGAGCGCGGCCACCTCGCGCGCGAACTGCACGACGGCAGCAGCCAGACCCTGGTGTCGGCCAAGCTGCTGATCGAGTCGGTGCTCGAGGACTCGCGCCGCGAGCCGGCGGGGCCGCACCCGGCGCTGCCGCGCGTGCTCGGCCAGATCAACGACACCCTGACCGAGCTGCGCCGGCTCTCGCACCGGCTGCGGCCCGCGCTGCTCGACACGCTGGGCCTGCCGGCGGCGCTACAGCACCTGGCGCAGGAGTCCGGCGGCCCCGGCGCGCTGGCCGTGGTCGAGATCGGCGCCGAGCCGCTCGACCTGCCCCAGGACGTGAAGACCGCGCTCTTCCGCGTCGCGCAGGAGGCCCTGACCAACGTGCGCAAGCATGCGCAGGCCAAGCGGGTGCGCATCACCCTCGACTTCGCCGGCGGCGGCGTGCAGCTCGAGGTGCGCGACGACGGCCGCGGCTTCGACTTCCGCGCGCTGCAGCTCGACCCGGACCGCGGCATCGGCCTGCGCAACATGCGCGAGCGCATGGACGCGATCGGCGGCCGCCTCGCGGTGCGCTCGGGCCACGACGGCACGCGCATCGTCGCCGAGGTGCCGGCCGAAAGGCTGCGGCCGGAGCCCGCGGCCCCGGCCGCCACCGTCATCGCGGCCGCAGTCGCGGCGGCGCCTGAAGCCGCGACCGCGCCAGGCCGGCGCGCAGGGGCAGGCTGATGAAGGCGCCGATCCGGCTCTTCCTGGTCGACGACCACCCGCTGGTGCGCGACGGCCTGCGCAGCCGGCTCGGGGGGCTGCCGCACCTGCGCATCGTCGGCGAGGCCGGCGGGGCGGCCGAGGCGCTGGCGCGGATCGAGGTCGCGGCGCCCGACCTGGTGTTGATGGACGTCGGCATGAAGGAGGTGAACGGCCTCGACCTCGCTGCGCTGCTGCTCGAACGGCACCCGTCGCTGCGCGTGCTGATGCTGAGCATGTACGACAACCCGGCCTACGTGCAGCGCGCGCTGCAGGCCGGCGCGCGCGGCTACGTGCTGAAGGACGCGCCGGCGAGCGAGATCGTCGCCGCGATCGAAGCCGTCGCCGCCGGCGGCACCTTCCTGAGCCCGGCGGTGTCGCAGGGGCTGTTCCGCAGCCAGGCGGCGCGGCCGCTGCTCACGCCGCGCGAGAGCGAGATCCTCGCCGCGCTCGGCCGCGGCCAGACGAGCAAGCAGATCGCGCGCGAGCTGGGCCTGAGCGTGCGCACGGTCGAGGCGCACCGGCAGAACATCAAGCGCCGCCTCGAGCTCGACAGCATGGCCGAGCTGATCAAGTACGCCGTGGAACACGCGCGCACCTTCGACGGCGGCGGCTGAGGCCGCGGGCCGAGGCGGGCGGCCCGGCGGGGAGGGCGCCGGCCGGTCACCGGGTTGACCCTTACGCAATGCCACGCGCCGTGCCCGCGCGCTGCGACGGATGTGCCGGCCCGCCGGCCTGCCGACACTCGGCTGTCAAAAACAGGAGACAGCCTGATGCCCACCTTCGGCCGCCACCTCGCGTGGCTACTCGTCGCCGTGCTCGGCGCCTTCGCGCTCGGCACCGTCGCCCTCAGCCGGGGCGAGGCGATCAGCGCGCTGTGGATCGTCGTCGCGGCGGTCTGCATCTACCTGATCGCCTACCGCTACTACAGCCTGTTCATCGCGACTCGCGTGCTGCAGCTCGATGCGACGCGCGCGACACCGGCCTGGCGCCACAACGACGGCCTCGACTACGTGCCGACCAACAAGCACGTGCTGTTCGGCCACCACTTCGCGGCGATCGCCGGAGCCGGCCCGCTCGTGGGCCCGGTGCTGGCGGCGCAGATGGGCTACCTGCCGGGCCTGCTGTGGCTGCTCGCCGGCGTGGTCTTCGCCGGCGCGGTGCAGGACTTCATCGTGCTGTTCATCTCCACCCGGCGCGACGGCCGCTCGCTGGGCGACCTGGTGAAGCAGGAGATGGGCGTGGTGCCGGGGCTGATCGCGCTCTTCGGCACGTTCATGATCATGGTGATCATCCTCGCGGTGCTGGCGCTGATCGTCGTCAAGGCGCTGGCCGAATCGCCCTGGGGCGCCTTCACCGTCGCGGCGACGATCCCGGTGGCGATCTTCATGGGGCTGTACCTGCGGTACTTCCGCCCCGGGCGCATCGCCGAGATCTCGATCATCGGCTTCGTGCTGCTGATGGCCGCGATTTTCGGCGGCCAGGTGGTGAGCCAGGACCCGGTGTGGGGCCCGATGTTCACCTTCAGCGGCACCACGCTGACCTGGATGCTGATCGGCTACGGCTTTGTCGCCGCCTCGCTGCCGGTGTGGCTGCTGCTTGCGCCGCGCGACTACCTGTCGACCTTCCTGAAGATCGGCACCATCGTCGCGCTGGCGATCGGCATCGTGGTCGTCGCGCCGACGCTCGAGATGCCGGCGGTGACGCAGTTCGCGCAGGGCAACGGCCCGGTCTGGTCGGGCGACCTGTTCCCCTTCCTGTTCATCACCATCGCCTGCGGCGCAGTCTCGGGCTTCCACGCGCTGATCTCTTCGGGCACCACGCCCAAGATGCTCGAGAACGAGACCCACGCCCGCTACATCGGCTACGGCGGCATGCTGGCCGAATCGTTCGTCGCCGTGATGGCGCTGGTGGCGGCCTCGTGCATCCAGCCCGGCATCTACTTCGCGATGAACAGCCCGGCCGCGCTGGTGGGCAGCACGCCCGAGGCGGTGGCGCAGACGCTCTCGACCTGGGGCTTCGTCATCACGCCCGACGTGCTGATCCAGACGGCCAAGGACGTCGGCGAGCACACCATCCTCGGCCGCGCGGGCGGCGCGCCGACCCTGGCGGTGGGCATGGCGCACATCCTCCACCAGGTGGTCGGCGGGCCCGCGATGATGGCCTTCTGGTACCACTTCGCGATCCTGTTCGAGGCGCTGTTCATCCTCACCGCCGTCGACGCGGGCACCCGCGCCGGCCGCTTCATGCTGCAGGACCTGCTGGGCAGTTTCGTGCCGGCGCTGCAACGCACCGAGTCGCTGCCCGCCAACCTGATCGCCACGGCCCTGTGCGTCGCGGCCTGGGGCTACTTCCTGTTCCAGGGCGTGGTCGACCCGCTGGGCGGGATCAACACGCTGTGGCCGCTGTTCGGCATCTCGAACCAGATGCTCGCCGCGGTGGCGCTGATGCTCGGCACGGTGGTGCTCTTCCGCATGAAGCGCGAGATGTACGCCTGGGTGACGATGCTGCCCGCGGGCTGGCTGCTGATCTGCACGCTGACGGCCGGCTGGCAGAAGATCTTCTCGAGCGACCCGAAGGTCGGCTTCCTGTCCAACGCCAGCAAGTACGCCGACGGCCTGGCCCAGGGCGTGTTGATCGCGCCGGCCAAGTCGGCCGAAGAGATGTCGCGCATCGTCTTCAACAACCGGCTCGACGCGGCGCTGTGCGCGCTCTTCGTGCTGGTCGTGCTCTCGGTGCTGCTCTACAGCGTGCGCGCCTGCCTGGCCGCGCGCGCCGCCAACCGGCCGACGGCGCACGAGACGCCGTTCGAGCGCATGCCGGCAGGGGCCACGTCATGACCGCGCGGGCGGATGCGCCGCGCGCCGCCTGGGAGGCCGCCAGGAGCGGCGGCCGCTACCTGGCCCGCACGATGGCGCAGTCGCTGCGGTTGATGGTCGGCCTGCCCGACTACGACGCCTATCTCACGCACCACGAGAGCCGCCACCCGGGGCAGCCGGCGATGAGCTACGAAGAGTTCTTTCGCAACCGGCTGGAGGCCCGCTATGGCGGGCGCGGGGGCGGGCGGTGCTGCTGAGCGGTTGAGCCCACCGGCCTCCCTGCCCGCCTAGCGCAGGCAGGGATCGCACCGCTGCATCAGGCAGCTTGCAGAGGTTCTTCGGCCTGCGCGGTTCTTCGACGGCCTCGTCGGGCGATTCGGGTTCGGCCCGGTACGACCAGTCGTACGTGTTGCAGCAGCAGCCGCTGTTCGTGATCGCGTTCGACGGCGGGTTGATCTACGGCTTCTATCAAGTCGACCTCTCGGTGCCGAGGCACGACGGGTTTTCGTGGGCTGGCTTCTTCGTCGCGAGGGCCGTGCAAAGGTCGGAAGGCGAATACCGCGTATCGGGGCGCCTCTACGACATCGAGGGCCAGCGGCAGCAGGCTCTCGACATGACACGGTTGCAAATCGACGATCGGCTGCTGAGCTTCGACTCCAGCCTGGCCGGGGAGTCGGGGCGCGTGTTCGCCGTCCGCGCGCCCATCGATCAATCGCCCACTGAAGCGGCTCGTCTGGCAGGGGACTATTGGTTCCAGCTGCGTTCACCCCTTCGCTCCAGGAACGGCGGTGGCAGGGCCAGCGTTTCGTCCGACGGCGTGCTCAGGGCCGAACTCGACGGCGGCTGCGTCCTGACGGGAAAGATGAGCCCTCGCCCGCGAGGGGACCTGTACGCCGTGTCAACGACCCCTGGCGAGGGCTGCAGCCTCGGCGCGGAGGCGTTCGATGGTCATGCGATGCAGTCGTACCTCAGCGGGCACGTGTACATGTTCCCCAGCTCTCGCGGCGGCGACGGGCTGATGGTGACCATGGCGCCGCAGGACGGCGGCTGAGGGGCAGGCGGCCGTGATCCGCTGCTTCTCTCTTGTGGCGCCGACTTGGGCGCGGCGACCGTGACCTACCGGACCGAGGCGCTGAGACGAACTGGACGGCAAAGGAGCTCGGTCGGTCACGGAATGCCAAGTTCGTCACGTGGTGGTCGAAGTTGGTGCGGGCATCGATTGTTTGGGAGATGGTATTCGGGGACGCTTGTGGATGATGTGTCCGGTCGAACCGCGGGGTGGTTGATGGATGTGATGATGATTGATCGGATTTGCGCCCATAACCGGTTATGGGCGCGTCCCCGCAGGATCGACCCGATTAGTGGCGCAAGGGTGCGCCAGTTGCTTGTTACGGGCGCAGAAGTGCGCCCGAAAACATGTTAGGCCTCACAGTCAGATAGTGAGACAGTGCTACCTTCTCCGGAATCAACTTCGACACCGACCACGAGAAGACAAATGAACTCCAAATCTAATGTGCCTTTCTACGAAAACCCTGAAGACCCAGTAGCAAACTTCAATTTTGCAGACTGGATACAGAAATTAATCAAACGGGGCCAAGAACAAGGCTTCGTTCAAATTGATGAAATTTCATTTCCAATTCCAAATGGAGCAAGACTTAGCAATGCGAAGATTGAGGAAATTGTCGAAAGACTGAATTCTGAAGGTATCTATGTAAGCCAAGATATCTCGCCAATCATGCCCAGCATGGGTCTAATTCGAATGAATTCAGATGACTGCTTGGTCTCACTCTCGTACAAGTGTAGTTTGAAGTGGGACGATCTCGAAGTGACTGATAATCCGGATGTTCGACATTGCATAGAGTGCAAGAAGAACGTCTATCACATCAAGGCCGGATCCGACATCTCCATTGCAATTGAGAACGGTGCATGTGTAGCATTCTTCAAGTAGTCCCAGCTTCGTATTAATCTATTCATAACTCTATCGAGGATTATATAGTGAGCAAATCTATCTCTAATGACAGGCGGAAGCTTCTTGTGCGGCTTGAGAGCATCTTAGGCAATGAGTGCTACAACGGAAGTATTCAAAACTATGGCCCCGGCGGGGTTAGAGAGGGTGACGGGCGAGGTTTCCGTTACCCGTTAACTGTACGTATAGAGAACAACGAAAAGACGAAGATTCGAGAAGTTTCGATACCATCCACAATTCCAAATGAAGCCTTACTGAGTGGCTATTATTCTTTCGGGGCGAATCAACTGGACGTCATGACTGGACTCAATAAGATCATTGATCATTTGGAAAGGCACTATGGCCTCGTAGTTTCCGGAACTAAAACTCCATAGATATTAGCCACGGCGAGGCCTAACCATTCGCTCAACCGGACCCATTGCGGCATGCGGCTAAAGGCCCACCATTTCATTCTGGGCCTTTAGCCACATACCGCAACGGTCCGGTTAGCTCAAACGTTATGTGTCATAGGAGGAGGCGTGAGCAACTTCGACAGGGAATGGATACTGTTCGGCCCACGCACTGGCTACTCAGTCGAGGATGATCCTGTCGAGGGGCTTTACTTCATCTACTGCGAAGAGCCGAAGTCAATAAAAATCGGAATCTCCACGACCCCTCTTAGTCGCCTCTCCAATCTAGCAACAGGATCTCCAAGCCCGTTGCACATGGTGTTCTACTCGAGGCTGTTTGGTAAAGCTGCAGAAGAGACATTGCATCAACTGCTATCCGAACACAAGCGAACAGGTGAGTGGTTCGATTGGAGTGGAGAGATTCAGGGCTTTGCACTGGGAGTCATCTTCGCCGTCTCAGGTGCAATTCAAGTCTCATGGCCGTTTTCAGCTAATTGTGATCGCTTGATGTTCGTCAAGGGAGTGGACTGGGCTCACGGATTTTTGGATCCCTAGAACCGCTGGACTCTGCGGTCCATGACAGGGATGGGAGGAGAAAGCGCCTTTGAGCTATTTCAAAGCTGGAACAAGGTCGCGCTCGCCAGACTCCGGAGGAAAAGTGGCGAAGGCACATAACCAGTCGTTCCAGGCGGCCGCCTTCGGCGGCGCCTGAACTCCAACTACAAGGGCATCCCCCCGCGTCAAGCAATATCAGGCCCTGACGAATTGCGGAGCAATTCGACTGGGAAGGTCTTTGAATCTGCAGCCGATGGGGCGCATCGGTCGGGAGCACAAGGATGCGGACTGCAAAACTACAACCGGCCTTGGATGCAGCACCGAAGGCTGCGGGCCCTGATGAAAGACGCGCGCGGGGGCTCCTATCGTTAGCCGCGGTCGCCGAAGCCGGCGCCGCCTTGAGTTAAACGAGCACTCCCCGCGCAGGTCCAACCTTGTCCCATCAACGCAGGCGTCACGCGGTGGCAGATTCGATATCTGGTGGCCAGCCCTCCGGTTTTGAGCGGGTGGGTCGTGTGCGCTCAGGCCACTGCGACGGGTTTGAAGCCCTCACCCTTGGCGAGCATTGCCCAGGCCATGCGCGCGTTCTTGGCGGCGATGGCAACGACGGCCTTCCAGTAACCCCGCCGCTCGGCCAGTTTGGTGGTCCAGCGGCTGAGCCAGTCTTGTTTGTTTGTCGCGGCGGCCAGCACCGCTCGCGCTCCAAGGATCAGCAGCGTGCGCAGGTAGCGGTCGCCGGCCTTGGTGATCCGCCCGAGCCGGGCCTTGCCGCCCGAGCTGTACTGCCCCGGCACCAGCCCCAGCCAGGCGGCAAGCTGCCGGCCGTTCTTGAAGTCGTGGCCATTGCCGATGCTCGCCAGCAGCGCGCTGGCGGTGGTCGCGCCGATGCCGGGCACTTGCATCAGTCGCTCAGAGCGGTCGTCGGCGCGGGCCATCAGGCGGACGTGATCGTCATACGCGCCGACGCGCTCATCGAGACGCCGGACCTCGTCGAGCAGGTCGTGGCCGACGGTCTGCATCCAGCCGGGCAGGCCTTCCAGCGCCGAGGCCGCCTGCAGCCTCACGGTCTGCGCCTTCAGCGGCAGCACGATGCCGAACTCGCTGAGCAGGCCGCGCAGGCGGTTGATGCAGGCGGTGCGGGCCTCGACCCAGCCCTGGCGCGCGGCGTGCACCGCCAGCCGCGACTGCGCCAACGTCGACTTCACCGGCACGAAGCGCATCGCAGGCCGTTGCAGCGCCTCGCAGATCGCCGCGGCGTCGGCCGCGTCGATGCCGAGAAATACGATTGCCATGGACATCCCCTTTCGAGTCGAGCGTTGATGAGTATTCGCAACCCCATCGTCGCGGCTCGGGACGGGGACGTCCCTTTCATTAGTTAGGCCGGAGACTCACACTTTTATCTATCATGTCAAAACTACCACTCACAAAGAACGAACTTCTCGTACTGCTTGAGCGTGGAGAAGTTGAGCGGTGGAACAGCGCACGGAGCGAATGGCCGGCCGCTCCACTACCAGACCTACAAGGAAGAAGTTTTTCAGGTCTTCGTCTATCCTATAGACATTATATACCAGAGGGCGTAATGACTACTGGCTTTGATGACTATGAGCCGCTAGTGGGAATAAATCTATCCGGGCTCAACTTGCAAGAGGCGAATCTGTCCGACACAGATCTTCGGCGCGCCAATCTAAAAGGCTCGAACCTCAACGGCGCGTGTCTCATTGGAGCAGATCTAATAGAAGCAGACCTCACAAGAGCGAGCCTACGAAAAGCCGACTTGGGCTGGGCAAGACTCGTCCGGACGTCGGTTGAAGAGGCGATTTTTAGCGAAGCTCATATATATGGCACATCTGTTTGGGATCTCAAAGGTGAACCACTGGAGCAGCACGACTTAGTCATGACTCCCGGAGTCGGTCATCAATTGCCTTCAATAAAGTATGCTCGTTCGTTTGAAAAAATCACCGTCGACAGTCTTGAGGTTGCTCAGTTCATGTATTTGCTACTCAATAACAAAAGCTTTAGAAGTGTAATTGACACAATCACATCTAAGATTGTATTAATTCTTGGGCGGTTCAATGAACAACAATTTCCGGTGTTGGATGGAATTCGCACAGAGCTAAGAAGGCTGGGGTTGGCGCCAGTACTATTCGATTTCGAGAATGCAAAAAACAAAGATGTTACGGGGACTGTCGAGCTGATTGCTCGAATGGCTCAGTTCGTCATAGCCGACTTAACCGATCCGAGCTCACTACCTCATGAATTGGCAACCACAGTCCCTTTTCTTAGGACGACACCTGTCGTAACTTTGCGAAAAAGAGGCGCGGGCGGCTACAGCATGTTCTCGGATTTCGAAAGAGCATACCCGTGGGTATTGCCAGTGCATGAGTATTCCGATCCCGGATCGCTTCTCAATAATATTCCAACCATTATCATGGGCGCTCAAGGGCGACTTCAGCAGTTGAGAGCAAATCTGCCGACTGGGCGCTGACAGAACGGACGATCAATGATTCCCAACCCTAGAAGCAGCAAACGGCAAGAAAGCACTTGGCTACGTCAAAACCCTGCTACTTCCAGTCGCGGCGATCGATCCGCTGCCGATAATCGCGCCGAAACATGGCCCTTCTGCAGGGGCTTCCTCGTGAGTCAAGCCGAACTTTCCATTTCGGTGGATTTGCGCTGTCAAGGACGGGCACCAACCCGGCGCAGCGGAACCTTGACAGCGCCGATCCACCGCGCACGCTGGCCGTAGGCCGGATGCGGCATCTCGCCGCATTCGGCCTGACGGCCATTGGCGATCGATGATTCATGGGTCTCAGTTCAAATCCGTCAGACCGGGCGCGATGAAGCTGCGCGGCATTGCCACAGGAAACAGACTGCACATCTACGGGCGGCCTTGTTGCGCTTCGTCCTCGGGAAGATCCGCCGTGCCCTGGATCAGCAGCGTGCGCAGATAGTCGTCGACACGCTTGGTGATCCGCCCCAGGCTTGCCCTGTCGCTCGAAGTGCTGGCTCGACATCAGACTGAGCTAGGCGCCGAATTGCGCGCCAGGCTTGAACTGCCGGAAGTCGCCGACGCCGGCGGCCGGCGCCGATGCGGTGACGGGGCCCCGATGCCTAGGAGCTGCTGCGGCGCGCGCCTGCGATTGGGCATCAGGCTTAATCCTGAGTTGCCGAGGGCACCCACGTCCTGACAGACCCATGCACCCCAACGACCTCAAATCCATCTTCGACCAACAAGCCCCCAGCTACGACGAGCGCTGGGCCAAGACCGCGCCGATCCGCGACGCGCTGCTGCTGCTGGTGGAAGCGGTCTTCGCCGACCTGCCGGCGGACGCACGGCTGTTGTGCGTCGGCCCGGGCACGGGGGTCGAGGTGGAGCATCTGGCGGCGCGCTTCCCCGGCTGGTCGTTCACCGCGGTCGAGCCGTCCGGCGCCATGCTCGACGTGTTCCGCCAGCGGGCGCAGCGCGGGGGTTTCGCCGACCGCTGCCAGTTCCACGAGGGCTATCTGGATTCGCTGCCCGCCCAGCGTCCCTTCGATGCAGCCACCAGCTTCCTCGTCTCGCAGTTCATCCTCGATGCGCCCGCCCGCACCGGCTTCTTCCAGTCGATCGCGGCGCGGCTGGCCCCCGGCGGCCTGCTGGCGAGTTCAGACCTGGCGTCCGACGTCGAGTCGCGCGAGTACACCGCGCTGCTCGACACGTGGCTGAAGCTGATGCAGGGCGCCGGCATCCCGGCCGCGGGCCTGGAGCAGATGCGCGCCGCCTATGCGCGCGACGTCGCGATCCTGCCGCCGGGCCGGGTCGCCGCGCTCATCGCCGCCGGCGGCTTCGACGAGCCGCTGCGCTTCTACCAGGCGGGCCTGATCCACGCCTGGTCTGCGCGTCGGTCAGGCCCGGCCCGGCTCAGAACCTGAACTCCACCGAGCCGGTCACGGTGCGCGGCGTGCCGTACTCGTAGAGGCTGTACCAGCCGACGCTGTAGTAGGCCTTGTCGGTCACGTTCTCCACGCCCAGGCGCAGCACAGTCTCCTGCCCGCCGATGCGGGTTTCGTAGCGGCCGCCCAGGTCGAAGCGGGTGTAGGCCGCGGCCTTGGCCGGGATGGCCGGCACGCTGATCTCGCGTTCGCCTGCGTGGTAGATGGCGCCGGTCAGCGTCAGGCCATCCACCGCGGCCAGCTTCCATTCGCCGGAGAAGCTGAAGTTGAGGCGCGGCACGTTCTGCGGGCGCTGGCCTTCGGTGGCCGGGTCGCCGGTCAGTTCGGCCTTCAGCCACTGCACGCCTGTGCTGAGGTTGATGGCCGGCGTCACGCGGCCGATCAGCCGCACCTCGGCGCCGGTGTGCAGCTGCCGGCCGCTCTGCACGTAGACGTTGTCGGCGTTGACGAACTCCGAGGCCTTGGAGATGCGGAACAGCGCGGCGTCGACCGTCAGGCCGTTGGCCAGGTCGCTCTTCACGCCCAATTCCACCTGCCGCGTCTTCTCTGCGCGGGCATCGCCGCGTAGGCGTTGCGGGCGGTTTGCGGCGCGATGCCGCCCATCTCGAGGCCGGTGGCCCAGCTGGCGTAGACCGAGACGGCGTCGCTCAGCTGGTACATCGCGCCCAGCGTGGGGTCGGTCGAGGTGTTGGCGCCGGGCGAATAGATGCCTTGTTCGTTGATCGACGAGCGGCGCAGCGCGAGCAGCACGCGCCAGGCCTCGCCGATGCGGATCTCGTCGGAGACGAACAGCCCGCGCTCGTAGGTGTCGGTGGTGCGCACGTACGGCCCGGAGGGGTCGGCCGTCGTGTCCGGGAACTGCACCGGCCGGTAGAAGTTGTTGACGAAGGGCGTCACACCGCCCGCGCCGTCTGGCGTGCCGAGCACGCCGCTGCCGCGGTTCTGGCGGCTCGAGCCCTTCGAGCGGGTGTAGGTGAAGCCGCCGGTCACCGAATGCGCCAGGCCCCAGGTGTCGGCCTGCAGGTTCAGGAAGGTGGTGTTGGTGAGGTTGCGGGTCTTGTAGTCGCCCTTCGACGCGAAGACCGTGAAGTCGCCGTTCGGCTGCGCGTTCGACGGGGTCGTGATCGAGTAGGCGGCCTTCCAGTCGTAGACGCCGAAGACGCTGGTCAGCTTCAGCTTGTCGCTCAGCTTCGAGTCGAGCCCCAGCGTGGCGGTGCTGGTGCGGAAGTCGGGCCCCGACAGCGACTTCTGGCCGAAGTACTGGTCGGGCGGGATGCCGCGCAGCTCGTTGCCGTTCACGTCGGGGACGGTGTAGTGGAAGCTCTCCGGCCCCTGGTTCCACAGGTAGGTGTCGGCGGTCAGGTTGACGGTGGTGTCGGGCGTCAGGCGGAAGTCGAAGCTGCCGGCCAGCAGCTTGCGGCGGATGTTGACCGGCCGCACGAAGTTGTGCTGCTCGCCCAGCACGGCGTTGATGCGGTAGCCGAAGCGGTCGTCGACGCCGGCCCTGCCGCCCAGGTCGAGGTGGCCCTGGGCGGTGCCGTACTCGTCGGTGCTCAGCGTCAGGCTGCGCAGGTTCTCCGCAGTGGGGCGCTTGCTCACCAGGTTGATCGCGCCGCCCGGCGAGACGAAGCCGTAGCGAAAGCCCATCGGCCCGCGGATCACCTCGACCTGGTCGACGTTCTCGACCGCCTGCGTCACCTGGTTGGCCATCGGCATGCCGTCCTTCAGCATGCCGTTGGAGTTGATCGAGAAGCCGCGGATGTTGAAGCTCTCGGTCGGGTAGGCGCCGGTGCCGCCGTAGTCGTTGCGCACCGCCGGGTCGCCGGCCAGCGCCTGGCCCAGCGTGCGGGCCTGCTTGTTGGCGATCTCGGTCGAGGTGATGACGTTGACGGTGAACGGCACCTCGCGCAGGTCGCTGTCGCCGAACAGGGCGCCGCTGCGCGAGCGGCGTTCCACCAGCTCGTCGCGCTCGCGCTCGGCGCTGCCGGAGACCACCACGTTGCGCAGCTCGGTCGCCGCGGGTGCGCTGGCGGCTGCGGCGGGCGCTGCCGGCGCGGCGGCACCGGGCGCTGCCGCGGGCGCGGAGGCACCGGGCGCCGCCGCGGGCGCGGCGTGGGCAGCGGCGGGTTGCTGCGCGCGCAGGCCCGGTGCCACGGAGAGGCAGGCGCCGAGCAGCGTGGTGCCGCGGGCCAGGGCGAGGGTGGTGCGCATGCGGCGGCGCACCCGGGGGCTGGATGTCATCGGAACTCCTAGGGTGGGAAAGGTCGCGGGGCGGTGTGAGGCGACGTGGGGCGAAGCGCGGCGGCGGCTAGCGGAAGCGGTAGGCGGTGCTCAAGACGAAGGCGCGCGGCGGCTGCGGCACCAGCCCCCAGCCCTGGCCGGTGTAGATGCGGCGGTTGCCCAGGTTCACGCCGTTGAGCTGCACCCGCCAGGGGCCACGCTCGTAGTACACGGCGCCGTCGACGCGCAGATAGCTGCCGAGCTTGACGGGGATGTTGGGCAGCTGCGTCCCGCGGTTGCCGCTGGCGACGATGCCCAGTCCGAGGCTCCAGCCCGGCAGTTGCAGCGGCTCGAGCGCGAGCTTGCTGAACACGCCGCCCGAATGCCGGGCCGCGCCGACGAGCCGGTCGCCGACCGGGAGGCTGTTGTCCTCGACCACCTTGGCGTCGAGCCAGGTGTAGGCCGCGGTCAGCTGCCACCAGGGCGTCAGCTGCCCGGCCAGGTCCAGTTCGAGGCCACGGCTGCGCTGCCGGCCGCTCACCACGCTGAAGTCGCGGTCGGCCGGGTCGGGGGTCAGCACCTGGCGCCGGTCGAGCTGGAAGACGGTGGCGGTGAAACTGGCGCGCTCGTCCAGCAGCGCCTGCTTCACCCCCAGCTCGAACTGGCGCCCGGTCTCCGGCGGGAACACGCCGCCGCCGCGCGCGCGGCCGCTGTTCGGCGAGAACGAGCGCGAGTAGCTCGCATACAGCGCGGTGCCCGGCACCGGCTCCAGCACCACGCCCAGGCGCGGCGAGGTGGCGCCGAGCCGGCGCTCTGCGGCGGCCGCGTCGCCGTCGAGCGCCGACGAGACCCGCATGCGGTCGTGGCGCAGTCCGAGCAGCAGCTTGAGCCGCTCGTTCACCTCGACGAAGTCCTGCAGGTAGACCGCGTCGGTGCGTAGGCGCGCCGTGCTGGCGGGGTAGGTGGTTTCGTAGGGGCCGGTCAGGCTGCCGTCGTAGTCGGGCTCGAGCAGGTCGAAGGGGGTGGCGGGCGCGGCTTCGAAGGGCTCGTCGCGCGCGTGTTTCTGGACGCGGTCGTAGCCGACGATCAAGCGGTGCAGCACCCCGCCCGCGTGCAGCAGGCCGCGCAGCTCGAACTGCCCGGCCTTGTCTTCGACTGAGCCGCCGGTGCGCTGCGAATAGCGCTCGATGGTCCGCCCGTCGGCCGCGAGCCCCGGGTAGTTCAGCTGGTATTGCTCGGTGCGCCGCCCGTACGAGCGGCCGAAGAAGCCGCCGACGCGCAGCGACCACACCGCATCGATCGCATGCGTCAGCTCGGCGCGCACGGTGTGGGTGTTCAGCTCGGCATGGGCGAGCTGGTCGCAGATCAGCTGCTTGCGGATCGGCTGCGCCAGCATCGGCGGCTCGGGCGCGGTGTCGAAGCAGCGGCTGCCATAGCGCGTGCGGACCGCCGACAGCTCCAGCTCGGCCTGCGTCGCGGACGAGAGGCGCGCGCTGATCACCGGCGTGATCGCGAACAGCCGGTCCGGCCGGCGGCCGGGGAAGTCGCGGAACGTGTGGTCGGTCTGCACCGCGAGGTTGACGCGGCCCAGCAGCGCGTCGCCGCCCGTCGCGCCGGCCGGGTCAAGCGGGCCGATCGGGCCGTTCACGTCGACCGTCGCGCGGCCGTAGCCGAACGAGCCGCCGCTCAGCTCCACGGTCGCGAAGCGCTCGGCCAGCGGACGCTTGGTGACGGTGTTGGCCAGGCCCGAGATGGCGCTGGAGGCGCCGTACAGCAGCGCGGCCGGGCCCTTCAGGAACTCGACCCGCTCGATCGACGAGGTGTCGGTCACCGCCGCGAAGCCTTCCAGGCGATAGCCGTTCAGCGTGCTGCCGGCGCCATAGGTGCTGAAGCCGCGGATGAAATACGACTGGCCGTTCGGCGTGTAGGCGGTGGATTCACGCGCCACGCCGGCGACGTAGTCGGCCACCTGCGTGACGTTGCGGGTGCCCAGGTCCTGCATCAGTTCGGCCGGGATCACCTTGATCGACAGCGGCTGCTCCTGCAGCGGCAGGTCGATGCGGGTGCCGGTGGCACTGCGCGTCGCGGCGTAGCCGGTCACGGGGCCGGTGGCGGTTTCGGACTCGGCGCTGGCGCGCACCCGCACCTGCGGCAGCGTGGCGTCGTTCGCGGCGCCGGTCGCCAGCCCGGGCGCGCTGGGCTGGGGCGCGGCGGTGGCGGGCGCCCCGCGCCGCAGCCGGTAGGTGCCGGGGCCGTCGCGCACCGCTTCGAGCCCGCTGCCAGCCAGCAGCGCGGCCAGGCCGTCCTCGGTGTCGTAGTGGCCGGCCAGGCCGGCGCTGGTCTTGCCCGCGGTGGCGGCGCCGTCGATCGCGAGCAGGATGCCGGCCGACGCGGCGTAGCGGTTCAGCGCCTCGTCGAGCGTGCCGGCCGGGATGTCGTAGCGCCGGACCGGCGTGGGTGCGGCGGGGCCCGCCGCCGGCCCCGTGGTCTGTTCGGTGGCGTCTCCCGTGGCCTCTCCGGTCGATGCTGCCGCGCCCTGCGCCCGGGCGTCCGCGGCCCAGGGCGGCATCGCGACCAGTGCGAGCACCAGTGCGGCAGACGGCGCCAGGCGCCGGCCGGGCCGATGAGGGCGCTGGGCGGCCTGCCGCGGATGTCGCGGACCTGGCGCCTGTTGGCGATGGAGGGAGGGTGCCGGCAGCGGACCGGTGGGCAAAGGGTGGGGTGGGGAGGTGCGGATGTCGGACGGCATGGGTCTTGATCGGTCGGCCCGAGGGTCCCGGCGATTACGGCGGCGATCACGCCGGGGCTCCCTCGGGAACCGAAGAACCGCCGTCGATGTGCTGCGGCAGGTTGCAAGCAGTTGCAACAGGCTCCCGGCGGGCGAGCCGCCCGACCGCCCGACCGCCCGTCAGACCGTGAGGCCGTCAGGCCGTCAGGCCGTCAGGCCGGCACGACGTCGACCCAGTAGCGCGTCAGGCGCCTCACGCGCACCGGCAGCACGCGGCCGAGCGCGTCGAGCACGGCTTCGGTGTCGTGCAGCGGGTAGCTGCCCGACACCCGCAGCGCGGCCAGCGCCGGGTCGCAGCGCAGCACACCACGCCGGTAGCGCGCCAGCTCGGCCACGAAAGCCGGCAGGGCCTGCTGCTCGGCGACGAGGCGCCCGCTCAGCCACGCGGCGGCATTCGCAGCCAGCGCCTGGCGCCCCGACAGCCCGTGCCGGTCGAAGCGGGCCTGCTCCCCCGCGTGCAGTTCGGCCACCGCGCCGCCGGCGCTACGGATGCGCAGCGAGCCTTCGAACAGCTGGACCAGCGTCGACGCCGAGGCCCCGTCGTCATGGCGCACGGCGACTCGCGGGCCCGAAGCGGCAGGCGCGCCCGGCAGGGCGCCGGGCGCGTCGAGCCCGCCGGCCGGCGTCTCGACGATCAGCTGCCGCCCGGCCGATGCCGGGCCGGACGCGTCGAGCATCAGCGCCCCGGCGCGCAGCACGATGCGGCCGCTGCCGGGGCCGAAGTCCAGGTCCGCCGCGCTGGCGGTGTCGAGCGTCAGCCGGCTGCCATCGGGCAGGCGCTGCGTGCGCTGTTCGCCGGGGGCGGTGCAGACGTCGGCGGTGAAGCGCGTCCAGCCCGGGGTCTGCCGCACGCCGAGGGCGAGCAGGCTGCCGCCGCCCACCAGCGCCAGGCCGCGCAGCAGGTGGCGGCGGCCGTGCTGTCGGCCTTCTTGCCGCTCGACGGCCTGCAGCACTTCCCCCGTGAGGGCATCGGGCAGGGCATGCAGGTGCTGCCCGACGCGGCTCACGTGCTGCCAGGCGCGGCGATGGGCGTCGCCTGCCGCCAGCCAGCGGCTGAACTGCGCCTGCTCCGCCGGCGTGACCTCGCCCGACCAGAGCAGCACCTGCCAGTCGAACGCGGCCTGCAGCGCGTCGCCGTCGGCGGGTGTCGCGGGGTCGGGCGGGCCCGGCGGCGGGGCCGGTAGCGCGTCGGCGGCGTTCATGCGCACGCAGGTCCTGCCGCCGGGCAGGCGGCGCCGACGGGCAGCAGCGCGGCGTCGTCGAGCACGCGCAGGCAGCGCTGCAAGGCCAGCGCCATGTACTTGCGCACCGTCGACGGCGAGATCGACAGGCGCTGCGCGATCTCGCCGTAGGTGAGGCCGGCGAACTGCGACAGCAGGAAGGTCTGGCGCACCGCGGGCTCGAGGCTCGCGAGCATCGCGTCGACCCGCAGCAGCGTCTGCAGCGCGATCGCCTGCTCTTCGGGCGAAGGGGCCAGCGACGCGGGCTGGCGCGCCAGCGCGTCCAGATAGGCCTGCTCGACCAACTGCCGGCGGTGGCGGTCGACCACCAGGCCGCGGGCGATGTGGATCAGGTGCGGCCTGGCGTGGTCGTCCTGCGGGGCCTGCCCGGAGCAGAGCACGCGCAGGTAGGTGTCATGGGCGACGTCCGCCGCCTGGTGCGCGCAGCCCAGGCGCCGTCGCAGCCAGGCATGCAGCCAGCCGTGGTGGCGGGCGTACAGCGCATGGACTTCCCGGTTCAACGTGTCGTTGGCCGCCGCCACGAGGTTGCTCCCGAAGGCGGGCAGAAGGAGGGCCGCCGTTGCAATCAAGAATGGTTCGCATTCTATGGCAAGGGGGTCGCTTGCACTGTCAGGGCGCCGGGCCCGCGCGACGATAGAAGCCCGGGCTGGCACCCGTCCACTTCTTGAACGCCCGGTGGAAGGCGCTGGTCTCCTGGAAGCCCGCGCGCAGGCCGATGTCGGCCACCGACAGGGCGGTCTTGCTCAGCAGCTCGATCGCGATGTCGCGCCGCAGCTCGTCCTTCAGGCGCTGGTAGTTCAGCCCCTCGGCCTGGAGGCGGCGCTGCAGCGTCGTGCCGGACATCGCCAGGCTGCCGGCCAGGGCGTCGATCTCGGGCCAGCGCTCGGGCTCGAGCGCGCGCAGGCGGCGCCGCACCCGGAGGCTGACGCTCGTGTCGTTGCGGTAGCGCACCAGCAGGTTCGCCGGCGCGTCGCGCATGAAGGCCTGCAGGTTCTCGCCGCGTTCGAGCACCTTCAGCTCCAGCAGGGCCGCCGTCAGCCGCACCGTGGTGACGGGCGCATCGAAGCGCATCGGGTCGCAGAAGCGCGTGCGGTAGTCAAAGAGGTCGTCCGGCTGGGCGCAGCGGAAGCTCGCGTCCAGCAGGGGAATCCGCCGGCGCACCAGCCAGCACGACAGGCCGTGCACCAGCATCAGCCAGGTGGCGTAGGTGAACATGCGGCGCGGCGGCCCATGGTCGTGCACGATCAGGAAGGCGTCCGGCCCGTCCACCCGCAGCTCGCCGTGCAGGTCGTCCAGCACCGCACGCAGGAAGGTGAGCATCCGCCGCAGGGCCTGCTCCAGCGTCTCGCAGCCGAGCACGGCCTGGCACATCAGCCGGTAGCTGCCGCGGCGCATCGGGTGGCTGTCCATGCCGAAGAACTCGTCGTCCATCGCATCGGCCAGCGCCGCCCAGAGCCGGGCGTAGACCGCGGCCGAGACGCGCGCCCGGGGCGCGTCCAGCAGCCGGGGGTCGATCTCGGCCTTCGCGAGCACGGGGGCGATGTCCAGCCTGCGCAGGCGCGCCGCAGCCAGCGCCTCGTGCACCAGCCCGATGGAGATCGTTCCCTTGTCCGTTTCCGACGTCATGCGGGGGCCTGCGGCCTCTGGTCGTTGCGGTCGAAATCATAGGCACCGCGGTGCTGGCGGCCGGCGGGCGCTCCCGGCCGGCGCACGGGCAGGGTGCCCACACGCCCCACGCAGATTGCCGCCCGCAGGCATGGGCGGCTGGCGCCTCGCGGCCTAAGCTGCCGACCATCGACCACACACCGAATGGTCGCAACCAAAGGAGACAGAGATGCAGGTTCAGGACCGTGGTTTCGTGGTCACCGGCGCATGCTCGGGGCTGGGCGCGGCCACCGCACGGCGGCTCGCCGAAGCCGGTGCGCGCGTGTTGCTGGTGGACCTGAACGCCGAGGCGGGCGAGGCCGCCGCCTCCCAACTCAGCGCCAACGCCCGCTTCGCCCGGGCGGACATCTGCGATGCCGCGGAAGTCGCCGCGGCGCTGGCCGCCTTCCGCGAGGCCTTCGGGCCGCTGCACGGCCTGGTCAATTGCGCCGGCGTGGCGCCGGCCGAGAAGGTGCTGGGGCGCAACGGCCCGCACCCACTCGAGAGCTTTGCCCGCACCGTGCAGATCAACCTGATCGGCACGTTCAACGTGCTCCGCCTGGCGGCCGAGGCGATCGCCGCGGGGGCGCCGGGCCCTGACGGTGAGCGAGGCGTGATCGTCAACACCGCCTCGGTGGCGGCCTTCGACGGGCAGATCGGCCAGGCCGGCTATGCCGCCTCCAAGGGCGGCGTGGTCGCGATGACGCTGCCGATCGCCCGGGAGCTCGCGCGCAGCGGCATCCGCGTCGTCACCGTCGCGCCCGGGATCATGGAGACGCCGATGCTCAAGGGCATGCCGGCGGAGGTGCAGGACGCGCTGGGCGCGATGGTGCCGTTCCCTTCGCGGCTGGGCCGGCCCGACGAGTTCGCGGCGCTGGTGCAGCACATCGTCGAGAACGCCTATCTCAACGGCGAGGTGATCCGCCTCGACGGCGCGATCCGCATGGCGGCCAAGTGACGACCAGGAGCGCACGATGATCCCGACCCCCGAGCAGGCAATGATTCGCGACGCCGTCCGCAGCTTCGCGCAGGAGCAGCTGGCGCCCTACGCCGCGGCCTGGGACCGGGAGCACCGCTTTCCGGCCGAGGCGCTGAAGGGGCTGGGCGCCCTGGGCGTGATGGGCATGGTGGTCCCCGAGGCGTGGGGAGGCGCCGGCCTCGACTACGTGTCGCTGGTGCTCGCGCTGGAAGAGATCGCCGCCGGCGACGGCGCGACCTCGACGATCGTCAGCGTGCAGAACTCGCTGGCCTGCGGGATCACGCTGAAGTACGGCAGCGAGGCGCAGAAGGACAGCGTGCTGCGCCGGCTCGCCAGCGGCGAATGGCTCGGCGCCTTCTGCCTGACCGAGCCGCAGGCCGGCTCGGACGCCGCCGCGCTGCGCACCCGTGCGGTGCGCGATGGCGAGCACTGGGTGATCGACGGCAGCAAGCAGTTCATCACCAGCGGCAAGCACGCCCAGGTGGCGATCGTCTTCGCGGTGACCGACAAGGCCGCCGGCAAGAAGGGCATCTCCTGCTTCCTGGTACCGACCGACACCCCGGGCTACATCGTGTCCCGGCTCGAAGAGAAGATGGGCCAGCACGCGTCGGACACCGCCACGATCACGTTCGACCAGTGCCGCATTCCGGCCGGCAACCTGTTGGGCAAGGAGGGCGAGGGCTACAAGATCGCGCTGTCGAACCTGGAGGCCGGCCGCATCGGGATCGCGGCCCAGTCGGTGGGCATGGCCCGGGCCGCGCTCGATGCGGCGGTGAAGTACGCGCAGGAACGCACGGCCTTCGGCGTGCCCATCGTCGAGCACCAGGCCGTCGCCTTCCGTCTTGCCGACATGGCCACCCAGATCGAGGCCGCCCGCCAGCTGACGCTGCATGCGGCGACGCTCAAGGACGCGGGCCGGCCCTGTCTGGCCGAGGCGTCGATGGCCAAGCTGTTCGCCTCGACGGCCGCCGAGAAAGTGTGTTCGGACGCGATCCAGGTCCACGGGGGCTACGGCTACGTGAGCGACTTTCCGGTGGAGCGCATCTACCGCGACGTGCGCGTCTGCCAGATCTACGAAGGTGCCTCCGACATCCAGCGCCTGGTGATCGCGAGGGCGGTTGTCGGGGGCTGATGAGCCGCCGGCGCGAGCCGCCAAGAACACAACGAAGGAGACAACGATGCCTGCCCAGGAGCTCTATCGCCAGAAGCGACGATCCGCGCTCGATGCCGTCGGTGAAGTCAGGCACGGCGACGTCATCGTCGTGCCGACCGGGGTGGGGGAGCCCCCCGCGCTGCTGGCCGCCCTGTCCGAGCGCCGCCGGGAGTTCCGCGGCGTCGGCGTCGCGCAGATCCTGCCGCTGGCCCCCTACGGCTACTTCGACCCCGAGACGGCCGATCACGTGCGGCACCTCGGCTACTTCCTCGGCGGAGCCTCGCGGCCCGGTGCGCAGCAGGGCTGGATCGACACGCTGGCGAGCAACTTCTCAGAGCTGCCCCAGCTGATCCGGCGTGGCCTGACCCCCGCCGACGTGGTCTTCGCACTGGCCTCGCCGATGGACGAGCACGGCTACTTCTCGCTCGGCCTGGCGACCGACTACACGATGGCCGCGATCGAGCGCGCCCGCGCCGTCGTGCTCGAGGTGAACCCCGCCGTCCCCTTCGCCCACGGCAACTGCCAGGTGCACGTCTCGGATGTGACGGCGGTCGTCGAAAGCGAGACGCCGCTGCGCGAGGTCGGGCTGCCCGCCATCGGCGCGGTCCAGGAAGCGATCGGCGGCTACGTCGCCGAGCGGATCGAGGACGGCTCCACGCTGCAGATCGGCTACGGCGGCATTCCGGACGCCGTGGTGATGCAGCTGCGGCACAAGCGCGACCTCGGCATCCACACGGAGATGATGGGCGACGGGCTGCTCTCGCTGATCGAATGCGGTGCCGTCACCAACCGGCGCAAGAACCACCTGCCGGGCAAGTCGATCGCGACCTTCGCGCTCGGGTCGGCCAGGCTGTACCGCTACATGCATCGCAACCCGGCGCTCGAGATGCATCCGGTCGACTTCACGAACGACCCCTTCCTGGCCGGGCGCAACGACAAGCTGGTCGCGATCAACGCCACCTTGCAGATCGACCTGTTCGGGCAGTGCGGTTCCGAATCGCTCGGGGCCACGCCGTACTCGGGCACCGGCGGCCAGTCCGACTTCGTGCGGGCCGCCAATCGCTCGGAGGGTGGCCAGTCGTTCATCGTGCTGCCTTCCACCGCGAAGGACGGGCGGATCTCGCGCATCGTGCCGGCGCTCGATCCCGGCACCCTGGTGACCACCAGCAAGAACGACGTCAACTACGTCGTCACGGAGTTCGGCGTCGCGCAGCTGCGCGGCAAGCCGATGCGCGAGCGTGCGCTGGCGCTGATGCGCATCGCCCACCCGGACTTCCGGCCGCAGCTGCAGGAGCAGGCAGCGCGCATGCGGCTCGTCTGACGCCCTCGACCCTCACCTTGCAACCCTTTGATGTCGCCCGCGGGCGGCTTGTGGAGACAGCAGTGCCTCAACTTCAGACGCTCGACGATCCCGTGGTCATCATCGGCGCCGCGCGCACCCCGCTCGGGGCCTTCCAGGGCGAGTTCGCGTCGCTGACCGCGCCCCAGCTCGGCGCCCATGCGGTTCGCGCCGCCGTCAGCCGGGCCGGGCTGGCGCCTGACGCGGTGGACGAACTGCTGCTCGGCAACGTGCTGCCCGCGGGCCTGGGCCAGGCGCCCGCCCGCCAGGCGGCCATCGGCGCAGGGCTGCCGCTGTCCGTCGGCTGCGCGACGGTCGGCAAGGTCTGCGGCTCCGGCATGAAGGCCACGATGCTGGCGCACGACCTGCTGCTGGCGGGCAGCCAGCGCGTGGTGGTGTCCGGCGGGATGGAGTCGATGAGCAATGCGCCCTACCTGCTGCCGAAAGCCCGCGCCGGCCAGCGCCTCGGCCACGGCCAGATGCTGGACCACATGTTCTTCGACGGCCTGGAAGACCGCTATGCCGCGGCGACCAACGGCCGCCTGATGGGCACCTTTGCCGAGGACTGCGCACGCCACTTCGGCTTCACCCGCGAGGCGCAGGATGCGTATGCCACCGAGTCGACGCTGCGCGCGCAGCGGGCGCAGCGCGAGGGCTTGTTCGGCTGGGAGACCGTGGCGGTGCCGGTCGCCGCCCGGGGCGGCGAGCGCCAGGTGACCGACGACGAAGCCCCCGGCAAGGTGCAGCTCGACAAGATCGCGGGCTTGAAGCCGGCGTTCTCGAAGGACGGCACGGTGACGGCCGCCAACTCGAGCTCCATCTCCGACGGCGCCGCGGCCCTCGTGCTGACGCGGCTGTCGACCGCCCGCGAACTGGGCGCCGCGCCGCTGGCCTTCATCCGCGGCCACACCACGCACTCGCAGGAGCCGGCGTGGTTCACCACCGCGCCGGTGGGTGCGATCAGCAAGCTCCTGGACCGGCTGCAGTGGCAGGCCAGCGATGTCGACCTCTGGGAGATCAACGAGGCCTTCGCCGTCGTCGCGATGGCCGCGATGCGCGAGCTGTCGCTGCCGCACGAGCGGGTCAACGTGAACGGCGGCGCCTGTGCGCTGGGCCACCCGATCGGCGCGACCGGTGCCCGCATCCTGGTGACGCTGCTGGGCGCGCTGCGGCAACGGGGCGCGCGGCGCGGCGTGGCGACCCTCTGCATCGGCGGCGGCGAGGCGACGGCCGTGGCGGTCGAGCTGGCGTGAGGGGCTCCGCCGCCGGTGGTGTCGCGGTGCGCAGCCCGCAGCCGGCCGCTCAGCGCGCCGCGGCCATCGCCTTCGCCACCGCGGCGCCGAGCTCGATCACCGCCAGTGCGTAGTAGCTCGACCAGTTGTAGCGCGTGATCGCATAGAAGTTCGCCGTGCCGGCCACCTGCGTCGGCGGGCGGTCTCCGTTCTGCACCTCCACCAGCGCGAGCTTGCCTTCGAAGCCGCGCGCTTCCGGCGCGAGCACCGCGCCGAGGCGCTGGAAGTCGGCGACGGAGAAGCTCGGCACGATGTCCGGCGCGAGCAGCGTCGCGCGGTTCGTCGCATCGGCTGGCGGCGCGACCTCGAAGACGGTCGGCATGCCCGGTGTCCAGCCGAAAGCCGCGAGGTAGTGCGCGACCGAGCCGATCGCGTCGGCCGGGCTGCCGCGCAGGTCGACGTGGCCGTCGCGGTCGAAGTCGATCGCGTAGCGGTTCCAGCTGCTCGGCATGAACTGCGGCAGGCCGAGCGCGCCGGCGTAGGAGCCGCGCAGCGAGGGGGGGTCGATCTGCTCGCGGTTGGCCAGCACCAGCAGCTGCGCGAGCTCTTCGCGGAAGAAGGCGCTGCGATCACGCCGGCCGGGCGGGAAGTCGAAGGCGAGGGTGGCCAGCGCGTCGACGACGCGGAAGTTGCCCATGTGCTGGCCGTACAGGGTCTCGACGCCGATGATCCCCATGACGATCTCGGCCGGCACGCCGTACATCGCCTCGGCCTTGGCCAGGTAGGCGGCATGGCGCTGCCAGAAGGCGACGCCGGCGTTGACGCGCTTCGGTTCGACGAAGCGGGCGCGGTAGGCGAACCAGTTCTTCGGCGTGCCGACCGGCGGCGGCATGATCGCCCGCGCCACCGCCGGCAGGTAACGCGCTTGGCCGAGCTGTGCGGCGACCCAGGCGGGGTCGAGTGCATAGCGGTCGGCGGTCTCCTGCGTGAAGCGCTGCACGTCGTCGCGGGTGTCGTAGTCGCCGGGCGACCGGGGGGCGGCTGATGCGGGCTCGGCGGCCGAGGAAGGCACCGGTGTCGTCGTGGCGGGCGTTGCGACAGAGCCGGGCGAGGATGTGGCTGCGGATGAGGGTGCCGATGAGGGCACAGGGGCGGCGGGCGGCGCGGCATCCGACCTCGGCGTCGAAGCGGCCGGGGCCGCCCAGTTCAACGCGTCCGAGGCCGCTGGTACTGGCAGCGACGGCGCAGGTGTCGGTGCGGGTGTCGGGGCCTGCGCCTGCGCCCAGCCTGCGGCGAGCGCCAGCAGCAGCGCAGGGCACCGCCCGCGTCGGTTGCGTCCCGGGGGGGCAGCGTGGCGCGCGCGGGTGTGCGGCGCGCGGCTAGGGCTGGGCATCGGAGGCTCCTTGCGGTGCGGCGGGTGCCTGCGGCGCCTGGCGCAGGGCCTGGCCGAGGCGCTTCGCTTCGGCGTCGAAGGCACGCACCCACGCGGCGGGCGGCAGGCGCGTGCCCTCGGGGCCGTAGCGCCGGCGGTCGAGTTCATCGAGCAGCGCGGCCAAGGCTTGCGCCGGCGCGCCGAGGCGCTCGCGCAGCGCGCGGGCCAGGCGGCGCGGCGGGTCGTGGGGATGGCTCTCCAGCCCCAGCCGCAGCAGCCTGGCGCGCAGGCGCGCGGTGAGCCGTTGCCACGGGTCTTGTCGCTGGCGGTCCCACCAGGCCCAGCCGGCGGCGGCCAGGCAGGCGCTGCTGACGAGCGCGATCAGCAGGAAGGCGAGGTCGCTCCAGCTCGGGCTTTCGAAGCCGAGGCTGCGCAGCAGGTCGAGCTGCTGCCCGCGCGAGAAGCCGAGCACCCACTGGTTCCAGCGGTTGTTCATCGCCTCCCAGTTGCGGCGCAGCTCGACCAGCAGGGTCGGGCTGACGCTGCCGATCGCGCCCGCCACCAGGCCCGGCGCGGGGGCGAGATTCAGGCCGAGGCCGATGCGGTCGGGCGAGACCGCACCGGTCGGGTCCGCCCGCACCCATCCGCGGCCAGGGCGCCAGTACTCGGCCCAGGCGTGTGCATGGCTGTTGCGCACGACGACGTAGCCGTCGACCGGCGCCGGGTCGGCGCCCTGGTAGCCGGTGACGATGCGCGCCGGCACCTCGAGCGCGCGCATCACGACGACGAAGGCGGCGGCGAAGTGCTCGCAGAAGCCCTCCTTGCGGTCGAGCCAGAACTCGTCCACGGCATGGAAGCCGCGCTCGTCGCCGTAGGTGCCGGGCTCGAGCGTGTACGAGAAGCCGCCGCTGCGGATGTGGCGCATCACCGCGCCGGCGAGCGCGTCGGCGTCGGCCTGGGCGTAGCGCGGCTCGGCGCGCAGCGCGGCGGCCCAGGCGCGGGTGCGCGGGTTGTGCTCGGGCGGCAGCGCGAGCGCCTCGCGCAGGCTGAAGTCGTCCGCGTTCGCCGGGCCGTAGCGGAAGTCGAGGTGGGCGCTGGCGCGCAGGCGCATCCGCTCGCCGATCGGGCGCTGGGCCTGCCACTGCAGGTCGTCGCGGCGGAAGAAGCGCTGCGCGGGGGGCTCGTCCTCGCTGAGCTCGGCGCGGGGGGGCTCGTCGGCGGCCTCGAGCAGCGGCAGCACGTCGGAGCGCTGCGGCTCGAGCGTCAGCTCGTAGTCGATGCCGGGGCCGGCGACCTGCAGCGGCACGCGCGGCTGGTCGCCGGCGCGGAAGCCGGTGTTGCCGCGCCGCCATTCGCGCCCGTCGAAGTGGGTCAGCACAGGCCCGCGCAGGTACATCGCCGACAGCGGCGGTGGCGCGCCCTCGAAGCGCAGGCGCAGCGCGATGCCGTCGTCGAGCGCGAGCCGCGCGACGCTGCCCATCTCCATGCGGCCGGAGAGGCCGGTCGAGGCCGCACGGTCCTGCGGCACGCCCCAGAGCGGCCCCACGCGCGGAAAGAGCATGAAGAGCGCGACCATCACCGGCGCCCCGAGCAGCGCCGCGCGTGCCGCCAGCCCGGCTGCCTGCGACAGGCGCGGTCGCCCGACCGGCATGTGCGCCAGCACCAGCGCTGTCAGCAGCCCCCAGACCGAGACCAGCATCGCGCCCGCGACGAGCAGCGACTGCGAGCCGAGGAACTGGGTGAGGACGATGAAGAAGCCGAGGAAGAAGACGACGAAGGCGTCGCGCCGCGCGCGCAGTTCGAGCGTCTTGAGCGCCATCAGCGCGACGATCAGCGTCGTGCCCGCCTCGCGCCCGAGCAGGCTGCGGTGGCTGTAGAGCGTGAGCCCGCCGGCGACCAGCAGCACGCCGAAGATCACCCAGCGGGAGGGCAGCGCGGTGTTGGCGAGCGCGATGCGACCGCGCCAGACGAGCACGCCGGCGACGAGCAGGCTGCACCACAGCGGCAGGCGCGGCACGTGCGGCAGCACCGTCCAGGCGATCACCGCGAGGAGGAACAGCGTGTCGCGCGCCTCGCGCGGCAGGTGGCGCCAGCGCGCGATCAGGGGCACAGCGCGAGCGCCTCCAGGCAGGCCAGGCGGTGCAGGTCGCCCTGCGACGGCGCCAGCTCGCGGCCGGGCAGACGCAGCCCGTAGTCGGCGCCGCGGCGCTCGGCCTCGAGCACCCAGGCCGCGAGCCGCGCGAGCCGGGCCTCGCGGCCGGCGATGCCGGCCGTCTGCTCGTCGAGCCAGAGCTGCTGGCGCACCGTGGCGCCGGTGTCGCGGGTGACCATCTCGCCGGCACGCGCGACCTTCTTCCAGACGACCAGGCGCATCGAGTCGCCGCGGCGGTAGGCGCGCACGCCTTCGGTGTCGCCCCCCTCGGTGCGCCGGGCCGGCACCTGGTGGCCGCCGGTACCGACCGCCTGCAGGGCGGGCAGCGGCGCCGCCGGTGATTCGGGTGCCGGCCAGATCAGCGCCTGCGCCGCCGGCCGCCACAGCGACCAGGCGCGGAAGAGCCCGAGCGGGAAGCGCGTCTCGACGCGCAGCATCGGCATCGGCTGCCGGCCGCGACGGGTCTCGACGAAGCTCACCCGGGTCGTCGTCTGCCCGCCGGCGGATACGTCGACCCAGCTGAAGCTGTCGCGCGTGCCGGCCTCGATGCGCAGGCCGATGCCGTGCCGCGTCTGCGGCCCGCGCTGCGGTGCGGTGAGCACGATCTCGAGGCCCACCGGCGTGCCGGCGAAGGCCGGCGCCGGCGGGCGCAGGTGCAGGCGCAGGCCGCGCAGCGTCGAGTGCGTGATGTGCATCGAGACCGCCCCGCTGCCGGCGAGCAGGAACGTGAGCAGGTAGCCGAGGTTGAGCTGGTAGTTGATCGACGCGACCAGCAGCACCAGCAGCGTGATCGCGAACATCAGCCCGGCCCGGGTCGGGACGATGTAGATGTTGCGCTGGGTGAGCTGCAGCGTGTCGTCCTGCGGCAGGCGCTGCGCCCACCAGGCGCGCATCCGCGTGCGCCAGGGCTCGGCCCAGCGCTGGAGCGGGCTCGACGGCAGGCTGAAGAAGCGCCGGCCGGGGCGGCTCGCGTCGACGATCACCTCGGGGCTCTTCAGGGGATCGGCACCGACTCGACCATCGCGCGCACCTGCTCGGCGCTGCCGCGCCCGCTGCCGGGCACCGGCACCAGGCGGTGCGCGACGGTCTGCGGCAGGATCGCCTGGATGTCGTCCGGCGCGACATAGTCGCGCCGGTCGAGCAGCGCCCGCGCCCGCGCCGCGCGCAGCACCGCGAGCCCGGCGCGCGGGCTCAGGCCGTCGACGAACCAGCTGCCGGAGCGTGTTGCGGCGATCAGCGCCTGCAGGTAGTCGAGCAGCGTGTCCCCGGCGTGCACGCGCAGCACCGCCTTCTGCGCCTCGAGCAGCTCGGCCGGGTTCATCACGGGCACCAGGCTGCCGACCGCCTCGCGCCGGTCCTGGCCGGCGAGCAGGGCACGCTCGGAGGCATGGTCGGGGTAGCCGAGCGTCAGGCACATCAGGAAGCGGTCGAGCTGGCTCTCGGGCAGCGGGTAGGTCCCGAGCTGGTCGCTCGGGTTCTGCGTCGCGATGACGAAGAAGGGCGTCGGCAGCGCGCGCGTCTCGCCCTCGACGCTCACCTGGTGTTCCTCCATCGCCTCGAGCAGCGCGCTCTGCGTCTTCGGGCCGGCGCGGTTGATCTCGTCGGCCAGCAGCACCTGCGCGAACACTGGCCCGGGATGGAAGACGAAGGTCTCGCGGCTGCGCTCGAAGACGCTGATGCCGACCAGGTCGGACGGCATCAGGTCGGAGGTGAACTGCACGCGGGAGAATCGCAGGCCCAGCGAGACCGACAGCGCATGCGCCAGGGTCGTCTTGCCGACGCCGGGCACGTCCTCGATCAGCAGGTGGCCGCCGGCCAGCAGGCAGGCCACGCAGTCTTCGATCTGCGGGCGTTTGCCCACGATGATCGTGCTAATCTGGTCAACAAGCTTGGACAGCTGCCGGTTCAGGGTTTCAGGCATCCGGTGACGTTACCCGAATTCAGCCCGCGCTCATGACGACTGCTTACTACAGCCACGCCGATTGCCGGCAACATGACATGGGTCCGGGCCATCCGGAGTGCCCGCAACGGCTCGATGCGATCGGCGACTACCTCCGGGCGACCGGTCTGGACATCGCGCTGGATTGGCGCGAGGCGCCGGTGGGCAAGGCGTCGGACCTCGCGCTCGCGCACAACGGCCTGTACCTGGCCGAGCTGGAAGGCGTGTTCGAAGGCGTCGAGTCGCAGGGCTGCAGCAAGGCGATCGATCCCGACACGCTGGTCGTCGCCGGCACCCGCCCGGCGGCGATGCGCGGTGTGGGGGCAGCGGTGGCAGCGACCGATGCGGTGATCGACGGCGACGCCCAGAACGCCTTCTGCGCGATCCGCCCGCCCGGCCACCATGCCACCCGCAGCGCGGCGATGGGCTTCTGCTTCTACAACAACGTCGCGATCGCCGCCCGTCACGCGCTCGACGTGCGCGGGCTCTCGCGCGTCGCGGTGGTCGACTTCGATGTCCACCACGGCAACGGCACCGAGGACATCCTGGCCGGTGACGAGCGCGCGCTGATGGTCAGCATCTTCCAGCATCCGCTGTACCCGCACTCCGGCGCGGTGCCGATGGGCACCAACATGGTCAACCTGCCGGTGCCGGCCTATACCCGCGGCGGCGAGATCCGGGAACTGATCGACGCGATGTGGATGCCGCGGCTGGAATCTTTCCGGCCGGAGATGATCTTCATCTCCGCCGGCTTCGACGCGCACCGCGAGGACGAACTCGGGCAACTCGGCCTGGTCGAGGCCGATTACGCCTGGATCACGCGACGCATCGTCGGCGTCGCCGAGCGGCACTCGAACGGCCGCATCGTCTCCTGCCTCGAAGGCGGCTATCACCTCAGTGCGCTTGCGCGCAGCGTCGCCGCGCACTTGCGCGTGCTGGCCGGCGTCGGCTAGGCGCTCCCGTCGGCAGCCCCGGGGCCTGGTGCCGTCGTGCGGCGCCGGGCCGTGCTGCCGCCTTTGCATCACTCGATTCCTGACCGATGGACAACGCCGGTACCCTTGAACTGACCCAACTGCTCGAAGCCCTGGCGCGCCCGTCCGCGCTCTACGAATTGGCCTGGCTCGCGGCCTGCCTGTTGGGCTCCTGGGCGATCGTGCGGCTGCTGGCCCGTGGCAAGCACGGCAGCGAGTCGATCCTCTTCGGGCGCCACGTGCTCGACGGCGTGCTGTTCCCGGTGTTCGCGCTGCTGAGCGCGATGGCCGCGCGCCACCTGCTGCCGGCCGACGTCACGCCGGCGGTGTTCCGCATCGCGCTGCCGATCCTCGTCTCGCTGGTGGCGATCCGCCTCACGGTGCGGGTGCTGCGCATGGCGTTCCCGCACTCCCAGCTGATGCGCTTCGTCGAGCGCAGCGTGTCGTGGATCGCCTGGCTCGCCGTCGTGCTGTGGATCCTCGGCCTGCTGCCGCTCTTCCTCGACCAGCTCGACGACGTGCAGTGGACGGTCGGCGCGGTGAAGATCTCGCTGCGCAGCGTGCTCGAAGGCGTGGTCAACGTCGTCGTCGTGATGATGCTGGTGCTGTGGCTGTCGGCGGTGCTCGAGCAGCGCCTGCTCGCCCGCGCGACCGGCAACCTCTCGGTGCGCAAGATCGCCGCCAACGCGCTGCGTGCGCTGATGCTCTTCATCGGGCTGATGGTCGCGCTGTCGGCCGCCGGCATCGACCTGACCGCGCTCGGCGTGTTCAGCGGGGCGCTCGGCGTGGGCATCGGCCTGGGCATGCAGAAGCTGGCCTCGAACTACGTGAGCGGCTTCGTCGTGCTCGCCGAGCGCTCGCTGCGCATCGGCGACCTGGTCCGGGTCGACGGCTTCGAGGGGCGCATCACCGACATCAACACCCGCGCCACGGTGATCCGCGCCGGCAACGGCCGCGAGTCGATCGTGCCGAACGAGATGCTGACGACGCAGCGGGTGGAGAACGCCTCGCGCTCGGTGGTGCGCGCGCAGCTCACCTCGGCCCTGCAGATCCCCTACGACGCCGACGTGGTCGCGGTGCGCGAGCGGCTGCTGGCTGCGATCGCTTCCGTGCCCCGCGTGCTGGCGGAGCCCGCGCCCGAGGTGAACCTGCAGGACTTCACCGCGGACGGCGTGCTGCTGAACATGAACTGGTGGATCAGCGAGCCGGAGAACGGGCCGGCCAGGGTGCGCAGCAACGTCAACCTGGCCATCCTGCAGACGCTGGAGGCGATGGGCGTCGAGGTGGCGCGGGCGCAGCGCGTGGTGCATCACGTCGGTGCCGAGCCTGGCGGCCCCCTGCTGGCCGATGACCCGACGGCGGGCGAGGGCGGCGGCGCTGCCGGACGGTCCGGCGCCAGCCCCGAGGACGGGCGCTGAGCTGCGAGCGGCGCCGGCTCAGGCCGGCGGCGTCAGCGCGTCCAGCAGCTCGTTCTCGATCTCGAGCTGGGTGCGCGTCTTCTGCAGCGAGGGCCCGTCGATCAGGAAGGTGTCCTCGACGCGCTCGCCGAGCGTGGTGATCTTGGCGAGCTGCAGATTGATGCTGTGGCGCGCGAGCACGCGTGCGATCGAGTAGAGCAGCCCGGAGCGGTCGCTGGTCGAGACGCTGAGCAGCCAGCGCTGGGCGCGCTCGTCCGGCCGCAGCGTGACGCGCGGCGTGATCGGGAACGACTTGACGCGCCGCGAGATGCGCCCGCGGCCCGGCTCGGGCAGCGGCCCGGTGGCGGCGATCGCCTCGACAGCCTGGGTCTCGACCAGGGCGATCAGGTCGCGGTGGTGCTCCTGCAGGCGCGGGCTGATCACCTGGAAGGTGTCGAGCGCGTAGCCGGTGCGCGTGGTGTGGACCTTGGCGTCGAGAATGTTGAAGCCGGCGGAGTCGAAGTAGCCGCAGATGCGGGCGAAAAGGTCGGGGCGGTCGCGTGCGTAGACCAGCACCTGCAGCCCTTCGCCGAGCGAGGACACCCGCGCGCGCACCACCGGCACCTTGGTCTCGACGTGGCGCCACAGCGAGCGCGCATGCCAGGCGATGTCGGTCGCGTCGTGGCGCGCGAAGTAGCTCAGCTCGAGCGTCGCCCACAGCGGGCCTTCGGTGCCGGGCAGCATCGAGTACAGCGCCAGCATCTGGCGCGCCTCGGTCTTGCGGGCCTCGATCTCGGCGGCCATGTTGGGCCGCGCGCCGCCGAGGGCACGCAGCGTGTAGCGGTACAGGTCCTCGAGCAGCTTGCCCTTCCAGGCGTTCCACACCTTCGGGCTCGTGCCGCGGATGTCGGCCACCGTCAGCAGGTAGAGGGCGGTCAGGCGCCGCTCGTTGCCGACCAGCGCGGCGAAGCCCTGGATCACGTCCGGGTCGGACAGGTCTTCCTTCTGCGCGACCCGGCTCATCGTCAGGTGCATCTTGACCAGGAAGACGATCAGGTCGGCGTCCTCGCGACCGATGCCGTGGTCACGGCAGAAGCGGCGCGCCTCGTCGGCGCCGAGGTCGGAGTGGTCGCCGCCGCGCCCCTTGGCCACGTCGTGGAAGAGGGCGGCGATGTAGAGCACCCAGGGCTTGTCCCAGTGCGAAGCGAGCTGGCTGCAGAACGGGTACTCGTGCGCGTGCTCCGGGATGAAGAAGCGCCGCATGTTGCGCAGCACCATCAGGATGTGCTGGTCGACCGTGTAGACGTGGAACAGGTCGTGCTGCATCTGCCCGACGATGCGGCGGAACACCCACAGGTAGCGGCCGAGCACGCTCGTCTCGTTCATCAGCCGGAAGGCGTGCGTCTGGCCCTCCGGGTACTGCAGGATCTGCATGAACGTGCGCCGGTTCGCCGGGTCGTGGCGGAACTCGGCGTTCATCAGCTCGCGCGCGTTGTAGAGCGCGCGCAGCGTGCGCGCCGACAGGCCCTTGATGCCCATCTCGCGCTGGTAGACGTGGAAGGTCTCGAGGATCGCGTGCGGCACGCGGTCGTAGAGGTCGTCGCTCGCCACCTCGAGCAGGCCCGCGCGGTCGAAGAAGCGCGGGTTGATCGGGCGCATCGCGACGTCTTCGCTGCCGTTGATGCGCTCCTCGATGTTGAGCATCAGGATCTGGTTGAGCTGCACCACCGCCTTGGCCGCCCAGTAGTAGCGGCGCATCAGCGTCTCGCTCGCGCGGTGGCTGCGCGTCGAGCGGTAGCCGAAGTTCTCGGCCACCGCCGTCTGCAGGTCGAAGACCAGGCGGTCCTCGCGCCGCCCGGCGACGATGTGCAGGCGCGCGCGGATCAGGCGCAGCACTCCCTCGTTGCGCTGCAGCTGCTTGACCTCGAACGGCGTCACCAGCCCCTGCCGCGCCAGCTCCATCCAGTGGCGCCCGAGCCCGGCCGCCCGTGCGACCCAGATCACCACCTGCAGGTCGCGCAGGCCGCCCGGGCTCTCCTTGCAGTTGGGTTCGAGCGAGTAGGGCGTGTCCTGGTACTTGATGTGGCGCTGCCGCATCTCGAAGGTCTTGGCGCGCAGGAAGGCCTTCGGGTCCATCGCCGCCGAGTTGGCGGCGCGGAAGACGCGGAACACCGCCCGCGAGCCGGCGATGAAGCGCGACTCGAGCAGCGCGGTCTGCACCGTGACGTCGGCCTCGGCCTCGGCGATGCATTCGGCGACGGTGCGCACGCTGGAGCCGATCTCGAGACCGATGTCCCAGCAGGCGGTGATGAAGCCTTCGATCGAGGCCCGCAGCGCCTCGTTGCCCGCGTGGGACACCTCGCCCTTGTCGGGCGGCAGCAGCACCAGCACGTCGATGTCGGAGTGCGGGAACAGTTCGCCGCGGCCGTAGCCGCCCACCGCCAGCAGCGCGGCGCCGGGCGGCATCATCGCGTGCTGCCAGAGGTCGATCAGGGTCTCGTCGACATGCGCGGCCAGTGCGCTCAGCAGCTGCGCGACGGTGGTCGCCGTCGGCCGCGAGGCGACGAAATGCTCGAGCAGCGCCGCCTTGCCGTCGCGAAAGCGGCTGCGCAGGGTGGTCAGCGTGCGCACCGGCGCCTCGTCGCGGGCGGTGCCGCGTGCCGAGGGGCGCTGCCGGACGGCCTCGCGGCTCGGCGCCGACATCGCCGGCCTCAGGAGGAGACGAAGGCCGGCGGGGGCGGGCTTCCGCTCGACAGGGTGAGCACCTCGTAGCCCGATTCGGTGACGAGCACGGTGTGTTCCCATTGCGCGGAGAGCGATCGGTCCTTGGTGACGATCGTCCAGCCGTCGCCGAGTTCGCGGATCTCGCGCCGGCCGGCGTTGACCATCGGCTCGATCGTGAAAGTCATGCCCGGCACCAGTTCCTCGAGCGTGCCCGGGCGGCCGTAGTGCAGCACCTGCGGCTCCTCGTGGAACTTGCGCCCGATGCCGTGGCCGCAGAACTCGCGCACGATCGTGAAGCCGCCGTTTTCGGCGAAGGTCTGGATCGTGTGGCCGATGTCGCCGAGGCGCACGCCCGGCTTGACGCGGGCGATGCCCTTCCACATCGCGTCGTAGGTCATCTGGCAGAGGCGCTTGGCGGCGATGGACCCTTCGCCGACGACGAACATCCGGCTCGTGTCGCCGTGCCAGCCGTCCTTGATGACAGTGACGTCGATGTTGACGATGTCGCCGTTCTTCAACGGGCGGTCGTTCGGGATGCCGTGGCAGACCTGATGGTTGACCGAGGTGCAGATCGACTTCGGATAGGGCGTGTAGCCCGGCGGCTGGTAGTGCAGCGGGGCGGGGATCGCACCCTGCACGTTCACGATGTGGTCGTGGGCGAGGCGGTCGAGCGCCTCCGTGCTGACCCCGGGACGGACGTGCGGCTCGAGCATGTCGAGCACCTCCGACGCGAGGCGACCGGCGATGCGCATGCCTTCGACGTCGGCGCCGCTCTTGATCGAGATCGTCATCCCGCGATTATCACACCCACCCCGTAGAATCCCGGGCTTCGCGGCCGTAGCCCCACTCCCGGCGCACCGGCCCGTCCACCGGGATCGCATGTCCGTTACCTCCGCGACGCTGCTTCACTTCGAGGGCGGGAACGCCCTGTCCTCGTTTCGTGCCCGGGCCCTGCTGGCCCGCTTGCAGGGCGTCAGCGACCGCGTCGCGACCCTGCACGCGAGGCACGTCCACTGGGTTCGTGCCGAGCGCGCGTTGCGGCGCGACGAGTGCGACCGCCTCGCCGGCCTGCTGCGCTATGGCGCGCCTTACGACGGGCCGGCCGACGCGGCCGGGCGTGAGGCGCGCGACGCGGTGTGGTTCGTCGTCGGGCCGCGGCTGGGCACGGTCTCGCCCTGGGCCAGCAAGGCCACCGACATCGCGCGCAACGTCGGCCTCGAGGTGCGGCGCGTCGAGCGCGTGACGGAATACCGCCTCGGCCTGCGCGGCGGCGGCCTGCTCGCCGGGTTCTCGGCGCCGAAGCCGCTCGCGCCCGAGGGGCTGGCCGCCTGCGCGGCGCTGCTGCACGACCGCATGACAGAGAGCGTCTGGTCCGCCCGCGAGGCGGCGCGCGAGCTGTTTGACGAGCGGCCCGGCGCGCCGCTCGAGACGGTCGACGTGCTCGGCCGCGGGCGCGCGGCGCTGGTCGAGGCCGACGGCCGCTTCGGCCTCGCGCTGTCGGCCGACGAGATCGACTACCTGGTCGAGGCCTTCACCACGCTCGGCCGCAATCCGAGCGACGTCGAGCTGACGATGTTCGCGCAGGCCAACAGCGAGCACTGCCGGCACAAGATCTTCAACGCCGACTTCACGATCGACGGCGAACCCCAGCCGCTGTCGATGTTCGGCATGATCCGCCAGACGGAGGCGCGCTCGCCGCAGCACACCGTCGTCGCCTACAGCGACAACGCCTCGGTGATGGAAGGGGGCACGTCCGAACGTTTCGCGCCGGTCGGGTACACCAACGCGCCGGTCTATGCCGCGCAGCCCGCGCTGCGCCACGTCTTGATGAAGGTCGAGACGCACAATCACCCGACCGCGATCTCGCCCTTTCCCGGCGCGGCGACCGGGGCCGGCGGCGAGATCCGCGACGAAGGCGCGACCGGGCGCGGCTCCAAGCCGAAGGCGGGCCTGACCGGCTTCGTCGTCTCCAACCTGCACCTGCCGGCGGTGCCCGGGCGCGACGACCTGTCCGGCCCCGAACGCCCGGAGCCCTGGGAGCGCGCGCCGCTCGGCCGTCCAGCCCACCTGGCGAGCCCGCTCGAGATCATGACCGACGGCCCGCTGGGCGGCGCCGCCTTCAACAACGAGTTCGGCCGGCCCAACCTGGGCGGCGTGTTCCGCGTCTACGAGCAGGACGTCGATGGCCTGCGCCGCGGCTACCACAAGCCGATCATGATCGCCGGCGGCCTGGGCACGATCGAGGCCGGGCAGACGCACAAGGAAAGCTTCGGCGCCGGCACCCTGCTCGTGCAGCTCGGCGGGCCCGGCATGCGCATCGGCATGGGCGGTGGTGCGGCGAGCTCGATGGCTGCCGGCGTCAACGCCGCCGAGCTCGACTTCGACTCGGTGCAGCGCGGCAACCCGGAGATCCAGCGCCGCGCGCAGGAGGTCATCGACCACTGCTGGCGGCTCGGCGCGGGCAACCCGATCCTCGCGATCCACGACGTCGGTGCCGGCGGCCTCAGCAACGCCTTCCCCGAACTGGTCGACGGTGTCGGCCGCGGTGCGCGCTTCGACCTCGCCAAGGTGCCGCTCGAGGAGAGCGGCCTGGCGCCGAAGGAGATCTGGTGCAACGAGAGCCAGGAGCGCTACGTGCTCGCGATCGCGCCGGAGAGCCTGCCGCTCTTCGACGCGATGTGCGCGCGCGAGCGCTGCCCGTATGCGGTGGTCGGCGTCGCGACCGAGGAGACGCGTCTCGTCGTCGAGGACGCTGAAGGCGCAGGCGCCGACGCGTCCGCGCGGCCGCCGATCGACATGCCGATGGCAGTGCTGCTCGGCAAGCCGCCGAAGATGCAGCGCGACGTGCAACGCGTCGAGCGGCAGGGCACGCGCCTGGACCTGACCGGCGTCGCGCTCGAGCGCGCCGCCTTCGACGTGCTGCGCCACCCGACGGTGGGCAGCAAGCGCTTCCTCGTCACGATCGCCGACCGCACGGTCGGCGGCCTCTCGCACCGCGACCCGATGGTCGGCCCCTGGCAGGTGCCGGTGGCCGACTGTGCGGTGACCCTGGCCGACTACGCCGGCGTGCGCGGCGAGGCGATGGCGATGGGCGAGCGCACGCCGCTGGCGGCGCTCGACGCGCCGGCGGCCGGACGCATGGCGGTCGGCGAGGCGATCACCAACCTGCTCGCCGCGCCGGTGGCGCTCGAGCGCATCAAGCTCTCGTGCAACTGGATGGCTGCCTGCGGCGAGCCGGGCGAGGACGCGGCGCTCTACGACACCGTGCGCGCCGTGGCGATGGAACTCTGCCCCGCGCTCGGCATCGGCGTGCCGGTCGGCAAGGACAGCCTGTCGATGCGCACCCGCTGGACGGCACCGGCCGGCGAGGGTGGTGCCGAGGGCGCGCCGCGCCAGGTCACGTCGCCGGTCTCGCTGGTCGTCTCCGCTTTCGCGACGCTCGACGACGTCCGCGATACGCTGACGCCCCAGCTGCGCGCCGACGCGGGCGACACGAGCCTGATCCTGGTCGACCTCGGCCGCGGCCGCAACCGCCTGGCGGGCTCGATGCTGGCCCAGGTGCTCGGCCAGGTCGGCGACCGCGCGCACGACGGCGTGCCCGACCTCGACGAGCCGGCGCTGATGACCTCGCTCGCGGCCGCGCTCGGCGAGCTGCGCCGCGAGGGCAGCCTGCTCGCGATGCACGACCGCAGCGACGGCGGGCTCTGGACCTGCGTCTGCGAGATGGCCTTCGCAGGCCATGTCGGCGTCTCGCTCAACGTCGACCTGCTGGTCACCGAAGGCGACGGCATCGGCGACAGCCGCGCCGAGTACGGCGATTCGAAGAACTGGGCGAGCCAGGTGAGCGAGCGGCGCAACGAGCTGACGCTGCGCGCGCTCTTCGCCGAGGAACTCGGTGTCGTGCTGCAGGTGGTGACGACGCGGCGCGACGCGGTGATGCAGACGCTGCGCCGACACGACCTGGCGCGCCACAGCCACGTGATCGGCAAGCCGAATCCGCGCGGCGTGGTCGAGGTCTGGCGCGACACCAAGGCGGTCTTCTCCGCCCCGCTGCGCGAGCTGCAGCAGGCCTGGGACGAGACGAGCTGGCGCATCGCCCGCCTGCGCGATCACCCGGATTGCGCCGACGCCGAGCACGCCGCCGCCGGCCAGGCCGACGACCCCGGCCTGCACGTCGCGCCGAGCTTCGACCCTGCCGAGGACGTCGCCGCGCCCTTCCTGCACCTGGCGCGGCCGAAGGTCGCGATCCTGCGCGAGCAGGGCGTCAACTCGCAGACCGAGATGGCCTACGCGATGACGCTGGCCGGCTTCGACGCCCATGACGTCCACATGAGCGACCTGCAGAGCGGACGCGCGCGGCTCGACATGTACCGCGGCTTCGTCGCCTGCGGCGGCTTCAGTTATGGCGACACGCTGGGCGCGGGCGAGGGCTGGGCGCGCTCGATCCTGTTCGACCCCCGCCTCGCCGAGGCCTTCGCGCAGTTCTTCGCCCGGCCCGAGAGCTTTGCGCTCGGCGTGTGCAACGGCTGCCAGATGATGGCCGCGCTGGCGGCGATCGTGCCCGGCGCGCAGGCCTGGCCGCAGTTCACCCGCAACCGCAGCGAGCAGTTCGAGGCACGCCTGTCGCTGGTCGAGGTGCTGGACTCGCCGTCGATCTTCTTCCAGGGCATGGCCGGCAGCCGGCTGCCGATCGCCGTCTCGCATGGCGAGGGCCTGGCCGACTTCTCGCAGCGCGGCGACCCCGCCGCGGTGAAGCGCGCGCTGCGTTTCGTCGACCACCACGGCCAGCCCACCGAGGCCTATCCCTTCAACCCGAACGGCAGCCCGCAAGGGCTGACCGGGGTGACGACCGCCGACGGTCGCTTCACCGCGTTGATGCCGCACCCCGAGCGGGTGTTCCGCAACCTGCAGTGGAGCTGGACCGATCGCGAGCCGCACGCGTCCAGCCCCTGGCAGCGCATGTTTGCCAACGCGCGCCGTTTCGCCGCCTGAGCCGTTTGCGCGGTAAGCCAGGCCGGCCAGCCCAGTGCGCGCTCCCATCGCCACAGGAGTCCAGATGCTGCCTTTCTTTGCAGACCTCGTCACCCGCACCGACGACGCTCGACGCACCTTCGAGACCCATCCGGTCGTGATGGATGCGGTGGCCCACGGCATGGGCATCGAGCGCTACCGCGCGCTGCTGCTCGAGCTCTATCACGTCGTCTGGCACTTCAACCCGGTGAGCGCCGCGGCCGCCAGCCGGATGCCCGACAGCCACCGGCAGATCCGCTACCACCTCTACGAGCACATGCACGAGGAGTCGGGGCACGAGGTCTGGGTGCGCAATGACCTGGAGGCGGTCGGCGTCGCGCCGGCGCGCACCGAGTCGCATGCGCCCGGACCGCACACGCTCTCGCTGGTCGGCTACAACTACTGGGCGGCCGACCGGCGCCATCCCTGTTCGGTGCTGGGCATGCTCTACACGCTCGAGGTCGTGGCCTCGGTCTACGGCGGGCCCTTCGCCTCGGCGATCAAGGAGTCGCTGCTGCTCGAAGGGGAGCGCGGGGTCTCGTTCATCTCCTCGCATGCGACGATGGACGCCCAGCACATGGCCGAGCTGCGCAAGATCCTGAACACGCTCGAGGACGAACCGGCCCGTGAGGCGGTGGTCGAGTCGGCGCTGCTCAACTTCCACCACTTCACCCGCATCGTCGAGTCGATATGAGCCTCGCGAACGCCGAGACCCTGCCGCCCGCGCTCGACCGCCCCTACAAGTACCTGCGGCTCGAGTGGAACGACGAGCTGGCGCTGCTGCGCCTGCGCACCTGCGTCAAGCCGGTCCAGTGCTACAGCCTGGCCGGCCTGGCGGAGCTCAAGCGCGTGCTCGACGACATCAGCGCCAGCCCGGGCCTGGTGCGCCACCTGCTGCTCAGCTCCGACGTCGCCGGCGTCTTCAACTTCGGCGGCGACCTGGCGCTCTTCGTGCTGCTGGTGCGGGCCCAGGACCTCGACT
>JAMHWF010000022.1:0-241697 GCA_035911095.1 Ideonella sp. | reverse complement strand
CGCTCGCCCAGCATCGCCAGCGCGCAGCCGAACAGCACCGCGAACAGCAGCACCTGCAGCACGTCGCCGTTGGCGAAGGCGGCCACCACGGTGGTGGGGATCAGCTTCATCAGGAACTCGACCGTGCCGCCGCCGGTGAGCTTGTCGGCGTTGGCCACGTAGGCGCTCATCGCCGAGGCGTCGAGCGCCTTGGGGTCGACGTTCATGCCCACGCCGGGCTGGAAGACGAAGGCCAGCACCAGGCCGAGGGCCAGCGCGATGGTGGTGACGACCTCGAAGTAGATCAGCGCCTTGACGCCGACGCGCCCGACGCGTTTCAAGTCCCCCGCGCCGGCGATGCCGTGCACCACGACGCAGAACACCAGCACCGGGATGATCATCTTGATCAGCTTGATGAAGGCGTCGCCCAGCGGCTTGAGCTGGACCGCGAACTCGGGCCAGGCGAAGCCCAGCACGATGCCGACGATGAGCGCCAGGACCACCTGGCCGAACAGGGAGCGCAGGAAGCGGGGCATGGGGACCTCCGGTTGAAGGCGCCGGCCGTCGGGCCTGACATGAGGCCCGGCTGGCACGCCGGGAAACCCGCGGCGCGGCGTCCTGCGGGTCACCGTCGAGCCGTGAGCAAGCGGCGGGCCCGGCACCGACACGGCAAGGCGTGACTGGCGGCCGCCCACAATATTTCGCGCCGCCGTTCGTCTTGGCTGGCATGGACGCCTTCGCCGGCCGGCCCCGTCAGCTCCTCGACATGCCCTCCAACGCCTCGCGCTTCACCGACATCGTCAAGCGCGAGCGGGCTCGGCTGGGCCACTTCATCCGCGGCCAGGTGCGCGATGCGGCCGAGGCCGAGGACATCCTGCAGGACGTGTGGCTCGAGTTCTACGCGGCCACCGACGCCATCGAGCAGGCCGGTGCATGGCTGTTCCGCGTGGCGAGGAACCGCATCATCGACCGCGCCCGCAAGCGGCGGGAAGAGCCGCTTCCCGCTGCCGCCGGCGAAGACGGCGGCAGCTGGCTCGAAGAGACCCTGCCCGACCCTGCCGCCGGGCCCGATGCGGCCTATGCCCGCTCGGTGCTGCTCGTCTCCATCCAGGCCGCGCTGCAGACGCTGCCGCCGGAGCAGCGCGACGTGTTCGTCGCGCACGAAATCGACGGCCTGTCGTTCGCCGAGATGGCCGCGCAATGGCGCGTGCCGCAGAACACCCTGCTCGCGCGCAAGCGCTACGCCGTGCTCGCGCTGCGCGCACGGCTGCGCGCCGAGTACGGCGACCTCATCGTCTAGCGCCGCGCGCCCCCTCAACTTGCTGGAGAGACCCATGCGCATCCTTCCGCTCGCCCTGATCGCCATCGGCGTCTTCGGGCTGCTCAAGCACTACGGCTTGATCGACCCCGCCGTTTTGCACCTGTTGTGGCCCCTGCTGCTGATCGGCATCGGCGTGGCGATGCTGGTGCGCGGCCCGCGTTGGCGCGCGGCGCGGCGTGAACGCATGCGCGACCACTGGGAGCGACACATGCATCGCCGCTTCGGGCCCGGCTGGGCCGAGCTGAGCGAAGACGAGCGGGCGCGCTTTCGTGCCGGCATGCGGCAGTGGCGGCCTCGCGGCGGCCCCTGGGACGGTACCTGCGCACCCCCTGCGGCCAGCGACGCCTCGGCCCCGAAGCCGCCGGCCGGGCCGCCCGCGCCCGGTCAGCCCGGCTGACGCACTGATGCCCGCCCTTTCCACCCGCCTCTCCACCACCCGGAGCACCTCATGAGAATCCTCCCGATCGCGCTCATCGTCATCGGCTCGCTCGGCCTCGCCAAGTACTTCGGCCTGATCCCCGTCGGCATGTATCCGCTCATCGGCCCGCTGCTCCTGATCGCACTCGGCGTGGCCCTCTTCTTCCGCCGGCCGCGCCGTTGCCGTCATGGGCGCGGCCGTGGAGAAGCGGACCGCACGAGCGCCGTGCAGCCATCGGCCGCCCTCGATCCCCGGCCCTGACGCCAGCCTCAGTGCCCGATCACCTTCGCCAGGAAGTCCCTAGTCCGCTCGCTCTGCGGCCGCGCGAAGAATTCCTGCGGCGGCGCCTGCTCGACGATCTGCCCCTCGTCCATGAAGACGACGCGGTCGGCCACCGCCTTCGCGAAGCCCATCTCGTGGGTCACGCAGAGCATCGTCATGCCCTGGCCGGCGAGCTCGACCATCACGTCGAGCACCTCCTGGATCATCTCGGGGTCGAGGGCCGAGGTCGGCTCGTCGAACAGCATCACCTTCGGCGCCAGGCACAGCGCGCGCGCGATCGCCACGCGCTGCTGCTGACCGCCCGAGAGCTGCAGCGGGTACTTGCGCGCCTGCTCGGCGATGTGCACCCGCTCGAGCTGCTGCATCGCACGCGCCTCGGCCTCGGCCTTGGGCACCCGGCCGACCCAGATCGGCGCCAGCGTCAGGTTCTCGAGCACCGTCAGGTGCGGGAAGAGGTTGAACTGCTGGAAGACCATGCCGACGCGCCGGCGCACTGCGTCGACGGCCCGCGGGTCGTCGCCGAGCAGGATGCCGTCGACCGTGATGCGCCCTTCCTGCACCTCCTCGAGGGCGTTGATGCAGCGGATCAGCGTCGACTTGCCCGAGCCCGAGGGACCGCAGATCACGATGCGCTCGCCGCGCGCCACCTGCAGGTCGATGTCGCGCAGCACGTGGAAGTCGCGGCCGAACCACTTGTTGACCCGCTCGAAGCGGACGATGGCTTCCGTCATCGGGTGCCCTTCAGCGCGCGCGTCCCGCGCCCAGCCTCCGCTCGACCCACAGGCTGTAGCGCGACATCGCGAAGCAGAAGGCGAAGTAGATCGCGGTGATGAACAGGTAGCCCTCGAGCTTGTACGGGCGCCAGCGCACGTCGGAGTTGAGCGCGATGCCGAGCGCGCCGGTGAGCTCGAAGAGCGAGACGATCATCACAAGCGAGGTGTCCTTGAAGATCGAGATGAAGCTGTTCATGATGCTCGGCACCACTGTCGCCAGCGCCTGCGGCAGCACGACCAGGCGCTGCGTCTGCCAGTAGCCCAGGCCGAGCGTGGCCGCCGCCTCGCGCTGGCCCCTGGGGATCGCCTGCAGCCCGCCGCGGATGATCTCGGCCAGGTAGGCCGCCGCGAACAGCGCGATGCCCACCAGCACGCGCAGCAGCACGTCGACGCTGGTGCCCGGCGGCATGAAGAGCGGGAACATGAACGAGGCCATGAACAGCACCGAGATCAGCGGCACGCCGCGCACCAGCTCGATGTAGGCGATGCAGGCCGAGCGGACGGCCGGCAACCCGCTGCGACGGCCGAGCGCGACGAGCACCGCGAGCGGGAAGGCGCAGAACACGCCCAACGTGGCCAGCATCACCGTCAGCGGCAGGCCGCCCCACTGGTCGGTGCGCACCGGGGCCAGGCCGAAGACGCCGCCGCCCATCAGGCCGAAGAAGAGCGCCAGCGCGACGGCCCACATCCCCAGCAACAGCCACGGCCGCCACAGCGCGCGCACGCAGCTCGCGACGACGGCCGCCACCATCGCGACCGTGGCCAGTTCCGGGCGCCATTGCTCTTCGTAGGGGTAGCGGCCGAAGAGGATCAGGCGCCACTTCTCGGCGATCACGCCCCAGCAGGCGCCGCTGCCGCGCGCCGCGCGGCAGGCCTCGGCGTCGGGCACGAAGACGGCCCGCGCGATGGCCCATTGCCAGGCGAGCGGCACCAGCCAGAGCGCGAGCGCGACGAGCGCCGTCGTCGCCAGCGCGCTCGGCCAGCTGCCGAACAGCTCGCGCCGCAGCCAGGCCACCGGGCCGGCGCTGCGCCGCGGCGCCGGCCGCGCTGCGATCGGCGCGTACGGCGACCTGGCCGCGAGCGGCGCCGCGGGCCGGAGCGTGAGCGAGGGGTCGGTGGCCGTCACCTCAGCGCTCCCGGATCGCCACGCGCCGGTTCCACAGGCCCATCGCGGCCGAGGTCGCGAGCGAGGTCGCGAGGTAGACCGCCATGATGATCACCACGCACTCGACCGCGCGGCCGCTCTGGTTGATCGTCGTGTTGGCGATCGAGACCACATCCGGGTAGCCGATCGCGACCGCGAGCGACGAGTTCTTCGTCAGGTTCAGGTACTGGTTGGTGAGCGGCGGCACGATCACGCGCAGCGCCTGCGGCAGCACCACCAGGCGCATCTGCTGTCGGCGCGAGAGGCCGATCGCCGCCGCCGCCTCGACCTGCCCGCGGCCGACCGACTGGATGCCGCTGCGCACCACCTCGGCGACGAAGGCCGAGGTGTAGACAACCAGGCCGACCAGCAAGGTGAGGAACTCCGCGCTCGCGGTCGCGCCGCCGTCGACCATGAAGGCCAGCTGCTCGGGCATCGACCACTCGCGCGGCGCGCCACCCGCCGCCCAGCCGGCGAGCGCGCCGCCCGCCACCGCCGCCAGCGGCAGCGCCCAGCGATCGCCCTCAGCCTCGCCACGCTCGACGCGGCGCCGCGCCCGGCGCCGCCAGAGCCAGCCGACGCCCAGCCCGAGCGCCGCACCCGCGGCCATCCACACATGCCCCGGCGCCCACACCGGCCACGGCACGCTGAGGCCGCCCTTGCTCAGGTAGATCCCCCCGCCCAGCGGAGCTGCCTGCTGCGGCGGCGGCATCGCCTCGACGAAGAGCAGGTACCACATCAGCAGCTGCACCAGCAGCGGCACGTTGCGGAACAGTTCGACCCAGCCCTGGCAGAGCCCGCGCAGCAGCGCATTGCGCGAAAAGCGGCCGACGCCGATCGCGACCCCCAGCACCGTCGTCGCGACGATGCCGAGCGCGGCCACGCGCAGCGTGTTCAGCACGCCGACCCACAGCGCCTTGGCATAGCGCTCGCTCGGGTCGTAGGCGATCGGCGATTCGCCGATGTCGAAGCCGGCGGCGGCGCCGAGGAAGTCGAAGCCGCTCGGGATGCCGCGCGCCCGCATGTTCTGCTGCGTGTTGTGCGCGAGAAAGGCGACCGCCGCCGCGATCACCGCCAGCAGCAGCAGCTGCCAGGCCCAGCCGCGCCACGCGCGGCCGCGCCACCGCCCGCCGGTGCCGGCCGGCCTCAGGCGCGGGCGGCGTGCAGCGTCCTGGCCTCGCGCCGCTTCGGGCACGGCGCGCTCAGCGCAGCGGCGGCGCGTACAGCAGGCCGCCCTGATTCCACAGCGCATTGCTGCCGCGCGGCAGCGCGAGCGGCGTCTTCGGGCCGACGTTGCGGTCGAAGACCTCGCCATAGTTGCCTACCGCCTTGATCGCGCGGTAGGCCCAGTCCTTGTCGAGGCCGAGCAGCTTGCCGGTGTCCTCGGTGCCGGCGCCGACCAGGCGCATCACGTTCGGGTTCTTGCTGTCCTTCTTCAGCGTGTCGATGTTGGCCTGGGTGACGCCGAGCTCCTCGGCCTCGATCAGCGCGTTCAGCGTCCACTTCGCGACCGCGAAGAACTCGTCGTCGCCGCGCCGCACCGCAGGGCCGAGCGGCTCCTTGCTGATCAGCTCGGGCAGGATTACGTGGTCTTCCGGCTTCTGCGCCTCCTGGCTGCGGATCGAGGCGAGGCCCGAGGCGTCGGTCGTGTAGACCTGGCAGCGCCCGGCGAAGTAGGCCGCGGTCGCCGCGTCGAAGCGCTCGAAGACCACCGGCTTCAGCCCGAGGTTGTGGGCGCGCGAGTAGTCGCTGAGGTTCAGCTCGTTCGTCGTGCCCGACTGCACGCAGACGGTCGCGCCCTTGAGCTGCGTCGCGCTCGTCACCTTCAGGCTCTTCGGCACCATGAAGCCCTGGCCGTCATGGAAGATCACGCCGACGAAGTGCAGGCCGAGCGAGGCGTCGCGCGTCAGCGTCCAGGTGGTGTTGCGCGACAGCAGGTCGACCTCGCCCGACTGCAGCGCGGTGAAGCGCTGCTGCGCGTTGAGGCTCACCAGGCGCAGCTTGGCCGCGTCGCCGAGCAACGCTGCCGCGACGGCGCGGCAGTAGTCGACGTCGAGCCCGCTCCAGCGGCCCTGGCTGTCGGCCTGCGAGAAACCGGCGACGCTGGTGTTGACGCCGCAGACGAGCGCGCCGCGCTGCTTGATCGCGTCGACGTCCTTGCCGGCATGGGCCGGCGAGGCGCCGAGCACGGCGGCAGCGATGGCGCAGGCCAGCGGCAGGGAACGGGCAGTCGTCGGCATGTCGGTATGTCCTCCGGTGGGGATGGTCGGGCGAGCCGGGCGCGGACCAGAGGATCCGCCTGCGGCACCGCGTCCGCGGCGGGCGGCGGCGATGCCGCCAGGGCTCGCGACGATTGTGCCAAGCCGGGCTGGCCGTGTAGGCCACGGCTGACGGCCAGAGGCGTCCGAGGCCGGTTGCCGCGCCGGCCCGCAGCGGCGAGCCTCGGGTCATGACGATGCCTGCGCCGCCCGGGGAGGCTGCGTCGCCGTCTGCAGGCGGCAGCCCCACGCCCCCCTCACGTTCCTCTTCACAGGTTTCAGCGGCTGGTGGCCCGCCGCGGCGCCGGCGCTCGCACGCGCGGCACTGGATCGCCGCGGTCCTGCTGCTGCCGCTCGCCGCGCTGGCCGCCGGCGAAATGCTGGGCTGGCGCTTCCTGCGCGGGCCGATCGAGGCCCAGGCCACGCGCGCGCTCGGCGTGCCGGTGACGCTGGCGCCGCCGTTCCGCCTGCACCTGCTGGGCACGCCACGCGTTGCCGTCGGCGGCCTGCATCTCGGCGCCGCGCCGGGCAGCGGCGCGCCCTTCCTGCTCGAGGCGAGCGGGCTCGAGCTGCGGGCGGGCTGGGGCGCGCTGCGCGCGACGCTCGACGACGGGCGCCTGCGCCTGCAGCGCCTGGCGGCGCAGCGCATCGAGTCGCACCTGCTGCGCCGCGCGAACGGCCCGCCGAGCTGGCAGCTGCGCCCGCCCGAGCCGCAGGCCCCGCAAGACGCGCCGCCACCCTGGCCGCAGGTCGACGTCGTCGAGCTGCGCGAGGCGCGGCTGCATGTCGACGACGCGCTGACCCGGCTGCAGCTCGAGGCCCGGCTGTCGCTCGACGAATCGCAGCCGCGCGCGGGCGGCGCGGCGATGGCCTCCGGCGCGGCTGTCGCGTCGCCGACCGCTTCGGCTTCGGCGCCCGCTCGCGGCAGCCCGGACGCCGCCACGCCGGGCTTCCGCGCCACCGCCGAAGGGCGCTGGCGCGGTGCCGCCGTCAGCGCCTCGCTGACCGCCCCGGCGGTGCTGCCGGTGCTCGCCGCGCCGGGCGCGGCACCGCTCGACGTCGTGGCCCGCGCACAGCTTGGCGCCACCAGGGCGAGCTACGAGGGCCGCCTCTCCGACCTGCTCGGCGCGCTCGACCTCGCCGGCCGCGTCGAGGCGAGCGGTCCTTCGCTCGCCGCCGCGGGCGCGGCCGTCGGCATCACGCTCCCCTCGACGCCGCCGTTCCGCCTCGCCGGCACGCTGACGCGCCAGGGCGCGGTCTACGAGATCGAGGTGGCGACCGCGACGGTCGGCACGAGCGACCTGCGCGGCCATTTCCGCTTCGACCCGCGCGGCGCGCGCCCACGGCTCGACGGCGCGCTCGAAGGCCGGCGCCTCGTGCTCGCCGACCTGGCGCCCAGCGTCGGCGCCGGTGGCGGCAGCCCTGCCACGCCGGCGAAGCCCACGACGCCGCCCGCGGTCAGGCCGGACGGTTCGACCACCCCCGCCGCGACGCCACCGCGCCGGGTGCTGCCCGACCGCCGCTTCGACCTGCCTTCGCTGCGGGCGATGGACGCCGACGTGCGCTTCGCGCTCGACCGTCTCGACCTCGGCCCGGGCGCGCTCGAATCGCTGGCGCCGCTGCGCGGCCATCTGCGGCTCGACGACGGGCTGCTGCGCATCGACGAGCTGCTCGCGACGACCGCCGGCGGCACGCTGAGCGGCTCGACCTCGCTCGACGGCCGGCCGGCGCGGCCGCGCTGGCAGGCAGACCTGCGCTGGCGCGACGTCGACCTTGCCGGCTGGGCGCGCGGCCTGCGCACCGAAGACGCGCAGGTCGACGCGCGCAGCAGCCGCGCCACGCTGGCGCGCGAGCGCGGGGAGGCGCGGCGCGCCGACGCGCCGGTGCGGGCCTATGTCACCGGCGAACTGCGCGGCGGCGCACGCCTGAGCGGCGAAGGTCGCTCGGTGGCCGAGATCCTCGCCAGCCTCGACGGCACGCTGCAGACACGGCTCGTCGACGGCAGCCTCTCGCACCTGGTGGTCGAGGGGGCGGGCCTCGACCTCGCGCAGGCCCTGGGCGTCGTGGTGCGCGGCGACCGCCCGCTGCCGCTGCGCTGCGGCATCGTCGCGCTCACGGCGCGACAGGGTGTGGTGCAGCCGCAGCTGGCGCTGCTCGACACCGCCGACAGCCGCATCGTGGTCGACGGCCGCATCGACCTGCGCGACGAGACGCTCGACCTGCGTGCCGTCTCGCAACCGAAGGACGCGAGCCCCTTCAGCCTGCGCAGCCCCTTGCTCATCGGCGGCACGCTGGCCACGCCGCAGCCGTCGGTCGAGGCGGCGCCGCTGGTCGGGCGGGCGATCGCGGCAGCGCTGCTGGCGACGCTGAGCCCGGCTGCCGCGGTGCTGCCGTTCATCGAGTTCGGCGGCGACGAGGACCCGGGCCGCGCCTGCCTGCCAGAGCAGAAGGCGGGCGAGGCGGCGTCGCCGGGCAGGCCACGCGCGCCGGGCCGCGCCGCGTCGGGCGCCGCGGCGCCCGGCCGCGGGTCGCGTTGAACGGGCGCCAACTGGGCGGTCGCATGGCGGTCCGGCGAACTTGCCACGCCAGCGGCAGTCGCACCACGATGCATCGACGCACCTGGCTGTGCCGCACACCGGCCATGCTGGCCACCCTCACCGCGGCCGCGCCGACGCGCGCGATCGAACCTGCGGCGGCTGGGGCTGCGGCTGCGGGGGCCGCGGCCTCCGCACCGACCGGAACGTCGGCGCCCGACGCCGGCCTGCGCCGCCCGATCCCCAAGGCCGCAGGCGTCACGGTCCCGGCGATCGGCCTCGGCACCTGGCTGACCTTCAACGTCGATCCCGCCGATGGGCAGGCGATCGCGCAGCGCGGCGAGGTGCTGGCGCGCTTCTTCGCCGCCGGGGGCGGCATGGTCGACTCGTCGCCGATGTACGGCCATGCCGAATGGCTGCTCGGCGAGTTGCTGCGCGGAACGCCGGCGCAGGGGCGGATGGTCTCGGCGACCAAGGTCTGGACGCCGTTCGCGGGCCTCGGGCCAGGGCAGTTCGAACGTTCGCTCGAGCTCTGGCGACTGCCGCGCCTGGACGTCGCGCTGGTGCACAACCTGCTGAACTGGCGCGCCCACCTGCCGATGCTGCGCGAGCGGCAGGCGCGCGGCGAGCTGCGCTGGGTCGGCGTCTCGACCTCACACGGCCGTGCGCACGACGAGGTGGCCGCGCTGCTGCGAAGCGAGCCGATCGAGGTGCTGCAGCTCAGCTACAGCCTGGCCGACGCCAGCGCAGAGCCGCTGCTGGAACTGGCCGCCGAGCGCGGCGTCGCGGTCGTCGTCAACCGGCCCTTCGACGGCGGCTGGCTGTTCGACCGCGTGCGCGGCACGCCGGTGCCGCCCTGGGCGCGCGAGGCGCTCGGCTGCGAGGCCTGGTCGCAGGTCTTCCTCAAGTGGATCCTCGGCCACCCGGCCGTCACCTGCGCGATCCCGGCCACGCGCCGCCCGGCGCACCTGGCCGAGAACATGGCCGCGCGGCTCGGCCCGCTGCCCGACGAGGCGATGCGGCGGCGCCTGCTGCAGGCACTGCGCCCTCGCTGAGGGCCGGGCGCGGCGGCTCGCGACGGCGGGTGGCGCGCCCGGTGCGCGCAGGCGGGTCCGGGTTGCAACGACTGCGACCGGCGCCATCCGGGCCTTACAGTCGCTGCGCCCCGCGGCCGACGAGCACGGCACGGGACGCCCGCGCACCACGACAAGGAGACTCGACCATGCACCCATCGTCACTCCCTTCCCGCCGGCGTCGCCTGGCCCTGCTCGCCGGCGGGCTGGCCTGCGCCGCCGCCGCGGCGCTGGCCGGCGGCCCGGCCTTCGCCGACGGCTGGCCGACGAAGCCGGTGACGGTGATCCTGCCCTTCCCGGCCGGCGGCGGCACCGACGCCTTCGCGCGGCCGCTGTTCGCGGCGATCACGAAGAACGTCGGCCAGCAGTTCCTGATCGACAACCGCGGCGGCGCCGGCGGCACCCTGGGCGCCTCGCTCGCGGCGAAGGCGACGCCCGACGGCTACACCTTCTTCATGGGCGGCGCGCACCATGCGATCGCGCCCTCGATGTACCCGAAGCTCGACTACGACATCGAGAAGGACTTCGTCCCTGTCGGCCTGGTGTCGAACGTGCCGCAGGTGATCGTCGTGCACCCGGGCCGCATCGCCGCGCGCGACCTGCCCTCGCTGCTCGCCTACATCCGCCAGAACCCGGGCAAGGTCAACTATGCCTCGGCCGGCAACGGCTCGACGCACCACCTGGCCGGCGAGCTCTTCAAGCTGCAGACCAAGACCTTCATCACCCACATCCCCTACCGCGGCGCGGGGCCCGCGCTGCAGGACTTGATCGCCGGGCAGGTGGACATGGCCTTCGACGGCCTGGGCTCGTCGGCGGCGCACATCCGCAACGGGCGCATCGTGCCGATCGCGGTCGCCACCGACAAGCCGGCCCCCGGCTTCCCGGAGATTCCGCTGGCGACCAGGAACGGCGCGCCCGACTACAAGGTCGCGACCTGGTACGGCATCTGGGCGCCGAAGGGCACGCCGAAGGAGGCGGTGGAACGCATGCAGGCCGAGATGCGCAAGGCGATGGAATCACCCGAGCTGAAGGGCACATGGACGGGGCTCGGCACCGAGACGCCGAACCTCTACGGCGACGCCTATGGCCGCTTCGTCTCGAGCGAGATCAAGCGCTGGGCCGAGGTGGTCAAGGCCTCGGGCGCCAAGCTCGATTGACGCGAAAGACATGGAGACGATGAACCAGAACCTGTATGTCGCGCTGCGCGCGGCCTTCCCCGCCGACCTCGAGGCCACGGCGATCGAACTTGCCGACGGGCCTTCGATCGGCCAGCGCTACACCTGGGGCGATCTCGAGCGCGGCACCGCGATGCTCGCCAACCTGCTGGGCGCGCTCGAGCTGCCGCCGTCCAGCCGCATCGCGGTGCAGGTCGACAAGAGCGTCGAGGCGCTGATGCTCTACCTGGCGGTGCTGCGCGCCGGCCACGTCTACGTGCCGCTCAACAACGGCTACCAAGCGGCCGAGATCGAGTACTTCCTCGGCGACGCGCAGCCGGCCGTCGTGGTTTGCGCGCCTCGGGCCTTCGGCTGGCTGTCGAAGCTCGCCTTCCGCAGCGGCGTCGCGCATGTCTACACGCTCGACGAGGCACGCGGCGGCACACTGCTCGACCGCGCGGCGCACCACGCCGACCATCAGTCGCCCGCAGAGCGCGGCGCCGACGACCTGGCCGCGATCCTCTACACCAGCGGCACCACCGGGCGCAGCAAGGGCGCGATGCTGACGCACGGCAACCTGCTGTCGAACGCGCGCGTGCTGAAGGACTACTGGGGCTGGCGCACGCCGGAAGAAGGCGGCGACGTGCTGATCCACGCGCTGCCGATCTTCCACGTCCATGGCCTGTTCGTCGCCTCGCACGGCGCGCTGCTGAACGGCAGCCCGATGCTCTGGTTCTCGCGCTTCGACGCCAAGGCGGTGATCGCGCGCCTGCCAGACGCGACGGTGTTCATGGGCGTGCCCACGCTCTACGTGCGCATGCTGGCCGAGCCGACGCTGACGCGCGAGGCCTGCGCCCACATGCGCCTGTTCATCAGCGGCTCGGCGCCGCTGCTGGTCGAGACCTTCGACACCTGGCGCGAGCGCACCGGCCACACGATCCTCGAGCGCTACGGCATGAGCGAGACGGCGATGCTCACCTCCAACCCCTACCGCGCGGCCGACGGCGAACGCGTGCGTGGCACGGTCGGCTTTCCGCTGCCGGGCACCTCGGTGCGCGTGATCGCGGAGCAGGATGACGGCGGCTGGCAGCCCTGCCCGGCCGGGGCGATCGGCAACCTCGAGGTCTCGGGGCCGAACGTCTTCCTCGGCTACTGGCAGATGCCGGAGAAGACGGCCGCCGAGTTCCGCATCGGCGACGACGGCGTGCGCTGGTTCAAGACCGGCGACGTCGGGAAGATGGAGGCCGACGGCCGGGTGACGATCGTCGGGCGCAGCAAGGACCTGATCATCAGCGGCGGCTACAACGTCTACCCCGCCGAGATCGAGAGCTTCCTCAACGAGCTGCCGGGCGTTTCCGAGTCGGCGGTGATCGGCGTGCCGCACCCGGACTTCGGCGAGGCGGTGGTCGCGGTGCTCGTGCCCAGGGCTGGCGTGCCGCTCGACGGCGACGCCGCGGTCGCGGCGCTGAAGGGGCGCATCGCCGCCTTCAAGGTACCCAAGCAGGTCTTCGTCGAGTCGGAGCTGCCACGCAACGCGATGGGCAAGGTGCAGAAGAACCTGCTGCGCGAGATGCATGCGGGGCTGTTCGACGGCGAGCCGCTGTCCCGCTAGACCCGCGTGCACGGCCTCGCCGCGGGAATGTGCTGCAGACCGTTACGGTGGCCGGCCGCGCGGCCCAGGTTCGCTAGCGTCTTGTTGCATCTGCTCGCCGGCTGACGGTCGAGGGATGCGTATTCTCGGCGGCGACGGACGGTGTCGGGGCTCCAGCGTGCGTCGTCATGGGCCCGGCAGGTCGGAGGCTGTTCGCGCCCCCCGCGAAACGGGGAAAACGCGGGCGCATTGCGACAGCCGGCCCGTTCGTTGCGTCACCCCGAGGGGTGCGAACGGGCTGCAACGGTCAGGCCCGGCGTGCCACTTCATCGCCCCACACTCTCGCGCAACCTCGCTGCTGCTGCTCCGCCCTTGTCAGACCGTTCCCCCATCCGCCGCGTCCTGGTCGTCGTGCCCACGCTCGACGAAGCCGCGCACATCGAGGGCGTGCTCACCCAGCTGCGCCGGCAGGCGCCGGCCCATGTCGCCCTGCGCTATGTCGTCTGCGATGGCGGCAGCACCGACGGCACGCAGGCGATCGTCCGCCGCCTGGCCGCCGACGGGCCCGAGCTGCACCTGCTGCACAACCCGCGCCGGCTGCAGGCCGCCGCCATCAACCTGGCCGTCGCGCGGCACGGCGCCGAATGCCAGGCGTTGATCCGCTGCGACGCGCATGCGAGCTACCCCGAGGACTTCATCGGGCGCCTGCTGGAGAGCCTGGTGCAACACGACGCCGATGCCGTCGTCGTGCCGATGGACTCGCAGGGCGAGACCTGCCTGCAGCGCGCGGTCGCCTGGGTGTCGGACTCGATCGTCGGCTCGGGCGGCTCGGCGCATCGCGGCGGACGGCGCAGCGGCTTCGTCGACCACGGGCACCATGCGGCCTTCCGCCTCGACAGCTTCGTGCGCGCCGGCGGCTATGACGAGAGCTTCACCCACAACGAGGACGCCGAGTTCGACTGCCGGCAGCGTGCGCTGGGCGCGCGCATCTACCTCGACGCGGACATCCGCGTGACCTACGCGCCGCGAGCGACGCTCGGCGCGCTGTGGCGCCAGTACCGCGCCTACGGCAAGGGCCGCTCGCGCACGATGCGCCGCCATCCGCAGTCGTGGCGCGCGCGCCAGCTGGCGGTGCCGACGCATGTCGTGCTGTGCGGGCTGGCCTTCGCCTCGGCGCCGCGCTGGCCGGTGGCGCTGGCCTATCCGGCGGCCTACCTGTTCGCGCTGGCGGCCTCATCGCTCGTGCTGGCGCTGCGCCACCGATCGTGGTGCGGGCTGCTCGCCGGCCCGGCCGCGCTGGTGATGCACTTCGCCTGGGGCCTCGGCCTGATCGGGGGCTGGCTCGGCACGCGCGAGCCGCGCTGGGAGCCCGCGCCGGAGTCGCCCCCGGTCGCGACCGACCGGCAACGGTCGGCATGACCTCGCCGCGCCGGCTGAAGGTCCTGCTGGTCGACCCGTCCCTGTTCACGGCGCCTTACGACGCCGCGCTCACCGGCGGGCTGATCGGCGCCGGGGTCGAGCCGCACTGGGTCGTGCGGCCGCTGCGCCGCGACGAGCGCGCCGAGATCCCGCCCGCGCGCGCGGAGGGAATGTTCTACCGCCGGGTCGACGACGCGATGCGGCTGCCCGCGCGCCTGCGCGCGCCGGCCAAGGGGCTCGCCCACCTGTGGGGCCTGCTGCGCCTGACAGCGCGCGTGGCCTGGCGCCGGCCGGACATCGTCCACGTGCAGTGGGCCGTGCTGCCGGTCGCCGACGCCTTCGCGATGCGGGTGATGCGGCTGTTCGCCCCGGTCGTGATGACGGTCCACGACACCGTGCCGTTCAACGGCGAGACGATCTCGCGCTGGCAGAACGCCGGCTACGACCTGCCGCTGCGCGTCGCCGACCGGTTGATCGTGCACACCGAACGAGGCAAGGCGGAACTCGTCGCGCGCGGCCTCGACGGGCAGCGGATCTCGGTCATCCCGCACGGGGCGATGCGCCCGGCGCTGCCGGTCGCGCCGCGCCGGCCGCTGGCGCAGGAGCCTTACCGCTTCGTGCTCTTCGGCCAGCTCAAGCCCTACAAGGGCGCCGACCTGCTGATCGACGCGGTGGCGCGGCTCGAACCGGCGCAGCGCGCGCGGGCGCGCTGGACCGTGGCCGGCCGCGCCTACATGGACCTGGCACCGCTGCGCGCCCGCATCGCGCAGCTGGGCCTCGACGGCGTGGTCGAGATCCGCGAGGGCCGGCTGTCCGACGAGGCGATGGCCGCCCTCTTCGGCGAGGCCGACTGCTTCGTCTACCCCTACCGCCAGATCGACGCGAGCGGCGTCTGGTACCTGACCAAGCCGCTGGGCCGCTGGATGATCGCCTCGGCGATCGGCGTCTTCGCCGACGAGATGCCCTCGGCGTCCGGCGTGCTGGTACCGGCCGGCGACGTCGGGGCCCTGGCCCGCGCCCTGTCGGATGCGGTCGAGGCCCGGCCCTCCGGCGTGGCCTACACGCCGGACGACGAATGGGCGGCGATCGGCGCCGCGACGCGGCGGGTCTACGACGAGGCGGCGCGCGGGCACCGGCCGAACGGCGCGAGAGTGCCGCGGTGACCCCTGCGGGCCCCGTGCTTCAAGGCTTCAGCTGCCGTCGGTAGACCCTGACGAAATCGATGTCGAAGCTGGTCGGAAACTTGTCGGCGTCGATCCCGTTGCGACCGGCCCAGCCTCCGATCGCGAGATTGAGAATGATCGTTGCCGGCGGCGCTTCGGTACCGTCGTTGTGCTTCCAGGCGTACGGCGCGCAAGCCGTCTTGCGTCCGTCCAGATAGAAGCAGATCTTCTCGGCGTCCCATTCCAGGCCGCCATCGAGCCACACGCCGCGAAGATTCCGGTCGGACTTGATCTTCCCGTCGACAAAGACGCCGTCGAATGCCGTTGCGGGGGCGCCACCTTTGCTGCCCTTGCCGCCCCAGGCCTGTTGCTGGGCATGCTGGATGAGCATGTTCGAGGTGTCCCATTTGTCGTTCAGCGGCGCCTCGACGATGTCGATTTCCGGCGGCCACCCCGCCTTCCCGTCCGGCCCGATCCCCGGCACCAGCCAGAACGCCGGCCACGTCCCGCGCACTTCCGGCAGCCGCAGCCGCGCGGTGAGGTAGTAGCTGGCCTGCGGGTCGGGTTTCAGCGTGAACTTGCTGCGGATCATTGCCGACTCGTACGGCGCCGCCTCGTCCTTGCGGCTGCGGGTGGCTTTCAGGCGCAGCACGCCGTCGGCCACCACATGCAGGGGTTCACCCTTCTGGTTCCTGTCGACGTAGCGCTGCTGCTCCGGATGCCCGACGCTGCCAGCCAGGTAATCGAGCGTTCCCCTGCCACCGACGCCACAGGCCGGCTCGAGATCGGGAATCGCCGGCCCGCCGCCGTAGGCGTAGCGCGTGCACCAGCGCCCTCGATCCAGCCGGTCGCCGTCGAAGTTGTCCTCGAAAACCAGTTCGTAACCCGACGGCAGTGCCTCCGGAAGGCCGGTTGCGACGGCGGGGCGTGCCCATCCGCCCACCACGGCCACAACCGCGGCCGACAAGCAGAGGCCGAGAACGCGACCGCCGCCCTTCACGAGCCCGCCTCGCCCTTTCGCCGGGCGTCGATCACGACCATCCACGCCAGCCGCCAGGCCCCCGGGATCGAGAAGACGGCCCGGTCGGCGACTTCACCCAGTGCGATGACGCGCTGCTGCACACGCGGCCAGCGCCTGAGCGCGATGCCGGCCAGCGTGAAGAGCCCGAAATACTGCAATCGGACGTCCCCGAACACTTCCCTCAGCTGCCTGAGGTGGCGCCCTGTCAGCGGCGTCTCGTCAGGCGATCGATCGTTCGGCGTCAGCCGACGGTAGGTATTGATCAGGGGATTGGTGCCCAGCGGCTCGGTGAACACGAACCGGCCGCCGTCCTTCAACACCCGACGCGCCTCGTGCAAGGAATGAGGCAATTCCAGGTGGTGAATGACGCCGTTGCCGAAAATGAAATCGAACTTCTGGTTCGGAAATGTCATGTGATTCGCATCCATGACTTCGAACGAGGGCTGGGTCGCGTGCCCGGAGAATCTCTTCCTGGCCGCTTCGATCGCGGCCAGGGACACGTCGATGCCATAGGCCTCGAACGGCCGGATCTTCAGCAGCTTCTGGGTGGCATAGCCCACCGAGCACCCGACGTCCAGGCCAGCCCCCCCGGCCTTGACGCACTGCGCCACAAGGTGGTCTGAGTAGCGATAGGCCGCCCGAACGGCGACGTAGAACTTGTCCTGCGGCCGTGAACCGACCCCGTCCGAGAATCTGTTCTCGTGAAACTCGATCTCGCGTTGCAGCTTGGACATATATTTTCAGATTGTTGCGATTGACGTCATTGGCGGGAGGCCGATCAATCTCGATCGTCGATTCTCTGCATATTCTCCTGATCGGGGCACAAAACCCGGTCGACGGTCGGGGCGGCGGGCGGACGCATCACCCGCAGCGCAACGGCCCAGAACACGGTCGCGATCGCCGCATGTCCCGCCACGAAGGCCCACGACACCCCGGTGACGCCAAAGGACATGCCCGCCGCCAGCATCAGGAGCGCGAAACCGGCCGTGCACGAGAGGGCAATGCCGGTGCGCAGGGATTGCAGGCCGAGGCCCGTCAGTGCATCCGCGGCCGGGTACTGCAGCGCGATGAACGGCAGCGAGAGCGCCAGGATCGCCGCCAGCGGACCGGTGTGAGCAAACTCGCTGCCAAGCACCCGCTCCACGCACAGGCTCGCGGCGATCACGGCCAGCGCCGAGGCGATGCCGATCAGGCCCATGACCATGGCCGCCTTGAACGCCCGCCGGCGCATGGTCGCCACGCCTTCCGCCGCATGCTCGAAGAACCGCGGATACAGCATCCGCGTCCCGATCTGGATCGGGAACAGACCGAGCTGGGCGATGCGCGACGCCGCCCCGTAGGCCCCGAGCGCCGCTTCGGACAGAAAACGCGCCAGCACCACGCGGTCGACGCTGGCCTGCACCGCCCGGGTCACCTGGGTGAGGCAGAAGAGCAGCCCGGTCGCGTAGTCGAACCGCTCGGCAGGCCAAACCGGCGCGCCGTACAGGCGCGAGCCGAGGCCCACGCACAGCCCCAGGGTGACCACCGCACAGCACGCCACCACGACGATCCAGCCCTCCAGGTCGGAACGCCCTGCGACGACGAAAAACCCGAGCACCGCCAGCAGCCGCAAGCCGACGATCAACAGCCTCAACCACGAGGCCCGGTCGGGATGGCGGTGCGCCACCATCACCATCTCCAGGGCGACCGCGCGCGAGGTGCCCATCTCCGCAGCCAGCGCGACGAAGAGCAGGCCGAGCGGGATCCTGATCTCGAGCACATAGGCACCGATGCCAGTAGCCACCGCGGCGACCAGTGGCAAGGTCCAGACGGTGAGCAGCAGGAGCTGCCCCCAGGCCTCCGCGTGGGCCTGCCTGTTGCGCGCGATCGCCCGGACGAACAGGTCCGCCGCGCCGAGCCCGACGATGTCCGCCATCAGGAAGCTGAGGGCGAGCACGGCCGTGTAGCGGCCGAACTGCTCCACGCCCAGCCCTCGCGCCGTGAGCGCAAAGGCGACCAGTTGCAGCGCGAGGGCCAGCGCCGCCGGGCCCATCGCATGGGCGAACGTGCGCAGCTGCGCCTTGCTGCGACCGAGCTGTCCGCGCGCCGCCGACCACGTCAGCCGCATGCCTTGGATCCGGTCGTGGTCGAACGTCCATACTCGACGAAGGTGCGCCCGAGGTGGGCAGCGACGCGACCTCTGAGCTTGTCGTACTCGAGCAGCCAGCCGAGCAAGGGCGATTCGCGCTCCCGCCCGAGCAGCGGGTAGATCGGCAGGCGCAGGGCGAGCCCGAGCGTCTTCAAGGCGCTGCGGTGACCGGGGCTGCCGAGCCGTTCCCAGTGGACCGCATGGTTGCCGACGCGGAAGCGGCGCGTCCGGATCCAGGCGATCGATGCCCTCGACGGTGGCACCTCCTCGAGGACCAGGGCCTCGTCGCTCCAGTCCATGGCGTGTCCCGCGAAGAACAGGCCGCGGAAGAACACGGTGTCGCCGCCGCCGCTCAGCCCGAACCGCGGGTCGAACAAGGGCCGGGGCACGTCCGAGATCGCCCGCAGGTCGATCAGGAAGTTGCAGGTGCAGAAGACGAACGGCCGCCCGTCCAGCAACTGCGGCTTGACCGACCAGTAGCGCCGATAGCGCGCGAGGTCGGGCGTGGAAGGCGGAAAGACCGGCTCGACCGGCCCCCCGACCACCACCGCGCCCGAGCGCTCCTGCGCCTCGAGCAGCGCGGACAGCCAGCGGGGATCCGGCCATTCGTCGTCGTCGAGCATCGCCAGGAAGCGCGTGCCCCTCTCCCCGGCCAGGCCGAAAACGCGATTCCGTGCGGCGGCGATGCCCGGTTCCGGCTCGACCGCGAAGACCAGCTCGATGCCGCTGCGTGCGGCCCATGCCCGCACGGCCGCTTCGACTTCCGGGTCCTGCCCGTCGTTGTCGACGACGATGACCGCGGCGCGGCGCCCGCAGCGGGCGATCGATTCGCCGACGTGTTCGAGCGTGCGCAGCAGCGACGACGCGCGTCTGTAGGTGCAGACGCCCACCGCGACCTCGAGCTGCCGGGCCTCCACCAGACTCATTGCGCGGCGACCCTTGAAAGCGAGCGCGCCCTCGGGCCGGCGAGGATCGCCGACCAGGCCGCCGACACGACCTCGTCGCCGTTGCGGCGCTGGATCTCCGCGCGAACCTGCGCCGGCGTCTGGCGGCCGCCGGCGAGAAGGTCGTCGGCCAGCGACTCGGTGGCATAGGTGCTTGCGAAGGCGTAGGTGTCCGCCATCGCGCGGCCGAAGTCCGAATCGCGGATCAGGACGTTGGCGCCCATCGACGCGGCATGGAAGAAAACGCCCGAGACGATCATCGATTCGTCGAGGTTCGACACGATCACGGTCTTGGCGGCCATCAGTTCGCGGTTCAACTCGTCGTCTTCGACAAAGCGATTGGTCCAGGTCACGGCGAGGCCGCGGTCGGCAATGACGGTCTGGATCTCGTCTGCGAGTGCGGCATCAGCGGCGTAACCGACGATGCGCAGGGGAACGCCCACAGGCCAGGCGCGCAGCAGGTGCTCGAGACCCTTGTACCGCTTGACGGTCCCGAGCCACAGATGGTCCACCGCCCGCGGCCGGTCTTCGAAAGGCACGCGTCCCATCATCGAGTGCGGCACGACCGTCGACCGCAGGCCCGCCACCGGCCGGTGCGTGACGACATCGTCGGCCAGCCACTCCAGCCACCGGATCAGCAGCTTGCGATGCCAGCGGTTGCCGCGTGGGTTCTGGGCACGGAAGTTGTGCCGTACCCAGACCAGCTTGCCGCAGGTCAGCTGGAACCACGTGAGCATCGCGACGGCCTTGGCCAGCGCCAGTGCAGGCGGCAGCCTGCCCGAGATCGCCCAGTCCTCGAACCAGTTCAGCACGACGACGCGACGCGCCCTGCCCGTCCGCCAGGTGCGGGGCAGCTCGCGATAGCCGACGACCCGCCCCCCCAGCGCCGACCAGAGCACCGCCAGGCGCTGCGTGTACTCGCCCCCGTCCTTCGGCGCGGGATACACGCAGATGACGGTGCCTTCGAGATCGGAGGCCGTCCGAGCCATGGTCAGTAGCTCGGCTGCGGCCTGGCATGGGCCTGCGCCTGCCGGTCGCCGGCAGGCGGATCGGCCGCCCACTCGGCGCTGCGCAGCGCCGAAGCGCAGAGCGTCATCCACAGGAGCGGGACGAAGAACCAGGTCGGCCCCGCCCCGAAGGGGTCATGGGTCTCGACCATCCCTTGCAGGATCGAGAGCATCACGACCCCGGCGAGCGCCGTGACCACCGGGCCCCCACGCGTGAGCGGAACGTAGACACCCAGGTAGCCCAGCAGGCCGCACAGCGTGATCAAGCCCACGACACCCGAATCGCCGAGGACGGCCAGGTAAAGGTTGTGAGGCGTCGAGATCAGGCCGATGTCCTGGAAGCGGAAGGCGATGGGCGTGGAGTACGGCGACAACCCGGTGTAGGCGCCCGGACCCCGGCCGAAGATCGGCGCCTGGGAGATCGAGGCCAGATACGCCTTCCAGATGTCGGTGCGCCCGGTGAGCGTCAGGTCGCGCCCGAACGCCGACGCGAGCTGTTCGGCCATCAACGTCACGAGAAGCAGCGAGAGGACGAGCACCAGCAGCAGCAGCAGCAGCGACAGCCCTTTCGCGGCCCGCCGGCGCAGCCAGGCCGCCAGCACCACGTAGGCGAGCGCCACGATGGCCGCCACCGACGCACCCTTCGAATCGGAGAACCAGAGGCACGTCGTCGACGAGACCAGCGCCAGCAGCCCCAGGGGCCGGCCGAGAACGCGCCACAGGGTGGCCGCCAGCACGAGCGTGATACTGGCGATCCAGCCGAGCTGGTTCTTGAGGACGAACAGCCCCGCCCACACCGTCTCTCGGTGATAGCGATGCGTGGCCATATCGGGCAGCAGGAGCGCCGCGGCGATAGACCCGACCATCAGCGCAGAGAGAACGCCGACCGTGAACCGGGTCAGTTCCTCTTCTCGCATATGGAACGCCACATACGACGCGCTGAGCAGCGCGACCATCCAGAAGATCGTCGGACGGACAACGCCCGTCGGATGAAAGCCGATCAGGCCGGTCAGGACGCAGGCGATCCCGTAGGGCAGGAACGGCTTCAGACGCAGGAAGAAGGCAATGCCATGCGCCCTGACATGCAAGGCCAGCGCCGTCACGATCAGCAGCCACAGGCTGTACTGGAACGGCACCGCGTAGCGTCGCTGGGTGAACTCGCCGCTGGCCACCGCGGCGACGCTCACGATGCGCTCACCATACAGCCAGGCGGAAGTGAACTGGACGATGCACCCCGCCAGGACGAGGCGCGGCAGTACGCGCGACAGGGTCTGTGCGGAGGAGGCCTGCGGAGAGACCTCTTGGGCGTGATCCAGGTTCACTTCGACGGATGGCCGACGGCAGCCTTGCGCCCATCCCGGGCCTCTCGCGGTTCCATCAGCGCGCGCAGCCAGTCGACCTTTCGGATGTAGCTGGCCATCAGGCAGGTCACCGTCACCGACAGGACGAAGGCCACCCAGGCCGCCAGGTACTGCCCGCCCGGGTCTGCGAACAACGGCAGCTTGGCGAGCTGCCAGGCGATGTTGCTGCCGATGTACATGTGGAAGCAGAGGATGTACAGGGAGTCGCGACCCAGCCTCGCCAGCGTCGACCCGAGGACCGGCGTCTGCGAGACGAGCGCGGAAACCCGGAAGACCGCCAGGCAGCCGAACACGCAACCGAGCGTCGCCGGCACCAGCGGGCTCCAGACCCTCCGGTTCATGTCGAGCTGCGGCGACGCCAGCACCGCGCACGCGACGAACACCGCGAGGCTGGCGGCCAGGAGCCCCCATCTGCGGCGCGGGTCGATCAGCTGCGGCTTGGCGGCCACGCCTACCAGCATCAGCGTGAAGAACAAGGGCACGAGATCGACGTTCAACGGGTAGCTGGGGCGGGGCTCGACCGGCGCCGGGAACAGGAGGGCCTCGGGCCGGCAGACCAACCAGGCCACGATGGCCAGGCAGGCCATGGCGAGCGCAGGCGAACTGCCGAGGCGCTGGACCACCGCGGGAAACCAACGACAGGCGGCCCACGCGGCCAGATAGGTCAGGGCCAGGGTCGGAAGGAACCACAGCGGCGCCCATCCCACGGGAAGGTCGTCACCTGTCGTGCGCAACGTCCCGAGCACCAGGGCATCGATCGGATCCCCGCGCCGCAAGACGGCCAGCACGATGGCCAGGCATGAAACGATGATGTACGGCCGCAGGAGGGCGTCCATGCGACGCCGGGTCGACGAGAAGCTTCGATCGTTGACGGAGAAGAACAAGCCGGCGGCGAGAATGAAGGTCGGCACGACGACCAACTGAGCGAAGGTCGCAACCATCGGGTGGGCGGGCCGCAGACCGCTGTGCCAGAACGCAATCAGCAGGATCGCAATGCCGCGCGCGCAGTCGACGTGTGCCATGCGCGCACGCCCGGCCAGAACACCTGAACCGTTCACGACGGCGGGGCGGTCTGGGGGCTGGACGATGGACGGGGCGGTTTCAGACATCGCGCGGTTGCCGCGGTGGCGATGTTCGCGCCCAGGCGATGGGGCCGCCCGGGGGCATCAGGTCATTGCGCATCAACAAGCATCAGCCATCGTTCATGACGATCCCGGCCATCAGGACGTCGGCCTTGGCCAGCTGCGCCGCGAAGTGGCGGACATGGTTCGCGTCGGTCCGGCCACGTCGGGCCACCACGATGGCTGCGCCGCAGCGCATCGCGATCGACTTGGCGTCCGAACCGTATGCGGCTGCGGGTGTGTCGACGATCACATAGTCGAAGCGCTCGATCAGCTCGCGCATCAGCATCGGAAAGGCGTTGCGCAGCAGCAGCTCGGTCGGGTTCGGTGGCACCGTGCCGACGGGTAGCAGGTACAGGTTGGGCAGCGAGGGCATCGGACGGATGAAGTTGGTCTCGGCACGCCCCGACAGCACGCTGCTGAGCCCCGCGGTGCCCGACAGGTCGAACAGCTCCTGGATGCGCGGCGAGCGCATGTCGCAGTCGACAAGCAAGGTGCGCCCGGGCAACTGGCTGAAGGCGACCGCGAGGTTCGCCGCGGCGAACGTCTTGCCGTCGCCGACGTTCGCGCTGACCACGGCCAGGGCGCGCTTGGTCTGGCCCGGCGCCATCGCGGTCATCAGCACATGGCTGCGCAGATCGCGAAAGGCCTCGACCTCGTCGCCGAAGGGACGGGTCGCGACAACGAGTTCCTGGTGAAACAGATCCTGGCGCTCGCCGAGGTACGGGTAGTGGAACTGCTGCGACAGCGCCCACAACACATCCTCGCGGGTCGCGTGGCCGAGGGCGACGGCGGCATCGCCGAAGCGCATGCGGTGCTTGGCCTGGTACTCGAGGATCGCTGCGACCCGCTCGGGCCGCAGCTTGCCGGCGCGGCGCAGGATTTCGCCGAGGCTGATGTCCTGTATCTGCTCGGCGCCAACGCCAGCCGACAGTACGTCGGCGTCCGCGGCCTCGCCCGCCGACACGACCTCGAGCGGCGGGCCGTTGCGAATATTGAGGGAGCTCAAAGCGGCTTCTCCGTCTTTACTTGAGGCTGGGCACCGTCGGCGTGCCCTGCAATACGCCGCTCACGAGACGCTGGCGCGTCGGCAACGACCGGTACGCGGGCAGCGTGACCGCGATCGGCTGCGCCAGCAGGGAGACCAGCTGCTCGTCGCGCCGCACTTTCGGACGCTGCATCTCCTGGAGGAACACCAGCGCCAGCCCCGTCGCGCCACCGACGACGAGGCAGCCCAGAAGGATGCGCAGCACCTTCGGTGAAGACGGCTTGGTCGGCACGCTGGCGCTGCCGACAGGGGTGACGTTGGTCTGCAGCGTCTGGCTCTCGAGCGTCACCTGGCTGAGACGGCCAAGCACGATGTCGTAGGCCTTCTGGGCGTTCTCAACGTCGCGTATCAGGACCACGGCTTCGTCGCGTGCGCCCTTGACACGCATGACCTTCTCGCGCTGCGCGGTGATCGCGGTCCGCAGCTCGGACACCCGCTGCCGCGCCACACGCGAGCCGAGCGCGAGGCCGCCGCTGATGCGCGCCGTCTCCTCGTTGATGCGGCCCTGCAGCTCGGCGATGTTGGCGCGCAGCTGCCGGATCGTCGGGTGCCGGTCGCCGAGCTGGTCGCGCAACTCGCCCAGGCGCGCTCGCTTGGCTTGCAGGTCGGCGCGCAGGCCAGACACGAGCGGACTCAACAGCGCTTCGGGCGTCTGCCCTGCCTCGCGCTGGGACTGTGTCTGGCGGCTCTTGCTGTCGCTCTCCTGCGCTTCGACTTCCACCAACTGGGCGACCATCTCGTTGAGCCGGCGCGTCTCGTCGTCAAGCATGACGTCGCTGGTGAGCAGGCCACGCTCACGTTGAAACGCCGACAGGCGACGCTGCGCGGACTCGACGGCGACACGCTGCTTCTCGGCACTGGCGTCGAAAAAATCACGGTTCGTCTTCGCCGGATTGACGCGCAACTCGAGCGTCACGTCCATGTAGGCCTTGACGAAGGCGTTGGCAACCGCAGCGGCGAACACCGGATCTTCGGACTTGAACCCGACCCGGATCAGGTTCGAATCCTTCGCCGGCGATACGCTCAGATACTTGGTCAGATACTCGGCGGCCCAGGCTTCGAAATCCGGCGTCTCCGATTCCCGCCAGTTCTGCATCGCCTCCTCGGATTCCGAAAGACGCAACTCACGCACGGCCCTTCTGGCGACGACTTCGTCGCCGATCAGGTCGACCTGCGTATTCATGTAGGCGGGAGTGGTCACGCCCTGCGAAAACAGCCCGTTGACCGGATCGGGAGACTTGATGTCGACCAGCACCGTGGCCGTGCCCGTGTACTGGCGAGGCATGAAGATCGCCAGCACGATACCGAGCGCAAGGAACGTCAACAGCGCGCCAGCCATCGTCTTCCAACGGGCGCGCAGGATCGACAAGAAATGGCCGACCGTCATGAGGTAGCCGCCTTGACCATTCATGGACATCTCCCTGACTCGATACTTTCAAACTGGGTCTTCAACAGCGCGTTCAGGACCCGAAGGCGATGCTGCGTTCGGCGTTGAGGAACGCGCTGGCGCCATCGCGAAACGCCTCGAAGTCTGCTGCCGGGACGAAGAAGAAGTTGTTGAGGTAATGGAAGAAGTTGCGATCCCGGAACACGTGCATGTCCTGGTCGCGCTTGCCGTCGAAGGTCGAGACATCGCACACCCCGCCCGACTCCGGCCGGAAGAAACAGCCTCGATAACCGAGCGACGACACCTCGTCGAAGATCTCGCCGATCGGAAACTCGTGATGCCTGCTCTCGATTTCCACCAGCAACCAGGGCCGGTATCGCAGCAGCGTCTCGCGCGCGCCGCGCAGTACCGATCGCTCATGGCCCTCGACGTCGATCTTGACCAGTGCGATCGCTTCCGGGGCGATGGTGTCGACCAGCGCGTCGAGTCGTCTGGTCACGATCGAAAGCTCCCGGAAGGACGTCTGGTCCGGTTCGGTATGCCCGTTCAGCGAGGCGCGGGTGTGGAACTCGCGCCCCTGCAGCGCCGGCACGCGAATCGTCGCCTCGCCATCGACATCGCTCAAGGCGACCTGGTGCACCCAACGCCGGCCGAAGCGCCGACGCAGGCTCGCGGCCAGCTCCGGCAGCGGCTCGAACAGCTGGACTGGCCGGCGGTGCACGGCCTGGAGCACCGAAGCGTAGAGGCCCGTGTTGGCCCCGACGTCGAAAATCGCTCCGGCGGGCAGGGTGGTGGTCGAAAGCCACTTCAGCTCGACATCGAAGGCCGCCGTCGGAGCCACCTTGTCGCCCATCACCTGGCGCAGCAGGCGTTGCTTATCGACTTCCCGCAAGACGGTTTCCCGCAACGGTGTCAGCCATTGACGGGCCAAGTTCTTCACTTGTAGATGCATCGCAGCCCCTCGCGGCGTCAGTTGGCCCGCGGATTGAAAGAGCCAGTGTGCTCGATCCCGTGGCCGCTACGGTCCCTTTTTGCAAAGGGCAAACCTTGCCGCCCGCTCCAGCCAGATCTGGAGTATGAACAGCTTCCTTCATTCTGACCGGGCGTGGGTGCCGCCTTCGTTCGGTCTTGTATCCACGTGGCGGCGATCGGATTGGTCTTCGATCTCGCGACAACAAGTTTCAAATCCTCACAACCCAGTTGTCGCATGGCTTCAAAAATCATCTCGTACCATTCGGATCCTCGTCTGCCTGCAAGAATCGCGCTCAACGTGCACCAACGGTGGGCCTCAACCTCGACTGGTGCAGATTTTGCTTGACGGCGGAGCTCGCCGCCTTCATCCGGCCCGCGCCGGTCACAGTCTCGGAGGCTCAGGATGCACAACGTCGGGGAGGACTCACTCGCGATGGTCGAAGCGGCCCGACGCGACGCGACCAGCATCCGAGAACTGTGGGATGACATGGCCCACCGAGGCGCCGCCGCCTTCCTGATTGTCCTCTTCAGCCCCCTCATGTCGGTGCTGGGCGCCTTGGTATGGCTGTCGGACGGACGCCCGTTGCTGTTCGGCCACTACCGCGTGGGCCGGCATGGCCGCCTGTTCCGCTGCATGAAGTTCCGGTCGATGTACCGCAACTCGCAGGAGATGCTCGAGCAGGTGCTGTCTGACGACGCGCAGGCGCGGGCGGAATGGGAGCGCGACCAGAAGATGGTCGACGACCCGCGCGTGACGCGCATAGGGCGCTTCCTGCGCCGCACCAGCCTCGACGAACTGCCCCAGCTGTTCAACGTGCTGCGCGGCGACATGCGCCTCGTGGGGCCGCGCCCGATCACCTTCGACGAACTGGGCCGCTACGGCCGCGCCCGCTGGCACTACCTCAGCGTGCGTCCGGGCATGACCGGCCTGTGGCAGGTCAGCGGCCGCAACAACACCACCTATGACGAGCGGGTGGCACTCGATCGCCGCTATGTCGAGCAGCGCTCGCTCGGGCTCGACCTCTTCATCCTTTTGAGAACCATCAAGGTAGTCATCACTCGTGACGGTGCCCGCTAGTGTTGTCCTAGAGCGTCAGACGGATCACTACTCTCCGCCCTTCGGTCTGGTCCAGGCCCATCCGGGTGGCGCACGCGATGGCCTGCAGCACACCCCGCCGCAGGTGATCCATCTGGTCGGCCGCATCACCGAGGTCGTCTTCGGCTTCCTCGGGCCGGCCACGAATGCGCTCGCGGCTGCCGGCGCCTCGCAGACGCTGATCGTCGTCGACGACCCGGCGCTGCGGCACCACCTGGGGCGCATCGAATCCTCGGTGCGGCGGATCCTGGTGCGCGCCGATGCCGGCCTGCTGAGCCGCGTGGCCGCCGCGCGCAGCGAACTGCGCCAGTGCCTGCGCGAGATGCCGAACGCGGTGGTGCACCTGCACGGCATCGTGCCGAGCATGCTGGGGGCGTATGCCACCCGGGTGCAGCACCAGGCGGCAGGCCCGTTGTACTTCTCGCCGCACGGCTCCAAGTCGCTCGGTTCGCTGCGACCGCTCGGCGCGGCCCTGATGTGGGCCATGCGCCCGTTGTCCGGCCCGCGCAGCCAGCGCGCGATCGTGAGTCTGGGCAGCGATGCCTCGCGCCTGCGGCGGCTGACCCGCGAGCCGATCGAGCTGATCGAGAGCCCGATCGCGCCGGCCTTCTTCGAGGTCGCGCGACGTCCGGCGCTCCAGCCCCTGGTCCTCACCGACGGTCGCGGCCGCGGCCAGCGCCATGCGGGCCTGATCGCGCAGCTCGCGATCGTGCTCGGCGAGGAGGTGCCTGTGCCCGGCTTCGCCTGGGTCGGCCCGGCCAGCGCCGAGGTGCGCGCGCCGCTGGCCGCGGCCGGCGTGCAGGTGCGTGAGCCGGCGGACGAAGCGGCCCGGGCAGGCAGCCTGGCCGAAGGCTGGATCTTCGTCGGCCAGACCCAGGCCCCGGGCTTCCCGCAGGCCCTGGCCGAGGCGATGGCGGTCGGCCTGCCCTGCGTGGCACGCGACACCCCGGCGCACCGCGACCTGATCATCGACGGCGAGACAGGCTATCTCTGCGATTCGGACCCGCAGGTGTTCGAGCGGGTCGTGCGACTCCTCGAGGCGCCAGAGCTGCGCAGCGCCTTCGGCAAGGCCGCCCGCCGCGAGGCGCGACGGCGCTTCGACCCCGGGCACTTCCGCGACTCGCTGCTGGCCGCCTATGGGGTCGACACCGGCGCCGGAGACCTCTGACACGCACCGGCTGCCCGCCGCGCGCGCCCGCAAGCGCCGCGCCGCGGGACACTACTCCCTGCGATGGAAGCCACCCTCAAGCCGATCGCTGCACCGCCCGCCGCGCCAACCGACACCTGCCCGCGCTGCGGCCAGGGCTTTTGCTGCGGCGTCGCGGACTGCACGCGCCCCTGCGACTGCACGCGGGTGCAGCTGTCGGCGAACCTGCAGACCGAGCTGCGCCGCCGCTACATCGGCTGCCTGTGCCTGGACTGCCTGCGGTCGATCGCCGACGGACCGCCAGAGGGGCCGCGAGCACCGCGCTGAAGCGCCCTGAAGCGGCTGTTCGGGGCGTCAATGCCGCATCGGCCGGGCGTGCAGACGCCGATGCCTCCGCGTCAGGGCTTCAGCGGCGCCGCCGGCGGCGCCTTGTCGCTCCACAGCGTGCCGCCGGTCGCCCAGTCCTGGCGCGCGATGTCGAAGAACAGGATATCGACGCTCTCGGGCGAGCCGCCGAGCACGCGCACCGTGGCCTCGGTCAGTGCCGCAGCGTAGGCGCGCTTCTGCTCCAGCGTGCGGCCTTCGAAGAGTTCGACGCGGATCGTGGGCATGCAGATCTCCTATGGGGTGGGGCCTGGCGCGATGGAGGCCGACCGGCGGCAGGTAGAGGCCGATCGTAGGCGATCGACCTGCGTGCAAGGCCGGGCCGACAACGGCCCGGGGGAATCAGTCTCGATAGTCGGGGTCGCTGCGCGCGACCCCGCGCAGCAGCGCCGGCCACTCGTCATCGCCATCGCGGCTGCTGCCATCGCCGATCCACTGCCGTTGCGCGAGCGCGGCTGTCTCATCGTCGACGCGCAACACCTCGCCGCCGGCGGCCATCGCGCGCAGCTGGGCTTGCGCCGCGCGCTCGAGCAGGTGCATCAACACGAAGGCCTCGCCCACGCTGCGCCCGACGGTGAGCGTGCCGTGATGCTCGAGGATCAGCCCGTCGAGCTCGCCCAGGGCCGCGACCAGGCGCGCCTGCTCCTCGGCACGAAAGGCGAGGCCCTCGTAGCGGTGCCGGCCGAGCCGCCGCCACAGGCGGAGGGCCGGCTGCGAGGACGGCAGCAGGCCCTCGGGGCGCATCGCGAGGGCGAGGCCCCAGGGCGTGTGCAGATGGATCACACAGGCGGCGTCGGGACGCGCCGCATGCACGCAGCCGTGGATCGCGAAGCCGCTCGGGTTGACCCGGGCGCCGCTGCCGTCGGCAACACGACCCTGCACGTCGACCTTGACCAGGTTCGACGCGGTGATCTCGTCGAAACGCAGGCCGAAGCGGTTGAGCAGGTAGTGCCCGGGCTCGCCGGGCACTGTTGCAGAGAGGTGGGTGTAGACGATGTCGTCCCAGCCGCACCGGGCGGCCAGGCGGTAGGCGGCGGCGAGGTCCTCCCGGACCTCGCGCTCGCACGGCTCGGGTCGTCGCGTCGAGCTCATGCGCCGACGGTCAATGCGCCTCGGCCGTCTTCGCCGCGGCGATCGCCTCTTCGGTGTTCACTGCCTTGCTGCCGTTGAAGAACATGTTCAGCAGCACCGCGGAGATCGCCGCAAGCAGGATGCCCGACTCGAGCAGCGGGTGCAGCGCATGCGGCATCTGCTGCGACCAGCGCGGCGCCACCAGCGGCAGCATGCCGAAGCCGATCGAGATGGCGACGATGTAGAGGTTGTGGCGGTTGCCGCGGTAGTCGACCCCGGCAAGGATGCGGATGCCGGTGGCAGCGACCATGCCGAACATCACCAGACCCGCCCCGCCGAGCACGAAGACCGGCACCGACTCGACCAGGGCCGCCATCTTCGGCAGCAGCCCGAGCACGATCATGATCACGCCGGCGGCCACGCAGACGAAGCGGCTGCGCACGCCGGTGACGCCGACGAGCCCGACGTTCTGCGAGAAGCTGGTGTACGGGAAGGTGTTGAAGATCCCCCCGATCAACGTGCCCAGGCCATCGGTGCGCAGGCCGGCCGTCAGCTCCTTTTGCGAGATCGGCTTGTCGGTGATGTCGGCCAGCGCGAGGAACATCCCGGTCGACTCGATCATCACGACGATCATCACGAGCGTCATCGTCGCGATCAGGATCGGGTCGAAGGTCGGGAAGCCGAAGTGGAACGGCGTCACCACGTCGACCCAGTGCGCCTTGGCCACCTTCGAGAACTCCATCTTGCCCATCAGCACCGCGATCACGCAGCCGACCACGATGCCAAGCAGCACCGAGATGTTGGCGAGGAAGCCCTTGGTGTACTTCGAGATCAGCAGGATCACCACCAGCACGAAGGCGGCGACGGCCATGGTGTCGAGCGCGCCGTAGGCGGGGTTGTCGATCATCGGCACCGGGCCGGGCAGCTTGGTTACGAGAGGCGACGCCGCCGCGGTGTCCGCCGCGGTGGCTGCGGCCGCCGCCTGCGACGCCGAAGGCGTGCCGGAGGCAGCAGCGGCAGCCGTTGCCGACGCTGCCGCGACCGCCTCCACCTTCGCCTGGTCGACCATCGAGACGAGCTTGGGCACGTCGGTGAACTGCGCGATGTTCGCGGGCCCGCCCATCGCCCAGCCGATGCCCACGCGCATCAGGCTGATGCCGATGACGGCAATGATGGTGCCGGTGACCACCGGCGGAAAGAACCTGAGCATCCGCCCGATCAGCGGAGCGAGCAGCATCGAGACGATGCCGGCGCCGATGATCGCGCCGAACAACTGCCGGGCGCCTTCGTCGCCACCCGGACCGGCCATTGCGACCATCGGCCCGACCGCGGCGAAGGTGACGCCCATCATCACCGGGAGCTTGACCCCGAACCACTGGGTCATGCCGAACGACTGGATCAGGGTGGCGATGCCACAACAGAACAGGTCGGCGGAGATCAGCATCGCGACCTGCTCCGGACTCAGCTTCAGGGCGCGGCCGACGATCAGCGGCACCGCGACGGCGCCTGCATACATGACCAGCACGTGCTGCAGGCCGAGGGCGGCCAGGCGTGGGGCTGGAAGAACTTCGTCGACCGGGTGGACGTTGGCAGCAGACATCGATGGCCTCCTCGTAACGGAATCGGCGGCGGACACAGCTCGTCCTCGCAGCCGAGGCAGCGGAACGGGCACTAGAAGGCCGAGCCGGCCCGCCACATGCGGGCCCGGCCGGGCGTCAGTTGGTTGGTGAACCGGCGTCGAACCAGCGCTTGATCAGCGCGCGTTCGGCATCGGTCATCTGGGTGGCGTTGTTGAGCGGCATCAGCTTCAGCACGACGGCCTGCTGGTAGATCTGCTGGGTGTGCTTGCCGATCTCGTCGGCCGTGTGCAGCGCGACGTTCTTGCTCTGCAGCGCCTGGTTGTGGCACATCGCGCAGCGCGCGGTCACCACCTGCTGGACCTCGGCAAAGCTGACCGGCTTCGCCGCGGCCGCCGCAGCGGCGGCTGACGGCGGCGCCGGCGGCGCCGGCGCCAGCCAGACCGTGAGGCCGATCACCACCAGCGTGCCGACGATCGCATGCTCCCAGGGGGTGCGCTTGCCGAGCACGTGGGCCTTGTGGCGCGCCACGAAGCTGTGCCGGATCAGGGCGCCGGCCAGCATCAGCAACACCAGCACCAGCCAGTTGTGCGGGCCCTGATACAGCCAGCCGTAGTGGTTGGACAGCATCGCGATCAGCACCGGCAGCGTGAAGTAGGTGTTGTGCACGCTGCGCTGCTTGCCGCGCTGGCCGTGGATCGGGTCGACCGGCTCGCCGGCACGCAGCTGCGCCACCACCTTGCGCTGCCCCGGGATGATCCAGAAGAACACGTTGGCGCTCATCGTGGTGGCGAGCATCGCGCCGACCAGCAGGAAGGCGGCACGCCCGGCGAACAGCTGGCAGGCGAGCCAGGAGGCGAAGACCACCAGCACGAAGACACAGGTGCCGACGACCAGGTCACCGCTCTGCTTCTGTCCGAGGGTGCGGCAGATCGTGTCGTAGATCAGCCAGAACGCGACCAGGAAGCCGAGCGCAGCCGCCACGGCCGCGGCGGGCGACCAGTCGAACACGTTCTTGTCGACCAGGAACATGTCGGCATGCCACAGGTACGAGACCGTGAACAGTGCGAAGCCGGTGATCCAGGTCGAGTAGCTTTCCCAGTAGGACCAGTGCAGGTTCTGCGGCAACGGCAGCCACTTGGGCGCCACCAGGTACTTGTTGGAGTGGTAGAAGCCGCCGCCGTGCACGGCCCAGAGCTCGCCGTCGACGCCCTTGTCCTTGAGCTCCTGGTGATCGGGCTTTGTCAGGCTGTTGTCGAGCAGCACGAAGTAGAACGACGCCCCGATCCAGGCGATTGCGGTGATCACGTGGGCCCAGCGCAGCAGCAGGTTGGCCCAGTCGAGCAGGTAGCTTTCCATCACATCCCCGTGTGGCACTTCGACATCGGACCTGGCGGAAGCAGTTCCGATGGAGTCACCTCACCACTGCGGGCTCTGTGAGGAAGGGACGTCGCAACCGTGCACCAACCCGTCCATCCCGGAGGTTGATGCCGCGGGCTCCGCGGCGACGTACATCGATTGTATACAGCTTTGTGCACTATTTTGATCCAGAACTACCCTGGGTCAAGAGAGCAATGCAACCCGCGTGCCGTGGTACGCGGGCTCAACTGCCCCGGTAGGTTCCATAGCTCCACGGGCTCACGAGGAGCGGCACGTGGTAGTGGGACGAGGCATCCGCGATGCCGAAGTCGAGCGGCACGTCATCCAGGAACGGCGGCTCCGGCAATGCAGCGCCGCGTGCACGAAAGTAAGGCGCGACCGAGAACACCAGGCGATAGCGGCCGGGGAGCAGCGTCGCCCCCTCGAGCAGCGGCGCGTCGGCGCGGCCGTCGTGATTCAGCGTGATGGTCTTCAGGGCCTCGGGCGCTCCGGCGCCGAGACGCCACAGCGAGACGGTCATGCCGGCGGCCGGACAGCCGCCAGCGGTGTCGAGTACGTGAGTGGTCAGCTTTCCCATGGGGCGAATGCTCAGTAGGCGATAGCGAAGAGGAGACCCGCGGCGGCGGCAGTGGCCGCAGCGGCACGGGCGCACGAAGCCTGCGCGTCCGCACCTGGCTCAGGCGAGGGCGGCGACGCAGTTTCAGTGCCAGCGGAACTCCGCTCGGGGCCTCCCGCCGCGGCGCAGCCATCAGGCAGAAGGGTCGAGGGAAATCCCGCTTGCAACATGACTATTACTGTATACACTTACGCATACAGTTGAATGCGCGTTTCCCCCTAGCACCCCAGACCAACCCATCGAAGTCGAAGATGCCGCGCCCCGCACGCCCACCCCTGAAGCTGGTTGCACCGCCAGGCGCGCCTCGCGGCAAGCGCTCGCAAGGCGGCACCGTGAACCCGACCCAGCGCATCGTCGACTCGATCACCAGCGCCATCGTCGAACGGCGCCTGATGCCGGGCACGAAGCTGGTCGAGCAGCAGCTCGCCGACCTCTTCGGCGTGTCGCGCACGCTGGTGCGTCAGGCGCTGAACCAGCTCAGCCGCGACCATCTCGTGACCCTCGAGCCCGCGCGCGGCGCCTTCGTCGCCGAGCCCAGCGTCGAAGAGGCACGCCAAGTGTTCGAAGTGCGCAAGGTGCTGGAAGCCGAGATGGTGCGGCAGCTCTGCGCGCGCATCGACGATGCGCAGCTGGCCGAGCTGCGCGCCCATCTGGAGGCGGAACGCACCGCAGTGCAGCGCACCGACGTGTCGGGCCGCACCCACCTGCTGGCCGACTTCCACATCGTGCTGGCGCGCATGCTCGGCAACGACGTGCTCGCCGGGCTGCTCAGCGATCTGCTGTCGCGCTCGTCACTGATCGCCTTGATGTACCAGTCGTCGCACTCCGCCGAGCACTCGCTCGACGAGCACGTCTCGATCGTCGATGCCCTCGAGCGGCGCGACGTCCGGGGCGCCGTGCGCCTGCTGCAATCCCACCTGGATCACGTGGAACGCAACCTGCGTTTGCATCCACGCACCCGGGATCTCGCCACCGCGCTCCAACCGAGCCCTCGAGGACTTCCATGACTCCCGCCAACGCCGCCGATCCAACCCCCTACCCGCGCGACATGCGCGGCTACGGCCGGCACGTACCGCACGCCCGATGGCCGGGCAACGCGAAGCTCGCCGTCCAGTTCGTGCTGAACTACGAGGAAGGCGGCGAGAACAGCCCGCTGCACGGCGACCCGACCTCCGAGACCTTCCTGTCCGAACTCGTCACGGCCGCGGCCTACGAGAACCGGCACATGACGATGGAGTCGATGTACGAGTACGGCTCGCGCGCCGGCGTCTGGCGCATCCTGCGCGAGTTCGAGAAGCGGCGCCTGCCGCTCACCGTCTTCGGGGTCGGAATGGCGCTGCAGCGCTACCCCGAGCTGCTGGCCTGCTTCATGGAGAGCGGCTACGAGATCGCCAACCACGGCCTGCGCTGGATCCACTACCAGAACCTGCCCGAGGCCACGGAGCGCCGCCACATCGGCCTGGGGACCAACCTGATGAAGGAGCTGACGAACGGCGAGTGGCCGCTCGGCTGGTACACCGGCCGAGACAGCCCGAACACGCGCCGCCTCGTCGCCGACCAGGGTGGCTACGAGTACGACAGCGACTACTACGGCGACGACCTGCCGTTCTGGATGCGCGTCACGAGGACGGACGGCACCGAGGTCCCGCAGCTGATCGTCCCCTACTCGCTCGACACCAACGACATGCGCTTCGTGCAGGCGCAGGGCTTCAACACCGGCGATCACTTCTTCACCTACCTGCGCGACAGCTTCGACGCGCTCTACGCCGAAGGGGACGAGGCGCCCAAGATGCTGTCCGTCGGCATGCACTGCCGGCTGCTCGGCAGGCCCGGGCGCATCGGCTCGCTGCAGCGCTTCCTTGACCACATCGAGGCGCACGACCGCGTCTGGGTGTGCCGGCGCATCGACATCGCGCGCCACTGGAAGCAGCACCACCCCTTCGAACACGACACCGCCTACGTCTCGGCCCCGATGCCGCTCGAACCATGACGATCACCCTCTCCCAGCTCAACGAGGCCTCGCAGGCCGAGTTCACCACCCTGCTCGACGGCGTCTACGAGCACTCGCCGTGGATCGCCGAGCGCGCCTGGGCGCGCCGCCCCTTCGCGAGCCTGGCCCAGCTCAAGCGGGCCCTGATCGAGGTGCTGGCCGAAGCCGGGCCCGAAGCCCAGCTCGCGCTGATCCGCGCCCACCCTGAGCTCGCCGGCAAGGCAATGATCAGCAAGACCCTGACCGCCGAGTCGACCAACGAGCAGGGCAAGGCCGGGCTCACCGATTGCACGCCGGAGGAGCTGGCCCACATCCAGAAGCTGAACGCGGCCTACAACGAGAAGTTCGGCTTCCCGTTCGTGATGGCAGTGCGCGGGCCGCGCGGGCTCGGGCTGCCGCGCGCTGAGATCCTCGCCACCGTCGAGCGGCGACTCGGGCACCCGGTCGACTTCGAACGGGCGGAGGCGCTGCGCAACATCCATCGCATCGCCGAAATCCGCCTCGATGACAAGTTCGGCGTCACGCCGGCGCTCGGCAACCGGGTCTGGGACTGGGCCGAGGCACTCGCCGTGCATACCGACCCGGGCTACGCCGAACTGGGGCAGCTCACCGTCACCTACCTGACCGAGGCGCACCGCGCCTGCGCACGTCAGCTGGTCGACTGGATGAAGGAGTGCGGCTTCGACGAGACGCGCATCGACGCGGTCGGCAACGTGGTCGGTGTCTACCACGGCAGCGACCCGTCGAAGCGCCGACTGCTCACCGGCAGCCACTACGACACCGTGCGCAATGGCGGCAAGTACGACGGGCGGCTCGGCATCCTGGTGCCGATGGCCTGCGTCGCCGAGTTGCACCGCCAGGGGCGGCGCCTGCCCTACGGCTTCGAGGTGATCGGCTTTGCCGAAGAGGAAGGCCAGCGCTACAAGGCGACCTTCCTCGGTTCGGGCGCGGTGATCGGCCACTTCGACCCGGCCTGGCTCGATCAGGCCGATGCCGACGGCATCACGATGCGCCAGGCCATGCACGACGCCGGCCTGCCGGGCACGCTGGAGGCGATCGCCGCCGAGAAGCGCGACCCGTCGAAGTACCTCGGCTTCATCGAGACCCACATCGAGCAGGGTCCGGTGCTGCACGAGCTCGACCTGCCGCTGGGGGTCGTGACCTCGATCAATGGCAGCGTGCGCTATGTCGGCGAGGTGATCGGCATGGCGAGCCATGCCGGCACCACCCCGATGGACCGCCGCCGCGACGCCGCCACCGCGGTGGCCGAGCTCGCGCTCTTCCTCGAGCGGCGCGCCGCTGCGGCGCCGCACCTGGTCGGCACGGTCGGCATGCTGCAGGTGCCCAACGGCTCGATCAACGTCGTGCCCGGGCGCTGCCACTTCAGCCTCGATATCCGCGCCACCACGAACGAGGCACGCGACGCCTGCGCCAACGACACCCTGGCCGAGCTGGCGCGCATCTGCGAGCGGCGCGGCCTCAGCTACCGGCTCGAAGAGACGATGCGCGCCGCCGCCGCACCGAGCGCGCCCGACTGGCAGCTGCGCTGGGAGAAGGCCGTCGCGCCGACGGGCCTGCCCATCTTCCACATGCCTAGCGGCGCCGGCCACGACGCGATGAAGCTGCACGAGGTGATGCCGCAGGCCATGCTCTTCCTGCGCGGCGGCAACTCAGGCATCAGCCACAACCCGCTCGAGACGATCGCCAACGACGACACCCAGTTGTGCGTCGAGGCCTTCGCGACACTGCTTGACCAACTCGCCGAAGAACTCTCATGACGACAGCCTACGAACGCCTCGACGCCTGGGTCGACGCCCACTTCGACGAACAGGTACGCCTGCTCCAGGCCCTCGTGCAGGTGCCGACCGACACGCCGCCGGGCAACAACGCGCCGCACGCCGAGCGGACCGCCGAACTGCTCGCGGCCTTCGGCTTCGAGGCCGAGAAATACCCGGTGCCGGCCGATGAATGCCGGGCCCACGGCCTCGAATCGATCACCAACCTGATCGTGCGCCGCCGCTACGGCACCGGCGGGCGCACGATCGCGCTCAACGCCCACGGGGACGTGGTACCGCCCGGCGAAGGCTGGACCCACGACCCCTACGGCGGGGAGGTGGTCGACGGCAAGCTCTACGGGCGTGCCTCTGCGGTGAGCAAATGCGACTTCACGACCTTCAGCTTCGCGACGCGTGCGATCGAGTCGCTGGGCGCGCCGCTCAGGGGCGGCGTCGAGCTCCACTTCACCTATGACGAGGAGTTCGGCGGCGAGCTCGGCCCCGGCCGTCTGCTGTCGCAGGGGCTGACCAAGCCCGACCTGATGATGGCGGCCGGCTTCAGCTACCAGATCGTCACGGCGCACAACGGCTGCCTACAGATGGAGGTGACCGTCAACGGCCGCATGGCCCATGCGGCGATCCCGGACACCGGCCTCGACGCACTGCAGGGCACGGTGAGGATCCTCAATGCCCTGTATGCGCAGAACACGGCCTACAAGCAGGTGAGCTCGAAGGTGCCGGGCATCACCCACCCGTACCTCAACGTCGGGCAGATCCAGGGGGGCACCAACACCAACGTCGTGCCCGGCAAGGTGGTGTTCAAGCTCGACCGGCGCATGATCCCCGAGGAGAACCCGGAACAGGTCGAGGCCGACATCCGCCGCGTGATCGCCGAGGCCGCCGCGCAGACGCCGGGGCTCGAGGTCTCGATCCGCCGCCTGCTGATGTGCCACGCGCTGAAGCCCCTGCCCGGCAACGCACCGCTCGTGGCGGCACTGCAGGCGCATGGCCAGGCCGTCTTCGGCGAGGCGATCCCCACGATGGGAACGCCGCTCTACACCGACGTGCGGCTCTACAGCGAGCACGGCGTGCCGGCGGTGATTTACGGCGCAGGGCCGCGCACGGTGCTGGAGAGCAATGCGAAGCGTGCAGACGAGCACATCGTGCTCGAGGACCTTCGCCGCGCGACCAAGGTCGTCGCCCGGGCGTTGTTCGACCTGCTGCAGTAGCCACACCATGGCCGGATCGGCCGGCCGCGACCGCGCGCCGACCCGGGCTTGGGGTCGGACGATGTGCGGCAAGACTTGGCAAGGCCGCCGCACCAGCGCGGCGCCGTAGAGGGTTCGTTCGGAGTCCGGAGGGCTTGCATGGAACTTGCGGGCGAGGCTCAATTGCCTCGCCCCGACCTTGCGGGTTTTCCCCGGAGATCCTGATGCCGTTCCTGACCACTCGCCGCGCAGCCCTGGCCGCCGGCGCCCTGGCTTTCACCTCGCTCGTCCTGCCCGCCGCCCATGCGCAGGAAGTGCCCGTCAAGTTCCAGCTCGACTGGCGCTTCGAGGGGCCGGCCGCGCTGTTCCTGGTGCCCGCGGCCAAGGGCTACTTCAAAGCCGAGGGCCTCAACGTCTCGATCGACGCGGGCAACGGCTCCGGCGGCACCGTGACGCGCGTGGCCTCCGGCACCTACGACATGGGCTTCGCCGACCTGGCGGCGCTGATGGAGTTCCATGCCAACAACCCGACGGTGCCGAACAAGCCGGTCGCGGTGATGATGGTCTACAACAACACGCCGGCGGCCGTGCTGGCGCTGCGCAAGAGCGGCATCAAGGCGCCATCGGACCTGACGGGCAAGAAGATGGGCGCGCCGGTGTTCGATGCCGGCCGCAAGGCCTGGCCGATCTTCGCCAAGGCCAACGGCATCGGCGACGTCGCCTGGACGGCGATGGACCCGCCGCTGCGCGAGACCATGCTGGTACGCGGCGACATCGACGCGATCACCGGCTTCTCGTTCACCTCGCTGCTCAACCTGGAGGCGCGCGGCATCAAGGCCGAAGACGTCGTCGTGCTGCCCTACCCCCAGTACGGCGTGAAGCTCTACGGCAACGCGATCATCGCCGGCGAGGGCTTCCTGAAGCGCCACCCGGAGGCGGTCAAGGGCTTCCTGCGCGCGTTCTCGAAGGGCGTGAAAGACGTGATCGCCGATCCGAAGGCGGGCGTCGCGACCGTCAAGGCGCGTGACGGCATCATCAACGAAGGCCTGGAGTTGCGACGCCTGAAGCTCGCGCTCGACGCGACCGTGTTGACACCCGATGCCAAGGCCGAAGGCTTCGGCGCCGTCGTCGGCCCGCGGCTGACGCTGATGGCGAGCCAGGTCTCCGACGCCTTCGGCACGAAGGAGCGCGTCAACGCGAACGCGGTCTGGGACGGCAGCCATCTGCCCGGCGTGGCCGAGCGCAACATCTTCGCGGCGACCCGGCCCTGATGGCTGAGGCATCCCCCTCCCCACACGCCGCCTCGCCGCTCACACCTGCCGGCGCTCCCCGGCAGGAGCAGACCGATCCGTTCGTCGACTTCCGCGGGGTCTGGCTGGCCTACAACGACGAGCTCAAGGCGAAGGGCCAGTTCGCGGTCGAGGACATCACGCTGAAGGTCGCCGAAGGCGAGTTCATCTCGATCGTCGGTCCTTCGGGCTGCGGCAAAAGCACCTTCATGAAGCTCGCGACCGGGCTGAAGATGCCGAGCGAAGGCCACATCCGCATCGGCGGGCAGGCGGTGACCGGGCCGCTGAAGATCAGCGGCATGGCCTTCCAGGCACCAAGCCTGCTGCCCTGGCGCACGACGATCGACAACGTGCTGCTGCCGCTCGAAATCGTCGAGCCGCACCGCGCGCAGTTCAAGCAGCGCAGGGACGAGTACCGCGAACGCGCCCGCAGGCTGCTGGTGACGGTCGGCCTGGGCGGCTACGAGGAGAAGTACCCCTGGCAGCTCTCGGGCGGCATGCAACAGCGGGCGAGCATCTGCCGCGCGCTGATCCACGAGCCGAAGATGCTGCTGCTGGACGAGCCGTTCGGCGCGCTCGATGCCTTCACCCGCGAGGACCTCTGGTGCACCTTGCGCGACCTGTGGACGGCGCAGCGGTTCAACGTGATCCTGGTCACCCATGACCTGCGCGAAAGCGTCTTCCTCGCTGACACGATCTACGTGATGAGCAAGAGCCCGGGGCGCTTCGTCGTCCGCCGCGACGTCGAGCTGCCGCGCCCGCGCGAGCTGGAGGTGACCTACACCAAGGCGTTCAGCGACATCGTCCACGAGCTGCGCGGGCACATCGGCGCCCTGCGCCGTCAGGACGCCGAGGTCGCGCAATGAACCCGAAAACCGTCGAGCGGTGGGCCCCCTGGGTGTTGCTGGGCGTCACGCTGATCCTGTGGGAAGTGATTTGCCGCGCGTTCGATGTCTCGGAGTTCATCTTCCCCACGCCATCGGCAATCTGGGCCTCGCTGGTGGAGTACAGCGGGACGATCGCCGGACACGCCTGGCGCACCTTCTGGGTGACGATGGTCGGCTTCGGCCTCTCGATCGTCGTCGGCGTGCTGCTGGGCTTCCTGATCGGCAGCTCGCGCGTGGCCTACGCCGCGGTCTACCCGTTGATGACCGCATTCAACGCGCTGCCGAAGGCGGCCTTCGTCCCGATCCTGGTTGTCTGGTTTGGCATCGGTGTCGGGCCGGCGGTGCTGACCGCGTTCCTGATCTCGTTCTTTCCGATCACGGTCAACATCGCGACCGGGCTGGCCACGCTCGAGCCGGAACTCGAAGACGTGCTTCGCGTCCTTGGCGCCAAACGGTGGGACGTGCTGATGAAGGTCGGGCTGCCGCGCTCTATGCCGTACTTCTACGGCTCGCTGAAGGTGGCGATCACGCTGGCATTCGTCGGCACCACCGTCTCCGAGATGACGGCGGCGAACGAAGGGATCGGCTACCTGCTGATCTCGGCAGGTTCTTCGATGCAGATGGGGCTGGCGTTTGCCGGGCTCGTCGTGGTCGGCGCGATGGCCATGGCGATGTACGAGTTGTTCTCGTGGGTCGAGAAGCGCACCACGGCCTGGGCGCATCGCGGCTCGCAGGCCGCCTAGGACGGCCCCGGTTCGCCATGGGCCACCGCCCGAGGGCGCTCAGGGCATTGCCGTCAATCGCGCCTGGAAGAGAAAGTAGACGACGCCAAGGCAGAACAGCAGCGCGTAGCCGACGCGCGCCGGCCTCGAGAGGGCGGCGTCGCGCGGGCCCGACAGGGCGAGCAGCAAGGGGACAGCCGGATCGAAATACTTTTGGAAGACGTAGGCCGAAGACACCATCGACAGCAGCACGATCGACACCAGGCCCACTGAGCTGGGCGCGACGAGATCTGCTCGCAAGCGACGCCAAAGGGCCCCAAGGCCGAGGGGCAACAGGCCCCAGAACAGCAGCGAGCTGTCAAGCACCACCGGCACGCGTTCCGACAGGTTCCACAAGAGGCCTACGTGATACTCCGGGCCGCGCCGGACCGGGTGAATCAGCAGCAGCGCCGCGGCGACCGCCAGCACTGCGATCCACACGATCCATCTCGTCCTCGAGCGCTCGCCCCGTGCTGGATCGGCCAAGGGCAGGAACAGCGAGTAGAAGCCCAGCACCGAGAGGGCGTAGACGACAGCCGTCAGGTTCAGGTCAACACCGGGCCGGTGCTCGATCCCCGAGGCGCCACCGGCCTGAAACGTCGGCGGCACGAGCCCGCCCCAGGTCAGCACCAGAGGCAGCAGCGGCAATGCGCTGGCGCCCGAGATGAGCATCCGCTGCAAGCGCTCGTAGACGGTGCCGGGAGAACACGCCGCGAGTCCGAGCGCGAGACCGCAGAGCCAAACGTAGTTCTGCCGGGTCAGCATCGCCAGAGCCAGGAGGCAACTGGCCAGCACCCAGTCGAGTCTCCGCCGACGACTGGTCGCAAGCATCAGTCGGTCGATCGACGCAACGGCCAGACCCCACGCGAGGTTGTCGGTGAGGACGAGGAATGACGCGCCAAAGAAGTACGGCGAGACGCCGAACGCGGCCGTCGCCAGCAGCGCATCGCGGGACGGCAAGCCCAAGCGCCGACGAAAGAGCCGGTGGAGCAGGCACACGACGCCGATCGATAGCACTACGTTGAGTGCGCGCAAGCCCGGAAGCTCGAGCCCCGCACCCTGCATCGCTGCAGCAAAGACGAGATGGAAAAGGGGTGTCGTCGCGGAGCCGTAGTCCCTCAGATCGGGCCAGGGCCACTGCTGCGCGAACTGCCGGATGACGCCGAGATGAAAGATCGTCTCGTCGGTGCCGTTGGCCGCGTTGATCTGGACGCGCAGGAAATCGAGCCAGATCGAAACCGCGACGAAGGGAGCGGCAACGGCAAGACCGATCAGCAGGGCGGACACCCACCGCGGCTTCACGATCCAAGCTCCGGGAGACTGGAAGGCATGGGCCTGGGTGGGCGCGGTCGATCGAGATCCGGCGCTCATGGGGTGCGATAGGCCGGCATCAGGCGCCCCGCCGCTCGGGCGAACGCCATTCCTCCCGGATCGCCATCAGTCGCAGGCGGCGCCGCACCCGCGCCAGGAAGCCACCCGCCGTCAGTGCGAACCGTCCCGCGTACTGTGTGCGCAGGGCCCTGCGCTCGCTCGCCAGCGCATCCGGATTCTGGGCATGCAGCCCGCCATCGAGAAAGTTGGCGACCGTTCGGTCGATGTGCCGCACCTTGGCCTTAGATCGAAACACCCGGATCAGCCAGTCGTAGTCGGCACTCGTCCGGAAGCTGAGATTGAAGTCGCCGAGCGAGTCGAACAGGCTGCGCCGCGCGAAGACGGATTGATGGTTGAGCTCCTCGAAGGGCAGCATCCAGCGGTTCACGTAGGCCGTGCTCTCGGTGTAGATGCGCTGTGCCTCCAGGTGCCGGACATCGCCGTGAACGAGTTCGGTGTCGGGGTGCTTGCCCAGGAACTCGGCCACGTCGGCCAGCACCGTGGCATCGACATAGCTGTCACCAGCGTTCAGGAAGTACAGCCATTCGCCTTTGGCCAGACGGATCCCCTTGTTCATCGCGTCATAGATGCCGCGATCGGGCTCCGAGGCGATCCGCGTGTGCTGCACCCCGAGCGACACGACCTTGGCGACGGTCGCGTCTCGGGATGCCCCGTCGACGACGATCCACTCGTAGTCCTTGAAGGTCTGCCGGCGCAAGGAGATTCCCGAGCCCACGACCAGATCGGCAGCGTTGTAGACCACGGTGATGACGCTGAACAGCGGTCGATGGCCGCCTTCCTTGTTCTTGGACATCATGCGGGATGGATCGATAGCATCGTGCACAGACGGTAGTACATGGTCTCGAAGCTGCTGCCTCTGAGCCGCTGCCGCAACTGGCGCACCGGGTTGTATTCGAAGCGGTCGAGCTCGGGATCGATCTGCGCAATCATCCGGCGCTGTATGCAGCCGGCGCGCCGCCTGGTGCTCGTCGTCGACATCAGGCACCGCAATGCCGCGATCGAGTTCGCGGGATGCAGCGAGACGCCGGGCAGGCTGTCCAGACCTTGTTCAACGGCAGAAAGCCAGCCACCGATGTCCTGGTCGAAGAAGAATGCGTCCCCGAGTTCGAGACCGATGTCGTGGCGAAGCCGATGCTTGACCCAGGCCTCGACCGCAGCATGAAGCGGGCCGTCTGGCCTCTCACGGAAGCGGCGGAGGATAGCGGCCGCCAGCCGCTCAGGGTTCCTGCCGAAGGAGAGACCGTACAGGCGGCCGTGATAGTCGAGGCGGCCAAGTTCGAACAGGCCGCCCCGCAGCATCACGTCTCCCTGGCGCAAGTTGGCGTAGAGCCCCCCCGCAAAGAGCGACGCCACGTCGGCATCGTGTACCGAGTCGAGCTGATGCATCGCGAGGGACCTGGCCCAGCGTTCGTTGTTGCCCTGGCTCTTCACGACGTGATGCCGGATGCCGTAGCGGCGCGAGATCTCGGCGGCCAGCACGGCGTCGTGATGGCTGTTCTTGCCAAAGACCTGGGTGAAGGTCTCGAAGGGCACGTTGGCAGCGATCAGCGCGGCCATCAAGGTGCGTGAATCCAGCCCCGCGGTGAGCGGCAGCAAGACCCGCTCGTAGCGCGGTGCGATCTGTGCCGCTGACGCGGTCAGCAACTCGCCGACCCTCGAGACGGCCTGGTCCTCGTCGAGCGCCGAGCGCACCGACAGCCCCCGGTGCTCGACCCGGCCGGCGTCGAGATTGATCGTCTGGTCCGCCATGAGGCGGGACCATCCGGTGAGCGGGCTGGCCGGCGAGGGATGCCAGTTCAAACCGGTGCGCGGCAAGGCCCGGGGCGACGCCTCGGCGCCGAAGAACGCCTTTGCAACGGCAGGACTCGAGGTGACGACGACCCCCGCCGGGTCGATCCGGTAGTACAGCGCCAGCAATCCGGTCGCATCGGTCGACAACAAGGGGAACTGCAACGCCGCGTACCGCCCCGTGGAGGCGTCGCTGCCGTGACCGAAGGCGTTCCCGAGCAGCAAGCCGCCGCCGAGTTGCGGTGCGATCTCGGCGGTGGCCAATGCCGGGTCGTGGCACAGCGTGTAGCCGCCGCCGATGGCGACGCGTCGCCATCGTGGCGGCAGTTGGGCATGCTCGCGACTGATCGCGAACTGCCTCCGGTGGACGATGACCTCCATCTGCGTCGTTGACCCGGTGTTCAATGGTCGTTGAGGACGACGCCCGCCACACCGATGCGCGCCTTAGTCAGGCTGTTGACCATGGCGTTCATCTCATCGAGGCGGCTCTGTCCTTGGCGTGCGACGGCCACGGCGGCGCCGCAGGCATTGGCAATGACTCTAGCGTCAGCGCCCTGGCTCGCGGCCGGCGTGTCGACGAAGACATAGTCGAACTTCGCGAGGACATCGCGGATGAGCAGCGAGAAGCGCGGTCGCTGCAGCAGTTCCAGCGGGTTCGGCGGGCGGTCGCCGGCCGGCAGGAAGTACAGGCTCGGCAGGTCCTCGGCCGGGGCGATCACATCCGGTCTCGAACGGCCGGAGAGGATGCCGCTCAGGCCGCCGCCCTTCGGCGTCGACCCGAAGATGCGGTGCATGCGCGGCGCGCGCAGGTTGGCGTCGATCACCAGGGTCCGGGCCCCCAACTGGCTGAACGTGACCGCGAGGTTCGCGCTGATGAAGGTCTTGCCGTCACCCGCCGCCGGGCTGACGAAGGCAACCGCGCGGCGCGTCTGGTTCGACGCCATCACGCCCAGCATCAGCTGGCTGCGCAGCTCGCGAAAGAGCTCTGCCTCGTGGCTGAACGGGTTCGCTGCGACGATCAGTTCCGGACTCACGCCTTGCGGGAAGGGGGAGTACGGGTAGTGGTACTGCTGGGACACGGCCCACAGCACCTCGTCGTCGGTGGCCAGGTCCAGCGCCACGGCGGCTTCGCCGAAGCGAACGCCGTGGTTCTGCTGGTAGCGCAGGATCTCCTGGACCTGCGCCTCGTTGAGGTTGTTGGCGACACGAAGCAGGTCACCGATGGACCGGTCGTGCACGGCGTCGTCGTCGACACCCATCGTGGACGAGGGGATCGCAGGACGTGTGGCCTCGAAGTCGGGGGTCGGGCGGTTGATCGGCATCTCGGTCTCTCAGACAGGTTTGCTGCGTGCAGGCAGGCCAACAGCGCTTCGAATCCGGTGCAGAGAGCTGTCCTCCTCCGCCTCGTCGACCAGGAAGTGGACCTTCGGCATCGTCAACAACAAGGGCTGCTGAAGATCGCCCACGACCTCGTCGGGCGTCCGGATGCGGCGGTCACGCACTTCGGCGAGCACGATCGCGCTGAGCCCCAGCACGCTCCCGGCGAGCAAGGCGGCCACCGTGTTGAGGAGCGTCTTCGGCGAGGTCGGCCGAAGCGGAGCCGAGGCCACCTGCAGCACCGAGACGTTGGTCTGCATCGAGTGGCTGGCCAGCTCCGTCTGGTTCAGGCGCTGGAGCACCGACTCGTACGACTGCCTGGCGACATCCACGTCACGCTGCAGCACATCGGCGCTGTCGCGAATGGACTTCAGCTGAAGCACCTTCTCCCGCTGCGCGTCGATCGCGGCCTGCAGCTGCGCGACCCGGAACTTGTTGACGTTGTCACCTGCGACGACCGCACCGGACGCGGTCCGAATCGCACGCGCCAGGCGTTCGCGCACCTCCCCGATGCGGGCGCGTTGCTCCAGCACCTGAGGATGGTTGTCGCCAAGTCGCTGGCTCAGCTCGTTGAGCTGGCTCTCATCTCGGGACAGGTCGATGCGAAGCTGCGCGACCGTGGGGTCTCCGCGCACCTCGCTCAAGCTCTCGGCGCCGCGAGCGGCCTGGTCGCGGCGACCCTGCGACTCACTGGCGAGGCCCTGGGCCTGGACCAGTTGCGACGACAGGTCGCTCAGGCGGGCCGCCTCCAGGTCGACGCGACCGTCCAGCCCGCCGGCAATCATCTTGTGCGCCCTTTGGTGCTCGGACAGCCTCAACTGCGCCGCTTCGAGGTCGGCGCGGGCCTTGACCGCACGCTCCTCGTAGATCACATGGAACTGCCGCGTCGGCTCGACGCGCATGTCCAGCGAAGTCTCGGCATAGGCCCGGACGAAGGCGTTGGCGGCACGGGCGGCCTCCTGCGCATCTTCGGACGTGTACCGAACCGTGATCAGGTTCGACTCACGCGAAGGACGGACTTCGAGCCCGGCGCTCAGTTGCCCGGCGAGCCAGACCTTGAAGTCGCCGCTGCCACCCGTGCCGGCCAGCCAGCGCTCGCGCAAGGCTGCGTCGCTCTGCAGGCCGAGCAACTCCACGGCCTTCAAGGCGACCCGCTCGCTGTTGATGAGGTCGACCTGCGAAGCCATGTAAATCAGCGGCTGCGCGCCGGCGGAGAAACCCCCGGGCATGTCGGGCGCGACGAACTCGACCATCACCGACGAGGAGGCGGTGTAGGTGCGCGCCGAAAGCAGGCTATAGGCAACGCCGGCCGCGATCGTGCAGAGCAACACGATCACGCCCAGGCGCCACCGTGCGCGCAGCAAGGAAAGAAACTGAGAGAGATTCATTCGCCGGTCCCGTTGAGCGCCTTCTCCGCCGTCCGGAAAATCGTCCGGCGAAACCCGACGCGCGCGGCGCATGCCGGCGACCTACGACGACAGCGCATGAAATGCAGCCGTCGTCGAGCGCAGTTTTGGTGGCCCTCCAGGGAGTGCCCGGATGGCCGTCGGGCGAGCGGAAGTCTACCGACGCATGGACCGGCGATGCGCCCTCAGCCGGGGGGCATCGGACGCAATCAACCGTGAATGAAACGACACGTCCGAGACGCCCGGGACTGAGGCGGTGGGCGTCTGCACCAACTCGCATCACGCGGGGGGCGTCGCCCCCGCGTTCAAGGTCTCTCTCAGCGCCGCCAGGTGGAATTAGTGCGCAGAAGCAGTCGCGCCGTCCCGGCGGGAATGGTGGTCGGCAGGCCGACGCTGGCGCCGTCGACATCGACCGCGGTGCAACCGGCACCCCAACCGAGGGTCGAGCAGTCGACATACCGACCCCCACTTCTGGGGGCATAGACGAATGCCGACCACGCTGCCGGGTCCGCCAGCTGATAGCCGCTCACGGCCCGCATCGACGCACCGTCCATGTGGACTGCAGCGCTGCCGTTGTTCGAGGCCTTCAAATGCATCCGTGCGCTGCCGGAAGAGGACGTCCGCGAGAAGGACTCGAACCTGAGCGTGTCCCCGGCCCCACCGGAGGTCGCGGTGAGCACCGACGTGTCCGCGCCGGCGATCATCGAATCGAAGGGGCTGGTCGCCCGGCCGATGTACGGATGGCTGATGTTGGCCGTGCCGTTGAACCCGGCGGTGACTTTCACCAGGTACAGGGAAGCGCCTGCAACGGAGAACGTCGAGCTCGACAGCGAGGCCGAGGCATTCGCCGGTCGATAGGCCGCGCAACTGCCGGTGCAGCCGGTGCCGCTGCCGAGCGCCGACACGTTGCCCGAGCCGGTGATGCTCCAGCCTGACAGGCCGCCGGTGAAATCGGGATTCGGCACGAGTTCACCGCCCAGGCTCGCCTGGTACAGGCCGAAGGTCATCGGCGTGGAAACCGCGGCCTCCCCCGGCACGAGCCGACGCCAGTCGGCGGTCGACATCCAGCGGTACACCCCCTGCGACGCCACCAGGACGCTAGGCAGCGAGGCCCCTTGCAGGTGAACGATCTGGTTGCCCGTGAAGAGGTTCGAGGCGGACGACAGCGATGTGTAGGCCGAGCCCGCAGCGACCGAGAACTGGACGGCATGCGACTGCTGCAGCTTCGGGGCCGCCGGGTATGTGCCCGTCAGCTTCGCAACCGGGGCGAGTTCGTTGTTGCGAAAGGTGTTCGACGTCATGTAGTCGCGATCGGTCTGGTCGCTGGTCGCCTTCAGCGCCGAGTCGGTGGTCATCCAGATGCGATTGCTTTCGACCACGTTGTTCGAGCCGTTGTGCACATAGATGCCGCGGGTCACACCGTGAACGATGTTGCCGCGCACCGTGACACCGATCGCGTAGTCGTCCAGGTAGACGCCGGTCACGATGTTGTAGCCGCCGCCCACCGCACCCCAGGTCGCCGGCTGCCCGGCCCCGATGATGTTGCTCTCGATCAGCGAAGACTGGTTCGCAGTCTTGCGGCTCTCCTTCGGGCCATTCCACATGTAGATCGCGCCGCAGTCGGCGATCCGCTTGCAGTGGTTGACGATCGTGTTGCGCGTGACCCGGGAGCCGCCGGTGCCCGAGAGGCGGACGCCCTTGTATGCCGCCCCGTTCACGACGTTGTCGTCGATCGTGTTGCCGTCGCCCCCCCAGATGCCCGCGTGACTCATCCCCGCCCAGGCCACGGTGCCGGTGTCGGAGATGGCATTGCCGACGATGTCGACATTGGCCGCCCCGCTGGCATCGATGCCGTAGGCCAGATTGCCGGTGAGCCCGGAGCGGCGCACCGCATGCCGCCCGCCCGAGCGCGGCTGGATGCGCACGCCGCTGTCGCCGTTGTGGTTGACCTCGAGCTGATCAAGCGTCGCCCCTGCGGTCTGGGACAGCAGCACTCCAGTGCCCGTGCCCATGTCGACACGCAGGCCCGACACGCGCAGGCCCGCGCGATCGCGCAGCGTGAGCGGCGTCGCGCGCACGCTGCCCTCGACCGCGACCGCATTCAGGTTCGCCTGTGCGGTACTGGTGGTGGGATAGACGTAGAGCGTGTTGGTGGCCGTGTCGTGAAGGAACTCGCCCGGCGCGTCCAGCATCCAGAGCTTGTCCTGCAGCACGTAGCCCTGGCCCTTCTGCTGGCCGTAGCGCGTCGTGCTCGACAGGCGCATCGTGCCCGAGCCGGCGTCGTACGACGAGACCGTCCGCCCGTCGATCCACCACGGGGCGCTGCGCGTCTGCACGGTAGCGCCGACGACGGCCTTGCCGCTGAGCGTGGCGCGGTCGGCCGCCGTGGCGACGATGACCTGCTGCGCCGCGCTGTCCGAGAGCGCCAGCTGCGCGGTGGCATTGGGCCACTGGGCGACGCGCATCGGCTCGCCATTGACGAAGAGGCGCGTGATTCGGGGCGTGCCGGCCGGCACCGTGCGCCGCCACAGGTTGCCGGACTTGGTCCACGAACCCGCGAAGCTGTTCGCGCCCGTGATGCGAGGGCGCGCGGTGTTGCATCCGCTGCCATAGGCAGCGATGACCGAGTTGTCCTTCAGGTGCGTGCTGCCCAGGTCGAGCGACTCGCGCCAGACGCTGCCGCAGCGCAGGTAGATGCCCTGCCCGGAGGCCAGCACGACCGAGCGCAAGCGGCTCAGGCTGCGGAAGGGCGCGGCGGCCGTGCCGGGGTTGGCATCGTTGCCGTTGACGGAGTCGACGGCGTAGCCGCTGCCTGCAGCGATGGTTGCCGGCAGCGCTGCCACGGACACGTCGGCCGCGGTTGCCGTCGAGTCGGCAACCCAGCGCTCGCAGGTCTTCTGGACGCCGTAGGCCGGGTCGCTTCCGAACACGAAGCGGTCACACTTGCTGTTGCCCGAAACCGTCTTCTCGATCCAGCTCGAGCCGGCACCGAAGCGCACGAGCTGCGAACCGCTGATCGTGAAAACCTGATTCTCGTCGGCGACCTTGACCCAGGCTGCCTGCGAACCAAAGGACATCAGACCGGAAAATGTGGCTAGGGCCGCCACGCGCACGGCGTGCGTGCGCTTGCGAAAGCGATTCGACATGGGGATCCTCGAAACGTAGTCGTTTTGCCGCTGTGGGCCAGAGGCCTGAGCGATACGGCATCCGCTGCGCTACCCTCTCGGCGCAAGATGGACACTTGAGCGGTGTCGGCGGAGTGGCTCGATTATTCGGAGCTAGCATTCCCCGGTTTCGATGGCAAACGTAAGCAGCGCGTCTCTCGTGTAACGACGGCGCGACCTCGCACCCCCCTATGGACGAATTTCACGCCTCGGGCTTGGCAATGCCAACCCGTCGTCGCAATGCATTGAAGTTGCTGAGCAGCGCGCCGCTGTTATGGGCCCCGCCGTACACGCGGGCGCAAAGCGACTCGGGCGAGAAGGAGCGCCTCCTGTGGGAGGGCCGGCAATCGATCCCCGCCGATTTTCTCGGCCAGCACTTCCATGCCCCGCTCGCCACACCGAGCTATCACGTCAACCTCTGGCGCAGCCATGACGGCCCTTCGATGCAGTGGCGCGATGCGCACATGGCAGCCGATCGCTTCGACTGGCGCTCGCACGACATCGGCATCGAGCACTACTTCAAGCTCGGGCTGCCGTGCAACTATTGCCTCTACGGCACGCCGGCGTGGGCCAGTTCGAAGCCCTGGCTTCCCGATCCGTACCACAACCTCGGCGGCAACTCGGCACCGTCGTCGACGGCATCGGCCGAAGCCTTCGTGCGTGCCTTGTTGACACGCTATCGCGGTCGCATCCGCTACCTCGAGATCTGGAACGAGTTCAACAACACCGCGGGCGCGGTCTTCTGGCGCGACTCGGTCGACGATCTGGCACGTCTGGCGCGCACCGTCTACCAGACGGCGAAGGCCGTCGACCCGTCGGTCGTCGTCCTCGCACCTTCTGTTACCAGCGACGACGAAAGCCTGACCCGCTATCTGCGCGCGAGCGACGGCAGCGGAGGCAGTGCCCGCCAATGGCTCGACGCGGTGGCGGTGCACCCGTATCGGGCCTTCGGATGGTCCGATCCGCGCCACGGCCGCGACCTGGAACTCGGCAGCTGGGTCACCGAGCTCCGGCGCCGCATGACCGCTGGCGGTCTCGACGCCTCCGTGCCGATCTACGTGACCGAGATCGGCTACCACTGGGCCCACCAAGACCGAAGCATCACCGGCACCTCACCCGAGGCCTTCGCCAACTGGATCGATCAGGTGGTGCTGCGCGCCGCGACACTGGGCCTGCGCCAGATCATTCTCTACAGCCACGGCAGCGCGCTCATCGGCAACCCGGCGGCTGCGTCGAACCAGGTGGTGGCCGAGGCGATCGACCGCCTCGGCCGTCGTCTGTCGGGCACAACACTCGAGCGCGTCAGCCTGACTGCGTCCGGCGCCTACCGCGCCAAGACCTCGTCTGGCGAGTTGCTGCTCTCGGGTCGGGGCTGACCCCGAACGCCCGGGCTTGCGAGGCGGCTAGGCCGCGCGGCGAACGCGACGCGCCGTCATCGCCTCGCGATAGATCTCGACCAATCGGTCGTGGTTGCGCGAAGCGGTGAACTCGCGCTCGTAGCGCGCGCGCGCGGCGCCCCCCATCTCGGCCAAGCGTTCCGGGTGCGCCAGGGCCCAACTGAGCACGCGCGTGAGGTCCTGGGCGTTCCCAGGCTCGAAGAAGCAGCCGGTCACGCCGTCTTCGACCAGGTCGGCCAGTGCCCCGATGCGGCTCGCGATCACCGGCAGGCCGCAGGCGAAGGCCTCGACGAGGGTGCGCGGAAAGTTCTCGTACCAGATGCTGGGCAGCACCAGGGCCCGCGCCGAGCCCATCCGCGCCCGCACGCTCGCGGCGTCGAGCACGCCGAGTCGCGTCACCGCCGGCTCGGCGTCGAGCGCGGCCGACATCGGCCCCTCGCCCGCGATCCGCAGGCTGCCTGCCGGCAGGCTGCGCGCGGCCTCGAGCAGCGTCGCGACGCCCTTCTCCGGCGACAGCCGCCCGACGAAGAGCAGCCCGTCGCGAGCCATTCGGGGCGCCTCCGGCAGGTCGACGAAGTTCGGCTTCACGACGATGCGCTCGGCAGGCAGGCCGCCTTCGATGAACTTGCGGCGACAGAACTCGTTGAGCGCGATGTAGCGATCGACCTGGCGCTGCCAGGTGCCCAGCCCCCGATGGACCGTGATCATCGCGGCGAGCACGCCTGTCATCGCCTTCGATCCGCGGAAGCAGCCGTGCCGCACGCCTGCCAGCGGCAGCCGCCCGAGACAGTCTTCGCAGACCTTGCCCTCGCGCAGGAACATCGCCTGCGGGCACATCAGGCGGAAGTTGTGCAGCGTCTGCACCACCGGCACGCCCAGGCCCTGCGCCGCCCAGTAGATCGACGGCGAAAGCAGCGGGAAGGTGTTGTGGACATGCAGCACGTCGGGGCGGAAGGCGGCGATCTGCTGCGACAGGGCGCGGGAAGACGCAGCGGACCACACCGTCTGGGCGGCCAGGTCGAGCTTGGAGAGCGACCCCACCTCGTCGTTGTGGCGCGAGAAAAGCGCCACCTCGTGGCCGTGCGCGGCGAGCATCGACATCTCGTCCGCGACCACGCTGTCCTCGCCGCCGCGCTGCTGATAGGCCCCGTGCGCGACGAGCACCCGCAACGTCGATGCCGCCGCGGCGGAACCGGCTGCGGCCGTCATGGGCGTGCCGCGGGCGCGGCCACGCTGCGCAGGCAGTCGTCGATGCCGGCGACGAACCGCTCGGCCATGCGCTCGACCGTGTACTCGGCCGCCGCCGTGGCGCAACCGTTGCGCAACTGCTCCAGGCGCGCCGGCTCGTTCAACAATCCGACCACCGCCTGGGCATAGGCCACGACATCGTCGGCGGTGATCCAGCCGTTGTGGCCGTGCTCCAGGTAGGCGATCTCCGGACTGTGCAGGCCGCAGTCCGTCGTGACCATCGGCACTTTGCAGACGAACGCGTCGAGTACCGAGAGCCCGACCAGCCCCGGGTTGAGCATCAGGTGGGCGAGCGACATCGCGGCCACCTTGTCCGCACCCCGGCGTGCCCCAAGCGGCCGCACCCAATCATGGCGTTGCGCGAAATCGGCGACGGTCGCGGCCAGCGGCCCATCGCCGACGACGAGCAGTTCGAAATCGGGCACCGCCTGCCGAATGCGCAGAGCCGCGTCGAGCAGCATCTCGATGCGCTTGTCCGCATAGAGCGAGCCGACGAAGATGCCCACGTGCCGCCCGACGAGCCCGAGGTCGGCGCGAAGTGCCTCGCTCGCCGCCGGGGTCAGCGCGTTGCGCTGCTCGGCCAGCTGGCGGGTGTCGATCGCGTTGTTCAGCACCGTGATGCGCTGACGTGGAAAGCCGCTGCGCTCGATCGGCGCCAGGCTCATCGCGGTATACGCGAACCACCAGTCGGTGCGCCGCGCCATCTGCCGCTTGAAGCGCTCGCGCAGGCTGCCCGCCTGGCCCTGGAAGTTCGCGCCGTGACCCCAGAGGCCGAGCCGGGTCCGCCGCCGCCCGCCCAGCTGGAGCCAGAGGTTGTAGAGGAGCCGGTTCTCGGGCGTCACGATGACCAGCTCCGCCCCGCCGGTCCAAGGCGACGGGTTCTGCCAGCACAGGCGCCCTCCGAGCGCATAGCGGCACGGTGCGTGGCGGGCCCAGGCAAGGCTGCCGCTGTCGCGCTTCAGGGCTTCTTCCGGTGTCGGGTCGCCATGAACGAGGACGATCTCGATGCCCCGCGCCGCGGCCCGCGCCCGCAGGGCTTCGAAGAACGGCACGCGGTAGTGCGGCAGTCGCCGCTGGACGATGACGACGCGCCGCACGGCTTCAGCCCCCGTAGACCGCGCCGAGCGGGCGCACGGTCTCGGACCACTCGTAGCGACGGCCGTAATCGCGGATCGCCGCGCGACCCAGGGTCGCGCGGCGCGCCTGCAAGCGCTCGATCGCGGCTGCCAGCGAAGGCACGTCGTTCGGATCGCAGAGCTCGCCGACCTGGGGCGCGACGTACTCGCCGAACGACCCCACCCGCGAGGCGATGACCGGAACGCCAAAGCGCAGGGCCTGGAACAGCACGCCGCTCTGGTCGATCGCCCGGTAGGGCAGGACCAGAGCGTCCACCCGCGCGAACAGCGCAGGCACCTCGTCCTCCGGGACGAAGCGCCGCTGCCAATCGATGTCGGCCCGCCGCGGATGGGTCAGGATGCGAGCCTCGATGTCGGCCGCGAGCGCATCGCTGGTGCAGATGCCGTGGATCTCGAGGCGCCAGGCGAAGTGCACCGCCTCCAGCGCAGTCAGCAGCAGGTCGAGCCCCTTGTAGGTCTTGAGCACGCCGAAGAACAGCAACCGCAGCGGCTCACCGCCCGACGGGTTCGGCGCCAACGGCGCCGGGAAGGGCTCCAGACCGTGCTCCATGTGGACGATCCGCTTCGGCGCAACGCCGAACTCGCCGGCGAGGCGCGCGCCCATCGCTTTGGTATGCACGACCAGCACCTGCGGGATGCGAAAGGCGAGGCCGAACCAGCGTCGTTGCCAGGCGGTGTGCCGGTCGTGTGGAAGCAGGTTGTGCACGGTCAGGACGTAGTGCCCCGCGAGCAGCCGAAAGGCCAGACCCAGCCCGAGGCCGAACAGCAGGGGCGGCTCGATGAGCCCGATCACGTGCACCGTCGTGCCACGCGGCTGCCGTGCCACGAAGGTCAGCAGCCGGGCGATGTAGCGCAGCTGATTGCGGGCTTTCTCGGCGCGGGAGCGTCGCTCCTCCTGACTGCCTCTCAGGTTGCGGACACGCACGCGCGGGTCGAGGCCGCTCGTGTCGGTCCGGTCCGATGAGATCAGCACCACATCGACACCCAGGCTTGCCACCGCGTTGGCGAAGCCGCGTTCGTAGTTGGTCTGGAAGCCATGGGACACGAGCACGACCGGCCCGACCGGTCCACGGACCTTCGAGGAAAGTGCCTCCACGTTGACCCGTCAGGCGCGTGCGGGTGTCGCGCCGACACCCGAGGTGTCGACCGGGGATCGGCCCGCAAAGGCCGGCGACCGCGCCTCGGCGCGCAGCCGCGCCGTCGTCTGGCTTCCGACGCAGAGCACCAGCAGGAACATGTGGGTCGCGAAGTCAGGCCCGAACACGCTGTCGACGATCAACGGGGCTTCCGTGATGCCGCGAATGAAGATGTAGCCCGCGATGCCGACGCTGAGCCACCGGGTTTCCTTGCGGGCACGCCAGCTGTACACGCCGAGCACCGCGCAGTACACGATCAGGGCTGCGAGGCCGACGAAGCCGCTGTCGCCCAGGGTGTGCACGTACTGGTTGTGCGCGTGCGAGACGAACAGGCGCATGTGCTGCTGGAAGGCTCCGCCCCACAGGTCCGCGCCATAGCCGAACAACGGGTTCTCCCACAGGCTCAGCAGCGACAGCTTCCAGATGGTGGTGCGCCCCGTCAGGGTGAGTTCTCCCGTCGATCCGCCCGAACCTTCGAACGACCAGGCACCCGACCAGACGGCGACCATGCCCGCCACGGCCAGCGCTGACATTCCCACTACGGCAATCGCGATGGTGCGCATGTCGGCCCACCGATAGCGCTCCCCTTGGGAGGCGATGAGTACATCGCGGCGGCTCATGACAGCCATCATGGTGAACAGGACGAGCCCCAGGCCGATCGTCGTCTTGGACTGGGTCAGGAACAGACTCAACATGCCTGTCGCCCAGGCCAGGCGATTCCAGTTCGGTCGGGCGAAGGGGCAGGCCCACAGCGCGCACAGCAGCATCAACGAGTACGGCGCGAGGGAGTTCGGGTGCGTCGCAAAGCCATACAGGCGCACGTTGAACCCGGGGATCAGGCCCTCGTGGTACTTCAGGTCGGCCACCATGACGGGCCTGACCACCAGGAACAACAGCCCCAGCGCGAGATAAATGAAGTACGCGTTGCGAATGATGCGGACGATCGGCACATAGCCGTCGCGCTGGGCCGTGGCGTACAAGGCGACGGCCACCAGCGGTGCGTAGAGGAAGTTGTGCTGGAACTCGGCGTACAGGCCGAGCAGCGGCGTGATGATGTTGATCACCAGGTAGAACAACAGCATGACGATCAGCAAGGGCAAGGTGCGCACTGCATGCAGTTCGCGATCGACGATGAAGCGCAGTACCCGCTCGCAGGCGATCGCGAGCGCAAAGACGGTGATCAACTGACTCAGAAGCACCGAGTGGCCGACGCCGGCGCCGCCGACCAGGATGCTCTCGTCTCCGGAGATCGCCCGATTGGCCGTCAGGATGGCCAGCGTGAGCATGAACACGTCAATCGTGAAGAAGTACTTGATCCCCTCGAAGCGCAGGCGGAACAGGCCCCGTATCAGATGGAGCCCGAGGCCCGAGATGAGCAGCACCGACAGCAGGATCGCCGAACCGAAGAGCTCGGTCTGAAGCTTCAAGTCCATCGCTCAGATCGCAATGCGTGCCAGCAGACGGCGCAGCGGCGCCGGGGCCCGGGCGAGCGCGTCGCCCACGCTCGCCCGCGCGGAGTGCGGCAGGAGCGCCGGCCTTGCAAGCAACGCGGCACCCAAACCAACGACGACCGACAAGAGACCTACCGCCAGGGTGGCCAGCGAACCCCACCCGAGCCAGGTCGCGGCCACCCGCGAGGCACCGACAAGCAGGGCGACCACGAGGGTCGGCTGTGACGCCGCGAAAAGAACGCCAAGAACCTGACGCCAGCCGATGGACAGGCGCCGGCACACGGCCGCGACGATCGCCGTCGTCCGCGCGACGAACAGCGCGCAAACCGTCCAGGCGACGAACTCGATCGTGTGCTGCACGGCCCAGGCGATGCAGAGAGTCGACACGACGGCAAACACGCACTGGACCTTGACTTCGGTGAACTTCCGATTGCTGTTCCAAAGCAACGGCGTGCTGATGCCCCAGACCAGAATGCAGGGCGCCATCAGCGTCAGTGCCGCCGCAAACGGTGCGGCCGCCGTCCAGGCGCTTCCGTAGACGACAACCGCCAGCAGGTCAGCAACCAGCGCCACGCCGACGAACAGCGGCACCACGACGACAAGCACGCTCGCCAACAGGGCCATGTAGCTGCTTGCGAGCGCGCGGTGATCGTTCTGGAGGCGCGCCGTCGTGGAGAACACGACCGACTGCAGATTCGGATACAGCACGTTGGCCGGCGACCCTGTCAGGTTCTGGACGGTGGTGTAAAGGCCGAGCGCCGCCTGCGGATGCGCGCGGCCGATCAGCAGCTTGTCCAGTGACGAGACATACCAGTTGACCAGGTTCGTGACCATGATCGCCACGCCGAAGTTGGCAAAGGCAGTGGCTTCGCCTCCGGTCCAGCGCATCCGCAGCGAGTGCCGCGTCCTGGCGTACAGCAGCGAGGCGGTGATGCAGGACTGGCTGACGAACGCAGCGACCAACGCGTACGAGGCCTTCGAAGACACCGCCAGCGACACCCCGATCAGGCCGAAGCCGAGCACGTAACCGACGATCTCCGACACCTGGATGGTCCTGTAGTCCAGGTCGCGCCTTAGTAGCGCCACCGAGATCGCGGCGAAAGCGTTGACAACAAGGACCACCGCCAGGGCGCGGATCACCATCGCCGTTTCCGGCTTGTTGAAGAAGCCCTGTGCGATGAGGTCGGCACCCAGGAAGACGACAACCGCCACGACGACCGAGATCGTCAGGTTCCAGCCAAGCACGAACGCCAGTTCGGCGGCATCGAGACGCTCACGCTGTATCAGGTGCGTCGCGAGGCCGACATCCGAGAAGAAGCTGGCTACGCCGAGGATCACCAGCCCGAGCGCGAACAGGCCGAACTCGCCGGGCCCGAGCATGCGGGCGAGCGTGGCCTGCACGACGATCGAGAGCGCGATCTTGACGCCGCTCCCCATTACGCCCCACCCGAGGGCGCGGACGCCGCGCTGGCGCAAACCGCCGGCTTCTTGCATGGTGGTTGTTGTCATACGGAGCCGCCTGAGGGCGGACTGCCCAGGCTCACTCGTGGTAGTCGTAGGCGCGGAAGCCTGACTGCTTGACCAACTGATCGCGTTGCGCGCTGGTGAAGTCGCTCGAAACCATCTCGCGCACGAGTTCGTCGAAGCTCGTCGTCGGCGACCAGCCAAGCTTGGTGCGGGCGTTCGTCGGGTCACCGAGCAGCGTCTCGACCTCGGTCGGGCGGAAGTAGCGTGGGTCGACGCGGACGATCACGTCGCCAACGCGGCACTGCGGCAGCTGCCCGTTCGCAGCCACCCGGAGACTGCGCACGCGGGCGACCTCGTTCTGCCCTTCACCGCTGAACTCGAGATCAAGCCCCAGCTCAGTGGCGGCACGCTGCACGAAGTCGCGCACGCTGTACTGCACGCCGGTGGCGATGACGAAGTCCTCCGCCTGCTGCTGCTGAAGCATCAGCCATTGCATCTGCACGTAGTCCCTGGCGTGCCCCCAGTCACGGAGCGCACTGAGATTGCCCAGGTAGAGACAGTCCTGCAGGCCCAGCGCGATGCGGGCCAGGGCGCGCGTGATCTTCCTCGTGACGAAGGTTTCGCCACGGATCGGGCTCTCGTGGTTGAACAGGATGCCGTTGCAGGCATACATGCCGTATGCCTCGCGATAGTTGACGGTGATCCAGTACGCGTAAAGCTTGGCGACCGCATAGGGGCTTCGCGGATAGAAGGGCGTCGTCTCCTTCTGGGGCACTTCCTGGACCAGGCCATACAACTCGCTCGTCGAGGCCTGATAGAAGCGCGTCTTGTCCTGCATGCCGAGGATTCTGATGGCCTCGAGAAGCCGAAGCGCACCGATGCCGTCGGCGTTGGCGGTGTACTCGGGCTCCTCGAAACTGACCGCGACATGGCTTTGCGCGGCCAGGTTGTAGATCTCGTCAGGCTGGACGTGCTGGACGATCCGGATCAGGTTCGTCGAATCGGTCAGGTCGCCGTAGTGCAGCGTGAAACGCGGATTGTCGTCGTGCGGGTCCTGATACAGGTGATCGATGCGATCCGTGTTGAAGGACGACGCGCGGCGCTTGATGCCGTGAACGCTGTAACCCTTGTCGAGCAGCAACTCGGCGAGATAGGCACCATCCTGGCCGGTGATGCCGGTGATCAATGCGACTTTTCTTGGTGAGGTCATGACTCGATCTTCTAGGTGAGATTGGCAGCGCGGTAGGCGAGGCGGATTCCGTCCCTCAGGGCGGTGCGGGCGGTCCAGCCGAGGCCGGCCAGGCGGGAGACATCGAGGAGCTTCCGCGGCGTGCCGTCCGGCTTGCTGGCGTCGAACACGATCCGCCCCTCGAAGCCGACGACCTGCATCACGGTCTCCGCCAGCTCGGCGATGGTCACGTCCTCGCCGCAGCCAACGTTGACGAGCGGGCCGTCGTATCCGCTTTCCATCAGGTGGACGCAGGCGTCCGCGAGATCGTCGACATACAAAAACTCGCGACGCGGCTTTCCGCTGCCCCAGACGACGAGTTCGCTGTCGCCTCGTGTCTTGGCCTCGTGCGCCTTCCGGATGAGTGCCGGCAGGACGTGGCTCGTCGCAAGGTCGTAATTGTCGTTCGGGCCGTACAGATTCGTCGGCATCACGCTGACGTACTGCCGTCCATACTGCCTGTTGTAGCTCTCGCAAAGCTTGATACCGGCGATCTTCGCGATTGCATAAGGTTCGTTCGTCTGCTCGAGCGGGCCCGTCAAAAGATAATCTTCTCGAATGGGCTGGGGGCAATCACGAGGATAGATGCAACTCGAGCCCAAGAACAACAGTCGCTGTACGCCTGCCAAATGGGCAGCGTGGATCAGGTTCGCCTCGATCATCAGGTTCTGATACAGGAAATCAGCCCGATAGCGGTCGTTGGCTTGTATTCCCCCCACTTTCGCGGCGGCCACGAAAATGTAATCTGGCCGCGAATTCGCCAGATCGGAGGTAACCGCCTTCGAATCCAGGAGATCGAGTTCATCGCGGCTGCGCGTGATGACCCGCTCGTAGCCTGCGCCTTGAAGATGTCGCACAAGTGCCGACCCGACCATGCCCCGGTGTCCGGCGACGAAGATCGTCGCATCCTTCTTGATGGTGATAGTCATTTGAAGCCGACTTGGTTCTGATCCAGCCTTTGAAGACGAGATCTCCAAGGCTGCGGAGTGTACGGACGGGGTCGCTTGGAACGCGCCCCTCGCGCAAGGGGGGATTTCACCACGTTCGGCTCATCCAACTGATGTAGAGCGTCTGACGCCCCTCTCCTGCGGGGAAATCCCTCGCCAGTGGGGGCCGTATGGGGGAAGACGCCGCGAAGAATACCGAGGAGCGTCACCCCGCGGCGGAGCACTTCCGCCAATTCTGTCCGGTAGTGGAGCCGCATCACCGCGGTTCACCCCAGAACATGGTTTTGCCTTCATGGATGTAGATTTCAAAGTAAAGCTGGACGACCGCTCGTTCCCTTCGGAGCGGTCCGATTCCGGTCAACTGTCGTTGGGCCCGCATCGCAACACGCATCCCGTCCTGAAGACGTCGATCGACGCCACCGACTGGGACAACGTGCTGAACAGGATCGCCTCCTGGGCAAGGCAGCGGCTGTCGACCTACGTGTGCCTATGCAACGTCCATTCCGTCGTGACCGCCAGGCGTGATCCGGCGCTGCGGGCGGCGCTCGAGGGGGCCGATCTGGCCTTGCCGGACGGCGCCCCGGTAGCGTTGTCGCTGAGGATCTCGGGCGTCGACAGTCAGCGCCGCATCAACGGCCCCGACCTCATGCTGCGGTGGCTCGATCATGCTCAGCGGCATGGCCTCTCGGCGTTCTTCTACGGCAGCACGCCGGAAACACTCACCCGCCTTCGCAACGAGCTTCGGCGCCGCTTTCCTGCGCTCAAGATCGCCGGGATGCACTCGCCTCCGTTCCGGGAACTGACGGACGAAGAGGATCAGCAAGACGTCGACCGCATCAACCAATCGGGTGCGGCGGTCGTTTTCGTCGGGCTAGGGTGTCCGAAGCAGGAGATATGGATGGCGCGGCTTCGCGGACGCGTCAACTCGGTGATGATCGGCGTCGGGGCCGCGTTCGACTACCACGCCGGCGTCGTCAAGCGCGCGCCCACGTGGATGCAGCACCGCGGCCTCGAGTGGATGCATCGGCTGTCGAGCGAGCCTCGCCGCCTGATGTGGCGCTACCTGTCGACCAATTCGCTTTTCATGCTTTGGTTGGTGGGCCACGCGTCGAGGTCTCAGCTTCGGCGGCTCAAACGATAGTCCGCGCCCGCCGGGGCCCTGACCAGAGATCGGCAGGGACGGCAGCGTTGTCCGCAACAATCGCGGACATCAGCTGCGGTCGCCTGCCGATTCGCATTCAAGCAACGCCACCTCGATCCAAGGCGACCGCAGACGCAGATCGCGGGGCGTGGTTGAGGCCTTCACGACGCACGGACACTCAGTGGCCTGGCACGGACATCTGCGCCTCAGGTATCGACGTGACGCTCAGCGCACCGTGGCCTACGATCGCCACAGCGGTCCGCTGCGCGTGCTGGCAGGCCACTACCCGGAAGGGCCGGGCATCTGCCATCACGTGCTCGTGCACCCACCCGGTGGCCTCGCAGGCGGCGACGAGCTCGCTGTCGAGGTCGACGTCGGGCCGGCCGCCCACGCGCTGATCACAACGCCTGGCGCCAACCGCTTCTATCGCAGCGACGGCCCCCAGGCAAAGCAGCAGGTGAGCCTGCGCCTGGACGCCGGCGCGCGGCTCGAATGGCTGCCGCTCGAGGCGATCGTCTTCAGCGGCGCGTGCGTAGACAACCGGATCCACCTCGAACTCGGCCCGGGTGCCGAAACGATCGGATGGGACCTGCTCGCCCTCGGCCTGCCCGCTGCCGACAAGCCCTTCGCCGAAGGGTCGATCGGCCAGTGCATCGACTGGCCCGGCCGCTGGCTGGAGCGTGGCTGCATCGAAGCTTCCGACCACGCGCTGCTCGATACCCCGCTCGGCTTCGGCGGGCAGCGCGTGCTCGGCCTGGCTTGGTTCGCGGCCGCCGACGGCCTCACGGTCGACCGGGCCGCGCACCTGCTCAACGCCGCTCGCGCCTCGGTGTCTAGCCATGCCCTGGCCGCGACGGCGGGCGTGACCGCGCCATGCGACGGCCTCGTGCTGCTGCGGGTGCTCGCTCCCCGGGTCGAACCCGCGATGAATCTCTTGACGGCCGTCTGGGCCGCGTGGCGCCAGACGGCCTGGGAGTGCGCCGCCCCCCTCCCACGCATCTGGCGCACCTGAAGGCGCCGCGGCGCGGTCGGGACGCCCGACGCATGCGTGGCGGCTCGCGTGTCAGATCGACATCCGCGCCCGCACCCCTTCGGCCTCCATGTCGCGCCCCAGGCCGCGCTGGACGACCTCGCCGCGTTCCATCACCAGGTACTGGTCGGCGAGTTCGGCGGCGAAGTCGTAGTACTGCTCGACCAGCACGATCGCCATGCGCTGCCCGTCCAGGCCCTTGTCGGCGAGCATGCGGATCACGCGGCCGATGTCCTTGATGATGCTCGGCTGGATGCCCTCGGTCGGCTCGTCGAGGATCAGCAGCTTGGGCCCCGCAGCCAGCGCGCGCGCGATCGCCAGCTGCTGCTGCTGCCCGCCCGAGAGGTCGCCGCCGCGCCGGTGGATCATCTGCTTGAGCACCGGGAACAGCTCGAACAGCTGCGGCGGCAGCGGTGTGCTGCCCTTCTTGTAGGCCAGGCCCATGCGCAGGTTGTCCTCGACCGTCAGGCGGCCGAAGATCTCCCGCCCCTGCGGCACATAGCCCACGCCCTTGCGCACGCGGTCGTACGGTGCGTCCTTCGTGATCTCCTGGCCATCGAGCGCGATGCGGCCGGTCTTGATCGGCACCACACCCATCAGGCTCTTCAGCAGCGTCGTCTTGCCGACGCCGTTGCGCCCGAGGATCACCGTGACCTCGCCCTGCTTCGCCTCGAACGACAGGTTGCGCAGGATGTGCGAGCCGCCGTAGTACTGGTTGACGCCCTCGACCTTCAGCATCTTCGAACCTCTTTCACGAATTGACTCGGCGGACGCTCCTGCGGGCCGAGCGCCGGGCCGCTCCCAAGCCGGCCCGCGGCCCCACGGGCCACGCAGGGGCTGTTCCCCGCCCTGAGGACCGACCGGCGCACCCGCCGGGCGAGAGGCCCCGTCTAACGGCCGAGATAGACCTCGACCACCTTCTCGTTCGCCTGCACGTCGGCGAGCTTGCCTTCGGCCAGCACGCTGCCTTCGTGCAGCACCGTGACCTTCTTGCGGCCCTGGGTCAGCTCGTCGACGAACTTCATGTCGTGCTCGACGACGACCAGCGAGTGCTGCCCTTCCAGCGTCAGGAAGAGCTCGGCCGTGCGCTCGGTTTCCTCGTCGGTCATGCCGGCCACCGGCTCGTCGAGCAGCAGCAACTTCGGGTCCTGCATCAGGAGCATGCCGATCTCGAGCCACTGCTTCTGGCCGTGGCTGAGCAGGCCCGCGGTGCGCTGCGCCTCGGGCTTCAGGTGGATCATCGTCAGCACCTCGCCGATGCGGTCGAGCTCGCTGCCGTTGAGCTTGTGGAACATCGCGGCGCGCACCCTTCGGTCGGCTTTCAGCGCGAGCTCCAGGTTCTCGAACACGCTGAGCTGCTCGTAGACGGTCGGCTTCTGGAACTTGCGGCCGATGCCGATCTGCGCGATCTCGTTCTCGCGCAGGCGCAGCAGGTCGATCGTCGAGCCGAAGAAGGCCTTGCCGACGTCCGGCCGCGTCTTGCCGGTGATGACGTCCATCATCGTCGTCTTGCCCGCGCCGTTGGGGCCGATGATGCAGCGCAGCTCGCCGGCGTCGATCGCCAGGCTCAGCTTGTTCAGCGCGCGAAAGCCGTCGAAGCTGACCGTGATGTCGTCGAGGTACAGGATCGGCCCGTGCGTCGTGTCGAGCACGCCGGGCTGCAGCACGCGGCTGTAGCTCGCCTCGCGCCCGCCCGAGCCTTCGACGCTGCCGTGCCCGCCCAGGCCGGCTCGCTCGCGCGCTCGTGCGCCCGCCTCCAGGAGTTCGGGCGTCATGCGCGCTCTCCCTTGCGACGGCGGAACAACCCGACGATGCCCTGCGGCAGGAACAGCGTCACCGCGATGAACAGCGCCCCGAGGAAGTACAGCCAGAACTCCGGGAACACCTGCGTGAACCAGCTCTTCGCGCCGTTGACGAAGAAGGCGCCGACGATCGGCCCGATCAGCGTCGCGCGGCCGCCGACCGCGGCCCAGATCGCGATCTCGATGCTCGCCGCCGGCGACATCTCGCCGGGGTTGATGATCCCCACCTGCGGCACGTAGAGCGCCCCCGCGACGCCGCACATCACCGCCGACAGCGTCCAGATCGACAGCTTGTAGGCGATCGGGTCGTAGCCGGTGAACATCACGCGCGACTCGGCATCGCGGATCGCCTGCAGCACGCGGCCGTACTTGCTGTTCACGATCGCGCGCGCCAGCAGGTAGAAGCCGATCAGCACCAGGCCGGTCAGCACGAACAGGAACATCCGCGTCGACGGCTGCGCGATGTGGATGCCGAGGATGCGTTTGAAGTCGGTGAAGCCATTGTTGCCGCCGAAGCCCGTCTCGTTGCGGAAGAACAGCAGCATCGCGGCGAAGGTCATCGCCTGCGTGATGATCGAGAAGTACACGCCCTTGATGCGCGAGCGGAAGGCGAAGAAGCCGAAGACGAAGGCGATCAGCCCCGGCACCCCCACGATCAGCAGCAGCGTCGCGACGAAGGAGTCGGAGAACGCCCAGTGCCAGGGCAGCGTCTTCCAGTCCAGGAAGACCATGAAGTCCGGCAGGTCGCTCTGGTAGTTGCCGTCGCGGCCGATCTGGCGCATCAGGTACATGCCCATCGCGTAGCCGCCCAGCGCGAAGAACATCCCGTGGCCGAGCGAGAGGATGCCCGTGTAGCCCCAGATCAGGTCCATCGCCAACGCGCAGATCGCGTAGCACATGATCTTGCCGATCAGGGCCACGTAGTAGTCGCTGAGATGGAAGGCGTTGTCGACCGGGACGACCAGGTTCAGCACCGGCACCAGCACGACGACGGTGATCAGCGCGGCGAGCACGCCGCTCCAGGCGCGCGGGCCGAGCAGCAGGCCGCGGCGCGGCGTCAGGGACATCGGAGAAGGCAGGACGGCGCTCATGTTCTCGTGTGGGTGGCGGGGCTCAGGCCTCGGCGCTGCGCCCCTTCATCGCGAACAGCCCTTGCGGCCGCTTCTGGATGAAGACGACGATGAAGATCAGCACCATGATCTTGGCCAGCACCGCGCCGGTCCAGCCCTCGAGGAACTTGTTCAGCATGCCCAGGCCAAGTGCCGCGACCACCGTGCCCGCGAGCTGGCCCACGCCACCGACGACGACGACGAGGAACGAGTCGACGATGTAGCTCTGCCCCAGGTCGGGCCCGACGTTGCCGACCTGGCTCAGCGCACAGCCGGCGAGCCCGGCGATGCCGGCGCCAAGCGAGAACGCGTAGGTGTCGATGCGCGCCGTGTTGACGCCGACGCAGGAAGCCATGCGGCGGTTCTGCGTCACGCCGCGCACGAACAGGCCGAGCCGCGTGCGGGCGATCAGCAGCGCCACCCCGGCCAGCACCAGCCCGGCGAAGACGATGATCGCGATGCGGTTGTACGGCAGCGTCAGGTTGCCCATCACCGCCATCCCGCCGGAGAGCCACGACGGGTTCTCGACCTGCACGTTCTGCGCGCCGAAGACCGTGCGCACGAACTGCATCAGGATCAGGCTGATGCCCCAGGTGGCGAGCAGCGTCTCGAGCGGCCGCCCGTAGAGCCAGCGGATCACGCCGCGCTCGAGGATCGCGCCGACCAGCGCCGCAGCCAGGAACGAGGCCGGGATCGCGGCGACGATGTACCAGTCGAACCAGCCCGGCGGCAGCACGCTGCGGAAGACGGTCTGCACGACATAGGTCGCGTAGGCGCCGATCATCATCAGCTCGCCGTGGGCCATGTTGATCACGCCCATCAGCCCGTAGGTGATCGCCAGGCCCAGCGCGACCAGCAGCAGGATCGAGCCGAGGCTGACGCCGGTGAACACCACGCCCAGGCTCTCGCCCCAGGCGAGCCGTTCGTCGACCGACTTGATGGCGCCGGCCAGCGCCGTCTTGACCTCGGCATCGGGCTCGGCGGCCAGGCGCTCGGCCAGCAGCGTGCGCATGGCGGGGTCACCGCTGCGGCCCAGCACCTCGGCGGCTTCGAGCCGCTGCGCCCGGTCGTCGCTCGCCAGCAGCAGCGCCGAGCGCGTGCGCAGCAGCACGTCGCGCACGCCGGCGTCCTGCTCGGCCGCATAGGCCTTTTCGATCGCCGGCAGCTTGCCGGGGCTGGCGCTCGCCTGCAGCGTGCGGGCCGCGTCCAGCCGCTCGGCGACGTCGTCCGCGCCGAGCTTGAGCGCCGCCAGCGCGACGCCGAGCTCGCGCCGCATGCGGTTGTTGTTGACCACGTCTTCCGCGTCGTCCGGCAGCGCGACCTCGGCGCCGCTCACCGGGTCGTGGCCCTTGCCGTCGCGCACCACGAAGACGCCGCTGGCCGACACCTTGACCTCGCCGTCGGCGATCGCCTGGATCAAGGCGACCGCCTGCGCGTCGTCCGGACTCGCCAGCGCCTGGTCGAGCGCCGCGACGCGGCTGTCGGTGTCACCCTCGGCCAGGGCCCGGGCGAGCTCCGGCGTCAGCGCGAACGCCGGGCTCAGCAGGGCAAGGCTCGCGAAGAGGATCAGCAACCGGCGCCACATCACATCTTCTCGGGCTCGTCCTTCTTCTTGTCGTTGCCCTCGATGAACGGGCTCCACGGCTGGGCCTTGATCGGGCCCTTGGTCTTCCAGACGATGCTGAACTGACCGTCGGCCTTGACCTCGCCGATGAACACAGGCTTGTGCAGGTGATGGTTCTTCTCGTCCATCTTCTCGACGAAGCCGCTCGGCGCGCTGAAGGTCTGGCCGGCCATCGCCTTGATGACGGCGTCGACATCGGTGGTCTTGGCCTTCTCGACCGCCTGCTTCCACATGTTGATGCCGGTGTAGGTCGCCTCCATCGGGTCGTTGGTCAGCGGCTTGTCCATGTGGCCGGGGATCTTCTTCGCCTTCGCGTAGGCGCTCCACTTGGCGATGAACTCCTTGTTGGCGGGACCGGGCACGCTCATGAAGTAGTTCCATGCCGCCAGGTGGCCGACCAGCGGCTTGGTGTCGACGCCGCGCAGTTCCTCCTCGCCGACCGAGAACGCGACCACCGGCACGTCGGTCGCCTTCAGGCCCGCGTTGCCCAGTTCCTTGTAGAAGGGCACGTTCGAGTCGCCGTTGATGGTCGAGATCACCGCCGTCTTGCCGCCGGCCGAGAACTTCTTGATGTCGGCGACGATCGTCTGGTAGTCGGCATGGCCGAACGGGGTGTACTTCTCGTCGATGTCGCTGTCCTTGACGCCCTTGCTCTTCAGGAAGGCGCGCAGGATCTTGTTGGTGGTGCGCGGGTAGACGTAGTCGGTGCCCAGCAGCACGAAGCGCTTGGCGCCGCCGCCGTCGGCGCTCATCAGGTACTCGACGGCCGGGATCGCTTGCTGGTTCGGCGCCGCGCCGGTGTAGAAGACGTTCTTGCTCAGCTCCTCGCCCTCATACTGCACCGGGTAGAAGAGCAGGCCGTTCAGCTCTTCGAACACCGGCAGCACCGACTTGCGGCTGACCGAGGTCCAGCAGCCGAAGACGACGGCCACCTTGTCCTGGCTGATCAGCTGCTTGGCCTTCTCGGCGAACAGCGGCCAGTTCGAGGCCGGGTCGACGACGACCGGCTCCAGCTTCTTGCCGAGCACGCCACCCTTGGCGTTGATCTCGTCGATCGCCATCAGCACCGTGTCCTTCAGCACGGTTTCCGAGATCGCCATCGTGCCGGACAGCGAGTGCAGCACGCCGACCTTGATGGTCTCCTGGGCCTGGGCGATGCTGGAAACGCCCATCACGCAGGCGGCGGCCGCCAATGCAGTGAGAGACTTCGCAGCGGTACGGCGATTGATGGTCTTCATGTTCCTCCGGGTTCCTCGCGGTGATGACATCCGTGCGGGCCGCGGCGTGCCGGTCGGCGCGCCGCGGCCCCTGGCGCCGGGCGTTGCGGCTTCGCTCGCAGCGTCCTCGACCCCTGACGTGCCGCAGCGTAGGGGGGTGCCCGACAGCGGCCAATACGCAAGGTGGCGTAGTCGGCCCCCCATCGCGACCGCCGTCGCGGCGGCCGTCGCGCTGCTCGCGGGCTGCGTCTACACGCCACGCACGGTCACGATGTACGACCCGGACTGCCGGATCCACGCGCGCCACATGGTGCTGGACCAGCAGCAGGTCGGCGCCATCGGCGCCTGCCGCAACGAGGGCTGCCTGGTCGCGCTGGTCGCCTTCGGCGCGGTCTCGGCCGCCACCGCCGTGGTCTCCGGCTCGATAGTCGTCGTCGGCAACGTCGCCTACTGGTTCGAGAAGCGCAGCAACTGCCGGCCGGTGGACGCGCCGCCCGTCGCGCCCGGCCCACCCGCCGCCGCAGCGGCCGAGGCCCCTGCGCACGCCCAGCCCACCACACCCCCATCGCCGCTGGATGGCGAGCGCGTGCCCACGGTGCCGCCTGCCGGCGGCAGCAACCCGGCGCGCTGATCCCGATCTTCCCGGCCGTGGCCTGACTGCCCGAATGGCGTCGGGCAAGTGAAGCCGCACCTGCGGTGTCGGCTTTCGGCCTCGCGAGCCGCTGGACGAGGCAAGGTCGGGGTTGAAGACCGTGCGGGACCCGCCCGGTGCCATGCATTGCCTGCCCCACCCTCGATGACCCACGCCACGCCCACCGACGCCTCCGCGCCTGCCGCTGCTGCGGCAGGCACCCGCTCATCGTCCGATTGGCACGCCCTCGCCGCCGATGCGGCCCTGCAGGCGCTCGCCGCCACCCGCGACGGCCTCGACCCGGCCGAGGCCACGCGCCGCGTCGCGCAGTACGGCCTCAACGAGTTGCCGGCACCGCCGCGCGTCCACCCGGTGCTGCGCTTCCTGCACCAGTTCAACAACACGCTGATCCTGTTCCTGCTCGCCGCGGCCGCGCTGGCGGCGACGCTCGGGCACTGGATCGACGCCTCGGTGATCGTCGGCGTCGTGCTCGTCAACGCGATCGTCGGCTTCGTGCAGGAAGGCCGCGCCGAGCAGGCGCTCGACGCCCTGCGCGCGATGCTCGCGCCGAGCGCGCGCGTGCTGCGCGCCGGCCGGCGCGAGGCGGTGCCTGTCGCCAGCCTGGTCCCCGGCGACGTCGTGCTGCTCGAGGCCGGCGACCGCGTGCCGGCCGACCTGCGCCTGGTGCGCGCGCGCGGCCTGCTGATCGACGAGGCCATCCTCACCGGCGAGTCGGTCGCCAGCGTCAAGTCCGAGGACGCGGTCGCGCCCGGCGCCGCCCTCGGCGACCGTGGCTCGATGGCCTATTCCGGCACGCTGGTCGCCGCCGGCCAGGGCCTGGGCCTGGTGGTAGCCACCGGCAGCGGCACCGAGATCGGCCGCATCAGCGGGCTGCTCAGCGAGGTGCAGTCGCTCACCACGCCGCTCCTGCGCCAGATCGAGCGTTTCGGCCGCCGCTTCACCGTCTTCGCGCTCGGCTTCGCGCTGGCGCTCTACGCCTTCGTCGTCGGCGTGCTGGGCGACGACTGGGTCGAGTCGCTGATGGTCGTCGTCGCGGTGGCGGTGAGCCTGGTGCCCGAAGGCCTGCCGGCGGTGATCACGATCACGCTGGCGATCGGCGTGCGCCGCATGGCCGGGCGCCATGCGATCGTGCGCCGCCTGCCGGCGGTCGAGACGCTCGGCGCGACGACGGTGATCTGCTCCGACAAGACCGGCACCCTGACGCGCAACGAGATGACCGCCTGCCGCATCGGCACCGACGCGGCGATGATCCCGGTCGGCGGCTCGGGCTACGCCCCGGTCGGCGCACTCACGCTGCCCGAGGGCGGCGCCACGCTGCCCCTCAACGCGCGCCGCCTCGTCGAGACCGGCCTGCTGTGCAACGACGCACAGCTGAAGCAGGACGCCGCCGGCGCCTGGAAGGTCGATGGCGACCCGATGGAAGGCGCGCTCGTGGCGCTCGCGATGAAGGCCGGCCTGGCGCCGGAGGCGCTGCGCGGCGCCCACCCGCGCGGCGACGAGATCCCCTTCGACGCCCAGCACCGCTACATGGCCACGCTGCACCGGGCCGACGACGGCGGCGCGACCCTCTTCGTCAAGGGCGCGCCCGAGCGCGTGCTCGCGATGAGCCACCAGCAGCTCGATGCGGCGGGCGCGGCGCAGCCGCTCGACGCCGGCCACTGGGAACAGGCGATCGCGACCGCCGCCGGCTCGGGCGAGCGGGTGCTCGGCTTCGCGATGCGCCGCCTGCCGCAGGCCCCGGCACGGCTCGACTTCGACAGCGTCGGCGAGCTGGTCTTCCTCGGCATCGTCGGCTTCATCGACCCGCCGCGCGACGAAGCCCTGGCGGCGGTGGCCGACTGCCGCTCGGCCGGCATCGCGGTGAAGATGATCACCGGCGACCATGCCGCCACCGCCGCCGCGATCGCCGCGCAGCTCGGCCTGGCCGAGCATCCGGTGGTGGCCACCGGGCACGACGTCGACGCCGCCTCCGACGAGGAGCTGCGGAGCCTCGCACGGCGCGCCAGCGTCTTCGCCCGCACCGACCCCGAGCACAAGCTGCGCGTGGTGCGCGCGCTGCAGGCCGAGGGCGAGGTGGTCGCGATGACCGGCGACGGCGTCAACGACGCGCCCTCGCTGAAGCAGGCCGATGTCGGCATCGCGATGGGCCACAAGGGCACCGATGCCGCCAAGGAGGCCGCGCGCATCGTGCTGGCGGACGACAACTTCGCCTCCATCGTCGCCGCCGTCGGCGAAGGCCGCACCGTCTACGACAACATCCGCAAGGTCATCGCGTGGACGCTGCCGACCAACGGCGGCGAGGTGCTGGCGATCGTGCTGGCGATGCTGCTCGGCCTGACCCTGCCGATGACGGCGCCGCAGATCCTCTGGATCAACATGATCCTGACGATCACGCTCGGCCTCGTGCTCGCCTTCGAGCCGGCCGAGCCGGGCGTGATGCAGCGCCGGCCGCGCGACCCGCAGGCGCCGCTGCTGTCGCCCTTCATGCTCTGGCGCATCGGCTTCGTCTCGCTGCTGTTCACCGCCGGCGCCTTCGGCATCTTTGCCTGGGCGACCTGGCGCGGCTTCAGCGTCGAGCTGGCGCGCACGATGGTCGTCAACGTGCTGTGCGTGATGGAGATCTTCTACCTCTTCAACGTGCGCTACCTGCACATGCGCTCGTTCACGCTCGTCGGCGCACGCGGCACGCCGGCGGTGCTGTGGGCGGTCGGCGGCGTGATCGTCGCCCAGCTCGCCTTCACCTACGCGCCCTGGATGCAGGCGCTGTTCGACACCCGCGCGGTGCCCTGGGCCGACGGCCTGGTGATCGTCGCGATCGGCCTCGCCTCGATGGTCGTGCTGGAGGTCGAGAAGGCGCTGCTGCGGCGCTGGAAGCTCTTCGCCGAGCTGAACCCGCCGGCCGCGCCCGCGTCGCCGATGCGCCTGAAGGAGCAGGCATGACCGGCCGCGACGCACCGCCGCCGCGCCGGCTGCTGCTGGCCACCGACCTCGACGGCCGCGGCGACCGCGCGCTCGACCGCGCCCTCGCCTGCGCGCACGAATGGCAGGCGGCGCTGGTGGCGTTGACGGTGCTCGAGCCCGGCAGCGCCGACCGGCCCGACTGGCGCGACGCGCTGGGGGGCAGCCCGGGCCCCGGCCCCAGCCTGCGCGAGATCGCCGAACAGCGCCTGCGCGCCGACCTGGCGACGGCGCAGCTGCCGCTGACGGTGCGCGCCGTGGCCGGCCCGGTCGCCGAGACGATCCTCGCCGTCGCAGCGGCCGAGGACAGCGAGCTGATCGTCACCGGCGTCGCGCGCAACCCGCCGCTGAGCCGCGTGATCCTGGGCTCGACCGTCGACGCGCTGGCCGCCCGCTCGACGCGGCCGCTGCTGCTGGTGCGCAACCGCGTGCACGGCCCCTACCGCCATGTGCTGGTCGGCACCGACTTCGAGCCCGCCTCACGCCACGCGCTGGAGCAGGCGGCGACGCTGTTCCCGCAGGCGGCCTTCACGCTCTTCCACGTCTATGACAGCGCGCTGCCGGCGCTGGCCGCCGTCGTCGACCCGATGCCCGGCCTCGAGGCCGGGCGTGCCGCCGCCGAACGCGAGGCGCAGGCCTTTCTCGAGACCAGCCGGCTGCCGCCCGCGCTACGCGGGCGCGTGCACGTCCAGCTCGCGCACGGTCACCCCGGGCTGCGCCTGCGCCAGCGGGGCGCGCTGCACCCGGACGAACTGGTCGTCCTCGGCACGCGGCAGCGCCGCGGCCTGCTCGGACTGCTGCTCGGCAGCCAGGCGCAGCGCATGGTCGAGATGGCGCCGAACGACGTGCTGCTCGTGCCGCCCGAGGGCTGAGGGCCGGGCCGTGAGCCTGCACTGGCGACACGGCCGACCGAGCCGGCGCATCGACCCAGCCGGCCTCGATACTGGCGGCCCGCCCCCGCAAGGAACACGCGATGACGCGCAAGAAGAACCGCTCCACCGGCGCAGGACGCCTGCTCTGCGCCGCAGTGGTGCTGGCCCTGGGGCCGGCATGGGCTGCCGGCGAGGCGCCGCAGGGCGCGCAGCGCAGCGCCGCCGGGATCGACCCCGACACCTGGGCCTACGGCCATCGCTACGACAGCAGCGGCAGCGTGGTCTGGAACCCCGTCAGGCGCAGCCTGCGCGATGGCCGGCCGCTCGTCGGCCGCTCGGTCAGCACGCAGGACCTGGCGGCGATGGACGCCACCTACTGCGAGCAGGCCAGCCGGCCCGGCGCCGACTTCACCTGGACCGAGATGCAGCACTCCGGCATCGACTGGGGCGACGCCTGGCGCATGTGGGCCTACGGCTCTTCCGCGCGCTGCCCGAACCGCAAGGCGGTGCCCGGCGTGCGCGTGGCGCGCACCGACGAGCGCGAGATCCAGCACGCGCTGGACGGCGGCGCGATGGTGCTCGTGGTGCCCACCGTCGACACCGAGCAGGAGGCGCGCGAGGCGGTGCAATGGGCCTACTACCCGCCGCTGGGCCACCGCAGCCTGGGCGGCACCCAGACGGCGGCCGTGCTCGGCCCCTGGCTGAAGGGCGCGAACTACCGCCAGACCTTCAATGACAACCTGGTGCTGATCGTCCTGGTCGAGACGATCGAAGGCGTGAAGAACGCGGCCGCGATCGCGCGCGTGCCGGGCGTCCACGCCGTGTTCGCGGCCTCGGCCGACCTTGGCAATTTCTCCGGCTATGCCGAGGGCGACGCGCCTTACGAGCGGCTCGTGGGCGCGATCCACGACGCGACGCTCGCGGCCGGCAAGCGGCTGTGCGGGCCGCTGCGCTGGCAATCGCGCAACGGTTTCAGCTGCTTCCTCGAGTAGGCGCAGGCGCGGCCACATGCCGTGTCGAGCCCCTGCGACACCTTCCACGGCCGCCGGCCGTCAGCGCGGCCGGGAGCGCCGGCCGACGCGCACATGACGCAAGATCGCGGCCTTGGCGAGACGCAGCGGCCGGCGAGTGGGCGCCGGCGCGGTCGCGGCTCGGATGCGAAGGTGGTGAGCGCAAGTGAACACGAAGATCCTGTGGGGCGTCGCGGCGGCCGCGGCCCTGGGCGTGGCCTGGTGGTGGACCTCGACCGCACCGCCGGGCACCGGACCAGTGGCGTCGTCGGCCCCAGGGCTGCCGGCGTCGGCCGCGTCGCCGGGCGCCGGGACCCCCACGAAGCCCGTCATCGACACCGTCCCGGGCATGGCGCCGGTGGTCGACCCTGACAACCTGTACAGCGAGACCGGCGCCACGCACCTGCAGCCGGCGACGCAACACGCGCTCGAGCGCGTCTACGTGCCCGCGCTGCGTTCGAACGCGGTCTACGTGATCGACCCGGCGACGATGAAGGTCGTCGACCGCTACAAGGTCGGGCTCTCGCCACAGCACGTCGTGCCGTCCTGGGACCTGAAGACGCTCTGGGTCGCCAACAACGCCGAGCGCAGCGAGCAGGGCAGCCTGACGCCGATCGACCCGCTCACCGGCAAGCCGGGCGCGGCGGTGCCGGTCGACGACCCGTACAACCTGTACTTCACGCCTGACGGCGCCTCGGCGATCGTCGTTGCCGAGGCGCGCAAGCGGCTCGACTTCCGCGACCCGCAGACGATGGCCCTGCAGTACTCGATCGACGTGCCGGGCTGCGCCGGCATCAACCACGCCGACTTCTCGATCGACGGCCGCTACGCGATCTTCACCTGCGAGTTCGCCGGCGCGGTCGCGAAGATCGACCTCGCCGGGCGCCGCGTCGAGGGCTACGTGCAACTGCGCATGCCGGCAACGCGCTTCCAGGACAAGATCCCGGCCGGCATGAGTGCCGCCTCGGCGGTGGAGCTCGCGGCCAGCGAGGTCTGCACCTCGCGCACCGGCATGCCGCAGGACATCCGCATCTCGCCCGACGGCAAGCGCTTCTACGTCGCCGACATGGCCGCCGACGGCGTGCACGTGATCGACGCCGAGCGCTTCGTCGAGACCGGCTTCGTCGCCACCGGCGCCGGCGCCCACGGCCTCTACCCGAGCCGCGACGGCCGCCAGCTCTACGTGACCGCCCGCGGCTCGCACCGGGTGCATGGCGGGCGCAAGGGGCCGGGCAGCGTCGCGGTGATCGACTTCGCCACCGAGCGCGTCGTCGCGCGCTGGCCGGTGCCCGGCGGCGGCAGCCCCGACATGGGCAATGTCAGCGCCGACGGCCGCTGGCTGTGGCTGGCGGGCCGCTACGACGACGCCGTCTACCGCTTCGACACCACCGACGGCAGCGTGCAGCAGGTGGCGGTCGGCCAGGAGCCGCACGGCCTGACCGTCTGGCCGCAGCCGGGGCGCTACTCGCTGGGGCATACCGGCAACATGCGTTGAGCGCGCGCCGGCCGCCGGCCCGCGCCTTGGCGGGCGGGCGGCTCAGCGCGTGTCCTGCGCCAGCGCCGACACGCGCCCGATCGCCATCGAGGCGGCCGCCGTCCGCGTCTCGACGCCGAGCTTGCCGAAGACGTGCTCGAGGTGCTTGTGCACGGTGCGCGGGCTGGTGCCGAGGATGTCGCCGATGTCGCGGTTGGTCTTGCCCTTGACGACCCAATAGAGCACCTCGGCCTCGCGCGCGGTCAGGCCGAAGGCGCGCGCCAGCCCGTCGACCACGGCGGCATCGTTGGCCTCGCGCATCACGATCAGCCACTGGCCGTCGCCGAGCGCGTCCGGGTTGACCGCGTGCAGCACGAAGGTCAGGCGCCTGGCGCCGCGCGCCACCGTCAGGCTCGCCGGCTGGGCGCCGGCGCGGCGGCGCAGCGCCTCGCGGTGCAGCCAGACCAGCACCTCCGGCGGCAGGCGGGCCAGCCCCGGCTCGCCGGGCTCGAAGTACTCGGCCATCAGCGCGCGCGCGAGCGCGGTCTGCCAGACGCAGCGGCCGTCCTGCTCGCGCACCGCCATCGTCGCGTGGCCGAAGGCGTCGAGCGCATTGCGCGCCTGGCGCTGCGAGCGCGCGGTCTGCAGGTGGGCGGCGATGCGGGCCAGCACCTCGCGCGGGCGGATCGGCTTGGTCACGTAGTCGACGCCGCCGGCGGCGAAGGCCTCGACGACATGCTCCGTGTCGGTGAGCCCGGTCATGAAGACGATCGGCACGCCGGCGGTCGCCGGGTCGGCCTTGAGCCGGCGCGCGACCTCGAAGCCGTCGAGCCCCGGCATCACCGCATCGAGCAGCACGACGTCGGGCACCACCTGCGCCGCGCGCTGCAGCGCGGCCTCGCCGCTGGTCGCGACGAGCACCGCGTAGCCCGATTCGTCGAGCGCGTCATGCAGCAACGCCAGGTTGTCGGGCACGTCGTCGACGATCAGCACGACATCGGCCTGGCCGCGGTCGAAGGCGGGGGGGTCGGTGGCGACAGTCGGCAGCATGGGGGTTCGCCGCGCGTCAGGCGCCGGCGTCGACGCAGCCCGGGCGGGTTGGGGCGGAAGCTCGGTGATCATCGTTCAGGCTCTGGTCCAGCTGTGCGGCGAGCGCCTCGAGCCGGAAGTGGTGGGCCGCCTCGCGCAGGCGCGCGAGGTAGGCAGCGGCGGCCGGGGTCGCCGCCTCGATCTCGTCGATCCGGCGCAACAGGCCGCGCACGTAGCCGATCGAGACCAGCTCACGCAGCGCGCGCAGCTCCGGTGCGCCTGGCAGCACCGGTGGGGCGTCACCGGCGGCCGCCGCCGCGGTGGGTGCCCGGCGGCCGGCGCCAGGCGCAGGGGCTCGGGCCTCGTCGCCGGATTCCCACTCGAGGCCGAGCCGCGCGCCGAGCCAGTCGAGCAGTTCGTCGAGCCGCACCGGTTTGACGAGGAAATCGGCCGCTGCCACGCCGGCATCGTTCTCGAGCCCCTTGTCGAAGGCGTTCGCCGAGACGATCGCCAGCGGCGCCGCGCTCAGGCCCTGCGCGCGCAGGCGGCGCACCGTCTCCCAGCCGTCGATGCCGGGCATCGCGAGGTCCATGAAGATCGCGTCAGGGCGCAGCGTCGCCAGGCGCTCGAGCGCCTCCTCGCCCGAGGCGGCCTGGTGGATCACGAAGCCGAGCGGTTCCAGCAGGTGCGCGAGCAGGCCGCGGTCGACCTCCTCGTTGTCGACCACGAGCACTTCGCGCCGCGGGCCGCGGTAGCCGCGGCGCGGCGCGGCCGGGCGGCGCGGCGCGGTGCGCTGGGCCTCGGGCAGGAAGAGCAGGATCGTGAAGGTGGTGCCGGCGCCGGGCCGGCTCTCGACCCGCAGGTCGCCGCCCATCAGGCCGGTCAGCATCTTCGCGATCGTGAGGCCCAGGCCGGTGCCGCCGGCGGCCGCGCCGCCGCCCGCGGCCGAGCCGCGCTCGAAAGGCTCGAAGACGCGCGCCAGCTCCTCGGCCGTCATGCCGGGGCCGGAGTCGACGATCTCGAAGCGCGCCATCTCGCGCTGGTGCGCGACGCGGAAGACGACCTCGCCGCGCGTCGTGAACTTGACCGCGTTGCCGAGCACGTTGATCAGGATCTGGCGCAGCCGCTTCTCGTCGGCGCGCACCACCTCGGGCAGCGTGCCCTCGACCTCGTGGCGAAAGCCGATGCCCTTGCCGGCGGCCTGCAGCTCGAAGAGGTGGGCGATCTCGCCGACCGCGTCGCGGAAGGAAACCGGGTTCACCTCGAGCGCGAGGCGGCCGTTCTCGATGCGGGCGAGGTCGAGCGTGCCCTCGATCAGGCCGAGCAGGTGGTCGCCGCCGCGCCGGATCACGCCGACCGCGCGCCGGCGCTGCGGCGGCATCGCTTCGTCCTCCTCCAGCAGCTGGGCGTAGCCGAGGATGCTGTTGAGCGGCGTGCGCAGCTCGTGGCTGATCGCGGTGATGTAGCGGCTCTTCGCCTGGTTCGCGGCCTCGGCCTGGCGCCGCGCGGCCTCGGCGGCGAGGCGCTCGCGCTGCAGCGCCTCGTCGGTGCGGCGGTGCGAATCGATCTCCTGCACCAGGAGCTGGGTCTGGCGGTTCGACTCCTCCTGCGCCACCTGGGCGCTGCGGTGCTTCAGCACCAGCCACCAGACGGTAACGGCGCTGGCGATCAGCAGCACCGCATAGAGCTTGACGAAGCCGAGCTGCAGCGCCGACTCGGCCGCCGGCGAGAGCGGGCCGAGCGCGCTGCGCTCGAGGCGGTAGACCGCGTAGAACAGGCCCGTCAGCACCGGCAGCGTGAGCGCCATCAGCATCAGGTAGTGGCCGAGCTCGGAATCGAGCCGCTGCCACAGCGGCCGCGGCAGCAGCCACTGCAGCGCCGCGCGCCACTGCACCGCGAGCCGGCCGTGCGGCTTGCACAGGTCGTGGCAGCGCGCGTCGAGCGAGCAGCACAGCGAGCAGATCGCGCCCCGGTAGGCCGGGCACTGCGCCATGTCGTCGTGCTCGTAGGCGCGCTCACAGATCACGCAGCGGGTCAGGCGACGGTACGGGCCTTCGGCACTGTCCGCGCCAGCAGCGGTGTCCAGGGCCGCAGAGGCGCCGGCCTCCGGCGCGGCCTCGGCGACCGGCGAGCGTGCCAGGTAGTAGCGCCCGCGCGTCGCCCAGGCCAGCAGCGGCGAGACGGCGAAGGCGGTGACGAGCGCGATCGAGGCCGAGAACGCCTGCGCCATCGGCCCCATCGCGCCCAGGTAGGCGGCGATCGACAGCACCGAGGCGACGCCCATCGCGCCGACGCCGACCGGGTTGATGTCGTAGAGGTAGGCGCGCTTGAACTCGATGCCGCGCGGCGACCAGCCGAGCGGCTTGTTGACGACCAGGTCGGCGACGACGGCCATCATCCAGCTGATCGCGATGTTCGAGTAGAGGCCGAGCACCTTGCCCATCGCCTGGAACACGTCGAGCTCCATCAGCATCAGCGCGATCGCGATGTTGAAGACCATCCAGACGACGCGCCCCGGGTGGCTGTGCGTGAGGCGGGCGAAGACGTTGCTCCACGCAAGCGAGCCGGCGTAGGCGTTGGTGACGTTGATCTTCAGCTGCGAGATGACGACGAAGAGCGCGGTCGCCGCCACCGCGAGCCCGACCTGCGAGGTCATCGTGCCGTAGGCGATCAGGTACATCTGCGTCGGCTCGACCGCCCGCGCGAGCGGCACCGCGTAGCCGATCGCGAGATAGGCGAGCAGCGCCCCGCCGAGCATCTTCAGCACCCCCGGCACGACCCAGCCCGGCCCGCCGACGATGACCCCGGCCCACCAGCGCGCGCGCCGGCCCGGCCGAGGCTCGGGCATGAAGCGCAGGTAGTCGGCCTGCTCGCCCATCTGCGTGATCAGCGCGATGCCGACCGTCGTCGCGGCGCCGAACTGCAGCAGGTCGAAGCCGCCCGGCCGCGGCGGCTGGCCGTCGCCGACGCCCCCGCCGTAGGCCCAGATGTCGCGCAGCGCCTCCGGGTGCTGCTGCAGCACATAGACGAAGGGCACGACCAGCATCGCCAGCCAGACAGGCTGGGTCCAGACCTGCAGGCGGCTGATCGTCGTGACCCCATGCGTCACCAGCGGGATCACCACCAGCGCACAGATCAGGTAGCCCCAGGCCGGCGGGATGTCGAAGGCCAGCTCGAGGGCGTAGGCCATGATCGCCGCCTCGAGCGCGAAGAAGATGAAGGTGAAGCTCGCGTAGACGAGCGAGGTGATCGTCGAGCCGATGTAGCCGAAGCCGGCGCCGCGCGTCAGCAGGTCCATGTCGACCCCGTGCCGCGCCGCATAGACGCTCACCGGCCAGCCGGCGAGGAAGATCACGAGGCCGGTCGCAAGGATCGCCCAGAAGGCGTTGACGAAGCCGTGGTCGACCAGCAGGGTGCCGCCGACCGCCTCCAGCACGAGGAAGGACGAGGCGCCGAACGCGGTGTTGGCGACGCGGAAGGCCGACCACTTGCGGAACGAGCGCGGCGTGAAGCGCAGCGCGTAGTCCTCCATCGTCTCGGAGGCGACCCAGCTGTTGTAGTCACGGCGGACCTTGACCACCCGTTGCACCGCGTTGTCGGGCGCGCGCCGTGGTGCGGCGTCGGCCACGCCCCACGTCGGTGCGTCGCCCTCGGGCGGGGCGTTGACGGGGGCTTGGGCGGCGTTCATTCCGGCTGCAGGTACAAGAAGCGCACCAGCGGCACGGGCGGCGGCCGGGCCGGGCCGCTCGCGAGCGGCCCGGCCCGGGGTTTCGCACCGTGGCACGGCACCTGCTGCCCCCTGCCGTCATGGAACTGACGCCCCGCGAGAAGGACAAGCTCTTGATCTTCACCGCCGCCCTGCTCGCCGAGCGGCGCCGGGCCCGCGGGCTAAAGCTCAACTACCCGGAGGCGGTCGCCCTGATCAGCGCGTCGATCATGGAGGGCGCGCGCGACGGCAAGGCGGTGGCCGAGCTGATGAGCGACGGCAAGACGGTGCTCGTCCGCGGCGACGTGATGGACGGCGTCGCCGAGATGATCCCGGAGATCCAGGTCGAGGCCACGTTCCCCGATGGCACCAAATTGGTGACTGTCCACCAACCGATCGTTTGACGCACCCGGCGCCCCCGGCGCGCCGGCCACGACCCTTGAGGAGATCCCGATGCTTCGTCCCTCGCTTCGCGCCGCCGCCCTGGCGCTGGGCCTGGCGGCCCTGCCGCTCGCCGGCCACGCCCACGTCGACGGCAGCGCACACCACGGCTTCGGCGCCGGTGTCGCCCACCCGTTCACCGGGCTCGACCATCTGGTCGCGATGCTGGCGGTCGGCGTCTGGGGCGCCTTGACCGCGCGGCGAGCCGACGTTCGCCACTACCTGAGTGCGCCGCTCGCCTTCGCCTCGCTGCTGCTGGCGGGCGCACTGCTCGGCGCAGGCGGGGTCTTGCTGCCCGGTGTCGAGACGATGATCGCCACCTCGCTGCTGGTGCTCGGCCTGCTGGTCGCGCTGCGGGTGTCAGCCCCGGCCTGGGCCGGCGCTGCGCTGGTCGGGGCCTTCGCCATCTTCCACGGCGCGGCGCACGGCACGGAGCTGGCGGGGGCCGAGGCGCTGGCCGGCATGCTGCTCGCGACGGTCGCGCTGCACGCCACGGGGCTCGGCATCGGGCACCTGCTGCGCGGCCGCAGCCCCTGGTGGCCGCGCGCGGCGGGCCTCGCGGCCACGCTGTTCGGCGCCGTCTCGCTGATTGGCTGAGGGCGCACGGCGATGATCCCCGGCGAACTCCTGACCGACGACGGCGAGCACGAGCTCAACCCCGGCCGTCGCACGCTGACGGTCGTGGTCGAGAACAGTGCCGACCGGCCGATCCAGGTCGGCTCCCACTACCACTTCGCCGAGACCAACGGCGCCCTGCGCTTCGACCGCGACCAGGCGCGCGGCATGCGCCTCAACATCCCCAGCGGCACCGCGGTGCGCTTCGAGCCGGGCCAGCAGCGCACGGTCGAGCTGGTCGACTACGCCGGCGCGCGCACGGTCTACGGGTTTCGCGGCCTCGTGCAGGGGAAGTTGTGAGGGGGGTGGTCGAGCGGCAAAGCCGGGTGCGGGCCTGTGGCGCCGCACGACGGAGGCGGTCGGCCCCCGGGGGGGCCGACTCCCCTGCGATGCTCGCCTCGAGACGGCGCCGCATAACTCACTGCGCTCGCTCCGTTCAGACAGATGCGGCGAGAGTGTTCACGAAGCGCGCTGCGCGCGCCCGTCCCGAGGCTGCGCTTCTCGGCGCCTCCCACGCGCGTCGCCACAGGCCCGTACCCGCCTTTGCTGCAGCAGGGGTGGCGGGTGAGGAACACGCCAGCCCTGCGCGCTTCGACGACCGAAGGAGCGTGGCAAAGGCTGCCGTGTCGCCGCGGGTTGGGGCGGTGCCGCACGCCACCGTTGGTTCAGTGCGGCAGGCGGTGTTGGGCAGGGGCGATTTGTGGGTCGCCGAGGCGCGCAGGGCTCGTGGGCGCGCGCGCAGCGCGCTTCGTCATCTGACTCACCGCGTCTGTCTGAACGGAGCGAGCGCAGCGAGCGAAGTGAGTTACGCGGTGGCCCACGAGACCGAGCACCGCAGGGCAGCCGGAGCGCAGCGACGGCCGACCCACCATGAGCCCCTGCCCAACACCGCCTGCCGCGCCGCACCGACGCCCGCGACGTTGTCGCACCTCTCGACGAGCATCGAACAACGACCGGCCACAGGACCCACCGCATGAAGATCGCCCGACGCGCCTATGCCGAGATGTTCGGCCCCACCGTCGGCGACCGTGTCCGGCTGGCCGACACCGAGCTGCTGATCGAGGTCGAGCGCGACCTGACGCTCGCCGCAGGCGGCTACGGCGAAGAGGTGAAGTTCGGCGGCGGAAAGACCATCCGCGACGGCATGGGCCAGGGCCAGGCCGTCAACGGCCCGGGCCCGCACGAGGCGATGGACTGCGTCGTCACCAACGCCTTGATCGTCGACCACTGGGGCATCGTCAAGGCCGACATCGGCATCAAGGGCTCGCGCATCGCGGCGATCGGCAAGGCCGGCAACCCGGACGTGCAGCCCGGCGTCGACATCGTGATCGGCCCCGGCACCGAGATCATCGCCGGCGAGGGGATGATCGCGACCGCCGGCGGCATCGACTGCCACATCCACTTCATCTGCCCGCAGCAGATCGACGAGGCGCTGAACTCGGGCGTCACGACGATGCTCGGCGGCGGCACCGGCCCGGCGACCGGCACCTTCGCGACCACCTGCACCCCCGGCCCCGAGAACCTCGCGCGCATGCTGCAGGCGGCCGACGCCTTCCCGATGAACTTCGGCTTCTTCGGCAAGGGCAACGCGAGCCGGCCCGAGGCCCTGCGCCAGCAGGTCGAGTCTGGGGTCGTCGGCCTCAAGCTGCACGAGGACTGGGGCACGACGCCCTCGGCGATCGACTGCTGCCTCTCGGTCGCCGAGGAGGGCGACATCCAGGTCGCGATCCACAGCGACACCCTGAACGAGTCCGGCTTCGTCGAGAACACGATCGCCGCGACCAAGGGCCGCACGCTCTGTGCCTTCCACACCGAAGGCGCCGGCGGCGGCCATGCGCCGGACATCCTGCGCGTCGTCGGCGAGGCCAACTTCCTGCCCTCGTCGACCAACCCGACGATGCCCTACACCGCCAACACCATCGACGAGCACCTCGACATGCTGATGGTGTGCCACCACCTCGACGCGGGCATCGCCGAGGACCTGGCCTTCGCCGAGAGCCGCATCCGCCGCGAGACGATCGCCGCCGAGGACGTGCTGCACGACCTCGGCGCGATCAGCATGATGTCCTCCGACAGCCAGGCGATGGGCCGCGTCGGCGAGGTCGTGCTGCGCACCTGGCAGACGGCGCACAAGATGAAGCTGCAGCGCGGCCCGCTGCCCGGCGACAGCGAGCGCGCCGACAACACCCGCGTCAAGCGCTACGTCGCGAAGTACACGCTGAACCCGGCGATCGCGCACGGCCTCTCGCACGAGGTCGGCAGCCTCGAGGTCGGCAAGTGGGCCGACCTGGTGCTGTGGCGCCCGGCCTTCTTCGGCGTCAAGCCGAGCCTGGTGCTGAAGGGCGGCTTCATCGCCTCGGCCGCGATGGGCGACCCCAACGCCTCGATCCCGACCCCGCAGCCGGTGCACTACCGGCCGATGTTCGGCAGCTTCGGGGGCGCGGTGGCGCGCGGCTCGCTCTCGTTCATGAGCCAGGCCGCGGTCGCCGCGGGCCTGCCCGAGGTCTACGGCCTGCGCAAGGCGGTGTCGGCGGTCCGGGGCTGCCGCGGCGTGACCAAGGCGCAGATGGTGCACAACGGCCTCACGCCGACGATGGAGATCGACGCCCAGACCTACGCCGTGCGGGCCGACGGCGAGCTGCTGACCTGCGAGGCGGCGACGGTGCTGCCGATGGCGCAGCGGTACTTCCTGTTCTGACGACCACCGCGCTTCGAGCGGACGCGGGCGGCCGATCCTGGCCGCGGATATACACTTTGCATGTGTATATCCAATAGGACCTGCACGATGCAAGTCTCCCGATGGGGCAACAGTCTGGCCATCCGCATCCCGGCCGCGGTGGCGGAAGCGTTGGCGCTCAAGGAGGGCGACGACGTCGAAGTCCATGTCGCGGGCGAGCGCAGCTTCGCCCTGCGCAAGAAGCCCGGCACCGAAGCGCTGCTGGAACGGCTGCGCGCCTTCCGGGGCCGCCTGCCGGCCGACTTCCACTTCGACCGCGACGACGCCAACGCGCGATGAGCCTCGGCTTCCTGGACAGCAACGTGGTGCTCTACCTGCTGTCCGCCGATGCCGACAAGGCCGACCGCGCACAGGCGCTGCTGCGCGCGGGCGCCGTCATCAGCGTGCAAGTGCTGAACGAGGTGAGCCGCGTGGCGCGCCGCAAGCTGGGCATGGACTGGCGCGACCTCGAGGAATTCCTCGCCCTGGTGCGCGCCTTCTGCAGGGTCGACCCGATCACCGAAGCCACGCATGACGAAGGCCGCCGCCTGGCGGAACGCCATGGGCTGGCGTTCTACGACGCCTTGATCGCCGCCGCCGCGCTGCAGGCGGGCTGCACGCAGTTGTTCAGCGAGGACATGCACGACGGCCTGCTGATCGAGCAGCAACTGCTCATCTGCAACCCGTTCATCGGCGATCCGCCGGCCTGAGGGCCGCCGCCCCGGCAGGTCCGGGCACGCTCAGCGCCGGGTGTCCCAGTGCACCTGGCGCTGCCCGAGCAGGCGCTGGATGCGCCGATGCACGGTCGAGCGGTTGACGCCGAGCAGGCGCGCCACCTCGGACACGTTGCCCTGGCAGTCCGCGAGCAGCCGTTCCAGTTCGTCCACCGAGCCGGCCGCGCGGTCAGTCGTCCGCCCGGCCGCCAGGGCTGAGTCGTCATCGAGCCCACCGGCGGCCGGTGAGGCGGCGACCGCCTGCAGCGCGTCGGGCAGGTGCTCGAGCTCGACGATGCCGGCGCCACCCAGCCCTGCGGCCGAGGGTTCGTCGCAGAGCGCGGTGGCGTAGCGCAGCACGTTGTGCAGCTCGCGCAGGTTGCCGGGCCAACGGTGGGCGAGCAGGGCCTCGCGGGCGGCATCGCCGAGCTGGAAGCGACCGCCGAGTTCGCCCAGCAGGCGGTCGATCATCGCCGCCAGGTCGCGCCGCTGGCGCAGCGGCGGCAGCTGCAGCTCGGCGGCATTCAGGCGGTAGAGCAGGTCCTGGCGGAACTGGCCGGCCTGCACCAGCTCGCCGAGCGCGCGATGCGAGGCCGAGACCACGCGCAGGTCCACCGCCCGTGGCTCGTGCGCGCCGAGCGGCGTGACCTGCATGTCCGACAGCACGCGCAGCAGCTTGGCCTGCAGGCCGAGCGGCATGTCGCCGATCTCGTCGAGGAACAGGGTGCCGCCGTGCGAGGCCTCGATCAGCCCCCGGCGGCCCTTGGCGGCGCCGCCCGTCCAGGAGCCCGGCAGGTAGCCGAAGAGCTCGCTCTCGAGCAGGGCCTCGGGAATGGCCGCGCAATTGATGGCGACGAACGCGCCGCGGCGGCCGCTGGCCGCGTGCAGCGCCCGCGCCATGTACTCCTTGCCCACGCCGGTCTCGCCCTGCACCAGCACCGGCAGGCTCTGCGGCGCCAGCCGGGCGGCCTTGTGCAGCAGGGCGTCGAGGCCCGGGTCGCCCGCCGTCAGGGCTTGCAGCGCCGGCGGCAGCGTGAGGGGTGCCGGCACCGTCAGGCTGCTGCGTTGCGGCTCCAGCGCATGAGCGAACAGGATGCTGCCGTCGCGGGCGCGCACGATGCGCTCCTGCGCGGGCCGGTTGCGCCGCAGCTGGGGCAGGTGCCGCAGGTCGAACTGGAAGAAGCGTTCCAGCGGCTGGCCGATCAGCGCCTGACGCTGGCGCCACGGCAGGCCGGCGACCGCCACGAGCGTGCGGGCGCCCGCGTGGGTCATCGCGCGGATGCGGCCGCGGGCGTCGATGCTGATGGCCGCGTCCGGGTCGACGTCGACGAAGTCCGGCGATTGCGAGAAGCGCAGCACCCAGTCGTTGCGCGACTGCGCCATCAGGTTGGCCAGCTCCACCCGACGGGCGGCGGCCACGACCAGGTTCAGCGCCAGGCCCTGGCTCGCCCGCTCGGCCGGCGCCTTGAGCAGCGACAGGTCCAGCACGGCGGCCACCTCGCCGCGCAGGTCGTAGATCGGCGCCGCGGTGCAGGACAGCTGGCTGTGCGTGAAGTCGAAGTGGTCGCTCTGGTGGACCGTCAGCGCTTCGCCGGTGACCAGGCAGGCGCCCACGGCGGACGTGCCGGCGCGGTCCTCGCGCCACTCGGCCCCCAGGTAGAGGCCGGCGCTGCGCAGGTCGCTGGCATGCGCCTCATGGCCCAGGAAGTCCACGGCCACGCCATGCCGGTCGGCCAGCAGCAGCACGTAGTCGAGGCCCTTCAGCTGCTGGTAGAGGCGCTCGAGGCCGCTGCGCGCGATGCGGATCAGCGGCTCGGACTCCTCCCGGTGCGTGCGCAGCTGACCCTCGGGGACGATGTAGGCCTCGCAGGTCTGGGCCGGGTCGAGCCGGTGGTGGTCGAGGCAGCGGCGCCAGCTGCCCAGCACGGCCCGGTCCCGCTCGCGCTCGTGCCGGGGGTAGCCGAGGCCGAAGGCTTCGATCTCCTGGAGGTGCGCGGCGTAGGACTGGGCGGTGTCGGAGGGCATGGCACGAACGGGCTCAGAGACGGGCTCACGGCTGGGCCGGAACCGGAGATTCTGCGAACCGGCCGGCGCCAGGGAAGCGAGGTTTACCCACGATCGCCGCCGCTCTTCGGCCCGCGGACGTGCAACACCTGTTGCACGGGCTGCGTCAGGCGAGGCGCCGCGCAACACCCGGCGGCGCGTGCCCGGCCTGCTGGATTGCCCTGATCCGGGCGCTGCAAGTGGTTGATTCTTCTAGCCATTCGGGGCAGAACCCCGCATGGCACATCGCTTGCCCTAAGGCAGCCCGTGCCCACCCAGGACTGCCACGGTGGGCATCTGCCTCAGCACACGAAGGAGACGCCATGACCGACACGACCACTGCGCCGCAACGCGCCGCCCCCACCCTCCCCGCCGAAGAGCCCGACCCGGCGCGCGCAGGCGTGCAGGCCCTGCTCGACCAGCTCAACCAGGCGCTGGCCAGCCGCGACACCCAGGCCGCCGCCCGGCTGTTCGCCGCCGAGTGCTACTGGCGCGACCTGGTGCTGCTGACCTGGAACCTGAAGACCCTCGAAGGCCAGGCCGCGGTGCAGCAGATGCTCGATGCGCAGCTCGCGGCGATCGAGTCGGTGGTGTTCGGCATCGACCCCAACGAGCTGGTCGACGAGGCCGACGGCGTGACCTCGGCCTGGATCACGATCGACACCAAGCTCGCCCGCGGCGACGGCCACATCCGCATCAAGGACGGCCGCATCTGGACCCTGCTGACCGCGGCGCAGGAGCTGAAGGGCCATGAAGAGCCGCTGGCCACGCGCCGCCCGATGGGCGCCGAGCACGGCATCCAGCGCGGCCGCAAGACCTGGCTGGAACGCCGTCAGGACGAGGCCGCCGAGCTCGGCACCACCGAGCAGCCCTTCGTGCTGGTGATCGGTGGCGGCCAGGGCGGCATCGCCCTGGGGGCGCGGCTGCGGCAGCTGGGCGTCTCGCACATCGTGATCGACCGCTATGCCCGCCCCGGCGACCAATGGCGCAGCCGCTACAAGTCGCTGTGCCTGCACGACCCGGTCTGGTACGACCACCTGCCCTATCTGCCCTTCCCGCCGAACTGGCCCGTGTTCGCGCCCAAGGACAAGATCGGCGACTGGCTCGAGATGTACACGAAGGTGATGGAGGTCAACTACTGGTCCTCCACCAACTGCCTGAACGCCCGCTACGACGAGGCCAAGCAGCAGTGGGAGGTGACGGTCGAGCGCGAGGGCAGGCAACTCGTCATCCGGCCGAAGCACCTGGTGTTCGCCACCGGCATGTCCGGCAAGGCCAGCGTGCCGAAGATCAAGGGGCAGGACGTGTTCAAGGGCGAGCAGCAGCACTCGTCCCAGCACCCGGGGCCGGACGCCTACGAAGGCAAGAAGGTGGTGGTGATCGGCGCCAACAACTCGGCGCACGACATCTGCGCCGCGCTGTGCGAACACGGCGCCGACGTGACGATGGTGCAGCGCTCGTCCACGCACATCGTGCGCTCGGACTCGCTGATGGACATCGGCCTGGGCGACCTGTACTCCGAGCGCGCGGTGGCCAGCGGCGTCACCACGAAGAAGGCCGACCTGATCTTCGCCTCGCTGCCGTACCGGATCATGGCGGACTTCCAGGTGCCGCTGTACGACCGCATCCGCGAGCGTGACGCCGAGTTCTACAAGAAGCTCGAGAAGGCGGGCTTCATGCTGGACTTCGGCGACGACAACTCGGGCCTGTTCATGAAGTACCTGCGCCGCGCCTCGGGCTACTACATCGACGTGGGCGCCTGCGACCTGGTGATCGACGGCAGCATCAAGCTGCAGTCGGGCAAGGGCATCAGCCACCTGAGCGAGAACGCCGTGGTGCTGGACGACGGCACCGAGCTGCCGGCCGACCTGGTCGTGTACGCCACCGGCTACGGCTCGATGAACGGCTGGGTGGCCGACCTGATCAACCGCGAGGTCGCGGACAAGGTCGGCAAGGTCTGGGGCCTGGGTTCGGACACGACCAAGGACCCCGGCCCCTGGGAGGGCGAGCAGCGCAACATGTGGAAGCCGACGCAGCAGGACAACCTCTGGTTCCACGGCGGCAACCTGCACCAGTCGCGCCACTACTCGCTGTACCTGGCGCTGCAGTTGAAGGCGCGGCAGGAAGGCCTGCTGGTGCAGGTCTACGGCCTGCAGCCGGTGCATCACAAGGGCTGACCCCGCCCGCCAGCGGGCGGGCCCGGGACGATCGACAGCGGTCCCCGGGCCCTGCCCGCCAGCGCTGACGGGCGCTGATCGGCATTTGGCGCGTCGACGGCGCGGCATCGCCAGGCGCGGCAGACCCCCCACGCTGCCGCGACAATGGTCGGGAAGGGGATCCCGATGCTGACCGTCAACAAGTTCATTGCACAGGGGCGCGGACTCGCCGGCGCCCTGCTCAAGCGTGCCGCGACCGTCGAACTCGACTGGGACGTGCGCCAGAAGAGCCGCTTCGATGCGGAGGACAGCCAGGGGCGGCGCTTCGCCGTCTTCCTCGCCCGCGGCAGCGTGCTGCGCGGCGGGGACGTGCTGGTCGCCGAGGATGGCTCGCTGATCGCGGTGCGGGCCGCCGCCCAGCCGGTGCTGCTCGTCACCACCTGCGCCCAGCACGGCAGCCCGTTCGACCTGCTGCGCGCGGCTTACCACCTCGGCAACCGGCATGTGCCGCTGGAACTGCAGCCCGACCACCTGAAGCTCGAGCCCGACCATGTGCTGGCGGACATGCTGCGCCAGATGCACCTGGAGGTCGAGGAGACACACGCGGCCTTCGAGCCGGAGGCCGGCGCCTACGCCTCCGGGGGCCACGGCCATGCCCATGGCGGCGATCACGATCACGATCACGGCCACGATCACAGCCACGGCCACGGCCACGACGATCACGGGCACGACCACGACCATGCCCGGCCCGCCGCCCCGCACGTGCACGGCCCCGGTTGCGGCCACGACCACTGACGATGACCTCGCCTTCGACGCTGCTCGGCCTCTTCTGGCTCGCGTCGCCGGCGCTGCCGGTCGGCGGCTTCAGCTACTCGGAGGGCCTCGAGGCGGCGGTCGAGGCTGGACTGGTCGACGACGAGGCCTCCGCCGCCAACTGGCTCCTGGGCCAGCTGGAGCTCTCGCTCGCCCGCGCCGAGCTGCCGCTGCTGGTGCAGGCGCACGCCGCCTGGCAGGCCGAGGATCCGGCGCGCGCCGAGGTCCTCAACACCTGGCAGCGCTGCACCCGCGAAGGTGCCGAGACGCGCGCGCAGACCGAGCAGATGGGCCGCTCGCTGCTCGCCTGGCTGCGCAACGGCGAGCGCGCCGACGACCCGCGCATCGCCCAGCTCGCCGCCTTCGCGCCGGCCCCGACCTGGCCGGTGGCCTATGCGCTTGCCGCGCTGCTGGGGGGCGCCGAGGCGCGCGAGGCCGCGTTGGCCTTCGGCTTCGGCTGGGCCGAGAACCAGGTGCAGGCGGCAGTCAAGGCGGTGCCGCTCGGCCAGGCGGCGGCGCAGCGCATGCTCGGCGCACTGAACCGCGCGCTGCCGGCGGCAGTCGAGCGTGCGCTGGCGATGCCAGACCGGCAGCGCCAGGCCTTCGCGCCGATGCTGGCGATCCTCTCGGCGCAGCACGAGACGCAGTACTCGCGCCTGTTCCGGTCCTGAATCCCGTCGAAGGGCCTCTCCGATGATCCATGCGCTGCTCGTCGACGACGACCCGGAACTGCGCACCCTCGTCGCCGACTACCTGACGCGCTACGGCATGCGCGTGAGCGTGGTCGGGGACGGCGCCGGGCTGCGCGCCACGCTCTCGGCCGCGCCGCCCGGCGGGTCCGAGGCCTACGACGTGCTGCTGCTCGACCTGATGCTGCCCGACACGAGCGGCCTGGAGCTGTGCCGCTGGGTGCAGGCGGAGCACCCGATGCCGGTGCTGATGCTCACCGCCCAGGGCGACCCGGCGAGCCGCATCGTCGGCCTCGAGCTCGGCGCCGACGACTACCTGCCCAAGCCCTTCGAGCCGCGCGAGCTGGTCGCGCGCATCCACGCCGTGCTGCGGCGCAGCGGCCGGGCCCACGAGCGCGCGCGCCCCGCGCCCGAAGGCTCGCCGGTGCTGCGCTTTCGCGGCTGGTCCTTCGACCGCCTGCGGCGCGAGCTGGTCTCGCCCGAACAGCTCGTCGTCGCGTTGTCGAATGCGGAGTTCCGGCTGCTGTCGGCCTTCGTCGAGCACCCGCGGCGCGTGCTCGGGCGCGAGCGCCTGCTCGAGCTGGCGCATGCCCCGGACGCCGGCGCGACCGACCGCAGCATCGATCTGGCCGTCTCGCGGCTGCGCCACAAGCTGGGCGACCCGGGGCTGATCCGCACCGTGCGCGGCGAGGGCTATCTCTTCGACGCGGACCCGGCCTGACCCCCTGACGCGCGCGCCGCGCACCACGCCATGAAGACCGGCACCCTGTTCTCGGACACGCTGTTCAAGCGCCTGTTCGTGCTGATGTGGATCGCGCTCGTCGCGAGCCATCTCGCCGGCTTCTTCGCCGCGCGCAGCGTCGACAGCTCGATCGGCGGGCCTCCGGGCGCCGCGGTGCACCTGCCGCCGTTGCCGTCCCTGCCGCCCGGCTTTCCCGGCACCGACGGCCCCGGCGGGCCGCGCCAGCCGGCGGCCGAGGCCTTTCCGCCGGCGCGCGGCATGGACGCGCCCGCGGACCGCCCTGCCGGCGACGCCCCGCGGTTCGACGGCGCGCCAGCCGAGCATGGCGCCCGTCCGCCAGCGTTCCAGGCCGGCCCGCCGCGCCTGCCGGCCAGGGCGCTGTGGCTCGACTACCTGGTGCGCGCCCTCGTCATCGGCATCGCGGCCTACCTCGGCGCGCGCTGGCTCTCGAAGCCGATGCGACGCCTGTCGGACGCCGCGCGCGCGCTCGGCCAGACGCTGGGGGCGAAGCAGGCGCCGGCGCCGCTGGACGAGCGCGCCGGCACCGTCGAGGTCCGGGAGACGGCGCGCGTCTTCAACGGCATGGCGCACCGGCTGGCCGAACAGTTCGACGCGCAGGCGCTGACCCTCGCGGCCATCTCGCACGACCTGCGCACCCCGCTCACCCGGCTGCGCCTGCGCCTCGAGGCGATGGACGCGACGCCCCAGACCGGGCGCTGCATCGACGACGTGCGCCAGATGGACGGCCTGATCGGCGCCGTGCTCGAGACGATGCGCATGCGCTTCGACGGCAGCGCCACCCTGCGGCGGCTCGACCTGGGCGCGCTCGTGCAGTCGCTCGTCGACGACCTGGCCGAGCAGGGCCAGCCGGTGCGGTTCGAGGCGCCTCCCGACGGCGCCTCGCCGCAGGTGATGGGCGAACCGGCGAGCCTGCAGCGCGTGGCGGGCAACCTGGTCGGCAACGCCCTGCGCTACGGCGGGGCGGCGACGCTGTCGTGGACGCTGACGCCGGACCGCGTCGAGCTGCAGGTCGACGACGCCGGCCCCGGCATCCCCGAGGCCCAGCTTGAGGCGGTGTTCCGCCCCTTCTTCCGCCTCGACGCCGCACGCGGTGCCGCGACCGGCGGCAGCGGGCTCGGCCTCTACATCGCGCGAGAACTGGCCGCACGCTCGGGTGGCACGATCGTGCTCGCCAACCGGTCACAAGGCGGCCTGCGGGCGACGCTCTCCCTGCCGCGGCCGGCGTGAGGCGTGGGTCTGACGGCGCCGGCCTCGCGCCGCGTGCCGATGCCGTCGCGGCCGGTCGCAACCATGTCGCGGCGGACACAGGTCAGCGATGTGCCGGAAACGGCCCGTGCAGAGACTGCATCGCTCCGACACGGCACGCCCCACGATGACGACCGAACCCACCGCCACCCACCGGCCCGCGGCCCACGGCACACCCGACGAGCACGATCTCGGCCTCGCCCATGACCTCGCAAGGCTGCGCCACCTCAGCGCCCGGCGCCGCCTGCTCGGCTGGCTCGCCGGCCTCGGCGCCGCGCCGCTGCTGGGCTGCGGCGGGGGTGGCGACAACACCAGCAGCAGCGACACCGGCACCAGCGGCAGCGACGACAGCGGCTCGGGCTCCGGGGACGGCAGCAGCTGCTCGCTGGTCCCCGAGGAGACCGCCGGCCCCTACCCCGCCGACGGCTCCAACAGCGTCGGCGGCCAGACCGTCGACGCGCTGACCCTCAGCGGCATCGTGCGCAGCGACATCACCTCGAGCATCGCCGGCGCCACCGGCGTCGCCGAGGGCGTGCCGCTGACGGTGAAGCTGAGCCTGGTGGACGTCGGCAGCAGCTGCGCCGAGCTGTCGGGCTACGCGATCTACCTCTGGCACTGCGACCGTGAGGGCCGCTACTCGATGTACTCGTCCGGCATCACCGGCGAGAACTACCTGCGCGGCGTGCAGGAGACCGATGCCGATGGCGCCGCCACGTTCGTGACGGTCTTTCCCGGCTGCTACTCGGGGCGCATGCCGCACATCCACTTCGAGGTCTATCGCAGCACCAGCACCGCGCTCAGCTACACGAACAAGCTGCGCACCTCGCAGCTCGCGTTCCCGACCGACGTCTGCGACACGGTCTATGCCACCAGCGGCTACGAGCAGAGCGTGTCGAACCTGGCGCGCATCAGCTTCTCGAGCGACAACGTCTTCAGCGACGGCGTCGAGCTGCAGCTGAGCGACGCGACCGGCAGCGTCGGCGAGGGCTACGTCGCGACGCTGACGGTGGGCATCGACGGCTGAGGACGGCAGGCTGAGGGAGGCGAGGCCGCCCGGCGCGCGGCCGGGACGGCCTGAAGGGGCGGTCCCGATCTTGCTCGCGACGGGCGGGCCGGCGCCCCGCCCCGCCCCGCCCCGCAGCGCCCCGCCCCGCAGCGCAGCGCCGGCCGCCTCCCTGCGTCGCTACACTGCCCCGCGGCCATCTCCCGCCGGCACAGCCTGCCCCCTCAGCCCCTCCTGTTGCACCGCCCGTGAACACCCTGCATGCGATCCCCGGCCGCCACAAGGCCCTGCCCCCGCTGCGCGTCGGCGTCGGCGGGCCGGTCGGCTCGGGCAAGACGACCCTGGTCGAGATGCTCTGCAAGACGATGCGCGAGCGCTGGGACCTGGTGGTCGTGACGAACGACATCTACACCAAGGAAGACCAGCGCCTGCTGACGGTGGCCGGCGCGCTGGAGCCCGAGCGCATCGTCGGCGTCGAGACCGGCGGCTGCCCGCATACCGCGATCCGCGAGGATGCGTCGATCAACCTCGAGGCGGTCGACCGCATGCTCGAGAAGTTTCCCGACGCGGACATCGTCTTCATCGAATCGGGCGGCGACAACCTGGCCGCCACCTTCAGCCCCGAGCTGTCCGACCTGACGATCTACGTGATCGACGTCGCCGCCGGCGAGAAGATCCCGCGCAAGGGCGGCCCCGGCATCACCAAGAGCGACCTATTCGTGATCAACAAGACCGACCTCGCACCGTACGTCGGCGCCGACCTCGCGGTGATGCGCGAGGACACGACGCGCATGCGCAGCGGGCCGCGCGGCACCAAGCCCTTCGTGATGACGAATCTGAAGACACGCGAGGGGCTCGGCGAAGTGATCGCCTTCATCGAGCAGCGCGGCCTGCTGGTCGACGCCGCGACGGCGGCCTGACTGTCGCGCCTGGACCGCGCCACCTGAAGCACGGCGCCGGCACGTCTCCGGCCCGGCGCGGCCGACTTTCGGGTGGCCCAAGGGCCCCCGACACGCCGCTGTGGCATCCTCCGCCGTCCCGTTGTTTCCCACGCAAAAGGAGTCCCCATGGGTCTGTTGTCGTTCATCAAGGAAGCCGGCGAGAAGCTCTTCGGCATCGGCGAGGCCAAGGCCGCGCCCACCGCGGCGGCGCCGAGCGCCGATGACGTCGCCAAGCTCAACGAAGCCGCCGGCAAGGCGATCGAGGACTACGTGAAGGCGATGAAGCTCGAGGTCACCGACCTCGACGTCAAGTACGACGGCACGAACCAGACCGTCACCGTGTCGGGCATCGCGCCCGACCAGGCGACGAAGGAAAAGGTGCTGCTGTGCTGCGGCAACGTGCAGAACGTGGCGGCGGTGAATGACAGCCTCACGGTGCAGACGGCCGAGCCGGAGTCGAAGTGGCACGACGTCGTCAAGGGCGACACGCTGTCGAAGATCGCCAAGACCTACTACGGCGACGCCAACAAGTACCCGAAGATCTTCGACGCGAACAAGCCGATGCTGACCCACCCCGACAAGATCTATCCGGGCCAGCGGCTGCGCATTCCCGCGTGAACTGATGGCTCCCGGCGCTGGGGTACCGGCGCCACCCTCCGAGAGGGTCGTCGGGCGCTTGGGAGCGGCCCGGCGCTGCCCGACGTGACGGCTCCCGGCGCCGGGGTACCGGCGCCACCCTCCCGCCGACCCGACCTCAGCGGATCGAACCGATGTTGAGGGTGAGCCCGGCGCGCACCGCGCCCTCGCCGATCGCCGCGCCGAGGCGCTTGGCCAGGCGCTCGGCGACGTTCTCCTTCGGCGTGTAGTCGATCACCTCTTCGGCCTTGACCACTTCGCGCGCGACGAAGTCGAGATTGCCGAAACGGTCGGCGATGCCCTGGCGCACCGCCTCCTCGCCGTTCCAGAACAGGCCCGAGAAGGTGTCGGGCGATTCCTTCAGGCGCTCGCCGCGCCCTTCGCGCACCACGGCGATGAACTGCTCGTGGATCTGGTCGATCATCGACTGGGCGAAGGCGCGGTGGCGCGCACTGAGCGGCGAGAACGGGTCGAGCAGGCCCTTGTTGTCACCGGAGGTGATCAGCCGCCGCTCGACGCCGAGCTTCTCCATCGTGCCGGTGAAGCCGAAGCCGTCCATCAGCACGCCGATCGAGCCGACGATCGAGGCCTTGTCGACGAAGATCTCGTCGGCCGCGACCGCGATGTAGTACGCGGCCGAGGCGCAAGTCTCGTCGACGACGACGTAGAGCTTCTTGCCGTGCAGCGCCTTCAGGCGCTTCAGTTCGTCGTTGATGATGCCGGCCTGCACCGGGCTGCCGCCGGGGGAGTCGATGCGCAGCACCACGGCCTGCGCGCCTTGGTCCTCGAAGGCGCTCTTGAGCCCGGCCAGCAGGTTGTCGGCGTTGGCCTCGGTGTCGGCGGCGATCTCGCCCCGCAGTTCGACGAGCGCGGTGTGCGGCTCGTTCGGCGCGGTCGAGGCGGCGCGCTGCGCGAGCAGGTTCCAGGCGATCGCGACGATCAGCGCGAGCCAGGCGATGCGGAACAGCGTGCGCCAGCGCCGCTCCGCGCGCCGGTCGCCCAGGTAGGCGCGCGCGAAGCGCTCGAGGACCTGGTGGAGCGCCGGGCCTTCGGCGGTGCCGAAGGTCGAGGTCGCCGTGAAGGGGCGTGCTTCCTCCGTGCGGCGCTGCGCCGGGCCTGCCTGCGGAGCGGGTCCCGCCGGCGGCGGGTCTTGGGTATTCATCAGGGTCCTTCGTTCGGCCCGGGGCTCTGACCGCGGCTGTCGGGCGCGTCGGGTGGCGGCAGCGGCACCCGGATGTCGCGGGAAGGATACCAATAGACCTGGCCTTCCCATTCGTCGACATCGATCGCCACCAGCCGGCCGCGCGCGCAGGGCCCGCCCGCGCAGCGGCCGTTGCGCGGGTCATAGACCGCGCCGTGGATCGAGCAGATGATCCAGGCCCGCTCGTCGTCGAGAAACTCGTCGGGCTGCCAGTCGAGTTCGGTCGGCACATGGACGCAGCGGTTGACGTAGGCGACGACACAGCCCTCGAAGCGCAGCGCGAAGCCGCGCGCCGGCTGGCCGTGGAGGCGCAGGTCGAAGGACACCGCGCGCCCCTTCTCGGCCAGCGCCGCCGAGGCGCAAAGCCGCTGCGGCGGCTGCGCTTCGGGAGGCGACGGCGCGCCCCCGCCGGCCGGTCCGCCCACCTCAGGCATGGCGCGCGAGCCACTCGGCCAGTTCGCGCGTCGAGTGCACGACCGCCAGCGGGCCGAGCGCGTCGAAGGCGGCCGGGTCGTGGGCGCCATAGCTGACCCCGACGCTCGCCGCGCCGGCGTTGCGCGCCATCTCGAGGTCGTGCGTGGTATCGCCGATCATCAGCGTGCGTTCGGCCGGCACGCCGAGCTCGGCCATCAGCTCGAAGAGCATCCGCGGGTGAGGCTTGCTCGCCGTCTCGTCGGCCGTGCGCGTGGCGTCGAACATGCCCTGCAGGCGCACGCTCGACAGCGCGGCGTCCAGGCCGCGCCGCGCCTTGCCGGTTGCCACCGCGATGCGGTGGCGAGGCTTGAGCGCATCCAGCATCTCGAGCGTGCCGGGGAACAGCACCAGCTCATCCTGCTGCGTGTAGTAGTGGTGGCGGTAGCGCTGGGCCAGGTCGGGATAGCGCTCCGGGGCCAGGCCGGGCGCGGCCTGGCGCAGCGCGTCCTGCAGGCCCAGGCCGATGACGAAGGCGGCGTCGCGGTCGCTCGGCACCGTGGTGCCGATGTCCTGGCAGGCGCTCTGGATGCAGCGCACGATCTGGGCGGTGCTGTCGAAGAGCGTGCCGTCCCAGTCGAAGGCGATGAGGTCGAAGCGGCGGGAACGGGTCATGAAGGCTCAGGTTCTCGGTGAAGGCTCGGCGGCGCCGGCCGGGCGGCTCGCGCGAGAGGGAGTGGCGGCCTTGGCGGCTGGTGCTGCCGGCGGCGACGCGACCGCGAGCGACGTCAGCAGGCTCCGGCAGTCCGCCGGCAGCGGTGCGGCGAGGCTCAGGCGCTCGCCGCTCGAAGGATGGTCGAAGGCGAGGCGGCCGGCGTGCAGGAACATGCGCGCGAAGCCCTGGGCCCGGGCGAAGCGCCTGTTGGCCTCGAAATCTCCGTACTTCGCGTCGCCGACGATCGGGTGCCCGTTGGACGCCAGGTGCACGCGGATCTGGTGCGTGCGTCCGGTGCGGATCGTGACCTCGAGCAGGCTGAGGTCGGGCAGGCCGTCGTCGGCGATGCGCACGAGCGTGATGCTGCGCCGGGCGGCGTCGTCGCCGGCCTCGACCACGCGCACATGCCGCCCGCCTGTGGCGTCGAGGCCGCGCTGCAGCGGCTGGTCGATCACCTTCAGGCTCGCCGGCCAGCGGCCGAAGACGAGCGCGCTGTAGACCTTGTCGGTGCCGCGGGCACGGAATTGCGCCTGCAGCGCCGTCAGCGCGCTGCGCTTCTTGGCGAGCAGCAGCAGGCCCGAGGTCTCCTTGTCGAGCCGGTGCACCAGTTCGAGGAAGCGCGCCTGCGGCCGCGCACGGCGCAGCTGCTCGATCACGCCATGGCTCACGCCGCTGCCGCCGTGCACCGCGACGCCGGCCGGCTTGTCGATCGCGAGCAGCCACTCGTCCTCGTAGACGACCGGAAACTCGCGCGCCGGCACCGCGGTGAGGTCTGCCGGTGCCGCCTGGCGGACCGGCGGCACGCGCACCTCGTCGCCGGGCTGCAGGCGGGTGTCGGCCTGGGCGCGGCCCTTGTTGACGCGCACCTCCCCGCTGCGGATCAGCCGGTAGACATGCGTCTTCGGCACGCCCTTGAGCAGGCGCAGCAGGAAGTTGTCGAGCCGCTGCCCGGCCGATGCCTCGTCGACCTGGAGTCGACGCACCGCCGGCCCTGCGAGTGGCGCGCCAGATGACGCTGCCGAGGACGCCACAGGCGGCCCGGCCACGACAGGTGTCACGGATGGGCCGGGTACGAGGCCCCGGCGGCTGGTGCCCCGGCGTTTGACCCCTATAATCCGTTGCCCCACGTTGCCGTTGTAAGTAATTGATTTTGCAGAGTTTACCTGCGCACTTGCAGTGGCCATACGGGCGCCGCGACAAGCCTCGCGGCATAACGAGGTGATGCAACGCGCCGCCGGCGCGACAGGTGCAGCCCCCAAGTGGCGGCACGGTCGGGCAGACGGCGCGGCAGAGCAAACGTAGAACGAACCTTCCCTCGGGAACAAGAAAAAAGGTTTCAGCGACCAGGCCGTGATGGCATTGGCGCCTGCCCCGTCTGGAGACGGTCGACGCCCTGCCGAACCCGGCCTGACGCTCGCGTCTGGCGACCCCCAAGGATGTTGTCCCCGGCTTTCTCTCCGCTGCCCGCGCAGCGCCCCGGCCTGCGGCGCCCCTGCGCCGTGCCGGCGCGCCCACGGCCGGCGCTGATCGCCGCCGACAGGCCCTGCCCGCCCTTGCGGCGCGCGGGCTCCCCACCATCCCGCAGCCTTGCCATCACGCACGCGCCAACGCTGCCTCTTTGACCGCCTGAGCGGTTATCGGCAGTCCAGGGCGATTCCTTCGGTTCCTCCACGTTTCTCGTGCATCGGATGGTCGCCCCGGCAGTTCCGGGTGTGACGTGAAGGTTGCGCGTCCGCGCCGACAGCGTCGGCCGGCCACGCGGGAGTGCACATGAAACGCATGCTGATCAATGCCACGCAGCAGGAAGAGCGGCGCCTGGCGATCGTCGACGGCCAGAAACTGCTCGACTTCGAAACCGAGATCGAAGGGCGCGAACAGCGCAAGGGCAACATCTACAAGGCGGTCGTGACGCGGGTCGAGCCCTCGCTCGAAGCCTGCTTCGTCGACTACGGCGAGGACCGCCACGGCTTCCTGCCGTTCAAGGAGATCTCGCGCAACTTCTTCCGCGAGGGCACCGAGGTGCGTTCGGCGCGCATCCAGGACGCGATCAAGGAAGGGCAGGAACTGCTGGTCCAGGTCGAGAAGGAAGAGCGCGGCAACAAGGGCGCCGCCCTCACCACCTTCGTCTCGCTGGCCGGCCGCTACCTGGTGCTGATGCCGAACAACCCGCGCGGCGGCGGCGTCAGCCGGCGCATCGAGGGCGAGGACCGCGAGGAGCTGAAGGAGAACCTCGAGCAGCTCGACTATCCGAAGGGCATGAGCCTGATCGCCCGCACCGCCGGCATCGGCCGCACTGCGGCCGAGCTGCAGTGGGACCTGAACTACATGCTCAAGCTCTGGACGGCGATCGAGGCCGCGAGCAAGACGGGCAAGGGCGCCTTCCTGATCTACCAGGAGTCGTCGCTGGTGATCCGCGCGATCCGCGACAACTTCACCGCCGACATCGGCGAGATCCTGATCGACACCGACGACATCTACGATCAGGCCAGCCAGTTCATGAACCACGTGATGCCGGAGTCGGCATCCAAGGTCAAGCGCTACCGCGACGACGCGCCGCTGTTCAGCCGCTTCCAGATCGAGCACCAGATCGAGACGGCCTTCAGCCGCACGGTCAACCTGCCGTCGGGCGGCGCGATCGTGATCGACCACACCGAGGCGCTGGTGTCGATCGACGTCAACTCGGCGCGCGCCACGCGCGGCAGCGACATCGAGGAAACCGCCACCCGCACCAACCTCGAGGCCGCCGACGAGATCGCGCGCCAGATGCGGCTGCGCGACCTGGGCGGGCTGATCGTCGTCGACTTCATCGACATGGAAGAGTCGAAGAACCGGCGCGAGGTCGAGACCCGGCTGCGCGACGCGCTGCGCCAGGACCGCGCGCGGGTGCAGTTCAGCTCGATCAGCAAGTTCGGCCTGCTCGAACTCAGCCGCCAGCGTCTGCGCCCGGCGCTCAGCGAAGGCAGCCACATCACCTGCCCGCGCTGCAACGGCACCGGCCATATCCGCGACACCGAATCGTCGGCGCTGCAGATCCTGCGCATGGTGCAGGAGGAGTCGATGAAGGAAAACACCGCCGCCGTGCACGTGCAGGTGCCGGTCGAGGTGACCTCTTTCCTGCTCAACGAGAAGCGCATCGAGATCACGAAGATCGAGCTGAAGCAGCGCGTGACCGTGATCCTCGTGCCCAACAAGCACCTCGAGACGCCGAACTACCGGCTCGAGCGCCTGCGCCACGACGACCCGCGGCTGGAGAACCTGCAGGCCAGCTACACGATGATCGAGGAGCCGGACGAGGAAGTCGGCATCACGCGCCGCCGCGACGCGAACGACAAGGGCCGCGCCAAGCAGGAGCCGGTGATCAAGGGCATCCTGCCCGAGCAGCCGGCGCCGATCGCCCCGCCGAAGCCCGCCCCGGTCGAGCCGGCGCCCGTCGCCGCGCTGCCGCCGGTGGCCCCGCCCCCAGCGCCGGTGCCGGTGCCGCAAGCGCCGCCGGCCGGCAGCGGCTTCTTCGGCTGGATCCGCCACCTGTTCGGCAGCCCGCCGAGCGCGCCTGAAGCAACGCCCGCGACCGCCCCCCTGGCTCAGCCTGTGGCAGCCGTGCCGGCCGACGAAGGCGCCACCGGCGAGCGCCCGGCGCGCGAAGGGCGCGGCGCACGCGGCCCGCGCGGTGAACGCAGCGCCGAACGCGGCGAGCGTACCGGCCGTGGCGGCCGCGGCGGCCGGGGCCGCCGTGGCGAGCGCGAGGACGCAGGCGGCGAAACCGTGGCCGGCGCGGAAGGCACCGAGCGCGAGGCACGTGAACCCCGCGAGCCGCGCGAAGCCCGTGAACCCCGCGGCGACCGCGCGGGCGAGGCACGCGAGAACCGCCGCGGACCGCGTCCGGAACGCCCGCCGCGCGAGCCGCGGCCGGCCGCCAACGGCGCCGAGGAACCCGCCGAGGCCCTGACCGAGGCCAGCGACGCGACGAGCGCGGACCTCTTCGCTCCATCCGAGACCGGCGAGAACGGCAGCCCTCACGGTGAGCGTGGCCGCCGCCGCCGCCGCCGTGGCGGCCGCGACCGGCAGGACGGCAGCGTCGAGGGCGGCGACGCGCTCGCCGAAGCCCAGGCAGATTCCGCGCCGGCAGCCGATGCGGACGTCGATGGCACGCTCGCAGCCACCGAGAACGGCGCCGCCCAGGCGCCCGAAGACGCCGGCGGCGAGCGCGACCCGAGCCGTCGCCGCCGCGGCGGGCGCGGCCGACGCGGCGAACCCCGGCCGCCCGCCGACGATGCCGGCGCCGACACGCCAACCAGCGTCGAAGACCCGGCCGGCAGCCCCGCCGCGCCCGTGACCACGGCAGCGATCGCCGCCGGCGACACGCCGTGGCGCGAGCCGGCGCAGGCCGAAGGCGCGGTGCCGGAGACGAAGGCGGAGACGGAGCAGGAAGCCACCCGCCTCGCCGGGCAGGTCGAGCCCTCGCCTCCCGAGCCGGCCTACCACCCGGCACCGGCCGACGTGGCCTCGCCTTCCGGCATCAGCGCCCTGCCGCCCCGGCACTTCGCTGCACCGGCAGTGCCGGCCGCGCCTTCCGAGGTCGAGGCAGCGGCATCTGTCGCACCGGCCGTGGAAGCGCCGACGGCCGAGGCACCGGCCGTCGAGGTACAGGCCCCGGAGGTGCAGGCGGCCGACGCGCCCGCCCCGGCCGAGGCACCGCCCGTCGCGGCGGCCCCCGCGGACCAGGCGCCGTTCGTGCTCCAGACTGACGCGTTGCAGGCGATCGCGCAGTCCGCCGGCCTCGAGTGGGTCAACTCGGACGCCGAGAAGATCGGCCAGGCGCAGGCGGCAATCGCCAACGAGCCGCGGCCGATCCACGTGCCGCGCGAGCGCAGGCCGGTGCCGGTCGTCGACGAAGGCCCGCTGGTGCTGGTCGAGACGGTGAAGGACCTGTCCCAGGTCCGCCTGCCGTTCGAGACGCCGCAGCACTGACGCGGGCGACGTCCAGGCGTTCGGCGCTGCGCGCCGAACGCCTGCGGCCGGTCAGACCAGCCGCTCGAGCGCGCGCAGGTAGTGCGCGTCATGCATGAGTTCTTCCCAGCCCAGCGGCGGCGTGTCGGGCAGCAGCGCGAGGCGCCGCGCCTCGCTCGCGGCCGAGGCCTGCCAGCGCCCGGCCGCCTGCGCGGCGGCCAGGCCGTCGAGCAGCGCATCGACCGGCGCGCCGCCGTCGAGCGACTGGTTGCACAGCAGCACCAGGTCGCAGCCGGCGTTCAGCGCGGCGAGCGCGCCTTCGACTGCATCCCCGGCGACCTTGGCGCCTTCCATGCTCAGGTCGTCGCTGAAGATCGCGCCGTCGAAGCCGAGTTGCTCGCGCAGCACCTCCTGCAGCCAGCGCGGCGAGAAGCCTGCCGGCCGCGCGTCGACCTTCGGATAGATCACGTGCGCCGGCATCACGCTGGTCAGCACGCTGCCCAGCCATTCGTAGGGTCGCGCGTCGTCGGCAAGGATCGCCTTCAGCGAGCGCCGGTCGACCGGCACCTCGGTGTGCGAGTCGCCGCGCACGAAGCCGTGCCCGGGAAAGTGCTTGCCGCAGTTGCGCATGCCCGCCTGCAGCAGGCCGTGCATCAGCGCCTTGGCGAGCAGCGCGACCACGCGCGGGTCGCGGGCGAAGGCGCGGTCGCCGATGACGCCGCTCGGCCCGTGGTCGAGGTCGAGCACCGGCGTGAACGCGAGGTCGACGCCGCAGGCGCGCAGCTCGGCGCCGAGCACGAAGCCTGCCGCGGTCGCCGCCTCGCTCGCGCGCAGCACGCCGCTGCCGGGCACGCCCTTCGCGTCCTGCGACCAGAGCTCGCCGAGGCGCCGCATCGGCGGCAGGTGGGTGAAGCCGTCGCTGCGGAAGCGCTGCACGCGCCCGCCCTCGTGGTCGACGCAGACCAGCACGTCGGGCCGCAGCGACTTGATCTCGGCGACGAGTTCGACGAGCTGCGCGCGGTTGCGCCAGTTGCGCGCGAAGAGGATCAGGCCGCCGGTCAGCGGATGGGCGAGGCGGCGGCGGTCGTCGGCGTCGAGGGCGAGGCCGGCGATGTCGAGCACGACCGGGGCGTGCGCGGGGAAGTCAGTCGTCATGGGCGAGGAAGGGGGCGTCACGTCCGGGATCGGCGCCGGAGTCTGGCGCCAGCTCGACGACGACGAAAGACGCCGCGTAGTCGGATTCGTCGGTCAGCGTGACGTGCGCCCGCAGCTGGCGGGCCGCGAACCAGGCGGCGAGCTCGCCGTGCAGGCGGATCTCGGGCTTGCCGCTGCGCGCATTCAAGATCTCGCAGGCGCGCCAGGTCATCGGCATGCGGATGCCCAGGCCGATCGCCTTCGAGAACGCCTCCTTGGCCGAGAAGCGCGTCGCCAGGTAGCGGATGCCGCGCGACTCGACGGCGGCGCGGCGGGCGCGGAAGACCTCGATCTCGTGCGGGCCCAGCACCTTCTCGGCGAAGCGCTCGCCGCGCCGCGCGAGCGTGCGCTCGACACGCCGCACGTCGCACAGGTCGGTGCCGATGCCGTAGATCACGCGCCGCCCCCGGCGGCCGCGGCATGGCCGCGGGCGATGCAGCGCAGGTAGTCGCGCACGGTGGCCGCGTAGCCGAGCTCCAGTGCGTCGGCAATCAGCGCATGGCCGATCGACACCTCGACGACGCCGGGCACCGCGCGCAGGAAGTCGGCGAGGTTGTCGCGGTTCAGGTCGTGGCCGGCGTTGACGCCGAGGCCGGCGGCCAGCGCCGCCTCGGCCGCGCGCACATAGCGCGCGAGCACCTCGTCCTGCTCGGCCGTGCCGTAAGCGCTGGCATAGGCCTCGGTGTAGAGCTCGACCCGGTCGGCGCCGGCCTCGCGCGCAAAGCGCATCGCCTCGGGCAGCGGGTCCATGAACAGGCTCACCCGCGCGCCGTGGGCCTGGGCTTCGGCGATCAGCGGCGCGAGGCGCTCGACGTCGGCGGGCAGCTGCCAGCCGTGGTCGGAGGTGAACTGGCCGACGCTGTCGGGCACGAAGGTGGCCTGCTGCGGGCGCACCGCGCGGACGAAGCCCATCAGGTTGTGGAACGGGTTGCCCTCGAGGTTGTATTCGACCTGCGGGTGGTGCGCGGCGAGCCAGTCGGCGAGCTGCTGCACGTCGCCCGCGCGGATGTGGCGCTCGTCGGGGCGCGGGTGCACGGTGAGGCCCTCTGCGCCGGCGGCGATCACCTGCTCGGCCGCACGCAGCAGGCTCGGGATGCCGAGGTGCCGCGTGTTGCGCAGCAGCGCGACCTTGTTCAGGTTGACCGACAGCGCGGTGCGGCCGTCGTGGCGGGTGCTCTCGGGGGCGATCAGCGGGTTCATCGTTCGGGACCGGTGTCGGGGCCGGTGTCGGGGGAGACCGATCCCCGGGCCGCAGCCGCCGCCTCGCGGCCCTGCAGCTTCTGCACGTCGAGCATCACCTGGCGCGTGCGCAGCGTGGACGAGCCGAGATGATAGTGAAGGGCCCCGCGCAGCTGGCTGCGCAGCGGCGTGAGCGCCAGGCGGCAGGCGCGCTGCAGCGCGGGCAGGTCGCCGGCGTCGAGGGCCGCCTGCAGCGCCATCCACACCGCGGCGACAACGCCTTCGCCGCCGAAGGCCGCGGCCTCGGCGAGGCCACCCTCGGGTCGCAGCACGTAACGGCCGCCCTCGACGAGGGGCCGCTGGGTCTGGGTCACCACCCCCAGTTCGGGCAACACGCCGGTCTCGCGCAGCAGGCGCAGCTCGAAGGCGCGCAGCGCCGCCTGGCTCTGCGCATCGTCGGCCTCGGCGAGCGCCGGGAGCGTCTCGAGATAGGCATCGAAGAGCGCCGGGAACGGGTCGTGGCGCGCGAGCAGCTTGAGCAGGAGCTCGTTCAGGTAGAAGCCGCGGAACAGCGAGCCGCCGGACAGCATCGGCCGGCCACCGGCCCATTCGGCGCTGCGCAAGGTCTGCACCTCGGTCGCCTCCGACGCTGACCGCGCGAGCGCAATGTGCAGCCGCTGGAAGGGCAGCAGCACCGGCCGCAGCTGCGAGTGCGGCCGCTTCGCGCCCTTGGCGACGGCGGCAAGCCGGCCCTGCTCGCGGGTGAACAGCTCGACGATCAGGCTCGATTCGCTCCAGTCGTAGCGGTGCAGCAGGCAGGCCTCGAGCATCACTCGTAGCCGTAGCTGCGCAGGTGCTCCTCGTCGTCCGCCCAGCCGGAACGCACCCGGACCCACAGCTCGAGGAAGACCTTGGCACCCCACAGGGCCTCGAGCTCGTGCCGTGCCTCGGTGCCGATGCGCTTGAGCAGCTCGCCGCCCTCGCCGATCACCATGCCCTTGTGCGCGGCGCGCTCGACGACGATTGCCGCGGCGATGCGGCGCAGCGCGCCCTCTTCCTCGAAGGTCTCGATCACGACGGTCGAGGTGTAGGGCAGCTCGTCGCCGGTCAGGCGAAAGAGCTTCTCGCGGATCATCTCGCCGGCCAGGAAGCGCTCGCTGCGGTCGGTCAGCGCGTCTTCCTCGTAGAACCAGGGCTGCTCGGGAAGATAGGGCCGCACGATCTCGAGCAGGCGCGGCGCATCGGCCTCGCGCCGCGCCGACAGCGGCACGAATTCGGCGAAGGCGCGCCGCTCCGCCATCGCCTGCAGCCAGGGCGCGAGGTCGGCGCGCCGCCGCACCGCGTCGAGCTTGTTGGCCACGAGCAGCACCGGCTTGTCCTCGGGCAAGAGCGCGAGCACCTTGGCATCGTCGAGGCCGAAACGGCCCGCCTCGACGACGAACAGCACGACATCGACATCGCCGAGCGTGGCCTGCACGGTGCGGTTCAACGTGCGGTTCAGGGCCGCGGCATGGCGCGTCTGGAAGCCGGGCGTGTCGACGAAGACGAACTGGGCGTCGCCGACGGTGCGGATGCCGGTGATGCGGTGGCGCGTGGTCTGCGCCTTGCGAGAGGTGATGCTGACCTTCTGCCCGACCAGCGCGTTGAGCAGCGTGGACTTGCCGACGTTGGGCCGGCCGACGATGGCCACGAGGCCGCAGCGTGGCGCCGCGGGAGGTGCTTCGTTCATCGGCAGGATCGGTGGGAGTGCGGGCCGTGGAGGCCTGCATCATCGCACCACCGCAGCAGGGCCCTGCACGACGGCCGGCTGCCGGAACCGGACGGCGCGCGGGCGCCGGGCTGCCGGCGCGCCGGAACGCTCAGGAGCGCAACGGCCCGTCCGGTCCGTCGCTCGCCTTCAGCAGGTCGAGCATGTGGCGCGCGGCCTCCTGCTCGGCCGCGCGGCGCGAACGCCCTTCGCCGGAACGGGTGAGCCCGAGCGTCGCGACCTCGCAGTCGACCTCGAAGGTCTGGGCATGCGCCTGGCCCCGCGTCGCGCGGATGCGATAGGCCGGCACCGGCAGGCGCCGCGCCTGCAGCCACTCCTGCAGTTCGGTCTTCGCGTCCTTGCTCCAACTCTCGGCGTCGGTCGTCGCGATGACCTCGCCGAACAGGCGCCGCACCAAGGCGAGCGCCTGTTCGAAGCCGCCGTCGAGGAAGGTCGCGCCGATCAGCGCCTCGAGCGCGTCGGCAAGGATCGACGGGCGCTGGGCGCCGCCGCCGCGGGCCTCGCCGTCGGACAGGCGCAGCACCTCGGGCAGGCCGAGGGCCAGCGCCATGCGGTGCAGGCTGTCCTCGCGCACGAGGTGCGCACGCACGCGCGTCAGGTCGCCTTCGTCGGAGCCGGCGAAGCGCTCGAACAGCAGGTCGGAGATCGCCAGGCTGAGCACCGCATCGCCGAGAAACTCGAGGCGTTCGTTATGGTCGGCACCGAAGCTGCGGTGCGTCAGCGCGCGCGTCAGCAGCGCCGCATCTCCAAAGCGATGGCCGAGGCGCGCTTGCAGGTCGTCGATCGCGGAGGTGGTCACGCGGGTCCGGAGGAAGAGGATCGAGAGGCGATCGTACGCCCTCGGCGTCAGCCTAGTTGGAGCGCCCGTTGTACTTGATCAGCAGGAAGACCGGGTCGAACAACGGCACTTCCTTGTCGTAGGCGTAGCCGATCACGATGCGGTCGTTCTCCTTCGTGATGTCGAGGTCCTTGCCGCTGATCGAGGTGATCGAGTACTCGATCTCCTTCTGGCGGTCGAAGGCGGCGCGGATCTCGGGCACCGTCGAGGCACCGCTGGTGGCGATCTTGTTGACCGCGCGCTGGATCGTCAGGTACTCGTTGACGGTCGGCATCACCCTCAGCGCGACGAGGGCGACCATGGCGACGACAACGGCCCAGAACAGCAGTCCGATGAGCGAGAGGCCTTGCTGGCTTCGAACGCGTTCGGACGGGGCGACGGACATGGGAGCAGCTCCTTCGACGGTCTTCAGGCCCGGCGCGCGCCAGGCCTCAATCGAAGGAACCGAAGCGACCGAAGTTGCTGAAGTTCATCCAGATGAAGAACGCGCGCCCGACGATGTTCTCTTCGGGTACGAATCCCCAGTATCGCGAATCCTGCGAGTTGTCCCGGTTGTCGCCCATCACGAAGTAGTGGCCCGTGGGCACTTTGCACGTGACCCCTTCGGCACCGTAGCGGCATTGGTCGCGGAACGGAAAATCGTCGACACCGGGCACGAAGGACTGACGCTTCGGGTCGACCAGGATGCGGTGCTCGACCGGCCCCAGCTTCTCGAGGAACTCGGGCGCGTAGCGCCGGGCGTCCTCGTCGTAGTACTCGCCCAGCGGCTTGGCCGGCACCGGCGCGCCGTTGATGCGCAGTTGCTGGTTGACGAAGACGACCTCGTCGCCGGGAACGCCGACGACGCGCTTGATGTAGTCGATGCTGGTGTCACGCGGGTAGCGGAACACCATCACGTCGCCTCGCTGCGGCGAGTGGTTGTCGATGATCTTGGTGTTGAGCACCGGCAGCCGCACACCGTAGTGGTACTTGCTGACCAGGATCAGGTCGCCGACGAGCAGCGTCGGCACCATCGAGCCCGACGGGATCTTGAACGGCTCGAAGAGGAACGAGCGCAGCAGGAAGACGACGAGGATCACCGGGAACAGGCCCGCCGTCCAGTCGAGCCACCAGGGCTGGGCCAGCACCTGCTGGCGCGCCTGCGCGACGTCTCCGTCGACCTTTTCGATGCCCTGGCGCCCGAGCTCGGCGCGGCGCGCGCGGGCGTTCGCCTCGAGGGCCGCCGCGGCACGCTCGCGCTGCGGGCGGAAGTAGAAGCGCTCGCCGAGCCAGTAGGCGCCCGTCACCACGGTGAGCACGAACAGGATCAGCGCGAAGTTGGTCGGGATGACACCCTGGTACATCAGCACGCCGTACAGCAACAGCGCCGCCAGCAGCACCGCAGTGAGGCGCGGGAACAAGCTCGTCATCAGTCGTCCACCTGGAGAATCGCGAGAAACGCTTCCTGCGGCACCTCGACGGTGCCGATCTGCTTCATGCGCTTCTTGCCGGCCTTCTGCTTCTCGAGCAGCTTGCGCTTGCGCGAGATGTCGCCGCCGTAGCATTTTGCCAGTACGTTCTTGCGCAGCGCCTTGATGTTCTCGCGCGCGATGATGTTGGCGCCTATCGCCGCCTGGATCGCCACGTCGTACATCTGGCGCGGGATCTGCTCGCGCATCTTGGCCGCCACGGCGCGGCCGCGGAACTGGCTCTGGCCGCGGTGCACGATGATCGACAGGGCATCGACCCGGTCGCCGTTGATCAGGATGTCGACCTTGACGACGTCGGCAGCGCGGTACTCCTTGAACTCGTAGTCCATCGAGGCGTAGCCGCGCGACACGCTCTTCAGCTTGTCGAAGAAGTCGAGCACGATCTCGGCCAGCGGCAGCTCGTAGGTCAGGTGCACCTGGCGGCCGTGATAGGCCATGTTGATCTGCACGCCGCGCTTCTGGTTGGCCAGCGTCATCACCGGGCCGACGTAGTCCTGCGGCATGTACAGGTGCACCGTGACGATCGGCTCGCGGATCTCGCGGATGCGGCCGAGGTCGGGCATCTTGCTCGGGTTCTCGACCTCGATCACCTCGCCGTCGTTGAGCTCGACTTCGTAGACCACGCTCGGCGCCGTCGTGATCAGGTCCTGGTCGAACTCGCGCTCGAGCCGCTCCTGCACGATCTCCATGTGCAGCAGGCCGAGGAAGCCGCAGCGGAAGCCGAAGCCCAGCGCCTGGCTCACCTCGGGCTCGTAGCGCAGCGAGCTGTCGTTGAGCTTGAGCTTCTCGAGCGCGTCGCGCAGCGCGTCGTACTCGCTCGCCTCGGTCGGGTACAGCCCGGCGAAGACCTGGGGCTGGATCTCCTTGAAGCCGGGCAGCGCCTCGCTGGCCGGGCCGGCGTTGTTCGGCAGCTTCTTCTCGAGCGTGACCGTGTCGCCGACCTTCGCCGCCTGCAGTTCCTTGATGCCGGCGATCATGAAGCCGACCTCGCCGGCGCGCAGTTCTTCGCGCGCGACCGACTTCGGCGTGAAGACGCCGATCTGCTCGAGCGGATAGACCGCGTTGGTCGCCATCAGGCGGATGCGCTCGCCGCGGCGCAGCACCCCGTCGACCACGCGCACCAGCATCACGACGCCGACGTAGTTGTCGAACCAACTGTCGATGATCATCGCGCGCGGCGGCGCCTCGGCCCGGCCACGCGGCGACGGCATGCGCGCGACGATCGCCTCGAGGATGTCGTCGACGCCCTCGCCCGTCTTGGCCGAGCAGGGGATCGCCTGCGAAGCGTCGATGCCGATCACGTCCTCGATCTCGGCCTTCGCCGCCTCCGGGTCGGCCTGCGGCAGGTCCATCTTGTTGAGCACCGGCACGACCTCGACGCCGAGGTCGAGCGCGGTGTAGCAGTTCGCCACCGTCTGCGCCTCGACGCCCTGACTGGCGTCGACCACCAGCAGCGCGCCTTCGCAGGCCGAGAGCGAGCGGCTGACCTCGTAGCTGAAGTCGACGTGACCGGGCGTGTCGATCAGGTTGAGGTTGTAGACGCGGCCGTCGCGCGCCTTGTACTCGAGCACCGCCGTCTGCGCCTTGATCGTGATCCCGCGCTCGCGCTCGATGTCCATCGAGTCGAGCACCTGGGCTTCCATCTCGCGGTCCGACAGTCCACCGCAGCGCTGGATGATCCGGTCGGCCAGCGTGCTCTTGCCGTGGTCGATGTGGGCAATGATCGAGAAGTTGCGGATGTGATCCATGAAGACCGAATGCGAGGGCCGACTGCGGACGAAGCGGCCGCGCTCAGCGCGTCGGCGGGCCCGGCCAGGGTTCGAAAGCTGCCCTCAGGGGAGCCCGCGCGAGGGGCTAAAAAAAAGGCACGTCGAAGTCCGACGCGCCTTCCAACAAAACGTATGGCAACTGCTTGTTGGGCTTTCATTGTAGCCAAAAGCACCCCTCGGAAGGCCTCGCGGGGCACCTCGAAACCCTCGTTGCGGACCACCAACAAGGATTTATGTCCACAGCTTTTCCACAAAGCTGTGCACGTGGCGAAAGCGCTTCTCCAGCCTGCCTATAGGCGCCATCGGTGGCGCTAAAACGGCCGGAGAAGCGCCGCATTGTATTGCCCCCGACGCTCAATCAAAATTTCTGAGCCTACAAGTGAGCGCAAACAAACTTACATGTTCGCACTGCAAACCGCAGCGAGGCCCAGGGGGCCTCTTCAGCACCACCACTCTTCTCATCAAGTGAAAAACCCTGGCTGGCCGCTCGGATGTCGGCAACTGCTCCGGTGTCGGCGGCGGGTCGGCCCGGGTCAGCGCGCCGGCCGCAGCACGAGGTAGTTGACCCACTCGCCACGCCGCACGAGCACGCTGATCGCGCGCGCCTTGTCCACCTTTGCCACCACCGACTCGAACTGCTTGACGTCGGCGACCTCGGTGTTGTCGATCGACAGGATCACGTCGCCCTGACGCACCCCGGCACGGGCACTGACGCCCTCGGCTGCGTCGACGCGCACCCCGCCCTTGAGCTTCAGCTCACGCCGCTGGGCCTCGCTCAGGTCGGACACCGTGAGCCCGAGCACGCCGGCCACGGCCGTCGCCGGCGGCTGGCCGGTCGCGGCTTCCGGACTGCGACCCGCGACCGCGGCCGTCGGCGGATCGAACTCGGCCACCGTGACGGTCACGTCGCGATAACCGCCGCGCCGGAACACCTGCACCGTCGAACGCGTGCCCGGCTTGATCGCACCGATCATCCGCGGCAGGTCACCGGCCTTCTCGACCGCCCGGCCATCGACCTGGGTCAGGATGTCGCCCGCCTCCAAACCGGCCTTGTCGGCCGGGCCGCCCTGCTCGACGCTGCGCACCAGCGCGCCGACCGGCTTGCCGAGCCCGATCGACTCCGCGACCTCCTTCGTCACCGTGTCGATCTGCACGCCGATGCGTCCACGGATCACGCGGCCGTTGGCGCGCAGCTGGTCGGACACGCTGATCGCCTCATCGATCGGGATCGCGAAGGAGATGCCCATGAAGCCGCCCGAGCGGCTGTAGATCTGCGAGTTGATGCCGACCACCTCACCGCGCAGGTTCAGCAGCGGGCCGCCAGAGTTACCGGGGTTGATCGCGACGTCGGTCTGGATGAAGGGCAGGAAGTCGCCGGTGTCGCGCGCCTTGGCGCTGACGATGCCCGCCGTCACCGTGTTGTCGAGACCGAACGGCGAGCCGATCGCCATCACCCATTCACCGACGCGCAGGCGGTTCACGTCGCCGATCTTCACCGCCGGCAGGCCAGCGGCGTCGATCTTGACCACGGCGACATCGGTGCGGCGGTCGCTGCCGATGATGCGGGCCTTGAGCTCGCGTTTGTCGGTCAAGGTCACGAAGACTTCGTCGGCCCCTTCGACGACATGCGCGTTGGTCATCACATAGCCGTCGGCACTGAGGATGAAGCCGGAGCCCACGCCGCGTTGCTGGGGCTCGTCGCCCGGGGTGTTGGGCGTGCCCGGCGCATTCGGGGCCGGTCGTCCCGGCAGCGGGATGCCGAAGCGACGGAAGAACTCCTCCATCTCCTCCGGGATCTCGGGCGCGCCGCCCTGGCGTCCTGCACGGCCGCGCTCAGTCGTGCGGATGTTCACCACCGACGGCCCGGCGCGTTCGGCGAGGTCGGCGAAGTCCGGCAGCTCGCGCGTGATCGGCGCGGCCTGGGCGGCACTTGCCGCCGCAGGGGCCTGGGCCTGGGCGCCGACCGCCAGCACCGGCAACGACAGCGCGAGCAGCGCACCGGCACCACGGCGCCAGGCCGTGCGGCGCGGTGCCGGCCGCCGGACAGCCGTCTGGAAAGAGGAGTCGTCGTCGCGTCGCACGCTCATTTGTCAGGAACCTCGAAAGCGAAGGAAACAGGGTGCGGCCGCCGGCCGGTGCGGGACCCGCCACGCCGCGTCAGCGGCTCGGTCGCAGGGCCTCGGCGAAGCGCTTGAGGGTGGGCGCGGGCACGTCGCCGACGAGCGTGATCCAGGCGTCGCCCTTGCGCCGTGTCAGCGTCTGCGTGGCGCCCAGCGCGCCGATGATCTGCTGCTCATGGCGCGAAGCATCGTAGGGCTCGATGAACAGCGACACCGAGGTCATGCCGTCGGAGAAGGTCGTCTGCACCGCCTGCGCGTCCGACTCGCCAGCGCCATTGGGCACGCCGATGCCGGCCAGCGGGCGCTTCACCGCGCTGACCTGGCGGAAGCCGGCCACCGGCGAATCGAGACGCCAACCCTCGTCCTCGAGCGTGGTCACGGTCATCGCCGTCTTGTGCACGTGGTAGCCCTCGAGCCGCTTCATCGGTTTCAGCACGGCCTCCGGCTGCGGCCTGACACCGATCGTGACCTCGGAGAACGCGGATGACTCCAGGACCTGCTCGCGGGCGTCGAGCACCTCGGCGCGCAGCAGCAGGCCGGTCGCACGCTCGGCCCACAGCCGGTGGCCGTAGCGCTGGTCGTCGCGCGGTTGAAGCAGCAGCACGTCGGCCTCATGGCCGGCGACGCGGTCGACCCCCTGGGGCCGCACCAGGTACGAGTCGGCGATGCCGTCCTCGCCGCCCTGCAGCAGGCCCGGGAAGGTGGCGAGCGACTCGCGCCGGTCGACCAGCGCCTCCCGCCGCTCGGGCCACAGGGTGTGCACAAGCGCGTTGTGACGGAAGACCCGGCGCAGCTGGCCGTCCATCGTCTCGATGCGCTCGAACTGGTTGCCGTTCTCGCAGTAGTGCGTGATGCGCGCGCTCGACATCGAGCCGCCAGCGCTGACGACGAACACGCCCTGATAGTTGCGCTCCTTCGCCGCGTTGTGGATGCGCATCAGGTGGGCGCGAACCTCGCCGACACCCAGCGGCGCCGACGCCGACGCGGTGGCAGCGGTCTGCGCCCGGGCCGGTGCTTGCACCGACCACAGCGCGGCGCAGGTGCCGGCTGCCGCCAGAACCGACAGGGCGCGGCCAAGCATCAGCGCTTCGAACCGGTAGCCGTCGTCTCGGCGCGCAGGAAGCCCGAAGGCACGCCGAGGGCCGTGCTCCCGCTGGACTGGCGATGTGCCTCGAGGTACGCCTGCAACTGCGGGTCACGCAGGATGCGCACTGTCGGCACCTGCACCGGCTCGGTCTCGGTGGCCACCGGGTCGGTGGACACCGTCGCCAGCGTCGCCGCCGGCGAGATCACCGGCTGGACCGGCGCGGCGACCGCCATCGGCCGCAGCACAGGGGCCAGGTCTGTTGCCGCGATCTGCGGATCGGCGCCTTCCTGGGTCACGAGCAGCACCCCGGCCACGGCAACGAAACCGGCGGCCACGGCTGCCGAGGCGGTCCAGGGCCTGCGGCTGCGGCGGGGGGCCACTTCGGGAGCCGCCTCGCGCACCTCCGGTTGCGGCGCCATCACCACCGGCTCGTCGGCCAGACGCTGCCGGAACGCGCGCAGGAAGGACTCGTCACGGTCCGGGTGGCCTGCCAGTTCGTCCGACCGAATGGCATCGCCGATCAGGTGGTAGGCGTGCCAGCGCTCGCGCAAGCTGGCATCGGTGCGCCAGGCGGAGCTGGCCCATGGCAGGCAGGCTTCCCCGCCTTCGCCATCGGCCAGCGCCGAGAGCCGCTCGAGCGCCTGTGTTCTAGGTTCCGGCTGCGTCGTCATCTCTCGCACTCCAAGCTTCGCCCCCTTCGGCGGCTACCACCGCTCACCCTCGCGCGTGTCGAGCAAGGGCCTCAATCGTGTTGCGATCGCTTCCCGGGCACGAAAGATCCGTGAACGGACGGTGCCGATCGGGCAGTTCATCACTTCGGCGATCTCTTCGTAGCTCAGGCCTTCGATCTCGCGCAGCGTGATCGCCTGGCGCAGATCGTCTGACAGCGCTTCGATCGCAGCGTTCACCGTTGCTGCGATTTCCTTGCTGGCCAGCAGGGCGTCCGGCGTTTCGCCGTCGCTTAGTTCATTCTCCACCCGGGAAGTTTCGTCGTCGTCGTCGCGCGAGGAGAGTGCCGACTCGGAGATCAGCGGGTCCCGCTTGAGCTCCACCAGCGCCTTCTTCGCCGTGTTGACGGCGATGCGGTACAGCCAGGTGTAGAACGCGCTGTCGCCGCGGAACTGCGGCAGCGCCCGGTAGGCCCGGATGAAGGTCTCCTGAGCGATGTCGGGCACCAGGTCGACGTCGCGCACCATGCGGCCGATCAGGCGCTCGATCCGGCGCTGGTACTTGACCACGAGCATCTCGAAGGCCCGCTTGTCGCCTTGCTTGACGCGCTCGACCAGTTGGGCATCCGCATCGGGTGAGGTCATGCGCGGGCCGCTCAAGTCTCAGCCACCCTGGGTGCAGCGAAGTCCTGCCGCGCGTTGTAGACCGCTGTACGAAAGGCGTGCCACGACCCGGCGAGCACGGCGGCACGGCGCAACGCGATCCAGCGCGGCGCGGCTCCCCTCTGTCCGGCATCGACCGTCCGGCAGCGCAGCAGCAGCCAGTTGTCGAGATCGACCGCAACCGACAGCCTGACCGCCACGGCGCCGTCCTGACCTGACGCGCTCCACCACCAACGCCCGTCTTCGAGACGCAACTGCCCCGGCGACAAGCGCCGCGCAAGCCAGGCACCGGTGGCAGCGCCGGCCACGGCCGAGACGGCCGCGACCATGCCCGTCACCGCCGGGATCGCCGCAGAGCCAGCCCCCCAGCCGAGCGCCCACGCGGCCGCCGCCGCCGAGGCTGCCCCTCCGAGCAGGCTCAGCGGCCATGCCACTGCCTGTGAGCGGCCGAACCGCAGCGAGACGGCCGGCGCCGGGTGCATCGGAAGCGATCCGCAGGATCAGGCGCGCTTGAACACCAGCGAGCCGTTGGTCCCGCCGAAGCCGAAGTTGTTCTTCAGCGCGACGTCGATGCGCATCTCGCGCGCCGTGTTGGCGCAATAGTCGAGATCGCACTCGGGGTCCTGCTCGAAGATGTTGATCGTCGGCGGCGACACCTGGTGATGCAGCGCGAGCACGGTGAACACCGACTCGATGCCGCCGGCCCCGCCGAGCAGGTGACCGGTCATCGACTTCGTCGAGTTGACCACCAGCCGTTTCGCCTGGTCGCCGAAGGCAAGCTTGATCGCGTTGGTCTCGTTGATGTCGCCCAGCGGCGTCGAGGTGCCGTGCGCGTTCAGGTACTGCACGTCCTGCGGGTTGACGCCGGCGTCGCGCAGTGCGGCCTTCATCGAACGCTTCGGCCCGTCGACATTGGGCGCGGTCATGTGGAAGGCGTCGGCGCCCATGCCGAAGCCGATCAGCTCGGCATAGACCTTGGCGCCGCGCCGCTTGGCGTGCTCGTACTCCTCGAGCACCACGACGCCGGCGCCTTCGCCGAGCACGAAGCCATCGCGGTCCTTGTCCCAGGGCCGCGAGGCGGTCGCCGGGTCGTCGTTGCGCAGCGACAGCGCACGCGCCGCCGCGAAACCGCCGATGCCCAGCGGCGAGACGGTCGACTCGGCACCCCCGGCGACCATCACGTCAGCCTCGCCATACTGGATCAGACGGCCCGCCTGGCCGATGCAGTGCAGCCCGGTCGTGCATGCCGTGACAACAGCCAGGTTCGGGCCCGTGAAGCCGAACCGGATCGACACGTGGCCGGAGATCATGTTGATGATCGAGGCCGGCACGAAGAACGGGGAGATGCGACGCGGCCCGCGTGCCTCGAGCTCGGCATGGGTCTCCTCGATCAGCGGCAGGCCGCCGATGCCGGAACCGACCATGCAGCCGATGCGCTCGGCCCTGTCCTCGTCGAGGTCCTGACCGGTCGGCAAGCCCGCGTCCTGCACGGCCTGGATCGACGCCGCCAGCCCGAAGTGAATGAAGCGGTCCATGTGGCGCGCTTCCTTCACCGGGATGTACCCCCCGACGTCGAAGTCCTTGACCTCGCCCGCGAAACGACAGGCCAGGGCGCTCGCATCGAACCTGGTGACCGGGCCGATGCCCGAGCGGCCGGCGACCAGGTTGGACCAACCCTCCTCGACCGTGTTGCCGACCGGGCTGATCAGCCCGAGGCCGGTGACGACGACGCGGCGACGACTCATGTGCGGACCTCTCGCGAACGGCGCTGAACCGAAGCGCTCAGGCCTTCTGGTGCTTGGTGGCGTAGTCGATCGCCAACTGCACCGTGGTGATCTTCTCGGCTTCCTCGTCGGGAATCTCGATGCCGAACTCGTCCTCGAGGGCCATCACCAATTCCACCGTGTCGAGCGAGTCGGCGCCGAGGTCGGCCACGAAGGCCTTCTCGTTGGTGACGTCCGACTCTGGCACGCCGAGTTGCTCGGCGATGATTTTCTTGACACGGGCTTCGATATCGCTCATGACTCCTCCGGGAGGGGATGGGGCAAACAGCCCCGGATTCTACGTGTTCGAGGGGGCCGGACCTGCCGCAGCCCGCCTTGCGGCGGAGCCCGCGGACGCCCCTGGGGGCAGCCCGTCCGGCAAGGCTCAACTCATGTACATGCCGCCGTTGACGTGCAGTTCGCTGCCGGTCACGTAACCGGCCCCCGGCGACGCGAGGAAGGCCACCGCCTCGGCGACCTCCTGTGGCGTGCCGAGGCGGCCGAGCGGGATCTGGCCGAGGAGCGCCGCCTTCTGCGCCTCGGGCAGCTGCTCGGTCATGTCGGTGCCGATGAAGCCGGGCGCCACGCAGTTGACAGTGATGCCGCGGCTGCCAACTTCGCGCGCGAGGGCGCGCGTCAGGCCCGCGACGCCGGCCTTCGCGGCCGCGTAGTTGGCCTGGCCCGCGTTGCCGCTCGCGCCGACCACCGAGGTGATGTTGACGATGCGACCGTAGCGCTGCTTCATCATCGGGCGCATCACGATGCGGGCAAGGCGGAACACCGCCTTCAGGTTGGTGTCGAGCACTGCGTCCCAGTCCTCATCCTTCATGCGCATCGCCAGCGTGTCTCGCGTGATGCCGGCGTTGTTGACCAGCACGTGCAAGGCGCCCTCGCCCTTCAGCAGCGCCTCGACCGCGGCCTCCGAGGCCGCGGCGTCCGTCACGTCGAGCGCGATGCCCCGGCCGCCGTGAGGCGCCAGGGCCTCCCCGACGGCTTGCGCACCGGCCTGTGTCGTCGCGGTGCCGATCACCTTGAAGCCACGCGCCGCCAGCAGCGCAGCGATCGCACGGCCGATGCCGCGCGATGCGCCGGTGACGAGCGCGACCTGCTGCGCCTGAACGCCGTCGCCGCTCATGGCAGCGCCGCCTTGACATCGGCCAGGCTGGCCGGGTCGAGCAGGTTCAAGGCGACCGCCTCGCCGTCGATCCGCTTGACCATGCCGGCCAGCACCTTGCCAGGGCCGCACTCGACGAAGTGCGTCACACCGCGCTCGCGAATCGCCCGCACGACGTCGACCCAGCGCACCGGCCCGAAAGCCTGGCGGTAGAGCGCGTCGCGGATCGCGTCAGGCGTCAGCTCGGCCCGCGCGTCGATGTTGTTCACCAGCGCCATCTGAGGTGTCACGATCGTGAGATCGGCCAGGCGTGTCTTCAGGCGCTCGGCAGCCGGTCGCATCAAGCTCGAGTGGAAGGGTGCCGACACCGCCAGCGGCAGCGCGCGCTTCGCACCGGCCGCCTTCAACAGCTCGCAACCCTTGTCGACGCCGGCCTTGGTGCCGGCGATCACGGTCTGTTTCGGGTCGTTGAAGTTGGCGGCCTCGACCACCTCGCCGCTCGCCGCCGCGGCCTCGGCGCAGACCTTCACGACGGTCTCGGCATCGAGGCCGAGGATCGCCGCCATCGCGCCCGCGCCGACCGGCACCGCGTCCTGCATCGCCTGGGCGCGCAAGCGCACCAGCGGCATCGCGTCAGCCAGCGTGATCGCGCCGGCGGCAACGAGCGCGCTGTACTCGCCGAGCGAATGTCCGGCGACGACCGCCGGCGCGCGCCCGGTTGCGTCCATCCACGCGCGGTAGCAGGCGACGGCCGCCGCGAGCATCACCGGCTGGGTGTTCGTCGTCAGGTCGAGCTGCTCCTTCGGCCCGGCGTGGATCAGCGCGCCGACGTCCTCGCCCAGCGCCTGCGACGCCTCGTCGAGCGTGGCGCGGACGACCGGGTGGTCGCCCCAGGCGTCGAGCATGCCGACCGTCTGCGAGCCCTGGCCGGGGAAGACGAAAGCGAAAAGACTCATGTGGTGTCCTCGTTCCGCGGCCGCCCACGGCGGCCGCGACGTGTCAGAAGTCGAGCAGCACCGCGCCCCAGGTGAAGCCGCCGCCGACGCCTTCGAGCATCACCGTGTCGCCGGGCTTCACGCGACCGTCGCGCACCGCGACGTCGAGCGCGAGCGGGATCGACGCCGCCGAGGTGTTGCCGTGCCCGTCGACCGTGACGATGAGCTTCTCCGGCGCCAGCTTCAGCTTGCGCGCGGTGCTCTGCATGATGCGCAGGTTGGCCTGGTGCGGGATCAGCCAATCGATGTCGGCCTCCTGCCTCCCGGCCTTCGCCAGCACCGCGCGTGCCGCGCTCTCGAGCACCCCGACCGCCAGCTTGAACACCGCCTGACCGTCCATCTTGAGCAGCGGGTCGCCGATCACGCGCCCGCCCGACACCGTGCCCGGCACGCACAGGATGCCGACGTGGCGGCCGTCGGCATGCAGCTCGCTGGCGAGCACGCCCGGCGTGTCGCTCGCCTCGAGCACCACCGCACCGGCGCCGTCACCGAACAGGACGCAGGTGCCGCGGTCGTCGAAGTCGAGGATGCGCGAGAAGACCTCGGCGCCGATCACCAGCGCGCGCCGCGCGGCGCCGGTGCGGATCATCGAATCGGCGACCGTCAGCGCATAGACGAATCCCGAGCACACCGCCTGCACGTCGAACGCCGGGCAGCCCACGATGCCGAGCTTCGCCTGCACGATGCAGGCGGTCGACGGGAAGACCATGTCCGGTGTCGACGTGGCGACGATCAGCAGGTCGACGTCGGCCGCGGCGCAGCCGGCTGCCTCAAGGGCATGACGCCCCGCCTCGACCGCGAGGTCGCTCGCCCCGACCCCGTCGGCGGCGAAATGGCGCGCCCGAATGCCGGTGCGCTCGACGATCCACGCGTCGTTGGTCTCGATGCCGCGACCGGCCAGTTCCTCGGCCAGCGCCTGATTGGTCACGCGGCGCGGCGGCAGGTAGCTGCCGGTGCCGGAGATGCGGGTGTGTTGGGGCATGGGCGAGCGTTGGGACAACGTCTGGGCGGCTGGCTTCGCGTCGCGGCTGGCTGCGCCGCCCCACCGCCTCAGGCGGCGCTCGCGACGCCGGCGCCGGCGATGTCGGTCGGACTGGCGCCGCCGTTGCCTGGCATCGCCTGCAGGGTCTCGAGGATCCGGTCGTGGACCCGATCCAGCAGACGATTGCGGGCCGCATCATAAGCCCGGTTCAACGCCTGCTCGAAGGCGAACGTATCGGCCGAGCCATGGCTCTTGAAGACCAGCCCGCGCAGGCCGAGCAGCGCCGCGCCGTTGTAGCGGCGGTGGTCGACCCGCTGCTTGAAGTGCCGCAGCACCGGCATCGCGACCAGCGCGGCAAGCTTGGTGTAGGCGCTGCGGGTGAACTCCTGGCGGATGAAGTTCGAGAGCATCGAGGCCAGGCCCTCGGCCGTCTTCAGCGCGACGTTGCCCACGAAGCCGTCGCAGACGACGATGTCGGTCGTGCCCTTGAAGATGTCGTTGCCCTCGACGTTGCCGTGGAAGTTCAGCTGGCCGTGGCCCGCCGCCTCGCGCAGCAGTTCGGCGGCGCGCTTGATCGTGTCGCTGCCCTTGATCGCCTCTTCGCCGATGTTGAGCAGGCCGACGCTCGGGTCCTCGCGGCCCTCGACCGCCGCCACGAGTGCGCTGCCCATCACCGCGAACTGCAGCAGGTGCTCGGCCGTGCAGTCGACATTGGCGCCGAGGTCGAGCACGGTCGTGTAGCGGTCACGCTCGTTCGGCATCACGGTGGCGATGGCCGGGCGGTCGATGCCGTCGAGCGTCTTCAGCACGTAGCGGGCGACCGCCATCAGCGCGCCGGTGTTGCCCGCCGAGACGCAGGCGTCGGCGGCAGGGGCCGCGCCGTCGGGGCCGGCCTTGAGCTGGCTGATCGCAACCCGCATCGACGAGTTGCGCTTGCGGCGCAGCGCGACCTCGACCGGGTCGTCCATCGCGACGACCTCGGTCGCGGCGACGAGGCTGCAACGCGGCCAGTCGGCCGCCGGGGCGATGTCCTCGCTGCGCCCGACCAGCACCAGGCGGGCCTGCGGGTGCCGCTCGATGAATGCGCGGCAGGCCGGCAGCGTCACCGTCGGCCCGTGGTCGCCGCCCATGCAGTCGACGGCGATGCAGGCGTCCTCGCGCGAGGGATGCGCGCTCACGCCCAAGTCACCGTCCCCGCACCGTCCTCAGGCGTCGTCCGACTTGGTCTTCAGCACCTTGCGCCCGCGGTAGAAGCCGTTCGGGCTGATGTGATGGCGCAGGTGCGTCTCGCCCGTCGTGGGCTCGATCGCGGTGCCCGGCTGGGCCAGGGCATTGTGCGAGCGATGCATGCCGCGCTTCGACGGCGACTTCTTGTTCTGCTGAACAGCCATGGTGATCTCCTGCGGTGCGCCGCTGGGCGCGCTGCCCGGGCGTCAGGCGCCGCCGGACCCGTCCGCGGCGCCCACGCACCGCCTCCGGACCCCGGAGGGCTCCGGTACGGGCCGAAGGTCGCATCTGGCCGCGAACGGCCAGGCGCCTGGGCGAAAAGCCTGCGATTCTAGCATTGGCAAGGCACAGCCATCGTGAATGCGGCGCGAACGCCGCCCTTCGTCACTGCACGCCGCTGTCGCCGCCCGGTGTCTTGCGCCAGCCCGCGAGAGCCGCGAAGGGACTGGGCGCAGCCGCGGCCGGCATGCCGGCCTGATCGGCGAGCGCGTCGGGCGGCTGCGGGCAGACCTCGTGGCGGGGAACCAGGGGCAGCGACAGCAGAAGCTCGTCTTCGACAAGGTCGGGCACGTCCAGCTTGGCGTCGAGCGCGAGCACGTCCTCCTCGACCTCGGCGTCGAGGGCGGCGGCGCTGGATTCGTCGCGCTCGAAGCGGAAGTCGCGGTCGATGTCGACCGGCGTGACCACCGGTCCCAGGCAGCGCTGGCAGACGAGCGGCACGGTCGCGCTCGCCTGCAGGTGCAGCCGCACTTCCGGCTCGCCGCCCGGGCGCGGGCGTGTCAGGCCGTGCAGCGACCAGCGAGCCGGTGTGGAATCGTCCGGCGGCGCCTCGGGGTGCAGCAGGTCGCGCAGCCGCGGAAACTCCGCCAGCGGGCGAAGGCCCTCGAGCGAGGCGCCTTCGCGCGCGAACGCAGGCACATCGAGGCGGTGGGGATCGAAAGCACGGCGCCGCATGCGCCGGAGTGTAGGCGGCCGCCGGGCCGCGGACCCGGGCGTGGACAATCCCCGGATGCCCGACCGCGCGCTGATCCTCGGCTCCACTTCCCGCTACCGCCGCGAGTTGCTCGCCCGGCTGCGGCTCGCGTTCTCCGTCGTCGCGCCGGAGGTCGACGAGACACCGGCCGACGGCGAGGCGCCGGCGATGCTGGCGCAGCGCCTGGCGCTGGCCAAGGCGCGTGACGTGGCGGCGCGGCATCCGCAGGCGATCGTGATCGGCTCGGACCAGGTGGCCGACCTCGAGGGCCGCCCCCTCGGCAAACCGGGCTCGCATGGGCCTGCCGTCGAGCAGCTCCGCGCGATGAGCGGTCGCATGGTCATCTTCCAGACAGCGCTCGCGGTGTGCTGCGTCGACAGCGGCTTCGAGGAGGCGGCGCTGGTGCCGGTGCGGGTGCGCTTCCGCACCCTCGGCGAGGCCGAGATCGAACGCTACCTGGCGCTGGAGCAGCCCTACGACTGCGCCGGCAGCGCGCGCTCCGAAGCGCTCGGCATCGCGCTCGTCGACGCGATCGAGTCCGACGACCCGAGCGCGCTCGTCGGGCTGCCGCTGGTCCGCACCTGCGCGCTGCTGCGGCGTGCCGGGCTCGACCCGCTCGCGGCGCCATGAGCGCCCCAGCGACAGCCGCGGCAGGCGCGGAGGGCTGACATGAGCCCGCCACCGACAGGGCGCCTGCTGCTGGTCCCGAACGCGCTCGACACCGGTACGGCACCGGCCGCGCTGCCGGACCTGCGCGAGGTGCTGCCGCTGGGCGTGATCCGGGAGGCCGCCCGGCTCGGCCACTGGGCGGTCGAGAACGCCAAGTCCGCGCGCGCCTTTCTGAAACGGGTCGACGCGATCGAGCCGCTGCGCCTGCCGCTCCAACAGCTCGAGATGCGGGAGCTGCCGCGACCGCCCAAGGGCGGCGGCGCGCCGGCGCCCGGCGCGGACGACGCCGCCTGGCGGGCCCTGCTCGCACCTGCGCTGGCGGGCGCCGACCTCGGCCTGCTCTCGGAAGCCGGCCTGCCGGCGGTCGCCGACCCGGGCGCGCGCCTGGTCGCGCTTGCCCATGACGCGGGTATCACGGTGTGCCCGCTGCCGGGGCCCAGCTCGCTGCTGCTCGCGCTGGCGGCCAGCGGACTCGACGGCCAGCACTTCGCCTTCGTCGGTTACCTGCCGGTCGATGCAGCGGCGCGCGCGGCGCGCATCCGAGAGCTGCAGGCCACCTCACGCCGCCTCGGTCAGACCCAGCTGATGATCGAGACGCCCTACCGGAACGCCGCACTGCTCGCGTCACTGCTGCAGCACCTGGAGGGGACGACCCGACTCGGGGTCGCCTGCGGACTGACGCTGGCCGGCGCCTGGACGCATGCCAGCCCCGTGGCCCGTTGGCGCGACCCCTCGGCCCTGCCCGCCGCGCTGCGCGAGGGCATGCCGGCCGACGTGCCGGCGGTGTTCGCGCTGCTGGCGCGCTGATTCAGGATCGAAACCCGCGTCGGCGCCATCGCTGCGCCGGCGGCAGCTCAGGTCGGCAGCTTGCCACCGAGCAGCGTCGCGACCTTGCGCCGGCTCTTGATGTTCGGTGACAGGCGCCGGTGCGGGTCGGCCGCCGCGGGGGCCGCGGCCGTCTGCTCCCAGGCGGGCGCCTCGGCGGCCGCGGTCGGCTCGTAGGGCCTGTCGAAGAAGGGATCGACCGGCGCGGGCCTCTGCACGAATCGCGGGCGCTCGGACAGGCCGCGCCGCGTGTCGGACGCGCTTTCGTCCTCCTCGCGCGGACGCCGGGGCCGGCGCGGGCGCTCGTCGTCGAGCTCGAGCGGCTCGAGCTCGACCTTCTTGTGGATCAGCTTCTCGATGTCCGCCACCAGCCGCGCGTCGCTGCGGTCGACGAGCGTGATCGCGAGCCCCGAGGCGCCGGCACGCCCGGTGCGCCCGATGCGGTGCACGTAGTCCTCGGCATTGAACGGCACGTCGAAGTTGAAGACCGCCGGCAGGTCGGCAATGTCGAGCCCGCGCGCGGCGACGTCGGTGGCCACCAGCAGGTCGACCTCGCCGGCCTTGAACGCGGCCAGGGCCTTCAGTCGCTCGTCCTGCGACTTGTCGCCATGCAGCGCCTGCGTCTTCAGGCCGTCACGTTCGAAGGAACGCGCCAGGCGTGCAGCGCCGAGCTTGGAGTTGACGAAGACGATCGCCTGGCCGATCTCGCGCGCCTTGAGCAACTGCTCGACGGCGCGCCGCTTGTCGTCTTCGCCGACCGCATAGAAGCGCTGCTCAACGGTCGACGCAGTGGCGTTCGGTCGCGCCACCTCGACCAGCACCGGCTCCTGCAGGTAGCTCTGGGACAGGCGCTTGATCTCGGGCGAGAAGGTGGCGGAGAACAGCAGCGTCTGACGCTGCTTCGGCAGGTAGCCGAGGATGCGCTGCAGGTCGGGCAGAAAGCCGATGTCGAGCATGCGGTCGGCCTCGTCGAGCACCACGTACTCGACCTGGTTCAGCACGCAGTTCTTCGCCTCGATGTGGTCGAGCAGGCGCCCCGGCGTCGCGATCAGCACCTCGACACCGGCCTTCAGCTCGGCCGTCTGCGGTTTCATGTCAATGCCGCCGAAAACGCAGGCCACGCGCAGCTGGGTGTGCTTCGCATAGGCCTTGACGTTGTTGGCCACTTGGTCGGCCAGCTCGCGCGTCGGGGCGAGGCACAGGGCGCGCACCGGGTGCCGGGCCGGCGACATGCTGGCGTTCTCGTGCCTGAGCATGCGTTGCAGCAGCGGCACCGAGAAGGCGGCGGTCTTGCCGGTACCGGTCTGGGCCGCGCCCATCACGTCGCGGCCGGCGAGCACAATCGGGATCGCCTTCGCCTGGATCGGCGTCATCGTCGCGTAGCCCTGGTCGGCGACGGCGCGCAGCAGCTTCGCATCCAGTGCCAGGGTGTCGAAGCGCGCGGGGAGTTCGGGGGGTGGGGAGGAGACGGCGGGCTTGGTGCCGGCATCCGGTGCCGGCTGGAGGAGGGTTTCGGTCATCACCCCGCATTATCCCCCGCCCGCCGATGACCGCCGGATGACGGGCGTTCGCGGCCGGCCGACGGACCGCGGAGACGGGGAATCCGCCTCAGGACCTGCGGATCACCAGCAGGCGCGGCGTGCGGAAGCGCACGATGCTCCAGTACAGGAGCACATAGCCCGTCCCGAACAGCACGATGCACAGGCCGATCAGCTGCGTGTCGTCCCAGAACAGCACCGCAGGCACGATCGACGCCAGGCAGAGCAGCCACAGATACGGTGCCGTCAGCGAGTTGCGGCGCGTGACCGCACGGACGTCCTCGCCTTCGATCGCCCAGCGCAGCAGGCGACGGTAGACCAGGCTGTGCAGGTGGACGCCGTCGGGCTCGCCGATCGCGCGTCCCTGCAGCAGCTTGCGGCGGTACATCGAGAACACCGTCTCGAACACCGGGTAGATGACGATTAGCAGCGGGCACAGCGGCGAGACTTCCGGGTTGCGCTGCAGCAGCAGGATGCCGAGTTCGGCCACCGCGAAGCCGAGGAAGTAGGCCCCACCGTCGCCGAGGAAGATCAGCCCGCGGGGGAAGTTCCAGAGGAAGAAGCCGAGCACCGCGCCCGCCAGCGCCAGGGCCAGCAACGTCAGCGTGCCGTCGCCGACCGAGTAGGCGACGAAGCCGATCGCCAGCAGCATCATCGTCGCGCACATCGAGGCGAGGCCGTTGAAGCCGTCGATGATGTTGACCGAGTTTGCGATGCCCGCCACCGCGAAGACTGCCAGCAGCACGGCACCGAGGCCGAAGCCGGCGATCCAGTCCAGACCCCAGAGGTCGGTGCGGGTGATCGTCGCGTCGAGCAGGAAGGCCGCAAGCAGGGCCGACAGCGCCGTCGCGACCAGGCGACCGGACGGGGCGACGCGCTCGGTCAGGTCCTCTGCCAGGCCGGCGCCGAAAGCCGGCAGGCCGCAGACCAGCAGCAGGCCGCCCAGTTGCGCCAGTTCGGTGAAACCTGCCTGCCATGCACCCGCCAGCACCGCGATCATCGCCAGGAACACCGCGGCGCCGCCGAGGCGTGGCGCACGCCGCACGTGGAAGGCTTGCGGGCCCCGCGGCCCTTTGTCGGCGAAGCCCAGGGAACGTGCGCGCCCCCAACCCAGCACGACCCAGGTCATGAAAGCGGCGATCCCGAACGAGGACAGGAAGAGGACCATGGATGGGGCGAGGCGCGGACGGCGCGGCGAGTGCCCGAATCCGGTGCGCAGGGGCGCAACTATAGTACTCGGCAGCACGCCACCCAACCCCGGCGTCACTCCTGACCAACAATGATCCTCGTCACCGGCGGCGCCGGCTTCATCGGCAGCAACTTTGTCCTCGATTGGCTCGGCGACGACGCCACGCGCGACGAACCCGTGCTCACGCTCGACGCGCTGACCTACGCCGGCAACCTGCGCAATCTCGCGGCGCTGCAGGGCGACGCGCGCCACCTTTTCGTGCACGGCGACATCGGAGACCGCGCGCTGGTCGGGCGACTGCTCGCCGAACACCCTGTGCGCGCGATCGTCCACTTCGCCGCCGAAAGCCATGTCGACCGCTCGATCCACGGCCCGGGCGCCTTCATGCGCACCAACATCGACGGCACCTATGCACTGCTCGAGGCCGCGCGCGCCCACTGGGCGACGCTCGAGGACGCAGCGCGGGCGGCGTTTCGCTTCCTGCACGTCTCGACCGACGAGGTCTACGGCTCGCTGGCGCCCGAGGCGCCGGCCTTCACCGAGACGCACCCCTACGAGCCGAACAGCCCCTACGCCGCGAGCAAGGCTGCCAGCGACCACCTGGTGCGCGCCTGGCACCACACCTACGGCCTGCCGACGCTCACCACGAACTGTTCCAACAACTACGGTCCGTTTCACTTTCCAGAGAAGCTGATCCCGCTGGTGATCGTCAACGCGCTGGCCGGCAAGCCGCTGCCCGTCTACGGCGACGGCCAGCAGGTGCGCGACTGGCTCTACGTCGGCGACCACTGCGCGGCGATCCGCGCCGTGCTCGCCCGCGGCCGACTCGGCGAGACCTACAACATCGGCGGCTGGAACGAGCAGGCGAACCTTGACATCGTGCGCCTCATCTGCGGCCTGCTCGACGAGCTGCGGCCCGACCCGGCGGGCCCCTACGCGCGCCTGATCACCCATGTCGCCGACCGCCCCGGCCACGACCGCCGCTACGCGATCGACGCGCGCAAGCTGGAGCACGAGCTCGGCTGGCGCCCGGCCGAGACGTTCGACAGCGGGATCCGCAAGACCGTGGCCTGGTACCTCGCGCACCCCGACTGGATCGCCGAGGTGCAGAGCGGCGCCTACCGCGAGTGGGTCGCGACGCAGTACGACGGCCGGCTGGCAGGCGTGGCGGCCGCATGAGGCCAGCGGTCCGGCCCGATGGCGCCGCCGCCCGGCGCGACTGGGAAGCCTGCCGATGAAGCTGCTGTTGCTCGGCCGCAATGGCCAGGTGGGCTGGGAGCTGCAGCGCGCCCTTGCACCGCTGGGCGAGCTGATCGCCCTCGACAGGCAGTCCGATCCCGAGCGCTGCGACTTCTCGCGCCCCGAGAGCCTGGCCGGCACCGTGCGCGCGCTGCGGCCGGACGTGATCGTCAACGCCGCCGCGCACACCGCGGTCGACAAGGCGGAGTCCGAGCCCGCGCTGGCACGCGCCGTCAATGCCGAGGCGCCGAGCGTGCTCGCCCGCGAGGCCGCCACGCTCGGCGCCTGGCTGGTGCAGTACAGCAGCGACTACGTCTTCGACGGCAGCGGCAGCGCGCCGCGCGCCGAGGACGCCCCGACCGGCCCTCTCGGCGTCTACGGCCGCAGCAAGCTCGAAGGCGAGGAGGCGATCCGCGCCAGCGGCTGCCGCCACCTGATCCTGCGCACCAGCTGGGTCTACTCGGCGCGCGGCGGCAACTTCGCGCGCACGATGCTGCGCCTGGCCGCCGAGCGCGAGCGGCTCACCGTCATCGACGACCAGATCGGCGCACCCACCGGCGCCGAACTGATCGCCGACGTGACCGCGCATGCGCTGCGCCGGCTGCGCGACGACGCGGGCCTCGGCGGCACCTACCACCTGGCGGCCGCCGGCCAGACGAGCTGGCACGGCTATGCCCGCCACGTCATCGAATGGGCGCGCGCGCACGGCCAGCCCGTCAAGGTCGCGCCCGAGGCGATCGCCGCGGTGCCGACGAGCGAGTTCCCCACCCCGGCGCGCCGGCCGCTCAACTCGCGGCTCGATACGCGGCGCCTGCGCGCGAGCTTCGGGCTGCACCTGCCGCCCTGGCAGCAGGGCGTCGAACGGATGCTGACCGAAGTGCTCGGCACCTGACGACCCCCACCACTCCTCATTCCATGCGACGCAAAGGCATCATCCTCGCCGGCGGTTCCGGCACCCGGCTGCACCCGGCCACGCTTGCGATGAGCAAGCAGTTGCTGCCGGTGTACGACAAGCCGATGGTCTATTACCCGCTCACCACGCTGATGCTGGCCGGCATCCGCGACGTGCTCGTGATCAGCACGCCGCAGGACACGCCGCGCTTCGAGCACCTGCTCGGCGACGGCGCGCGCTGGGGCATCGACATCCGCTACTGCGTCCAGCCCAGCCCGGACGGCCTGGCGCAGGCCTTCGTCCTCGGGCGCGACTTCGTCGGCGGGGCGCCGAGCGCGCTGGTGCTGGGTGACAACCTGTTCTATGGCCACGACCTGCAGCGCGTGCTCGCCGCCGCCACGGCGCGCAGCGAAGGTGCGAGCGTCTTCGCCTACCACGTGCACGACCCGCAGCGCTACGGCGTGGTCGAGTTCGACGGCCAGCGGCGCGCGATCAGCATCGAGGAGAAGCCCGCGACGCCGAAGAGCTCGTACGCCGTCACCGGGCTCTACTTCTACGACACCGCCGTCTGCGACGTTGCCGCGTCGATCCGGCCCAGCGCGCGCGGCGAGCTCGAGATCACCGACGTCAACGCGCACTACCTGCGCCAGGGCGCGCTCTCGGTCGAGATCATGGGCCGCGGCTACGCCTGGCTCGACACCGGCACGCACGACAGCCTGCTCGAAGCCGGCCAGTTCATCGCGACGCTCGAGAAGCGCCAGGGGCTGAAGGTGGCCTGCCCGGAAGAGGTCGCATTCCGCGCCGGGTGGATCACCGCCGAGGCGCTGGAGGCGCAGGCCCAACCGATGGCGAAGAGCGGCTACGGGCAGTACCTGCTGCGCCTGCTGCGCGAGAAGGCGTACTGAGCATGAACGTGACCCGTACGGCGCTGCCCGAAGTGTTGATCTTCGAACCCAAGGTCTTCGGCGACGCGCGCGGCTTCTTCCTCGAGAGCTTCAGCCAGCGCGACTTCGACGAAGCAGTCGGGCATCACGTCGAGTTCGTGCAGGACAACCACTCGCGCTCCTCGCGCGGCGTGCTGCGCGGCCTGCACTACCAGCTCGCGCCGCATGCGCAGGGCAAGCTGGTGCGCGTGACCCACGGCAGCGTGTTCGACGTCGCGGTCGACCTGCGTCGCAGCAGTCCGCGCTTCGGGCACTGGGTCGGCGTCGAGCTGACCGCCGACAACCACCGCCAGTTCTGGGTGCCGCCGGGCTTCGGGCACGGCTTCCTCGTCACCAGCGACAGCGCCGACTTCCTCTACAAGACGACGAGCTACTACGCGCCACAGGCGGAGGGCGCGGTGCGCTGGGACGACCCGACCCTGGCCATCGCCTGGCCGGACGCCATTCCCGAGCCGACGCTCTCGGCCAAGGACGCCGCGGCCCCGCTGCTGGGCCAGGCACGCCTCTTCGACTGACCGATCGTCGGCCGGTCTGCGTACCAGGCCTGTCCACAAGACGGGCCACTAGAATTCGCCCGCTTCGATACCCCACGTGCGCCGACAGGACGAGGCACCGTGGCGGCCTCAAACAACTCCTGACTCCTGCCCCCCTCCATGACCGAACACCGCTCGAGACGGTCTCGGCTTGTCGCCGTGACCGCCATCGCCCTGGCCGCGGGCCTCTGTCGTACCGACGCGTGGGCGCAGGTGCAGACCCGCCAGACGCTGGACAGCTATCAATCAAGGTCAGGCGACACCTCGAACCCCAGCGCCAACACCCCCGGCGAGAGCACCGACACGTCCACCGGTAGCGGCGGCTCGGTGCAACTGCGCAGCAACACGTCGAGCGGGGGGTCGCTGCGCTGGGGCCAGAGCGACAGTGGCCGGGCCGCCACGACGGGCCAGGCGGCAAGTGCGGACGGCTCGTCCGGCTTCACGCCGCCCCCCAAGCCCTACCGCCCCGGGGAGTTCGAGCTCTTCGTCAACAAGATCGCCGACACGATCCCGGTGATCGGCCCGGACGGCAGGCTCACGCTGGACGACACCTCGGTCCGGCGCTTCGGCGCAGAGCTCGTCACCTCCCCGACGGCGGCGGACACGGTCGACTTCATGCCGCAAGTGCCGCCCGACTACCTCATCACGCCGGGCGACGAGGTCGCACTGACGATCTGGGGCTCGATCGATGCCGACCTGCGCCTGGTCGTCGACCGGGCCGGCCGACTGAACATCCCGCGTGTCGGCTCCGTGCTCGTGGCCGGCGTTCGCTACGAGGACCTGCCGGAGCTCCTGCGGCGACGCGTCGGCCAGGTCTTCCGCAACTTCCAGCTGAGCGTGTCGCTCGGCCAGCTGCGCAGCATCCGCGTCTACGTCACGGGGTTCGTGTCGCAGCCCGGCTCCTACGTCGTGAACAGCCTGTCGACGGTTTTCAACGCCGTGATGAAGGCGGGCGGCCCTTCGGCCTCCGGCACCTTCCGCAGCATCGAGCTTCGCCGCCGTGGGACGCTGCTGGCGACGCTCGATCTCTACGATCTGCTGCTGAAGGGCGACCGCTCGAACGACCGCGTGCTGCAGCCCGAGGACGTCGTGCACATCGGCCCGGTCTCGACCCAGGCCGCGCTGATCGGCAGCGTCAACAAGCCCTCGATCTTCGAGCTGAGGAACGGCGAGACGATCGCCGACATTGTGCGCATGGCCGGGGGCCTGACCCCGGTCGCCGACCGGTCGCGCCTGGCCATCGAGCGGCTGGGTGACCGCATCGGCGAGCGCATGGTGCAGCTGGCGCTGCCCGACGCGCTGAGCCAGGCGCCCGCCAACGGCGACGTGCTGCGCGCGTTCAGCGCCGTCGATGCCATGCTGCCGCAGGACAAGCAGAACAAGAAGGTTCGCGTCGAGGGCGAGGTGGCGCAGCCCGGCGACTACATCCTGCCGGCGAGCAGCTCGATCGAGGACGCGATCCGGGCCGCGGGCGGGCTGACGCCCGACGCCTTCGTCTTCGGCACCGAGTTCAGCCGCGAATCCGTGCGCCAGCAGCAGCAGGTGAACTACGACCGCGCGCTGCGAGACCTCGAGACCGAGTTCGCGAAAGTGACGACCACCCAGCGGGCCCTGACGGCGGAAGAAGCCCAGGTGCAGGCGGCCCAGAGCAGCGCGGCCACCCGGCTGATCCAGCAGCTTCGCCAGGTCCGCCCCACCGGCCGCATCGTGCTCCAGCTCGACCCGCATGCGCCCCAGCTGCCGAACCTCGCGATGGAAAGCGGCGACCGCCTCTTCATCCCGGCGCAGCCGACGACCGTCGGCGTCTTCGGCAGCGTGTTCAACGGTGGCTCCTACCTGTTCAGCGGCGAGCGCCCCGTCGATTCATACATCGACATGGCCGGCGGCAGCACGCGCGGCGCGGACAACGGCAGCGCGTTCGTGGTACGGGCCAACGGCAGCGTGGTCAGCGCCCGGCAGAACCGAGGCTTCTTCGACGGCAACCTGAAGCGCGTTGCGGCGCTGCCCGGAGACACCGTCTTCGTGCCCGAGGAACTGGGCAAGACGACCTTCACCCAGCTCGCGAAAGAGTGGACGCAGATCCTCTATCAGTTCGGCCTGGGGGCGGCGGCGATCAAGGTGCTGCGGGAGTAAAGGCCCGGCCCCGCGCCCGCTCGTGAACAGACCGCGACGCAGCTGGGCTCGGCGAGCCGATCGGGCGAACGCAACGCAACGCCAAGACCAGAATCGCTGCGACCGGGCCTTTCACCGCGCCCGCATCGGCGCGGCGACCTGCTCCCATTGCTCGACCAGGCCAAGCAGGCACGCCTGTCGAGTGGCGTTGACGCAATGGTGCTGATCGCAGGGGCGGCACAACATGCCAGGATGCTCCAGCAGCAAGACGCGTTCGCCTCGCGGTGCGGTGTACCGTGGAAGGTTGGGCCCGAAGAAGATCACGGTCTCGCACCCCAGGGCTGCGGCGATATGTGCCGGCCCGCTGTCCATGACGAAGACGCGCTGCGCGCGACTGAGCGTGACGACGAACTCGCGCAAGCTGCCACGCCAGGTCTCGAGGCCTCGCGCGACCGACTCGGGAAGCAGCGCAATGATCTCCTGCACGTAGCTTTCGATATCCGGCGACGAGAACAGCACGAGCCTCGTGCCGCTTGCGCCATGCAGGCGGACCAGCTTCGCCGCTTCTTGCGGCGGCAGTCGGCGCAGCGCTAGGGACGCCCCGAAGTGAAATCCGATGAAAGGCTCGATGGCTTCGGCGTCGCGCCGCTCGGCGTCGGACAACGCGATGCGCGGGATGAAGTGTTGGCCGTCCCACGCATCCATCTGGCGAGCAATGCGCTGATGATGGTCGAGGATATGACTCAACTGCCCGTCGTCCGGAACCACCTCGGTCAGCAGGTCCGCCCCGCCGGTGAAGTCGAAGCCGATGCGACGCCGACACCCTGCGAGGAACAGCATCAGAATCTGACGGACGTCGCCGCGCACATCGAGGCCGATGTCCCAGGAACGCCGCCGCAGCAAGCGGACGATACGTGCGTAGTCGAACAGCGCCTGCAGCCGACGGCGAGGCTTGACCCAGCTCGCGACGAACGGGATCACCTCGTCGACCAAGCCGCTGCTGCGTATCACGAAGTCGGACCACGGCCCGGCCAGCAGGGTCAGCCGCGCCGTCGGATAGCGCCTTCTCAGGGCAGCCAGCAGCGGCAGCAACATCACCATGTCGCCGACGAGATGCAGGTCGATGACCAGAATCGACTTCGGCCCTTGATCGACAAGCCCCCTGCCCCCGAGGGGCAGCCGGCTCAGTGCCTTCCAGAGCGGATCGAGGCGGGCCGCGGCACGAACCAGCCGCATGTTCATGACTTTCATGCGAACCCAGATACTCGAGAGATCACACGCCCACCCGGCTCAGAAGCAGGGATTATAGTTTGGGCACCATCTTCAACCCCGATCCAGGACTGCCGAAATGGACACGGTAGATGCCAATGCAGTACCGATCGACGGGCCGAATACCGCCGAGGGCGAACTTGCAGAATATGCCGTCGAACAGCTGGCTCTGGAACAGAAAGCGCGCCTACGTGCCTGCAAGATTTGCCGGTCCCCCAGCAGTCGATTCGACATGCTGGATTTCGAGAAATTCGTCAGCCCCACGCCGTTCACTCGCTCACTAAGCTGCGTTCCAGTCATCTACTGGAGATGCAGTCAATGCAGGTTCATTTTCACGGCGTTCTTTGACCGATTCACGCCTTCACTATGGAGCCGGCATGTCTACAACGATCAATACCATGTGGTCGACGGCGAATTCGCCGAGATTCGCCCGTCACTCGACGCGAAGGCGGTTCAGTCGTACTTCCCGGACCTGAAGGACACGGCAATCGGCCTGGACTTCGGTGGCGGCCATGGCCGTACCGCTCAACTGCTCCGAGACAGCGGGTGGACCTACGATTGCCACGACCCGTTCGGCGTCGACGAACTGCAACCGGAGCGCATCGGGCGCTACAACCTCTGCACGGCCTTCGAGGTCTTGGAGCACTTGCCCGATCCGGTCGCGTCGTTGCGCACGCTTCTGACGAACGCAACGCCAGGCCCGCTGATCTTGCTTGTCGGCACTGCAGTGACCGACGGGAGCGTCTCGGAAGCCACGCGCCTGGCCTGGTCCTACGCAGGGCCCCGGAACGGCCACATTTCGCTGTTCTCGCGCCGTTCCCTCGAAGTGTTGGCCGATCAGCTTGGACTGCTCTATACGAGTTGCAGCCCCAGTACCCACGCGCTGAGCCGAGGGCACGACCCGCGAGCCCTGAGGCGTCGACTCTGGCGGGGACGAATACGACTTCTGCTGCGACGCAAACTCAGCCGATAGCTTCAGACTTCGCGAGTTTTCTCGGCCAGATAGAACGCGTACGCCGATTCTGGATCCAATACCACGGCCAACGGCGAGAAGCCGGCACGTGACAACTCGTTCCAAAACTCCTCCACGCGATACGACGTGAAGACGATCGCATCCTTCGAATAATTTTTCGTCTTGGCGGAGAGCCGCTCAGAGCCGTCATCGATGCGTGTCTGGATGATCGCCAAACCATCCGCTGCCAGCAGGTCGTGCGCCACGCGCGTCACGCGCAAGCCGTACTCCTTGCTCGGGAAGTGCTGGTAGACCGCGACGCAGAGGAACAGGTCGAGGGGCTCGACCCCTCGCTGCCTGACCGATTCCGGCTCGTGAACGTCCACCAGCAGGGGTTTCCACCCGGCGAAGCCCGATGGCGCCAGCTGCCGTCCTACCTCTTCGAGATTGGGAGCCGAGATATCCACGCCGTAGAAGGTCGTCACCCGCTGCGCAAAGGCGCAGGCGTTGGCCCCCCCGCCGGACCCCCACTCCAGCATGGCGCGAATCGGGCGGGTCCGGCCTGCCAGCAGGCACAGCCGGTCGAGCAGCGCCAGGTGCCGGCGCCCCGTGGCTTGCCAAAACTCTTCGGTGATGTAGCCCTGCCCGCGCCAGTGGGACAACGCCTGTGTGGCGACATCATCCTGGCTGCGGGTCCAGAACTGGCCCGCATCGGCCTCCACCTTGCGCGCGGACTCGGGAAACATGGAACGGCACCGCCGCGCAACCCTGTCGACGGCCTTAGCCGGGTTGCGCAATGCCTTGGCAATTCGATTCATCGGTAAACCTTTAGGAACAACCCACGCAGGTGGTACGCCCCTTCAAGCGCGCCGAAACCTGAACTGAGCGAGCTTCGCGCTCAACTCCGGGTCCCGACGCGAATTGCGGACGGCCTCGCGCACGAACACGTACAGCAGGACGAGGAACCCGACGATCACGAACGCCAGCAGCCCGACGACCAGTCGCTTCGGCTTGGACTTCCACTCGGGTGTTTGCGCCGGATCGACGACCTGAATGACGGTACCGTCACGCGCCTCGTCGATCTTGGCGAGTTCGAACTGCTTGGCCATGACTTCGAACAGGTTCTCGTAGTACTTGAAGTCTCGATAGCGGGCCAGGTACTCACCCTGCTGGCCGCCAACCACAAGTTCTTCCGGCTGGTCGATGCTCTTCAACTGCTCCTTCAGCGAGCGCACTTCAGCCTCCGCCTGCTGCACGGCAGTGCTGCGCTGTGTCATGGACTGGCGCAGCACGGAAAGGCGGACCTCCGCAGCGGTGATCTGCGCCCTCATCCGCGCGACAGCTTCAAGCGCGACACCCGGGTCGGTCTTGACCGCGTTCTGGGCGATGCCACCCCCCTGGAGCGACTGAATCGCCTTGTCCATCTGCTCGCGCGCATCGCGCACCTGCTGCTCGAAGAACAGTCGGCGCTGCCCAGCTTCGGTGACCGCAATGTTCTTTGACAGCTTTTGCAGTTCGCTCACGTAGGCAGTCGCCATGCGGCGCGCGGTGTCCGGGTCCTTGTCGTCCACCGAAATCGTGATCAACCCGTTCTTGCCAGCTTCGATCGTGCTTGCGACGGCGAGACCCTTGCGCGCCTCGAACATGTACTTCACGCCGTAGCGGTCGACGAGTTTGAACTGGTCGACGATCGCGTCCGCCACCGTCCTGCTGTAGAGCAAGCCGACCCATTGGTCGGACGGGTTCTTGACGTCGGCCAGACTGCCCGCGGCGCCGGCGAGCCCACCCAACTGCCCCAGCAACGCGCCGGCGATGTCTGATTTCTGCGGCGTCATGATGACCGTGCTGGACGTATACGTCGGCGCCACGAGAAAGCTCGCAGCCACGGCGATCACCGCGGCGAGCGCCGGAACACCCAACAGCAACCACAGGTTTTTGAATACAACGAGCCCCACGTCGAGCAGGCTGATGTCGGGTGCCGTCGAGGGTGCGGACGCGGGCGATGCAATGCTGTCAGGTGGCATGGGTCATGAGATGTTCGGCGCGGGTCCCACCGCAGCCAGCCACTCGTCTGGAAGGAGCGTCGCGAGAAGACCTCATGCGGATACCACCACGGCGGCATCCGACAATCTTCGGCAGCATGTGCCAAGGCGACCGAGTGTACTAGAGGGCCTCACGGAACTCGGCCCAAGCCGCCGCCGCGGAACCGCCTCGGCATCGCGTATCGACCGAGCGCAAATCACGCTCCTAGGCGCGGGCCCGCCGGAAGAACTGGGGCAGCTTCCGCAGGTTCTTGCACAGCAGCGTGAGCGGACCGCCGATGCGATTGGCGCGCATGGCCTTTAGATCCTCGGCGCTCTTGCGCAGCATCGCCGAGGCCGACCGGTTGCTGGCCCCCCCGAGCCGCATGCGGACCAGCACCTCCGGCACGTAGGCCGCTTGCGCGTTGCGCGGGGCCAGGCAGCGCAGCATCATCTCGTAGTCTGCCGCAATCTTCAGGGTCGTATCGAAACCGCCGATCTCGCGCAGGTGCTGGCGCGTGGCATAGAAGGTCGGATGCGGGGGCATCCATCCGAAACGGAGTCGAGATCGACTGAAGCGCCCGCTCCGCCAGTAGCGGACGATCTTGCCAGGCTCTCGCGAGCTGTCGTAGACCAGGTCGCCGTACACGGCCACTGCGGAGGGATGCGCCGTAGCGGCCGCGGCGATTCGAGCCAATGCCAGCTCGTCGGCGAAGCGATCGTCGGCATTCAGAAATCCGACCAGATGCCCCGTGGCCTTCGCAAGCCCCTTGTTCATCGCGTCGTAGATGCCCCCGTCGCGCTCGGAGACGAAATGACTTACCGAGTGCCGGAATCTCGAGACGATCTGCGCGGTCTCGTCGGTGGACCCGCCGTCGATGACGAGATGCTCGACATCCGGGTGGGTTTGACACGCGACCGACGCGAGCGTGGCTTCGATGGTGCTCGCGCTGTTATACGCAACGGTGATGACCGTGATCTTCACTGGTTCGGCGTCAGATGCGGACGGAAGAACGCAGCTTGCGGAAAAACGCGGCACGCTGCTCCGCCAAAAGCAGTTTCAGGCCGGCACGAGGGCCCGCATTGACGGGCAACAGCGCTCCCTCGATCCCTATGGCGCCCGAGAGGCGATGCTCGAAGTACACGCAACGCGCCTTCTTCCATGCCAGCAGTTCGACGCCATCGCGCGCACGCGCACGCGGCCACGCATAGGGCGATGGATCGTAGACCAGATGGGTCCGGATCATTTCTCGGAACGGTGGCGAGAGCCGCATCCCCCAGTCGTCATCGCTGAGCGCCGCCGTGGGCGATGGGGGCAGGCCATCTTCGATGGCCCATTGCTGCATCCGAAGCAGGATGTCACAGGCCGGCCGATTGGCGAGAAAGCAGAATGAACTGATGTAGCGGCCGTCGCCGCTCCACGGGTTTCGCAGGCAGGCGGTCATGTAGGGGTGGGAGACGCCGGCAAGGGCTGCGCAGTGGCTTTGCGCGACCAACGGCACCAACGCCAACACCATCCCGAGCACCGCCTTGGCGTCGTGCTTCGTGAACAGGCTGTCGTTGACGAAAAGCACCGGCCCATCGACCAATGCGCCAAAGGTGCCCAAGCCTTCGAAATAGGCGGAAAAATCGAGGGTTTCGTTCGTCCCCTCCAGCACGGCGATGCCGGTGGGCGCGCCGTCGAGTCGAGACCCCGGTGCGTTGCAGACGATGACGCCTTCGAGGCCATGTCCCGACCTGGCGGCCAGTGCAGCAAGGCGCCTCGAGAAGTCGACCGGATCGAGGTGGAAGCAGCACCCCACCAAGCGGATGGTCGACCTCGTCATCGGGCGCTTGCCGGGTTGACTGGCACCCGAGAGGCCGCTCCTCGGGTCACCCGCGACGCAAAGTAGACCGGCAGCGCAAAGAGCAGGATGACGGTCAGCGCGAGAAAGCTGTTCACCAGCTTCGTCGATGCCGTTTCGACGTCAACGCCCACCTGGAACAGTGCGAGATAGACCTGCAACGCGATCAGGGCGCCGAGGAAGCCCCGACCAGGTGTGTAGTACGCGGCACGCTGAGCAAGGATCGTCAGGGCTCCGATCACGAACGAGTAGACGAATGCGTAGTGACCGAAGTAGTGGTAGCCGAACACTGCCTGGCGCGGGTTCGGGCCTGCCACGTAAGAAAGGTTCGGAAAAACAAGCTGCGCAAGTTGATGTCCGATGTTGGAGTAAATCATCTCGAGCGGGAGGATGCGGAACGTGCTGAGCGGTGCGCCGAGGAGTCCGATCAACGGGTTGTCCCCTTTGACGAACTCGATCATTCGGCCCGGGTAGGCGAACACGTAGATGTCTCCGTAGCTGAAGAAGCGATATAGCAAAGAGGCAACTGCCGTCGCGACCGACCCGTCGCGCTGTATGGTGAGCGTGAACAGGGCGAAGACGGCTGCGATCGCCAGGAAGCCGCGCCCGAACCGTCCGCCCCAGAACACACCGGACCGAGCGTCGATACGACCGTAGATCACCGCGAACGAGAACACGATCTGCCCGATGAACAGCAGCGCGGACTTGGAGCCCGACATCGCCGTCGCGAAGAGGAGCCAGGTCGAAAACGGAAAGAAGATCCATCGATAGGACCTGCCCTGCACACTGCACATCAGATAGAGCGCGCAGAAGAGCGCGATACCACCCGTGGGGCCCGACAACCTCTCGAGGATGCCCAGACCACCCGAGCCGGCAAACGCGCCGAGTCGAGTCACCCGGAAAAGCGGGATACCCGCGAGTCCCCAGGAGATCAAGGTCGTCGCCAGGTGCAGCAGCGCCGCAGCCCCGAAGATCAGCAACGGCAGGCCGACCTCATTCGCATCCTGTGGCTTGTCGGCCAAGCCGCGCCGGGGGCGCAGAAGGGCTGCGCTGCACATTCCGACATAGAAGAAGATCTGGGCGAAGGCGTAAGAGGCGAAGTAAATCGGCGCAATGTCCCCGCGCCAGTACATGAACACGACAATGGCAGCGCCAAAGGCATCGCCGATCAGAACAAAGAACAGCGGGTCGAAAACGCCGACGCAAAGCCGTCGCATGAACGGCCAGTGCAACGCCAGCGATACCGCGAGGATGGCCAGGTATTCGCGCCACCACGTCAGCGAGCTAGCCAGGTACTCGAGCGGATCCACGCAGTTTCCAGTAGATAAACGCCAGGATATTGCGCGCCTTCTTGAGCCAGAAGTAGCGCCGGCCGAAGTTGGCCTTGATGATTTCGAGCCTGTCGCGATCGAACACCGCGTCGCCGCGCGAGGAAAGCCCCTCGTCGTCGAACAGCGCGATGTCGAGCGGCAAATACACGAACGGGCCGGCACTCGCCCACAGTTCGATGTTGTACTTGTGATCCGCCAGCGCCCGGTAGGTGGGATCGTAGCGCCTCGTCGAGTACGCCGAGCGCGGGTAGAAGATCGCTTGATGCGGGATGTTGCTTTGCATCAGCTTGTAGCGCGAGAAACGGCCGAGGTACGACGCGCGGCTCGACTTGAGCCGCACGTTGCCATAGTAGACAGCGTTCTTGTCCAGCAGTCGCGGCACGACGTCATCCAGCACGTCGAACAGAACGTCGTCTGCGCCCAGGAAGAGAATCCAATCGCCGCTTGCAAGCGAGAGGGCCTTGTTCATGGCGTCGTACACGCCGTCGTCCGGCTCGCTGACCCAGTAGTCGATGCAGGTGGAAAGGGCTTGGAGGATCTCCACCGTGCCGTCGGTCGAGCCACCATCGACGATCACGTGCTCGACACCGCGGTAGCGCTGGGTAGCCACACTCTCGATGGCCTTGGGCAGGCAGTGCGCCGCGTTGAAGGTGACGGTGGCAATCGTGATCAATGGCCGGGCGGACAGCGCACTCGGCTCATCGGCTCCGACGCGCCGCCCCCCGCATCGCCGCTGGGTGCCAGGGGTCGCGTCGCCGGTCATGGCGACGAATCCCCCAGTCGCTCGAGCAGTGTCTCGGCCGACACGAAGGCGTCCTGGTTCCGTTGCAGCCAGGCCGGTTCACGGTCCCACCAAGCGGCCGCCAGCAGGCGCTCTATCAACGCGGGCTCGAAGCGCCAGGAGACGGTACGTGCCGGCACGCCGACGCTGATCGAGTAGGGCGGCAGGTCCTTCGTCACGACCGCACCCGCTCCGACGATCGCCCCGCTGCCGATGCTCACGCCGTCAAGCAGCGTGACGCGGCCGCCGAGCCACACGTCGTGGCCGATCACGCAGACGTGGCGCCGATCGGCATCGGCATACCGCACTTCGTCGCAGCAGGCGCGATCGGCGTACGTGAAACCCGCCTGCTTCTGCGTCGAGAAGAACGCGGGATGGGTGGTGGCGAACCCGGTGGTCGGATGTCGACCCATCAGGTTCAGCAGGTCGAGGCCGAGCGAGCAGTAGCGCCCTATCCGCGTTTGCCAGAGCCGGGCATTGCCCGAGAAGTAGGTGCCGCGCCCGATGCTGCAGCAAGACAGCTCCGTGCCCGCGCCGAGAAAGGACATGCCCTCGAACTCGCAGGCACTGTCTGCCAGCACGCCCCAGGGCGCGCGCACACGGTCTTGTCGCCGCAGACGCAGCCAGGAGGTGAAGGGGCGAACGGTTCGAACGATCACTGCCGCACCACGTCCTCGAACCGGCGGGTCTCCATCTGCGTGAAACGCAGCCACGACACCGGCGAACAGTTGATGATGCGGCTGCCCGTGTTGTGGCGCTGAAGAAGATCGTAGATCTCGAACACGCGAACCTGCGTTCGCAGATGGTCGACGATCGGCAACCACCCGAGGCCGTTCGTTGCATTGACCCGCACGTCATCCTTGGCTGCGTAGAAGTTGGCCACCGTATCGCCGTAGTTCTTCAACGTGTCATGGTCGCAGCCGAGCAGGAAGATCTCGTCGTATCCCGCGTAGAGCAGCAACTGCAGGACCATCTGCGGCCCTGTCTGCACCGGAGGCCCGGCCCGGGTGCAGTCGATCGGCCCGAAACGCCGGGCACCGAACTGCAGGTAGTACCGCTCGCGGGCGCCGAGGATGCCGCTGTTCTCGAGCATTTCGTAGTCTTGCAGCCCGAGGATGAGCGGCGTGGTCGCTGGCAGGCGCGCATGTGCCGAGGCGATCCAGTCCAGGTAGTTCGAGCGGATCAGCGGCGGGTGGTAGGGAGCGAAGAAGTGTGCCTTCGGAGCCAAGGCACCCAGCTTCTCATGCAGGAAGAAGTTGCTGACGGAATAGCAGTCCTCACCCGCCAGCAGCTCAATTCTTTGCTGGGAGATGCTGGGCCCGGTCGCGAGCACCCAGGCGCGACGGTTGCGCCCGACGCCCTTCCATCGCGTGTTCCTCTGCAGTTCCTTCTTGTACGGGCGGCGAAAGGTCAGGATGCGATCGTGCAGACTGTCCGGCACAGCCTTCTTCAGGAAGGCGATCAGGGCTTCCTTATGCACCCCGCGTGCTTTCAGATGTCAGGCTGCGCTTCAGCGCCGATAAGGCCAGACGCGTGCCCAGCCACGAGACGTGAATCTTGTCGAGGCGGCCAAGCCATCGCAGATAGCCGAGCACGCGCTTCGCCTGCGCGGGATCGTCCAGCATCTGAGCCAGTGGCAGAGGCGTGGAAGAGAATCGCTTGCGAGCGAGCACGGTGCATCTCTCGTCTCCAGAGACGATCTCGTATCCGGCGGCCTGCAGCAAGGCCTTCAGGTGATCGAGCGAGAAGTTGTAGATGTGGGCACCTTGGAAGTAGTGCTGAACCCGGGTGTAGGCCTTGTGGATCGACATCAGGCCGGGGACTTCGATCAGCAGGTATCCGCCGTCCTTCAACTTGGCCGCGATATGCCGGAGTTCCTGGACCGGATCGATGAAGTGCTCCAGAACGTGTGAAAGCACCACAAGGCGCTGCGAGGCGTCGGCGATCAACTCGCGATAGTCGCCATGCCTCAGATCGAGGCCTTGATTGCGACCGTGCTGCAGGTACTGTTCGCCAAGATCTACGCCCACCACCTGCTGCCATCCCTCATCGGAGATCGCTTTCAGGATCCCGCCGGCACCACAACCGATCTCCAAGACAGTGTCCCGCTCGCTTTCGGGAATGAACGACAGCGATGTCTGGCAGAACCACTCGCCGTGACGATACTGATCCTTGAAGAAGTCGACGCTGGCCGTTGGTCGGCCGGTGTAAAGGTTTCGGTACTCGGTTGCGTAGAAGTCGTTGTTCGAAGCGGGAGTCAGCACATGCTCGGAACGCACGATCCCGCAGCACCGGCAAAGCACTTGTCCGAACGGCAGGCCGTACCGATCCATCCGCGCGATGTCGATATCGCCTCGATCCGAGGTCCCGCAGAGGCAGGGGTTAGCGCTCAGCGTCCATTCTCCCGACCGAATCTTGGCTCGCACGCGCCGAGCGGCCTCCGTCTGGCTGGTCGACATGGATATCGACGGCGCCGGTGTCATGGACAGCAAGGTCATTTCCGAGGGTCTTTCTGGATCGATTGCATGAGAGCTGGCACCAGCAGGAGCGCGCGCAGGTGCAGCAGCGCCAGCGGCCTGATCTTCGGGTTCAGAAGGTCCAGCAAGTACAGCGACGTCACCTGGGTGACCAGGAACGCAACGCAGGCGCCTAGCGCCCCGTGAACCGGTATCAGCATCGTGTTCAGCGCCACGCTGATCCCGAGCGAGGCGAACGTGGTGAGCAGGAGCCACCGTGTCGCGCCGATCGACGTCAGGTAGCCTGCTCTCAGCACAGCGGGGCACATCACGGCAGCCGTCAACATCTGCCACCCCAGCAGCGGGCCCGCGCCCGCGAACTTCGCGCCGAGCAACCATGTCACCATCGTCTCGCCCTGCCAGATCGCCAGGAACGCGATCAGCATGACCGGACAACCAAGCAGCGAGGCGAGTTGCAGGTGCCTGCGCTCGTACGCGGCTGCATCGGCGTCCTGGAGCTTGACGAGCGTGGGGTAGAAGGCCTGTGCGACAGCAACGGCCAGCATCGGGAAGCTGCCGGCGAGTCGGGACGTGGAGGCATACAACCCGACCTGCGCCGTATCGGCCATTCGCTCGAGCAGCAGCAGGTCGACCCGCGAATAGAGCACTGAGCTCAGGTTCGCAACCAGTACGGGCCAACCTTGAGCGCATAGCGTGCCGATGCTGTGCCGGCCGACGCTCGGACGCTCTGAGAAGGCTGCACGCACCATCGCGACGGTGGCGACAGCCCAGGTCAATCGTTCCGCGCCTGCCAGGAGAGCGAACCCCGCCAGGGGCAACGCCCAATGAATGCCAAGCAGCCTGGCGACGCTCGACAGCAGCAGCACGGCAATCCCGATCAACGCCACGGTCGAAGACCGACCGCGCGACATCGCCAGGTCCCGATACGGGCCGACCACCTCGGCAAAGACGATGCCGGACATCAGCAACGAGACATGCCAAAGGGTCCGGTCGTCGCTCATCGCCGTGAGCCCGAGTGCCACGACGATGCAGCCGACAAGCGTGCCGCCCGCCTGGATCGACAGCGCCGAACCCAGCGTCAACGCATAGCTTTGCTCGCGCACGAACCGCGCGATCAAGATGCGTGTAAGGCCGGCCTGGGAGAACACCGAGCCGATGGCCATCCAGGCCAGCGCGTAGCTGAGCTGGCCAAATCCGTCGGGCCCCAGGTAGCGGGCGACCGCGATGCCGACAAACAGCGACGACGCCAGGCCGGCCAGCTTCTCGATCACCATCAGGCCGGCCGCCCTCGAAGCGGAGCCCTGCGGCCAGCGGATCATGAGATGGAGGATCGAAGATTGACTCGGACCGGAATGTCGCGGCACGGCGTTCCATCGTGCGCTCCAGGGCCTGCGTTCGTTCAGAAGCGGCGCTCCAGGAACTCCAGCGCTTCCCAGAAGCCTTCGCCCCCATTCTTGTGACCTTGCCAGATCTCGGGGATGAACTGCGCGTTGGGCGCGTCGCGTCCCAAGTCCTGGGCGAGCCGGGTGAAGTCGACGTCGCCATGCCCGATCTGCACGCCCTCGCCGTCGGTCCCCTTGGCGTCGGCGATGTGCATGTGCGCGATGTGACGGGCGACGGCACGCGTGAAGCTGCTCAGCTGCCAGGCGTAGTAGTTGCAGGCCATCATCGAATGCGAGACGTCGTAGCAGATGCGGTAACCGTGCTCGCGGCAGAAGCGGTCGATCTCGTCGGCCGCAACAAAGAGGTTGTGATGACTCTGTCCGCCGAAGTGCCAAGGAAAGGGCGGCATCGTCTGGATGATGATCTCGATCCCGGACTGGTCGACGTGGCGCAGTGCATCCGCGACCCTTGCATACATCGGGGCGCGGCTGGCCGCGGGACGAAAGCCCTGCGCATCGAAGCCGCCCGCGTTGATGACGATCACCGGGCGTTGCGTCTTCGGAAACAGGGCCTTCAGGCCGCGGGTCATGTCGCAGACGCGCTCCAACTCCGCGATCGATTGATGACGGTGAGCCTCGTCCTCGGTCGCGAGATCCATGATGTGATCGCCGGCGAACAGTTCGGGGCTGTGCACCGCCAGCCCGATCGACTGCGGCCCCTCGATGAAGTCCGCAGGGCGCAGCTCAAGGTCCATGTAGCTCAGATGGAACTCGACGAAGTCCAGGTTGGTCTTCGAAGCCAGCGCACGATAGTCGTGAAAGCGGACGGGAATCCCGAAAGGCCGCTCGAAGCGGTAAGGGCGCACCTGATTGACCGCATCGCGCAGGTCGGAAGGAAAGAAGAAATCGCCCGCCACCATGTTCCTGCGGGCGATGCGTCCGAGCAAAACATCCAGATAGCAGGGCTGCAAGCCCTGTCCGGGGCTTTTCACGTCCACCATCTCGCGCGTGATGGTCTGCCCCGCCTCGATGGGCCGCGTCGCGACCAGGCTCTTGGCGAGCGTCTCTCGATTGATCAGTTCGCCCTGGCTCAGCGACCGCTCCCCGGCCGATCCCATGGACTCTTCGACCTCGCGGATCATGCGCACCATCGACCGGAACTCGTCAGGCAGCAGCGAGACCTTGTGGTCGTTGCCCTCCATCTCCTTGTCCACGGTGAAGTGCTTCTCGATGACTCGAGCACCCAACGAGACGGCGGCCACGGCGACCGCGACGCCGCGCTCGTGGCCCGAGTAGCCCACCGGGCCGTCCACGATCGACTGCAGACGCGGCAAGTAGGCGAGATTCACGTCCTTGAATGGCGCCGGATAGGTCGAGTTGCAGTGCAGGAAAACAGCCTCGGCACCGCGTTGGCGCAGGAATGAAGCCGCACCGCGGATCTCCGCCTCGGTCGACATGCCCGTCGAGCAGATCAATGGCTTGCCCGTATCCGCCAGAGCCTGCAGGATCTGCGTGTTGGTCAGGTCTGCCGACGCCACCTTGTAGGCCGGCATGCCGTAGTCCTCCAGCACCTGCAGGCTGGGGATGTCCCAGGGGGTGCAAAGCGGCGTGATCCCCCGCTGCTTGCAGTAGTCGAAGACTTCAAGCAGTTGCTCATTGGCGAGTTGGTTGCGCGACAGCAGGTCGAGCGTGTACTGCGCGCCCAGATCGGCCCCATGGGTGCTGCTCCCGTGGCGATACAGCGCCTGCATGTTGCGCATCTGGAACTTGGCGCAATCCGCGCCAGCCTCCCTGGCAAGGTCGACCAAGCGCTGCGCCAGCTCGATGCTGCCGTTGTGGTTGTTGCCGATCTCCGCGATCACGAAAGCCGGCGCACCCGCTGCGATCCGGTGGCCCGCGATGTCGAGTCCCTCGTCGTTCTGGAACGCAATGGAAACGAGCCGTCGCCCCGGGTCCACCAGCGGGATCGCATCGATCGCACCCGCGAAGAGCGCCCTGACCTGCTTGCGCTGGGCGCTGACCGGGGCCTGCACCGGGGTCGGATTCATGACCTCTGAGACCCGCGTAGCCTCGAAGTCGTAGTGGGTCGCCGTCGTGACCCAGCGGCGGAAGTCTCCGTCGGAGAACGAACCGAGCAGACGGCGCTCGTCGTCCAAGACGAAGAGGATGCGCCGCTGGTTGACGTTCAGTTGATTGAGGCAACGCAGCAGCGGCGCGTCTTGGTGAACGATGAAGTCGTCGATGCGGTTGGTGACCTGCATTCAGCGCGCTCCGTGCAGGTGATTCAGGATGGCTTCGACGATGACCCAGTCAGTCAGCGTATCGATCTCGTAGCTTTCGTGCTCTTCCATCACGAAAGCGCTGATGCGGCCGCCCAGCCGGTTGCCTTGTGCCCGCAGCACGTCGGAGCGGGTCACATAGATCGAACCGTTCTCCTTCAATAGCACGCTGTCGGCGGAAATGTCCTGACGACGAGGCCGGTTGGCGTAGTCGTAGAGTGCGGCGGGCCGATCCCGTCCGCGCCACAGGAAGTTCCAGAACTCGGCAACCGAGACGAGCGAATCGGCCTGCTCGGCCTGCATTTGCGCAACAGCGCGATCGATCGACTCTGCGCCTCGCACCGGCGATGTGGGCTGCAGCAGCGTGACGAGATCGGGCTCGTACTGCTCGTGCTCGTTGAGCCAGTCGAGGGCATGAAGAAGCGAGGGTTCTGTCGCCGCGGTATCGCTCGCCAGTTCGGGCGGGCGCAGGAACGGCGTGTCGGCCCCGAATGCCCGAGCCACCTCTGCGATCCCTTCGTCGTCGGTGGTCACGATCACACGATCGACAGCGCCGGCTTCACGGGCTTGTTCAATGCTCCACGCAATAAGCGGCTTGCCGGCGATGAGCTTTGTATTCTTTCCGGGGATACCTTTGGAGCCGCCTCGTGCCGGAATGATGGCCAGGTTCTTCATGGTCTCAGATGGGAGGTATGCGCGCCGGGAGAACGTGGTTTCGGAACGCCCTGGCAGGGAGGGTCCGCACCAGGCGAGCATCCTCGTTTGGGAGCTATATACGGCCTTCGGCCGCGTACCACGCGCATTGTGCATGCTCAGTCGCGGGGCCGTTTCCGATGCTTCAGAACCTTGAGTATCGCCACACCGAGCGCCGGTGCGTGGCGCGAGCGGTCAGTTCAAACGTCGTCCGGCGCGCACACCGGCCCTGCGGACCCTGCCGCCCGCGAAACGCCGCTGCTCAGTGCAGCGGCGACGATGCCGCCGGCTTGCCGCCACGAGCATCCAGGCCGGCAGGCGTCGAGCTGCGCATCGCCCTCGAAGCCGGCCGCACGCGAAACTCCGGCACCGCCAGCGCCAGCAGCCGCCGAGCGTCGCCGCGCCCGCCGCCCTGGCAGGCCTCGAGCAGCCCGGCGATGCGCGCCGCCGCGTCCGGCCCGTCGTCGATCCGCGCGATCGCGATCTTCGGGTTCTCGGTCGGCTCGGTCGCGTCCTTGTCGTGCAGCAGCTCCTCGTAGAGCTTCTCGCCGGGGCGCAGGCCCGAGAAGACGATGCCGATGTCGTCCGGCGACTGGCCGGCCAGGCGGATCAGGTCGCGCGCCAGGTCGACGATCTTCACCGGCTCGCCCATGTCGAGCACGTAGACGCGCCCGCCCTCGCCGATCGCCGCCGCCTGCAGCACCAGGCGCGCGGCCTCGGGGATGGTCATGAAGTAGCGCGTGATCTCGGGGTGGGTCACGGTGATCGGCCCGCCGCGGGCGATCTGCTCCTTGAACTTTGGGATCACGCTGCCGCTGGAGCCCAGCACGTTGCCGAAGCGCACCGCGAGGAAGCGCGTCGCGCCGCCCGCCTCGCGGGTGCGCTGCGCGAGTTGCGAGATCGCCATCTCGGCGGCGCGCTTCGTCGCTCCCATCACGCTGGTCGGGTTGACCGCCTTGTCGGTCGAGATCAGCACGAAGCGCTCGACGCCAGCCTCGGCCGCGGCGTTGGCGACCTGCCAGGTGCCCAGCGTGTTGTTCGCCAGCGCGGCCCAGGCGTTCTCCTCCTCCATCAGCGGCACGTGCTTGTAGGCCGCGGCGTGGAAGACCACCTGCGGCTGCCAGCGCGCGAACACCTCGTGCAGGTGCGCGGCGTCCTTCACGTCGCCGATCAGGCGCACCAGCAACAGGCCGGGGAAGCGCTCGGCCAGCTCCTGCTCGATCGCGTAGAGGTTGAATTCCGACTGCTCGAACAGCACCAGTCGGCGCGCGCCGTAGCGCGCGACCTGGCGGCACAGCTCGCTGCCGATGCTGCCGCCGGCGCCGGTGATCAGCACGCAGCGCCCGCCCAGCGCCTCGCTGATGCCGCCCTCGTCGAGTTGCACCGGCTCGCGGCCGAGCAGGTCGGCGGGCTCGATGTCGCGTACGCGCCCGATCGCGGCGCCGTCGAGCAGCTCCTGCGCCGAGGGCACGGTGGCCACCGCCAGGCCGCTCGCCACCGCAAGGTCGAACACGCGCCGCCGCTGCTGGCCGCGCAGCGAGGGGATCGCGATGATCAGGTGCGTCACGCCCAGCCGCTGCGCCTGTTCTCGAAGGCTGCCGAGCGGCCCCAGCACATGCACGTGGCCGATGCGAGAGCCGTGCTTCTGCACGTCGTCGTCGAGCAGGCCGAGCACGCGCCAGCCCTTGTGCTGGATGCCGGCGATCAGCAGCCGCGCCGATTCGCCGGCGCCGATCACCAGCGCGCGCCGCTCCTCGCCGGCGCCACCGGCCAGCCGGGCGCGGATGTGCTCATGGAGCATCCGGTAAGCGATGCGCAGGCTCACCAGCGCCATCAGCGTGAAGAGCGGGTGCAGCGCCAGCACCGCGCGCGGGATGCGCACCAGCTGCAGCATCAGCACCACGACCGCCGAGACGAGCCCCGCGACGCTGCAGGCGATCGCCAGCCGTTCGACCTCGTCGAAGCCGGAGAAGCGCCACATGCCGCGCGGCACCTGGACGCAGACGAAGACCGCCAGGTAGACCGCGACGACGCCGAGGCAGACCCAGGTGTCGTAGGGGGCGCGCAGCGTCGCCCACCCTTCGAAGCCGAGGCGGAACAGGTAGGTCACCTGCCAGGTCGCCGCGATCACCGCCGCGTCGACAGCCATCGACAGCCCGCGCTGGTGCGGGCGGATGCGGGTGAGGAGGCGGTCGAGGTGGTGCCAGAACATCGGTGTCGGCCGTGGCGGCTTGCGGACCTGCACACCCTTCACGGCGGAAGGCCGGCAGCCAGACCGCGGTGCGGAGGCTGCGGCATTCTAGGAGCGCGGGGCGCCCCCGCCGAACGGCAGCCGCAGGCTGCGCCAGATCACGCCCAGGTCGCTCCAGAGGGTCGCGCGCTCGACGTAGCGCGCCGCCAGCGCGAGCTTGGCAGGCATCACGACCTCGACGTACTCGCGTTCCGGGTCGGCAGCGCGCGCCAGCTGCGCCGCCTCGTCTTGCCAGGCCAGCGACGCCGGGTCGGTGACGCCGGGCCGCACCGACAGCAGCGTCTCGCGCAGCGCCGGCGGGTATAGCGCCACGTAGCGCGGCACCTCGGGCCGCGGGCCGACCAGGCTCATCGAGCCGGCGATGACGTCGAGCAGCTGCGGCAGCTCGTCGAGCCGGCGGCGGCGCAGGAAGGCGCCGGCGCGGGTGATGCGCGCGTCGTCGCCGACCGTGATCTGCGGCCCGCCGGCACCGTCCGCCGCGGCGCGCATCGTGCGGAACTTGTGGATGCGGAACGGGACACCGTGGCGGCCGACGCGCTCCTGGCGAAAGAACACCGGCCCCGGCGAATCGAGCCGCACCCAGAGCGCGATCGCCGCCAGCAGCGGCGACAGCAGCACCAGCAGCGCCGACGCCACGACCAGGTCGAACAGGCGCTTGGCCATCACGCGCCAGCACCGGAGCCGGCGTCGAGGGCACAGGCCGGCGCGGCGGCCACGTCGGCAGGGGTCGGCACGGACCGCCTCACCGGCAGGGCCTCACCCGAGCAATCGCCGCAGTTCGGCGACGACGCGGTCGACGTCGGCCTCGGTCATCCGCGGGTAGATCGGCAGGCTCAGGCTGCGCTCCCAGGCGCGCTGGCTGTGCGGAAAGCGGGCGGCCTCGAGCCCGTAGCGCTCGCGCCAGTAAGGCTGCTGGTGCAGCGGGATGTAGTGCACGCTGCAACCGATGCCGGCGGCGAACAAGGCCTCGACCAGGGCATCGCGGCCGAGCGGCGCCGCGCCGGCAAGGCGCACGACATAGAGGTGCCAGGCATGGCGCTCGCCGGGCGGGGCGTGCGGCGGCAGCACCAGCGGCAGACCGGCCAAGCCGTCGTCGTAGCGGGCCGCCAGCGCCGCGCGGCGCTGCTGGAATTCGTCGGCGCGCTTCAGCTGGTGCAGGCCGAGCGCGGCGGCGATGTCGGTCAGGTTGTACTTGTAGCCCGGCGCGACGATCTCGTAGGCCCAGGCCGGCACGGTCGAGGTGAAGCGGTCGAAGGCGTCGCGGCTCATGCCGTGCAGGCGCATCGTGCGCGCGCGTTTCGCCAACGCGGGGTCGCGCATGACCAGCATGCCGCCCTCGCCGGTGGTGATCGTCTTGTTGGCGTAGAAGCTGAACACCGTCGCGTCCGAGCCGAGGGTGCCCACGAGCGCGCCGCCGCTGGTCGCAGGCAGCGCGTGGGCGGCGTCCTCGACCACTTTCAGGCCGTGCCGTCGCGCCAGTGCGAGCAGCGCGGGCATGTCGGCCGCGCGCCCGCCGAAGTGCACCGGCAGCAGGCAGCGGGTTCGCGGGCCGATCGCGGCCTCGACCGCGCGCGGGTCGATGCAGAGCGTCTCGGGGTCGATGTCGACCAACACCACGTCGGCGCCGAGGTAGCGCACCACCTCGGCGGTCGCGGTGAAGGTGTGGGTGGTCGTGATGACCTCGTCGCCGGGGCCGATGCCCAGCGCCTCCAGCGCCAGGTGCAGGCCGGCGGTCGCCGAGTTGACGGCCACCGTCTCCAGCGCCGGGTCGCCGAGCCAGGCGGCGAAGTCCTGCTCGAAGCGGCGCGCCTTCGGGCCGGTCGTGAGCCAACCCGAGCGCAGCGTGTCGACCACCTCGGCGATCTCGGCCTCGCCGATCTCGGGCAGCGCGAAGGGCAGGAAGGGGGGCTTGGGGTCGGGCTCGGGCATCAGGGCTTCGCGATCCAGGCCATCAGATGCGTGCGCAGGGGCGGCAGCCAGGCCAGGGCAGTGTAGAGCCCGGGGTGCAGGCGGCAGACCCGGCGCGCGATTGGCGGCGCCAGCGTCAGGCGCCGGGCGGTGATGCGCGCGCCGGGGAACAGCCTGGCCAGGCGCGCCGCGGGCACGCCGCGCACGTCCGGGTTGCGCGGGTTGTCGACGGTGAAGTCGTACCAGAGCACCGCGCCGCCCGGGCGCAGCCAGCGCCACATCGCAGCGGCCAGGCGCTGCTGCACCGCCGCGTCGAGCACCGACGAGAAGACGGTGAACTGCAATACCAGGTCCTGGCTGGCGGCGGGCACCTCGATGGCCAGCGCATCGCCTGCATCGATGCGCAGCGTCGCCGGCAGCACGCGGCGGGCGCTGGCGACACGCTCGGCCAGCAGTTCGATGCCGCGCAGATGTTCAGGGCGGAAGCCGAGGCGCAGCAACTCCAGCAGGTGTCCGCCCTCGCCGCAGCCGAGGTCGAGCGCGCGACGCTCGCTGCGGTCCTGCCAGCCGGCGGCGAGCAGCAACGCCGCCAGCGTGCGTTCGACCTCCTGTGCGGCGCGCAACGCGGCCGGGTTCAGGCGGTCGTAGCGCCAGTCCTGCGCCGGGCGGCGGGCGTAGCGCTCGCGGACGGCATCGGCCTCCCGCGCGGCGCGGTCGGGCGCCGACCCTGGCGCGTCGCCGCTCACGGGCACCCCCTCGCCCGGCCGCCAGCGGCCGCGGGGGAGCGCGAGCCACCGTTCATCGGGTCAGCCCGGCATAGCGTTCGCCGCCGCGCCGGGCGCCGCGCAGCACGTCGGCCCAGCCGACCAGCGAACCGAGGCCATAGCCGAGGTGATAGGCCGCGATCACCGCCGGCAGCCGGGGCCAGAGCGCCCAGCCGGCGCGCGCCGCGATCGCGGTCGAGGCGGCGGCGACCGCCAGTGCGTAGGTGCCGGCCAGCACCGCGGCCGGCATGCCGGGCCCGCCGAGCAGCCAGACCCCCAGCGCAGCGCCGAGGGCGGCGACGAAGAGGCCCGGCACCAGCTGCCGCAACGCGGCCGCCTGCCCGTGCTTGCGCATCACGAAGGGCTTCCAGTAGCCGTACTGGAAGTACTGGCGGAACAGCGCCCCGACCGAGCCGCGCGGCGTGTACCAGGAGCGGATCGCCGCGCTCTGCCAGACGCGCCCGCCGGCGCGCACGAGGCGCAGGTTGTGCTCGTCGTCCTGGTTGCGCACCAGGGATTCGTCGAAGCCGCCGACGCGCTCGAAGGTCGCGCGCGGCCAGGCGCCGAGGTAGACGGTGTCGACCCAGCCGCTCCAGTCGAGCCGGCGCGAGCGCGCGCCGCCGGCCAGCCAGGGCGATTGGAAGGCGGCGGCGATCGCGCGCTGCATCGGCGCCGTGCCCTCGGCATGCCAGGGGCCGCCGACGTTGTCGGCGCCGGTCTCGGCGAGTGCCTCGAGGCAGCGCGCGACGTAGTCCGGCGCATAGCGGGTGTGCATGTCCAGCCGCACGAGCACCGCGCCGCGGGCCCGCGCCAGCGCGGCATTGAGCCCGCTCGAGACGATGCGCCGGGGGTTGTCGACGACGGCGAGGCGGGCATCGAGCAGGGCGCGCGCCTCGAGCGCCGCGCGGCTGCCGTCGTCGCTGCCGCCGTCGGCCACGACAAGTTCCATCGTCCAGCCCGGCGGGAGCTCCTGGGCATCGACGGAGGCGAAGAAGGCCGGCAGATGCGCGAGCTCGTTGCGACAGGGCGCGATCAGGCTGACGAGGCCGGGAGCGCCAGTGGCCCCGGCCGGCCGCCCGGGCTCGTTCGCCATCTCAGCGCGCGGCCCCGCGGCAGCGGAACCAGTAGTGGTAGCGGTGCAGCGGAAACACGCCGCTGTCGACCGAGGCCCAGCGCTCGCGCATCAGCTTGACCAGCGCGCCGCGCCGCGTGCGCCACTGAGAACCCAGCTCCCAGAAGTGACCTTCGCTCGGCCGTCGCCTCACCGGGATGCGCAGGCCGAGCGCGACGTCGACGAATCGGTTGTGCAGCCCGAAGCGCCCCGCCAGGCCGAGCCAGGGAAAGTGCCCGGGCAGGCTGATGAAGGCGGCTGGCGCCAGCGCGCGCAACACGTCGAGGTTGGCGGCGAGCTGTTCATAGGGCATGTGCTCGAGCACCTCGCAGCAGGAGACGAGGTCGAAGTGTCGCCCGGCCAGCGCCTGCGGCAGCTCGTGCAGCGGGCGGCAGACGTCGGGCTCGAGCTGCGGGTTGATGTCGGCGGTCGTCACCTCGAAGCCGGCGCGGCGCAGGAAGCTCGAGACGAAACCGTTGCCGACGCCGACCTCCAGGATGCGGCGCGCACCGAACGCCCGCAGCTGCTGGACCTGGAAGACCATCGAGTGCAGCGACTCGGTCTGGAAGTAGTCGTCCGACAGGTAGTGCGCCGGGGCAAGGCGCGCTTCGCGTTCGGCGCCGGCGGGGACGGGGCTGGGCATCGACAGGCTGGGGCAGCGGGCGGCGGGGAACGGGGCAGTATCCCGCATCCGTCGGCGTGGCCGGGTGTCGCCCGTGTGGCGCCGCCGGGCCCGCCCCGCGGGCCGCCCGACGGGGCACATCCACGGCGTCGCGCGCCGGGGTCAGGTCGCCAGGCTGCGCCAGCTCCAGCGGAGATAGACCGCGTACACCGCGACCGCGCCGATCGCATAGAGCCAGGCGGCGCTCGCCAGGCTGCCGCCGACGGTCAGGCCGAGCAGCGTGGCCAGAGTGGCGACGGCGGCCAACGCGGTCTGGCCGAGCAGGTTGCGGCCGTAGCGCCCGCGCAGCGTCAGCACGAAGGTGAGCGGGCTCACGACCAGCCGCACCGCGCCGGCGAGCAGCAGCACCGTCGCGACCCCGACCAGCTCGGCGCCGTACGAGGCGAAGGCGACCGCGACGAGCCAGGGCATCGCCAGTGCCAGCACGCCATGCGCCGCCAGCGACAGCGTGGCCATCCAGCCGAGGGCCCGGCCGACACGGCGCCGGGTGGCCTGATCAGCCGCCGCGCCGATCAGGCGGGCACGCAACCAGTCGGTCAGCGCCGGCCCGAAGAGGCTCATCGGCGCGAAGGCGATCCGCTGCGCGAGCGCGTAGCGCCCGGCATCGGCATCGCCGGCCAGCACCCCGACCAGCAGCACCTGGCCCTGCAGCGAGAGCGCGTTCAGCAGGTAGGCCGGCAGCTCTGCGCGCACGAAGCCGTGCTGCGAGCGCCAGAGCGCGCGCCAGCCGAAGGCCGGCCGGCGCTCGGCGCCGTCGGACGATGCCGACTGGGCCGCGCCGCCGGAGGGCGCTGAGGGCGTCGCGCCGCTGGATGGCGCCGGCCGGATCGCCCCGGCGGACGGCGCGGACAAGGCAGCGCCGGGGGACGGCGCGCGGGCCGCGGGGGCACCGGCAGGCGGCACCGGTCGGGTACCCACGCCGCCTGCCACCGCCGGGCCGTCGACGCCCGCAGGCCAGGCCGCCCGCCCCACCGCCAGCGCCGCCAGCGCGGCCCCCAGCGGCAGCGAAGCCAGGGCCAGCGCCAGCGAGTCCAGCGCCCAGGCCGGCACCTGCAGCGCCAGCGCCAGCAGCGGCGGCAGCGCGCGCCAGGCGGCCGCGCGCACCACCTGGCCTTCTCGCACCGCCCGCCCGGCGCCCGTCAGCACCCAGGCCATCGGCGCCAGCGCGGCGGCACCGCAGGCGGTCCAGGCCGGCGCCCCGGCGAATGCCCAGGCCGCCAGGGCCGCCAGCGTCAAGACCAGCCCGAGGCCTGCCGCCAGCGCAACGGCCAGGCGGGCCAGCGCACGCGAGCGCGCCTCGTCGGCCTGGAGCTGGGCAGCCAGGTCGAGCCGCGCGGTGCCGGCCTGGGCGAGCACGACCGTCAGCGCCAGCGCCTGCCCGTAGGCGCCGAAGCCCTCGGCGCCGAAGCCGTGCGAGACGAGCGCCGCGGTCGCGAAGTAGCAGGCCTGCTGCAGCAGCGTGTAGCCGACCGCCCCGCCCAGGCTGCCGCGCAGGTGGCGCCAGACAGGCGCGAAGCGGGCGGAGATCGAGGCGGTCACGTCGGGAGTGGGGCGAAGCGCGCGCATTGTCGGGTCCGCGGCCGGGCCGCCCCGGCAGGGCCCGGCGCACCTCGACTGCGCGGCATGGCCCGGCCCTGGCGCTGCGGCCGAGGGCGACACTTAGAATCGCCGGCTCCGTTTTCCGACCCCAGGCCGCCCCATGAGCGAACGCCCCGCCCCCGCTGCGGCGCCCGCCCCCCAGCCCGAGCACGCCGACGACAACGCGCTGATCGCCGAACGGCGCGAGAAGCTCGCCACGCTGCGCGCCGCCGCCCGCGAGGCCGGCCGCGCGGTGTTCCCGAACGACTTCAAGCCGACCCACGCCGCCCAGGCCCTGCAGCAGGCCCACGGCGAGGAAGAGAACGAGGCGCTCGAGGCGCAGGCGATCGAGGTCGCGGTTGCCGGCCGGCTGATGCTCAAGCGCGTGATGGGCAAGGCCAGCTTCGGCACGCTGCAGGACGGCTCGGGGCGCATCCAGCTCTTCGTCACCCGCGACGCGGTCGGCGAGGCGGACTACGCGCTCTTCAAGCAGCTCGACCTGGGCGACATCGTCGGGGCCGAAGGCCAGCTGTTCCGCACCAAGACCGGCGAGCTCTCGGTGCGGGTGCGTGTGCTGCGCCTGCTGACCAAGAGCCTGCGTCCGTTGCCGGACAAGTTCCACGGCATGGCCGACCAGGAGCAGAAGTACCGCCAGCGCTACGTCGACCTGATCACCGATGCGGAGGCACGCACGCGCTTCGTCGCGCGCAGCCAGGCGGTGTCGGCGATCCGCCGCTTCATGACCGGGCACGGCTTTCTCGAGGTCGAGACGCCGATGCTCCACCCGATCCCGGGCGGCGCGAACGCCAAGCCCTTCGTCACGCACCACAACGCGCTCGACCAGCAGATGTTCCTGCGCATCGCGCCGGAGCTGTACCTGAAGCGCCTGCTCGTCGGCGGCTTCGAGCGCGTCTTCGAGATCAACCGCAACTTCCGCAACGAGGGGCTGTCCGTCCGCCACAACCCCGAGTTCACGATGATGGAGTTCTACGCGGCCTACTGGCATTACCAGGACCTGATGGACTTTACCGAGGCGATCCTGCGCGATGCCGCCGTCTCCGCCACCGGCTCTGCGCGCCTCAGCTACGGCGGCCGGCCGGTGCATTTCGACCAGCCCTTCGCGCGCCTGTCGGTGCGCGACTCGCTCGTCCGCCACGCGGGCCTGAGCGAGGCCGAGGCCGACGACGCCGAAGCCCTGCGCGCGCGCCTCGCCGCCGCTGGCGAGACCGCTCCTGCGCGCTGGGGGCTGGCCGAGCTGCAGTTCGGCCTCTTCGAGGCCGAGGTCGAGGCCCAGCTCTGGCAGCCGACGTTCATCGTCGACTACCCGGTGGAGGTGTCGCCGCTCGCGCGCGCTTCCGATAGCCGGCCGGGCGTCACCGAGCGCTTCGAACTCTTCGTCACCGGGCGCGAACTCGCCAACGGCTTCTCGGAGCTGAACGACGCCGAGGACCAGGCCGCCCGCTTTCGCGCCCAGGCCGCGCACAAGGACGCCGGCGACGAGGAGGCGATGTATTACGACGCCGACTTCATCCGGGCGCTCGAAGTCGGCATGCCGCCGGCGGGGGGCTGCGGCATCGGCATCGACCGCCTGGTCATGCTGCTGACGGACTCGCCGAGCATCCGCGACGTGATCCTGTTCCCGGCGTTGCGTCGCGAAGCCTGAGGGTCAGCGGCGGTCGCATCCGGACCGCCTGTGTCTCATCGACATCACTGCTGTTGCTCACGCGCCGCAATCCCGCGAACAAGAGTGACAGATATCGCATCGTCACACGAATGAGGGCTGAATCGCGCCGGGTCGAGGTCGATACTTTTCGAGCCCCTCCAAGGCAGCATCCGGAGCCTTCGAAATGGAACCCGCCAAACACCCGATCTATGCCCAGCTGACCGCGACGCAGGATCCCTTCACCCGCCACACCGTCCTGCACGAACTCGAGAAGCGCCTCGCTGCCTGCCATGGCGAACGGGCCCTGACCCAGCGCGTGCATTCGTTCATCGACCGGGGCGTCCCCTACTTCGCGCCGGCCGACCGCCACTACCGGCACTGGGCCGAACAGGCCGCCGACCTCTGGGAGCGCGTCGCCCCCAAAGCGGCCGCCGCTAGCGGTACTTGAACACCGGCTTGCGCTTCGCGAGGAAGGCGTCCATGCCTTCCTTCTGATCCTCGGTCGCGAACAACGCATGGAACATGCGGCGCTCGAAGGAGACGCCATCGGTGAGCGAGCCTTCGAACGCCCGGTTCACGGCCTCCTTGGCCATCATCATGCTGGGCAGGCTCATCGAACAGATCGTGGCTGCGGCTTCCAGTGCCTCGGCCACTAGCCGGTCCGCCGGCACCACGCGTGAGACCAGGCCGGCACGCTCGGCTTCTGCGGCCTCCATCATCCGCGCGGTGAGGACCATGTCCATCGCCTTCGCCTTGCCGACCGCGCGCGGCAGGCGCTGCGTGCCGCCGGCGCCGGGAATGATGCCGAGCTTGATCTCGGGCTGACCGAATTTCGCGCTGTCGGCCGCGATGATGAAGTCGCACATCATCGCCAGCTCGCAACCGCCTCCGAGCGCAAAGCCCGCCACCGCGGCGATCACCGGCTTGCGAATCGATCGGATCGTCTCCCAGTTCCGCGTCACGAAGTCGTTCTTGTAGACCTCGGCAAAGCCGTAGCTCGCCATCGCCGCAATGTCGGCGCCGGCGGCGAACGCCTTCTCGCTGCCGGTGATCACGATGCAGCCGATGCTGTCGTCGGCGTCGCTGGCCTTCAGCACCACGCCCAGCTCATTCATCAGCGTGTCGTTGAGCGCGTTCAGCTGCTTCGGGCGGTTCAGGGTAACGAGGGTGGTGCGCAGCGGGCCTTCGCCGTGCACGGCCGTGGTCAGGGTTTCGAACGTCATGGTGTTCCTTCCGCCGACAAGGCGGCGCGTAGCGGTTTGTGCAGCGCGTCACTATAGGGGCGGGCGAAGCCGATCCCAGGCCCGACGCCCCGCCCCGCCTTGCCGCGCCCCGGCCTTCGATCAGCGCGCGGCCGCCTGCAGCGGCGCCCGGTCGATCACCAGGTCGACATAGGTCTCGGCGTCCTGCTCGATGCGGATGCGCACCGGCAGGTACTGCAGCGAAGGCGCGATCCACATCTGCGCGGCGAGCTCGCCGGCAGGCCGGTCCAGCGGACGCGGGCGCAGGCGGAAGGTCTCGACCGGGCCGAACGGCGCGTACACCGTCTCGCGAGCCGAGACGTCGTAGGTCCAGCGGTCGACCCGCCTCGGCAGCGCCAGCTCGAGCTCGATCTGGCCGCCGACCACCAGACGGCCCGGCTCCCGCCCGAGCAGCCAAGCGAGCTGGCCGAACTGGCTGGCGCTGTCCTGCACCTCGGTCGGGCGGGCGACGCGGCGGCCGTTGGCGAGCAGAACGCCGTCCGGCTCGAAGTGCAGGGTCAGCAGCCGCGATGCCGCAAAGGCGCGGCCGGTTTCCTCGTCGTAACGGGAGGGCACCAGCCCCTGGGCGCCGATCAGGCCGTCGCTGCTCAGGCGCCGCGAGACCAGCGGCGCGAAGCGCGGGCCGACGACGACGTCGAGATGCATCTGATAGTGCGGGCCCTCGCGCACCCATTCGACCTGGGCCGAGCCCTCGACCGGGCCGCGGAAGTTGCCGCTCAGCGTGTAGGACAGGCGCGTCGATGGCGGCCAGCCTTGTGCGGCCCAGGGATCGGGCGCCGCAGGAGGCGACCCGCCGGCGCCCTGCGCCGGCGCGGCATCGGGAGCCCAGGACAGGCCGGCGCCGGCCTCAGGGGGTGGCTGGCCCGCGACCGGCGCTGCGACGGGGGCAGCCCCCATCGTGCCGCGTTCGGACGTCGGTACGGCGCTGGCCGCCGACGCCGCCTCCGGCGGCACGGCGCGCGTCGCCTCGGCCTCGACCGGAGGCGTCGGCACTGAAGGTGTCGCCGCGGCCTCGTCACGGGCGGTGGTGGGCGGCTGCGTCACCATCGCGTCGGCTTGGTCCGGCGGTGCAGGCGACGACCCCGGCACGGGAGATGTCGAAGCGTCCGCAGTCCGTGGTGACGGCCCGGGCGCGCGTTCTGTGCCCGGGGGGCCCGCGCCGCCTTCAACTTCGGCCGCGGCCCGAAGATCAGCCGCCGCCGGGGCATCGTCGGGCCGCGCCGCGGAGGCTGCTGCGACCACCTGTGGGGGCGAAGCCGTCGTAACGACATCGGCATCGGCATCGGCATCGGCATCGGCATCGGCATCGGTCGACCGGGGCAACTCCGCCGCAGAGGGCGCCCGCCTCTTGCGCTCGGACCACGGCGCATCAACCGGCGCCGAAGCCGCTGCCGCCGACGCCGCGGCGAGCACGGCAGCAGCCACGCCGCCCTCGCCAGCCCGCGCCGCAGGATCCAGGTGCCTCGCCGCGAGCCGCCCCGCCGGCGCAGGCGGTCCGCCGGACATCCCCGCTTGCGCCAGGCCGGGCGGCGGCGCCGCCGTCTTGCCCATCACCGGCGCCATCGGCAGCAACTCTCGAACGAAGGCGACCTGCAGCCGCGCCGGGGCGGCAGTCGAACGACCCGCCTCGCGCAGCAGCCGTGCTGCCTGGGCCGCCCCCCATAGGTGCGCGAGCACCACCGCCACGCACAGCAGGAGTCCCACCGCCAGGGCGGGCACGCGGCGGCGGCGTGGCGGCGAGCGATCTGGCCTGGCCGACGACCCTCCCGGCTGGCGTTCCCCACGATCCGCCGGCAGTGCGGCGGTCACCGGGGTCAGCCCGAGAACCATCCCCGTCGCAGCGCCAGCGCGCCCCGCGACGCCTGGCCGTCGAGCGAAAGGCCGACCGGCGCCACCGCGGGCGCCACCGGCCAGACGAGCGGCAGCGTGAGCAGCCGCTGGTCGCGCGCGACGAGGCACTCGACCGGCGACCCGGCCGGCACCAGCGTTGCCAGGTCCTCGAGCCGGCGCAGTCGCCAGCCGTTGACCCCGAGCCACTCGTCGCCGGGCGAGAAGCCGGCGCGTTCCGCGGCGCCACCGCGCAGCACCGACTTCACGATCACGCCGGTCAGCGCGCCCTCGCCGACACGCAGGCCCAGGCGCTGCGCCGTCGTCGGCGTCTCTGCCGCGCAGCGCACGCCGGCATGCGCGAGCAGCGCCTCCAGCGGCAGTTCCTGCGTGCCGTGCACCCAGGCCGCGAGCTCGTCGGCGTACGAGCGCCCGCCGACCGCTTCGAGCGCGGCGGCGATCTGCGCCTCGTCGATCGGCCCGCTGCCGCCGGCGGCGCCGCTCGCCTGCCAGAGCCGACGCATCACCGCATCGAGCGAGGCGCGGCGACCGGCGCCGCGCCGCTGTGCCGCGTCGTGGCGCAGGCTGAGGTCGAAGGCCAACGCGACGAGCGCGCCCTTGGCGTAGTAGCTGACGGTCGCGTTGGCGGTGTTCTCGTCGGCGCGGTAGTACTTGATCCAGGCGTCGAAGCTCGACTCGGCCACGCTCTGCAGGCGCCGCCCCGGCGTCGCCTGCACCGCGCCCCAGTGCTTGGCGAGCAGCTTCAGGTAGCGCTGTTCGTCGATCAGGCCGGCACGCAGCAGCAGCAGGTCGTCGTAGTACGAGGTGAAGCCCTCGAAGAACCAGAGCAGCTCGGTGTAGTTCTCCTGCGTGTAGTCGTAGCGGGCGAACTCGGCCGGCTTCAGCCGTTTGACGTTCCAGCTGTGGAAGTACTCGTGGCTGATCAGCCCGAGCAGGGTCACGTAGCCGTCGGTCTGCCCGGCCTGTCCCTGGCGCGGCAGGTCGCGGCGGGCGGCGATCAGCGCGGTGCTCGCCCGGTGCTCGAGGCCGCCGTAGCCGTCGTCGACCAGGTTGAGGAGGAACACGTAACGCTCGAACGGCGCCGGCGTGCCGTCGGCACCGTGCCAGAAGGCGATCTGCGTCTCGCAGATGCGGCGCGTGTCGGCGAGCAGGCGCTCGAGGTCGGCGCTCGGCAGGGCGCCGGTCACGACCAGCTCGTGCGGGACGCCCGCCGCCTCGAAGCGGCCGCGCCAGAACGTGCCGAGCTCGACCGGCTGGTCGGCCAGTTCGTCGTAGTCGGCCGCCGCGAAGCTGGCCCGGCCGGCACGCTCGATGTCGAGCGGGCGCAGCGCAGTGGCCACCTGCCAGCCCTCGGGCAGGCCGGCGAGCTCCAGCCGGTGCCCGAGCGCCTCGTGCCCGTGCGCGCGCAGGAAGACGCCGGTGCCGTTGAAGAAGCCGCGCCGCGCGTCGAGGAAGGCCGCGCGCACCGAGGTGTCGAAGGCGTAGACGAGGTAACTCAGCTCGAGCGGCGCGCCGGCGCGGCACTCGGCGCGCCAGCTCGCCTTGTCGATCTGCACCAGCGCGACCTTGCGCCGGCCCTGCCGCGCCTCGAGCTGCGAGAGATGGCGCGCGAACTCGCGCACCAGGTAGCTGCCGGGAATCCACACCGGCAGGCTCAGCACCTGGCCGGCAGACGGCGTCGGCACCGTCATGCGGACGCGGTACTGGTGGGCGTGCGGGTCGGCGGGTTCGAGCTGGTAACGGATCATCGCGGGCGGGGTGGCGTCGCGGGCCAGGTCAGGACTTGCCGCCCGAGGCGACGAGCTGCTTCTCGATCTGCTCGACGCTCAGCGCCCCGGGCACCCGCGTGCCGTCCTGGAAGATGATCGCCGGGGTGCCCTGGATGCGGTACTTGCGGCCGAAGGCGGCGTTGCGGTCGAGCGCCGCGGTGTCGCAGGCGCCCATCACCCGCGGCGGCGCCTTGCCGTCGAGCATCCAGTCGCGCCAGACCTTGGTCGGGTCGGCCGCACACCAGACGTTGCGCGACTTCTCCGGCGAGTCGCCGCCGAGGATCGGGTAGAGGAAGGTGTAGACGGTGAGGTCGTCGACCTTCACCAGGTCGCGCTCGAAGCGCTTGCAGTAGCCGCAGTTCGGGTCGGCGAAGACGGCGATCTTGCGCGTGCCCTTGCCCTGCTTGACGACGACCGCGTCCTTCAGCGGCAGCGCGGCGAAGTCGATCGCCGTCAGCTTGTCGATGCGCGCCTGTGTCAGGTCGGTGCGCGTGCGGGTGTCGAGGATATGGCCCTGGATGATGTGGTCGCCCTGGTCATCGGTGTAAATGATCTCGGTGCCCAGGCGCACCTCCCACAGGCCGGCCACCGCGGCCGGCCGGACTTCGTCGATCGGCGGCATGTCGGCGCCCAGGCGCTGGCCCAGGTTCTTGCGGATCTCGGCCTCGCCGGCGGTCGCCGCGGCCGGCAGCAGCGCCGAGACGGCGAGCACGAAGAGCGCCGCAAGCGGCGCGAGGGCGGGAGGCTTCATCGAAAGAGGTCCTTCGCAGGCAGGGGATCGGGGCCGTCGGGGCGGGGCCGGGTGGCTCGGCAGCTCAGCCCAGCGCCTGGCGGGCAAGCCAGCGCTTCAGCGGCGGCAGATGATCGACCAAATTCAGGCCGCGGTTGCGCAGTTCCCGCGCTGGCCCCGCGGGGCTCGCGAACAAATGCCACAAGCCGTCGGTCAGGCGGCCCATCTCGAACGTGGGGCGGCTGCGCTCGCGCTCGTAGCGGCGCAGCAGGCGCGCGTCGCCCGGCGAACGCCAGGGCTCGCGGGCGGCGATCGTGCGCGCCAGGGCGGCCGCGTCGGCCAGGCCCAGGTTCAGACCCTGCCCCGCCAGCGGGTGCACGACATGCGCGGCATCGCCGAGCAGCGCCCAGCCTTCGCCGCTCCAGCGCGCGGCGCGCGCGATCGCGAGCGGCCAGGCCTGGCGTTCGCTGCCCAGGCGCAGCGCACCGGCTGCGCCGCCGGTGGCCTCGGCGAGCGCCGCCTCGAAGGCTTCGGGCGATGCCGCGACCAGCTGCGCGGCGCGGGCCGCCGGCAGCGACCAGACCAGCGCGTACGAGCGTTCCGCCTGCGGGCGGTCGAAGGGCAGCAGGGCCAGCACGTCGGGCGCGCCGAACCATTGCCAGGCGGCGTGCCGGTGCGGCGCGTCGGCCACCAGGCGAGCGGCAAGCGCGGTGTGCCCGTAGGCGTGCCGCTCGAGCGGCACGCCGAGCGCGTCGCGCCCGGTCGAGTGCCGCCCTTCGGCGATCGCGACCAGGCGCGCTCGCACCGTCTCGTCGGGCGCCAGGCGGCGCAGGCCGGGCGCGAAGCGCAGGCCTTGAGCCAGCGCCTCCTCGAGCGCGGCGGCATCGACGATCCAGGCCAGGGCGTCGACGCACTGCTCGTAGGCCGAGAACCCCAGCCGCGCCCCGGGCGCGTCGCCGTGGATGCGCATCTCGTGCACCGCGGTCGCGGCCGTAGGCGGCAGCGCAGGCCAGACGCGCAGGTCCTCGAGCAGCCGCACCGAGGCCCCGTTCAGCGCATAGGCGCGCACGTCTTCGGCCGGCGCCGCGCCCGGCCCGTCGTGCCGGCGCGGCGCCGACAACGCCACCGACAGCCCCTGGCGTGCCAGCAGCAACGCGAGGCTGCGCCCGACGATGCCATCGCCGCGCACCTCGACGTCGGTTGTGTCCATCCGGCCCATTGTAGGGAGGCCCCTGCGCCGCTTCGGCCAGCGCTGGCCAGGGGATGCACAGGCAGAATCCGGCCCATGATCAGACTCTGGATGCGCCGGGTCCTGCTCGGCGCCGCCGGGGTCCTCGTGCTGCTCGCGGCGAGCGTCGGCTGGCTCGTCGCCAGCTTCGACGGCGAGCACTACAAGACCCTGGCGGTCGACTGGATGCGCGACGAGCGCCAGCGCAGCTTGACCCTCGCCGGCCCGGCCCGCCTCTCGATCTTCCCGCGCCTGCGCGTCGAGTTCGGCGAGCTGCGGCTGAGCGAGCGCTTCGACCCGAACGCCGAGTTCCTGCTCATCGACGAGGCTTCACTGGCGGTCGACCCGGTGCCGCTGCTCGCGCGCCAGCTCGTCGTCAAGGGCATCGAGGCGCGCGGCGTGCGCCTGCGCCTGGCGCGCCGCGCCGACGACACGCGCAACCTCGACGATCTGCTCGGCGTGCGCGGCGAGCTCGGCGCGATGAAGCTCGACCTGCGCCATCTCGCCGTCGAGGACCTGCGCGCGAGCGTCAGCGACGAGCGCCTGCCGATGCACGGCGAGTACCGCGTCGAGCGCCTCGACGCCCACTTCGACGCCACCGGCAGCGCCGCCGAGGTGCAGCTGCGCTCGCGCGTCGCACTGCAGCGGCCGCGGCTCGAGGGCGAGCTCGAGGGCAGCTTCGCGCTGCAGTTGCCCGGTGGCGAGGGCCAGGCGCGCCTGCCGGCGCTGCAGCTGCGCTTCGCCGGGTCGGCCGCCGGCCTGCGCGAGCTGCGCGCCGAGCTGCGCGGCGAGGCCCGCGTCGACCTCGGGCAGCACGACGTCGAGGCCGACAACCTGACGCTCGAACTGCGCGCCGACAACGACGACTGGCGCCTCGGCGCCTCCACCGTGCGCGCGCAGCGCCTGGGCTGGAACCCCGGCACCGGCGCGCTGGCCTGGACGGGCCTGCAGGCCAACCTCAAGGGCCAGTGGGGCGCGGGGCGGCCGTTCAGCGCGACGCTCCAGGCGCCCCGCTTCGCCGCCGGCCCGAACGGCGCCGAGGGCCAGGGCGTGAAGGGGCAGTTCGCGCTCGACGGCGCCGCGCCGCTGCAGGTCAGCTTCGAGTCCGGCGCGCCCTCGGGCAGCCTTGAGCGCCTGCGCCTGGCCGCGCTGCGCGCCGACGTGCGCTCGGGCTTCGACAGCCGCCGCGTCGAGGGCACCGTGGCCGCCGACCTGCTGCTGCAATGGGGCACCGGCGAGCAGCCCTTCGAGCGCCTGAGCTTCGACCGCCTCGACGTCAAGGGCGTGTTCGACGCCGGCCTCGGCGGCACGCCGTGGCCGCTCGGCGCGCGCGGCTCGCTCGGCTTCTCGCCCGACGAGGCGAGCTGGAACCTGAATGCCACGCTGGCCGAAGACGCCTGCGCCAGCGAGGGCCGCGCCCAGCCCGCCGGCGAGGCACGCGAGCGCCCGGCGCTCGACCTGCGGCTGCGCTGCGAGCGCCTCGACCTCGGGCGCTGGCGGGCGCCGGCGCCCAACGGCGAGGCCGGCATCGCCGGACGCAGGACTGCATCGGGCGTCCCGGGCGCAGCGACCGCCTCCGCCGGCGACGGCGGCAACAGCCGCAAGGCGGCGACCCCGCCGTCGGGCATCGCCTCCGACGCCTGGCGCGCGCTCGACGCCCGCGTCTCGCTGCGCGCCGGCCAGCTGCGGCTGTACCCGGTGCTCGCGCGCGACGTGCGCCTGGAATCGAGCCTAACCGACGGCCTGTTGAAGCTCGCCGACATGCAGGCCAAGGTCTGGGACGGCACGATCGACGCCAGCGGCCAGGCGGCGGTGGCGCAGTCCACGCCCGAGGTCGACCTGCGGGTGCAGGGCAACGGCGTCGACGTCGGCGCGATGCTGCAGGACCTGACCGACGCCGAGCCGCTGCAGGGCCGCGGGCGGCTCTCGGCCGAGCTGCGCGGCCAGGGCGCCGACCTGGCCGCGCTCGGGCGCACGCTCGACGGCCGCGCGGCGCTGCAACTGCGCGACGGCGCGATCGTCGGCGTCGACCTGCTGCAGACGCTGCGCGAGGGGCAGGCGACGGTCGCCGAAGGCCAGGACACCACCACGCCGGCGGCGTCCGACCGCAAGACCGGCTTCTCCGAACTGAAGGCGAGCTTCGAGCTCGCCGGCGGCCTGGCCCGCAGCCAGGATCTGGCGCTGCGCAGCCCGCTGCTGCGCCTGGGCGGTGCCGGCGAGGTCGACCTGGCCAAGCGGCGCATCGACTACCTCACCCGGGCCAGCGTCGAGCTGCCGAAGCGCGGGCCCGAAGCCGCGCAGGCCGCGCAGTGGGCGCCGCTCGATGGCCTGGCGGTGCCGGTGCGCCTGGAGGGCCCGCTCGCCGCGCCGGACTGGCACATCCGCTGGAGCGAAGCCGCGAACCTGGGCGGCGCCACATCGGCCGCACCGGCCGACGCCCCCGCGCCGGCCCACGCCCCTGCCCAGGCACCCAGCTCGTCGCAGGTGCCGACGCTGACCCCCACCTCCGAAACCCATTCGCCGCAGGCCCGCCCCTCCCGTTCCGCCGAACCCGGCCACGGCCTGCCGCGCTGAAGCGCCGATGCACGACGACGCCGCCGACACCCCGATCCGCCTGGCTGGCCTGCACGTGCACCCGGTCAAGTCCTGCGCCGGCATCGCGGTCGATGCGGCACTCGTCATCGAGACCGGCCTCGAGTGGGACCGGTGCTGGATGGTCGTCGACAGCGACGGCGAGTTCGTCACCCAGCGCGAGCTGCCGCGCATGGCGCTGGTGTCGACCCGCCTGCGCCATGCCGACCTGGTGCTGAAGGCGCCGGGCATGCTGGCGCTGCACCTGGCGCTCGACGCGGCCGAGAAGCCGGCGCGGGTGCGCGTCTGGCGCGACGAACTCGACGCCGCCGACATGGGCGACCTCGCCGCGCAGTGGATCAGCGACTTCCTGCGCCAGCCGCTGCGCCTCGTCACCTTCGACCCCGAGGTGCGCCGCCTCGCCAGCCCCGCGGCGACCGGCGGACGCGAGGCCCTGACGACCTTCCAGGACGCCTACCCCCTGCTCGTCGCCTCGACCGCCTCGCTCGCCGAGCTGAACCGCCGCCTGGCGCTCGTCGGCCACGGGCCGGTGACGATGGCGCGCTTCCGCCCCAACCTCGTGATCGACGGCGTCGACGCGCATGGCGAGGACCACCTCGACGAGCTGCGCTTCGACACCGACGAAGGCCCGGTGCGCCTCAAGCTCGTCAAGCCCTGCGCGCGCTGCCCGATCCCCGACGTCGACCCGGCCACCGGCGAGACCGGGCATGCGGTCGGCGACGTGCTCGCCGCCTACCGCGCCGACCCGCGGCTCGACGGCGCGCTCACCTTCGGCATGAACGCGATCGTGCTCGAGGGCTTTGGACGCACGCTGCGCGTCGGGCAGGCCGGCGGCGCGAGCTTCGCGTTTGATTGACCCCTTGCGCGACGAGACCGTCGCGCAAGCCCCGAAGGCACGCCCGGCCGGTGGGGGCCGGCGCGCCGCTCAAGCCGTCGGCAGCTTCGTCTCCGGCAACGGAATCCGCTCGTGCTCGCCCGGCACCGCGTCGAAGCGCTCGGCGGCCCAGTCGTCGGCCGCCTGCACGATGCGCTCGCGGCGCGAGGAGACGAAGTTCCACCACAGGAAGCGGGGCCCGATCGCCGCGCCGCCGAGCACCACGACGCGCGCGCCCTCGGGTGCCTCGAGCCGCGTCGCGCGGCCGCGGCCCGGCGGCAGCACCGCCAGCCGCTGCGGCGCGACCGCCTCGCCGTCGAGCCTCACCGCGCGGTCGACGGTGTAGAGGCCGAGCTCCTCGGCATCGAAGTCCAGCGGCAGCACCGCGCCCGGCGCCATGTCGAGCGCGAGGTAGAGCGTCGGCGAGCGGGTCGGCACCGGCGAGCGCAGGCCGGCGGCCTCGCCGATCAGCACGCGCAGCGTCGTGCCCTCGGCCGTGCGCTCGGGGATCTGCTCGGCGGCGGTGTGCGAAAACGAGGGCTCGATCTCCTCGTCCTCGGCCGGCAGCGCGGCCCAGAGCTGCACGCCGTGCGAGGTGCGGGTGACGGGCTTCAGGTCTTCGGGCGTGCGCTCCGAGTGGACGATGCCGCGCCCGGCAGTCATCCAGTTGATCGCGCCGGGCTCGATGCGCTGCACCGCCCCGGTCGAGTCGCGATGCATCATCGCGCCCTCGAAGAGGTAGGTCACCGTCGCCAGGCCGATGTGCGGGTGCGGGCGCACGTCGTGGTTGTCGGCGGGGCCGGCGGTGATCGGACCCATGTGGTCGAAGAAGACGAAGGGCCCGAGCGAGCGGGCGGCCATCGCGGGCAGCAGGCGCCGCACGATGAAGCCGCCGCCCAGGTCGCGGTCCTTCGGGGTGACGATCGTGGTCGGGGACATCGCAAGCTCCGGTGGGGTGCGGCGGGCCAGTATCGCGCCAGGCAGCCTGCGGCCGGCCCGCACGGGCCAGGCCGCCCTGCCGCCGGCATGGCAGACCCTAGAATCGCCGGCTTTCCCTAGCGAGCGGAGAGCCCGTCATGAGCCTCAAGTGCGGCATCGTCGGCCTGCCCAATGTCGGCAAGTCCACGCTCTTCAACGCGCTGACCAAGGCCGGCATCGCGGCCGAGAACTACCCCTTCTGCACGATCGAGCCGAACGTCGGCATCGTCGAGCTGCCCGACCCGCGCCTCGCGAAGCTGGCCGGGATCGTCAAGCCCGAGCGCGTGGTGCCGGCGATCGTCGAGTTCGTCGACATCGCAGGCCTGGTCGCCGGCGCGAGCAAGGGCGAAGGCCTGGGCAACCAGTTCCTCGCCCACATCCGCGAGACGGACGCGATCGTCAACGTGGTGCGCTGCTTCGACGACGAGAACGTCATCCACGTCGCCAACAAGGTCGACCCGGTGGCCGACATCGAGGTGATCCAGACCGAGCTCTGCCTGGCCGACATGACGACGGTCGAGAAGACACTGGCGAAGAACGTCAAGATCGCCAAGGCGGGCAACGACAAGGAAGCGCAGCGACTCGTCGCCGTGCTCGAGCGCTGCGCCGCGGCGCTGAACGAGGCCCGGCCGGTGCGCTCGATCGACTTCAGCAAGGAAGAGCAGGCGGTGCTGAAGCCGCTCTGCCTGATCACCGCGAAGCCGGCGATGTTGGTCGGCAACGTCGCCGAGGACGGTTTCGAGGGCAACCCCTATCTCGACCGTCTGCGCGAGTACGCAGAGGCGCAGAGGGCGCCGGTGGTCGCGATCTGCGCGAAGACCGAGGCCGAGATGGCGGACCTCAGCGACGAGGACAAGCTCCTCTTCCTCGCCGAGATGGGGCAGGACGAGCCGGGGCTGAACCGGCTGATCCGCGCCGCCTTCTCGCTGCTCGGCCTGCAGACCTACTTCACCGCCGGCGTGAAGGAAGTGCGCGCCTGGACGATCCACATCGGCGACACGGCGCCGCGCGCCGCGGCCGCGATCCACACCGACTTCGAGCGCGGCTTCATCCGCGCGCAGACGATCGCCTACGACGACTTCGTCGCCTTGGGCGGCGAGCAGGCGGCAAAGGAGGCGGGGAAGATGCGCGCCGAAGGCAAGGACTACGTCGTGAAGGACGGCGACGTGCTGCACTTCCTGTTCAACGTCTGATCCTCGGCGGCCGGCGCCGCGTCAGGCGCGTCGGCCGGCGCCGACGACGGCGCCAGCACCACGCGGTCGCGCCCGCCGCGCTTGGCGGCGTACATCGCCGCGTCGGCGCAGCCGAGCAGCTCGCGCAGGTCGAGCCCGAGCTGTGCCGAGTCGGCGACGCCGAGGCTCGCCGTCACCCGGCGTTCGTCGCCCGGAGGGCAGGTGACCGCCGCGGCGGCGATCGCCTCGCGCAGGCGCTCGGCCAGGCGCGGGCCATCGCCGGGCGCGCAGGGGCTGAGCAGCACGACGAACTCCTCGCCGCCGAAGCGCGCGAGCAGGTCGCTCTTGCGCAGCTGGCCGCGCACCGCGTCGGCGACGGCGGCCAGCGCCGCGTCGCCGGCGGCGTGGCCGTGCTGGTCGTTGAAGCGCTTGAAGTGGTCGACGTCGAGCATCACGACGATCACCTCGTGCCCGTGGCGGCGCGCCCGCGCCAGCTCGCGCTCGGCGGCGTCGAAGAACGCGCGCCGGTTCAGCGCGCCGGTCAGGAAGTCGGTGCTGAGCTGCTCACGCAGGCGCTCGATCAGCATGTCGCGCTCGCGCTGCAGCGCCTGCGCCACCTCGGTCTGGCGCTGCAGCGTGTGCACGGCGCCGATGACCGCGCCCATCTCGTCGTTGGCATGCGCCAGCGGCAGCGGCTCGGTGCGGTTGGCGGCCATCGCCTCGAGCACGCGGGTGGTCTGAGCCAGCGGCGCGAGGATGCGCCGGTGCAGCATCACGATCGTGCAGCCGAGGATCGCCAGCAGCAGCGCCGCGCTCACCGACACCAGCGACAGCACGCCCTGCGCGATGCCGCGTTGCGCGGCGGCGTGCGCCTGCGCGGCGTCCAGCAGGCCGTCGCGCACCGCGAACAGCGTGTTCATCGCCGGCACGTAGGCCGCCGCGAAGCCGGCCGCGTCGAGGTCGAAGCGGCCGTCGGCCTCGCCGGTGGCCATCACGCGGGCGAGCAGTTCGTTCGCGTCGCCGAAGTAGTGCGCCTCGACCGCCTGCCAGGCTTGTGCCACGCCGGCGTCGGACTGCCCATGCAGGCGCAGCTCGATCAGGAAGCGCAGCTCGTCGATGCGGCCCTGGGTGCGCGCGATCCTGAGCCGGTCCTCCGGACCGAAGGGCTCGCGCCGCGTCAGCGCCGCGGTGAGGTGCGAGCCGAGCCGGCCCGCCTGCTCGCGCAGCTCGGCCGCCAGGATCGCGCCCTGCAGCTCGTTGCTCAGCTGCGGCACTGCCCGCTGCGCGAGGTAGCCGAACGAGACGACGGCCGGCGCGAGGCGGTCGACGATGCGCATCATTCCCTGCACCGCCTCGACGATCGCCTTCGCCTCGCGCCCGTCGCGCGGGCGCGCCGTCAGCGCGTCGATCGCGCCGCGCGCCTGCGCCAGCGCCTGGCGGGTATCGCCGAAGGCCGCCGCCACCTCGCGCGTGCGCGCGTCGCCGCCCGGCGCGGCGAGCGCCCTGCCCAGCGCGTCGAAGGCCTTGTCCGTGCGTGCGCGGGCCTCACGCAGCGCCTCGACCCGCTCTGCGCGCGGCGGCAGCGGTTCGCCGAGCAGCCCGTTCATCGGGCCGCGCTCGCGCGAGACCATCTCGCCGGCCACCAGTGCCTCGCGCAGCAGGGCCATCGCGTGCAATCCCTCGGCCACGCGCGAGGCCGAGCGCCATTCGGTCGTGGCGAGGCGGGCGACGAGCACCAGCGTCGCCAGCACCACCAGGGCGACCAGCCATCGGATCAGGACTCGCAGGGACACGGCGTCGCGGCAGCTCGGCAAGTTGCAAACGATTTCGATTGTCTGGCCGACGACCCGGGGACCCGCCCGTCGGTCGTGACGTACGCCACGCCCGGGGACCCACGGGGGTAACGAGTCGTGACCGTGCCGGCACGGTCCTGCGCGACCACGACGGCGGGCGCCCCAGACTGGGGCGTCAGGCGGATCGGCGAGACTGCGGACTCGACCCAGCCCGAGAGCGACCTCCCATGCCGGCCCCGAGCCCTCCATCGCCCCCACCGCCGCCGTCACACCCCGCGCCGGCATCCGGCGCGCCGGACGCCGCCCCGACGGCGCTGGACACGGCCGGCCTGCCGCTCGACGCGGACGAGGCCGTCGGCCCCGGCCTCGCCGCGGCGCTGACGCCCGAAGGCAGCGACCCCTATCTCTTCCTGCTCACGACGCCGCTGCGCGCGCTGGTGCGGCGGGCGCCGGTCATGCTGCCGCCGACCGCCAGCATCCTCGAGGCCGCCCGCAAGATGCGAGATGAGCGGGTCTCGTCGCTGCTGCTGATCGAGCGCGACCACCTGTTCGGCATCGTCACCGACCGCGACCTGCGCAACCGCGCGGTCGCCGAGGCGCTGGACCTCTCGCGCCCGGTGCTCGAGGTGGCGACGGTCGCGCCCGTCACGGTGCAGGTCGACCGCCCGGCCTTCGACGCGATGCAGCTGATGGCGCGCCTGAACGTCCACCACGTGCCGCTGCTCGACGGCACGCAGGTGGCGGGCATGATCACCTCGACCGACCTGGCCGAGCAGCACAGCAGCTCGGCGATGTCGATCGCCGGGCAGATCCACCGCCAGACCGACGTCGCGGGCCTGGCCGCTGCCGCCGACAAGGTGAAGACGCTGCAGCGCGCGCTCGCTGCCGCCGACGCGACGGCCTACAGCACCGGCCACATCGTGACCGCGATCGGCGACGCGGTGACGGTGCGCCTGCTGCAGCTGGCCGAGATGCAGCTGGGCCCGCCACCGGTCGAGTACGCTTGGATCGCCGCCGGCTCGCAGGCCCGGCACGAGCAGACGGTGCGCAGCGACCAGGACAACGGCCTCGTGCTCGACGACGCCTACGACGAGGCCGCGCACGGCGCGTACTTCCGCGCGCTGGCCGGCTTCGTCAACGACGGCCTCGATGCCTGCGGCTACGTCTACTGCCCCGGCGAGATGATGGCCCGCACCGACACCTGGCGGCAGCCGCGCAAGCGCTGGCGCGAGTACTTCCTGGAGTGGACGGCGCGCCCCGAGCCCCAGGCGCTGATGCTCACCTGCGTCTTCTTCGACCTGCGCTCGGTCTACGGGCGCGAGTCGCTGGTCGAGGACCTGCGCGCCGACCTGCTGCGGGCGACGCACGGCAACGGCGTCTTCCTCGCCAACCTGGTCGGCAATGCGCTCGCGCACAAGCCGCCGCTGTCGATGTTCGGCGGCTTCTCGACCACGCGCCACGGCGAGCGGCGCGACACGGTCGACCTGAAGCACGGCGGCATCGCGCCGATCGTCGCGCTGGCGCGCGTGTTCGCGCTCGCCACCGGCCAGCCGGCGCTGAACACGCACGACCGCCTTGCGCAGGCGGCCGGCAGCAGCGAGATCAGCGAGCAGACCTCGCTCGACCTGCGCGACGCGCTCGAGAGCCTCAGCGTCACGCGCATCCGCCACCAGGCAGCGCAGATGGCGCGCGGCGAGACGCCCGACAACCACCTGTCGATCAGCGAGCTCTCCGGCTTCGAGCGGCGCCGGCTGAAGGACGCCTTCAGCGTCGTGCAGACGATGCACCGGCTGCTCGAGATGCGCTACCACTGACCGCCACAACGGCCTCCGCCGGGCACGCATCCTGCTGTGCACCCGCTGGTATACCTGAGACCCCACCCCCATGGAGACTGACGCCACGCCACCCCCGGGGCTGCCCGCCTGGCGCGCCGCCTACCGCGACGGCGCGCAGCCCGGCGTGCTGCTGCCCGCCCTGCTCGCCCGCCTGCGCGCCGAGGGCGTGGCGCCGAACTGGATCTCGCTGACCGACGATGCCCACCTCGCCGCGCAGCTCGAGGCGCTGGCCGCGCGGGTCGCGGCGCTGCCCGACACGGCGGCGCGCCAGGCCGCACTGCCGCTCTACGGCGTGCCCTTCGCGGTGAAGGACAACATCGACGTCGCCGGCCTGCCCACCACCTGCGCCTGCCCCGCCGTCACCTACGTGCCGGACAACCACGCGACGGCGGTCGCGCGCCTGTTCGAGGCCGGCGCGGTCTGCGTCGGCAAGACCAACCTCGACCAGTTCGCGACCGGCCTCGTCGGCGCGCGTTCGCCGTACGGGCGCCCTTCGAGCGTGTTCGCGCCCGAGCGCATCAGCGGCGGCTCCAGCTCGGGCTCGGCGGTGGTCGTCGCGCGCGGCGACGTGCCCTTCTCGCTCGGCACCGACACCGCCGGCTCGGGCCGCGTGCCGGCCGGCTTCAACCAGCTCGTCGGCCTCAAGCCGACGCCGGGCCGCGTCTCGACGCAGGGCCTGGTGCCGGCCTGCCGCACGCTCGACTGCATCTCGGTCTTCGCACTCTCGGTGGCCGACGCCGCCGAGGTGCTGGCGCTGATCGAAGGACCCGACGCCGAGGACGCCTACAGCGCCTTCGTCGCCGGCCCCGCGCAGTGGCCGCAGGGGCTGCGCATCGGCGTGCCGGCCGCACCGGACGCCGACGCCGCGCTGGGCTACGCGGCCGCCTTCGAGGCGGCGCAGGCCCGGCTGCGCACGCTCGGCCACGAGGTCGTGCCGATCGACTTCGCGCCGCTGCATGCGGTGGCCGACCTGCTCTACAACGGCCCCTGGGTCGCCGAGCGCCACGCCGCGGTGCAAGACCTGCTCGACCGTGACCCCGAGGCCTTCGACCCGACGGTGCGCGCGGTGATCGAAAGCGCACGCCGCTTCAGCGCCACCGACGCCTTCCGCGGCCAGTACCGGCTGCGCGCCGCGGCCGGCCGAAACGCCGCGCTGTGGGACGAGGTCGACCTGCTGATGGTGCCCACGGCGCCCACGCACCCGCTGCACACCGACATCGACGCCGACCCGATCGGCGCCAACATGCGGCTCGGCACGTACACCAACTTCGTCAACCTGCTCGGCTGGTGCGCGCTCGCGCTGCCGGCCTCGACGACAACGAGCGGCCTGCCCTTCGGCGTGACCTTCATCGCGCCGGGCGCGGCCGACGCGGCGCTCGCGCGCTTCGGCGCCGGCTGGGAGGCCGCGACCGCGCTGCCGATGGGCACCACACGGCGCGTGACCGTGCCACGCCAACCGCAGCCCGCGCCGGTCGCAGCGCCGACGCTGCCGATCGCCGTCGTCGGCGCGCACCTCGCTGGCCTGCCGCTCAACGGCCAGCTCACCGAGCGTGGCGCGACGCTGCAGGGCGCCGCCACCACCGCACCGCACTACCGCCTCTACGCGCTGCCCGGCACCGTGCCGCCGAAGCCGGGGATGCAGCGGGTCGCCGAAGGCGGCCTCTCGATCGCGGTCGAGGTCTGGGACATGCCGCTGGCCGCCGTCGGCTCCTTCCTCGCGCTGGTGCCGCCGCCGCTCGGCCTGGGCAGCATCGAGCTCGCCGACGGCCGCACGGTGCACGGCTTTCTCTGCGAGCCGCATGCGCTGGCCGGCGCGCGCGACATCAGCGCCTTCGGCGGCTGGCGCGCCTACCTGGCGTCGCTGGCGACAACGCCGGCGCCCCGTTAGGTCGCCACGTCGCCTCGACCGTCCGTCCGTTCCCCGCCCGTCGCCAGGAGCCCGCCGATGCCCGACCCCGACCCGGCCGCCTACGAGGCCTATGTCGACGCCACCGCGGCGACGATCGGCCTGCCGATCGACCCCGCGCACCGGCCCGGCGTGCTGCGCTACTTCGCGCTCGCCGCCAGCATGGCCGAGCAGGTGATGTCGGTGCCGCTGGGCATCGCCGACGAACCGGCCGAGCATTTCGTGCCGATCGCGTCCGAGGAGCTCGTCGCACCCGCCGTCGAGGCCGCCACCCCGGCCGAGGCCCGCCACGATGGCTGACCGCGCCACCACCCTGCTGCTCGAAGGCGACGCCTGCGCGATGGCCGAGGCGGTACGCGCGCGCCGCGTGCGCGCCGTCGCCCTGGCCGAGGCCAGCCTCGCCCGCATCGCGGCCGTCGAGCCCACCGTCAACGCCTTCACCCATCGCAGCGCGGAGCGCGCGCTGGCCACGGCCGCGGCGCTCGACGCCCGCCTCGACGCCGGCGTGCCCGACGCGCATGCGCTGCCGCTCGCCGGCGTGCCCTTCGCGGTGAAGAACCTGTTCGACATCGCCGGCGTGACCACGCTCGCCGGCTCGAAGATCGAGCGCGGCCAGCCGCCGGCCCCGCGCGACGCGGTGCTGCTCGAGCGCCTGGAGGCCGCGGGCGCGGTGCTGGTCGGCGCGCTCAACATGGACGAGTACGCCTACGGCTTCACCACCGAGAACTCGCACGAAGGCCCGACCCGTAATCCGCACGACCCCACCCGCATCTCGGGCGGCTCGTCAGGCGGCTCGGGTGCCGCAGTCGCCGCCGGCGAAGTGCCGCTGACCCTGGCCTCCGACACCAACGGCTCGATCCGCGTGCCCTCGTCGCTGTGCGGCGTGTTCGGCCTCAAGCCCACCTTCGGCCGCCTGCCGCGCACCCGCACCTACCCGTTCGTCGCCAGCCTCGACCACCTGGGGCCGATCGGCCGATCGGCACGCGACCTCGCCGCCGCCTACGACGCGATGCAGGGCCCGGACGTCGGTGACCCGGGCTGCGCGCAGCGGCCGTCCGAGCCGGTGGCCACCGCGCTGCCGCAGGGGGCGTCCGGCCTGCGCATCGCGACCCTGGGCGGCCACTTCGACGAATGGGCCGGCCCTGCCGCCCGCGAGGCGGTGACGCGCGTCGCCCGGGCGCTGGGCGCCATCTGCCGGCTCGAGCTGCCGGGCGCCGCAAGGGCGCGTGCCGCGGCCTTCCTGATCAGCAATTCGCAGGGCGCCGCGCTGCACCTGCCCGACCTGAAGGCGCGCGCCGCCGACTTCGAGCCGCTGTCGCGCGACCGCTTCCTCGCCGGCGCGCTGCTGCCGGCCGCCTGGGTCGCGCAGGCCCAGCGCGTGCGGCGCGCCTTCGCGCTCGAGGCCGCGACGCTGCTGCGCGAGGTCGACGTGCTGATCGCGCCGGCCACGCCGCTGGTCGCGCACGAGATCGGCACCGAATGGTTCGAGATCGGCGGCCGCCGCCTGCCTGCGCGGCCCAGCGTCGGCCTGCTGACGCAACCCATCTCCTGCATCGGCCTGCCGGTGTGCGCGGTGCCGGTCTGGGGCTGCGACCCGGCGCTGCCGACGCTGCCGATCGGCGTGCAGCTGATCGCCGCGCCCTGGCGCGAGGACCTGGTGCTGCGCGTCGCGCATGCGCTCGAGCAGGCCGGCATCGTGCGTGCCCCCGTGGCTGCGCTCGATGCCGGGGCCACGGCGACGGAGGGCGCCTGATGGGTACGCCGAGCGACACGGGCACGGCCGCCACCGGCCCCGAGATCAACCTCCCCGGCCCGCTGGCCGAGGTGCAGGCCGTCTTCGCGCGCTACGAGGACGCGCTGGTCAACAACCGCGTCGAGGTGCTCGACGAGCTGTTCTGGCCCAGCACCCACACGGTGCGCTACGGCGGCGGCGAGAACCTGGTCGGCATCGAGGCGATCCGCGCCTTCCGTGCCGCGCGCTCGCCGGTCGGCCTGGCACGCACGCTGGCGCAGACCGTGATCACCACCTACGGCCAGGACTTCGCCACCGCGATGACCGAGTTCCGCCGCGAGGGCAGCACACGCATCGGCCGCCAGAGCCAGACCTGGGTGCGCTTCGGCGACGGATGGCGCGTGGTGGCGGCACACGTCTCGCTGATCGACGGGCCGCCGGCCGGCGCGAACGGCAGCCCGGGCTGAGACCGGCACGCCGAGGCGCCACGGAACCCCCGGGGCCTTCCGGCATCATCCCGGGGATGTCCAGCCCGACCGCGACCCCGACGATGGCCGCCCCGCGCGGCAAGCTCGCCGAGGAGGTCTACGACCGGCTCAAGGCCGAGATCCAGGACTTCCGCCTCGTCGCCGGCGACCGCTTCTCCGAAGCCGAGCTCGGCGCCCGCCTCGGCGTGAGCCGCACGCCGGTGCGCGAGGCGCTCTTTCGCCTGCGCAACGAGGGCTTCCTCGACGTCGAGTCGAAGACCGGCTGGTTCGTGCGCGCGATCGACTTCGACCAGCTCGAGCAGCTCTACGAACTGCGCATCGTGCTCGAGCTCGCGAGCCTGCAGCGCCTGTGCGCGCGCAGCGAGGAGCCGCCCGAGCTGGCCGCGCTGAAGGCCTTCTGGCTGGTGCCGCTGGCCGAGCGCCTGGCCGACCCGCGCGTCGTCGGCGAGCGCGACGAGCAGTTCCACGCCACCCTCGTGCGCGCCGCCGGCAATGGCGAGATCGCCCGCGTCCACTGGGACGTGACCGAGCGCATCCGCATCGTGCGCCGCCTCGACTTCACGCGGCCCGACCGCATCGAGGCCACCTACCAGGAGCACGCCAAGATCCTGCGCGCGGTGATGCAGCGCAAGGCCGACCAGGCCGCGCTGCTGATGAAGAGCCACATCGAGCAGAGCAAGACCGAGGTGCGCAAGATCACGCTGCACGAGCTGCATGCGGCGCGGGGGCGGGTGGGGCGCTGAGGCACCCGCCACGCGGTCGAGCCGCGGCGACCGGGCTTCAGCCCCGCGGGTTCGCGCTCATCGGCAGGCTGCGGAACACGTTGACCGCGAACAGCAGCACCCCGACCGACACCATCGAGGCCCCGGCGGCGATCACCGGCCCCATCGCCTCGCCGCCGGCGCGCCACCAGGCAAAGCCGCCCATGAAGAGCAGCAGCCCGAGCGTGTGCAGCCAGTAGTGCGCGCCGGCGAGCCGGCTGCGCAGCAGCGACGGCACCTGCAGATAGATCAGCCCGGCCAGGCCGAGGGCGACCCAGCCGAGGAGGTTCAGGTGCGCATGCACGTGGATGAAGCGGAAGTCCTGGCGGATGCCCATGTACATGCCGAGCGCGACGCCGACGACGAAGAACGCGACGGCAGTGCGCAGGAAGCGATATGCAAGCACGGTCGTCCCTCGCTTACCAACGGCGCAGGCCGTCGAGGTGGGTCATCGTCTCCCAGCTGCGCATGCGTTGCTCGAGCTCGGCGAGGTCGCGCGCCTGCATCACGTAGGCGTCACGCGGCGAGAGCCACAACCGGTGCCACCAGCCACGCAGCGCGGCCCACAGCCCGATCGGGCAGCCGCCCCGGGCCGGCTCGTCGCCGAGCAGGGCGAAGGGCGCGAGCGGGTCCGGCGCGTGGTCGGCGTCCGAGAGGTCGAAACGGGGCGCCCGCGCCGGGACGGGCCGCGTGGCAGGGGTGAGGGCAGCAGCGCCGAGGCGCTGGTCGTCTTCGAAGCGGTACATGGTGCGGCTCCAGCAGCGGCCACGCACCGATGACGGCGCGGCCTGTCGAGGGTGCCGGACCCTTGGGGCGAACCAGGGCCCGGTGCAGAGGCCGCATGGTCTCCACAGGCGCACCGCCGGTCTTGTCGATTTGCGACAAGGCAACCGGAGGCCTAGACGGCGCTGAAGTCCGGGCTCAGCCCAGCATCACGGCGACATGAACGCTCGACGGGCATCGACGACCTCGCCGCCGCGGTCGGGAGTCGCGACCGTCTTCCGCGGCGCGCACTCCCTCGCCGGCACGATCATCTGTCGGGGAATCGCGCCTCCAGCGCGGCCTCGCAGGCGTTCTTCGCCGCGCCGGTGCGCTCATCGCACTGCTGCTTCGCGAGTTGGTACTCCGCCTTCAGCCGTGCCTCGCGCGCCTCGTCACGAGCCTCGGCGACCTTCTCGTCGCGCTTGACGTTGGCCTTGCCCTGCTCATGGGCAGCCTTGGCCTCGGCTTCGCAGCGGTTCTTGGGATCGCCGCTGAGGTCGTCGCAGCGTTCCTTCGCGATGTCGTAGCGGGCCTCGACCATCGCCTCGCGCACCGCGACCTGGTCTTCGGCCTTGCCGCTGCGCTGGAACTTCAGGTGCGCGAGCGCGACCTTCTCGCGCCCGTCGGCTTCGCTTTCGCACACGTCCTGCGCATTGCCGCGCAGGGGGTCGCAGCGCTCCTTGTCGGTCTTGTGCTGGGCCTGCACCTCCTTCTTCGCGGCGTCATAGGTGGCCTCGTTGATCGGTGCCGCAGCGGCAAGGCTGCAGCCCAGCGCCACGGCGACGGCCGCCGTCAGGCGCGCAAGGGAAAGTCTCGGAGTCAGGGTCGCATTCATCGGTATCACCATTGGTCATGGGGAATGGCCATCGTTGCCCTTCCCGCCCGGTGGGGGCAGCGGCACCGGCCGCATCGGCGTGTCAGGCATCGACGACGTCGCGCCAACGGAGGCGAAGGGCACCAGACGTGCCCGAGGTGCTGGCAGGGGGGCCAACACGGCGCAGACCCGTCGTCGCTAGGATGGCACTACCGACACCCCCGGCCGGCGTCCCCGGCCAGTGGACAAGACCATGGCCACGAGAACAGCGAAACGCAACCCACGCGACCCCACGGTGTCCAAGGGCCGGACGACGATCGTCGCCGAGCCCGTCGCCGAAGCCTCGATGTCGGCGCCACCGCCAGCCGCCCCTGCCGCACTGCATGCAGACCCGCATGCGCTCGGCGAGCAGGACCTCTTCCTCTTCCGCGAAGGCACCCACAGCCGCCTGCACGACAAGCTCGGTTGCCAGCCGCTGCCCACCGGTGGTGCGCGCTTCACGGTGTGGGCACCGAACGCGCGCGCGGTGGAACTGATCGGCGACTTCAACGGCTGGCAGCGCGGCACGCACATCGCCACGGCGCGCGGCGACGAGAGCGGCCTCTGGTCGGCCGAGGTGCCCGAGGCCGCGCACGGGCAGGTCTACAAGTTCGCGATCCAGACACGCGAGGGCTTCTGGCTCGAGAAGGCCGACCCCCTCGCGCGCCGTGCCGAGCTGCCGCCGCGCACCGGCTCCGTCGTGTGGTTCGCCGAGCCGCATGCCTGGGGCGATGCCGAATGGATGGCGGGCCGCGCGGCCCGCAACGCGCTCGACGCGCCCTGCTCGGTCTACGAGCTGCACCTGGGCTCGTGGCGGCGCGAGGGCGACGCGCTGCCGAGCTACCGCTCGGTCGCGGCGCCGCTGGTCGAGTACCTGCTGCGCCAGGGCTTCACCCATGTCGAGCTGCTGCCGATCACCGAGCACCCGTTCTACGGCTCCTGGGGCTACCAGACCACCGGCTACTTCGCGCCCACTGCGCGCTACGGCACGCCGGAAGACTTCGCCTTCCTGGTCGACACGCTGCACCAGGCCGGCATCGGCGTGATCCTCGACTGGGTGCCCTCGCACTTCCCCGACGACGCGCACGGCCTGGCGCGCTTCGACGGCACGCACCTGTACGAGCACGCCGACCCGCGCCAGGGCTATCACCCGGAGTGGAGCTCGTCGATCTTCAACTACGGGCGCAACGAGGTGCGGGCCTTCCTGCTCTCGTCGGCGATGCACTGGCTCGAGCGCTACCACCTCGACGGCCTGCGCGTCGACGCGGTGGCCTCGATGCTCTACCTCGACTATTCGCGCAAGGCCGGCGAGTGGGTGCCCAACCGCCACGGCGGGCGCGAGAACCTGGAGGCGATCTCGTTCCTGCGCCTGCTCAACGAATCGGCCTACCGCGACCACCCGGGCTGCCAGGTGATCGCCGAGGAGTCCACCGCCTGGCCGATGGTCTCGCGCCCGACCTACCTGGGCGGGCTGGGCTTCGGCATGAAGTGGAACATGGGCTGGATGCACGACACGCTGAAGTACCTGCACGAAGACCCGATCCACCGCCGCTGGCACCACGGGCAGCTGACCTTCTCGCTGATCTACGCCTTCAACGAGAACTTCATGCTGCCGCTCTCGCACGACGAGGTGGTGCACGGCAAGGGCTCGCTGATCACGCGCATGCCGGGCGACGAGTGGCAGCAGTTCGCCAACCTGCGCCTGCTGTTCGGCCACATGTGGGGCCACCCGGGCAAGAAGCTGCTCTTCATGGGCGGCGAGTTCGGCCAGCGCCGCGAATGGAGCCACGAGCGCGCGCTCGACTGGGGCTCGCTCGACCACCCGCCGCATGCCGGGGTCGCGCGCTGGGTCGAGGACCTGAACCGCTTCTACCGTTCCGAGCCCGCGCTGTACGAGCAGGACTTCGACGGCGCCGGCTTCGAGTGGGTCGACGCGCAGGACGCGGAGCACAGCGTCATCGCCTACCTGCGCAAGCCGCGCGACGGGCGGCCGGTGCTGGTCATCGCCAACTTCACGCCGGTGCCGCGCGACAACTACCTGGTCGGCGTGCCGGTGGCCGGGCTGTGGGACGAATGCCTGAACAGCGACGCCGGCCTCTACGGCGGCAGCGGCATCGGCAACCTGGGCGGCGCCTTCACGGTGCCGGTGTCGACGCACGGGCGCTACCAGTCGCTGAACCTGCGGCTGCCGCCGCTGGGCGTGCTCTTCCTGCGGCCGGCGGGGGTACCGGCATGAAGGGCACCAAGGACGAGCCGGGCAAGAAAGACCCGCCGCCGCCGGCCGAGGCACCGCCGGTGGCCGGGCTGGTGGTGCCTCCGGCGGTCGAGCCGATCTCGCTGCGCGACGGGCGGGTGCGCGTCGTCGTCGAGGAGATCACGCCGTCGATCGAGGGCGGGCGCTTCCCGGTCAAGCGCGTCGTCGGCGACACGCTGACGGTCGAGGCCGACTGCTTCGCCGACGGCCACGACGCGGTCGCCTGCGCGCTGCTCTGGCGCCCCTCCGACGGCACCGAATGGCGCCGCACGCGGATGCGCCCGCTCGGCAACGACCGCTGGCGCGCGAGCTTCACCGTCGATGCGCTCGGCACCTGGTACTACACGGTGAGCGCCTGGGTCGACCCCTTCCTGTCCTGGCGCGGCGACTACGCGCGCCGCGTCGAGGCCGAGGACCTGCGCGTCGCCGCGCTCGGCGGCGCGGCGCTGATCGAGGCCGCGGCCCAGCGCGCCTCCGAGGCCGGCGACCATGCGCTGCTGAAGGCCTGGGCCGAGGAGCTCGCCACCGCCGCCCGCAGCGGCGCCGGCCCGGAGGCCTTGAAGCAGCTGGGCCTCGACGAGGCGCGTGCCGCGATCGCCACGCGCCACCCCGACCTGCGCCACGAATACACGCCGACCGTCTCGCTCGCGGTGACGGTCGAGCGCCTGCGCGCGCGGGCCTCGGCCTGGTACGAGTTCTTCCCCCGCTCGGCCTCGCCCGATGCGGCGCGCCACGGCACGTTCGCCGACTGCGAGGCCTGGCTGCCGTACGTCGCGCGCATGGGCTTCGACGTCGTCTACTTCCCGCCCATCCACCCGATCGGCCGCTCGCGGCGCAAGGGCCGCAACAACACGCTCGACCCGGGCCCCGACGACGTCGGCAGCCCCTGGGCGATCGGGGCCGCCGAGGGCGGGCACGACGCGATCCTGAGTGCGCTCGGCACGCTGGAAGACTTCCGCCGCCTGATCGGCGCCGCGCGCGCGCAGGGCCTCGAGATCGCGATGGACATCGCCTTCCAGTGCGCGCCCGACCATCCCTGGGTCACCGAGCATCCCGCGTGGTTCAAGAAGCGCGCCGACGGCAGCATCCAGTACGCCGAGAACCCGCCGAAGAAGTACCAGGACATCTACCCCTTCGACTTCGAGTCCGACGACTGGCGCGGCCTGTGGGCGGCGCTGGCCGGCGTCTTCGAGTACTGGATCGGCCAGGGGGTCAAGATCTTCCGCGTCGACAACCCGCACACCAAGGCCTTCCCGTTCTGGGAATGGGCGATCGCGCGGCTGCGCCTGATCGACCCCGAGGTGATCTTCCTCTCCGAGGCCTTCACGCGGCCGAAGGTGATGCACCGGCTGGCCAAGGTCGGCTTCAGCCAGTCGTACACCTACTTCACCTGGCGCAACACCAAGCAGGAGCTGGTCGAGTACTTCACCGAACTCACGCGCGGGCCGGGGCGCGAGTACTTCCGCCCCAACGTGTGGCCGAACACGCCCGACATCCTGCCCGCCGCGCTGCAGTACGGCGGGCGCGCGGTGTTCATGGCGCGCGTGGCGCTGGCGGCGACGCTCGGCGCCAGCTACGGGCTTTACGGGCCGGCCTTCGAGCAGCAGGAGGCGCGCGCGCTGAAGGCCGGCGGCGAGGAGTACCTCGATTCCGAGAAGTTCGAGCGCCGCGTCTGGCAGCTCGACGCGCCGGGCTCGCTGGCCGACTACATCGCGGTGCTCAACCGCGCGCGGCGCGAGAACCCCGCGCTGCAGAGCGACGCGGGGCTGCGCTTCCTCACCGTCGACAACGAGCAGCTGCTGGCCTACGCGAAGGCGACGCCGGACGGCTCGAACGTCGTCGTCTGCGTCGTCAACCTCGACCCGCACCATGTGCAGAGCGGCTGGCTCGAGTTCGACCCGGCGGCCTTCGGGCTCGATGCGGGGCCGCGCCAGCAGGCCTACCAGATGCACGACCTGCTCTCCGAGGCGCGCTACCTCTGGAACGGCACGCGCAACTACGTGAGCCTCGACCCGCAGCGCAGCCCGGCGCACGTGTTCGTGCTGCGGGCACGGATGCTGCGGGAGCACGACTTCGACTACTTCCTCTGACGTGGACACAGCCGCCTCACCCGAACTGATGCTCGCCGCCGCGCCGACGGCCGCCGCGCCGACCGGAGACGACCCGCTCTGGTACAAGGACGCGGTCATCTACGAGCTGCACATCAAGGCCTACGCCGACTCCAACGGCGACGGCATCGGCGACTTCCGCGGCCTGACCGCCCATCTCGACCACGTGCAGTCGCTGGGCGTCAACACGATCTGGCTGCTGCCGTTCTACCCCTCGCCGCTGCGCGACGACGGCTACGACGTGGCCGACTACGTGGGCGTGCATCCGTCCTACGGCACGCTCGAGGACTTCAAGGCCTTCGTCGACGAGGCGCACCGCCGCGGGCTGCGCGTGATCACCGAGCTGGTGGTCAACCACAGCTCCGACCAGCACCCCTGGTTCCAGGCCGCGCGGCGCGCGCCCAAGGGCTCCCCCGAGCGCAACTTCTACGTCTGGAGCGACGACCCGCAGCTCTACAGCGGCACGCGCATCATCTTCACCGACACCGAGAAGTCGAACTGGACCTGGGACGAGGTCGCGGGCCAGTACTTCTGGCACCGCTTCTTCAGCCACCAGCCGGACCTGAACTTCGACAACCCCGCGGTGCGCGCGGCGGTGATCAAGACGATGGAGTTCTGGCTCGAGCTCGGCGTCGACGGCTTCCGGCTCGACGCGATCCCCTACCTGATCGAGCGCGACGGCACCAGCAACGAGAACCTGCGCGAGACGCACGACGTGATCAAGGAGATCCGCCACGCGCTCGACGCCAAGTACCCCGGCCGCCTGCTGCTCGCCGAGGCCAACATGTGGCCCGAGGACGTGCGCGAGTACTTCGGCGACGGTGACGAGTGCCACATGGCCTACCACTTCCCGCTGATGCCGCGCATGTACATGGCGATCGCGCAGGAAGACCGGCACCCGGTGGTCGAGATCCTGCAGCAGACGCCCGACATCCCGGCCAACTGCCAGTGGGCCGTGTTCCTGCGCAACCACGACGAGCTGACGCTCGAGATGGTGACCAGCCGGGAGCGCGACTACATGTACAGCATGTACGCGGCCGACGCGCGCGCGCGCATCAACCTCGGCATCCGCCGGCGCCTGGCGCCGCTGCTCGAGAACGACCGCGCCCGCATCGAGCTGATGAACAGCCTGCTGCTGTCGATGCCGGGCACGCCGGTGCTGTATTACGGCGACGAGATCGGCATGGGGGACAACATCTTCCTCGGCGACCGCGACGGCGTGCGCACGCCGATGCAGTGGACGAGCGACCGCAACGGCGGCTTCAGCCGCGCCGACCCGCAGCGCCTGTACCTGCCGCCGATCCAGGACCCGATCTACGGCTTCGAGGCGGTGAACGTCGAGGCGCAGTCGCGCGAGCCCTCGTCGCTGCTCGCCTGGACGCGCCGCCTGCTCGCGGTGCGCAGCGGCACCAAGGCCTTCGGCCGCGGCCAGTTCACGATGCTGCACCCGGGCAACCGCCGGGTGCTGGCCTACGTGCGCGAGTACGGCGACGAGGTGGTGCTGTGCGTGGCCAACGTCAGCCGCCATGCGCAGCCGGTCGAGCTCGACCTCGCGAGCTGGAAGGGCCGCGTGCCGGTCGAGATGACGGGGCGCAACCCCTTCCCGCCGATCGGCGAGCTGCCCTACCTGCTGACGCTGCCGGGCTATGGCTTCTTCTGGTTCCGCCTGGCCAGCGACGTCGAGCCGCCGCACTGGCACAACGACCGGCTGCCGGTCGACGACCTGCCGGTGCTGGTGCTGTTCGACGACTGGAACAGCTTCTTCCGCGGGCGCGTCGTGCCCTGGCGCATCGCGATGGCGGACAAGACGCGGCAGCAACTCGAACGCGACCTGCTGCCGCGCTTCCTGCAACGCCAGCGCTGGTATGCCACCAAGTCGAGCGCGCCCGCCCGCGTCGCGATCGGCGACCACGCGATGCTCGCCGCCGGGCGCGAGCAGTGGCTGCTCGCGCTGGCCGACGTGCAGGACGGCGCCGAGTCGCCCGAGCCCGCCGGCCGCTACTTCGTGCCGCTGGCGATCGCCTACGAAGACACCGAGGACGAACGCGTGCGCGCGGTGGCCGCGATCGCGCTGAGCAAGGTGCGCCAGCAGGCGCGCATGGGCGTGCTGGCCGACGCGATGGGCGACGAGCCCTTCTGCCGCGCACTGGTGAAGGCGATCGGCGCCGGCCGCCCGCTGAAGACCGACGGCGGCGGCACGCTGCGCTTCACGCGCGGGGCCGCCTTCGACGAGGTCGTCGGCCACGCGCTCGACGGCCCGCAGGCGCTGGCGCGCCTGACCGCCAGCAGCAACTCGGTGAGCCTCGTCGGCGAGCGCCTCTTCCTCAAGGCCTACCGCCACCTGCAGCCCGGGCTGAGCGCCGAGATCGAGATGGGCCGCTTCCTGACCGACGTCGCGGCCTTCCCGCACTGCGTGCCGGTGGCGGGCAGCCTCGACTACGAGGCGCCGGACGGCAGCGTGTGGCCGCTCGCGCTGCTGCAGGCGCAGGTGGTGAACCAGGGCGACGCCTGGAGCCACACCGTCGAGCAGGTGCTGCGCCTGCTGGAGAGCGCCCCCGGCCGCGAGGACGAAGCCGTGGCCGGCGCCGCCGAACGCGAGCAGGTGCTGGGCCGGCGCATCGCCGAGCTGCATGTCGCGCTCGCGCGGCGCAGCGGCGACCCGGCCTTCGACCCCGAGCCGCTCACGAGCGCCGACGTGCAGCGCTGGGCCACCTCGGCGCGCCTCGAATGCGAGCACAGCCTGGCGCTGCTCGCGCAGCGCCTGGGCGAAGGCAGCGAGCCGCTGCACGCGCTGGCGCGCCAGGTGCTGGCCGCACGCACGACGCTGCTGGCGCGGCTGGACCAGATCGCCGCCGCGCCCCCGGTGGGCCTGCGCACCCGCACGCACGGCGACCTGCACCTGCAGCAGGTGCTGGTGGTGCGCGACGACTTCGTGATCATCGACTTCGAGGGCGAGCCCAAGCGCACGCCCGAAGAGCGACGCGCCAAGTCGAGCCCGCTGCGCGACGTGGCCGGCATGCTGCGCTCGCTCGACTACGCGCGCCACACCGCGCTGCAACGCGCCGCGCCGGGTGGCGTCGGCCTCGAGCGGCTGGCGCCGCTGGCACGCCGCTGGGAGCGCAGCGCGCGCGAGGTCTTCCTGCGCGCCTGGCGCGAGCAGGCCGAGGCCGGCGGCCTGCTGCGCCCCGGCGAGTTCGAGGCCGCGGGCGCGCTGCTCGAGCTGTTCGAGCTCGAGAAGGCCTGCTACGAGCTGCGCTACGAGATCGACAACCGCCCCGACTGGATCGGCGTGCCGCTGGCCGGCATCGCCGCGCTGGCCGAACAGGCCGCGGCCAGGCTGCCGCGCGACGACGACACCCCCGCCCCGACGGATGCCCCGGTGACAGACAGCGCCACCGGCAACCCAGGCGCGGACCCGAAAGAACCCGGCAGTGGCGGCCCTCCTGGCGCCGGTGCCGGCTGAGCCCGAAGGACACCCCATGCAGGAAATCAGCCTCACCCTCGACTCGTTCCGCACGCTGCTGAACCAGATCGGCCTCTTCCTGCCGCGCCTCGGCGTGGCGGCGGTGGTGCTGGTCGGCGGCTGGTTGCTGGCGAAGGCCTTCCGCTTCAGCGTCGTGAAGGCGCTGCGGGCGCTCAACTTCCACGTGCTGACCGACCGCGCCGGCACCGACACCTTCCTGCAGCAGGGCGGCTCGTCGAAGGACACCACCGAGATGTTCGGCTGGGTGGCCTACGTGCTGGTGATCCTGGCCTCGCTGATCATCGCCTTCAACAGCCTCGGCCTCACGCAGGTGACCGACCTGATCGGCCGCCTGCTGCTCTTCGTGCCGCGGCTGCTGGTCGCGATGCTGGTCATCGTCTTCGGCAGCTACTTCGCGCGCTTCGCCGGCAACGCGGTGCAGAGTTACTGCCGCGCCGCCGAGATCGGCGACGGCGAGATCCTCGGCCGCGTGATGCAGTACGGCGTGATGGTCTTCGTCGTGCTGCTCGCCGTCGACCACCTCGACATCGGCGGCGGCCTGATCCAGCAGACCTTCCTGATCCTGTTGGCCGGCATCGTCATCGCGCTGTCGATCGCCTTCGGACTCGGCGGGCGCGAGCGGGCGGCGGACCTGATCGAGCGGTGGTTTCCGCGGGATCGGGGCGGGAGACCCTGAGGCAAGGGCTGAGGCCCGCCCGCCGGGTCACGCCGGTGGCGGGACGCGTCAGCCGGGCGCCGCCAGCCAGTCCGCCACCTTCAGGCCGGGCACGCGCGCGAACTCGCGCAGGTTGTGCGTGACCAGCGTCAGCTCGCGCGATCGCGCGTGGGCGGCGATGAACAGGTCGTGGCTGCCGATGAGGGTGCCGGCGCGCTCCAGCGCCACGCGGATGTCGGCGTAGTGCTCGTCGGCAGGCTCATCGAAAGGCAGCACCGCCAGTGCCGCCAGAAGTTGCTCCACCCGCTGAGTCAGCACCGCGGAGCCCTTGCGTCGCGCCCCGAAGCGCAGTTCGCAGGCCACGACGATGCTGGTGCACACCGCATCCGGCGCCTCGGCGGCCAACCGATGCACCAAGGGACCGGTCGGACGCCGGATCAACTCGGACAGCGCGTTGGTGTCCAGCATCCATACCGGCCCGGCCATCAGAGGTCATCCCGCTGCTGCGGCGGCAGGTCTTCCACTTCGGGCAGGCCTTCATCGAGCGGCGTCCATGACGCCAGCAGGTCCAGCAACCGGTTCCGGCGAATCGGCGTCAGGATGAGCTGCTCACCGTCCTTGCGGATCAGCACCTCGGTGCCTTCCAGCTCGAACTCGCGCGGGATGCGCACCGCCTGATTGCGGCCGTTGCGGAACAGCGAGGCGTGGCGTTCGGTCACGATAGGCTCCTGCCAGAGGAACAGCATATGTTAAGGCATATGTCATGAGCCCGTGCCCGCATGCACCGAAGGGTTCGTTCACGATGCCACGCCGCCCGGAGGCTGCCTCAGGCCTCGACGAGCCCCGGCACCGGCGCATCCCCCAATGCCTTGCAGAGCTTGGCCCAGGCCACATCGCCCAACAGTGAGCGGGCCGAAGCCAGCACCGGCCCCCGCGCCTCGGGCGGCATGCCGCCAACCAGCTGCGCCCGCTCGGCGGGGTTGAACGCCGGCAGCATCCAGCGCAGCCACCGGCTCATCTCCTGCGGGTCGATGCTCGCCAGGATGCGCGCTTCGATCGACTGCAGATCGGCGTCGCCGTAGGCCGCCCACAGCGCCTGGTTGTGGCGGGTTTCCTCCACCTCCATGTGCTCGAAGTTCTCGGCGATGAAGGCGGCCAGCTGGCGGTACAGCCGGTGCGCCGCCGTCGCCTCGGGCACGGCGCGCAGCGCGGTGGCCTGCGCGCGCAGGGTGGCGATCGCGTCCAGATGGTCGCGGTGTTCGGCCGCGATGCGGTGGCTGACGCCGGGGCAGCCGGCCTCGATGGCCGGGTGGATGAAGTCGTTCTCGTGCTGCAGGTGGCAGCCGGCGGCGTCCAGCAGCGCGTCGAGCTGGGCCAGGCCGGCCGACAGGTCCTGCGGGTCGTCGAGATCGAGCCGGCTCAGGTGCAGCAGCGTGTCCGTCATGAACAGGCGCAGGGCCTTGTGGACGGGGGCGTAGAGGTTGAAGCGGGGCGAGGTGTTCATGGGCGTTTGAGGCTGTGGGGGAGGCCGGTCAGTGTTCCGGGCCGTGCCCGGGCCGGCATCGCTCCGACGAGCCATCGCGAGCGATGCGCGCATGGCTCTTCACGACGCGTGGGGCTGGCCTCTCCGGCCGATGGCAGTCGCGGGCCCGGTCGCGACAGTGCGGCCACCCCACCAACCGGAGCCCCACGATGAAACCTCTCCTCCTGCTGCTGCCCCTGTGCGCAGCGCTCGCTGCCCAGGCGGGCGAGCCTGCGCGCCCCGACCGCATCGAGCGCGGCCGCTACCTCGTCGCCATCAGCGGCTGCGCCGATTGCCACACGCCGCTGAAGCCCGGTCCGCACGGGCCCGAGCCCGATGCCGCGCGCCATCTCGCGGGCCACCCCGAAGACCTCGCGATGCCACCCACGCCGGTGCTGCCGCCCGGCCCCTGGCTGGTCGTGTCGTCGGCGACGAACACGGCCTGGGCCGGGCCCTGGGGCGTCAGCTTCACCGCCAACCTGACGCCCGACCCCGACACCGGCCTGGGCCGCTGGAGCGAGCAGGCCTTCGTCCAGACCCTGCGCACCAGCCGCCACCTGGGCCTCGGCGGCCCGCTGCTGCCGCCGATGCCTGCGGCCTACGGCCAGATGACCGATGCCGACCTGAAGGCGGTGTACGCCTATCTCCAGACGCTGCCCCCGGTGCGCAACCGCGTGCCCGCCCCGCTGCCGCCGGCCGCCCGTTGACGGCAAGGAATCGACATGAACCTCTCTTCTTCCCGCGCCACCTGCTCACTCATCTTCGGCGCCGTGCTCTGCGCCGCGCTGACCGCCTGTGGCGGCGGCAGCGACGACAACGGCGATACCGCGGCGCCGACGCCGGCGCCTCCGCCCGCCGCGGCGGGCTTCAGCTTCACGCTGGACACGAGCAAGGCCATCGTCTGGCAGGGCCGGCAGGCCAGCGTCGCGGTCACCGTGCGGCGTGACGCCGGGTACACCGAGGCCCTCCAGTTCAGCGCCGAGGGGCTGCCCACCGGCACGACCGCAGCCGCGGTCAGCGTGCCCGCCGGCAGCAGCGCCGGCACGTTGACGCTGCAGGCCGCCGGCACCGCACCGCATTCGCTACCGACCGCGGTCACGGTCACCGGCACCGGCGGCAGCGCCCATGCCACGCAGCCCCTGACGGTGACGGTACGGGGCGCCGCGGGCGACATCGACACCAGCTTCGCCGGCGGCACCGCCGTGACGCCCGGCGGCCTCACCGACGATGACGTGCGCAGCGTGGCGGTGCAGGCCGATGGCAAGGCGGTCGTGGTCGGATCCGGCGTCTTCGGCAGCATCACCGGCACCGACTTCCTGCTGCTGCGCCATCTGCGCGACGGCGGCCTGGACACGAGCTTCGGCAATGGCGGTCGGGTGGCCACCGCCTTCGACAACGACGGCCGCAGCGACGAGGCCCAGGCGGTCGCCGTGCAGGCCGACGGCAAGATCCTCGTCGCCGGCAGCAGCGACCAGGGCGCCTCCGGCGTCGACTTCGCACTCGCGCGCTACCACGCCGACGGCACGCTGGACGCGAGCTTCGGCCAAGGCGGCCGGGTGACGACGGCCTTCGGGCCCGGCGCCGACAAGGCCCATGCCCTGCTGCTGCAGCCCGACGGCAAGATCGTGCTCGCCGGGGCGAGCCACCAGGGGGCGAACGGCAACGACTTCGCGCTCGCCCGCTACCTCGCCGACGGCAGCCTCGACGCCGGCTTCGGCAACGGCGGCACGGTGCTGACGGCCATCGGCAGCGACGGCGCCAGCGAGACCGTCTACGCACTGGCCCTGCAGACCGTGGGCCGCACGACACGCATCGTCGCGGTGGGCGGGGAAGGCGACTTCATCGCCGCGGCCTACCGCGACGACGGCACGCTCGACCCGGGCTTCGGCAGCGCCGGCGTCGTGCGAGGGCTGTTCGGCAGCGTGACGGGCGCGGCGCGCGGTATCGTCGCCACGCCGGACCAGCAGCTGGTGCTGGCCGGCCACCGCGACCACGACTTCGCCGCCGTGCGCCTGCGGGCCGACGGCAGCCTCGATGCGGCCTTCGGCACCGGCGGCCAAGCCGTCTTCGCCGTCAGCGCCGACAACTGGGACGAAGCCACCGCGCTGCTGCAGCAGGCCGACGGCCGGCTGCTGCTGGGCGGCTGGGTCTACACGGGCAACGGCTCCAGCGCCGACACGGTGCTCGTGCGCCTGGACGCCGACGGGAGCCGCGACACGAGCTTCGGCCCCGAGGGCGTCCGCATCACAGCGGTGGCGGCCGGCAGCAAGAGCGATGCGGGCCGCGCGCTGGCGCTGCAGGCGGACGAACGCGTGCCCACCGCGCGCGTGCTGCAGGCTGGCGACGCGAACGGCAGCGACCTCGACGTCGTGCTGATGCGCCACTGGCTGTGAGCAGACGCCTGGGCGGCGCCCGTCGTCGCGCGGCGCGGCGCGGCTTCCCGGAGAATCCGGGCGGCCACCGCCGCCCCACATGGACCTCGCCAGGCCGACCGTCCCTTCCAGCAAATTCCGCGTCCCGCGCCCGCGGCGCGACGCGGTGCCGCGCCCCGCCCTGCTGGCGCGCACGCTGGCGCGGGCCGCCGACGCCCGGCTGGTGCTGGTGCAGGCCCCGGCCGGCTTCGGCAAGACGACGCTGCTGGTGCAGCTCGCGGCCGCACTCGGCGCCGCCCCCGGCGCCGAGCTCGTCTGGGTCTCGCTCGACGCCGAGGACAACGACGCCAACCGCCTGTTCGCCGCGCTTTTCGGCGCCCTGGCGCCGCTCGACCTGCCCTGGGCCGTGCCCCCTGCGACGGTGCTGGCCCAGCTGCAGGACGCCAGCCCCGCCGCGCGCACCGCGCTGGGCCTGCTGATCGACGCCCTCGGCGGGCGGCCCGAGGTGCGCATCGCCCTCGTGCTGGACGACCTGCACCACGTCAGCGATGCGGCGGCGCTGCAGTTGCTGGACACCCTGATCGCCCGCGCGCCACCGGAGCTGTGCCTGTTCATCGGCAGCCGGGTGACGCCGCCGCTGTCGCTGGCGCGCTGGCGGGCCGGCGGCGAGCTGGTCGAGCTGGGCCTGGAAGACCTGCAGTTCGACCTCGACGCGACCCAGGCGCTGTGCCGCCTGCGCGGGATCGAGGCACCGACTGATGAAGCCCTGCAGGCCGCGCTGGCGCGCACCCACGGCTGGGTCGCCGGCCTGCACCTGATGCTGGGCAGCGCGCGCCACGGTGCGGGCCTGCCTGCGCTGACCGGCCCGGCGGCGCATCGCCATCTGTTCGACTACTTCGCGCAGGAGGTGCTGGCCGAGCTGCCGCCGCCGCTGCAGTCCTTCGTGCTGCACAGCAGCGTGCTGCCCGAGCTCAGCCCGGCGCTGTGCGAGGCCGTCACCGGCCGCAGCGACGCCCGGACGGTGCTGGACGCCCTCTTCAGCCGCCAGCTCTTCCTGAGCGCGCTCGACGAGGCGGTGCCGGTGCTGCGTTTCCACGACCTCTTCCGCGACTTCCTGCGCGGCGAGCTGGAGCGGCGCGAATCCGGGCTCGCCGCCGAGCTGAACGCCCGCGCCGCCGCGGCCGAGACGCTGGCCGGACGGGTCGAGCGTGCGGTGCCGCACTGGCTGGCGGCGGGCCGCTGGGCCGAGGCCCTGGCCGCGCTGCGCCAGATGGCGGACGGGCTGCTTGCCGTCGGAGGCACCCATCGTCTCGAGCGCTGGCTGGAGCAGCTGCCGCCCGCATGGCGCGAGCCGCATGCCGACGCCGCCCTGCTGCGTGGGCTGTGCGCCTGGTCGCGCTGGGACTGGGTGCACGCGCGCGACGAGTTCCAGCGCAGCCACGACGCCTTCGAGCGCCAGGGCCCACAGCGCGACCGCTACCTCGCGCTGGGCATGCTCGGGGCCTGCCACAACGCGCTGGGGGAGCTGGAGCGGGCCGAGGAAGTGCTCGCCGCCGCAGCCGACGCGCAACTGCCCCCGGCGCTGCAGGTGGCCTTCGACTCGCTGCGTGCCTGGCACGGCATGGCGCGGGCCGACGGCGCCGCCGTGGTGGCCGGCCTGAGCGCGATGGCAGACCACGCGGCGCTGGCGCCCGCGACGCGCTACCCCAACATCGTCGACATGAGCTACGGCCACTTCATCGGCCTGCCCGGCACGCGGCCGCTGATGGAGCGCTTTCGCGAGCTCTGCCGCGGCGACCAGGCGGACGAGGTGCAGGTGCCGTCGCTGGACGCCTGGCTCGCCTTCTGGCACGGCACGCCCGCCGCGGCGCGCGATGCGCTGCAGGCCCTGCTGCAACGGCAGCGCCAGCTGCCCGGCGACGTGATGCTCGGCATCGGCGCACTGCACCTGCACAGCCTGCAGCTGGCGGTGCAGGGCCACGGCGCCGAGGCGCTGGCCACCATCGCCCAGGTGCCGGGCCTGATGACCGCCGGCTACGGCCGGGGCTGGCGTCGCACCTATGTCCATGTGCAGGCCCGCATCCTGTGGCGGGCCGGCGATGCAAACGGCCTGGCTGCGCTGCTGCCGGAACTGACCCGGCCGCGCTCGGCACGCGAATGGCCGGTGCTGGACACCGGTGCCGCGCTGGTGCAGGGCCAGCACGCGCTGCTGAGCGGTGAGCTGATGACGGCACGGGCGCTGCTGGAGCGCACGGCGGCGCTGCAACGCGACGGCTGGCTGCCGGCCTTCATGGGCGATGCGCGCTTCGCGCTGGCCGCCTGCCGCGCCGCGCAAGGCGAACTCGATGCCGCCGCCACCGTGTTCGACGAAGTGCTGGGCGAGGCCGCACAGGACGAAGGCCTGGGCCTGCTGCTCGAACCGCCCGGCCGCCTGCACGCGCTATGGCAGGCCGTGGCGCCTCGCCTGCGCTGCCCGGCCGCCGCACAGGCCCGGCTGCGCCATCGCCTCGCGACGTGGCGGGACGAGGGCAGGCCCGCCGATCCCGCGCCGCCGACGGACGACGACCCGCTGTCGAGCCGCGAGCGCGAGGTGCTGGCCCTGCTGGCCGAGGGCCAGAGCAACAAGCTCATCGCCCGCGCGCTGGACCTCAGCCTGCACACGGTCAAGCGGCACGTGGCCAACATCCTGACCAAGCTAGCGGTCGACAGCCGGACGCAGGCGGCGGCCTACTGGCATCGGCGCTGAGCTGGGGTTCGACACCCGCGGGCCGCATCCTCCTATGAAGATCACGCTGGATCTCGACGATCAGTTGCTCGTCGACGCTAAAGCGCTTGCGGCCCAGCAGGGTACGAGCCTGAATCGCCTCATCGAGGAAGGACTGCGCTTGCGCCTACGCGCGCAGGCCGACGCAGCGCAGCATCTCCGGGTCCACCTGCCGGTGTTCGAGGGTCGCGGTGGGCTGCTGGCGGGTGTGAATCCGCTGGGCAACAAGGCTTTGCTCGAGGCCTTGGGCGATGACGCCTGATGCCAACGTGCTGATTTGGCTTCGCGCGCGATCACCCACACCATGCCGTGGCGCGCCGCTGGCTCGAAGAAACAGTCAACACCTCCGAAGACGGCGCTGCCTTCATCCTGATGCCGATGGCGCTGGCCAGCTTTCTGCGGCTCCTCACCGTCGCGTTCGTCGATGCCCTGCTGCGTCGCCCGGCGTGCTGTTGGCGCCCTTGGGCCCGGAGTGGCCGAGGCTGCGGCAGCTGTGCCTCGATAGACAACTGAGCGGCAACGCGATGCCCGATGCCTGGCTGTCAACAGCCGTGGCACAGATGGGCGAGCACCTCGTCAGCTTCGACCGAGATTCCAATAGGCTGATCGCGCGTGGCCAGTTCACGTTGCTCGTAGCGTAGCCGCGGTCAGTCAGCGGCATTTGAAACAGGTCCGCCGCTTGACCGGAGCGCGAACTCAAGGTCCCGGCCGGAAGGAGTTGCCGACCGCCGACTGCTCGCGGCAATCTGCAATGGCAATCCAGCCGAAGCCGTTTCTGCGATGCGCAGAATCTTGCAACACGAGACCGCACTTCACACCGCCGCATATGCCGAACGCTTTCCTCGACTACGCCACATTGGCTTTCCAGTTCCTGCGAATGGCCGAGAACTGCTGCGACGAACTCGTTGCGCGCGACAACGCGACATGCGTCGTCATGGACGGTACCAACCCGATCGACTTCCACATGTACGAGCAGATGACCCGCTGGTCAGACACGCAGATCGCCAGCCCCATCTTGTTCAACTACTTGCATGGCATCGAGCTGATGCTGAAGGCCTTCTTGGCTGAGGCTGGACGCATGCCGAAGAAGAAGGCACACAAGCTGACTCAGCTGCTCGTGCTCTTTCTTGAAGACCATGGTGAGTCGGAACTGGCCACCCTGCTAAGCCAGTCCGTGCTCGAGTTCGAGCCGAACTCGCCGCTGGGGCGCTTCCTCAGTCACAACGGCGAGTCGATCGACAGCTGGTACGAGACCCTCAAGTACCCGTCGACGAACTCGGGGAAGTCACTTAGCCGCATCGCGCTCAATTACGGCGGTGAGGACCAGGTGCAGTTCTGGGCACAGGTCGGTGCCACGGCAAAGAAGCTGCGCCTTGCTTGCGTGCTGTATGCAAGACAGAAGGGACTCGCCACTTAATCGCTTGAGCCACTGGCGGCCCGCCGCAAGCTCTTGGCGAACGCATCCATTGCTGTGGATGGACCGATGACCCAACAGGCTTCCGAGCGGTGGCTCTATGGCAATTCAAGCCGGGCAGCGGGCGCTGTCAATGGGTCGGCTACAACGACTAGACAGACGCCACCCGTCTGGTTTGATGAACATGACCTCGTGCAGGGACTCTGTCGGCGAGACGCGCTCGGCGCCCGCCCTCGCTCGATCTCCGCCTCCCGCACCCCCCGCTCCGCATGGTGCAACCGCGGATCACCACTCCGCCGCCGCTCGATCGCCATCTCGATCACCTCCGCCAGATGCAGCGCCCCCCGCGCCGCCCCTTGCGCAATCTGCTCGCGGCAGCTGTACCCGTTGGTGATGACCAGCGTGTCAGGCGCCGCCGCCCGCACCTCGGGCAGCAGCACCCGCTCGCCGATGCGCATCGAGAGCTCGACCTTGTGCTTGTCGAAGCCGAAGGAGCCGGCCATGCCGCAGCAGCCGGCGTCGAGCAGGTCGAAGTCGAGGCCCATCGCGCCGAGCATGGCCACCTCGTCGCTCATGCCGACGATCGCCTTCTGGTGGCAGTGGCCGTGCACCACGGCCTTCAGCTTCAAGGGCGGCGGCTGGCAGCGGGCCTGCTGGTTCAGGTACTCCGAGAACACAGGTCTGCTTCGCGAGCTGGCGCGTCACGCGCGGCATGTCGTGCGCCACAACCGGTAGGGGACACTGCAGGCCCCACGACCGACCCGCGCCACCGCCGCGACTGCCCGCGTGACCCCTGCCCGCCAGACCCCGCCGCCCCCCGAAGCCGCCACCGACCTCGACACCTGCGAGCAGGCCTCGCTCGCCCTGCTGCACGAGAACCTCACGCCGCACGGCATCCTCGCCGCGCGCCGTACCGAGGCGGCGGTGGCGCGGCGCTACACGCGCATCTTCGGCCGCGACGCGGCGATCTGCGTGCTCGCGATGTGCGGCAGCGGCGACGCCGCGCTCGAGGCCGGCGCGCTCGCGAGCCTCGATGCGCTGGCGCGCGAGCAGGCCGCGAACGGGCAGATCCCGAAGTACGTCGACCCCGAGGGGCGCGATGCCGACTTCTGGTACCTCGGCTGCATCGACGCGACGCTGTGGTGGTTGATCGCGGTCGACCACGTGCGCCGCCACGCAGGTGTCGACCCGTCACGCTGGGGTGATGCGGTGCCGCGTGCGATCGCCTGGCTGCAGGCGCAGGAGCATCCGCACTTCCGCCTGCTGCAGCAGAACGAGGCCAGCGACTGGGCGGACATCATGCCGCGCTCGGGCTACGTGCTCTACACCAATGCGCTCTGGCACGAGGTCAAGCGCCGCTATGCGCTGCCGGGGATCGAGACGACCGCGCATCACTTCGACCACCTGTTCCATCCGTTCCGGCGCGACCTGCCCGAGTACCACCGCGCGCGCCTGCTGCAGCACTACGCGCGGCGCGGGCGGCGCGACCCGGGCATGTACCTGAGCTTCGTCAACCTCGCCTCGGTCGGCGACGAGGGCGACGTGTTCGGCAACCTGCTCGCGGTCCTCTGCGGCGCGGCGCCCGAGTCGCGCGGCCATGCGATCGTGCAGACGGTCACCGCGGCCGGTGCGGCGGAGCCCTGGCCGATCCGGGTCACGCTGCATCCGCTCGGGCCGACGCACCGGCTGTGGCGGCCCTACATGTCGCGCCACCGGCAGAACCTGCTGCACCAGTATCACAACGGCGGGCTCTGGCCCTTCGTCGGCGGCTTCTGGGTCATCGCGCTCGCGCGCCTGGGCCTGCGCGAGGCGGCGGCCGAGGCGCTGGCGGCCCTGGCCCGCGCCAACGCGCAGGATGGCTGGCGCTTCACCGAATGGTTCCACGGCCGCTCGCTGGCGCCGATGGGCATGGACGGGCAGAGCTGGAACGCGGCGACCTTCCTGCTCGCGCGGCGTGAGCTGCTGGGGCAGCCGGCGCGCTGGTAGCGCCGCAGCGCAGGGGCCGTCCCGGCCGTCATGACGGTGCCTTTCGCCTCCCCGCTTAACACCTGCTTGGCGCGGCCGGGCGTTTTCGGCTAGCGTGGCGCCTTCCCCCTCACGACAGCAGGAGTCGAGATGACAGAAGTACGCACGACAGCCACCGCAGCGGAACGCGGCCGTTCCGCTCAGGAGGCCTGATGGAGATCATCGGTACCCTCGTGATCGGTCTCATCGTTGGCGCGGTGGCCAAGTTCCTGATGCCTGGCCCGGACCCGGGCGGCTGGATCCTGACGATCCTGCTCGGCATCGCCGGCTCATGGGTCGGTGGCTGGGTCGCCGGGATGCTCGGCATGGCGGGCGGCGTCGGCTTCATCGGCTCGGTGCTGGGCGCGATGCTGCTGCTGTTCATCTACCGCCTGGTGGCGAAGAAGGCCTGAACCTTCGGGCGGGCGGCCGGCCGGGAGGCCGTGGCCGTCCGCTCTTCCTGCAGCCGAGCGCCGGGCGGCTCAGCCCATCTTCACCGCAGTACCGCTGACGCTCACCATCAGCATGCCGTTCTTCTCGCCGAGCACTTCGTAGTCGAAGTCGATGCCGATCACGCCGTCGGCACCCAGCTCCTTCGCCGCGGCCTTCATGTCGTCGAGCGCCGCATCACGCGCGCCGGAGAGCGCCCGCTCGTAGCCGCCCGCACGCCCGCCGACCACGTCGCGGATCGACGAGAACATGTCGCGGAAGATGTTGGCGCCGATGATCGCCTCGCCGTTGACCACGCCCAGGTAGCGCTCGATGCGCACCTGCTCGGCCGGCGGCGTCAGCGTGGCGAGAAAGAAGTTGTCGTTCGACTTCGAGAACCAGCCCATGCGAAGTGCTCCTGCGCAAGCGTGAGTTGAGAGGAAGAGAAAGGGGAGGCGCGGCGACGGCCGCCCTCTCAGCCGGGCGGGCAGGCCGCGCCGGTGTCGATCCAGGCCTGGATCAGCGCGCCGAACTGCGCTTGCGTGCCCGGCGCGGGTTCGCGGTTGCCGCCGGGCAGCCACGCCCAGCCGACCAGTGAATCATGCGCCATGTGCTCATGGATCTGCGCCAGCGAGCGCTGGCCGTTGCGCGCCGGGTCCTTGAGCTGCGCGCAGATGGCGCCGAGCGAACGCTGCTGCCAGGCCATCGAGGCCGGAGCGAGGTGCCACAGCGGGTGCCCGGGCACGCCGGAGATGTCGTAGTTCATCGGCTGGTGACAGGCCGCGCACTGCAGCGCGGCGCTGCCGTGGCCGTCTGCGCCGCGGACCATCGGCGGCCGGTGCGGATGCAGGTCCTCGCCCTGCGTCGGCCGCTCGCCGACAGGGTGGCAGTTGAGGCAGCGCGGGTGCTGGATCACCTGGCCCGCCTCGACGAACAGGGCACGCGAGCGCTCGGCCGGGTCGGCGATGGACGCGAAGCTCGACACCTCGCGCAACGGGCGGTCGCCCGCTGCCGGCTGCGCCGCGGCAGGCGCGTACACCGCGGCGGCACATGGCAGCAGGGCGAGGCCCAGCGCGCGCGCACCAATGCCCTGACGAATGGCGACGGCTTTCATCACGGACTCCTTCAGGCAACCGTTTGAGCGTACCGTGCGAGCCGGAATCATCCAAGGAGTGTGGCGATGGCACTGACGTTCACGGTCAACGGTGAGGCCCATCAGGTCGATGCCGATGCGATGACACCGCTGCTGTGGGCCCTGCGCGACGACCTCGGCCTCACCGGCACCAAGTTCGGCTGCGGCATCGCCCAGTGTGGCGCCTGCACGGTGCACCTCGAAGGCAAGGCGGTGCGGTCGTGCTCGACGCCGACCGGCATGGCCGCGGGCAAGCAGGTGACGACGATCGAGGGTCTGCGCTCGCGCGCCGGCAAGGCGGTGCAGGCCGCCTGGGTCGAGCTCGACGTCGTGCAGTGCGGCTACTGTCAGTCCGGCCAGATCATGCAGGCCGCGGCCCTGCTCGCGGAGAACCCGAAGCCGAACGACCGCCAGATCGACGAGGCGATGGCCGGCAACCTCTGTCGATGTGCGACCTATCAGCGCATCCGGGCCGCGATCCACCGCGCGGCGCGGCGGCTCTCGAGCAACGCCTGAGGAGCCCGCCATGCACCCGCTGATCGCCCGCGTGCAGGACACCCTCCCCGCCGCCCCGCACCCCCACCCCGTGCTGCAGGCCCTCGCCGGCTCGACGCGTGTCGAGACGGCGCCCGAAGGCACGCCGTCCGTCCTCGCCGGAACCGCGTTGACGCGCCGCGGCCTGCTCGCCGGCGGCGCGGCGGCCGGCCTCTGGCTGGCCATCGGCATCGCCGCGCCCTCGCGCGCCGGGGCCGCGACACCCGGCCCCGCAGGCACGTCGCCGGCCATCGACGCGCCCTTCGCACCGAACGCCTTCGTCCGCATCGGCACCGACAACACGGTGACCGTGATCTGCAAGCACCACGAGATGGGCCAGGGCAACACGACCGGCCTCGCCTCGCTGGTGGCCGAGGAGCTCGACGCCGACTGGTCGAGCGTCCGCACCGAGTACGCGCCCTCCGACGCCAAGCGGTACGCGAACCTGATGTTCGGCGGCATGCAGGGCACCGGCGGCTCGACCGCGATCGCGAACTCGTTCCTGCAGCTGCGCGAGGCCGGCGCGATGGCGCGCGCGATGCTCGTCGCCGCCGCGGCGCAGGCCTGGGGCGTGCCGGCGTCGGAAATCACGACCCGCCAGAACCAGCTGCGGCATGCGCCCTCGGGCCGGCGCGCGAGCTACGGCGCGATGGCCGAGCGCGCCAGCCTGCAGACACCGCCGGCGGCGGACACGCTGAAGCTGAAGACGCCCGCGCAGTACCGCTACATCGGCAAGGCCAACGCCACGCCGCGCGTCGACTCGGTCGCGAAGTGCAATGGCACGGCGCTCTACACGATCGACGTCAAGCTGCCCGGGCTGCTGACCGCGGTGATCGCCTGGCCGCCGTCGTTCGGCGCGACCCTGGTCTCGTTCGACGCCACCGAGGCGCTGAAGGTCGCCGGCGTCACCGACGTCGTGCAGGTCGCCGAGGGCGTGGCGGTCGTCGCGCGCGGCACCTGGGCCGCGATGCAGGGGCGGCGTGCGCTGAAGCTCGAATGGGACGAGTCGAAGAGCGTCGAGTTCGACACCGACGAGGTGCTCGCCGAATACCGAGAGCAGGCGAAGACGCCGGGCACGCCCTTCACGCCGGCCGCCGCGCCTGGTGCTGCCAGCGCGCCCGCGGCGCCGGCGCCGGCGCCGGAAGGCCGCACGATCGAGGCGCTGTACGAGTTCCCCTTCCTGGCCCACGCGCCGATGGAGCCGATGAACTGCGTGGCCTGGCTGCACGACGGCCAGCTCGAGACCTGGTCGGCGCACCAGTTCCCGAGCTTCGACCACATGCTCGCGGCACAGGCCGCCGGCCTGCCGCCGGAGCAGGTCACGCTGCATTCGCTGATCTCGGGCGGCAGCTTCGGCCGCCGCGCCAACGCCTACAGCGACTTCACCGTCGCCGCGGTGCACGTGGCCAAGGCGATCAACGGGCGCGCCCCGGTGCGCCTGCAGTACACGCGCGAGGACGACATGAGCGGCGGCTTCTACCGGCCGCTGTTCGTCCACGCGCTGAAGGTGACGCTCGGCGACGGCGGGGAGATCGCGGGCTGGCAGCACACCGTCGTCGGCCAGTCGATCGTCGCCGGCACCGCGATGGCGGCGATGATGAAGGACGGCATCGACCCGACCTCGATCGAAGGCGTGTTCCCGTCGATCTATGCGCTGCCCGTGATGCAGGGCTCGCTGCACACCACGACGCTGCCGGTGCGCCCGCTGTGGTGGCGCTCGGTCGGGCACACGCACACCGCCTTCGTGATGGAGACGATGATGGACGAGCTGGCCGCGCTGGCCGGCCAGGACGCCGTCGCCTTTCGCCTCGCGCTGCTGAAGGAGCGGCCGCGGGCGGCCGGGGTGCTGAAGCTCGCCGCGAGCAAGGCGCGCTGGGGGCAGCGCCAGATGCCGCCGGGCCGCGCGCTCGGCGTCGCGGTGCACGAGTCCTTCGACACCTACGTCGCGCAGGTGGCCGAGGTGTCGATGACCGACGGCAAGGTCCGGGTCGAGCGCGTGGTCTGCGCGGTCGACTGCGGCGTGGCCGTCAACCCCGACATCATCCGCGCGCAGATGGAGGGCGGCATCGGCTTCGCGCTCGGCGCGCTCTACTACGGCGAGATCGAGACCAAGGGCGGTCGCGTCGTCCAGCGCAACTTCGACCGCTACCGCTCGCTGCGCATCCACGAGATGCCGGCCGTCGAGGTGCACATCGTGCCCAGCCGCGAGAAGCCCACCGGCGTCGGCGAGCCCGGCGTGCCGCCGCTGGCACCGGCCGTCGTCAATGCGATGGCCCGCCTGGGCGTGCCGCGCGTGCGGCGCCTGCCGCTCGCGAAGTCCGGCCTGGTCGAGGCTTGACGGCGGGGCAGGCACGCAGGCCCGCGCCCGGCCTGCGCCCTGTCCCGACCCGGCCGACGACAGCGGCCGCATTTCAACCCGCCGCACTGCGGCACGACGACGAGGGAACTGACGATGACGACGACACTGCGCATCAACGGCAAGGCGGTGCAGGTGGACGCGGGGGAAGACACCCCGTTGCTCTGGGTGCTGCGCGACCACCTCGGCCTCACCGGCACCAAGTTCGGCTGCGGCATGGCGCTGTGCGGCGCCTGCACCGTCCACATCGACGGCACCGCGACACGCTCCTGCCAGACACCGGTCTCGGCCGCGGCGGGCAAGCGCATCGTGACGATCGAAGGCGTGGCCGCGGCGACGCGCAGCGGCAAGGCGGTGCAGGCCGCCTGGCTCGCGCTCGGCGTGCCGCAGTGCGGCTACTGTCAGGCCGGGCAGATCATGAGCGCCACCGCACTGCTCGAGCAGAACCCCAAGCCGAGCGACACCGACATCGACAACGCGATGAGCGGCAACCTCTGTCGATGCGGCACCTACACGCGCATCCGCAGCGCGATCCGCTCCGCCGCCGGCATCCAGGGAGAGACCGCATGATCGCCGCCGACCTGCTGGCCGCCGCCGCGGCGCACACGGCGACCCTCGGCACCCCCGCGCCGCACGCCGCCTCCGCCACCCAGCCGGCCGAGGGCCTGCGCCGGCGCGGTTTCCTCAAGGGGATCTCGCTCACCGGCCTGGTGCTCGGCATCACGCTGCCCCGCGCCGGCACGGCGGCAGAAGCCGCCGAGGAGCCGAAGAAGTACGGTGGCGACGCGATGCCGCACGGCCTGCGCGAAGACCCGAAGCTCTTCGTCTCGATCGCGCCCAGCGGCCTCGTCTCGATCATCGTGACCCGCTCCGAGATGGGCCAGGGCGTGCGCACCAGCCTGCCGAAGATCGTCGCCGACGAACTCGAAGCCGACTGGGCGCGCGTGCGCGTCGTGCAGGCGCGCGGCGACGAGCCCACCTATGGCAACCAGGACACCGACGGCTCGCGCAGCACGCGCCACTGGTTCGACCCGCTGCGCCGCTGCGGCGCCGCCGCGCGCCAGATGCTCGAGACCGCCGCCGCGGCACGCTGGCGCGTGCCGGTGGCCGAGTGCACGGCCCGGGGGCACCAGGTGGTGCACGGGCCGAGCGGCCGCACGCTCGGCTACGGCCCGCTGGCGCGCGCCGCCGCGAAGCTCGAGGTGCCGGCGCGCGACACGCTGAAGCTGAAGGACCCTTCGGCCTTCCGCTACATCGGCAAGCAGGACACCCACCTCGTCGACGGCCAAGTGATCGTCGACGGCCGCTCGAAGTTCGGCATCGACACCCGCCTGCCCGGCATGCTCTACGGGGTCGTCGCGCGCGCGCCGGTGCTCGGCGGCACGCTGCGCGGCTTCGACGCGGCGGAGGCGGAGAAGCTGCCGGGCGTGGTCAAGGTCTTCGCGATCGAGGGCACGCCGCCGCCCGCCGGCTTCCAGCCTCTGGCCGGCGTCGTGGTGATCGCACGCGACACCTGGACGGCGATCAAGGCGCGCCGCCTGCTGAAGCTCAACTGGGACGCGGGCGCGCATGCCGGCTACGACTCGGCGGCCTACCGGGCCGAGCTCGAGGCCGCGGTGCGCCAGGCGGGCGGCCAGGTCGTGCGCGACCAGGGCGACGCCTATGCGGCGCTGCAGGGCGCGGCCAAGCGCGTCGAGGCCGACTACTACGTGCCGCACTACGCCCATGCGCCGATGGAGTGCCCGGCCGCCACCGCGCGCATCCGCAAGGGCATCTGCACGGTCTGGGCGCCGACCCAGGCGCCGCAGGCCGCGCGCACCAACGTCGCCAAGCGCCTGGGCCTCACCGAAGACAAGGTGCTGGTCAACGTCACGCTGCTCGGCGGCGGCTTCGGCCGCAAGTCGAAGGCCGACTTCGTCGTCGAGGCGGCGCTCGCCTCGCAGGCGGTCGGCGGCCGACCGGTCAAGCTGACCTGGACGCGCGACGACGACCTGCACCACGACTACTTCCACACCGTCTGCGCCCAGCACCTCGAGGCCGGCCTCGACGCGAGCGGCAAGGTCACGGCCTGGCTGCACCGCACGGCCGAGCCGACGATCGCCTCGATCTTCGCGCCCGACCCGAAACAGCTCGCACCGTTCGAGCTCGGCCTCGGCCTGGTCGGCCTGCCCTTCGCGATTCCCAACGTGCGGATCGAGAACCCGGGGGCCACCGCGCATACACGCATCGGCTGGCTGCGCTCGGTCAACAACATCCAGCACGCCTTCGCCGCCCAGTCCTTCGTCGCAGAGCTGGCGCAGGCCCAGGGCCGCGACCACCGCGACTTCCTGCTCGAGCTGCTCGGCCCCGACCGGCGCTTCGACCCGGGCTCGATCGGCGACGGCTGGAACCACGGCGAATCGCCCGAGCGCTACCCGATCGACACCGGCCGCCTGCGCCGCGTGATCGAGCGGGCGACGCAGGAGGCGAAGTGGGGCCGCAGCCTGCCACCCGGCCAGGCGCTGGGCCTGGCGGCGCACTACAGCTTCGTCACCTACGTGGCGGCGGTGGTCGAGGTGATCGTCGGGCCGAAGGGCGAGCTGACGATCCCGCGCATCGACGTCGCGGTCGACTGCGGCCCCGTGGTCAACCCGGACCGGGTGGTCTCGCAGATCGAGGGCGCCTGCGTGATGGGCCTGAGCCAGGCGATGGTGAGCGAGATGACGTTCAAGGAAGGGCGCGCCGAGCAGGACAACTTCCACCAGTACGAGATCCTGCGCATGCCGATGGCGCCGAAGCGCATCGTCGTGCACCTCCTGCCCTCGGGCTACGAAGTGCCGCTCGGCGGCGTCGGCGAGCCCGGCGTGCCGGTGATCGCGCCAGCGCTGATGAACGCGATCGCCAGCGCGACGGGCAAGCGCATCCGGCGCCTGCCCTTGCGGGATCAGCTGGTGCCGCAGGCCTGAGGCCCGGGCAGCGCCGAGGGCCGCGCCCCGCGGCGGCGGTCAGGCCGGGAAGCCGGCCTCCGCCGCCGCGCGGTCGTACAGCGCGCGGCGCATCAGCAGGCTCGGCTTGTCGGGGGCGAAGTTCAGGTCGAACTGCTTCTCGCTGTCCTTTTTCACCACGTCCATGATCCATTCGAGGGCGTCGACGTCCTCGAGGTAGGCGCTGGCCGAGGCCTGCTCGAGGAAGGCGTCGGAGGCCTGGTTGCCGAGGTCGAAGTCGCGCGAGTTGAACCACCAGTAGTGGATGCTTTCGTTGGTCTCGGGCGTGAACGCGTGCGTGATGTTGAAGCGGTAGTCGGTGATCGCGCCCGGCGGCGGCGCGCGGTCGACGATGCGGGCGAAGGCGATGTGCACCGCCGGGGACTGGAAGCGCCCCTCCGAGTAGCGGTCGACCGGCTTGCCCGCCAGGCCGGTGGGCGTCGCGTAGATGCCCGGCGGCGGCGAATGCTTCAGCACCCGGTCGATGATGACGACCTCGCCGTCGCGGCGGATCGAGAGCTTCGAGCGCGCGTACTCGGGCGTGCCCACCGCGCCCGGGTGCAGGAACGGGAAGTGGGTCTGGTCGAGCAGGTTCTCGTGCATCGACACGTAGTCGGCCTTCATGTGGAACTGCCCGCTGACGCTCTTCCACTGCGGCGAGGACAGCCAGTGGGTGTCGGGGATCGTCGACTCGTCGGCCTGGTCGGGGTCGCCCATCCAGATCCAGACCAGCGGCGCGCGCTCGACGAGCTCGAAGCTGCGCACCTGCGCATTGGCCGGCACGATCGGCATCGACGGCATGTTGACGCAGCGACCGCTGGGGTCGAAGGCCATGCCGTGATAGCCGCAGACGAGCACGTCGCCCTCGAGCTTGCCCTTGGCGAGCGGGAACGAGCGGTGCGGGCAGCGGTTGCGCACCGCCACCGGCTCGCCGGCCAGCGTGCGGTAGAGCGCGACGTCGACGCCGAGCAGGCGGCGCGAGAGCAGCTCGCGCGTCACCTCGTGGCTCATGGCCGCGACGTACCAGCAGTTGCGGATCAGCGGGGTGGTGTGGTCGGCGAAGCCGCCGGGCTCGAAGTCGGGGCGGGCGAGCGGCACGCGGGGGTGTTCGATGACGAGTTCCATCCGGGGGTCTCCAGGGGCAGGGGTCAGGCGTCGAGCACGAGCCGGCTGCCGCGGATGCGCGACACGCAGATGCACAGCGTGTCGCCGCGGCGCCGTTCGTCCTCGTCGAGATAGCGGTCGCGGTGTTCGATCGGGCCGTCGGCCTCGATCACCGTCTGCGGGCACAAACCGCATTCGCCGCGGCGGCAGTCCCACAGCACGTCGACCTTGGCCGCGGTCAGCGCGTCGAGGATGCTCACGTCCGCGCCGACCTCGACGACGCGGCCGCTGCGCCGCAGCTCGACCTGGAACGGCCGCTCGTCGCCGCGGCGGCCGACGCCGAAGGTCTCGCTGCGCACGCGCCCGGGCGCCCAGCCCAGCGCCGCTGCGGCAGCATGGGTGGCCTCGATCATGGTCGCCGGGCCGCAGACATAGGCCGTCGTGCCCTCGGGCTGGGCGGCGAGCAGGGCCTGCAGGTCGAGCCGCGCGCCGCTGCCGCTGTAGTGGAAGCGCGCCCGCGGCCCGGCCAGCGCCGCCAGCTCGTCGTGGTAGGCCATCGCCGCCGGCTCGCGCCCGGCGTAAGCGACGCTGTAGTCGCGCCCCCGACGGGCCAGGCTGCGCGCCATCGAGAACACCGGCGTGATGCCGATGCCGCCGGCGATCAGCAGGCTGTGCCGGTCGCGCCGGTCGAGCGGAAAGTTGTTGGCCGGCGGCGCGACGCGCAGCCGCGTGCCGGGTTCGAAGTGCGCATGGATGTAGGCCGAACCACCGCCGTGGTCCTCGCGCTGGACGGCGATACGGTAGCTGTGGCGCGGGTCGTCGCGGCCGGCGCGGCCATCGCTACCGCCGCTACCACCAATCAACGAGTAGTGGCGGATCACCAGGCCGCTGCGCTCGTCGCCGGTGTGCAGTTCGAGGTGCGCGCCCGGGCCGTACGGCAGCGCCGGCGCGCGGTCGGGCGTGGTCAGCAGGAACTCGCGGATGCGGGGCGTCAACTGCCGCACCTCCGACACGACGACATCGATGTACTTGCCCATGAGGGCACTCTATCTTTTCCCATTCGAGTGCATTTGATCTAATTCGAACGATCACCTCTCTCTTTCTGGAACAGATCGACATCGATCCGTTCAGGCGCCGATGGACCTGCTGACCAACCTGCGCACCTTCCTCGCGGTGTCCCGCTCCGGCGGCTTCTCGGACGCCGCGCGCCAGCTGCACGTGGTGCCCTCGGTGGTCGCCAAGCGGGTCGCGCAGCTCGAGCGCACGGTGCAGGCGAGGCTCTTCGAGCGCAGCACCCGCTCGGTGACGCTGACCGAGGCCGGCCAGCAGCTGCAGGCCCGCGCGGCGGCGCTGGTGGCCGACCTCGACGACGTGGTCGACGCCGTCCGCCGCGACGAGGGCGAGCTCGAGGGTCACATCCGGCTGATGGCGCCGACGACGCTGACCTTCTACCGGCTGGGCGCGATCCTCGACGCCTTCCTGGCCGCGCACGAGCGCATCACACTCGAGGTCGCGCTGGTCGACCGCTCGATCAACCCGGCCGAGGAAGGCTACGACCTCGCGATCAGCGGGCGCTCGGCGAGCTACGAGGGCGTACTCGACCTGCCGCTGTGCCCGGTCCGGCCGACGCTCTGTGCGGCGCCGTCCTACCTGGCGCGGCGCGGCATGCCGGCCCACCCGCGCGAACTGGGCACGCACGACTGCCTGGTCTTCAAGCCCGGCGGCGGCCTGTGGGTGTTCCAGAGCCCGCGCGGCATCGTGCAGGTCGAGGTGGCCGGCCGGCTGGTCGCCGACGACAACCACACGCTGCTGCTGGCGGCGACGCGCGGCCGCGGCATCGCGCTGCTGCCCGGCTACATCTGCGCGCCGGCGCTGTCGGCGGGCGAGCTGCGCACGGTGCTCGACGCCTACCCGCTGCAGGACGCCTGGTTCAAGGCCTACGTGCCGCGCCGGCGCCACGGCCTGGCACGGGTGCGCGCCCTGCTGCAGTGGCTGGGCACGCACCTCGACGAGTCGAGCCCCGCCGCGGCCGAGCGGGCATGAGGCGTGGCCGCCCGGCCCGCCGGCCCTCGCGGGCTAGCGCGCGCCCGGCACGTTGCGGGTGAGCAGGAAGTCATCCAGCGACTCGCCCCGCATCGCGGCGTAGATCACCGCGTTGGGAATCCGGTCGATGCGCGCGACCTTCTCGAGCACGAAGAAGTTGACCCCGTAGCGGATCAGGCCGATCCAGTCGCGGCGGCGGATCAGGTCGCGTTCCTGCTCGGTCAGCCCGGCGTCCTCGTAGGCCTGCTCGGGGTCGTCGGCCAGCCGCTGACGGTGGGCCGGGTCTGTGATGCGCCAGAGGAAGCGGTTGATGCGATAGGTCCGCACGCTGGTCCGGACGTCGAAGGGGTAGGTGCCGGCGATCGCCTCGACGCCCTCGAGCTGCGGGTTGGGCTGGGCCAGCGGCGGCGCGGGCGCCTCGTCGGGCGCCTCGACGTTCTCGTACACCGCGACCGCCATCGCGGTCGTGAACGGCAGGTAGTAGTTCTGGTGGACCTTGCGCACGCGCCGGGTCAGCGCGCCGCGCATCGCCAGCCACATCACGATCTCGGCGCCCTCGGCGCCGCCCAGTCGGATGTAGTCGGCCAGGCGCAGGCGGGTCAGTGGCTCGGGGTCCTGCTCGATCAGCTCGAGGAAGCGCAGGTCCCACTCGGTGTTGTTGAAGCCGGTGCGCTCGCCGTGCACCTGGTGCGACAGCCCCCCGGTGCCGACGACCACCACCCGCAGGTCCTCGGGGTAGCTCTCGACGGCGCGCCGCACCGCCTGCCCGAGCTTCCAGCAGCGCAGCGGGGTCGGCGTCGGCTGCTGCAGCACGTTGATCGCGATCGGCACGATCCGCCCCGGCCAGTCCGGCTCGTGCGGCCACATCAGCGACAACGGCGAGTTGGCGCCGTGGTCGAGCGGCCGGTCCTGGAACACCGAGAGGTCGAACTCGTCGTTGACCAGCCGGTCGGCCACATGCGCCGCCAGCGGCGTGTGCCCGCGCAGCGGCGGCAGCCGGCGCGGCCCGGCGCCTTCGTCGGCGGTCGGGAAGGCGTCGCTCACGCCGATGTTGAAGGCCGGGTAGCAGTCGAAGAAGAAGCTGCTGACGTGGTCGTTGTAGAAGTACAGCAGCACGTCCGGCCGCTGCGCGGCCAGCCAGGCAGACACCGGCTCGTAGCCGCGGAACAGCGGCGCCCAGTCCGGGTCCTGCTGCAGGCCGCGGTCGTAGGCCATGCCGATGGTCGGCACGTGCGAGCTGCCGATGCCTCCGATGATGCGTGCCATCGCGTGCTCCTTTCGTGCGGCTCGCGTGCTCCCACGCGCTTCTGGCGTGCGCCTTCAGGGGCCGGCGCCGCCGGGCCTCAGCCGGCGGCCGCCGCCTCTCTCGCGGCGGCCTCCTTCGACAGCTTGTCGTCGAGGATGCGGCGCGCCCGCATCGAGCCAGCGTCGATGCCGAGGTACTGCAGCTTCATCTCGGGCGACTCGTCGATCGCGCGCTGCTGCGCCTCGAAGACGGCGATGTCCTCGCCGAAGATGTGGCGCACCGACTTGACGATCGTCTGCGTCAGCTCGCCGTCGCTGACGCGGTAGTTGCGCGGGTTCATGAAGAAGTAGTAGCTGCTGCCTTCGGTTTCCGGCGTCACGGTGTTGACCACCCGCATCGACAGGCCGCGGCTGCGGTCGCCCTGCGGCGCGCCGCTGCCGGCTTCCGCCACGCCGACGTCGATCACGCAGTGCGAAGGCGGCGTCCACTCGATGATCTGCCAGCGGTCGACCGGCCCTTCGTAGTTTCGCACCGCGCGCATCTGGGCCTTCCAGAACGACGCGGGCTCGTGGTCGAGGATCCAGCGCGTGACGATCACGCGCTCGCCGTCGACCGTCATCTTGATCGGCGCGGCGGTCACGTGGTCGTCGCCGATCGAGCTGGCGTGCACGTAGGTCTCGTGCGTCAGGTCCAGCAGGTTGTCGCTGATCAGCTTGTAGTTGCAGGCGACGTGACAGGTCGAGCCCTCGCCCGCCCAGTCGGGGTCGCCGAGCCAGTGGAAGTCGGGCACCAGCGCCGGGTCGGCCTTCGCCGGGTCGCCGGGCCAGATCCAGAGCATCCGGTTCTTCTCGACCAGCGGATAGGTGCGCACCTGGGCCGCCTTCGGCGGCCGCTCCTGCGCCGGCGCCTTCACGCAGCTGCCGCAGGCGTCGAAGGTGAGGCCGTGATAGCCGCAGACCACGGTGTCGCCTTCGAGCTTGCCCTTCGACAGGGGCAGCAGCCGGTGCCAGCAGCGGTCGGCGAGCGCGACCGCGGTGCCGTCGAGGCGGCGGTAGGCCACCACCGACTGGCCGCAGACCTTGCGCGCGAACAGGCCTCTTCCGACCTCGTGGCCCCAGGCCAGTGCATACCAGGTGTCCAGCAGAAACATCGTTCGTCTCCTCTGTGGTTGAAGCCGGGATCGAGGCCCGGCAGGGTCGACGCTCAGAAGCTGTGGCGCACGCCCACCATAAGTCCGGTCTGGCTCTCGCCCGCGCGCGGCGCCGCCGGGACGATCGACGAGCCCGAGACCGAGTAGCTGAGCGTGCCCTTGTTGTCGACGTAGCCGGCCGTCACGTAGGCGACTGTGCGCTTGCTGAAGGCGTAGTTGCCGCGCAGGATGAACAGGTTCGCGTCGGCGTCGCGGTCGTCGTGGCGGATCGCGACCACCTGGCCGTCGAGGCTGATCGCCTTCGTGAACGGGTAGGTGGCGCCGACGTAGTAGAGGTTCGACTTGATGTCGCCGGAGACGGCCGACGAGGCCTCGCGCGCGATCCAGCCGGCACCGAGCTTCGCGCCCTCGCCCCACTTCCAGTAGCCGTTGACGTGCAGGCGCGAGTCGCGGTCGTCGCCGCTCGTGAAGTCCAGGTTCGTCACGCCGGGCACCACCGGTGCGGTCGGCATCACCAGCACGGCACCGGCGCCGGGGCCGCCGTAGAGCCGGTCGTAGGCGAGCGCGACGCCCCAGGCCGGCTGGTCGTACTTGACCATCGCCGACCAGGCGGTGCAGGCCTTGCCGCTGCCTTCGTTGGTTTCGCCGCAGTTGCCGGGCGCGAGGCTGTCGCGCCCCAGCGAGTAGGTGGCGCCGAGCGACAGGCCCGAGAAGGTCCCGCGGTAGCTGATCGAGTTGTCGGTGCGGGCGTTCGGCAGGTAGTTGTCGAACGAGGCCATGCCGAACACCGCGGGGCCGATCACGTCGGCGTCGAGCGTCGAGAAGAACGACATCGTCCAGTGGCGGCCGAAGGTCAGCGTGCCCCAGCTCCCCGACAGGCCGACGAAGGCCTGGCGCCCGAAGGCGCGGCCGCTCTGCAGCAGGCTGCCGGAATCGGCGGCGAAACCGCTCTCCAGCGTGAAGACGGCCTTCATGCCGTTGCCCAGGTCCTCGCTGCCGCGCACGCCCCAGCGCGAAGGCAGCTGGCCGCCGGTGGTCGTGGGCATGCGCGTGAGGCTGCCGCCGGAGGGGCCGACGTGGTTCAGGTATTCGACGCCGGTGTCGATGAGGCCGTAGAGCGTCATGCTTTGCGCGCCGGCGGAGCCGGCCACCAGCAGGAGTGCGGCGGCGAGGGGGTGCTGGAGATGTCTCATGGACGTGGTCTTCTCGTTGGGAAATCGGTTCACGCGACGGCCAGGCCGATCAGCGAATGCAGGCGCTCCGGGTCGGCCAGCAGCTCGGCGCTCGCGCCTTGCCAGACGACGCGGCCGCGGTCGAGCACGAGCGCGCGCGCCGTGAGCTCGAGGGCGAGTTCGGCGTGCTGCTCGACCAGCACGATCGCCATGCCGCCCTCGCGGCGCAGCGCCTGGAAGGCGTCGACCAGGCCGTCGACGATCACCGGCGCGAGGCCCTCAAAGGGCTCGTCGAGCAGCAGCAGGCGCGGGTTGGTCATCAGCGCGCGCCCGATCGCGAGCATCTGCTGCTCGCCGCCGGAGAGCTGGTTGCCGAGGTTGCGGCGACGCTCGGCCAGGCGCGGGAACAGCTCGTACACCCGCGCCAGGTGCCAGTCGCCCTTGCCGCCGGCGACCTGCAGGTTCTCCTCGACGGTCAGCGAGTGGAAGATCTCGCGCTCCTGCGGCACCAGGCCCAGGCCGGCCCGGGCGCGGCGCTGCGGGTTCCAGGCCGTGATGTCCTGGCCCGCCAGGCGCAGGCGCCCGGCGTGCGTGGTCGTCAGGCCGAGCAGCGTGGTGAGCAGCGTGGTCTTGCCCACGCCGTTGCGGCCCAGCACCGCGAGCGCCTCACGCGGGTCGACGCGCAGCGACAGGTCTTCGAGGATCACCGTCTCGCCGTAGCCGGCGCTGAGGTTCTCGATCTCGAGCAGCGGCTCAGTCATGGTGTCGCACCCCCAGGTAGACATCGCGCACGCGCGGGTCGGCACGCACCTCGGCCACGTCGCCTTCGACCAGCACCGCGCCCTCGACCAGCACCGTGATGCGCTTCGCGAAGCGGAACACCAGGTCCATGTCGTGCTCGATCACGAGCACCGCGACCTCGTCGGGCAGGCGCTCGAGTAGCTCGAAGATCCGGTGCCCTTCGGTCGAGGGCACGCCGGCGACCGGCTCGTCGAGCAACAGCACGCGCGGCCGGGCGGCCAGTGCGAGCGCGATCTCGACCGCCCGGCGCTGGCCGTAGGCGAGCTCGCCGACGCGGCGCGCCGCCAGGTCGAGCAGGCCCAGCCGCTGCAGCACCTCGGCCGCGTCGTCGAGCACCGGGTCGCGCCGCGACAGGCCGGGGCCGAGGCGCCCGTCCAGGCCGTGGCGCGCCGACAGCGCAAGCGCGATGTTCTCGGCCACGGTCAGGCGGTTGAACAGCGAGTTGATCTGGAAGGTGCGCGCCAGCCCGAGCTTCACCCGCCGGTCGGCGCGCAGGCGCGTCACCTCGCGCCCTTCGAGCAGCACACGGCCGGCGCTGGGTGCGACGACGCCGGTGATCAGGTTGACCAGCGTGCTCTTGCCGGCGCCGTTGGGGCCGATCAGCGCGTGGCGCGCGCCCTGGGCGAGCTGCAGCGAGACGTTGCGCGTCACCTTCAGCGCGCCGTACTGCTTGCACAGGCCCTGCAGCTCGAGCGGCGCCGCGGCGCCGGCGGTCGTTGCCTGCGCCGCGCTCATGGCCGGCCCCCGCGTCCGCGCTCGAGCAGCCCGACCAGGCCGCCCGGCGCGAAGCGCACGACGAGGATCAGCAGCACGCCGAGCGCCGCCAGCCAGTTGGTCGGGTCGAAGGCCGCCGCGCGATCGGCGAGCAGCATGAAGACGATCGCGCCGAGGAAGGCGCCGTAGAGCCGGCCGGTGCCGCCCAGCGCCAGCATCACCAGCACGTTGGCCGACATCGTGAAGCCCAGCGTGTCCAGGCCGACGATCAGGTTGATCTGCGCCGACAGCGCGCCGGCCACGCCGCCCATCGCGGCCGAGGCGACGTAGATCGCCAGCAACCGGCGGCCCACCGGCACGCCGAGCAGGCGCATGCGCGCCGGGTTCTCGCGCAGCCCCTGCGCGGTGAGCCCGAGCGGCGCGTTGACCATCCCCTTGGCCAGCGCATAGCAGACGACGAGCACCGCGGCCGCATAGAGGTAGGCGGTGCGGCCCTCGATGTCCCAGCCGAACAGGCCCAGCACCGGCGCGATCGAATAGCCGCTCAGGCCGTCGTCGCCCATCGTCACCGCCTTGCCGGCGTTGGCGAGCTCGGCCAGCAGCGTGGCGCAGGCCAGGGTCAGCATGATCTGCGTCAGCCCGTGCGCCCGCAGCACCGCGACCCCGCTCACCGCGCCGACCACGGCCGCGGCGAGCGCGCCCGCCAGCAGGCCCGACAGCGGCTCCGGCGAGACGTGCAGCGCATAGAGCCCGGCTGCATAGGCGCCGGTGCCGAAGAAGGCCGCGTGGCCCAGCGTCTCGACCCCGCCGTAGCCCTGGGCGAGGTCGAGCGAGAGCGCGAACACGATCATCACGACGACCGAGGCCGCAAGCGCGAGGTAGAGGTCGGCGAGGAAGAAGGTCGCGACGAGTGCGGCCGCCAGCGCGGCGTCGAGCCAGCCGTAACGCTGGCGCGGCAGCGCGGCGGCGACCTGGGTGCGAAGGGTCGGGTTCATGGCGGAAGACCTAGGCACGAGCCACCAGCCCCTGCGGCCGCACGATCAGCACGCCGAGAACCAGCAGGTAGATGAGGAAGGCGCCGAGCAGCGGCAGGTAGTAGCGGCCCAGCGTGTCGACCACGCCGATCAGCAGCGCGGCATAGAACGAGCCGCGGATGCTCCCGAGCCCGCCCAGCGCCACCACGATCAGCACCAGCACCAGGTACTTGAGCCCGTAGTACGGCTCCAGCGGCAGGATCGGGCTGCCCAGCGCACCGCCGAGGGCGGCCAGGCCGCTGCCGATCGCGAAGGTGATCGAGAACACCATCGGCACGTCGATGCCGACGCAGCGCGCCATGCGCGGGTTGTCGACCGCGGCGCGCAGGCGCGCCCCGAAGCTCGACCACTCCATGCCCGCCCAGAGGCCGAGCGCGATCGCGCCGCTGACGAGGACGAGGAAGGCGCGGTAGGTCGAGATCGTGAGCCCGCCGAGCTCGAGGTTGCCCTGCAGCCACCCGGGCAGCGTCAGCGAGCGCAGGTCGGGCCCGGCGAGGTTCTTCGCCAGCGCGGTGACGATGAAGGCCAGGCCGATCGTCGTCAGCATCTGGCCCAGGCCGTTGGTGGCGTAGACCCAGCGGTAGAGCGTGCGCTCGAGCAGGCCGCCCACAAGCATGGTGGCGGCGGCCGCCAGCAGCACCGCCGGCACGAACGGCAGCTGCAGCTGCTGCGTGGCCCAGAAGGCGAGGTAGCCGCCGACCATCGCGAAAGCGGAGTGCGCGAGGTTGACGATGCGCATCACGCCGAGCGTGATCGTCAGGCCGACGGAGATCAGGAACAGCATCATCCCGTAGGCGACGCCGTCGATCGCCAGCGTGAGGCCGGTGGTCAGGAAGGCAGGCATGTGGGGGCCGGGGCGCGCGAGAACGCGCCCTGCTCGGTTCCGGAGGGAGAGGAAGGCCGCGGCGCGGGGCGCCGCGGGGCACGGTCAGCTCAGGGCTTGCCGTTCAGCTCGTGCCAGGGGTCCTTGACGTCGGGGAAGGTCTTGAACGCCTTGTTGCCCAGGCGTCCGTCGATCTTCTCGACGCGGCGGATGTAGATGTTCTGCACGATCTCGCGCGTCTTCGGGTCGATGCTCACCGGGCCGCGCGGGCTGTCCCAGCGGTAGCCCTGGATGGCGGCCATCGCCTTTTCGCCGTCCTTCACGCCGTCGGTCGCCTTGACCATCTCGGCGATCACGCGCATGCCGTCGTAGGCCGCGAGCGAGGCGATGCTCGGCAGCTCGTCCTGGCCGAACTTGGCCTTGTACGCGGCGACGAAGGCCTTGTTGGCCGCGTTGTCCAGGTAGGGCGAGTAGTGCAGCGCCGAGGTGAGGCCGAGCGCGGCGTCGCCGACGGCGGGCAGGTCGGCCTCCTGCGCCTCGTTGGTGGCCATCAGCACGATGCCGGCCTTGTCGAGCTCGCGCTCCTTGAAGGCCTTGATGAAGCCGACCGACATCGGCCCCAGCGGCATGAACATGAACACCGCCTGCGGCTGCAGGTCGCGCACGCGCTGCAGGTAGCTCGCGAAGTCGGTGGTGCCCAGCGGCACCTTGACCTCGCCGGCGACCGTGCCGCCCACCTTCGCGAAGGACTTGCCGAAGGCCTCGAACGCGTCCTGGCCCGGCGCGTAGTCGGCGGCGACGATCACCGCCTTCTTGATGCCGGTGCTGGCCGCGTACTCGACCAGCGGCACGCTGACCGACCACTGCGTGAAGCCCACGCGGGTGAAGTACGGCGACTTGTCGGTGACGCTGGAGGTGCCGGAGTTGCAGATGACGTACGGCGTCTTCGACTGGTTCACCACCTCGAGCGTGCCGAGCACCGTGGGCGTGAAGGCGCCGCCGAGCAGGTACTGCACCTTGTCGCGCACCACCAGCTCCTGCGCGAGCTGACGCGAGCGCTGCGGGTTGGTGCCGCCCTCGTCGCGCGACAGCACGGTGAGCGTGTGCGCGCCGACCTTGCCGCCCGTCTCGGCCAGGTACAGGTCAACGCCGCGCTGGTATTCCTTGCCCCACCACGAGTACCCGCCGGAGAACTGGCTGAGCAGGCCGATCTTCACTTCGGCAGCCTGTGCGGCGGCCGCAAAGCTGCAGGCCATCAGGCAGGCGGACGCGCCGAGCCACTGTCGTCTGTTCATGTCTTGTCTCCATGTCGTGTACTTATGCTCTCGCGCGCTGCGTGGCGCGCTGGCTGCCCTGACGCCGTCACTCGCTGCGTCAGGAAGCCGGGCACAAGAATGGCAGCCGGCGCCCCGCGCGACCAATGCCAATCGACGGGCCGGCTATGCGACGTGGTGATATCCGGGTGGAAACCCGGAGGAGGCGGGCGAGGCGGGGTCGGACGCCCACCAATCTGTTCCCGTCCGCAGTTGATCGTCCGATGCTCCGAAAAGGCGGTGCCGCCTGACGGTCACCGACGGTCGCGAAACCTATGCCTTAAAGCAATGCTGCTCTTAAGAACGCACGGGCAGCAGAGGATGGCCCTCCGCGCGCACCCGATGCTGAACGTGTCAAGCGAACTGATGACTTAAAGCCGGCCAACCCACAGCACCCGCCCAGTAGGAGCGCCGGTCGGCGATCCCCCAGCTGGCTCCTCGCTCACGGCCAATACCGCGGTGCCGTGTGGCAGGCGGCGCCCCAAGACCACAGACGGCGCATCGCGCGCGATCAGTCCCAGCGATGTGGGCGCACCGGCTCCCTCTGGCGGCACCGCCCACAATTCCAACGCGCGGTCTACCGGCAACGACACGGCCACGACGGGCCTCGTGACAAGACCTCGACCATCCGCACTGAAAGCGGCTACGAATCCGCTCTGTCCTTGCTGCGGGCCCGACGTGGATTGCAGCATCACGATCACCGGCGGTCGCGTGTCGGGCGGGGCAAGCACTACCGCAGCGAGGACCAGCGCGGCAGTGCACGCCACCGCTGACACGGCTCTCCACAGGTTGAGCCGCTGCCACCAACGCAGCACCTGACGCGGGCGAGTCGATGCGACATCCAGACCGATACGTCGCTGGATTCCCTGCCAAACGCGCTCCGGCGGCGCGATGGGGGCGATCACTGCCGTCATCGGCATCAAACGCGCCTGCCATCGCGAGACTGCTGCCCTCAATCCGGGATGCGCCGGAAGCAGCGCTTCGAATCGGCGTCGCGCCGGGCCTCTCAATGTCCCCGCAACGTACTCTGCGGCCAGTCTGTCAGCAAGCTCAGAGCGACCGTAGTCCATGCTGCCCTAACCTGCCGTGGCGTCGCGGTCTACCGCACGCTCAAGACACGCCTTGAGTGCCTGCATGGCACGCCTGATCCAACTCTTGACGGTACCCAGCGGTTGGCCCAATTGCTCCGCGACCTCGCTATGGCTCAGCCCGTCGTAGAAGGCCAGCGCGACGCTCTGCCGTTGCGGCGGACTCAACCCCTCCACGCAGTGCTGGAGGGCACGTGCCTCGACCGCGCGCCCGAGCAAGGCCAATGGCCCTTCGCCCGGATCCTCCAACAAGCTCTCAACGGGCTCGTCGCGATCATTGAACTCCACCACCGTCGGGCGGTGCAGCGGCTGCGATTGCTCGCGTCGCCAGCGGTCGATCGCCAAGTTGCGCGCAACGCTCGTCAGCCAAGTCAGCGGCACACCTTGGGCCGAATCGAACGATTCGACCTTGTGCCATATCTTGATGTACGTCTCTTGCAGGACTTCCTCCGCGAGGTTGCGGTCCCGATGAATACGCAAGATGACGCCAAAGAGATGCGCAGACGAAAGCCGATAGAGCTCGGCAAAAGCCCGTTGATCTCGGAGCGCCACACGCGCCAAAAGATCCGCAAGCTGCCGATTGCGGGCCGTCCAGAGTGTCATCGCTCGCGCCGGGTCCAACATGTGACAGCAGTGTGCCCGGGATACCGGGGGAAGCCCAGTCACCCGCGCAGCGGTGGGCATCGCGATCCTGCCCCTCTTTTGTCATCGCCCACCGACAGGGAAAGCACCGAGCGTCCGGTCGGGTGAGGTCCTGCGTAAACACGCCATGGGTCAACCGCTCTGTTGGCCCATCTCGTGCGGTGCAAGGCCCCGATGCTGCGCTCCGCTCTTCCTCGCCACCGTAACCCGCCTGGCCCTGTCACGCGGGACCGAAGGAGTACCCATGTCCGCCTCTCCCCTCATGCTCAATGTGCTGCAGCAGCGTGCCGACAAGTTGGCGCAGCGGCGTCAGTTCTTCCGCAAGACCGGCGGCATCACGGCGGGCCTCGTGGCCGGCAGCTTCATCGGGGCCTGCGGAGGAAGTGGCAGCGACGCCAATGCCGCCGACCCGACCGACCCGGAGATCCTCAACTTCGCACTCAACCTGGAGTACCTCGAGGCTCAGTTCTATCAGTACGCTACCTTCGGGCGTGGTCTGCCGGCGGGCATGCTGACCGGGAGCGGCACGCAGGGCGCGGTGACGGGAGGGCGCGCGGTCCCATTCAACGATCCGCTGGTGGCCCAGTACGCGCGGGAGATCGCCAAGGACGAGATGGACCATGTGCGCTTCCTGCGCACCGCGCTCGGCACGGCCGCAGTGGCGCAGCCAGCGATCGACATCGGAACCGACCCGAACGGTGCCTTCTCTTCGGCCGCGAGAGCCGCCGGGCTTGTCGGCGCCGGTCAGGCCTTCGATCCCTACTCGAGCGATGAGAACTTCCTGCTTGGCGCGTTCATCTTCGAGGACGTCGGGGTGACCGCCTACAAGGGCGCGTCACCGTTGATCCGCAACAAGACATTCCTTGAAGCGGCGGCTGGCATTCTGGCCGCCGAGGCCTATCACGCGGGCCTGGTTCGGACGGTGCTCTACGTCAAAGGTGTCGAGACGCCAGCGCTGCGTGTTGCCGCTGGCGCCATCTCCGATGCTCGCGACAGCCTGGATGGCGGGTCGGATGTCGACCAAGGCATCGTGGGAACGGCAGACATGTCCAACATCGTCCCCCTGGATGCCGACGGGATCGCATTCAGCCGCAGCCCGGGCGCGGTGCTCAACATCGTCTACCTGACACCAGAGGAGACGGGCCAAGGCGGCTTTTTCCCTCGCGGCGTCAACGGAGCGCTGACGATGAGCGGTTCGACCGGCTGAGGTCAACCCCTCTCGCTCCCCACCCACACGGCGGCGAGGGCGCACCTCGCCGCCGCTCCAAGTTCCCAACGGCAAGGGGATCCTATGCATGCTTTGCCTCCTCCGTCCACGGCACACGCCGGTCTCTCTGGACGCACCGTTCGGCCAGCGCCGCGGCGTCGGCTGCTCGGACTGCTGATCTTCGGAGGCGGCGTCCTGGCCGCCTTTGCCGCGGCCCTGGATCGCGAGATCCTGACCGACCAACGGGTGGTTGGCGCGCTGCTGGGAGGCTCGATGGCGGCCCTTGCCACGGCGCTCGGCACCCTACCCGTCTTGCTGTCGCAGCGCTTCTCGCACAGGGCCTACGACAGCATGCTCGGCTTCGGGGCGGGGGTCATGCTCGCAGCCTGCTCTTTCTCGCTGATCATTCCGGGGCTGGCGGCTGCGAAGGCACAAGGCGCCAGCGCTTGGGGCGCTGGAGGCATCGTTTCGGCCGGCCTGCTTGCCGGAGCCTTCGCGCTGATGCTGATGGACCGGCTCGTGCCGCACGAGCATTTCGTCAAGGGGATCGAGGGGCCAAGCGCACGCACGCTTCGGCGAGCATGGCTCTTCGTCCTCGCCATCGCGCTACACAATCTGCCTGAGGGACTGGCCATCGGTGTTGCCTTTGCTGGCAGTGATCCGGTCGGAGCGCAGGCGCTCGCGGCCGGCATCTCCATCCAGGACGTGCCGGAGGGCATGGTGGTGGCGCTCGCGTTGCGCAGCGTCGGGTATGGCAAGCCGTTTGCCGTGGGGCTCGGCGTGGCTTCCGGCCTGCTGGAGCCGCTCGCGGCAGTGTTCGGTGCCGTGATGATGGGGATCTCAGCGAGCCTGCTGCCCTGGGGCCTGGCCGCGGCGGCCGGGGCGATGCTGTTCGTCATCAGCCACGAGATCATTCCGGAGTCCCATCGCCAAGGCCACGAACGCTGGGCAACGACTGGTTTGATGCTTGGCTTTGTGGTGATGATGCTGCTGGATACCGCGCTGGCGTGACATCCTTCGGCGCGCGTCCGACTGGATGGAGAGCTGTACCGATGTTCCGCATGAACTTCGAACTGAAACCAGCGACCCTCCATGAAATCCGAGTCGGCTCACCGATGCTCAAGAGGCCTGTCGTTCGCGGCTTATGCACCGGGAAGTGCGCCGCCCTGCTTCCGCCACACCAGCGTGTAGTTGTTCGCCGGCATCGGCACAGCCTCCTCGAGCGCCAGGCCTTCATTGCGCGCGACCTCCGCCACCTCGCCGAGGTCGCGCACGCCCCAGAGCGGGTTCCTGGCGCGCAGGCTCACGTCGAACGCCTCGTTGCTTTGCGAGGTATGCACGCCGCCGCGCTTGTACGGGCCATAGGTCACGAGCACGCCCCCGGCGGGCAGGATGCTGCCGGCGCCGGCCATCAACGCGAGCGTGGCCGCCCACGGCGAGATGTGGATCACGTTGATGCACACGACCGCGTCGGCCGCGGGCACGGGCCAGGGGCGCTTCGTGACGTCGAAGGCGAGGGGCGGCTTGACGTTCGACAGGCTGCCCGCCGCCACCCACGCCTCGATGGAGGCATGGCGCGCCACGTCCCTCTCGCTGGGCTGGAAAGTGAGGTCGGGCAGCGCCTGGGCGAAGTGCGCCACGTGCTGCCCGGTGCCGCTGCCGATCTCGAGCACGAGGCCGCGCGGCGGCAACACGCGCGCGAGCACGTCGAGAATCGGCTGCTTGTTGCGCTCGGCAGAGGGGGCGGTCTCGCGCGCGTCCATGCAGCCGTGCAGGCCGTCTACCGTGCCAGCTGCTGCCGCCACCCCAACCCCGCCTCCGTCTCGCCGGCCGGCTTGTACTCGCAGCCGACCCACCCGTTGTAGCCGATGCGATCGAGGTGGGCGAAGAGGAAGGGGTAGTTGATCTCGCCGGTGCCGGGCTCGTTGCGCCCCGGGTTGTCGGCGAGCTGCACGTGCCCGATGCGCGCCAGGTGGCGTTGCAGCGTGGCGGCCAGCTCGCCCTCGGTGCGCTGGGCGTGGTAGATGTCGTACTGGACGAAGGCGTTGCCGGCGCCCACCTCGTCGAGGATCGACAGCGCCTGGTCGGTCCGGTTCAGGTAGAAGCCGGGAATGTCGTAGGGGTTGATCGGCTCGATCAGCAGGCGCAGGCCGGCCGCGTCGAGCGCCTTGGCCGCATGGCGCAGGTTGTCGACCACGGTGCGGCGCAGCACGTCTTCGGCAACGCCGGCCGGCCGCTTGCCGAGCAGGCAGTTGAGCTGCGGCACGCCGAGCACCTTGGCGTAGCGCAACGCGCGCTCGACACCCTCGCGGAATTCACCGGTGCGCGCCGGGTCGCAGGCGACGCCGCGGTCGCCGGCGTCCCAGTCGCCGGCGGGCAGGTTGTGCAGCACCAGCTTCAGCTTGTGGCTGTCGAGCTTCTCCTTCACGACCTCGGGTTCCCAGGCATAGGGGAACAGGAACTCGACGGCTTCGAAGCCTGAGCGTGCCGCGCGCTCGAAGCGATCGAGGAACGGCACCTCGGTGTAGAGCATCGTCAAATTGGCGGCGAATCGTGGCATCTCTGCTCCTTGTGCTTTCTTGCGGTCGGCGCGGCGCGCGGTTCAGTCCAGCAGGCCGGCCAGTTCCAGCCCCTTGCGGCCTTCGGGGTGGCGGCAGTCGATCGCTTCGAACTCGTTGATGTTATCGATCTCGACCCCCATGGCCACGTTGGTCACCTTCTCGAGAATCACCTCGACCACCACCGGCACCCGGTGCTTCTGCGCGAGCTGCACCGCCTCGCCGAGCGCGCCGCGGATCTTCTCCGGGTCGGTCACGCGCAGCGCCTTGCAGCCCAGGCCCTCGACGACCGCCTGGTGGTCGACGCCGTAGCCCTTGAGTGCCGGGTCCTCGACGTTCTGGTTGTCGAACGCGAGCTGCACGCAGTAGTCCATTTCGAAGCCGCGCTGCGACTGGCGGATCAGCCCGAGGTAGCTGTTGTTGACCAGCACCTGCACATAGGGCAGGCCGAACTGCGCGCCGACCGCGAGCTCCTCGATCAGGAACTGGAAGTCGTAGTCACCCGAGAGGCCGACGACGGTGCGGCTCGGGTCGGCGGCGACGACGCCGAGCGCGGCCGGAATCGTCCAGCCGAGCGGCCCGGCCTGGCCGCAGTTGATCCACTGGCGCGGCCCGTAGACGTGCAGGAACTGCGCGCCGGCGATCTGCGACAGGCCGATCGTCGAGACGTAGACCGTGTCGCGCGGGAAGGCCGCGTTCATCTCCTCGTAGACGCGCATCGGCTTGATCGGCGTCTCGGTGTAGTGCGACTTGCGGTGCATCAGCTTCTTGCGCTCGGCGCAGCGGTCGGCCCACTCGCCGTAGTCCTTCAGCGCGCCGGCGGCCTTGCGTTCGCGCGCCACCTCGACGAAGAGCTCGAGCGCCGCCCCGGCGTCGGAGACGATGCCGTAGTCGGGCGTGAAGACGCGCCCGATCTGCGTCGGCTCGATGTCGACGTGGACGAAGCGGCGGCCCTTGGTGTAGGTCTCGACCGAGCCGGTGTGGCGGTTGGCCCAGCGGTTGCCGATGCCGAGCACGAAGTCGCTGGCGAGCATCGTCGCGTTGCCGTAGCGGTGGCTCGTCTGCAGGCCGCACATGCCGGCCATCAGCGGGTGGTCGTCGGGGATCGTGCCCCAGCCCATCAGGGTCGGGATCACCGGCACGCCGGTCAGCTCCGCGAACTCGACCAGCAGCTTCGAGGCGTCGGCATTGATGATGCCGCCGCCGGCGACGATCACCGGCTTGTCGGCCGACATCAGCATGTCGACCGCCTTCTCGACCTGGCGCTTCGTCGCCGCGGGCTTGTAGACCGGCAGCGGCTCGTAGGTGTCGATGTCGAACTCGATCTCGGCCATCTGCACGTCGAACGGCAGGTCGATCAGCACCGGACCCGGGCGCCCAGAGCGCATCAGGTGGAAGGCCTGCTGGAAGGCGCGCGGCACCTGGGCCGGCTCGCGCACCGTGATCGCCATCTTGGTGACCGGCTTGGCGATCGACTCGATGTCGACCGCCTGGAAGTCTTCCTTGTAGAGCCGCGCGCGCGGCGCCTGGCCGGTGATGCAGAGGATCGGGATGCTGTCGGCGATCGCCGAGTAGAGGCCGGTGATCATGTCGGTGCCGGCCGGGCCGCTGGTGCCGATGCACACGCCGATGTTGCCGGCCTTGGCGCGGGTGTAGCCCTCGGCCATGTGCGAGGCGGCCTCGACGTGGCGCGCCAGCACGTGCGAGATCGACTGGCGCTCGCGCAGCACCGAGTACAGCGGGTTGATCGCCGCGCCGGGCACGCCGAACGCCTGGGTGATGCCCTCGCGTTCCATCACGAGCACCGCGGCCTTCACCGCCTTCATCTTCGCCATCTTTGTCTCCTCGGTCTCAAGGTCGATGGCATCGATGATGGGCACGCAGCCGGCGCGCGGGAAGGGCACCACGGGGATATCCGCTATTCCACGGTGGCATGAAACGCTAGCATCCCGACCGCCATGGACCGCATGACCGGCCTCCAGCTCTTCGTTCGCGTCGTCGAGACCGGCAGCTTCAGCAAGGCCGCGGCCGAACTCGGCATCGCCCAGCCGACCGTGACCAAGGCCGTCGCCGCGATCGAGAAACGGCTCGGCGCGCGCCTGCTGTACCGCTCGACCCGCGGCGCGGTCGTCACCGAGGTCGGCGCGCTCTACTACGAGCGCTGCAAGCGCCTGACGCAGGACTTCGAGGAGATCGAGAACCTGGCCGCGCTGCGCCAGAGCGAGGTGGCGGGCCAGCTGCGCATCAGCGCCTCGGTTGCCTTCGGGCGGCGGGTGCTGGTGCCGCTGGTCGTGCGCTACATGCAGGGGCATCCGCAGTTGACGGTCGACCTGAGCGTCGACGACCGCTACGTGAACCTGGTCGAGCAGGGCATCGACCTGGCGGTGCGCCTGGGCCCGCTGGCCGACTCCGGCCTCGGCGCGCGCTACCTGGGCAGCAACCCGTGGCTGATCGTCGCCTCCCCGGCCTGCCTGGACGCCCACGGCACGCCGGCTTCGGCGGACGAGCTCGAGTCGCTCCCCTGCCTCGTCTACAGCAGCGTGCAGGGCGACGACCGCTGGCCGCTCACCGCGCCCGACGGGCGCCTGCACTCGGTGCCGGTGCGCGGGCCGCTGCGCTCGAACAACCTTTCGGCCCTGCTGGCGGCGACGATCGCCGGCCTGGGCTTCGCCGCCCTGCCCTGGTATGTGGCCAACGTCGCGCTGCACGAAGGCCGGGTGCGCGCGGTGCTCGGCGGCTGGACCCTGCCGTCGCAGGAGATGCACGCGGTCTTCCCCTCGCCGAAGCTGGTGCCGGCAAAGGTCAACCACTTCATCGCCCACCTGCAGCGTTCGCTGTCGTCGGGCGACTGGTGGCGCAGCGGACCCTGACCAGGACCTGGCAGGGCCCTCTTTCCCGGCCCTTCTGACCGGGCCTGGGCCGGACCACAGCGCGCCCCGCGGGTTGCGCGCCGCGCCCCTCAGCCCGCGAAGGCGGCCGGTTCGGTCGGGCCAGGCACGACGCGCAGGTCCAGGCCCTGGCCGCAGTGGACGCGGTTGCGCCCGCTGCCCTTGGCGACATAGAGCGCCTCGTCGGCGGCCTTCACCAGGGCCAGCGCTTCGCCCGTGCCGCGGCCGGGCCGGGCGACGCCGATGCTGACGGTCACCCGCTCGAGCGGGCCGATCGGCCGCGCGGCGATCTCCTCGCGGATCTTCTCGGCGGCCATCAGCGCACCGTCGAGCCCGGTCTGGGCGACGATCACGAGGAACTCCTCGCCGCCCCAGCGGCAGACCAGGTCGGTCCCACGGCAGCAGACGGCGAGCCGGCGCGCCACCTCGACCAGCACGCTGTCGCCGACAGCGTGGCCATGGCGGTCGTTGACCTGCTTGAAGTGGTCGACGTCGACCAGCAGCAGCCCGAAGACGGTGCCGTGGCGGCGGAAGAGCGCGATGTCGTGCTGCAGCCGCTCGTCGCCGGCGCGGCGGTTGAGCAGGCCGGTGAGGCTGTCGTGGCGTGCGAGCCGCTCGAGTTCGGTCGACGCCCGCTCCAGCTCGGCGGTGCGCTCGGCGACGCGGCGTTCGAGGCTGCGGTTCGCCTCCTCGACCTCGGCCTTCTGCCGGATCAGCGCCTCGGTCATCGCGCGCAGGCTCTCGCCGAGCTGCTGCGTCTCGCGGCTGTGGGCGTCCTCGGGGATGGTGACCCCCAGGTCGCCGTCGCGGATGCACGAGGCCGCGCGCGTCACCGCGGCGAGCGGCGCGCTGACGCGGCCGGCCAGCCACCAGGCCGCGCCCAGCCCCACCAGACTGAACGCCAGGCCGATCGCCAGGGCGGCCTTTGCCGCGCTGTTGGCGGCCAGCATCGCCTCCTTGACCGGTTGGCGCACAACCACCGTCCAGCCGAGATGGCTGGCCTCGTCACGCGCCTCGACGCGGGCACTGGCCGTCACGTAGTCGTGGCCGTCGCTCCAGCGCGACAGGCGCTCTGCCGGCACGCCGCCGTCCTGCCACGGGGGGTCGCCGGCGCCTTCCGGGCCCTGCGGCCGGTGGATCACCTGTCCCTGCGCGTCGAGCACGTAGACGAGCACGCCGCGGTCGCGGTTGCGCTGGCCGCGCAGCGTGACGATCAGCTCGCGCGCCCAATCCCAGGAGCCGACGGCGATCACGACGCCGTAGAACCGGCCGCGCGCGTCCCGCACCGGCGCTGCGAAATCGATCAGGCGGATCGGCCCGCCGTCCACGTCGCGCGGCAGCTTGTCGGCAAGCAGCTTGGCCGGATGCAGCTGTCCGGTGTACGGGCCGTTGCGGGCCGCGGCGAACCAGGGGCGGGAGGACGCATCCTGCCCTTCCAGCAGGCCCTGGGTGGCGACGCGCACGGTGCCGCGCGCGTCGGTCATGCCGATCCACGCGAACTGCGGCCGTGTCGCCTGCATGCGCGCGAGGACCGGGCGCCACTGCGCCGGGTCGGTCAGGGTCCGGCCCAGTTCCGGGCTCTCGGCCAGCAGGCGGATCTCGCGCAGCCGCTCGTACAGCCCTTCGGCGAACATCGTGCTGGTGCTCTTGGCGAGCGTCGCAAGCGACTCGTGCTGTTCGTCGGCCAGGCGCTTCTGCACGAACGACATCAGGCCGAACGACAGGCTCACGGTCATCGCGACGCAGAGCACGCCGAAGAAGACGGTCAGCAGGACACGCAGCGGTGGCGCGGGGCGCGGCGAGGGCACGGGCGTTCTGGGCAAAGGGGCTGACGGTCGATTCTGCGCAGCGGCAGCGGGCCTGAAAGCCGGAACAGATCGGTTCCGCGGCCGCAATTCGGCTTGTTCCGGTGCGGGGGCGCCTGCGGCAGAATTCCCGCCCGCTCCTGCATGAACGACAAGGCGCGGCCGGCCGCGAGAAGCGGTCCGCACGGCATCGTCGTGGGTCACCCGGGCCGGTGCCGCTCCACATGACGAGGAGACCGAACATGCGCATCCGTCCCGCCTTCCTGCCATGGCTTTTCATCGGCGCGGCCCTGCTGCTGCTCGCGTCCTGCGCGACGGCGCCGGGCGCCGCGCAGGGGCCGAAGAACGTCATCGTCCTCTACGCCGACGGCGTCGCCGCCACCCAGCTCGAGTTCGGCCGCTACGCGAGCCGCGTGTTGCGCAACGCGGGCTTCGCGACCACCGACACCGTGCTCGGCCAGGGCACGATCGGCTTCCTGACCACGCACCCTTCCGAAGCCTTCGCGACCGATTCCGCGGCCACCGCTACGGCGATGTCGACCGGCGTCAAGACGACGATCGGCGCGGTGGGCGTCGGCCCCGACGGCAAGCCCGAGCGCACCGCGGCAGAGACCGCGAAGGCCGCGGGCAAGCGGATCGGCCTGCTGACCACAGCCGAGGTTTACGACGCCTCGCCGGCCGCGTTCTCGGTGCACACGCGCAACCGCGCGAACCACGGCGACATCGTCGACCAGTACCTCGCGCTCGAGCCCGACGTGCTCCTCGGCGGCGGCAGCGGGCAGTTCCTGCCCGAGGGCACCGCAGGCAGCCTGCGCAAGGACAAGCGCGACCTGCTGGCCGCCTTCACCGCCAAGGGCTACGCGGTGACGCGCGATGCGGCCGGCCTGCGCGCGGCGGGCGTCCCACGCCTGCTCGGCCTGTTCGCCGAAGAGGCGATGGCCTTCGAGATCGACCGCGCCGCGACGGCGCAGCCCTCGTACGCCGAGATGGTGGCCGCGGCGCTGAAGGCGCTCGAGAACAGCCCGCAGGGCTTCTTCCTCTTCGCCGAGAACGAGAACACCGACACCGCCGGCCATCGCAACGACGCCGCCGCGCTGATGCGCGACCTCTGGGCCTTCGACGCCGGCGTGCAGGCCGCGCTCGACTTCCAGAAGCGTCACCCGGACACCCTGGTCGTCGTCACGGGCGACCACGAGACCGGCGGGCTGAGCGTCACCTACGCCCAGCGCGACCTGAGCGACCTGACCCCGCGCAACCGCTTCTATGCCGCCAACGAGCACCTGAAGCTGCTGTCGGGCATCACGATCTCGCTCGAGAAGGCGCTCGAGACCGTCGGCAAGACGCCGAGCGCGGCCGAGCTCGACACGCTGATCACGACGCGCTTCCCCGGCTTCCGCCTCGACGAGGACCTGCGCGAGACGATCGCCAACGGCCGGCTGCTCGAGCGCAACCACAGCTACGTCCTGCAGAACGCGCTCGGGCGCATGGTGGCGCGCCAGACCGGCATCTACTGGGGGACCTCGGGCCACACCACCGAGCCGGTCGTCGTCGGCGCGACCGGGCCGGGCGCCGAGCGCTTCCGCGGCTACCGCGACAACACCGCGTTCGCCCGGACCCTGCGCGAGTTGTTCGGGCAGCGCTAGGGTCGGCCGGTCCGCCGGAGCGCCTCGACGTCCTCGCCGAACGGCGTGGAGAGGTAGCCGCGGACCGGCAAGGCCGCCGGCCGCCAGGTGGGCCCACGCCCGCGCGATCCGCTCAGCCCGCCTTCGCGCGCAGCACCGCGACCGCCGCGTCCCCGAGCAGCGGCCCTTCGACCCGGACGGCCGGCACCGCGCCCTGCAGCGTCTCGGCGGTGCGGATCGGCAGCGTCGCGCCACCGAGCACGGCCCCGATCTCGGGCTGCGAGGCGCCGTAGACCACACGCGCGATGCCGGCCCAGAACATCGCGCCGGCGCACATCGCGCAGGGCTCACCGCTGGCGAAGACGGTGGCGCCCTGCATCGAGGCGGGGCCCAGTTGCGCGGCGGCCTCGCGCACCAGCACCAGCTCGGCATGGGCGGTGCAGTCGGCGCCCGTCACCTGGCGGTTGCGGGCCACCCAGAGCCGTTCGCCCGCGGCCGAGACCAGGGTCGCGCCGAAAGGCATGTCGCCGGCCTCGAGCGCCTCGCGCGAGGCGTCGATCGCGAGCTGCATCGCGGCTTCGTCGGTGATTCGCCGTGTCATCGTCCGCTCCTCGGTCGCCGGCGACCGTCAGATCTCGTCGATCGCCGTCGCATGCTGCGCGCGCCCATCGAGTGGCGGCGCCACCGGCGCACCGGCGGGCGCGTCCGGGCTCTCGGGCGACGGCGGCGTGACCACCGCCGGCCCGACCGCGAAGCGCTCGCCGGACTTCAGGTAGAAGCTCGCGCCGAAGCGGCCGACCGGGTGGTAGTCCTGCAGGCGCACGCGCCAGGCCTGGTCGTCGACCAGGCCGTCGCGCACGGTGAGCCAGACGATGCGGCCGAAGAAGACGTAGCGGCTCTCGGTCTCCATCGTCTCGTGCAGCACGCATTCGAAGGCGACCGGCGCCTCGGCGATGCGCGGCGGCGCGACCCGCCGCGCGGGCCGCGGCGTCAGGCCGGCGTGGGCGAGCTCGCTCGCATCGCTCGGCAACGCCTCGCCGCAGGCGTGCATCTGCGCGACCATCGCCTCGTCGGTCAGGTGCACGACGAACTCGCCCGTGCGCAGGATGTGGGCGGCGGTGTCCTTCAGCCGCCCGTCTTTCAGCCGGTTGATGCTGACGAAGACCAGCGGCGGGTCCTCGCCGACCATGTTGAACATGCTGAACGGCGCCGCGTTGACGGTGCCGTCGGCGCCGAGCGTCGTCACCAGCGCGATCGGCCGCGGCACGATCAGGCTGGCCATCAGCTTGTAGCGCTCGTAGGCGCCGAGGGTCTCGAAGTCGATGTCCATCGGCACAGTGTCGCAGGCGACGCGGGGCTGCGTACCATCGCCGCCAGCGCCGGCCCGGCGCCCCTGCCACCGCTGCCGAATGCCCGTCCAGCCCGCCCCGCCCGATCCGCACGCACTGTCACGCTTCCTGGACGCCCAGGCGCCGGTGTACGCGACGGTCGTCGACGAGCTGCGCGCGGGACGCAAGCGCAGCCACTGGATGTGGTTCGTCTTTCCGCAGCATGTCGGGCTCGGGCGCAGTGCGACCGCGCAGCACTACGGCCTCGCCTCGCTCGAGGCCGCAGGCGCCTACGAGGCGCACCCGGTGCTCGGCTCCCGCCTGCGCGAATGCTGCGCGCTGCTGCTGGCGCTGCCCGGCCGCGACGCCCACGCGGTCTTCGGCTCGCCCGACGACCTGAAGCTGCGCTCGTCGATGACGCTCTTCGCGCAGGCCGCCCCGCAGACCCCGTGCTTCGCGGCCGTGCTCGCGCGCTACTGCGGCGCCGAGCCCGACCCGCTCACGCTCGCGCTGCTCGGGCTTCCAGCGACTCCAGCGGGCGGCCCCGCACCGCGAAGTTGAAGAACGGCGTCGCGAGCAGCGTCGTCACGATCGCCATCACCACCAGCACCGAGAACAGGCCCGGCAGGATGACGCCGGCGGCCAGGCCGATGTTGATGATGATCAGCTCCATCAGGCCGCGCGCGTTCATCAGCGAGCCGATCGCCATCGCGTCCCGGTTGCTCTCGCCGGCGGCCCGCGCGGCCGCCCAGCAGGCGATCGCCTTGCCGCCGAACGAGGCCGCCAGGATCGCCAGCCCGGCGACGAGGATCGACGGGTCCAGCAGCAGGCCCAGGCGCGTGTTCAGCCCCGAGTAGGTGAAGAACATCGGCAGCAGGAAGACGACGACGAAGGGCTGCAGCTGGGCGCGCAGGCGCTCGGTCAGCGCGCCGCGCGGCAGCACCGCGCCGAGGATGAAGCCGCCGAACACCGCGTGGATGCCGATCGCGTCCATCGCGAACGCGCAGAGGCAGAACAGCACCAGCGTCGCGGCCAGCGTCGTCGTCGGCAGTGGCAGGTCGGCGCGCAGGCCGCTGCCGAGCCGGCGCAGCAGCTTCGAGCCGATGAAGATCATGAAAAGCGCGAAGGCGACACCGCCCCCGATCGCCGCATAGGCGCTGCCCCAGGAGCCGCCGCCGAAGCTCGCCAGCACGATGGCCAGGATGCACCAGGCCGCCGCGTCGTCGAAGGCGCCGGCGGTCAGCGCCAGCGTGCCGAGCGAGGAGCCGGCGAGCCCGCGCTCGTGGATGATGCGCGCGAGCATCGGGAAGGCCGTGATCGCGATCGCCGCACCGAGGAAGAGCGAGGCCTCGAACAGCTTGGCCTTCTCGGAGAACAGGCCCGGCACCGTGTGCAGCCAGGGCGCGAGCGAGAACGCCAGCACGAAGGGCACCAGCACCCCGGCCAGCGAGACGGCCATCCCGCTCTTCGCCCGGCTCTTGAACAGGTCGGCCCGGAACTCGGTGCCGACGATGAACATGTAGAGCCCCACGCCGAGCTGCGCGCCGACATAGAGCACGCCCATCGTCGCCTTCGGGAACACCGCCTGCTGCAGCTCGGGCGCGAGCAGGCCGAAGATCGACGGCCCGAGCGCCACGCCGGCGATCATCTCGCCCACCACCTGCGGCTGGCCCAGGCGCTGGGCCAGCCGGCCGACGAGCTGGCAGGCCGTGACGATCAGCGCCATCTGCAGGAAGAAGTGGATCGACAGCTGGGCGGTGGTCACGGGGCGGACACTCCTGCGAGGCGTCCGCCGGACCCATCCGGCCGGACTGGCCACATTATGCGAAGGCCGCAGCGCCGGCCCTCAGGCCCCGACGAGCACGAAACGGTCCAGCACGCGCGCGCTGGCGCGGTCGTCGACGTGCTGGCAGAACGGCGCGAGCGGCGCCTCGGGCAGGCGGCGCTCGTCGCCCACCGCGTCGAGGAACTCGCCCGCCCCGTCCATCGAGGCGCAGGTGTAGACCGCGTCGAACAGCCGTTCCTTGTCGAACACCAGCTTGCGCGTGTAGTCGGACACCAGGTGCTTGGTGATCAGCACCGGCTTGCGCGTGACCATGAAGTCGAAGCACACCGAGGACACATCGGTGATCAGGCCGTCGGCCACCGACAGCAGGTCGTAGACGTCGAGCTCGCGCAGCACGCCCTCGCCGGCGCGCAGCAGTGCGAGGCGAGGCAGCTCGGGCAGGGGCTCGGCGTTGACGAAGTCCATCGGGTGGATCTTCACCACCACCCGCAGCCGCTTCTCGCCCGCCAGGCGCGACAGCACCTGCAGGTCGTGCACGAACTGGGCAAGGCAGGCCTCGCGGCTCGAGGCGCAGTCCTGCCGCAGGTCCCCGACCACCGAGATGCGGTAGGTCGGCATCCAGAACAGCAGGCGCCGGTCGTCGCCCAGCATGCGCTGGCGGACGGCGCGCGCCGCCTCGGAGGGCGCGAACAGGCGGTCGCAGCGCGGCAGGCCGGTGACGGCGACGTTCTCCACCGGCAGGCCGAAGGCGCTGGCCATCAGCGGCTGGAAGAAGCCCGAGGTGGCGATCGCCGCGTCGGCGGCCTGCAGCGTGTCGCTGCCGGTCTCGTCGAGCAGGCCGATCGCCTTGAACGGCATGCCGTGCCAGAGGTTGATCAGCTTGCGCCCGCTGCGCGACGAGCGCACGAAGCGGTAGTGCCCGTGGGTGAAGAAGACGCGCCCCGAGCGCAGGAACTGCCAGAGGCCGGCGAGGCTGTTCTTCCTCACCACCGGGCAGGCCACCGCCTCCTGGGGGCCGAAGCGCGCGGCGAGGCGCGCGCGCGCCGCGGCCACGTCGCGCACCAGCCAGACCAGGCGCCGCCCGCGCAGGCGCTGGTCGGCGCGGGCGGCGGCGAAGACCGCGAGCGCGTTGTCCTCGACGTCGGGAAAGCTGGTGAAGCACAGCGCGTCCGAGGTCGGCACCACGCGCTCGATCAGCTCGTAGCCGCGGGCCAGGACGGCGAACGCGAGGCGCTTCAGGTCAACGGGCATGGCATTTCTCCTTCTGTGTCAGATCGATCGCCCCGGCGGCCCCCGGGGCGCGCCCCGCGCGGCGCAGGCGCCAGGCCCAGCCGCCGCGGCAGGCCAGCACCACGGCTTCTGCGGCGAGGATCGCGAGCGCGACGTCCACCGCCGTCGTCCAGCCGAAGCCCCAGCAGGCCCCCAGCAGCCCCAGCTGCAGCGCGCCGGCGATGAACACGCTGCGGTTGGCCAGGTCGATGCGGCCGAGCGCGCCGAGGTAGGGATAGCCGAGCAGCAGCGCCGGGGTCGAAAGGCAGAACACGCCGGCGAAGACGACCAGCGTCGGCGCCGCGGGCGCGAAGGCAGCGCCGAAGAGCGCCGTGAGCAGCGCCTCGCCGAACGCCAGCGCGAGGCCGAGCGCGAGCAGCGCGCCGGCCACCGCCGCCGCCAGCAGGCCGGCGAACAGCCGGTCGTCGCGCCGCCGCGCCAGGTGCGGATAGAGGGCCTGCGACAGCGGCTGCACCGCGCCCTGGGCCGCCTTGTAGACCTGCTCGGCCGCCGCGTAGAGCCCGACCTGCACGGGCGACGACACCAGGCCGAGGAAGAACGCGCCGCCCGCCGAATAGGTCGAGACCGCGGCACGCGACCAGAAGAAGCTCGCCGAATGCCGGAACTCGGCACCGATCGCAGCCCGGCCCGGCCAGTGGCAGCGCCGCCCCAGCCGGTACGCGAGACGCAGCCCCACCGCCGCGGCCACGCCCTGCGCCACGCCGTGCGCGACCGCGACCCAGGCCAGGTCGGCCGGCGAGCGCACCCACAGCAGCGCCAGCAGCACGTAGAGCGCCTTGCCGAGCACCGTGTAGACGGTGATCCAGCCCATGCGCTCCAGGCCCTGGAACAGCCACACCGGCTGGAGCGCCTGGCCGGCGACCGACAGCATCAGCAGCGCGAGGAACGGGTGCTGCGCGGCATGGCGCTCGTCGAACGCGAGCCCGACCGCCAGCAGCAGCCCGACCGCCGCCACCAGCACGAGCTTGCAGCCCAGCACGCGCGAGACCAGCGCGTCGAGGAAGGCCGGGTCGTCGCGCCGCTGCGCGATGCGGTAGGTGGCCGAGAGGCCGAAGCCGTAGTCGGTGACGACGAAGGCGAGCTGCACGATCGCGAGGCCGAAGGCGACGCTGCCGTAGCCCTCCAGGCCCAGCACCCGCGTCAGGTAGGGCACGAGCAGCAGCGGCAGCGCGACGTTCGCCGCCTGCAGCGCGAACAGCGCGCCGGCGTTGCCGGCCACCCGGCGCAGGCCGCCCGGCTCGGCGGCCGCGCTCATGTGAAGCGGTTGACGACCGAGCCGATCATCTCGAACGCCACCTTGAGTTCGGAGACGTGCGACTGGTCGAGGACGTTGATCAGACGCTTCATGTCGGTGCTCGAGACGCCGGCGGTGCGCGACAGGTAGACCACCTCGCAGTGCTCGCGCAGGAAGTCGAAGCGGCCCTTCCAGTCGTCGCCCATGCCGAAGGTCGAGACGCCGAAGCGGCGCACGTCGGCCAGCTTCTGTTCCCACGACGATTCGGGGATCACCCGGTCGACGCAGCGCACGTTGCGCACGATCTCGAGCCGGTCCTCGAAGCGCACCACCGTCTTCTTGCCCTTGACGGCGTTGAACTCGTCGGTCGAGACGCCGACGACCAGTTCGTCGCCGAGCGCCTTCAGGCGTTTCAGAATGCTCAGGTGCCCGATGTGGAAGAGGTCGAAGGTCCCGTAGGTCAGGACCACCCGCCGGCCGCCGGCCGCTGCCTGCGCCACCCCATTCTTTCCACTGCTCATGGCCTGCTCCCAGGTCTTTCGCTCTCACGCCCTGCGGCCTGCAGCAGCAGCATCGGCGCGGCCCCAACGCATGTCCGGCCTGCCCGGACCTCGAATCGATCGTGCAGGCCGACCGGCCGTGCCTCGCCCGCCGGCGCTGCGCCTTCCGCGCAGGCGGGCGAGAAGTCGCGCGCCGCGCTCCACAGCGCGACGCCGCGGCGCCCGTCCGCCGCACGCACCGTGCAGCGCCAGACCTGGCCCTGCCACGCGGCGCAGGCGGAGAAGTCGTGCTCGCGCAGGGCGTCCGACACCGTCTGCAGCGCGGCACCGAAGGCGGCCGCCGGCTCGCCGTCGCGGTGCGGCCAGCCCATGCGACGGTTGTCGTAGGCGTACCAGTAGCTGCGCGTGACGCCGGCGGCCGCGCCGAGGATCGCGCTGCGCGCGATCAGCGCGGCCAGGCGGCGCAGCGCCTGGTCGGGCGAGACGTCGGGCCCGTCGAACACCGCGGACTCGAAGCCGAACTCGGTGTTCCACAGCCGCGCGTCCTGCATGCGGTGGCGCGCCAGCGTGCGGCCGACCTCGCGCAGCGCGCCCACGCTGCCCTCGGGCCGGTCGGCATAGAAGTGGAAGCTGATGCCGTCGACCAGGCCTGCCCCGCCGCCGGAGAGGAAGCGGTCGAGGTTGCGGATCCAGTCGCCGTAGACGTGGAACGACGGCGCCAGCAGGCAGGCCTGCGGGTCGTTGGCGCGGATGACCTCGGCCGCGACGCGCGCGAGCGCGACCAGGTCGACGTTGCGGCCCGAATAGAACATCGCCGCCCCGCCGCGGTCGCGCGGGTCCTCGCCCTGCTGGAAGCGGACCTCGTTCCACAGCTCGTAGCACTCGATGCGGCCGCGGTAGCGCCGGCTGACGACGTCGACGTAGCGCCGCCAGTCGTCCAGCGACGCCGGCGGCGCGGCGCAGCCCTTGCCGTAGGCGCAAGGCTCGTCCGGCCGCGACGAGGCCCACTCGGGCGTGCTGCCGAGCGTCAGCAGCAAGGGGCGCCCTTGACGCGCGCCCAGCTCGACGAAGGCGTCCAGGCGGGTGAAGTCCCAGGTGCCACGCTGCGGTTCCAGGCGGCGCCAGGCGGTGCCGGTATCCCAGAGGCGGTAGGCGCCGAAGCCCCCCTTCAACCCGGCCGCCACCGCGGGGTCGTGCACATGCACGCCCAGCACATGCGCCTGCCCGGCGGCCGGCGCGCAGACCGATGCCGCCAGGGCGAGCGCCAGCGCCAGCCGGCGACGGCGGACGCCGGCGCGCACCGCGACGCGCCGGGCCGCACGCTCAGCCACGCGCGCCGGCCGGCGCATGGCCCGCCCCTCCGTCGGTGCGCGCCGCGGCGGCCGGCTCGCCGCCGCTGAAGCGCAGGGCGGCCGCCAGCACGCAGAACAGGAACGGCCAGGTCTTGGTCGAGTACTCGCTGACCACGCCGGTCAGCCCCTGCAGCACGAGCAGCGCGACCGCGGTCGCCAGCGCCCAGCGGAAGGGGCCGCGCGGCGCGTCGATGGCAAAGCGGCCCACCGCATAGCGCAGCGCCAGGCCCCAGGTCGCGACATAGGCGACGAGCCCGAGCCAGCCCCGGTTGACGAGCTGGCTCAGCACCTCGTTGTGCGAGTCGAAGGCGGCGCGCGGGCTGTGCAGCAGCGCGACCAGCAGGTCGTGGTCGTGGCCCTTGCCGATCAGCTGGTCGATCGGCCGGTAGTAGACGCCGAGCTCGATCAGCAGCATCTCCCAGGTGCGCACGCGGCCCTGGGTGAAGCGGCCGAGGTCGCTGATGTCGTAGGCCGAGAGCTGGGTGCCCGCCTGCGCGGCCCAGAGCGTCAGGCCGACGAAGCCCAGCACGCAGGCGGCACCGAGCACCAGGCTGCGCCAGCCGAGGCCGCGCGCCATCAGCGCATAGACCGCGACGACGAGGAAGGTCAGGTAGTTGAGCCGCGCGTTCGCCAGCACGACCATCGCGCCCACCGCCAGGCCGCAGGCGAGCAGCAGCCGGCGGCGCTGCGGCATCAGCAGCACCAGGATCAGCAGCGCGCTGACCATGCCGAAGGCGAGGTCGGTCTTGAAGAAGTAGATGCCGATGAAGGTGCGCGCGCTGCCCCAGGTCGTCCACGCGAAGCCGAAGGGCAGCGTCGCCAGGTTGACCGCGATCGCGATCAGCGCATAGGCCAGCAGGCAGCGGCGCAGCCCTTCGCGCCGCTGCAGCGGCAGCACCAGCAGCAGCAGGAAGGGGCTGAGCCGCTTCAGCGCATCGCCCAGGCCCCAGAGGTTGGTGCGCCAGAGGCTCAGCACCTCCAGGCAGCCGTAGGCGATGAGCGCGAGAACGAAGGCGATGTGGCGCCGGTCGGGCGCGCGGCCCGGCGCCGGCGCCCCCTGCGGCTCCGAGGCCGCGAACATGAAAACGCCGAGCAGCGCCGCGAAGTACGCGCTGGCGAGGCCCGGTACCGCATAGCCGCCGTCGACCAGGGCCTTGCAGGCGAGCAGCGCGAAGCCGAGCGTGGGCAGCCAGCCGTCGACCGCTGCCGCTGCCTGCGGTCGCCGCCTCGCGCTCAGCAGGCGCGGCGGCAACGGCGGGCGCGGTGCACGGCCGCGCGGGGCGAGCAGGCGCGGCGGCAGCGCCGCAGCGAGCTGCGCGAGCCTCATCGTCGCGGCCGCGCCGCACCGCCGGTGGCGGCCCGGTCGCGACCCCTGGCGAACGCGGCGTCGGCGAAGGGCGTCATGAGCCGAAGTAGCGCGCCCGCACGGCGGGCTCGACGGATTCGCTCAGCGCGACGATGAAGCGCCGCTGCAGCGCGAAGGCGCGCTCGCGGTCGTCGCGCTCGATCGACGACACGCGCACCAGCATGCCGTCGGGGATCTCGCCGCGCAGCCCGTACTCGATCTGCGCGAGCTTGCGGCCGAGGCCGGGCACGGTGGCCTTTTCGTCCAGCGTGACCCAGTACAGGATCGGCTCGACGCGCCGGCCGAAGCTGCCCTCGAGCCGGCGCACCGGCAGCGAGGTGCCGCCGGCGACGGCGATCGCGTCGTTGCCGAAGGCGCGCACCCGGAAGCCCTGGCTCGTGTAGCAGAACTCGGGGCGGTGCACCGCAGTCGCCTCGGTGCCCTGGTCGCTGCCGTAGGCGATCGACAGCATCACCCGCTCGCCGCGGTCGTTGACGTAGGTGCGCGCGAGCACCTGGGTGTAGACCGCGTCGAGCTTGGCCTGGACGTCGGGCGCCGGCTGCACCGGCACCACGTTCGGGTCGAGGCGCCATTCGCCGAAGGCACGCGGCACCTGGGCCTCGAGCGTGATCGGTGGCTTGATGTCGGCCAGGCGCCGCGTCGGGCGCGCCAGCTCGGCGCCCGCCGCGGTGGCGAGCATCGCGGCGACCGCGACCGTCACGTCGCGCCGCCTCATGCCGAGGCCCCCTGCGGTGCCGGCGCCGAGCCGGACGCGGGAGGCGCCGCACGGCCGGACACCGTAGGCGCCGCACGGCGGCGCGCATGGCGCCGGGCGACCCAGCCGTAGAGCCCGTCGATCGCGAGGATCAGCAGCAGCGCCACGGCGAACAGCAGCAGGCTCGCGAACTCGTGCACGAAGCCCTGCCCCGCCTTGTCGCCGAAGTGGTAGGTGATCGCCACCAGGATCATCACCCGCACGACGTTGGCGACGAAGGCCACCGGCACCGCCATCACCGCGAGCAGCGCGCGCCGCCGCGCCGAGGTGTGGCCGATCACGCTCAGGTACAGCAGGCACAGCGCCTCGAGCGTGAACATCGAGTTGAGGCCCGCGCAGGCATCGGCCACCAGCAGCTGGTACTGGCCGACCTGCAGGATCACCCCGCTGCGCGCGAGCGGGTAGCCCAGGCCCTGCAGCAGGTGCCCGGCGACCCAGGAGACGGCCGCCTTCAGCGGCATCGTCACCATCTGCACGAAGAGCCCCGGCAGCGGGACCATGAAGATGAGGAAGAAGAGCGGGAAGGCCATCACCCGCAGCCCGGCGCGCCCTTTCGCCCACAGCAGCAGGCCGGCCAGCACCGGCAGCAGCGCCCCGACCTCGATCGCGTCGATCTTCTGCGTGCGGCCGAACAGGTAGCACAGCAGCCCGAAGGCGAAGCAGGCGGCGCCGGCGCGCGGTGCGCTGCCCTCGCAGGCCGCGAGCGCCGCGCGCCGCTGCCAGGCGAGCAGCAGGCTCACCGCGAGGATCAGCGGCCCGTGGCCCTGCTCGTCCTTCGGCCACACGGTGCGCGCGAGGTCGACGAACGAAGGCACGAACAGCACCGCGAGGCCGGCCAGCAGCGCGGCAGCCGGCCAGCCGAAACCGGGGCGCCACCAGGGTCCGGGCGCGGCGGCCAGGGGGACCGGGGATTCGACGACAGCCATCGCCCGGCCCTCAGGCGTCCAGCAGGATGCTGCCGACGACCACCGCGCCGGCGGCGCCGAGCTCGGCCGCGAGGTCGCGCACCGCGCCGAAGCGCGAACGGTCATGGCGCGCCACCAGCACGCAACCGCGCGCAGCGGCCGCGACCGCCGGCGCCTCGGAGGCGCCGGCCGCGGCCGGCGTGTCGAGGATCACCACGTCGTACTGCGGCTCGAGTTCGCGCAGCCACTCGCGCAGGCGCGGGCGCGTCAGCAGGTCGTCCGGGTTCGGCGGCAGGCCGCCGCTGGTCAGCACCGAGAGGTTGGGCAGCGCGGCGATGCGCTGCGGCGCCGGGTCGGCGCGGTCGGCCAGCAGCGCGGCCAGGCCGAGCTCGTTGCGCAGGCCGAAGAGCCGGTGCTGGCTCGGCCGGCGCAGGTCGGCGTCGATCAGCAGCGTGCGGCGTGCCATCTGCGAGAAGCTCACCGCCAGGTTGGCCGCGACGAAGCTGCGGCCCTCGCCGCGGTCGACGCTCGTCACCGCCAGGCTGCGGTGCCCGCCGGCCTGGGGCGCCAGCCAGCGCTGGTGCACCTGGTTGCGCAGCGCGCGGAACTCGTCGAGCGCCGGGTGGCGCGACGCGAAGGCGGTGACCACCTCGGGGCTGATGCCGCTCGCGCCGTCCTGCACGTGGGCGTGGTCGAACTGGAACGCCAGCACCTCGGCGAGCGCGTCGCGGTCGATCAGGCCGAGCGCGATCGCCGCGTCGCCGAAGCGCAGGCCGGCGTCGCGGCCGTGCTTGAGCGTGCGCTCGATCCCGTCCTGCGCGATCAGCCCGGAGTCGAGCAGGATCGCGCCGATCGGCCTGCGCCGCGCGGCGCCGAGGGTCGCGGGGCGCGGCGTCGCGTCGGCGCGCGCCTCGAGGGTCTCGCTCGGATTCATCTCGGTCCTCGTGCCGTCCATCGGGCCGCCTTTCATGCCAGCCGCCCGCGCGCGTCGAGCGGGTCGCCATACGGCAAGGCGCCGCCGGCCACGCGCGGCGCCGGGGCGGCGCCGATCAGGTCGCCGACGTGGCGCAGGCGGCCGATCAAGGGCGCGGCCACGGCCTGCATCAGGTCCTCGCTGCTGCGGATGCGCCGCTGCAGCAGCTCGAGCGCGAGCGCCGCCGCCGCCGACAGCGCCAGCCCGAGCACCCCCGCCACCAGCGTGTTGACGAGCAGCAGCGGGCTCGAATGCTCGTTCGGCGCCTCGGCCGCCTGCAGCACGAAGAGGTTCGCCTGCGCGGACTGGCTCTCGAGCCCGCTTTGCGACAGGCGCTGCGCCACCGCCTCGTAGGCGCCCTGCGCGTTGTCGACGTCGCGCTGCAGCGCGGTGAGGCGGTCGCGCCCGGCCTTCAGCGCGAGCACGCGGCGGCGCTGACCGTCGAGAGCGCGCTGCTGGTCGGCCAGCCGCCTGTCGGCCAGCGCGCTGGCGCGCGACTGGCTCGCCGCGACGGTGCGCACCTCGCGGTCGAGGCGCTCGGCCAGCGAGGCGCGCTCCTCGTGCATGCGCTGCACCTCCGGGTGCGCGGCGCCGAGCACCGACAGGCGCTCGTCGAGCCGCACCTCGAGCGCGGCCAGGTTGCCCTTGAGCTGCTGCACCAGCGGGTTCTGCAGCACCTCGGGCAGCTCGCCGAGGCCGCCGCTGGCGACCAAGCGTTCGGCCAGGCGCATGCGCTCGCGCGCCTGCGTGGCGTCGAGCTGCAGCACGTTGAAGTGCGACGACATCTCCTGCAGCTTCGCGGTCTCGACGTCCATCCGCTCGTCGGCCGAGACGATCGCGTTCGTGCGCTGGTAGTCGCCGAGCCGGCCCTGCGCCTCCTCGAGGCGCTGCCGCAGCACCACCGCCTGCTCCTCGAAGAGCCTGCGCTGCTGGCGCGCCGGCTCGACGCGCATCGCGGTGCCGGTGTCGACATAGGCCTGGGCGAAGGCGTTGGCGACCATCGCCGCGAAGCCGGGGTCGCTGCCGGTGAAGGTGATCGTCAGCACGCTCGACTCGCGCGAAGGCTTGACCTCGAGGTCTTCCTGCAGCAGCAAGGCGTAGTACTGGCGGATCGAGCCCTGCCCGCCGCGGTCGTCCTGGAAGCGCTCGATCGCCGCCGGGTCACGCGTGATGCCAAGGCGGTCGACCACCATCGTCGCCAGGCGCATGCTCTTCACGATGTCGACCTGGGTCACCATGTAGCCCGGCGTCAGCATCGACGGCCAGACGACACCGGCGATCGGGTCGGGCTTCATGTCGATCAGCACCTGGGTCTCGGCGGTGTAGCGCTTGGGCAGCAGCAGGCTCACGCCGACCACCAGCGCGACGATCCCGAGATAGATCGCGAGCAGCGTCTTCCAGCGCGAGCGCACGACGCCCAGGAACTGCAGCCAGCTCAACGCAACCCCCGGATGCCTTGCGAGAGGCTGCCGCCGCCGGCGGCGGCGTCCGATGCCGCTGCGGCGGCAGCTTCGGCCGCGTCCGCCTCGCCGCCCTGCCCGGCCGGCGCTGTGGCCGCGGCCGAAGGCGTGGAGGCCGGCGGAGCGGCGCCGGCGGCAGGC
>JAMHWF010000021.1:0-53074 GCA_035911095.1 Ideonella sp. | reverse complement strand
AATTCAGCGGCCACTTCGGCGTCCTTGATGCCGGCTTGCATGGCCATGGCACTGGCTTCGGCGGCGGCAGCGTTGTCCAGGTTCAGCGTCAGGCCGCTGCCGATGGCACGCAGTGCGTCCAGGTCCATCCAGTTGCTCAGACGGTCGATCACGGCGTTGGCCATGAGGTAGCTGCGCGCCAAGGTTTCCAGCGCGTCGCCTTGCAGGGCAGGGCGGCCGCCTTCGGCCGTGCCGTCGGGCAGCACGGCCGCGCCGTCCAGCGCCACTTTCAGCAAGAAGGCGTCCAGCGCCAGGCCGTCCTTGAGGTATTCCTCATGCTTGCCGAGCTTGACCTTGTACAGCGGCGGCTGCGCGATGTAGATGTGGCCGTTTTCCACCAGCGCCGGCATCTGGCGATAGAAGAAGGTCAGCAGCAGGGTGCGGATGTGCGCGCCGTCCACGTCGGCGTCGGTCATGATGATGATGCGGTGGTAACGCAGCTTGTCGAGGTTGAAATCATCCGCACCGGGTGCGCTGCTGCCGCCGGGGCCGGTGCTGATGCCGGTGCCCAGTGCAGTGATGAGCGTGACGATGCTGTCACTGGAAAGCAGCCTTTCCATGCGGGCGCGTTCCACGTTCAGGATCTTGCCGCGCAAGGGCAGGATCGCCTGGAACTTGCGGTCGCGCCCTTGTTTGGCACTGCCACCGGCAGAGTCACCCTCGACGATGTAGATCTCGCACAGCGTGGGGTCCTTCTCCTGGCAATCGGCCAGCTTGCCGGGCAGGCCCAGGCCGTCGAGCACGCCCTTGCGGCGCGTCATCTCGCGCGCCTTGCGTGCGGCCTCGCGCGCCCGCGCCGCCTCGACGATCTTGCCGCAGATGATCTTGGCGTCGATCGGGTTCTCGAGCAGGTAGTCGCCGAGCAGCCGCCCGACGATGTCTTCCACCGGCGCGCGCACCTCGCTCGAGACGAGCTTGTCCTTGGTCTGGCTGCTGAACTTGGGCTCGGGCACCTTGACGCTGACGACGCAGGCGAGGCCTTCGCGCATGTCGTCGCCGCTGATCTCGACCTTGGCCTTCTTGGCGAGCTCGTTGTCCTCGATGTACTTGTTGATCACACGCGTCATCGCCGCGCGCAGGCCGGTCAGGTGGGTGCCGCCGTCGCGCTGCGGGATGTTGTTGGTGAAGCAGAGCACCGACTCGTTGTAGCCGTCGTTCCACTGCATCGCGACCTCGACGCCGATCGTCGTGCCCTGGTCGCTCGCCTTCTCGCCGATGGCGTGGAAGATGTTCGGGTGCAGCGTCGTCTTGCCCTTGTTGATGAACTCGACGAAGCCCTTCACGCCGCCGGCGTAGGCGAAGTTGTCTTCCTTGCCGGTGCGCTCGTCGACGAGGCGGATCTTGACGCCGTTGTTCAGGAACGAGAGCTCGCGCAGGCGCTTGCTGAGGATCTCGTAGTGGAAGTCGACGTTGGTGAAGATCTCCTCGTCGGGCGCAAAGTGCACCTCGGTGCCGCGCTTCTCGGTCTCGCCGATGACCTTCATCGGGCTCACCTCGGCGCCGTCGCGCGTCTCGAGCACCCGGTCCTGCACGATGCCCTTCTTGAACTCGAGGTAGTAGACCTTGCCGTCGCGGCGGATCGTGAGGCGCAACAGCTTCGACAGCGCGTTGACGCAGGAGACGCCCACGCCGTGCAGACCACCCGAGACCTTGTAGCTGTTCTGGTTGAACTTGCCGCCGGCGTGCAGCTCGGTCAGCGCGATCTCGGCCGCCGAGCGCTTGGGCTCGTGCTTGTCGTCCATCTTGACGCCGGTCGGGATGCCGCGGCCGTTGTCGACGACCGAGATCGAGTTGTCGGCGTGGATCGTCACGACGATGTCGTCGCAGTAGCCGGCCAGCGCCTCGTCGATCGAGTTGTCGACCACCTCGAACACCAGGTGGTGCAACCCGGTGCCGTCGGAGGTGTCGCCGATGTACATGCCCGGGCGCTTGCGCACCGCCTCCAGGCCTTCGAGGATCTGGATGCTGCCTTCGCCGTAGGTGTTGGACGCCCCGTCCGCCGGCGGTTGCCCGATCGGCTTCGGGTTCGGGGCATCGTGCGGGCTGGCGGATTCGGTCATGAAGGGGCGTTCTCGTGCTCGTGGCGCGGCGGGCCTGGAGGAGGCAGGCGGAAGGTCAGCCTGGCGAAGGATCCAGCGCGCACGCACGGGCTGCGTGTGCGCGCTGGCGCCGGACGGGGGCGCTAGATGCGCATCGGCATCACGACGTACTTGAAGCCGGCGTGCTCGGGCACGGTGAACAGCGCCGAGCTGTTCGCGTCCTGCAGCGACAGGCTCACCATCTCCTGGTCCATGTTGGCCAGGGCGTCCATCAGGTAGGTCACGTTGAAGCCGATCTCGATCGCGTCGCCGCCGTAGTCGATCTCGAGCTCTTCCTTGGCCTCTTCCTGCTCGGCATTGCTCGAGGCGATGCGCAGCAGGCCCGGCTCGACGTTGATGCGCACCCCCTTGAACTTCTCGCTGGTCAGGATCGCGGCGCGCTGCAGGCTGGCCAGCAGGGGCGCGCGGCCGAGGATGATGTGGTTCTTGTGGTTCTTCGGGATCACGCGGTTGTAGTCGGGGAACTTGCCCTCGACCAGCTTCGTCGTGAAGTCCATGCCGGAGAACGAGAACTTGGCCTGGTTGCCGGCAAAGCGCAGCTCGATCGGGCTCTCCTCGGTGTCCTTCTCGTCCTTCAGCAGTCGCTGCAGTTCGAGCACCGTTTTGCGCGGCAGGATCACCTCCTGCTTCGGCATGTCGGTCTCGAGCGTGGCCTGGGCCAGCGCCAGACGGTGGCCGTCGGTTGCCACCAGGGTCAGGTTGCGACCCTCGGCGACGAACAGGATGCCGTTCAGGTAGTAGCGGATGTCGTGCACCGCCATCGCGAAGTGCACCTGGTTGATCAGCGACTTCAGCGTCTTCTGCGGCACCGAGAAGGCCGGGCCGAAGTCGGCTGCCTCTTGCACCAGCGGGAAGTCATCGGCCGGCAGGGTTTGCAACGTGAAGCGGCTCTTGCCTCCCTGCAGGGTCAGCTTGCTCTGTGCGGAGGCCAGCGTCACGACCTGGTCGGCCGGCATCGACCGCAGGATGTCGATCAGCTTGCGGGCGTTGACGGTGGTGGCGATCTGGCCGTCGTCGCCATCCAGGCTGACCGTGGTGCGGACCTGGATCTCGAGGTCGCTGGTGGTGAGCTCGATGCGTTCGTTGTCCTTGCGCACCAGGACGTTGGCCAGGATCGGCAGCGTGTGCCGACGTTCGACGATGCCGGAGACAGCCTGCAGGGCTCCCAGCAGCGTCTCCTGCGCTGCTTTCAACACAATCATGTCTACCTCTCAGACTGGTCGTTGTAGTAGAGGGCGGCGGTTTCTGTGGAAAACATGATTTTCGCCTGATCCGACAGAGATTTAGCGCTTGGGCAAGCCTGTGCGCCGATGGGTTGGCACGGGCGGGGTGAAAAGGAACAACTTGGCGTTCGGTCGTGGCGCTGTGGATGACTGCCCGCTTGTGCGCGCGTTGTCCCCAGGCTTGTCAACGTGGACACATTGGCGTGCGGCCCGGGCTCAGCCCTTGAGGGTCTGCTCCAGCACGTGCAGCTGCTGGTTGAGTTCGGTGTTCTTGCCGCGCTCGCCGCCGATCTTGCGCACGGCATGCAGCACCGTCGTGTGGTCGCGCCCGCCGAAGAGCTCGCCGATCTCGGGCAGGCTCTTCTGCGTCATCTCCTTGGCCAGGTACATCGCGATCTGGCGTGGGCGGGCGATCGAGGCGGGCCGCTTCTTCGAGTACATGTCGGCGACCTTGATCTTGTAGAAGTCGGCCACCGTCTTCTGGATGTTCTCGACCGAAACCTGGCGGTTCTGGATCGACAGCAGGTCCTTCAAGGCCTCGCGGGCCAGGTTGATGTTGACGTCCTTGTGCGAGAAGCGCGAATACGCCAGCACCTTGCGCAGCGCGCCTTCAAGCTCGCGCACGTTGGCGCGCACGTTCTTGGCGACGAAGAAGGCGACGTCCTCGGGCATCGGCGCGCCCTCGCTCTCGGCCTTGCGGATCAGGATCGCGACACGCATCTCGAGCTCCGGCGGCTCGATGGCCACCGTCAGCCCGGCGTCGAAGCGGCTGGTCAGGCGCTCGTCGATGTCCGGCAATCCCTTGGGGTAGGTATCGCTGGTCATGATGATGTGCGCGCGCTTGGCGAGCAGCGCCTCGAAGGCGTTGAAGAACTCCTCCTGCGTGCGGTCCTTGCCGGCGAAGAACTGCACGTCGTCGATCAGCAGCAGATCGAGCGAGTGGTACTTGGCCTTCAGCTCGTCGAAGGTCTTGCGCTGGTAGTTCTTGACGACGTCGGAGATGAACGTCTCGGCGTGCAGGTAGAGCACGCGGGCGTTCGGCCGGTCCTTCAGCAGCGCATTGCCGACGGCGTGGATCAGGTGGGTCTTGCCCAGGCCGACGCCGCCGTAGATGAACAGCGGGTTGTACATGCGGCCCGGCTCGCCGGCCACGTGGAGCGCGGCGGTTCGCGCCATCTGGTTGGCCCGCCCGGGCACCAGGCTGTCGAAGGTGAAGCTGGTGTTCAGGTGGTGGCGCGAGGCGGCGGGGGTCGGCCCGGTGTCGGCGGCGCCGCCGCCGAAGCGCGGCTGCAGCACCTGGCCGATCGGGCCGAGCGCGTCCCGGTGCGGCGCCAGGTTCATGTGCCGGCCGTTCGCCGCGTCCGGGCCGATGCCACCGAGGACCCCGAGCGCGTCGCCGGCCCGGATCACGCCGCCGACCGCCGAGATGGCCTCGGCCGGCCGGACCGCCGCGCCTTCGCGCGGGGCGAGCGTCAGCTCGAGCCGTACCGGCTTGCCGGCGAGCTCGCTCAGCACGCTTTCGATGCGCCCGGCGTACTGGTTGCGGATCCAGTCGAGCTTGAAGCGGTTCGAGACCCGCACCGAGACCAGTGCGCCGCCCTCGCCCTGGTCGGTGACCAAGGCCTCGGGCAGCGGCCGGATCCAGGTATTGAATTGTTGTTCAGGCAGTTCGGCGGCCAGACGGTCACACCCCCGCTGCCAGAGATCAGCGCTCATCGGCTGTGGAGAACTCCTTCCTGGGGGGCGCGATTGTAGGCAGGAGCGCCTTCCAGGGCGAGCGTTATCCACAGTTTTTTTGGCGCGGCCGCCCGCCCCCTGCCGGCGTGCGTCGGGCCCCGCGCGGCAACGGCCAGATCAGCCTTCAGATTGACGGAAGTGCCGGGGCTTGCTGTAATCGCGGGTTTCCCGAAATCGTCCGGCCCGGCCCTGAACCGTGTCGCCTTGCCGGACGGGGCGCGAGCCGCTCGGCGCGATCTGTCGCGCCGGCCCTGAAGCGGACGCGGCGGCGCTGGCCGCGGGGCTCTTGTCGGCTTCGCCGCCGGGATCGCTCCGAAGTCACCGACGGCCTTCGGGCATCTCGATGCGTCGCGGCGACCCGGAGGGTGCGCCCGCAGCCTCGGCCCTCTCCACACATTGGACTTACGACAGCGATGAAGCGCACTTACCAAGCCTCCAAGATCCGCCGCGCCCGCACGCATGGCTTTCTCGTCCGCATGAAGACCCGCGGCGGCCGGGCAGTGATCAACGCCCGTCGCGCCAAGGGCCGTAAGCGCCTCGCGGTCTGAGCCCCGGACCATGCGCGGACGCGGCCCTGGGCCGCGTGAGGCGGTCGGCGGACTTCGAGCGCGCGTTGCGCGCCGCGCCGCAGGCCCGGTCGGCGCATTTCAGCCTCCATCACGTCAAGGCTGAGTCAAAAGTGACCGCTTACGCGCCCACAGATCCGGAGTTGTCAACAGGCCTGGCCGCCGCCGGCATGCACCCTGTGGATGACTCCCCTGCCGAGTTGCCGCCAAGGTCCCCTGACCTGGGGCCGGCGCTGGGCTTGGTCGTGCCGAAACGGCACGCCCGGCGCGCGGTCACGCGGTCCCTGCTGAAGCGGCAGATGCGCGAGGCTGCGCGGCGCCACTTGGCCGGCCTGGAGGCAGGCATCTGGGTCCTGCGCCTGAAGGCCTCGTTCGACGTTCCGGGCCAGCCGCGCCGCAGTGCGGCCGATACCGGCCTGCGCTGCGACAGCCGGGCCGAGCTCGATCGCCTGTTCGCGCGTCTCGGTGCGCCGGTCGATCGGAGCGCGCCCGGCCATCGCCGAGGCTGAAGCGCCGATGCCGATCTTCGCCTCGCTGCCGCGACGCGCGCTGATCTTGGCGCTGCGCGCCTATCGGCTGCTGCTCAGCCCCTGGCTCGGCAGCAGTTGTCGTTTCGAGCCGACCTGTTCCCTCTACGCGATCGACGCCATCGAGCGCCACGGGGCCGGTGGCGGCAGCTACCTTGCCGCGCGCCGCGTGCTGCGCTGCCATCCCTGGTGCGAAGGCGGCATCGACCTGGTGCCGCAGGCCGTGCCTCGCCCGTTCCGCTGGCTCCGCTGGCGGTCGTTGTTCCGAAAGTCCGTTCCATGACCGATATCCGTCGCACCCTGCTGTGGGTGATGTTCTCGATGTCCCTGCTGCTGCTCTGGGACGGGTGGAACCGTCACAACGGCCAGCCTTCGCTGTTCGGGCCGCAGCCGGCAAAGCCTGCCGCCTCGGCCGGTGCCCCGGCGTCGGCCGTCGAGGGTGCGCCCTCGACAGCCGCGCTGCCGGCGCCCTCGCAGGTGGCCACACCGCCCGGCGTCGCTGCGACCCCCGGCACCGCCGCTCCGGCGCCCGCCGCCGCGCCGAGCTCGGAACTGGTGACGCTGGAAACCGACGTCGTCAAGGCGCAGTTCGACTCGATCGGCGGCTCGCTGACGCGGCTGGAGCTGCTGAAGTACCAGGACCAGGCGCACGACGCCTGGTACACGCCGTTCCTGCGCCTCGTCGGCAAGGGCCCGGACCCGAACGCGCCGCGGCCGAACGTGCTGCTGTTCGACCGCTCGCCGATCCGCCAGTACGTCGCGCAGACCGGTCTGATCAGCATGGCGTCGGCACTGCCGAACCACCTGACGCCGATGACGCGCGTCCCCGGCGAGACGACGCTGAAGGACGGCGATTCGACGCTGGCCGTGAGCTTCGAGTCGGCCCCGGTCAACGGCGTCAGGTTGCGCAAGACCTGGACCTTCACGCGCGGCAGCTACGTGGTCGACGTGCAGCACGAGCTGGTGAACACCGGCAGCGCGCCTGTCTCGCCGCAGCTCTATCTGCAGCTGATGCGCGACGGCAATGCGCCCGAGGGCGAGTCCAGCTTCTACTTCACCTTCACCGGGCCGGCCGTCTACACCGACGCGCAGAAGTTCCACAAGATCGCCTTCAAGGACATCGAGAAGAACGACAGCGGCATCGCGCGCAGCGCCGACAACGGCTGGATCGGCATGGTCCAGCACTACTTCGCCTCGGCCTGGCTGATCGCCCAGGGCACGCAGCGCGAGTTCCGCACCGCGAAGGTCGCCGACAACCTGTACTCGATCGCGATGGTCGAGAACCTGCCGGTGCTCGAACCCGGCCAAAGCCAGACCCTGTCGTCCCGCCTCTTCGCCGGCCCGCAAGAGGAGAAGAAGCTCGAAGCGCTCGCCCCCGGGCTCGACCTGGTGAAGGACTACGGCTTCTTCACCATCCTGTCCAAGCCGCTGTTCTGGCTGCTCGACCATCTCCATACCCTGCTCGGCAACTGGGGCTGGGCGATCGTCGCGCTCGTGGTGCTGCTCAAGATCGCCTTCTACTGGCTCAACGCCGCGGCCTACCGCTCGATGGCGAAGATGAAGGCGGTCAACCCGCGCATCATGGAACTGCGCGAGCGGCTGAAGGACAAGCCGCAGCAGTTGCAGCAGGAGATGATGCGGATCTACCGCGAGGAGAAGATCAACCCGCTCGGCGGCTGCCTGCCGATCCTCGTGCAGATGCCGTTCTTCATCGCGCTGTACTGGGTGCTGCTGTCGTCGGTCGAGATGCGCAATGCGCCGTGGATCGGCTGGATCCACGACCTCGCGGCGAAGGACCCGTTCTTCATCCTCCCCCTGCTGATGACGGCATCGAGCCTGTTCCAGGTCTGGCTCAACCCGACGCCGCCCGACCCGGTGCAGGCGCGAATGATGTGGATCATGCCGCTCGTGTTCTCGGTGATGTTCTTCGTCTTCCCGGCCGGCCTGGTGCTGTACTGGCTGACGAACAACATCCTGTCGATCGCGCAGCAGTGGTTCATCAACAAGCGCCTCGGGGTGCTGGGCAACAAGTAGCGCCCCAGCCACCCAGAGGGCCCCGGCGGCCGGGCAGGCCATGCCGGGCCGACACCTCGATCATGGGCTTGTCGCGCGGTGGGTGTCTCGCGAGCATGGCCCTCCTTCGCATCGCCGCGGCGCCTCTGAGCAGGCCTGTGGCGATGCCCCGGTCAATGCGGGGCAGACCCGGTGCGGCACGGCGGCTCGACCGTCGCGACCGGCCGGCTCGGGAACGTGATGAAGCGGGCCAGGCGGTTCGCAAGTCGCTTCCCCCCGCGCCATCTACCTGCCATCGTGTGCCGCCGGGCCTGCGGCGGCACGGCAGGAACAACGGTGGGCGCGCTGCGGCGGCACGACGCCGAATGGCCGCCTTGAGGCGCCTTTGCTGCCGGACAGAGAATCGCCGCCATGCTGCCGCGCCACGAAGACCCGATCGTCGCCGTCGCGACCGCCGCCGGACGCGGCGCGGTCGGCATCGTGCGCGCCTCGGGGCGTGACCTTCGCGCGCTTGCCGAGGCCTTGTGCGGACGCAGTCTCACGCCGCGGGTGGCGAGCTACGGGTCGTTCCTCGACGCCGACGGCGCGGCGATCGACCGCGGGCTCGCGATCCACTTTCCCTCCCCGCACAGCTACACAGGTGAGGACGTGCTGGAGCTGCAGGCTCACGGTGGGCCGTTGGTGCTCCAGCTGCTGCTCGCGCGCTGCCTGCAGGCGATGCCGGGCCTGCGCCTCGCAGGACCCGGCGAATTCACCGAGCGCGCCTTCCTCAACGGCAAGCTCGATCTCGCCCAGGCCGAGGCGGTGGCCGACCTGATCGACGCCGGCACCGAAGCCGCGGCGCGCTCGGCGGCGCGCTCGCTGTCCGGGGCGTTCTCCGACGAGATCGCGCGCCTCGCCGAAGGCATGGTGCGCCTGCGCACGCTGGTCGAGGCGACGCTCGACTTTCCCGAAGAGGAGATCGATGTGCTCGAGCGCGCCGACGCACGCGGTCAACTGGCCGCCCTGCGCGCGCAGCTCGAAGGCGTGCTCCTGCGCGCGCGCCAGGGCGCGCTGCTGCGCGAGGGCATCACCATCGTGCTGGCCGGCCAGCCGAACGTCGGCAAGAGCTCGCTGCTCAATGCACTGGCCGGCGCGGAGCTGGCGATCGTCACGCCGGTGCCCGGCACCACCCGCGACCGCCTGCGCGAGACGATCCAGATCGACGGCGTGCCGCTCCACGTCGTCGACACGGCCGGCATCCGCGAGCTCGCCGGCGACAGCGGGGAGTCGGCTCTGGTCGAGCGCCTGGGCATCGAGCGCAGCTGGGACGCGATCCAGCACGCCGATGCGGTGCTGCTGCTGCACGACCTCACGCGTCGCGACGACCCGGCTCATGCGGCGGCCGACGAAGCAATCCTCGCCCGTCTGGCGACACACGGCGTCGACAGCGCACGCCTGCTGCACGTCGACAACAAGGCCGACATCGCATTCGATCGGCGCGAGGCGCTCGAGACCTCACGGTTGCGTGTGTCGGCCCGCACCGGCGAGGGCCTCGAAGCCTTGCGCCGGCGCCTGCTGTCCCTTGCCGGATGGCATGCAGAGGCTGGTGGCGCGGAAGGCGTGTTCATCGCGCGTGCGCGGCACGTCGAGGCGTTGAAGGCCAGCGCGACGCTGCTGGACCAGGCCGCGGCCCAACTCGAGAGCCCCGCGCCAGCGCTCGAACTGCTTGCCGAGGACTTGCGGCTCGCCCACGAACGCCTGGGTGAGATCACCGGGCGCTTCGGTGTCGAGGACTTGCTTGGGGAGATCTTCGGCCGCTTCTGCATCGGCAAGTGAGCCGGCATGCGGCGGGCTCTGCTGGGCCACTGCCGATGCTTCACCGCCAGGGCTTGCAACCCGTGGTCCCACTCGATCTGCAGGGGTTGTCAGCAGCGTCGACACACCAGCATCGGCGATGGCCGCTGGCAAACCCCCGCCAGATAATCGTTTCGCCGTGGGGTCTTCGCCCTGCGCAGGCGCGAGGAGGCTCGCGGGACCCCGGGACACGCTGGCCAATGGACATCATCGAACTCATGAGCGCCGTGCAGTCGCTGAACACTGCCGATGCCTTTCGCCCACGCTTGAGTACGGAGCAGTGGCGCACCCTGGCGCAGTACCTCACGCCACAGGAGTTGCGCACGGGTGAACTGCTGATCAAGCAGGGCGACGCCGACCGCACGGTCTATCTGCTCGCGCGCGGCTCGCTGCAGGTGTTCGTCGTCGGGGCAGTGGCGGGCAACCGGGTCGCGGTGCTGCGGCCGGGCGCGATCACCGGGGAGCCCGCGCTCTTCGTCGACGAGCCACGCGGCGCCAACGTCGAGGCGATGACGCCCGCCGTCGTCTGGGCGCTGCGCTTGACGCGGTTCGAGGAACTCGCGCAGCGCGTGCCGGCGCTTGCGCTCGAGGTGAGCCGCGCGGCCGGGGCAGTGGTCGCGCGCCGGATGCGGGCGAGCACGCTGGCGCTCGCGACCGGCCAGCCCGGCCCCGGTCCGGCGGCCTGAGGTTCCGCACCTCACCACGCGAGGCGGCAACCGCGTGCGCGGTCGCGCCATCTGGGACGAAGAGAGGCAACCGGCGCCAACAGCGTTCTGCGTCGAAGGCGCAGCGCCGAGGCCGCAGTTGCCGGCCGGCCTAACCGGTAAGGAGCTTCGACTCCGCGAGAGCCAAGGGCTCCGGCAGACCCGAGAGCACGATCGTGTCGCCGCCGGACAGCACCAGCGAATCCTCGGGCGGCACCGCGCCACCGTGGGCACGCCGCACGGATACCACCTGCACCCCGATCGCATGCAGTGCCTGATCGCCCAGGGTGCGCCCGGCGCAGGAAGCGGCGGCGGCCAGGGTCACGCTGTGCAGGCGCACCTGTTCGCGCTCGTCGACGGTGTCGTCGTCGGCGCCGTGGAAGTAGTCTCGCAGCAGGCTGTAGCGTGCGTCGCGGGCCTCGCGTGACAGGCGCAGCACGCGGCGCATCGGCACGCCGACGAGCGCCAGCGCATGGCTGGCCAGCATCAGAGAGCCCTCGATCGCCTCGGGCACGACCTCGGCAGCGCCGGCCTCACGCAGCCGCTCGAGGTCGCTGTCGTCGATCGTGCGCACCAGCACCGGCACCGTCGGCGCATGCTCCCTCGCCAGGCGCAGGATGCGCAGAGCCGAGGCCGTGTCCGGGTAGCTGACCACCACCGCACTCGCCCGCGCGAGGCCCGCGGCCATCAGGCTCTGCAGGCGCGCCGCGTCGCCGAAGACGACGCTCTGCCCGGCGGCCGCGGCCTGACGCACCCGGTCGGGGTCAAGGTCGAGCGCCATGTAAGGGATCTGCTCGCGCGCGAGCAGGCGGGCGAGGTTCTGGCCGCTGCGGCCGTAGCCGCAGATGATCACATGCGCGGTGGTCTTGATCGACCGGCGCGCGATCGAGGTCAGCTCCACTGACTGCAGCATCCAATCGCTGCTCGACAGGCGCGCGACGATGCGATTGCTGTACAGGATCAGGAACGGCGTGGCCAGCATCGACAACACCATGCTCGCCAGCACCGGACTCAACCACTGGCTCGGCAGCAGCCCGCGCTCCGCCCCCAGGCTGAGCAGCACGAAGCCGAATTCTCCCGCCTGCGCAAGGTACAGACCGGTGCGCAGCGCGACGCCGGGCGTGGCACGGAACACGCGCGCCAGCGCGGCGACGAGGATGAACTTGGCCGTCACCGGCAGCAGCGTGATCAGCAGCACGAGGAGCCACTGGTCGATCACCGGGCGCCAGTCGAGCTTCATCCCGATCGTGATGAAGAACAGGCCGAGCAGCACGTCGTGAAAGGGCCGGATGTCGGTCTCGACCTGGTGCTTGTATTCGGTCTCGGCCACCAGCATGCCGGCGACGAAGGCGCCGAGCGCGAGCGACAGCCCGAAGTGCTCGGTGAGCCAGGCCAGCCCGAGGGTGACCAGCAGGAGGTTGAGGACGAAGAGCTCCTCGCTCTTGCGCCGCGCGACCAGCGTCAACCACCAGCGCATCAGGCGCTGGCCGCCGACGAGGAGCAGCGTGAGCAGCGCTGCGGCCTTCAGGATGGCCAGGCCGAGGGCCAGCAGCAGGTCGCCGCCCTCCGATCCGAGCGCCGGGATCAGCACCAGCAGCGGCACCACTGCGAGGTCCTGGAACAGCAGGATGCCGAGCACCCGTCGCCCGTGTTCGCGGTCGATCTCGAGCCGCTCGGCCATCAGCTTGACGACGATCGCGGTACTCGACATCGCGAACGCGGAGCCGAGGACGAAGGCGCCCTGCCATGACAGCTCCCAGGCCCGCGCACCGAACGAGAACAGCCAGGCGAGCAGCAGGTTGCCCGCGACGGCGCCGAGGACCGTCAGCAGCACCTGCGACAGCCCCAGCCCGAACACCAGCGTGCGCATGCTGCGCAGCTTCGGCAGGTTGAACTCGAGCCCGATGACGAACATCAGGAACACGACGCCGAACTCGGCCAGGTAGGTGATGCCAGCCGAGTTTCGCGCCAGCGCCATCGCGTGCGGCCCGATCAGCACGCCGACCGCGAGGTAGCCGAGCACCGGCGGCAGGCGCGCGGTGCGGCAGAGCGTGACGCCGGCCACGGCCGCCACCAGATAGAGCAGCACCAGCTCGAGCGTCGAGGCCATCTTGATCCTGCGCGGCGCACACGTCGCCGCGAAGCCGGATCGGGCTCGAATGGCGGCGCCTAGAATCGCCGATCCTAATGGACCGCCTGGCCCTCACCGGTCGTCGCGGCCGCCGCCGTTCCGCCCGTCCCCAGCGCCTCTCCTTCCGCGTGAATCCGCCGACCGCCGCCGATGCCGACCCCGCGAGGGCCGTCGACAGTGCCGTGCCGCGCCCCCCGGCGGCTGCGCGCTTCGACGCCGGTCGTGCGCTGGCGCTTGCTCGGCGGACGTTCGAGATCGAGGCACAGGCCCTGCTCGAGGTGAGCAAACGGCAGGGCGATTCGTTCGCGCGCGTGGTGCAGGCAGTGCTCGGCTGTCGCGGGCGGGTCGTCGTGATGGGCATGGGCAAGAGCGGGCATGTGGGGCGCAAGATCGCCGCGACGCTCGCCTCGACCGGCACGCCGGCGATGTTCGTCCACCCCGGCGAGGCCAGCCACGGCGACCTGGGCATGGTGACGCCGGACGACATCGTGCTGGCGATCTCGAACTCGGGCGAGAGCGACGAGATCGGCGTGCTGCTGCCGGTGCTCAAGCGCCTCGGCGTCACGCTGGTGTCGATGACCGGGCGCGCCGAATCGTCGCTGGCTCGACATGCCGACCTGCGGCTCGACAGCGCGGTCGACCAGGAGGCCTGTCCGCTCAACCTTGCACCGACGGCGAGCACCACCGCGCAGATGGCGCTCGGCGACGCGCTGGCGGTGGCGCTGCTCGATGCGCGCGGCTTCCGTGAAGAGGACTTCGCACGATCGCATCCCGGCGGCTCGCTCGGCCGCAAGCTGCTGATCCACGTGCACGATCTGATGCGTCGCGGCGATGACGTGCCGCGCGTCGGGCCGCAGACCCGCTTCACCGACATGATGCGAGAGATGACGGGCAAGGGCCTGGGCGCGACAGCGATCGCCGACGATGGCGGGCGGGTGCTCGGGATCTTCACCGACGGCGATCTGCGGCGGCTGGTCGAGCAGGGCCGTGACCTGCGCGGCCTGAGCGCCGCCGAGGTGATGCACGTCAACCCGCGCCTGGTGCGCGAGGACGCGCTGGCAGTCGACGCGGCCGACCTGATGGAGCAGCACCGCATCACCAGCGTGCTCGTCGTCGACGCCGGTGACCGCCTCGTCGGTGCGCTCAACTCCAACGACCTGATGCGCGCGAAGGTGATCTGAGCGCGCCTGCGCCTTGGCCCGCCGCGTCCCTGTCCCGACCCCCGCCATGACCCGGCCCGCGCTGAACTTCGACCCCGAGCTGTTGTTGCGCGCGCAGGGCGTGCGCGCTGCGATCTTTGACGTCGACGGTGTCCTGACCGACGGGCGCCTCTACATCGGCGAGCACGGCGAGACGGTCAAGGCATTCAGCACGCTCGACGGCCATGGCATGAAGCTGCTCGCGCAGGCCGGGATCGAGCCGCTCGTGGTCACCGGGCGTGATTCCCCGGCGGTGCGTCGGCGGCTGGCCGACCTCGGCATCGGCCATGCGCGCTACGGCGCGCACGACAAGCTCGCGGTCGCCGAGGCGCTGAACGCGGAGCTCTGCCTCGACTGGTCGCAGCTCGCGGTGATCGGCGACGACTGGCCCGACCTGCCGCTGCTGCGCCGCGCCGCGTTCTCCGCGGCACCGGCCAACGCACACGCCGAGGTGCGTGCGCTCGTCCACTACGTGACGCCGCAGGTGGGTGGCCATGGTGCCGCGCGCCAGTTCTGCGACCTGCTCCTGGTCGCGTCGGGTCGCTATGCCGGGCTGCTGGCTGGCGCGCAGGCGACGCTCGACGGCAACCAGGGTCCGGCGGCGTGACGCCGCTGCGGCGCCGATGAGCCCGCCGCCCGGGCGTGAACCAGGCGTCGCGCCGGTCGCGCCGCGCGTGGGTCCGCTGCCGGCACCGTCCGCCACGACGACTGCCGTTGCGCCCGCGCGCGTGCCTTGGTCCTGGCGGCTGCGCGAGGCGCTGGCGTCCTACCTGCCGATGCTTCTGATGGCAGCGCTGGCGCTCGGCACCTGGTGGCTGGTGAAGAACACCCCCGAGGCGCCGACCGCGCGAGCCGACCGGCCGCTGCGCCACGAGGCCGACTACACGATGCGGGACTTCACCGTCCAGCGCTTCACGCGCGAAGGCCGCTTGCGCATCGAGGTCGAAGGCCGCGAGGCACGCCACTACCCCGACACCGACACGATCGAGATCGATGGCGTGCAGATCCGAGCGATCGCGCCCGATGGCGGGGTTACCGTCGCGACCGCACGGCGCGCGCTGGCCAACGGCGAGGCGACCGAGGTGCAGCTGCTCGGCGGCGCCCAGGTCGTGCAGGAGCCCCAACGGCCCGGCGACGAGCCCATCGAGTTCCGCGGCGAGTTCCTGCACGCCTTCCTCGACACCGAACAGCTGCGCTCGCACCTGCCGGTCACGATCTGGCGCGGCAACGCCGAGCTGCAGGCGGGCGCGCTCGAGTATGACCACAAGACGCGCCTGCTCAACCTCAGCGGAAAGGTGCGCGCGACGCTGCCGCCACCGGGCGCGACGACCAGGGGTCTCGGGCGTTGATGCGGCTGGGCGGCGCCTCGGCGCAGGCGACCGTGGCAGTGCCTCGGCCGCCGCGACGCCCGCGCCCGCGATGACCGACGCCCCGCTCGTCTTCATCACCGGCGCCTCGAGCGGGATCGGCCGGGCACTGGCGATGCACTACTACCGTGGCGGCGCGCGTCTCGCGCTCCTGGCGCGGCGTGCCGGGGCCCTCCACGACCTGCCGTTCGATCCGTCGCGCGTGGCCATCCATGCGGTCGACGTGCAGGACGTCGATGCCGTCATCGCGGCCGGCGAAGCCTGCCTGTTGAGCCAGGGCCTGCCCGACGTCGTGATCGCCAACGCCGGTATCAGCATCGGCGTGGACACGGCGGTCCGTGCCGATCTCGAGGTGATGCGGCGCACCTACGCGACCAACCTGCTCGGCCTCGCCGCGACCTTCCAGCCGTTCGTGCGTCCGATGTGCGAGCGCGGTGCTGGCCGCCTGGTCGGCATCGCCAGCGTCGCAGGGGTCCGCGGCCTGCCCGGCCATGGCGCGTACTGCGCGAGCAAGGCGGGCGCGATCGCCTATTGCGAGAGCCTGCGCGGCGAGTGCCGCCCGCATGGCGTCAAGGTCGTGACGGTCGCGCCCGGCTACGTCGATACCCCGCTCACGCGGCGCAACCGCTACGCGATGCCGTTCCTGATGAGCCCGGAGGCGTTCGCCCCGCAGGCCGCGGCAGCGATCGAGGCCGGCGTGCCGTTTCGCGTCATCCCCTGGCAGATGGCCTGGGTGGCGCGCCTGCTGCGCCTGCTGCCCGACCCGCTGTTCGATCGCCTGCTTGCGGGCAGACCGCGCAAGGAACGCGAAGGCGGCCCATTAGGGCCGCCATGACCGCAGCGCGCCGCATACGGTGCCTGCAGTGACGCTCTGGAGTCGCGCGGCCGAAGCCGGCCGCACCTCAGCCGATCGGTCAGTAGCCGCCGCGGCCGCCACCGCCGCCGTAGCCGCCGCCACTACCACCGCGGCCGCCGCCGCCGTAGTTGCCGCGACCACCACCGCCGCCGTAACCCCCACCGCCGCCGCCGTAGCCGCCACCACCACCGTAGCCACCACCGCCACTGCGGCTGCCGCCCCCGCCGCCGTAACCACCGCCACCGCCACCGCGACCGCCGAAGCCGCCGGGCCGGTCTTCACGAGGACGGGCCTCGTTGACCACCACGGCGCGCCCGTCGAGGGCCTGCCCGTTCATGCCGTTGATTGCTGCTTGCGCTTCCGCGTCCGATCCCATTTCGACGAAGCCGAAACCCTTCGAGCGACCGGTCTCCCGGTCCATCATCACCTTCGCCGAGTTGACCGTTCCGAACTGGGAGAAGGCTTCCAGCAGCCCCTCATCGCGAACGCTGTAGGCCAGATTGCCCACGTACAGCTTGTTACCCATCGAGCGCCTTTCCTAACCTGAGAATCTATGGAGCTTCAACCCGTCGTGAACCATTCAAGCGAAGGCGCCGCTGCCAAGCACAGGAAATTAGATTATCAGCGACATGCCGGCGTGGAGTGCAAGCCCTAAATCGCCTCGCTGGAAAAAGATTCGAAGCCGTCGGGCCCGGAAGCCGGCACCGAATTCGTGCCTCCGCTGCCGAATTGCTGGATAACCCTGATGCTGATCGGTGCGTCGCATGTCGCGCGACGCCCATGGCCACCCATCGCGGCAGGCGCCGGGCGCCCTGCGCGGAAGGCGGCGGCGGTGGAAAACCCGGATTGGCCTCGTGCTCGCAAGAGCTTACATTCCGCGGTCTCGCGACGTGAGAGTCACGCGTCGCCGGGGGCTGAGGAGACAAGCGAAAGCAGAACGAGGCGGCATCGCCGCCCGCACCGGCCAGCACCAGGGCCGAAGCCAGATCAGGAGACCGGAAAGAGCGCCAGCGATCCTGGCGCTCTTTTCCTTTTCGTCCCCGACCCTCACGGCGGGCGAGGCGGCGCGAACAAGGACACGCGGCCGGGCTTGTTCCGCCGATCACCGCAGGCCCAGGCTGCCTAGGATCGGCGCAACCCCCTTGCCGCCCCCGGAGTGCCGCCATGCCCGTCGACCCGCTGCTGCGCACGCTCGACATCGACATCCCCGCCCAGCCGCAGGCCCTCGTGCAGCTTTCGCTGCTGATGGCCGAGGAAGACGTGAACCTGCAGGAGATCGCTGCGCTGATCGAGGGCGACATGGCGCTCGCCTCGGCGGTGCTGAAGGCGGTCAACTCCTCGCTCTACGGCCTCAAGGGACGGGTGCAGACCGTCCAGCAGGCGATCACCTACCTGGGCATGCGCGAGGTCTCGGCGGTCACCTACGAGATGGGGCTCAAGGCCGTGTTTCCCCACGCCCTCGAACTCGAGCCGGTCTGGACGCGCGCCGGCCTGCGCGGTCATGTGATGGGCCGCCTCGGCCAGATGCTCAGCGTCGACCCCTGGGCGTCCCACTCGGCCGGCCTGTTCGAGGAATGCGGCAAGGCGGTGCTGTACCGCCATGCGCCGGACCACTATCGGTCGATGCTGCGTGCGGCCGGCAGCGACCTGGAGCTGCTGACGCTCGAGCGTGCCGGCTTCGGCGTCAGCCATGACGCGCTGGGCGCAGCGCTGTGCGAGAGCTGGGGGCTCGCGGCGCCAGCGGTCGTCAGCGTGCGCCACCATGTGCACTTCCAGCAGACGCACGAGTTCCCGCCCCAGCTGCAGCGCCCGACGATCTGCGCGCTCTCCGCGGTGACGCATGTGCTGATGTCCGACCCGGAACGCATCGACGAAGTGGCAGCGAAGGTCGCGCCGCAGGCCCAGCTCGACGCCGATCTGGTGGCCCGGGCGACGCACAAGGTCCAATCCCAGCTGGACGCGCTGCGCGCCGCTGCCTGAGAGGGCCTGCGGGCCGCCGCGGCAGACGAACCAACCGGCTCGGGCCGTATTGGCCCGGCGGGGCAGTCCTGTTCAGGTCGTCGGCCATCCCTTCGGCGCCGGCAATGGTCCCCGCCTTCGTTCAGGCCAACACGATGGCCGCCACGCCTGGCGGCGTCGGCCCGCCCTCCACCTGCAGCGCCACGTCGCCGGCGGCCACCGCTGCCTCGAAGGCCTCGACGCTGCGGCCGGCCTGGGCCGGATCGCGGCAGCTCGCGACGCCGACCGCGCGATTGCGCCCCTGGCGCTTCGCCATGCCGAGTGCCTGGTCGGCCAGGCGCAGCGCCTGCTCCCAGTCGACCGGCAGGTGCTGCGGCGGCAGCGGAAAGCGCGCATGCCCGACCGAAACGCTGACGCGCAGCGTGGCGTTCGTCGGCAGCCGGACGGCGCCCGCCACCGCGGCCGCCTCGATGTCGCGCCCGCCGACGCCGTGCAGGATGCGCTGCGCCAGGGCTTCGAGTTGCGCCGCGTCGAGGTCGCGGCAGACGACCAGGAACTCCTCGCCGCCCCAGCGCACGACGAGGTCGTCGGCACGCACCGCGTCACCGAGCCGGCGCGCCACCTCGACCAGCACGGCATCGCCCGCTGCGTGTCCGAGGCGGTCGTTGACCCGCTTGAAATGGTCGATGTCGATCGCCAGCAGCGCACCACCGAAGCTGCCCCCGGCGGCCCGCTCGGCCATCAGGGTCGAGACGTGGCGCCGGTTGGCGAGCTGGGTCAGCGGGTCGCGCTCCGACTGCAGCCGCAGCTGCGCCTGGCTGGCCACCAGGTGCCGCTGCGTCTCACGCAGGCGCCACGCGACGACCCCGGCGAGCGTGCATCCCAGGCCGACCGCCAGCGTCGTCAGCAGTGCGATGCGCTGGTGCCAGCCATGGCTTTCGAGCCCTGCCGCCTTCAGCGCGTTGTCGCGCGCGAGCAGCTCGATCTCGCGCTCCTTGCGCTCGGCGTCGTTCGCGCCGCGCAGGCTGGCCAGCGCGGTCTGGCGGTTCCAGCTGCTGGTCTGGGCATGCAGCTGGCGTTCGCGGTGGTAGAGCGACAGGGCCTCCGCATAGGCGCCCGCGTCGCCCAGGGCCTTCGAGAACTCGCGCAGCTCGGTGACCGTCTCGGCGTCGGCACGGCCAGACTGGGCGCGCGCCTCGAGGCGCGCGATCTCGGGCTGGGCCTCGTCGATCCGGCCCATCGCGATCTGCGCCAGTGCGGCGTTGTGCAGCAGGCCGCTTTCGAGGCGCTGGTCGGAATGGCGGCGCGCGATCGGCAGTGCGCGCTCGACCGCCAGCAACGCCAGGGCCGGCCGACCGGACTTGGCATAGACGTCGGCCAGGTTGGCCAGCAGCAGCGCCTCGGTGCGCGGCGAAGGGATGCGGCGCGCGATCGGCAGCGCGCGCTCCATCGCTGCGCCGACGGCCGCGCGGTCGCCGCGCAGGTCGGCGATCGCACCGTCCATCACCAGCACCCTCACCTGCAGCAGCGGGTCCCCCTCGGCCTCGGCCAGGCGAGTGGCCTGGCGGATCAGGCGCGCCGCCTGCGACGCGTCGCCGCCCGCGGCGGCGAGCTGAGCCATCGATGCCAGGCTCCAGGCGGCGCGCCAGCGGTCGTCGGCGCGCAGGGCCAGAGCCTGCGCCTGCGCGGCTTGCGCAGCGGCCATCGCCAATGCGCCGCGCGCGCGCTCCTGGCGCTCGATCAGGTCGAGCGCGCGCCAGGCCAGCCGGTGGTCGCAGGCAGCCGGCAGACCGGCGCCGGAACCCGCGGCTCCCGCCTGGGCTCCGTCGTCTTCGGCGGCCGGGGATGGAGCCGAGGCTGGCGGCGCGGCGACGGGGGCTTCCGGCCGCTCGATGCTCACCAGCGCCGGCTCGAGCGCACAGCCCGGTGCCAGGCGGGCGAGCGCCGCGCGCGCAAGCTCGCCGGAGACCTCGGTCTCGCCGCTCGCCTCGGCAAGCCCAGCCTCGACCAGCTCGGCCGCCGCGAGCGCACGCGGGTCGTTGCCGTGCCGCGCAGCCAGCTCGCGCAGCGCCGCAGCGGAGGCCGCGGCGCCGGGCTGGCGGTGGACGGCCTCGACCTGGCCGCGCGCGTACAAGCGCAGGCGCTGGGCCGAGGCCGAGGTTGCCGCCGGCTGCAGGCGCGCCAGCGCGGCCAGTGCACCGGTCTCGTCGTCGGCACCGCGCCGCATCCAGAAGTCGATCCGCTCCTCCAGGCTGGGCGGCGCCGTGTGCGTGCGCGAAGCCGCGGAGGCGGCCGATGGGGCTGCCGCCTGGGCCTTGGGGTTCGGCCGCAGGCTGCCCGGGCCGGCGCATCCCGTCAGCACGGCGGCGATCAGCAGCAGCCCCGCGAAGGGACTTGCCCGCCGGTCCGCGCGTGGCGCGGCGGCTGGCCATCCGGATTCATCGGGCTTCTCGGCCGGCGTCATGCCGCCCCCCCGTTGGCGATGCGGGCCGCGTCGGCTGGCCCGGCGCGGCCCGGCGAGGCCACCTTGAGGCCACCGGCGTCAGGCGCGGGGTGCGACGCGACCACCACCGGCCCCTGCAGCAGGCTCAACCGCACCCGGCCATCGTGGGCCGCCGCTTCGAGGTTGATGGCCACCTCGGCGAGGCCGGCGGCATCGACGGCCGGCAGCAGGCGCACGCCACAGGCGCGGTTGCGGCCGCGCCGCTTGGCCAGCAACAGGGCCGCGTCGACCAGGTTCAACGCGCTGCCGCCGTCGATCACCAGCGGCTGCGATTCGTCCGGCAGGCTCGCGAATCCGACCGAGACCGTGACCGTGCGCGCATGTCCTTCGACGGCCAGCGGCGTCTCGCCCACCGAGGTCAGCAGGCGTCGCGCCAGGGCCTCGACCAGGTCCTGGCCGCGCGCGGCCGTCAGCACGACGAACTCCTCGCCGCCCCAGCGCACCAGCAGGTCGGAGCCGCGCACCGCCTCGCGCAGGCGCCTCGCGACCTCGACCAGCACCGCGTCGCCCAGCGCGTGGCCAGCCTCGTCGTTGATCCGCTTGAAGTCGTCGACGTCGACGATGAACAGCGAGCCCTCGAGCCGGCCGGCGCGCGTCAGGCGCGCCATCGCCTCGTGCAGCGCCCGCCGGTTGGCCAGGCCGGTCAGCGGGTCGCGGGCGCCCACTGCGCGCAACTCGTCGTTGCGGCGCGACAGGCGCCGGTTCGTCGAACGCTGGTGCAGCAGCAGCGAGAGCGCGATCAGTCCCGCCAGCACGGCGCTCGCCGCGGCCAGGGTCCAGGCCCGCTGGCGCAGCTCGCCCTGTTCGAGCGCGCGCGTCTTCAGCTGGTTGTCGCGTTCGAGCAGGGCCAGCGCGCGGGTGCGCCGCTCGTCGTCGAAGGCCTCCTGGGTGCGCAGCAGCGCCTCCCGGGTGTCGCGCTGCAGCAGCTCGTCGGCCAGCTGGCGATGGCGCAGATAGGCGTCGAGCGCGCCGCGCGCGTCGCCGGCCTTCTCGAGGTAGCGGCCGAATTCCTCGAGCATCTGCGACTCGCCGAGCAGCGCCCCGCGCCGGCGGTCGATCGCGATCGCCTCCTCGACCAGGCGCTTGCCTTCGTCGAGGCGCTTCATCGAGATCAGCGCCAGGCCCGCGTTGGCCAGCGCGACGACCTCGCCCGACAGGTCCTTCAGTTCGCGCACCAGCGGCAGCGCCTGCCGTGCCACCGCGAGCGCCACCGTGTATTCGCCGCGCTGCAGGTGCAGGTCGGCCAGGTTGGCGAGGAACAACGCCTCTTCTGCCGGCGCGTCGGCGCGCCGCGCGTGGGCGATCGAGCGCGCCATCGCCTTCGCCTCGTCGGCCGAGCCCGCCTGCTGCAGCAGGATGCTGTGGGTGTTCCAGGCCCGCGCCGAGACCAGGTCGTCGCCGGCGCGGCCGGCGATCGCCAGCGCCTCGTCGTTCAGCCGGCGCGCCGCCTCGAGCTCTCCGCCCTGATAGAGCGCATACGCGAGCAGGTTCCGCATCGAGGCGCGCTGCGCCTCGTCTGCGACTTCGTCGGCGGCCAGCACCGCCTGCTGGAAGCAGGCGACCGCGGCCTCCAGACGACCGGCATCGTCCTGAACGGTGCCGGCGACGACCAGGAAGCGCAGGCGCATCGCGGCCGAGGCCTGCGCCGGGAGCCCGTCGAGGGCTTGGCTGGCGTGACGCTCGGCCGAGGGCAGCCGGCCGGCCAAGCGGTCGGCCTCGGCGCGCACCAGCGCCGCGCCCGCGCCGGCGAGCGTCGAGCGCGGCGCGGCCGCGTCGAGCGCGAGTGCCACCCGCTCGGCGGCGTCCAACGAGCGGCCGCGTGCGAGCAGCAGGCCGCGCAGCAGCAGGGCCTCGAGGCGCAGTGGGTCGTCGTGGCCCAGCTCGTCAACCAGGCGCCCGAGCGCCTCGGCGGCCGGCAGTGGTCGCGCCCGGCCAGCGCGCTCGAGCGCCCTCAGGCGTGTCTGGGCTTCGGTGTCCTGGCTCTCGGCAAGCGTTGTTGCGAGGGGCTGGCTGCTCGCCGTCTCGAGCGGCGTCGCCGATGCCGCATGGCCCGCGCAGGCGAGGGCCAGCAACAACTGGGCGGCAAGGACGCCAGGACGGTGCATCAGGCCTCGGTGCGACCGCAACGGGCACCCGACGCGCGCTGGCATCGTGGCATGCGGCAAGGGCTTGCCGCCGCTGCGGAGAAGTCGAAGGCCGGCCGGCGGTGGCCGCGACCGGATCAGCCGGTCAGTGTAAACGGCCGTCCGGGCAAACCCCCAGACGGCGCTGCGGTGGAATGCGTCAGGCGACCGACTTCAGCGCGTCGCCCACGCCAGGGGGCGCGGAAAGAGGCTGAGCTGCAACGGTGCATGGCGCGTTTGCAACACCTGCGGCGACCGCTGAGGCGCGTCGCCGGCCGGCCGCCCCGCGCGGGGCGCCGGCCCGCCGAGGGCCGCGGGGCGCCGCGGCAGCGGCAGCAACGGACGCGGCGCCATGGAGGGCGGTGTCATGGTCAGCGCCCGGCCAGCTCGCAGCTCGGCAGCAGGCGGGTGATGATCGAGCCGCCGAAGGCGGGCTCCGGAGCGCAGGCGAGGGCCTCGGCCAGTCGCAGCTGTCGCCGCATCGCGTCCAGGCCCGAGGCGAAGCGGGGCGCCGCAGGCGCCGACGAAGGCAAGGTCGCAGCCAGGCGCAGCAGCGAGGACGCACCGGCGCGGCAGCGCGGACCGGTCGGCCAGGATCGGCGGGGGGTCGGCGTCGGGCGCGGGCTGTTCATCTTCGGTCCTCCAGTGCATGCCGGCGGCGCGGGTTGCGCGCACCGCTCGGGTAGTGACCACCAAGGCGCAGCAAGCGTGCCAGCGGGTCCCGCGTGCTCAGGGTGGTGCCGGATGAGACGCAGGTCACACGGCGCTCGATCACGGCCCGGCGCCACTGCCCAAATGCGGCCACGGCACTTGCGTCTCGTTACATAGACGACGGAATGCGTCACATCCGGCGCGACCGGCCCCAGCGCGCGGGGTGCTCGCTGCTCAGGGCGCGCCGGTGGCTGCAGGGTTGGCGGCGGCGTGGTATCCGCGCGGCACCGCAGCCAGCAGGCGGCGCGTGTAGTCCTCGTGCGGGTCGGCGAGGATCTGCTCGACGGCGGCCTGCTCGACCACCTCGCCGTCCTTCATGACCAGTACCTCGTCGGCCATGAAGCGCACGACGGCGAGGTCGTGGCTGATGAAGACATAGGCCAGGCCGCGCTCCTGCTGCAGGTCCTTCAGCAGGTTCAGCACCTGGGCCTGCACCGAGACATCGAGCGCGCTGACCGCCTCGTCGAGCACGATCACCTCCGGGTCGAGTGTCAGGCAGCGCGCGATCGCGATGCGCTGACGCTGGCCGCCGCTGAACTCGTGCGGATAGCGGCCGAAGGCGCGCTCGTCGAGGCCGACCCGGCCCAGCAGCGCCAGCGCCCGGGCGCGCCGGTCGGCGTCGCTCGAGCCGACGCCGTGGATCGTCATCGGCTCGACCAGGGTCTGGCCGACGGTGAAGCGCGGGTTCAGCGAGGCATACGGGTTCTGGAAGACGATCTGCATGCGCCGGCGCATCGGCAGCCAGGCCGAGCGCGACAGGGCCATCAGGTCGTACAGCCGCTCGCCGGCGTCGCGGTCGTGGGCGTGGAAGATGGCCTGCCCGCCGGCCGGCCCGCCGTTCGGCTCGTGCAGGCGCAACAGCGCGAGGCCCATCGTGGTCTTGCCCGAGCCCGATTCGCCGACCACGCCCAGCGTGTGCCCGCGCCGCAGCTTGAAGCTGACGCCGCGCCCCTCGCGCCCGACCGCCTTGAACTCGCGCCGGCCGAAGACGCCGCGGCGCAGCCAGAAGCTCTTCGTCAGCCCCTGCACGTCGAGCACCAGCGGGGCGTCGGGCGAGGGCGGCAGCGCTGGCGGGTGCTCGATCGGCGTGTCGCCGGGCGCGGCGAGCAGTTCGTCGATCACGCGCAGGCGCGCGCCGCGCCGCGCCAGGCTCGGCCGGCAGGCCAGCAGCGCGCGCGTGTAGGCGTCCTGCGGCGCGCTGAAGATCTGCGCCACCGGCCCCGATTCGCGCACCGTGCCTTCGCGCATCACGACGACGCGGTCGGCTATCTCGCCGACCACGCCGAGGTCGTGGCTGATGAACAGCATGCTCATCCGGTGCCGTTCCTTCAGGCGGGCGAGCAACTCGAGGATCTGGCGCTGGATCGTCACGTCGAGCGCGGTGGTCGGCTCGTCGGCGATCAGCAGCTTGGGCTCGCAGGCGAGCGCCATCGCGATCATCACGCGCTGCTGCTGGCCGCCCGACAGCTCGTGCGGATGCGCGTCGAGCCGGCGCCGCGGCTCGGGCAGCCCGACCTCGGCGAGCAGCGCCTCGGCCTTCTCGCGCGCCTGGCGCGCCGACAGGCCGAGGTGACGCCGCAGCGGCTCGGCGATCTGCTGGCCGACGGTGAACACCGGGTTCAGCGAGCTCATCGGGTCCTGGAAGACGCAGGCGATCTCGCGCCCGCGCAGCTGCTGCAGCGCGGCCCGGTCGAGCTGCAGCAGGTCGTGGCCCTGGAAGCGGATCGCGCCGCGCCGCTCGGCGTTCTCCGGCAGCAGGTTCAGGATCGACATCGCGGTCACGCTCTTGCCGGAGCCCGACTCGCCGACCAGCGCGACGGTCGTGTGCTCCGGAATCTCGAAGCTGACCCCCTGCTCGCCGCGGCCGACCGCCTCCGCATAACCGCCGCCGGACTCGCGGTCGAGGCGGAAGCGCACGCGCAGGTTCTCGATCGTCAGCAGCATCGCAGGCCCTCGTGGCGCGGGTTGGGTCGTCGCTCGCGTGGGCTCGGCGCGGCGCGGCAGGCGGGGTTCGGCAGGGGCTCATGGTGGGTCGGCCGACGCTGCGCGCCGACGATGCGGCGCCGTCCCGGGGCGAGCATCGCAGGGGAGGCGGCCCCCCCGGGGGCCGACCGCCTCCGTCGCGCGACGCCACAGGCCCGCGCGCGCCTTTGCCGCTCTGCCCCGAGCTTCACTCCACGCCCCGCAGCTTCGGATCGAGCGCATCCCGCAGCGCATCGGTCATCAGCGAGAAGGCGGTGACGAACAGCGCCATGAACAGCGTCGCCGCCGCCAGCTGCCACCAGTGGCCGAGGATCAGTTCGCTCTGCGCCTCGGCTAGCATCGTCCCCCAGCTCACCTGGTCGACGCCGACACCGAGCCCGAGGTAGGACAGGATCACCTCGGCCTTGATGAAGCCCACGACATGGATCGACAGCTGCACCAGCACGACGTGGCTGACGTTGGGCAGGATGTGGCGGAACATGCGCGAGGCGGTCGAGGCGCCGACGGCCTCGGCCGCCCGCACGTACTCGCGCGTCGAGTGCTTGATGAACTCGGCGCGCACCAGCCGGTAGATGCCGGTCCAGCCGGTGAGGCCCAGGATCAGCACCACCGCGCCGACGCCGCGACCCGCCACCGCCGCGAAGGCGAAGATCAGCAGGATCGACGGGATCGCGGTGAAGACGTTGTAGAGCCACTCGAGCAGGTCGCCGACCTTGCCGCCGAAGAAGCCGGCGACGGCGCCAAGCAGGGTGCCGATCAACGTCGCGAGCAGCGCGGCCGAGACGCCGACCAGGATCGAGATCTCGGCGCCTTTGATCACCTTGGCCAGCACGTCGCGGCCCAGGCGGTCGGCGCCGAGCGGCAGCGTCGGCAGGCGCACTTCGTCGACCGTCTCGTAGCGCTGCGCCGCGGCGTCCCAGTCGCGGTAGCGCGGCGCCAGCGGATCGACCGCGGAGAGGTCGGCGTTCGGCCCGGTCGGCACCGGGATCGCGTCGTCGACCGGCTTCGGCTGGGCGCCGACGAAGGTCGGCGGCGCGTTCGGCACGCCGCGCTCGCGCTGCCAGTCGTCGGCGACCCAGCCGAAGCCGGCGGCGACGACGAGCAGCAGGAAGGCGGCCACGACCACCAGCGACGCCATGCCGACGCGGTCGTTGCGGAAGCGCCGCGCGGCCGTGGTCCAGACACCCGCGCTGCGGGCCGCCGACCGGCCCGAGCCCGCAAGGGTGGCCGCCGTCATCTGAGCACCACCCGCGGGTCGACCCAGCGGTAGAGCAGGTCGGTGGCCAGGTTCACCGCCATCGTGATCACCGCGGTGTAGATCGCGAAGGCCTGGATCACCGGGTAGTCGCTGCGGTTGACGGCGAGCAGGATCTCGCGCCCGAGGCCCGGGATCGAGAAGAACACCTCGATCAGGAACGAGCCGACGAAGATGCCCGGCAGCGCCACCGAGACGTTGGTGAGGATCGGGATCAGCGCGTTGCGCAGCACGTGGCGCAGCATCACCGTCGTCTCGGTCAGGCCCTTGGCGCGCGCGGTGCGCACGTAGTCCTGACCGATCTCGTCGAGGAAGAAGCTGCGGTACAGCCGCGTCTGCGGCGCCAGGCTCACCGCCACCGCCAGCAGCACCGGCAGCGGCGCATAGGTCTTGAGGTTGGTCCAGGTGCTGTCGCTCCAGCCCTGCACCGGGAACAGGCCGAGCTGGAAGGCGAACACGTACTGGCCGACGATCACGTAGACGAGGAACGAGATCGACAGCGCCACCGTCGTCGCCACCATGATCGCGCGGTCGGTCAGCGAGCCCCGCACATAGGCCACGCCGAGCGCGAAGGGGATCGCCAGCAGCACCTCGAGCACGAGGATCGGCAGCATCACCGTCAGCGTCGCCGGCAGCCGCGTGAGGAACAGGTTGGACACCGACTCGTTGGTGGCCCAGCTGCGGCCCCAGTCGAAGGTCACGATCTGCTTCAGGAAGATGCCGAACTGCGTCCACAGCGGCTCGTTCAGGCCGAGCTGCTGGCGGATCGTGTCGACCTGCTCGGCCGTGGCGTTGAGCCCGCCCAGGATCTCCGCCGGGTCACCGCCGAAGCCCTTGAACAGCAGGAACACCAGCAGCACCACGCCGAAAAGCGTCGGCACCATCTGCCACAGGCGGCGGATCAGGTAGGCGGTCATCGGGTCGGGGAGTCGAAAACGGCGCGAGTCTAGACCGCCCGTCCGGCAGGGCGTTCCTGTCGCGGCCGTCGAAGTCCTGGCAACAGGGTCGACGGGGGCGGGGCGGCCGCAACGCGCCTAGACTCGCGCGGTGACCCCGCTCCCCCTCCCCGGACCCGCCCCGATGCGGCTGCACGCGCCGCGCGCGGGCGGTGCATGGCGGTCGGCTGCCGGCCTGCTGTGCGCGGCCCTCGCGCTGCCGACCCCGGCGGCCTCGTCGGATGCGGGCCCGGCGGCGCCTCCTGCGCGCCAGAAGGTGCTGCGCTACGCCTTCCCCATCGCCGAGACGGGGTTCGATCCGGCGCAGATCACCGACCTGTACTCGCGCACGATCGTCGCCAACATCCTCGAGGCGCCGCTCACCTACGACTACCTCGCGCGGCCGGCCCTGGTCGTGCCGCAGACGGCGGCGGCGCTGCCCGAGGTGTCGGACGACTACCGCCGCTTCGTCTTCACGCTGCGCCCGGGCATCCACTTCGCCGACGACCCGGCCTTCGGCGGCAAGCCGCGCGAGCTGGTCGCGGCCGACTACGTCTACTCGCTCAAGCGCCACTACGACCCGCGCTTCAAGAGCGGCAACCTGTTCCAGTTCGAGAACGCCAAGCTGCTGGGCCTGTCGGAGCTGCGCGCGCAGTCGATCCAGGACGGCACGCCCTTCCCCTACGACACCGAGGTCGCCGGCGCACGGGTGCTCGACCGCTACCGCTTCGAGATCCGCCTGGCCGAGTCGAACCCGCGCTTTCCGTACGTGATGGCCGATGCCGGCGTCACCGGCGCGGTCGCGCGCGAGGTGATCGAGGCCTACCCGGGCCGCGAGATGGAGCACCCGGTGGGCACCGGGCCGTACCGCCTGGCCGAGTGGCGGCGCAGCTCGCGCATCGTGCTCGAGCGCAACCCGGGCTTCCGCGAGCAGCGCTATACGGCGCGCGCGCCGGCGGACGACGCCGGGTCGCTGGCGATCGCCAAGGCCTTCGAGGGCAAGCGGCTGCCGCTGATCGACCGCGTCGAGGTCGCGATCATCGAGGAGACGCAGCCGCGCTGGCTCGGCTTCCTGAACACCGAGTTCGACATGCTCGAGCGGCTGCCCTCCGAATACGCGAGGCTCGCGATCCCGAACGACGAGCTGGCGCCGAACCTGAAGAAGCGCGGCGTCGTCCACGACCGCGCCCCGCTGGTCGACGTGGGCTTCGTCTACTTCAACATGGAGCACCCGGTGGTCGGCGGCTATACGCCCGAGAAGGTCGCGCTGCGGCGCGCGCTCTCGCTGGCCTTCGACGTCGAGGAGGCGATCGAGCGCGTGCTCGATGGCCAGGCGATCCCGGCGCAGGCGATCGTGCCGCCGCTGGTCACCGGCTACGACCCGGCGCTGAAGACCGAGATGAGCGAGTACAGCCCGGCGCGCGCGCAGGCGCTGCTCGATCTTTACGGCTACGTCGACCGCGACGGCGACGGCTGGCGCGACCAGCCCGACGGCAGCCCGCTGCGCCTCGAGTACTCGACCCAGCCTGACCAGCTCTCGCGCCGCATGCAGGAGCTGTGGTCCAAGTACATGCGCGAGGTCGGCGTTCGCATCGACTTCCGCACGGCGAAGTGGCCCGAGAACCTGAAGGCCTCGCGCGCCGGCCAGCTGATGATGTGGGGCGTCGCCTGGGCCGCCACCAGCCCCGACGGCACCTACTTCCTCGACCTGATGTACGGGCCGAACAAGGGCCAGTCGAACCACGCCCGCTTCGACCAGCCGGCTTTCAACGCGCTCTACGAGCGCCAACGCCGCCTGCCGGACGGGCCGGCGCGCGAGGCGCTGATCGACGAGGGCAAGAAGATCGGCGTCGCCTTCATGCCCTACAAGCTGTGGCAGCACCGCATCGCCACCGACCTGATGCACCCCTGGGTGGTCGGCTACCAGCGCCACCCGTTCCTGCGCGACTGGTGGCGCTTCCTCGACATCGACCTCGCGGCGAAGGCGGCGCTGCAGTAGCGGCGCCGTGCCCGACGGTCCCTCCATCGCCGCACCTCACGCCATGTCCCGCCCGCCTCGATCGCGCCCCCGCCCCGGCCATCCCACTGCGGCGAAGGCGCGCGAGAAGCCGGCCTCGCCGCGGCGCCGGACGCTGCTCGGCCTGCCGCTCGGCGGTGCGCTGGCGCTCGGCGTCGGTGCCTTGAGCCGGCCGGCCGGGGCGGCCCAGGCCCTGGGTACCACGGCGATCGCGCCGCCGGTGCCCGAAGACGCGGCGCCGGTCGAATCGAAGGTGCTGCGGGTGTGCTTTCCCGCTGCGGAGACCGGGTTCGACCCGGCGCAGATCACCGACGTGTACTCGCGCACGATCACGCCGCACATCTTCGAAGGCCTGTACCGCTACGACCACCTGGCCCGGCCCGCGAAGATCGTGCCGCGCACGGCGGCCGGCCTGCCCGAGGTCAGCGAGGACTTCCGCGTCTGGACGATCCGCCTGCAGCCGGGCATCCGCTTCGCCGCCGACCCGGCCTTCGGCGGCCGCCCGCGCGAGCTCGTCGCCGAGGACTATGTCTATTCGCTGAAGCGCTTCGCCGACCCGGTGAACAAGAGCCCGAACTGGGGTGTCCTGGAGCCGCTGTCGATCACCGGCCTGCAGTCGCTGCGCACGCCAGACGTCGTCGAAGGCAAGGCGCGCTTCGACTACGACCGCGAGGTCGAAGGCCTGCGCGCGCTCGACCGCTACACGCTGCAGATCCGCGTCGATGCGCCGCGGCCGCGCCTGCTCGAGACCCTGGCCACGGGCGACCTGTATGGCGCCGTGGCGCGCGAGGTGGTCGAGTACTACGGCGACCACCGCATCTCCGAGCATCCGGTCGGCACCGGTCCGTTCCGCCTCGCCGACTGGCGGCGCAGCTCGCGCATCGTGCTCGAGCGCAACCCCGACTACCGTGACGTGCTCTACGACGCCGAGCCTGCCGCCGGCGACGTCGAGGGCCAGGCGCTGCTCGCCAAGCTGAAGGGGCGCCGCCTGCCGCTGGTCGATCGCGTCGAGGTCTCGATCATCGACGAGCAGCAGCCGCGCTGGCTGGCGTTCCTCGGCGGCCAGCTCGACATCGTCGCGGTGCCGGGCGAGTTCGCCGCCACCGCCCTGCCCAACGGCGAGCTGGCGCCGAACCTCGCCAAGCAGGGCATGCAGCACTGGAAGGTGCTGCAGCCCGACGTCGCGATGACCCTCTTCAACATGGAAGACCCGGTGATCGGCGGCAACGAGCCCGAGAAGGTCGCGCTGCGCCGCGCGATCGGCCTCGCGATCGACCTCGACCGCGAGATCCGCCTGGCGCGCCGCGGCCTCGCGATCCCCGCTCAGCAGCCGTATGCGCCGCACACGAGCGCCTTCGATGAGCACTTCAAGAGCGAGAACGGCGACCACGACGTCGCGCGCGCGAAGGCGCTGCTCGACCTCTACGGCTACGTCGACCGCGACGGCGACGGCTGGCGCGAGCTGCCGAGCGGCAAGCCGCTGTTGCTCGAGATGGCGACCCAGCCCGACCAGATCTCGCGCCAGCTCGACGAGCTGTGGCAGAAGAACATGGACTCGATCGGCCTGCGCCTGAAGTTCAACGTCAGCCAGTGGCCCGAGCAGCTGAAGCAGGCGCGTGCCGGCAAGCTGATGATGTGGGGCGTCGGCCTGACCGCCGCGGCGCCTGACGGCCTGGGCGCGCTGCAGCGCTACCACTCGTCGCAGGCGGGCGGCCAGAACCTCGCGCGCTTCTCGCACCCGCGGATGGACGCGATCTACGAGCGGGCGCAGGCGATCCCCGACGGCCCGGAGCGCCAGGCGCTCTTCGACGAGGCGCGCCGCATCGCGATCGCCTACATGCCCTACAAGACGCATGTGCACCGCATCGTGATCGACATGGCCCACGCCTGGGTCACCGGCTTCCGGCGCACGGTGTTCTGGCAGGACCTGTGGCAGTACATCGACGTCGACCCCGGCCTGCGCGCGCAGCGACTGGCGTAGGCGGACCTTCTCGACCGCGTGTTCCCCTGAAGGCGGGTGATGACGGTCTTGTGGCAAGGTACGCCTGCCCCTGCCGTCATTGCCCTGCCTTGCCGTGAACTCGCTGCTCGCCTTCGCCCTTGGAACCGTCCTGCTGGCCTGGGTGTCGTGGCCGTCGCTGCGCAACCCGCGCTCGCACGGTTTCTATCGCTTCATGGCCTGGGTCTGCATGTGGGCGCTGGTGCTGGTCAACCTGCCGGTGTGGCAGGTAGACCCCTACGGGCCGCACCAGCTGGCCTCCTGGGTGCTGCAGCTGATCTCGCTCGCCCTCGTGGTGCAGGCGGTGTTCATGCTGCTGCGCGTCGGGCGGCCGATCGCCGAACGTGGCGGGGCCGAGCTGTTCGCGTTCGAGCGCACCTCGACCCTGGTCACGAGCGGCGTCTACCGCTACATCCGGCACCCGATGTATGCGGCGCTGCTGTACCTGGCCTGGGCGGTGTTCCTGAAGGACGTGTCCTGGGCCGGGCTCGTGCTGGTCGGGGGCGTCACCGCTTTCCTGTACCTCACCGCGACGCGCGAGGAGGGCGAATGCCTGCAGTACTTCGGCGCCGACTACGGCGCCTACATGAAGACCAACAAGCGCTTCGTGCCGTTCGTCTTCTGACGACGCCGGCGACCCCAGCACGGAGACCGCGATGAGCGAGAAGCCCGACCTCGACGAGTTCCTCGTTCTCTCGCGCGGCCAGTGGGACGCGAGCGCGACACCGGCCCGGATCCAGGCCGCGATCGACGCCTTCTACGACTGGCACGACCGCCTCGTCGCCGAAGGCCGGATGGTCAGCGGCGAGCGGCTCGCCCCCGAGGGGCGCCGCGTCAGCCGCGACGGTGTGACGGACGGCCCCTATGCCGAAGCGAAGGAGGTCATCGGCGGCTACTGGTTCCTTCGTGCCGCCGACCTCGACGGCGCGGCGCGCCTCGCTGCCGAGAACCCCTGCCTTGCGGTCGGGCTGACGGTCGACGTGCGGCCGCTCGAACGCCGGCGCTGCAGCGCCTACGACCAGACCTGCGAGACGCCGAGGCTTTCCCGCGACAGAAGCTGAGACCTGCTGCCGACCGTCGGAGTGGACCGAAGATGAAAGTCGCCGTGATGGGCGCCGGCGCGGTCGGCTGCTACTTCGGGGGCCTGCTGGCGCGTGCCGGTCACGAGGTCGTGCTGATCGGCCGGCCCGGGCTGGTCGAGGCGGTCCGACGCGACGGCTTGCGGATGGAGACGCGCGGCTTCGACGAGCGCGTCCGCCTCGGGGCCGACACCGATCCGGCTGCGGTGGCTGGCGCCTCGCTCGTGCTGTTCAGCGTCAAGTCGACCGACACCGAGACGGCGGGCGCGCAGATCCTGCCGCACCTGGCGCCCGGCGCGCTCGTGCTGTGCCTGCAGAACGGGGTCGACAACGCGGAGCGGCTGCGCGGTCTGATCCCGGCCTCGCGCGCCGAAGTGGCCGCCGCGGTGGTCTATGTCGCCACCGAAATGGCTGGGCCGGGCCATCTGCTGCACCACGGCCGCGGCGAGCTGGTGATCGAGCCTTCGGGCCGCAGCGCCGAGGCGGCCCAGGCGCTGGCCGGCGCCGGCGTGCCGGCCGAGGTCTCGGCCAACGTGCGTGGCGCGCTGTGGCTGAAGCTGATCATCAACTGCGCCTACAACGCGATGTCGGCGATCACCCAGTTGCCCTACGGGCCGCTGGTGCAGCAGGCGGGCATCCCCGAAGCGATGAACGACGCGGTCGCCGAGTGCCTGGCGGTGGCGCGCGCCGAAGGTATCGAGCTGCCGGGCGACGTGGATGCCGCGGTGCGGCGCATTGCCGAGACGATGGCCGGGCAGTACTCGTCGACCGCACAGGACGTCGCCCGCGGGCGGCGCAGCGAGATCGACCACCTGAACGGTCTCGTCGTGCGGCGCGGCACCGCGCTCGGCGTGCCGACGCCGGTCAACCGGCTGCTGCACGCGCTGGTGCGCGCGCTCGACGCCAAGGCGGCGGCGGGGCCGGGCGCGGGCTGAAACGAGCCGACCCATGGGGGTGCGTAACGGCCACGCCGGCGCGGAACTGAGCCGCCGCGTTTGCCTCCGAGCGTCTGCGCGCCGCGGAAGCTCGGAGCCTCCGCGCGAGCGCGCCACCCAACACCCCGGGAGGTGACATGTCTCTTCTCGAAGACCGCATCGCCGCGCTCGGCCTCGTGCTGCCGCAGCCGGTGCAGACGCCGCGCGGCGTCGTGCTTCCTTTCGCCCTGGTGCGCGTGTCCGGCCCGCGCGCCTTCGTGTCCGGCCACGGGCCGCTGAACGCCGACGGCAGCCGCGCCGAGCCGCTGGGCAAGCTCGGCCGCCAGCTGAGCGTCGACGAGGGCTACCGCGCCGCGCGGCTGACCGCGCTGGCGATCCTCGGCAGCCTGCGGCGCGAACTCGGCGACCTCGACCGCATCGTGCGCTGGGTGCGCGTGAACGGCATGGTCAACTCGGCCGCCGGCTTCACCCAGCAGGCGCAGGTGATGAACGGCTTCTCGGACCTGATCCTCGAGCTGTTCGGCTGGGACGCTGGCGCGCACGCCCGCACCGCGGCGGGGGTGGCCGAGCTACCCTATGACCATCCGGTCGAGATCGAGGCCGAGCTCGAGGTGAGGCCCTGAGGCGTTGCGGCGCCGCCGAGAAGCCCGCCGTCGCCGGGAGGCCCTCTCGGCCTCCAGGGGTCAGACCGGGCCCGGGCGCGGTCAATCCCGGTCGCTGATGCGCTGCCGCATTCGCACCAGCAGCAGCAGCCCGGGCAGCGCGAAGGCCAGCGTCAGCAGGAAGAAGTTCGGCCATCCGATCTGCTCGACGAGCAGCCCGGCAGCCGGGCCGACGTAGACCCGCCCGACCGAGGCCAGCGCCGACAGCAGCGCGTACTGCGTGGCCGAGAAGCGCGCATCGACGAGCGACATCAAGAGCGCGACGAAGGCCGCGGTGCCCATGCCGCCGATCAGGTTCTCGAGCCCGACCGCGCCGGCCATCAGCGCCAGGCTCTTCGGCGAGACGGCGATCAGCCAGTAGCCGAGGTTGGTGACCGCCTGGCCGATGCCGAACCAGAGCAGCGAACGGTAGAGGCCCAGCCTGGCCATCAGCAGGCCGCCCGCGAGCGCGCCGATGATCGTCGCCGCGAGGCCGAGCGTCTTGTTGACCAGGCCGACCTCGTCGGCGCCGAAACCGGCGCCGCGGATCAGGAAGGCGGTCGACAGCGCCCCGGCGAAGGCGTCGCCGAGCTTGTAGCAGACGATCAGCGCGAGCAGCGCCCAGGCGCCGGGGCGAGAGAAGAACTCGCGCAGCGGTTCGACCACGGCTTCGGCGAGGTTGCGCGGCACCGAGGCCGGCGCCTGCGGCTCGGGCGCGGCCAGCGTCGAGACGAGGCCGATGCCCATCAGCGCGGCCATCAGCAGGTACATGCCGCCCCAGCCGGTCACGCGCTCGGCCAGCCACAGCGCGAGGCCCCCGGCGACGACCATGCCGAGCCGGTAGCCGAGCACCGATACCGCCGCTCCCGCGCCGCGCTGGGCCGGCGCCAGCACGTCGGCGCGGTAGGCGTCGAACACCACGTCCTGGCTCGCCGAGCAGAAGGCGACGACCACGGCCGCCAGCACCAGCCAGCTGAGCGACTGCGACGGCGAGAGCATCGACATCGCGACCAGGCCGAGCACGAGCGCCAGCTGCGTCATCAGCAGCCAGCCGCGGCGCCGGCCGAGCCAGGGCGGCGCGTAGCGGTCGAGCGCAGGCGCCCACAAAAACTTGAAGACGTAGGCCTGGCCGACCAGCGTCGCGAAGCCGATCTGCTTCAGGCTCACGCCTTCGACCGTCATCCACGCCTGCAAGGTGCCGGAGGTCAGCGCGAGCGGCAGCCCGGAGGCGAAACCCAGGCCGAGCATCAGGCCGACGCGGCGGTCGGCCAGCGCCTGTTGCCAGGCGCTCGGCGCCGCGGGGACGGTGTTCTCGGCGGCGCGCAGGGTCATTGCGGGCATCATACGAGCCGACCCGGCCAGCCCCTGCCATGGAACGACGAGGGCCGGCGCGGATCGGAGGACCGATGACACGATTCGACGAGATGGAGACGTTCACCAGCCCCACCGGCCATGCCGCGGGCGGGCGCGACGGCTGCGCCCTGTGCGCCGCGCTGGCGTCGATCGCCGTGCCGGCGGCGCGGCTGCAACCCACCTCGCCGGGGCGGCGCCTGTTCACGCGCGCGCTCGCCGGCGGCGGCGCGGGCCTGGTGCTGGCAGGCGCGGTGCCGGCCTGGGCGCGCGAAGGGGTCGAGGTGGGCCGCGAGTCCCGCTTCGCCCAGCTGGTGCCGGCCGAGCAGGTCGAGCAGGCCGCACAGCAGCAGTACCGCCAGATGCTGCAGGAGGCGTCGCGGCAGAACGCGCTGGCGCCGGAGTCGCACCCGCAGCTCGTCCGGCTGCGCGCGATCTCGGCCCGCATCATCCCGTTCAGCACGAACTGGAACCCGCGCGCCAAGGACTGGCAGTGGGAGGTCAACCTGATCGGCTCGAAGGACATCAACGCCTTCTGCATGCCGGGCGGCAAGATCGCCTTCTACACCGGCATCCTCGCGACGCTGCAGCTCGACGACGACGAGGTCGCGATGATCATGGGCCACGAGGCGGCCCACGCGCTGCGCGAGCACGCGCGCGAGCGCCTGGGCAAGAACGCGGCCACCGGCATCGCGGCCAACGTCGCCTCGGTGCTGCTCGGCCTCGGCAGCGCCGGCGACACGCTGTTGCGCATGGGCAGCCAGCTGCTGACCCTGCGCTTCAGCCGCGACGACGAATCGGAGGCCGACCTGGTCGGCATGGAGCTCGCGGCGCGCGCCGGCTACAACCCGCGCGCCGGCGTCACGCTGTGGCAGAAGATGGCGCGCGTCAGCCAGGCCGGCGCGCCGGCCTTCCTCTCGACGCACCCTTCTAGCTCGACGCGCATCCGCGACATCGAGACCAACCTGCCGCGCGTGGAGCCGATCTACGCCCGCGCACCGAAGCCCGCGCGCCGCTTCGGACCGCCGACGCTGTCCTCGAACCGTTGAAGATGCACGGTCCGGGTACTTGCGCAGGGTAGTTCCCACAATCGCGCGGCCGCCATTTGGCCGACACCATTCGGCCTTGCGCGCGCGGGCTGCACCGGCCCCGTTCCTCCGTCCCACCGTCTGCCAGGAGTCACGATGTCTCGAAGAGCCTTCCTCACGACCATTGCCTTGACGCTCGGCGCCGTGCCGTTGGCCTGGAGCCAGGCGGCCTATCCGAGCAAGCCGGTGCGGCTGGTGGTGCCGTTTGCGCCGGGCGGCACGACGGACATCATCGCCCGCGTCGTCGCCGAGAAGCTCAACGCACCGCTTGGCCAGACCGTGATCGTCGAGAACAAGGGCGGCGGCGGCGGTTCGATCGGCGCGCTCGAGCTGGTGAAGGCGGCGCCGGACGGCTACACCCTGGGCATGGCGACGGTCTCGACCACCGCTTCCAATCCGGCGATCAACAAGAAGATCGGCTACGACCCGATCACCGACTTCACGCCGATCATCAACATCGCGGCGACGCCGAACGTGATCGCGGTGCACCCGAGTTTCCCGGCCAAGGACTACAAGGGCTTCCTCGCCGAGTTGAAGAAGAATCCCGGCAAGTACAGCTTCGCCAGCTCGGGCACCGCCGGCATCGGCCACATGCAGATGGAGCTGTTCAAGAGCCTGTCGGGCACCTTCGTCACGCACATCCCGTACCGCGGCGCCGGGCCGGCGCTGAACGACACGGTGGCGGGGCAGGTGCCGATGATCTTCGACAACCTGCCGTCGGCGCTGCCCTTCATCAAGGATGGGCGGCTCGTGCCGATCGTCATCGCCGCGCCGCAGCGCCTGGCCCAGCTGCCCGACGTGCCGACCTTCGCCGAGGTCGGGCTGCCGGCCGTCAACCGGATGGCTTATTACGGCTTTCTGGGGCCCAAGGGGCTGCCGAAGGAGATCGTTGCCAAGGTGTCCGAGGCGACCAAGAAGGCGCTCGAGGACCCGGGCGTGCGCAAGCGCATCGAGGACACCGGCTCGCTGCTGGTCGCAAACTCGCCCGAGGAGTTCGCCAAGCAGATCGCCGCCGAGTACGCCGTCTACAAGGACGTCGTGCAGAAGCAGAACCTGCGCATGGACTGACCGTTGTCGACGGATAGCGTGGTGCCCGCGCCCGGCCGAGCGCCGCTCACCAGGCCGTCGGCAGCGGGCCCTTCAGGATCCAGGTGTCGCCCAGGTCGACGATCGCGCCGTGACGCAGCAGGTCCTTCATCAGCCGGCTCACCATCGCGCGCGAGCAGCCGATGCGCGATGCGATCTCGGCGTGCGTCGGCTTCGGGGTGATCGCGCGCGAGCCGTCGTCCAGCGGGCGCGCCAGCTCATCGAAGAGCAGCCGCATGCGGCCGTAGACGTCGAGCAGCGCCATGCTGCGCGCGTTGCTGGTGGCCAGGCGCGCGCGGCGGATCACGCGGGCGAGGAGCTCGAAGGCGAAGTCGGGGTCGGCCGCGATGTGGGCGCGCAGCGTGTGGCGCGTGACGCGCGCGCATACCGTTTTGACCAGGGTCACGACACTGGCTGATCGCAGCCCGCCGTCCAGGCTCATTTCGCCGACGTAGTCGCCGGCGGCGTAGTCGCCGTAGATGATCTCGCCGCCCTTGCCATCGCTCGAGAAGGCCCGCACGCTGCCCGAGACGATCACGTAGAGCATGTCGCCGTGGTCGCCTTCCTCGAGCAGCAGGTGCCCTTTCGGATAGCGCCACAAGGGCCCTCGCTCTGCGAGCGCCCGCAGCGCGGCTGAAAGCGGTGCCGCCTGCAGCAGGCGGCGTGCTTCGGTCGGCTCGATCGCGGGCAAGGTGGTTGGAGCAGGCGGGTGTCGATTGCCACTCTAACCGCCGGTGCCGCGGGCGCCCTCCCGGCGCCGGCACCGGGGCTGAACCGCGCGCCTCGTGGGGCGAGGCGCACGGTTCGCCCGGGTCAGTTCAACGCGTTGCCGACCGCGCGCAGCGCCGGCGCCATCGGCGGCAGCGTGGACACCTTCTTGACCAGGTCGCGGATGCTGCTGGTCGCGGTCTTGAGCCGGATGCTGCTGACCTGGGTGCGCACGGTCGAGATCGCGACCCCTGCCTCGGTCGCGATCTGCGACGGCCGCAGGCCGCGGCACAGCGCCTTCAGCACCGAGTCTTCCGCCGGCGTCAGCGAATGCAGACGGGAGAAGAAGGTGACGCTCAGCGCCTCGCAGAACTTGCGCTTGCCGAACGTCAGCAGGACGAGCGGCTGGCCGTTGCTGCCGCGAATCGGCACCGCGGCGACCGGCAGGGGCTCGACCCCTTCGCCGGTGAGGCTGATCAGGCTGCGGCGGCCCTGGCCCGCCGCCTGGATCGCATTGTCCAGAGCGCTGTCGCAGTCGCGTTGCTGCGCGCACAAGCGCCCCTGCGAGACGGTCAGGCTGCCATGGAGACGCAGTTCGTCGAGTGCAAGCCGGTTCGCGTGAACCATGCGGCCGCTCGAGGGCTCGACGACCATCAGGCCGTAGTCGAGTTCGTCGAGGACACCCAGCAGCAGCGGGGTGTCGGGCCCGCCCATCGACATCTCGGCGGCCGGCGTTGTCATCGGGATGTTTTCCCGAGTCTGGAGCGTTGCAGTGAACATCGTTCCCTCCCTGTGTTGGCGGCAGCGCCTTTGCTACCGTCCCCAAAGGTTAGAAATTGCAACTTCCGCTTGGCGATCAATCTCAACGCAATCGGTGGTGAGTTTTCACCTCTCCGACATTCGACCGATGACAGGACGCACCGCCGCCATTCCCGCGCGGTCCAGGCGGTCATCCGGCCATCCCTAGGTTGAGGTGCTAAACACTCCTGGCACCTGCTCGGACCACGTCTTCACGCGAAGAGCAGTCCGCCACTGCGGGATTCGACGCCGAGCCCCGCCGGCGCCATCGCCCGCAGCCCCGGCGCATCGAGCACCGCCCGGCCGACGATCTCGCCGGCCAGCGCCTCCAGCTGCACCAGGTTGCGCCGCATGCGCTCGCGGAAGCCGGCGTCGTCGAGCGGGTCGCGCAGCGAGCGGTTGAGCTCGGCGAACCAGGGCAGGCTCGCCTGGTCGAGCATGCGCGGCGGGTTCAGCGCCCGCGCGTCGGCCGTGCTGCCGGGCGCCGTCTGCTCGCCCCAGGCGCGCAGCAGGCGCTGCATCGCGGCGTTCACCTCGCGCCCGCGGGCCAGCGGGGCGCGCAGCTCGGTCAGCGCGGCGCGGTCGGCCAGCCGCTGCTGGAAGAACAGCTGGCACAGCACGCCCCAGTAGTAGGTGTAGTCCCAGAGCACCTTGACCGGCATCACGCGGGGGTTGCCGAACAGCGCGTACTGCCCTTCGTAGAGCGAGAGCGTGCTGCGGTAGAAGGATTGGTACAGCTCGTTGTACAGGCGCGCCGTCACGCGCAGCGGCTCGCCCGCGCGGTCCTGGCGGATCAGCTCGGTGATGTAGGTGTTCGAGATCGCGATGAAGTCCGAGCCCGGCGAATAGAACGGGTCGAGGAAGAGCCCGGCATCGCCGGTCAGCGCCCAGCGCTCGGCCGAGAAGGTCTGCTTGCAGCCGTACGAGAAGTTGCGGAAGAAGGCGAAGTCCATCAGCTTGTCGCGCTGGCGGTCGAGCACCTCGTGCACGCAGGGCTGGTGGCGCGCGATCCAGTCCATCGCGCGCTCGAAGCTGTTCATCGTCTCCAGCGGGTGCATCTGCGCGTCGGCGACGATGCCCACCGAATGCGCGCCCGAGCCGAGCGGGATCAGCCACAGCCAGTAGCCGGCGCCGCAGAGGTGGTTGGTCGAGAGCCAGCGCGCCGCCGGCGAGCAGCGCGCGCGCCAGGCCGGGTCGCCCACCCAGTGGTCGACGTCGAGCCGGGTGTCGAGCCGGAACCAGACGGCGTTGGCGTCGTGCCCGTTGTCCTCGGCCAGGCCGAGCTTGCGCTTGAGCAGTCCGGCGCGGCCCGAGGCGTCGACCAGCCAGCGTGCGCGGATCGTCTCCGCCGCGCCGCCAGCACCGCCCGCGTGGCTCGCACCCGCGTCTCCCGCGCCCGGGCTGCCGGCCGGCCCGACCTCGACCTCGTGCCCGCCCGCGGCGTCGAGCGTGATGCGCCGCACCGTGCGCCCGCTCTCGAAGACGATGCCGCGGCGCTGCACCTCCTCGCCGAGGAAGTTCTCGAAGATGCCGCGGTCGATCTGCCAGCTCGGCGTCGAGAGGTAGCGGCTCGCGCCCAGCTCGGTGACGCCGGCCAGGTCGCGCTCGCCCTCGCTGAAGAAGAAGCGGAAGCCGAACTTGCGCAGGTGCGCATCGTCGAGGTGCGCGCGCAGCCCGAGCGTCTCGGAGAAGTAGTGCGCCCCGATTTCGACGCTCGATTCGCCCACCTTGTGCGCCGCCACCGGCACCGGGTGCGGGCGCCGCTCGACGACGCGCACGTCGAGTTCGGGCATCGCCTGGCGCAGCTGCAGCGCGAGCGTCAGCCCCGAGAGGCCGCCGCCGAGGATCAGCACGTCGTGCGTGGCAGGGGTCACTGAGGTCTCCGGTCGGGGGCGGGTGGGGTCTCGGCGCCGGCCGCTGCGGCCGCGGGCGCGGGGGCAAGGACCGGTGCATGGTAGCGGCCACTGCCGGTGGGCCGCTGGCGTGTTGCCCATGCCCGCGCCGGGGGGGCGCCCTGCGTGCTGCCTGCGGCAGGCAAGACGCGTGGCGCGGCGCGCGGGGGTCAGCCCTGCGGGTCTGCCGCCGCCACCTGCACCTGCAGCCCGGTCTCGCGCCCGACCGCGAAGCTCAGCTCGCCGGCGCCGTCGGCGGCGAGCAGGGCCAGCAGCGGCAGCCCGGCTGCGGCCGGCGTGCCCGCCGCGAGCGCGGCCCAGGCGTCGGCCGTTGGGGGTGCGGCAGCCGGCCGCGCGCCGAGCCTCAGGCGCAGGCGTCGCGAGCCGGCCGGGCGCGGCCCGTCAGCGGTCGCCGGGGCGAGCACCAGCGCCGCGGCAAAGCGGTCGGCACTGCGCGTCACCTCGGCCAGCGGGCCGCGCGCCGGCACGTCGTAGGCGACGAACAGCACCGTGCGCGCCTCGCCCGCCGCCTGCAGCGCGGCTTCCAGCAGCCCGGCGGCGAAGCTGTCGTCGCCGGCAGCGAGCGCGGTCGACGCCGCGTGGCAGTCGGTGGCGATCGTCCAGTAGCCGGCCGGGGCGTTGTGCACCGAGTGGTGGAAACGGGTCGGCGAGAGGTGGCCGGGCGACTCGGCGAGCACGCGGCACAGGTAGTCGGTGATCTCGAGGTCGCCGCCGGACGAGGCGAACACCGACGGCAGGCCGGCCGGGTCGGCGCCGGCCGCCCGGCAGGCGCCCTCGGCGACCGCCAGCGCCAGCCCGACCGTGACCGGCGCGCGCCTGCGCTCGGCCGCGGGCAGCAGCGTGCCGGCCGGCAGCGGGGCGGGTGCCGCCGCGCCCTCGCCGCGCAGCACGCGGCGGGCGGCCGCCCAGCCGGGCAGGGTCTCGGCCCAGGCGTCGAGGCCGAGCAAGTCGAGGTGCAGCTCCAGTGCCTGCGGGGCGGGCAGGCTGGTCACCCTTTCATCGGCCGCCGGCGTCGGCACGACTGGCCGGGAGCGGGAGAGGAGCAGCACCGCGTTGTTGCCCCCGAAGCCGAACGACAGGTTGCCCGCGCGCTGCAGCGGCCGGCGCTCGGCCGTCGCGGCCAGGCAGGCGAGGAAGCGCGGGTCGAAGCCTGGCGGGTCGGGCGGGACCGGCACCGCGCCGCTGGCCGCCAGGCCGGCGGCATTGCCCGGCACCCACCCGTCGCGCAGCGCCAGCGCGGTGACCACGGTCTCGACGATGCCGGCGGCGCCGAGCGCGTGCCCGGTCGTCCCCTTCGTCGAGCTCAGGCGCAGCGGCGGGCCGAAGCCGGCGGCGAGCAGGGCGGCCGCCTCGACCACGTCGTTCTGCGGCGTCGCGGTGCCGTGCAGGTTCAGGTAGTCGATCGCCTCCGGGGCGGTGCCGGCGCGCGCCAGCGCGTCGGCCAGCGCCCGCCGTGCGCCGAGGCCCTCGGGGTGCGGCGCCGACATGTGATGCGCGTCCGACGACTCGCCGTAGCCGATCAGCCAGGGGCCGCCAGGCCCGTCTGGATCGGCGGGATGGCCGGGGTCGTTGCCCGAGTCCGTCGCCCCGGTCGGGCGGCCCGTCGACGCGTCGTCACGCACCAGCAGGGCGAACCCACCGGCCTCGGCCAGGCTCACACCGGCACGGTCCGGCGCGAACGGTCGGCAGGGCACGGGCGACACCAGGCCCAGCGCCGCGAAGCCGTAGAGCACGCTGCGGCACAGGCTGTCGACGCCGCCGACCAGCACGGCGTCGGCACCGCCCAGGCGCAGCAGCCGCTCCGCCTGGGCGAAGACCTTGGCGCTCGACGAGCAGGCGGTCGCGACCGTCAGGCAGGGGCCGCCGGCGCCGGTGGCCGCCGCGACGAAGGCCCCGAGCGAATGCGGGGTGTGCACCTGCGGCCGGCGCAGGTCGGGCGGGAAGCGGCCTTCCGGCGTCAGCCGTGCATACGCCTCTTCGCTGGCGCCGATGCTCGAGGTGCTGGTGCCGACCAGCACCGCGACGCGGGCGGCGCCGTGGCGTTGCACCGCAGCGCGCACCGCATCGAGCAAGCCGTCCTGCTGCAGCGCGAGCCAGGCGAGGCGGTTGTTGCGGCAGTCCCACCCGGCCAGCGCGGGCGGCAGCGCGATCGCCTCCAGCCCGGGGACACGGCCGATCCAGCCGGCCGGGCCCTCGGGTGCGAAGTCCTGCGGCCGCAGGCAGCTGTGGCCGTCGCGGAGCGCGGCGGCGAGCGCCTCGCGGCCCGCGCCGGCGGCGGTCGTCGCCGTCCAGGCGACCAGGCGCAGCGGGTGCATCGGCGGCGGTGGCTGGCGGTCCGAGGCCGGGCTGCCGCCGGGCCCGGCAGCGCCGGCGATGGGGGGCGGAACGGCGGCGTCGGTCGTCACGGCGTCGGCAGGTGGAGGGTGTCGGCAGTTCTCGCAGGGGGCGGGCGTCGTGCGTCACGGGGCCGCGGCGCCCGGATTCTGGCGGACGGCGCCAGCCGGCCCGGCCCCGGCCCGCCGACTATCATCGCGCGCTCGCCGCGCCGCCCCCAGCCGCCTTGCCCGCCCGACGCCCGACTGCCCGACGATGAGCCGCCCGCCCGACCCGCGCCCCTGCGTGGCGACCGGCCGTGCAATGGCCCGGCGCCGCGGCCGCCGCCGGCCCCCGGGGCCACCGCGGCCACGACGCTGATGGCCGCCGTCTGGATGCAGCATGACGAGCGCAGCAACCTGCTCGCGCTGAAGGCGATCGCCTGGGTCGCGCGCCGGCTCGGCCGGCGGCCGGCGCGTCTGCTGCTATACCCGATCACGCTGTACTTCGTGCTCTTCGGCGGCGCCGCGCGGCGCGCCTCGCTCGCCTACCTGCGGCGCGCGCTGGGGCGCGAGCCGCGCTTCGCCGACGGCTGCCGCCACGTCTTCAGCTTCGCCTCGACGATCCTCGACCGCTTCTTCCTGCTCAACGACCGCTTCGACCTCTACGACGTCCAGGTGCACGGCGAGGCGGCGGTGCGGGCGGCGCTGGAGCCCGGCCGAGGCGTGTTCATGATCGGCGCCCACCTGGGCAGCTTCGAGGTGGTGCGCGCGACCAGCCAGGGCCACGGCGCGGCCAGCGTCTCGATGGTCATGTACGAGGAGAACGCCCGCAAGATCAACCAGATCCTGCAGGCGATCAACCCGGCGCTGCAGGCCGACATCATCCCGCTCGGCCGGGTCGACTCGATGCTGCGCGTGAAGCACGCGCTGGAGCGCGGCGATCTGGTCGGCATGCTCTGCGACCGCTCGCTCGGCGGCGAGGCGGTGCGCCGCGTGCCCTTCCTCGGCCGCGAGGCCGAGTTCCCGACCGGCCCCTTCCGCCTGGCCGCGATGCTCAAGCGCCCGCTCGTGCTGATGGTCGGCCTCTATCGCGGCGGCAACCGCTACGAGGTGCACTTCGAGACCCTGGCCGACTTCTCGCCCGGCGCCGCGCCGGAGGACACGCGGCCGGTGGCGACGGGCGTGGACGCGGTGATCGACGCCTACGTCGCGCGGCTCGAGCACCACTGCCGCAGCGCCCCGTACAACTGGTTCAACTTCTACGACTACTGGGGCGAGGACGCTGCGCCCGGCAGCGCTCAGAGCGTGAAGTCGTAGTCGACGATCAGCGGCGCGTGGTCGGAGAAGCGCTGCGCCTTGTAGACCTCGACCTGGCGCGCCGTCTCGGCGAGGGCCGGCGTCGCCAGCTGGTAGTCGATGCGCCAGCCCACGTTGTTCGCCCAGGCCTGGCCGCGGTTGCTCCACCAGGTGTAGGCCTCGCCGGTGTCGCGCGGCCGCAGCCGGCGGTGCACGTCGACCAGGCCGATGTCGTCGAGCACGCGCGTCATCCAGGCGCGCTCCTCGGGCAGGAAGCCGCTGTTCTTCTGGTTGCTGCGCCAGTTCTTGAGGTCGATCTGCTGGTGCGCGATGTTGATGTCGCCGACGAGGATGAACTCGCGCGTCGCCTTCATGCGCTGCAGCAGCGGGAAGAAGGCGTCGAGGAAGCGGAACTTCGACTGCTGGCGGTGCTCGCCGGCCGAGCCGCTGGGGAAGTAGCAGCTGATCAGGCTCAACTTGCGCGCCGGGGTGTCGAAACGAGCTTCGACGTAGCGCCCTTCGTCGTCGAACTCGGGCACGCCGATTCCGGTCACAAGCTCGCTCGGCTCGTGGCGCAGGTAGAGGCCGACGCCGGCGTAGCCTTTTTTCACGGCCAGATGAAAGTGACCACTCAGCCCCGCAACGTGATCGAATCGACCGCCGACGTCGGCGGCCTGGGCCTTCACCTCCTGCACCCCCATAGAATCGGCACGCACCGAATCCGCCCATGCCAGCCAGCCCTTGTTCGCCGCCGAGCGAATGCCGTTGAGGTTGAGTGACACCAGGCGGAACACGTTGGGTTTCCGATGACGATGCAGGCTGATTCAGACGCTTTGGCGCTCGACTTCGTGAGCTTCGCGGTCGAGGCGGGGGTGCTGCGCTTTGGGGCGTTCCGCACCAAGGCCGGCCGTTCCTCGCCGTACTTCTTCAACGCGGGGCTGTTCGACGACGGCGCCAAGCTCGGGCGGCTCGCGCAATTCTATGCAGGCCGCCTGCTGGCGGCTGCCGAGGGCCGCGGGCTCGATTTCGACATGCTGTTCGGCCCGGCCTACAAGGGCATCACGCTGGCGGCCGCGGTCGCGGTCGAGCTGGCACGGCTCGGGCGCAACCTGCCCTACGCCTACAACCGCAAGGAGGCGAAGGACCACGGCGAAGGCGGCCTCCTGGTCGGCGCGCCGCTGCAGGGCCGCCGGGTGCTGATCCTCGACGACGTGATCTCCGCGGGCACCTCGGTGCGCGAATCGGTCGAGATGATCCGCGCTGCCGGTGGCACGCCGGCCGGCGTCGCGATCGCGCTCGACCGCCAGGAGCGCGGCGCCGAGGGCGGCGTCGACCTGCCCTGCTCGGCGGTGCAGCAGGTCGAACGTGACTACGGCCTGCCGGTGGTGGCGGTCGCCACGCTGGCCGACCTGCTGCAGCTGCTGTCCACGACGCAGGACGCCACGCTCGCCTCCCATCGCGGCGAGGTGCAGGCCTATCGAGAGCGCTACGGGGTCTGAGCCATGCGGCAGCCGTCGATCCGCTTCGCTTCGCTGCCAGGCTGCGCCACGGCCACGCTGCTGGTGGCGGCGCTGACGGGGATCGCGCCGCTGTCCGTGGCGGCGCAGGCCGACGGCGGCGCGGGCATCTACACCTGCACCGACCCCTCCGGCCGGCGCTTGACCTCCGACCGGCCGATCGTCGACTGCATCGGCCGCGAGCAGCGCGTGCTCAACAGCGACGGCTCGGTGCGCCGCGTGGTGCCGCCGACGATGACCGCCGAGGAGCGTGCCGAGTTCGAAGAGCGGGAACGCCGCCGCGCGGCCGAGCGGCGCAGCCAGCGCGACATCGCGCGCCGCGACTCGAACCTGGTCCAGCGCTACCCGAACGAGAAGATGCACGACGCCGCGCGCGCGGCGGCGCTGGAGGACATGCGCAAGGCGCTCCGCGCCTCGGAGGCCCGCCTGCTGGCGCTGGCCGAGGAGCGCAAGCCGCTGATGGTCGAGACCGAGTTCTACGTCAGGCGCAGCCTGCCCGGCCCGCTGAAGGCGGCGCTCGACGCCAACGAGGCCTCGACCGAGGCGCAGCGCACGCTGGTGATGTTCCAGCAGGCGGAGATCGAGCGCATCAACGCGACCTTCGACCTCGAGCTGCAGCGCCTGCGGCGGCTCTGGGCGGGCGCGGCGCCCGGCTCGCTCGGGCCGCTCGAGGCGGGCGCCGGCAATACCGCCGTCCGGCGCTGAGCGCTGCCGAAGGCTGACCGCCGGTCCGGTGGTGGTCAGCCGCCGAGCTTGCGCTTCAGCAGCTCGCTCGCCTGCGCCGGGTTCGCCTTGCCCTTGCTCGCCTTCATCACCTGGCCGACCAGCGCGTTGAAGGCCTTGTCCTTGCCGGCGCGGAACTCGTCGACCGACTTCGCGTTCGCCGCGATCACCGCGTCGACGATCGCCTCCAGTGCGCCGGTGTCGTTCATCTGGCGCAGGCCCTTGGCCTCGATCAACGCGTCGACCCCGGCCGCGGGCTCTGCCCAGAGCGCGTCGAAGACCTGGCGCGCGCCGTTGTTCGACAGCGTGCCGTCGACGATGCGGCCGATCAGCGCGGCCAGCGTCGCCGGCGCCAGCGGGCAGTTCTCGATGCCGCGCTCCTCCGCGTTCAGGCGCCGCGAGACCTCGCCCATCAGCCAGTTGGCGGCCAGCTTCGGCTGGCCCGAGGCGGTGGCGACCGCCTCGAAGTAGGCGGCGAAGGCCTTCGACTGGGTCATCATCGACGCGTCGTAGGCCGGCAGGCCGTGCGCCTGCTGGAAGCGCGCGGCCATCACCCCCGGCAGCTCGGGCATCGCGGCGCGCACCCGCTCGACCCACTCGGGCGCGATCACCAGCGGCGGCAGGTCGGGGTCGGGGAAGTAGCGGTAGTCGTGCGCGTCTTCCTTGCTGCGCATCGCCCGCGTCTCGCCGCTGTCGGGGTCGAACAGCACCGTGGCCTGCTCGATCTCGAGGCCGTCCTCGATCTGCTCGATCTGCCAGCGCACTTCGTAGTCGATCGCCTGCTGCAGGAAACGGAAGCTGTTCAGGTTCTTGATCTCGCGCCGCGTCCCGAAGGGCGCGCCGGGCCGGCGCACCGAGACGTTGGCGTCGCAGCGGAACGAGCCTTCCTGCATGTTGCCGTCGCAGATGTCGAGCCAGACCACCAGCGTGTGCAGCGCGCGCGCATAGGCCACCGCCTGCGCGCTCGAGCGCATGTCGGGCTCGGTGACGATCTCGAGCAGCGGCGTGCCGGCGCGGTTGAGGTCGATGCCGCTCTGGCCCTCGACGGCGCCGTGCAGCGACTTGCCGGCGTCTTCCTCGAGGTGGGCGCGCGTGAGGCTGACCCGGTGCGCGACGTCGTCGACGAAGAACTCGAGCGTGCCGCCCTGCACCACCGGCGTCTCGTACTGGCTGATCTGGTAGCCCTTGGGCAGGTCGGGATAGAAGTAGTTCTTGCGCGCGAAGATCGACAGCGGCGCAACCTTCGCGCCGACCGCGAGGCCGAAGCGGATCGCCCGCTCGACCGCGCCGCGGTTGGCCACCGGCAGCGTGCCCGGCAGCGCCAGGTCGACCGCCGAGGCCTGGGTGTTCGGCGCCGCACCGAAGCGGGTCGACGAGCCGCTGAACATCTTCGAGGCGGTCGAGAGCTGAGCGTGCGTCTCGAGGCCGATCACGACCTCCCAGCCGCGCACCAGCAACGAAGGCTGCGACCCGGCGCTCATGCCGCGTAGGCCGTGGGCGCGCGGCGGTGGAAGTCGGTGGCCTGCTGGAAGGCATGCGCCGCGTGCAGCAGTTGGGCCTCCTGCCAGTAGTTGCCGATCAACTGCAGGCCGACCGGCATGCCCGCCGCGCCGAGGCCGGCCGGCACGCTGATGCCCGGCAGGCCGGCCAGGCTGGCCGGCAGCGTGAAGATGTCGGCCAGGTACTCGGCGACCGGGTCGGTCTGGCTGCCGATCGGGCGCGCGACGGTCGGCGTCACCGGCCCGGCGATCAGGTCGCAGGCGCCGAAGGCGGCCTGGAAGTCGTCGGCGATCATGCGGCGCAGCTTCTGCGCCTGCAGGTAGTAGGCGTCGTAGTAGCCGTGGCTGAGCACGTAGGTGCCGATCATGATGCGGCGCTTCACCTCCGGGCCGAAGCCCTCGCTGCGGCTCTTGCGGTACAGCTCGGCCAGGCCGTCGACCTCGGCGGCGCGGTGGCCGTAGCGCACGCCGTCGAAGCGGCTCAGGTTCGAGCTCGCCTCGGCCGGCGCGATGATGTAGTAGACGGGGATCGACAGCTCGGTGCGCGGCAGCGAGACCTCGACCAGGCGCGCGCCGAGCCGCTCGTACTCGGCCAGCGCGGCGCGCACGGTGACGGCGACGTCGGCCGCGACGCCGGGCCCGAAGAACTCCTGCGGCAGCCCGATGCGCAGGCCTTCGAGCGGCCGCCCGGCGCCGGCGCCGGCACCGGGGCGCGGCGTGCCGATCGTCGCGAAGTAGTCGGGCACCGGATGCTGGGCGCTGGTGGCGTCGCGCGGGTCGAAGCCGCTCATCGCCTGCAGCAGCAGCGCGCAGTCGGCGGCGCTGCGGGCGATCGGGCCGGCCTGGTCGAGGCTGGAGGCGAAGGCGATCATCCCGTAGCGCGAGCAGCGGCCGTAGGTCGGCTTGATGCCGGTCACGCCGCACAGGGCCGCGGGCTGGCGCACCGAGCCGCCGGTGTCGGTGCCGGTGGCGGCGGGCACCAGGCGCGCCGCCACCGCGGCGGCCGAGCCACCGGAGGAGCCGCCCGGGATGCGCGTCGGGTCCCAAGGGTTGCGCGCCAGGCCGAAGGCGGAGTTCTCGTTGCTGCCGCCCATCGCGAACTCGTCGCAGTTGAGCTTGCCGAGCGCGACCGTGCCGGCGCCGGGCGCGCCGCCCGGCTCGCCGTCGCCGAGGCGGGCGACGACGGTCGCGTCATAGGGCGAGCGGTAGCCGTCGAGCATGCGCGAGCCGGCGGTGCTCGGCAGTGCGCGGGTCACGAAGACGTCCTTGTGGGCCAGCGGCACGCCGGTCAGCGGGCCGGCCTCGCCGCGGGCGCGGCGTGCGTCGGCGGCCTGCGCCTGGGCCAGCGCGCCTGCCTCGTCGACCGAGAGGAAGGCGCCGAGCGCCCGGTGCTCCGCCACGCGGTCGAGCAGATGGCGCGTCAGCTCGACGCTCGAGACTTCGCCCGTGCCGAGCGCCGACGACAGTTCGGCCAGGCTGCGCTGGTGCAGCGGCGCCCCGTCGGCCCTCATTCGATGACCCGCGGCACGAGGTAGAGCCCGTCGGCCACCGCGGGTGCGCTGCGCAGGTTGAGCTCGCGCTGCTCGACGGTCGCGGGCTCGGTGACGGCGTCGTCGCGCAGGCGCAGCGACACCTCCGCCACCGCCGACAGCGGCGTGTACAGCGGCTCGACGCCGCGGGTGTCGACCGCGCTCATCTGTTCGACGATGCGAAAGAAGCCGTTCAGCTGGTCGAGCATCTCGGCCTGCTCGTCGGCCGCGAGGTCGAGCCGCGCGAGGGTCGCGATGCGGCTCACGTCGTCGGGGGTCAGGGCCATCTCGTGAAGGAATTGGCGGGGGCGCCGGAAGGTGAATCAGGGCTCGCTTCCACGCCGTGGAACGAGAAACAGTCGGGTATTATCTCCGCCCGTTCACAGGCCCCTATCCGAGGGGAATGCGTCGACGCCACGAGCGCGACAGGGGCCTGCCATAAGAAGCGACGGTCGAGGGGGCGTATTCCGGCGCTGTCCGACGCGGCGCAGTCACACCACCAGCCACCCACCGCCCAGCCCGCACGCTGCCGATCCCCTCGCGCCTGCCGGGCCGGACGCACGTCCGACATCCATGTTCGCATCGCTACGTCGCTATTTCTCGACGGACCTCGCCATCGACCTGGGCACCGCCAACACGCTGATCTACGTGCGGGGCAAGGGCATCGTGCTCGACGAGCCCTCGGTCGTGGCCATCCGCCACGAAGGCGGGCCGAACGGCAAGAAGACGATCCAGGCCGTCGGCGCCGAGGCCAAGGCGATGCTCGGCAAGGTGCCCGGCAACATCGAGGCCATCCGGCCGATGAAGGACGGCGTCATCGCCGACTTCACGGTGACCGAGCAGATGCTCAAGCAGTTCATCAAGATGGTCCATCCGCGCTCGCTGGTGAAGGCCAGCCCGCGGATCATCATCTGCGTGCCCTGCGGCTCGACCCAGGTCGAGCGCCGCGCGATCCGCGAGAGCGCGCTCGGCGCCGGCGCGAGCGAGGTCTACCTGATCGAGGAGCCGATGGCCGCGGCGATCGGCGCCGGCCTGCCGGTCTCGGAGGCCTCCGGTTCGATGGTGGTCGACATCGGCGGCGGCACGACCGAGGTCGGCGTGATCAGCCTCGGCGGCATGGTCTACAAGGGCTCGATCCGCGTCGGCGGCGACAAGTTCGACGAGTCGATCATCAACTACATCCGGCGCAACTACGGGATGCTGATCGGCGAGCCCACCGCCGAGTCGATCAAGAAGCAGATCGGCTCCGCCTTCCCGGGTTCGGAAGTGCGCGAGATGGAAGTCAAGGGCCGCAACCTCAGCGAGGGCGTGCCGCGCAGCTTCACGATCAGCTCCAACGAGATCCTCGAGGCCCTGACCGACCCGCTGAACCAGATGGTGAGCGCCGTGAAGAACGCGCTCGAGCAGACCCCGCCCGAGCTCGGCGCCGACATCGCCGAGCGCGGGATGATGCTGACCGGCGGCGGCGCCCTGGTGCGCGACCTCGACCGGCTGCTGGCCGAGGAGACCGGCCTGCCGGTGCTCGTGGCGGAGGACCCGCTGACCTGCGTCGTGCGCGGCTGCGGCATGGCGCTGGAGCGCATGGAGCGGCTGGCGCCGATCTTCACCTCCGAGTGAGGTCGACGGCGCCCAGCGACCGCACGGCTCCCCGCCCCTCCGACCTGCGCCCGCTGCCATGCCGCTCGGCACGCTGGAACGCACGCCGCCCCCGTTCTTCCGCCAGGGCCCGTCCGCCCTCACCAAGCTCGTCTGCTGCTCGGCGCTGGCGGTCTTCCTGATGGCGGCGGACACGCGCCTGGCGCTGATCGAGCCGCTGCGCGCTGGTGTCGCGACGGTGCTGCATCCGGTCGAGCGCGTGCTGCTGGTGCCGGTGCGGCTGGTGCAGGGCGCGGTGCTCTACATGGCCGGGCTGCGCGAGGCGGTGATCGCCGAGGAGCACGCGCGGTCGCTGCTGGCGCGCCAGTCCGAGCAGGCGGCGCGCGCCGAGGTGCTCGACCAGGAGAACCGCCACCTGCGTGAACTGCTCGGCCTGCGTTCCCGGCTCACGGCTCGCGCGCAGGCGGCCGAGGTGCTGTACGAGGCGCGCGACCCGTTCTCGCGCAAGCTGGTGCTCGACCGCGGGCAGGCGCATGGCGTCGCGCCCGGCTCGCCGGTGATCAACGAGGCCGGGGTGCTCGGCCAGGTGACGCGCGTCTACCCGCTGTCGTCGGAGGTGACGCTGCTGACCGACAAGGACGCGGCGATCCCGCTGCTCAACACGCGCACACAGCAGCGCGGCGTGGCCTACGGGGCCAATGCCGGCGCCGGGATGGAGCTGCGCTTCATGCCGGACAACGTCGACATCGTCGAAGGCGACCTGATGAACACCTCGGGCATCGACGGCGTCTACCCGCCGGGCCTGCCGGTGGCACGCGTGGTCAGCGTCGAGCGGCGCGCGGAGGGCGGCTTCGCCCGCATCGGGCTGGCACCGCTGACGCAGGCCGACGGCGTGCGCCACGTGCTGGTGCTGGAGCCGATCGGCCTGCAGCGGCCGGAGGCCGCAGCCCCCGAGCCCGAGGCGGCCGCCCCGCCCGCGCATGCCTCTGCACCGCAGGGCGCGGCCACCCCGGCGGCTTCGGCGCCGGCCGGGCAGGCGCCGCGCGCGCTGCCTGCCGCTGCCGGTGCCGCCGCTGCTGCGGCCGCCGCAGCGGTGCGGTCCGGCACGCCCGTAGCACCGGCCGCGGCGACCGGCACCACCACACCCGCCCCGCGGCCGCGGCCGCCCGAGGCGCGCCCGGCGGCGGCTCCCGCAGCCGCGCGCTCGACGGCGCCCGCA
>JAMHWF010000020.1:0-1787 GCA_035911095.1 Ideonella sp. | reverse complement strand
GCCTGGTTGGTGTGGGCCTGCACGCGCGGGTCGTCGACCACGCGCACGTCGAAGTCGACGCTGCTGGGCTCGGCGAAGGCCAGGCCCTTCTGGCCCGCCGCGATCTGCAGCCTGGCCTGGACGAAGTGCATGCCGTCGATGCTGCCCTTCTCCTCGATGATCAGGTCGTAGCGGCGATCACAGGCCCCGACCGGGTTCTTGTGCTCGAGCGTGAGCACCGGGATGATGCGCTCCTGCGGGCTGTTGCCGCCGTGCACGAAGTTGCGGTCCTTCGCGCATTCATACACGGCCGCGCCGCGGGCGAATACCAGGTATCCCTCGACATCCTCATATTGCAAGGAGCGCAGCGACACGCTGAATTGATCGGGGTTCGACAGCGCGACGTTGTAGAGCGCATAGCGGGCCATCGCGTCGTAGCCCTGGCCGTGCTCGAGGGTCGCGTCGCCCTTCTCGCGCAGCATGAAGCCGTGATCCGACGTGATCACGAAGCGGTTGACCCCGGCCTCGCGCAGGAGCTGCCAGGCCGCACGAATGCGCAGCAGCTCGGTCGAGAACACCGACGCGCCGATGCCCTTCTCTCCCCCGGCGTCGATCTGCGTGCTGAGGACCAGGGCCAGCTTGGCCTGGCGCAGGCTCAGGTGCAGCTCGCCGCTGGTCATGCGCAGCAGATCCTCGATCGTGAAGCTCGGGCACGCGGCGCCGCCGGCCCGCGTAGCCATGGCCTTCTTGCGCTGGTCCCGGGTCTTGACCTGGAAGTTGGCGGAGGCGAAGCCCTCGAAGCGGCGGGCGGCGGTCTTGTCCTTGCCGGCCAGCAGGGGCCGCAGCTTGCCGGCCTGGGCGATCGGCGCCAGCGCGCTCATGCCGATCTCGGTCACCGAGGGCAGCTCGGCGAGCCGCGGGCGCAGCCGGGCGCTGGGCGCCGCGGCGGGGCCGAGCAGCTCGAGCAGCTCGGTCGCCATCTCGAAGCGCAGCGCGTCGACCAGGAACAGGACGGTCTTGTCGTCCTCGAGCAGCGGCCGGACCACGTCCTCGAAGATCTGCCGCTGCTGCAGGTCCGCGCCCGGGAGCGCCCCCTCGCGCTCGCACAGCGCCGACCACTCGCGGGCGCGCTGGTCCTGCCAGACTACATAGATAATCCGGGCGTGCTCGATCGCCGCTCGCAGCCTGGCGACGTGGGGGACCTTGTCGAACAGCAGCTCCTCGGTGCGCTGGGCCAGCTCGCGCTGGCGACGGTCGACCTTCGCGCCGCGCTCGACATATCGCTGGGTGGCCTCCTCGAGCGAATCCGCGGTGCGATACTCGAGCTTGGCCCCGGCGACCGCCTGGCCGAGCGCCGCGGTCGCGGCGATCAGGTTCCAGGCGTTCTTGCGCGCGGCGTCGCGGCGGATCCAGAAGCTCTTGCCCTCCAGCCGCTCGCGCGCCCACAACGCCGCGCTGTCCCAGTCGCTGGCATCGAGGGCGTCGAGCGCACCGATGCACAGTTGCTGCTCCTCGAAGCGAAAGGTGTCGATCTTGCCGAGGTCGCCCGGTCGTCCGTCCCGGGCCTCGGCCTCGATCAGCCGCTCCACGTCGAGCGCCAGCGACTCGTAGGCGTCCTCGGCGGTGTCGCGCAGGCTGCGGGCGACCGCGCAGCAGGCGTCGCGCAGGGGCGGCGCCAGGCTGTCCTTGATGCCCCGCAGCACCTCGGCCAGGGCGTCGCGGCGCAGGTCGTGCACGTATTCGACGCACAGCGCCCAGCTGGCCAGCGCCTCACCGGCCTGCACCGCGGTCGTGACCCGCTTGCGGGC
>JAMHWF010000019.1:0-9541 GCA_035911095.1 Ideonella sp. | reverse complement strand
CCCGTGCGCCCACCACCGCGCAGTTGACCCAGCTGGCAGCTACCATCGCGCACCGGGTGTGTCGGCACCTGACGCGCAAAGGCTGGCTCGAAGGGGAGGGCGAATCGGCCTTCCTGGCAGACAGCGCTGCAGGCGACGACAGCATGGATGGGCTGCGGATGGGTTCGATCACCTACCGCATCGCCACCGGCCGCGACGCTGGCTGCAAGGTCGTCACGCTGCAAACGCTGCCCGGTGACGCCGGTTCGCTGGAGGGCGAAGCCGGCAAGGTCGGCGGCTTCTCACTGCATGCCGGCGTGGCGGCCGAAGCACACGAAAGCCACAAGCTCGAAAAGCTGTGCCGCTACATCACGCGCCCGGCGATCAGCGAGCAGCGGCTGTCGATCTCACCGCAGGGTAGGGTGCGGTATCAGCTCAAGACGCCATGGCGCAATGGCACCACCCATGTCGAATGGGATGCGGTCGACTTCATCGCGAAACTGGCCGCACTGGTCCCGCCACCGCGTGCGCACCTGACCCGATTCCACGGTGTCTTTGCACCCAACGCCCGCTTGCGCGCGCAGGTGACGCCATCGGGGCGCGGCAGGCGGCATGACGCCGCTGTGGAGCCGGCGGACGCCAGCGCGAACGACGCGCCGCGCAGCCCCGAGGAGAAGCGCCGTTCGATGAGCTGGGCGCAACGCCTCAAGCGGGTCTTTTCCATCGACATCACCACCTGCGCCCACTGCGGCGGCGCGGTGCGGATCGTCGCCAGCATCGAGGAACCCACCGCCATCCGCGCCATCCGCGCCATCCTCGCCCACTTCGAGAAGCACGGCGCGCTGGAGCAAGCGCACTACCGGCCCGCAGCGCGCGCCCCGCCGCCCGCCGCGTGATGAGGCGCCGGCCACACAGCCGGTAGCGAAACCAGAGTCCGATCCGATGCGGCCACGACCCCGCAGGGCTGCGCTCGGCCCTGTGCCGGGATTCGGTGAGAAATGGCTACGCACTGAGCCGCTGCGTGGCCCCGCGATGTCGAAAACCCACGCATGAACCCCCGATCTGTGCCCGATCTGTGCCCAAAGCGGCGCTTGCGCGGCCGCTTCCTACCCGCCAGACTCGCAAAAAAGGGCGGTTGAACTTCCTATACCCGGCGAGCACGCATCCGGGCGCTCGCCTCTTGGCGACTCAATCGCCAGCGGGCGACGCAGGTGCGCGGATGCGATCGGGCACGGACTCGACGGTGTCCCGTACCGCGGCCTCCTGCGGCGCGGCGGCGTCCGGCGCACGCCAGCCACCGCCCAGCGCGGTGTAGAGCGCGATCTGTGCGAGTGCCACGGCGCGCTCGGTGTCGAGCGCCTGCTGGCGTGCGTCGAGCCATGCGCGCTCGGCATCGAGCAGGTCGGCGAGGTTGGCCAGGCCCACCTCGTAGGTGCGTCGGGCCATCGCCCGGGTGCGTTCGGCGCGTGACAGCGCCTCCCCACGGGCGGCGCGCTGCGCCCCGCGCGCGGCGAGCTGGGCGGTCGCGGTCTCGACCTCCTGCAATGCGGTGGCCAGCGCCTGGCGCAGCTCGACGAAGCCGGCGTCGGCCTGCGCGTCGGCGAGATCGATCGCCGCGCGGCTGGCGCCGAAGTCCAGCCACGGAAACCCGAGCTGCGCGGCGAGCGAGCGCAGGTCCGAAGCGCCGGACAGATCGCCGATCGCGACCCCGCTGCGCCCGAGCGCCGCGCTGACCCCCAGCTTGGGGAACAGGTCGCGGCGGCTGGCCAGCGCCGCCAGTTCGGCGGCCTCCAGCCCGGCGACCGCGGCGATGACGTCGGGTCGCCGGCGCAACAGATCCATCGGCTGGCCACGCGGAATCCCGGCATCGGCCATCGGCACGCGCGTGCCATCGCCCAGGCGCTGTAGCACCGTTCCGTGCGGCCGGTCGATCAGCGTATCCAGCGCGAACGCGGTTTCGGCGAGACCGGCGTCGATGTCGCCGCGCTGCGCTTCGAGCGCCGCGCGCTGCGCGCCGGCGGCTTCCACATCCAGGCGGGTGACCTCGCCCAGCCGGAAGCGCCCGTCGGCGACACGCTCGGCCTCGCGCGCGATGCGCACGCCTTCGTCGAGCAGTGCACGCTGGGCGAGCAGCGCGCGCGCCTGCACGTAGCCCTGCGCGAGATTGGACGCGACGCCCAGGCGCACCGCCACCAGCTGCGCCTCGGCCGATTGCACCTGGCGCCCGGCCCCGTCGCGGCGCAGCCGGTTCGCGCCGAACAGATCCACTTCCCACTCGGCCTGCAGCGCCAGTTGCCAGGTGTCGAAATTGACGTCACCGCCGACATCGAATTCTTCGCCCAGCGGCGTGTCGGCCAGCGCATCGGTATTGATGATCTGGCGGCTGGCCTGACCGCCGAGATCGAGCCGCGGCAGCAGCGCCGCGCGGGATTGCCGCAGTTGCGCGCGTGCGATGCGCAGCTGGGCCAGCGCCGCCTGCTGGTCGAGATTGCGGACCAGCGCGGTCTCGACCAGTTCCGCCAGCAGCGGATCGTCGAACTGGCGCCACCAGTATGCGAGCGCCGCCGGATCGGCCGGCCGCGCGGCATCACCCGCGGGCGCGTAGTAGGCCGCCGGCAGCGGCGGCCGCTCGCGCACCGGCGGCGTGCTGCAGGCGGCGAGCGCGAGCGCGGCCGCGAGGACACCGAGCCTGGAGATCTTCATGCGCGTGCCTCCTCGGTCCTGCGGTCGTCGTCGCGCGGCACCTTGAAGACCAGCAGGTACAGGCACGGCACGACGACCAGGGTGAGCACGGTCGCGAACGCCAGACCGCCCATGATCGTCACGGCCAGCGATGCGAACAGATCGTCGAACAGCAGCGGCACCATGCCCAGCACCGTGGTGCCGGCCGCCATCGTCACCGGCACCAGGCGGCTCGTCGTCGCTTCGACGATCGCGGCGCGGCCATTGCCGCCTCCGGCCATCCGGCGGTCGATCTCCTCCACCAGCACGATCGCGTTCTTGAGCAGCAGGCCGGTCAGGCTGAGCAGACCGAGCAGCGCCACGAAGCCGAACGGCTGGCCGGAGATCGCCAGCCCGATGGTCACGCCGCAGATCGACATCGGCACCACCAGCCAGATCACCACCGGCTGGCGCACGCGGGAAAACAGCAGCACGGTCACCAGGATCATGCCCAGATACGGCAGCAGCAGCGTGCGCATCAGGGCCGTCTGCGCATCGCCGGAACTCTCGAATTCGCCGCCCCAGGTCAGGGTGTAGCCGGGCGGCAGCGGCATGGCTTCGATCGCCTCGCGGATGTCGGCATGGGCGTCGCTCGCCTCCACGCCGACCACCGGCTCGGCCTGCACGGCGATGGTGCGCACGCGATCGCGGCGCTGGATCGCGGCGTCCTCCTGCACCACGTCGACGCGATCGGCCACCTGGGCGATCGGGACGTAGGCCGTCGCGCCCGCGCTCCAGGCGAGGCGATCGAGCAGGCCTTCCGGCGCAGGGCGCTCGTCGTCCGGCGCGCGCAGCAGCACCTGGCGCTGCGCATCGCCCTCGCGCAGCACCGCCAGCGGCACGCCTTCGGTGGCCATGGTCAGCGCCAGGGCGATGTCCTGTCGGCCGAGTCCGGCCTCGGCCATGCGCTGCAGATCCAGCCGCGGCCGCAGCACGAGCTCGCGTTCGCCCCAGTCGTGGTGCACGTTCTCGAGCATCGGCGTGTCGCGGAAAATGGCCTCGGCACGCGCCGCGATCTCGCGCAGCGTCTCGCCCGAGGGACCGCTGAAGCGCGCCTCGACGCGCGCCTCGGACGCGCCGCCGAACATCAGCCGCGCCGCGTGCACGCGCAGTTCCGGGAAGCGCTCACCGGCTTCGCGATTGAGCCGGGTGAGCATGTCCTCGAGCACGTCGGCATCGTCGACCAGCAGGATGACCTGCGCGAACGCGCTGTCGGGCATCGCCGGCGCGTAGGTCAGCATGAAGCGCGACGCGCCCTGCCCCACGAACGCGACCCGGCTGCGCACCTCGGGAAACGCATCGGCCAGATAATCCTCGACCTCGCGCACCGCGGCGTCGGTGGCGCGGATGTCGCTACCCTGGCGGGTGTTGATGTCGACGAAGGCCATCGGCGTGGACGCGGGCGGAAAGAACGACTGCGGCAGGAAGCCGAATCCGACGACGCAGCCGATGGTCAGCAGTGTCGCCAGGGTCACGGTCAGGCCGGCGCGACCGAGCCGCGCATCGAGCACGCCGCGGAAGCGGTCGTAGAACCTGCCCCGGTAGGGGCTGTCGCCCGCATCGCCGTCGCCGTCGCGTCCGTCTTCGTCGTCGCGCTCGCGCGCGTCCTTCGACGCCAGCCACCAGTAGCCCAGCAGCGGCACCACGGTGATCGCCAGCACCCAGCTGAGCAGCAGCGAGATCAGGATCACCGAGAACAGCGAGAACAGGAATTCACCGGTGGTGTCCTGCGACAGGCCGATGCCGGCGAACGCGAGGATGCCGATGATGGTCGCGCCGAGCAGCGACCATTGCGTCAGCCTGACCGACTCGCGCGCCGCGCGCATCGCCGAGTGCCCCTGGCGCAGCCGCACCTGCATGCCGTCGCAGATCACCACGGCGTTGTCGACCAGCATGCCCATCGCGATCACCAGCGCCGCCAGCGACACGCGTTCGAGCTGCAGGCCCAGCAGGTACATCGCCAGCAGCGTGCCGCCGACGGTCAGCAGCAGCACGCTGCCGATGATCACGCCGGCGCGCCAGCCCATCACCAGACACAGCACGCCGATCACGATGCCCAGCGACATCGCCACGTTGATCGCGAAGCTGGTGACCGCCGCGTCGACGACATCGGCCTGCTGGTAGACCGGATGCAGTTCGACGCCGAGCGGCAGGGTCGGCTCGAGCCGCGCCAGGGCCGCGTCGACGGCCTTGCCCACGTCGACGATGTTCACCGACGGCAGGCCGGCGACGCCGATGGTCAGCGCCTCGCGCCCGTCGTGGCGGATGATCTGGGCCGGCCGCTCGGCGAACTCGCGGCGGATCTGCGCGATGTCGCCGAGGGTCACCCGCGCATCGCCGCGCCCCACCGGCAACGTGCGCAGGGCCTGCAGCGTATCGAAGGCGCCGCCGGGCGCGACGCGCAGGTACAGGTCCTCGCTGCGCAGCCCACCGGCGTGCAGTTCGGTTTCCGCATCGGCCAGTGCGCCGGCGATCTCCTCGGGCGCGATGCGCAGCGCGGCGAGGCGCGCCTGCGGAATCTCGACGACGAACCGTTCCTCGATCGCGCCGGCGATCTCGATCTTGCCCACGCCCTCCACCGGCAACAAGCCGCGGCGCAGGGTCTTGGCGGCCTCGTGCAGCTCGGTGCGGGTGAGGCCGTCGCCGGTCATCGCGTAGTACAGGCCGAAGACATCGCCGAAATCGTCGTTGACCACCGGTGCCTGCGCACCGGGCGGCAGGCTGGGCGCGGTGTCGTTGATCTTGCGCCGCAACTCGTCCCAGATCTGCGGAATCTCCTCGCTGGAATAGCGCTCGAGGATCTCCACCCGCAGCTCGGAATAGCCGGGCCGCGACGTCGTGCGCACCTGCTTGAGCTGGGTGAGCTGCTGGACCGCGCTTTCGAGCACGTCGCTGACTTCGCGCTCGACCTGTTCGGCGCTGGCGCCGGGGTAGATCGTGGTCACGACCGCTTCCTTGATCGTGAACTCGGGGTCTTCCAGCCGCTCGAGATTGAAATAGGCGAACACGCCGCCGACCAGGCAGGCGAGGATCAGCAGCCAGACATTGACCGGGTGGCGGATGGCGTAACGCGCGATCTCCATGCCGGGTCAGCGCCGGGTGCGCGGTTCGACGATCTGCCCGGCCTGCAGCAGGCGTGCCCCGGCGACGACCACCTGCGCCGATGGCGCAAGTTCGCCTTCGATGCGCGCCTGCGTGCCCTCGATCGCGTGCACCCGCACCGGCACCGGCTGCGCGGCGCCGTCCTGGCCCACCATCCACACCACCGCCTGCCCGTCGGCCGCGCTCAGCACCGCGCTCGCCGGCACACGGTGCTGGCCGGCCGCGAGCGTGGCGGGCGCCGGGTCTTCGATCGCCACCTTCACCGCCATGCCGGGCAGTACGTTGGCGCCCGGCGGCGGCGTACCGCGCAGCGCCAGCCGATAGCTGCGTGACTGCGCATCCGGCGCGGTCGCATGTTCACGGTAGGCCAGGACCATCGGCGGCAGTTCGGGCAACGCGAGCACGCGACCGCGGGCGACGAGTGCGGGACCGAACGCCAGGCGCGCGGCGTCGCGCTCGGGCACGTCGACGACGACCTCGATCAGGTCCGCATCCTGCATCCGCAGCACCGGTTCGCCGGCCGGCACCACCACGCCGGCCGCGGCGAGGCGGCGCACCACCACGCCCGCGTACGGCGCGCGCAGCCGGGTGAATCCGACCTGGCGCGCGGCGGCGTCGCGGTTCGCGCGCGTGCTCGCCAGCTGCGCCTCGGCCTGTTCCACCGCGGCCGGCGCGAGGATGCCTTCGTCGCGCAGGCCGCGGCGGCGGGCGACATCGGCCTCGGCGGTCCGCAGGGCGACCTCGGCCTCGCCCAGTTGCAGGCGGTAGTCGGTGTCGTCGAGTTCGGCCAGGACCTGGCCGCGTTCGACCCGTTCGCCGTCGCTCACCCGATACCGGGTGATGCGGCCATCAGCCTGGAACGCGAGTTCGGTGCCTTCGGCGGCCTCCACACGCCCGGGCAGGCGCAGCGTGCGGTCGGCGGACGCGCTTTCGACCGGTTGGACGATCACCGGGCGCGGCGGCGGCGGGGCGTCGGGCGCATCGCTGCAGGCCGCCAGCAGCACGCTCAGTGACAACAGGACACGGACTCGCAACGCCACACACCCCGGGCAGGCCGACGTGCGGCAGGACGCCTAGGGTCGCCGAAGTCCCGTCAAGGATCTGTGAACAGGCCGTGTCCGCAGCGCGGGTGGCGCACTCAGGCGGTGGGGACGACGCCGCCGCGCCCGCGTCGCATGCGGTGCAGCGCCCACAGCAGCGCGGTGACCAGCAACCAGGCGAAGAACCAGACGACGGCAGGGATCGCGGGGGGCGGCGGCATCTGCGCGCACCCGCGAACGGCCCTTCCAGCTGATGCTCGTCACCGCGCTGCCACTGTTCTTCCTGTCCGGGCTGTCATGGCCGGCCGTGGCGATGCCGCAGCCCCTGGCGTGGCTGGCGAGGCTTGTTCCCTCCACGCCCGGCATCAACCTGATGGTGAAGTTCAACCAGATGGGCGCAAGCTTCGCCGAGGCGCTTCCCGAGTTGTGCAACCTCGCGTTGTTGACACTGCTGTATGGCGCGCTGGCGGTATGGCGCTACGCCCCGGGGCGGGACGGCGCCTGACGGGCCGGTCACGGAGCACGGGGCCGGGGCGGCTTGTGCGCGGGTATCGGAGATGGTCTGCGCGCTGGATGTGCTGGCCGACAATATCGATCCGGCCGAAAGCTGCAAGGCCTTCCGCGTCCGCATGCCGAGCGCCGATGCCCTGCTGCGCAACCGCGGCCTGAAGTGACTTCGGCGGGTGCGGTAACGAAAAGGCGACCCGGGCGACCGGGTCGCCTTTTTCATGCTGCGGACGACGCACCGGAGACGCCGCGTCATCCGCCGCGCGGCCACGCACCGGCGCTCAGTCGCCGGCGGTCTTCCGGGTGCCGGCGCCCGCGAACCCCGGAAACGCCTCCGCCAGCGAGCCTTCGTCCGGCAGCACGTAGAACACGCCGCCGCGCGCGAAGGTGGGGCTGACGACCTGCTCGTAGAACGCCGGAGACACGTTGATGCAGCCGTGGGTGACCCGGTTGTCATCCGGCGTTGGCGAGGCCAGGCGCTCGGGGCGCTTTTCCTCCGGCACGCCGGTCGCGGTCGGGTGGATCGAGACCGCGGAGTCGTAGTCGACCCACAGCACGCGGCCGGCATCGATGGACGGACCGTAGCCGCCGACGAAGCGGCCCGCCGGGGTGGTGCGGTCGCGGCCGGGGATCTCGCGCAGGGCGAGGCCCGCGATGCCGGGGCGGTGTGGTCGCCCACGGCGGAGCCGAACAGGCCGGGCGCGGCGCCGCGCAGGCGGCCATCGCCGCCGAACACGAGGATCTGGGCGGCGGCCTTGTCCATGATCGCGAAGGGATAGCCCTGGCTGTCGCCGGAGGCGACGACCCAGCCGGCCAGTTCGATCACCGTGTCGGAGACGTCCTGGCCGCGGGGTAGTTCGTCCAGTGACGTCACCGGCGGGGTGCCGTCGTCGCGCGCGCTGGCGGGGGCGCCCACGCTGGCCAGCGCCAGCGCCAGCGCAACCGCGCGCCGGCCCGGGTGGGGGAAAGTACGGATGGGAAGCTCCTCGGGGGCGGAACACCATCCAACGCGGGGATCCGCGCCGCGCAGGCGACGGATCCCCGCGCCGGTCGGTCAAGCGGAGTGCGTGCTCACCCGCGCGGCACGCGGCGCGGCGACGATTCCAGCTGCTGCACGCGGCCTTCGATCTGGTCGAGGCGCTGGTTGGCGCGCTGGGCGCCCTGATTGGCGGATTCGGCGCTCTGGGCCGCGCCCTGCACCTGGGTGTCGAGGCGGTCGAGGCGGGAGTCGCCGCGGCAATGTCTGACGCGAAGATCAGAACGCACCGATACGAACGTGCGAACACAGGCGCAACACTGAGCAGCCGTCCCCGCACCGGAGCGCTGCGTGCCGCGCCTCGCCACATCCCGGCGGCAAGCCGCGGGATGCGCGCCACTGCCGTCAGCCCACACCGGTTCGCGGTACGCGCGCCACGCGCCCGAGCGCACGCTGCTGTACGCGTTGGTAGAGGCGCACTACCCGGACTTCATTGTACGGATCGAAGCGGAGGGCCGCTCGCTGCCCGGATATGTCCGCGAGGCGTTCGATGCCTACCTGCGTTGCGGCGTGCTCGAGCACGGCTTCCTGCGGGTGGTGTGCGAGCACTGCCGTGCAGAGAGGCTGGTGGCCTTCTCCTGCAAGAAGCGCGGGTTCTGCCCGAGTTGCGGCGCGCGACGCATGGCCGAGAGTGCGCGGCACCTGGTCGAGGAGGTGTTCGGCCCGCGGCCTGTGCGGCAATGGGTGCTGAGCTTTCCGTACCCCTTGCGTTTCCTGTTCGCCAGCAAGCCAGAAGCCATTGGCCCGGTGCTGGGCATCGTGCAGCGCGTGATCGCCGGCTGGTTGGCCGATCAAGCCGGCATCGACCGCGCCAGCGCCCAGTGCGGTGCGGTGACCCTGATCCAGCGCTTCGGCAGCGCGCTGAACCTGAACATCCACTTCCACATGCTGTGGCTCGACGGCGTGTACGAGGAAACCACCGGGCCAGCGCAGCGCAAGCCGCGCCTGCACCGCACCCGTGCGCCCACCACCGCGCAGTTGACCCAGCTGGCAGCTACCATCGCGCACCGGGTGTGTCGGCACCTGACGCGCAAAGGCTGGCTCGAAGGGGAGGGCGAATCGGCCTTCCTGGCAGACAGCGCTGCAGGCGACGACAGCATGGATGGGCTGCGGATGGGTTCGATCACCTACCGCATCGCCACCGGCCGCGACGCTG
>JAMHWF010000018.1:0-2081 GCA_035911095.1 Ideonella sp. | reverse complement strand
GCTGCGCGGTGACGATTCGCGCGGCGAGTTCCATTCGATCGCGGTGTCGAACCACCATCAGCAGGCCGACACCGGCACCAAGATGATCCATCTGGGGCGCAACACCAGCAGCCGCATCGTCTCCAAGGGCATCAGCGCCGGCCATGCACAGAACAGCTACCGCGGCCTGGTGCGCGTGGCGCCCACCGCCGCCGGCGCGCGCAACCACACGCAGTGCGACTCGCTGCTGATCGGCGCGGACTGCGGCGCCCACACCTTCCCGACCCTCGACACGGCGCGCGAGGACGCGCAGATCGAGCACGAGGCCATCACCACCCGCATCTCCGAGGAGCGGCTCTTCTACTGCCAGCAGCGCGGCATCAGCCCGCAGGAGGCCACCGCGCTGATCGTCGGCGGCTTCTGCCAGACGGTGCTCGAGGAGCTGCCGATGGAGTTCGCGCTCGAGGCGCGCTCGCTGCTCGCGGTGTCGCTCGAAGGCGCGGTCGGTTGAGGCGCGTCGCAAAACCAGGAGTCATGACCATGCACCCCCAAGAACCCGTTCTCAGCCTGCGCGAGCTGCGCGTCGAGGTCGGCGAACGCAGCGTGCTGCGCTCGGTGACGCTCGACGTGCCGCGCGGCGCGCTGCTGGTGCTGATGGGCGCCAACGGCAGCGGCAAGAGCACGCTGGGCCTGGCGCTGGCCGGGCACCCGCGCTACCGCGTGAGCGCCGGCCAGGCGCGCTTTGCCGGCCAGGACCTGCTGGCGATGGCGCCCGAGCAGCGCGCGCAGGCCGGGCTCTTCCTGTCCTTCCAGGCGCCACCCGAGATCCCCGGCGTGAAGAACAACCTGTTCATCCGCACGGCACTCAACGCGGTGCGCGAGGCGCGCGGCGAGGCGCCGCTGGATGCCTACGATTTCCTGTCCGGTGCGCGCAGTGCGGCGGACCGTCTCGGGCTGCCGGAGGCCTTGCTGGGCAGGCCCGTCAACGACGGCTTCTCGGGGGGCGAGCGCAAGCGCAACGAGCTGCTGCAGCTGGCGCTGCTGCGGCCGCGCCTGGCCCTGCTCGACGAGATCGACTCCGGCCTGGACGTCGACGGCGTGCGCGCCGTCGCCGCGCTGATCGCCGAGCAGCGCGCGAGCGGCACCGCCTTCATCGTCGTCTCGCACTATCTGCAGATGATCGAGGCGCTGGCACCCGACGCGGTGCTGGTGCTCGACCAGGGCTGCATCGCCGAGCGTGGCGACCTGGCGTTGGCGCGGCGCATCGCCCGCACCGGTTTCGCGCCCAAGCCTGCGGCCGTGGAGACGACATGAACCTCGCCAGCGCCGACGCCCTGAGCGCCCGCCACCGCCTGCAGACCGGTGGCTGGATCGCGCGCAACGCGGAATCCTTCCGCCACTTGCCGCCGCCGCCCGCCGAGGTCTGGCTGGGCGATGGGGCCCCGGCCAGCGGCTGCGAGGCCGCGCCGTCGGAGGGCGCCGGCTGGACCCTGCAACCGCTGGGTTCACCCGGCCCGCTCGGCCTGCAGGCGCCAGCGCGCTTCGAGGCGCGCTGGCTCGACGCCTCCGACCCGCGCCAGCGCGCCGAGCTGCTCGCCGGCCTGCCGCTGCCCGGTGACGAGGATGCCGCGCCGTTCGGCTGGGCGCATCGTGCGCTGTGCCGCAGCGGCCTGCGCCTGCGCGTCGCCGCCGGCTCGGGTGCGCTGCGCCTGCAACTGCGCCACCAGCCGCGCGCCGAGGTCGAGGCGCCCCTCTTGGTGCTGGAGCTGGAGCCGGGCGCGCAGCTCGAACTCATCGAACTGCACGAGCGCGAAGCGGGCGGCGCCTGTCGTCGCGCCCTGGTGCAGAACCTGCAGCTGCACCTGCAGCTGGGCGCCGGGGCCACGCTGCAGCACCTGCGCGTGGTGACGCCCGATGCGCAGGACCGCGTCGCCCACCATCTGCAGGCGCGCCTGGCGCAAGGGGCGCGCTACCGCCAGGCCCTGCTCGCCAGCGGCAGCGCCTACCAGCTGCAGCGCAACGCCATCGCGCTCGACGGCGAACGCGCCGAGGCGCATTGCGGCGCGCTCTTGCTCGCCGACGGCGTGTCGCTCGAGCAGCAG
>JAMHWF010000017.1:0-7377 GCA_035911095.1 Ideonella sp. | reverse complement strand
GTCGTCGGCGGGATCGGGATCATGAACATCATGCTCGTCTCGGTCACCGAGCGGACCCGCGAGATCGGCGTCCGCCGGGCGGTCGGCGCGCGCGCGGGCGACATCTTGCAGCAGTTCATCGTCGAGGCGGTCGTGCTCGCCGCGATCGGCGGGCTGCTCGGGGTCCTGCTCGGGGTCGCCAGCGCCTTCATCGCCAGCCGGGCCCTGGGCGTGCCGCTGATCCTGTCGGCGACCGCGACGGCGAGCGCCCTCGCGGTGTCGGTGATCATCGGCGTCGTGTTCGGCGCCTTCCCGGCGCGCAAGGCCTCGCGGCTGCGGCCGATCGAGGCGCTGCGCTTCGAGTGAGCTCAGTCCGGGCTCGCCGGGAACGCCCGCACCCGCACGAGGTGACGCAGGGCGCCGGGGACGCTGCGCGGCAGCTTGCTGAAGTAGCGCATGGCGTTTGGCAGCTCGCCGAAGGTCTGCTCGAGCGCACGAAAGCGCGGGTTTTGGGCGACGTTGTCGCGCAGCAGCGCCGGGGCCCGGGCGGGTCGGGTCCGGAACGCACGCACGTGCTCGAGCAGGCGCGCGTGGTAGCCCGCGTCCTCGACCGTCGCCATGATCGACGCGGTGCGCGGGTGGGTCCCGGCGAGGATCTGCACGATCTGGTCCTCCATCGCCTGCAGGCCGTCCGGGAACGAGGCCAGGAGCTGCAGGTCGTAGTCGGGGTTGGCGTGCACGACCTGGAGGACGTGGCCGATGATCGTGTCGCGGGTGCTGTTGAAGCCGGTCGGGTCGGTGACGGAGGCCGGGTCGTCGAGGAAGCGCAGCAGCGTATGAAAGTAGAAGTTGATGCCGCGCGACTGGTAGTAGTCGGCCGCGCACGGGACGATGAAAAATCGCAGCATGTCGATCGCGCCGACGATCCGCTGCAGGCGCGTCGGGATCTCGTCGATGTAGCCGGACGCCTGCAGCTGGCGCATGCGCGGGCCGACGTGGCGCTCGTCGCCGTAGTGGCGCAGGCTCTCGAACAGGCGGCGGGCCTTGGCGTGGCGGTCCTTACGATCCCCGAGCGCGCGCCGCAGCAGCCGCAGCGGTGACTCGTGGAGGCGGGCGGTGTCCTCTGGGTCGGGCGTCATGTCGGCGACGATAGTTCCGTCCGACGCATGTGCAAGGGTTTGCACGCGGCATTGTCTGCGCCCGGCGACGTGCGCCAGGCGAGGTTTAGGGGCTGGTCAGACCGGCCGCCGCGCGCAGGTCGACGGCGGCCCGGTGATACTCGGCGAGCGCGTCGAGCTCCTGCAGGGCCGCGTCCGTGGCCGCCTGCTCGCGCAGGTTGACGATCAGCAGCGTGCTGTCGCCGAGGCGGAAGCGGCTGCGCTCGGCCTGCTCCAGCTCGTGGGCCGCGGCGAGCTGCTCGCGCGCGAGGCCGACGCGGGCGTGCGCCGCCGTCAGGGCCGAGTGGGCGTCGCGCAGCTCCAGCGCGACCACGTCCCGGGCCATGCGCAGCTCGGCGTCGATGCGGGCCAGATCGGCCTGGGCGCGGCGCAGCTTGCCCCGGGCGCTGCGCAGCGCCAGCGGCAGCTCGACGCTGACCCCGGCGACGAACTCGGCCGGCCGCAGGTACGCGTAGGCCGGGTCGACGCTGCCGACATCCTTCGCGGCGTAGGCGTCGAGGTCGATGCGCGCGGAGCGATTGTTGCGGGCCAGCTTCACCTCGACGCTCGCCGCCTCGCGCTGGAGGAGCAGCCGACGCAGGTCGGGGCGGCGCGCGAAGGCCTCCTGGATCATCGCCTCGGGCACCTCGCCGGCGGGCCGCTGCGGCTCCGGGAAGGCATCGGGCAGGCGCGCCGGCGCCGGCACCGAGACCTCGCCGTCCGGGTCGCGCAGGTGCCGGGCCAGGTCGAAGGCCGCCTGCTGCAGCGCCCGCTCGGCGGCGACGAGGCGAGCGGCGCGGTCGAGGATCGCCCGGCGGTTGTCGAGGCCCTCGACCGGCGGCACGCTGCCCGCGGTGATCTGCTTGCGCAGCGCCTCGTCGCGATCCTCGGCGAGCGCGAGCAGGCTGCGCTGCACCTCGAGGCGCAGGCCGGCGCCGACCCAGGCCCAGTAGGCGCGCCCGGCCGTCCGCTGCAGCTCGAGCATGCGTGCGTCGACGTCCGCGCTCGCCCCGTCCTGCGCCAGCGCCGTGACCCGCAGGTCCGCGCGTCGGCGGTCGATAGGTCCGCCCTGCCACAGCGGCAGGCCGAGGCCGGCCCGCAGCTCGCCGCCGTCGGCCGTCTTGCCGCGCAGGTCGTAGACCGCGAAGCTGCCGAGCCCCAGCCGCCAGCCGCCGTACACGCTGAGGCCCCACAGCGGCGTCGCCTGGCGCACCTCGACGTCGACGGTGCCCCGCGGGTAGGCGCCGATCGGCGCGTACTGGCCGCGCGCGCGCAGCGTGGGGTCAAAGCCGCCGCGGGCCGCCTGCACGTCGCCCTCGGCCGCGCGCAGGCGCTGGCGCGCCGCCTCCATCTGCGGGTGCGTCGCGGCCAGCAGCGCCATCACCTCGGCCAGCGTCAGCGTATCGCGCGGCGCCGCCGCGGCGGCTGTCTCTTGCGCCATGGCCTCACGCACATGTCCGAAGAGGCAGATCGCCACCACCACGAGCAGCGCCCGGATCACGGCTCCTCCTCTTCTTTCACGCGGCGGTGCTCCTTGGCGTGCGCCGCGTCGCCGACCGGGGCCCCGGTGAGCACCGGCGGGAAGCCATTAAACTGGCGCCACAGCTCGTAGCCGAGGCGGACCTCGTCGAGCAGCACCCAGCCGTGGGCGCGCACGCCCTGGCGCAGGTACTGGGCCGCGGGCCAGTGGTCCGCGGGCTCGGCCTCGAGGTCGGGCAGCACGACCACGCGGAACTGGCCCTTGCCGTCGTCGGTGGCGTCGATGTAGGCGACCACGCCGCCGAAGGTGCCGACCGCGACCGAGGGCCAGCCGACAAACTGCACCGCCGGCCAGCCCTCGAACTGCAGGCGCACGTGCCGGCCTGGCGTGACCAGCGGGGCGTCGATGCCGTCGAGCCACAGCTCGACCGCCCGCGCCTCGGTGTCGGGCACAAACTGGGCGATCGGGTCGCCGGCCTTGACCATCTCGCCGCCCTGACGGGCGATCAGCCGCAGCACGCTGCCGTCGCGCGGCGCCGTCACGACCATCGCCCCTTGCCGGACCTGGCGGACCTCGATGCGCGCGAGCTCCTGCTCGGCCCGCGCCAGGTCGCTGCGCGCCGTCTCCAGCGCGACCTTCGCGGCGTCGACCGCCGCCCCCGTGTCGCCGCCGATCCGCGAGGTGTCGGCGCGCATCGCCTTGACCTCGCCGCGCGCCGCGGCCTGGGCGGCCCGGGCCCGCAGCAGGTCGGCGCGGGCCGTCTGTTCGGCCAGCTCCGCGAGCTCGAGGCTGCGGATCGACGCGAGCCCCTCGGCGGCCAGCTTCTGGGTCCGCTCGAGGTTCAGGATCGACGCGTTGAGGCCGGCCTGCGCCGCGTCGACCGCCTGCTGCGCGGCCAGCTCGCGGTCGACGGCCATGCCGGCGCGCATGCGGGCCCCGTCGGTCGCCGCGAGCTGGGCGAGCGCGAGGCCGTCGATGCGCTGCTGGCTCAGGTCGATCGCCCGCCGGGCCGCCTCGACGCGGTCCTGCGCCGAGCTGCGCTCGCGCTCGATGCGGGCCAGGATGTCCGGGTCGTTGTCGGCGATGCGCGCGATCGGGTCGCCCGCGGCGACGTGGCTGCCCTCGTCGACCATCCACTCGACCACGCGGCCGTCCATCGGCGCCTCGAGGGCCTGCTGGCGGTCGAGCGGCGCGTAGGCGATCACGCGACCCTGCCCGGTCAGCGACTGCTGCCACGGCGCCAGCGCCAGCAGCAGCATCAGCACCAGCGCCGCCAACACCAGCCAGCGCGCGAGCGCCCGCGCCGTCTGGGTCGGCTGCGTCAGGCGCAGCACGCTCGGCTCAAAGCCCAGGGGGTGTCTCGTGTCGCTGTCCATGTCGCCTCCGTTCACTCCGGTGAGAGATCGAGGACGCGGCGGCAGCGGGCCCGCACGCGCGGGTCGTCGCTGACCACCAACACCGTCCACGGCGCATCGGCGGCGAAGATGTGCTCGAGCAGCGCCTCGTGCTGATCGCGCGCGAGCTTGAGGCCGTCGAGCAGCCCGTCGATGAGCAGCAGGCGCGGCTGGGCCGCCAGCGCCCGCGCGAGCACCAGGCGCCGCGCCTGCGCCCCCGACAGCGGCGCGCCCGTGGGCGCCAGCACCGTCTCGAGCCCGTCTGGCAGCGCCCCGATCGCGTCGGCGAGGTCGACCAGGCTGAGCGCCACCCGCAGCGTCGTCAGCGACGCCTGCGGCGCCCCGAGCCGGAGGTTGTCGAGGATCGACGCGTGGAACAGATCGCCCGGGCGGACCAGCGCGACCTGGTCGCGCAGCGCCGGCAGATCGGCCATCCGCAGGTCGACCCCGTCGACCTCGATCTGGCCCTGCGCGGGCCGCCGCAGGCCGAAGCAGAAGTCGAGCAGCTCGCTCTTGCCGGCCCCGCAGCCGCCGGTGAGCAGCACCCGCTCGCCCGCCGCGATCTCGAGGTTGCCGCGCCCCGGCAGCGCCCCGCGCACGAGCACCCGCGCCGGCCCGTTCGAGAACTCGCGCGCCCCGCCGACCGGCTCCAAGGGGAGGTCGATCAACTTGCCGAGCTTCTCGAGCGCCGAGAGCAGGTCGTAGAACTTCTCCAGGTGCTTGCCGAGCGTGGCGAAGCTGGCCGACACCGCCGTGACCACCAGCTCCGCGGCGACCAGCTGGCCGAGCGTCAGCTGGCGCTCGAGCACCAGCAGACCGCCGACCCCGAGCAGCGCCGCCCCGGCGATCACCTGCAGGCCGAGGCCGCCGATCAGCTGGCGCACCAGGCGGGCGAAGTGGGCCCGGCGCGCCGCCAGGTAGCCGCGCGCGAGCAGCTCGGCGCGGCTGACCGCGTGGCGCATGCCCGCCTCCGACTTGAACAGCACCGGGTTACGCGCGACCTCCTCGAGCCACGCGACCGTCTCGTACTTGCACGACGACTCGTGCAGGCTGCTGCCGATCGCCGCCCGCAGCGGGATCATCACGATCGCCGCCAGCGCGATCAGCAGCGCCACGTCGAAGGCCAGCAGCAGCGGGTGGTAAAACGCCAGCAGCACCATGCCGACCACCGCCTGCAGCGCGACCGAGACGCCGTCGAGCAGCAGCGTCGCGCTGGCCTTCTGGACCGTGACGACGTCGAAGAAGCGGTTGACCAGCTCGGGCCCGTGCGCCGCCCCGTGATCGCCGATCTTGTGATCGCCGAGGTCGACCCGTGGCAGCCGCCGAGCCACGTCGGCCACCGCCCGCACGAACAGGCGCTGCTGCAGGACCTCGACCACAAACGACGCGAAGGCCTTGAGCGCCGCCGCGAACGACAGGCCCGCGACCAGCACCAGCGTCAGGACAAACAGCGGCTGCAGCACCGACCCGAAGGCGACCGTGTTCACCAGCGCCTGCACGGCGATCGGGCTGACCAGGCTCAGCGCCCCGATCCCCACGGCGTAGACCATGACCACCGCGAGGTCGGCGCGCTCGAGGTGGATGAGCGCGCGCAGACGGCCGAGCGCGCGCGTGATCGGCTCGCGGGCGCCGACCCGGCGCGCGTGCAGGGCGTCGAAGGGCAGCGCCGGCTCGATCAGCAGCCAGGACGTCGGCGCGTCCGCGCTGACCTGCCCGAGCACCCGCTGCAGCGCCCGCCCGGACAGCCGCACCCGCGACTCGTCGCCGTCGGCGACGAGCCGCCCGACGAGCCCGCCGCGCCCGGCCCGGGTCACCAGCAACCAGCGCCCCCGCGTGGGCGAGCCCGCCAGCGTCAACGCCGGCAGCCCCGGGCCGACCCGCCCGCGCAGCTCCGCCGCCGTGAGCTCCACCGCCTGCGCCCGCAGCCCCATCCGCGCCGCCGCCCGCTTGACCGCGCTGACAAAGCCCTCGCGCGCGTCGACGCCCTGCAGCGCCGCCCAGGCCTGCGCCGGATCGAAGTCGGTGCCGACCTGCTCGGCCAGCAGCTCCAGCACGCGCAGCAGATCGCCGTAGGGCCCGCCGGGCCCGCGGGTCACGTCAACCATGGCGCCCCCCCGTGGCCGTCAGGCGCCGCGCCACCGCGCGACCGAGCCGGTCGATGAAGTGCAGCGTCGCCGCCTCGCTCGCCCAGTCCTCGGCCGCCAGCGCCACCACCTCGCCGCCGACGAGGCGGACCCTGGCGCGCAGCACCAGCCGCCCCTCCCCCGTCTCGGCGGTCCGCAGCGCCGCTCCGATCACCGACGCCGCGAAGCGCGTGAGCACCAGGCGCAGGCGCTGCTCGGCGAGCGTGGACAGGGCCCCGCCCGCGCCAATGTCGACCTCGACCCGCATGGACCCCCCTTCTATGCGAGAGCTTGGCTGTGCGAACAAGTAGATAATATGCGCCTCGGACTTCGATATTATCGAAGTCCGTGACGACCCTCAACTACCATCACCTCCTGCACTTCTGGGTCGTCGCACGCGAGGGCGGGCTGGCGGCCGCGGGCCGGCGCCTGCGCCTGTCCCAGTCGACGCTGTCGACCCAGCTGCGCCAGCTGGAGGAGCAGATGGGCCAGGCGCTGTTTGACCGCAGCCAGCGGCGCCTCGCGCTCAGCGAGGCCGGGCGCACCGCCTTCCGCTACGCCGACGAGATCTTCGGCCTCGGCCGCGAGATGGTCGACGCCCTCCGCCACCCCGCCGACCGCCCGCTGCGCCTCGCCATCGGCGTCACCGATGCGGTGCAGAAGCTCATCGCCTACCGCCTGATCGAGCCGGCCCTGGCGCTCCAGGGCGGCATCCAGGTCCACTGCAGCGAGGACAAGCTCGAGCGCCTGGTGCCCATGCTCGCCAACCACGAGCTCGACCTCATCATCTCCGACATCCCGCTGCAGCCCGGCGCCGCGCTCAAGGCCTTCAACCACCCGCTCGGCCACAGCGAGGTCGCGATCTTCGCCGCCGCGCCGCTGGCGACCCGCCTGCGCCGCGGCTTCCCCGGCAGCCTCGACGGCGCGCCCTTCCTCCTGCCCGCCGGCGCCAACGCGCTGCGCCGCGAGCTCGACCGCTGGTTCGACCAGCACGCCCTGCGCCCGCAGGTGGTCGGCGAGTTCGACGACAGCGCGCTGCTCAAGGTGTTCGGCCAGGCCGGCGTCGGCGCCTTCGCCGGGCCCAGCGTCATCGCCGACGAGATCGTCCGCCAGTACGACGTCAAGCTCGTCGGCCGCGCCGAGGGCCCCGTCGAGCGCTACTTCGCGATCTCGGCCGAGCGCCGGCTCAAGCACCCCGGCGTCGTCGCGATCTCCGCCGCTGCCCGCAGCGAGCTGTTCGGCTA
>JAMHWF010000016.1:0-3169 GCA_035911095.1 Ideonella sp. | reverse complement strand
ACCGTCCGCGAGCGGGCAGTGCCACCTGTGCCACCGCGCACTGTCCCCGTTCGTGCGTCAGGACTTCCTGCACTCCCCGGTTCGGCGCCCCTGTCCGCGATCCGAACGGAGTCCGCCCCGCCATGGCCCTGTCCCCTGAACACGAAGCGCAGATCCTGCGCTACTACCACGCCGAGCGCTGGCGCATCGGCACCATCGCCGGGCAGCTCGGGCTGCACCGCGACACCGTCGCGCGCGTGCTCACCCAAGCCGGTCTGCCCCGGCACGGCGCCGTGCAGCGCGCCTCGGCGATCGACCCCTATCTGCCCTTCATCCACGACACGCTGGCCCAGTTTCCGCGCCTGACGGCCGCGCGGCTCTACGACATGGTGCGCGCGCGCGGTTACCCCGGGCGCCCCGATCACTTCCGCCACCTGATCGCCCGCCACCGCCCGCGCCCGAGCGCCGAGGCCTATCTGCGGCTACGCACCCTGCCCGGCGAGCAGGCCCAGGTCGGCTGGGGGCACTTCGGGCACCTGACGATCGGGCGCGCGCGCCGTCCGCTGATGGCCTTCGTGATGGTGCTGTCGTGGTCGCGCCAGCTCTATCTACGCTTCTTCCTCGATGCACGCATGGAGAACTTCCTGCGCGGTCACGTGGGCGCCTTCGCGCACTGGGGGGCGGTGCCGCGCATCGCCCTCTACGACAATCTGAAGAGCGCCGTGCTCGAGCGCTGCGGCAACGCGATCCGTTTCCATCCCACCTTGCTCGCGCTCGCCGGCCACTACCGCTTCGAGCCGCGCCCGGTGGCGGTGGCGCGCGGCAACGAGAAGGGGCGCGTCGAGCGCGCGATCCGCTACGTGCGCGAGGCCTTCTTCGCCGGGCGCCCCTTTGCCGATCTGGACGACCTGAACGCGCAGGCCCAGGCCTGGTGCGAGGGCGCCGCCGGTGCGCGGAGCTGCCCCGAGGACGCCTCGATGACGGTGGCCGAGGCCTTCGCGGCCGAGCGCGAGCGCTTGCTCGCGCGGCCCGAGGCGCCGTTCCCGACCGACGAGCTGCGCGCGGTGTCGGCGGGCAAGACCCCGTACGTGCGCTTCGATCTGAACGACTACTCGATCCCCCACACCCATGTGCGGCGCCCCCTCACCGTGTGCGCCGACCCGCTGCGGGTGCGCATCCTCGACGGCGAGGACGTCATCGCCACCCACGCGCGCAGCTACGACCGCCGCCAGCAGATCGAGTGTGCCGCGCACCTCGAGGCGCTCGTCGCGCACAAGCACGCGGCCAGTGCGCACCGCGCCACCGACCGCCTGACGGCGGCCGTGCCGGCCTGCCAGGCGCTGCTCGCCCAGGCCGCCGAGCGCGGTGAGCCGCTCGGGCGCACCACGCGCGCGCTCACCGACCTGCTCGATCGCTACGGGGCGGGCGAACTGGCCGTCGCCGTCGACGAAGCACTCGCGCGCGGCGTGCCGCATCCCAACGCGGTACGCCTGGCGCTCGAGCGCCGGCGCGAGGCGCCCCCGCCGCTGGGCGTGCCGCTACCCGCGCATCTGAAGACGCGCGATGTCACCGTGCGCGCCCACCCCTTGGCCGGCTACGACCGCCTGCTGGAGGACGACCATGACGACGCCTGAACCGCTGCTCGCGCGCGCCCGCGCGCTGCAACTGCATGGTGTGGTGAGCCACTGGGCCGAATGCGCCCAGGCACCGTGGATCGCCCCGCTCATCGAGTGGGAGGAGACCGAGCGCGCCCGACGCTCACTCGAGCGGCGGGCGCGCTGCGCGCACATCGGCCGCTTCAAGCCGCTGGCCGACTTCGACTGGCGCTGGCCCGAGCAGTGCGACCAGGCCGCCATCGCCGAGCTGATGACGCTCGGCTTCCTCGAGACCGCCACCAACGCCTTGCTGGTCGGCCCCTCCGGGCTCGGCAAGACCACCATCGCGCAGAACATCGCCCACCAGGCGGTGCTGCGCGGGCACACCGTGCTCTTCACCACCGCCGGCCAGCTCCTGGGCGAGCTCGCCGCGCTCGACTCCGACTCGGCGCTGCGCCGCCGCCTGCGCCACTACGCCAGCCCCACGCTCCTGGTGATCGACGAGGTCGGCTACCTCTCCTACTCGAACCGCCACGCCGATCTGCTCTTCGAGCTCATCAGCCGTCGCCACGAGAAAAAGAGCACCCTCATCACCACCAACAAGTCCTTCGCCGAATGGTCCGAGGTGTTCCCCAACGCCGCCTGCGTGGTCGCGCTCATCGACCGCCTGGTCCATCACGCCGAGATCATCGCCCTCAAGGGCCCGTCCTGGCGCCACAAGGAAGCCCAGGAGCGCGCCGCCACCAACGCCCGCAAACGCAAATCCGCACGGAGTCCCGCATGAAGACCGACCACCCGCCGTCCGGGCTGCTGCGCGGCCTGGACCTGCTCATCGACGCCGACTGGACGCCCGAGCAGGCCCGGGCCGTGATCGAGCTGCTCGACGATCTGCGCGAGCGCATCTGGGCGCACTACGAGCTCGCCCTGTTCGAGCACTACCGCCAGGACCGCCTCACGCAGGCCGAGCTGCCGTTCGACGATCCGTCGTTCTGATCGAGCCCCGCCCCCCAGCACAACGAGGGCCGACGCGCGCGGCCCTCGTGCCGTTTACGGCGCCGCCGGCGCCCACTCGACGACGCCGTTTAACGACGCCAGATTTGTGCGGAATCAGGGAGCCGGCAACAGCCCCATCGCTTCAAGTTTCAATCGTTGTCCGCGCGTGAAATCCATTGTTTAACCATTCCTCTTTTCAAAAGACATCGGGCTTATGCGGCCAGCGAGTTCGCGTCTGCACCCTGCTGCAGCCCGAAACACGAGGCGGACTTACACAGGTTTCGTGCCCAGTTCCGGTGCGTGGCGGGCTCGCACATCGAGTCGTACATCCGAAACACAGCGGGCGCGTCGTCGCGGAGGATGTGGCTCGCCATCTCCAGATCTGAGGCATGCACCCGGTAGCAGGCATGAATCAACGGCACTTGGTCGGGATGAATCGCCGTCTTGCCAATCAAACCATGTGCGAGATCCTCCTCAACTTCTCGCTGCAGCGTCTCGACGTCGTTGAGGTACTCAAAGACCGGGGCGCTGAGATTGAAGCCGCTCGGCTTGAAGGTGGTCACCAAGCGGGCGATCACCTGTCCAAGGGACGTTTCATACAG
>JAMHWF010000015.1:0-1467 GCA_035911095.1 Ideonella sp. | reverse complement strand
GTACTGTTCGAGGGCCACCACGCGCTTCTCGCGCCCGATCATGTTGCGCGGGATGTTCTTGTCGTTCAGCTTGGCTTCGAGCTGGACGATGACCTCCCAGGCCTTCGGCTCGTTCTTGGCGAAGTAGTGCTGGGCGTACTCGATGAACAGCGCGTCGATGTTGATGACGTGGCGCTGGATCAGCAGGTAGTCCGGCCGCTGCCCCAGCTCGACCAGGGCGCGCGCGATGATGTTGACGAAGCGCCAGGCGAATTCGCGGAACGCCGCGCTGTTGCCTTCGCCCGAGAGCTGCCCGGCGATGCGCGTGGCCACCTCGGAGATCCGCCCGAACCGGCCGACGGCGTTGTAGCGCGCCGAGATGTCGGGCCAGCCCAGATGGAACACGTAGAACTCGCCTTCGCGCCCGGCGCGCTTGGCCTCGACGTACATGCGCTTCAACAGGTCGGCGTCGCCCTTGGGGTCGAAGACGATCACCACCTCGTGCTCGCCGCGGACCTTGCGGCGGATGTCCTGGGTGATGAACAGCTCGGCCAGCCGCGTCTTGCCCACGCGCGTGGTGCCCAGCACCAGGGAGTGGCCGACGCGCTCGCCCAGCGGCAGCGTGACGTCGACCTCGTGCGGCTCGATGCCATGCAGGCGTGGCAGTCCGCCGACCGGCGGCAGCGGTCGCGCCGGGTTGAGCGGGCTGTCCCAGGCCAGCGCGCGCGCCAGTGTCGAGACGGGAAACGGCGCGAACTCAAGCCGCTCCTCCAGCCGCCGGGCGGCCCGGTAGATCGCCGTCGGCTCGACGTAGCGGCGGAACTCCGGCCGGTAGGTCTGCATCAGCCGGTGCGTGTGCCGCTGCTCCCAGCGAAAGCCCCGGCCGACGAACAGCCGTTGCTGACTCACCGGCACGTCGCGGCTGGTCATCACGTAGCGCGGCAGGCGGCGGATGTTGCGGCGATAGCGCAGGATCGCCCAGGCATCGCGCAGGCGAATCGCGCCGAAGGTCAGGAAAGCCAGCGCCGAGCCCAGGCCGAGCAGCGGGTTCAGCGCGAGCGACCACGGTGCCAGCAGGCACAGAATCGCGGCGCCGGTGCAGACCGCCACGGTGTAAAGCTCCACCACTGGCCGCAGCAGAACCTCGACCGCATGCGGTTGGGCCATTTGCGCACCTACTGCTCGACGCCGGTGGCCGTGATGAGCACCGGGTAGTGGCGCAGGCCCAGGCGCTGGGCCAGGTCGTCGCCGGAGGCCGGCGAGAGGGTGAGGCCGGGAGCCAGCCTGCGCAGCGCCGTCAGCGCGGCCATCGACTCCACGTTGACCACCAGGCCCACGGCCTGCAGCTCTCGCAGCGCCGCCTGCCGCTGCCGCAGCCAGGCGCGCGAACGCTCGTCGTCGCCGATCAGGAACAGCGCCGTCAGGCCCGGCGCCCGGATGACGCGGCGCTGCACCTCGCCCGGCGACAGTTGCGTCGAGCGCACCGGC
>JAMHWF010000014.1:0-3962 GCA_035911095.1 Ideonella sp. | reverse complement strand
ACATTGCCGAAGCGCTTGTGGACCTTGTCGAGTTGGATCGCCAGTTCGGGCATCGGAGTCACAGGTCGCGGCGACGGAAGCGGAGGAAGCCGAGGCCGGTGTAGGCGGCGCACAGGCCGAGGCAGCCGGCGACGGCGAGGAGGCGGTCGAGCAGGCCGGGCTGGAACAGGCCCGGCTTCCAGTACCAGGGCGAGAGCAGGCCGAGCCAGGCCCACACGCCGCTCTGCAGGGACAAGATCCACACGAGGAGCAGCAGGCCGAGCGCGGCGGCCCGCGCGGCGCCCGGGCTGCGGCACAGCTGCGAGGCCAGCGAGACGACGCCGAGGAAGCCGAGCGCGCACACGACGGTGATCGGCCAGGTCGACAGCAGCGCGGTGAGCGTGGCGATCGCCGCGAAGTTGGGGAGGTAGAGCGCGCCGATGATCACGACCGGCAGCATGCCGAGGCCGGCCACGCCGGCGACCAGCGCGGCCTGGCCGAGCAGCTTGCCGGTGACGTAGGCGCCGCGGGTGGTCCGCAGCGCGGCGTAGCGGATCGTCCGCTGGTGGAGGTCGCCGGCGATCTGGTCGTAGCTGGTCAGGGCGATGAACCACGGCAGGAACGCGAGCGAGGTCCAGGCGAAGATCAGGACCATCGCTGGATAGGTGGCGAGGTGGTTGGCGAGCACGCCGTCGCCGCCGGCGAAGAACAGGAGCATCATGTGGTAGCCCTCGTCCTGCAGGGCGCTCGCGCTGGCCGTGCCGCCTTGTATGTCCATCGTGTCCATGCGCGCGGTGATCTCGCGGACGATGCGCACATAGATCCCGCTCGCGGCGCCGGCGATGAGCAGGTACAGCAGGACCAGGACCAGCGCCCGGCGTGTGCGCAGGGACTCGCGTAGATCGAACATGGCGACCAGGCCGGCGTCGCGCACGAAGCTGCTGCTTGGGTCGGCCACGGGCGGCACGGTACCAGGTCTTCGGGCTTTCGTCGCGCGAGCGGAGCGCGGGTCGCTCACAAAGGCGCAGGTCCGCGATACGAATCGCTGGAGATTTCCTGGCGTTCCGAGCAAGCTCGCCGCATGGCGGAGCGGACGACGTCGAGCGGCCCCGAGGAGTCCGGCCATGACCCGTTTCCGGCGTTTCGCCAGGCAGTTGCGGGGCACTTCCAGCGGGTGACCGAGGGCGAGGCGCCGCACCTCTTCACCACCGATGTGGAGCCGCTCTTCCCGCTGTTCCTCGCGGCGTTGCCGGCCGAGCTGCGCCAGCACTATACCTGCCACTCGTGCCGCCGGTTCGTTGAGCGCTTCGGCGGGCTGGTGACGGTGCGACCCGACGGGCAGACGACGCCGGCGATGTGGGAGCCCGGGCGCGTGGCGGCGCCGTTCGCCGCAGCTGCGCAGGCGCTCGCGTCGGCGGTGGGCCGGGCTTCGATCACGGGCGTGTTCCTCACGAGTGAGACGGCGTGGGGCCAGGCCGAGGCGGGCGGCTGGGACCACCTCGCTGTCACGCCGCCGGAGCGCTGCGTGTGCAAGCCTGGCGCGGTGAGAAACGCGGGGCAGCTGGCCGCGGAGAAGCGCGAGGACTACAAGACGCTGCTGCGCGGCCTCGAGGAGTTCCCGCGCGAGCTGGTGAACAACGCGTATACGCTGCTGACCCACGAGTCGCTGTTTCGCTCGGAGAAGTGCATCGGGGTGGCGAAGTGGCTGCTCGACCTGCACGAGCAGCGGAGCGCGAGCCAGAGCCCGCGCGCGCGCGACAACCGGACCTGGCTGGCGGTCGCAGCGGCGCCGCCGGGGTTTTGTCACGTGCGCAGCACGATGATCGGGACCCTGCTCGAGGACCTGGCGGCCGGGCTGGGCTTCGCCGAGATCCAGAGCCGCTTCGCCGCCAAGATGCATCCATTGCAGTATCAGCGGCCGACCGCGGCGCCGAGCGCCGGTAACATCGCCCAGGCGGAGAAGATCATCGAGAAGATGAAGGCGGCGGGCTCGCTGGCGCGGCGCTTCGCGCGGCTGGAGGACATCAAGCCGCTGTGGACGCCGGTCCGCGGGCCGGGCAAGGCCAACCGCAAGGGGGTGTTTGCCCAGGTCAAGGCCAAGCGCGCAGGCCAGGCGCCGATCGAGGGGCCGACGGTGACGATGACGTGGGAGAAGTTCGCGCGCACGGTGCTGCCGACGGCCGAAGAGATCGAATATCACGTGCCGGCGAGCAAGCAGATGTACCTGGGGATGGTGACGGCCAAGCACGCCACGGCGCCGCCGATCCTGCAGTGGGACTTCGAGGACGAGCGAAACCCGGTATCGTTGTATGTTTATGTCAACGGCTCGCCGCCGGCGCAGTGGAACCTCCGCGCCGAGGCCTGGCACCCGGTGAGCGCGGTGACCCTGCAACCGGCGGCGTGGAGCAGCCGCCGCCAGTTCAGCCACCACGGGGACCGGGTGATCTTTATCCTCGCAGGCGCGAAGGACCTCGAGTATTCCAAGGGCGCGGGCTTCTTCCCGGAGTTCCTCAAGAGCGAGCTGCATGAGATCCGCAGCACCCTCGAGGCCTACGCCAAGGAAGCGGTCGTCGAGGGCAAGGCGGAGGCCTCGGCCTGTGGCATCTGCCTCAACAAGGGCGGGGCCTGGAATCTGCTGTTTCGCGTGACCGCGCGGGGCGGGATGCGGACGACCTACATGCTCGACCGCTGGGATTGATAGGAGATCCACGATGCATCGATTTGTCGGCCCTCACGCGTTGCTCCTATGGGTCATGGTCGTGGCGGCGTGCCGCGATCGCGGCGTCAGCGACGACTCGAGCAGCGGCGTGACGGGCAGCGGCGGGACGACCGCGGGCGAGCTGTCGAGCTCGACGATCGCTGTGCCGACGGGGAGCGGACCGGGCGTCGACCTCGGGGCCGCGCCCGGGGGCTCTCTGGAGGCGGACTACTGCGGTCCCCTGGGGGCGCTGATCTGCGCGCGCCTCGGCGCGTGTGGCTGCGGCGCGCTGCTGCCGGCCGAGACGCTGGATGTTGCGGCCTGCGCGGCCAACTACAGCGCCCGTTGTGTGGCTGCGTATGCGCAGCTGGAAGCGGCGGTCCTGGCGGGCGAGGCGGTGATCCTCGGCGACCAGGCGCGCGCCTGTGTGGAGCTGCTGGCTGAATTGACCCCCGCGTGCGAGCGGCCGCGCGGGGCGGTGACGCAGGCGCTGTGCCCGGCGTGGTTCACCAGCGACGTGGCGATCGGCGCGGCGTGTTCGTTCCCGGTGTGCGCCGCAGGCGAGGGCCTGTGTGTGGCCGGGACCTGCACCGCCCGGCCGTCGCTGGGCCAGGCCTGTGGCCCCGAGGGCATCTGTGCGGCGGGCTTGCTGTGCATCGCCGGCAGCTGCGCGGCCCCGGTGGCGGCCGGCGGCGACTGTGTGATCGACGACGCCTGCGCGCCGCCGCTGCGCTGCCTCGCCGGGACCTGCGGGGCGCTGGCGGAGGTCGGCGGAATGTGCAGCGACACCAGCGTGTGCGCCCCGGGGCTGTTGTGCACTGCGGACAGCTGCGCGACGCGAGCGGCCGGGAGCTGCAGCGTCGACCTGCCGTGTGGCAACCTCGAGCTGTGCGCGACGCCGCGTCGCTGTGCGCCGCGGCGTCAGCTGGGGGCCAGCTGCGACGAGGATGCGGCCTGTGTCGACGGTCTGCGCTGCGACCCCGACAGCGCCGTCTGCGTCGCCAACCCGGGTCTCGGTGAGGCGTGTGTGAACGGCGTGTTGTGTGCCGCGGAGTTGGCCTGCGACGGTGACAACGGCGTGTGCGCGCCGCTGCCGGGCGCGGGGCAGGCGTGCGCGTTTGCCAGCGACGGGCCGCACGTGTGCGCGGCGCCGCTGGGGTGTGTCGCGGGCTTGTGTGGGCCGCTGCCCGAGGCCGGCGAGGCCTGCACGGTCGACTCGCGCTGCGCGGCGGACCTCGGCTGCGACTTCACGATGGACGGCAGCATCTGCGTGCCGCGGAAGGCC
>JAMHWF010000013.1:0-1572 GCA_035911095.1 Ideonella sp. | reverse complement strand
CACGAACACCTCGGTGCCCGCGCGGCGCATGTGCTCGGCGACGACCTCGGTGATCGCCCGCGACTGACAGAAGAACAGGCTCTTGCCCGGCTGGGACATCTTCGCGGCGGACTCGGCCAGGGCCGGCAGCGAGGCGTCGCGGATGACCAACAGCTGGCGCTTGGCCGGCGCGTGCGGGGGATCGACGATCGAGCGCTCGCGGTTGGAGCTGCCCTGCAGCCACACCGCGATCTGCTCGGGGTTGCCGACGGTCGCGCTCAGGCCGATGCGCTGGACGTCGTGGCGCGAGAGCGCGGCGAGCCGCTCGATCACGCTGATCAGGTGGGCGCCGCGGTCGGTGCCGGCCATGGCGTGGATCTCGTCGATGATGACGACCCGCAGATCGGCGAACAGCCGGCCCGCGTCGATCGTCTGCGACATCAGCATGACCTCGAGCGACTCGGGCGTGGTCATCAGCAGCTCGGTCGGCTCGCGCAAGAAGGCGCGACGCTCGTGGCTGGTGGTGTCGCCGTGCCAGACGAAGCGGCCGAGTCCGACCATCTGTGTGTAGCGGTCGAGGCGCTCGGACTGGTTGTTGAGCAGCGCCTTGATCGGGGCGATGTAGAGCGCGCCGACGCCCTGCGGCTGATCGCTGATCAGCGCCGAGAGCACCGGGAACATGCTGGCCTCGGTCTTGCCACCGGCGGTCGGCGCGAGGATCACGGCGTTGTGGCCCGCGAGCAGCACCTCGCCGGCCTGCTCTTGCACCGGCCGCAGGCTGGTCCAGCCGAGGCGGGCGACGATCGCCTCTTGCAGGCGGGGATGCAGCCGCGAGAACACGCTCACGGCGGTCACCACACCTCTTCGACGGGGATCGGGCCGGACTCGTCGCCATCGACGTCGCTGATCACGGCGCCGTCGTTTTGCAGCGCGCTCTCCTCCTCGGGCGTCAGCTTGCGCGGCTCGTAGGGCCGGTCTTTCATGGCCATCGGCTGATAGTCGGGCTCCTGCTGGACGAGGTCCATCTTGTTGATCAGCTCGCGCAGGAAGTGGCGTGGGACCAGGCCGACGTGGCCGCGGAAGCCCTCGGTGACCTTGTCGACCAGCAGATCGATGAACACGTCCGAGATCTTGCTCGCGTGCAGCTCGGGGTTTTCGGCCGGGAACAGGTCGCGCAGGGCCCTGGCCACCGCGCGCAGGCGGTCTTTATCAAAAGGTCGCAGGACCAGCTGCGGCTGGCGCAGGCTGGCGAATTCGCCGTCCTTCGAGAATTCGATGCGGTCGTGGAGGGCCGTCAATCCGGCGACGCCGTGGCGCGAGTCGAAGAACTCCGGGGTGCCGGTGAACAGCCACAGCAGGCGCTCGTAGGTGCCGGCGGCGTCGCAAATTTGTCGGATGCCGTTGAGCGACTTGTGCCGCGAGTCTCGCCGGCTGCGCAGGATCGTCTCGGCCTCGTCGATGACGATCAACAGGCCCTTGTAGCCGGCCGCGTGGACCATGCCGACGATGCCGCGCAGGTAGGCCATGGCGTCGCGGCTGCCGATGTCGCCGCGGATGTCGGCGACGCGCTTGGCGCTCGCGGCCACGTTGGTG
>JAMHWF010000012.1:0-3585 GCA_035911095.1 Ideonella sp. | reverse complement strand
GACCGCGGCGATCGCCAGCGGCGATCCGATCGCGCTCGCGGCCGCCGCGCCGTGGGCGGCGGTGCTGGTCGACGCCACCGACGCTCGCCGCCTGCCGGCGCTGACCCGCGCGCTGCGCGTCGCCACCGATCGCGCGCTGGCGACGCTGGGCCGGGTCGCGGTGCCCGGCGAGGCCGATCAGCGCGCCGCCGCCCGCGCCGCCGCGCTCGAGCTGGCCGGCGTCCACGCCGACGACCGGGCCGCGGTGCGCTCGGCCCGCCACGTGTTCGCGAGCTGGCGCCGCGGCGCGGTGCTGACGCCGACCGTGCTCGGGCCCGCGCTGGCGATCGTCGCCCACCGCGCGACCGCCGCGCAGCGCCGCGCGCTGATCGCCGCGGCCACCGCCGACGTCGGCCGCAGCCGGTCGCTGACCCGGGCGCTGGGCCGCGCGCTGGCCGCGCTGCCCGCCGCCGAGATCACGCCGCTGCTCACCGCCGCCGACTCGCCGCTGCCGATCACGATCCGCGCCGAGGCCATCGGCGCGCTGCTCGAGCGCCCGGCCCGCGCCGCCGCCATCGTCGCGGCGCTGCCCGCCAACCTCGCCGCCGTCACGCTGTTCGCCACCCCCGCCCCGTGCGCGATCGCCGCCGGCGAGCAGAGCTTCTCGGCCCAGCTCCAGGCCCGGGCCGAGGCCGCGGTCGCGCGCTGCCAGGCCGTCGTGGCCCGCGCGCGCTGAGCACTTAGAGGGCGTGTCGCCACGCCCTCCCCCGTCGGGTCAGGCCCCGACGGGGCCCCCTCCCAAGACGCGAGACGCCTGGCGCGCGGGGTCGGTGCCCGTCCGAAATACGGACAGGCGCTGAGCACTACTTGTAGTCGGGCTCGATCAGCTTGACCTGATCGATGCCAGCGCCCGCGAAGCCCTTCTCGAGCGACGCGCGGTCGCCCTGGCACACGATCACCTCGCCCTTGGGGTCGAGCTCGTTGGCCAGCAGCATCTTCACCTGCGCCGGCGACACCGCGGCGATCTGCTTGACCAGCTGCTTGTAGTAGTCGGGCTTGAGGTTGAAGCGCGCCATCGTCGCCAGGCGCTGGGCCAGCTCGCTCGACACCGTCGACTGCGCCAGCAGGTCCTCGATCAGCGACCGGCGGGCGCGGACGAAGTCGATGTCGAACGTCGTGCCAGCGCGCAGCATCTCGACGCCGTCGCGCATCGCCTTGATCGCCTCGCCGGCGCGCGGCGCGTCGACGTTGCCGCCCATCGTGTAGGCCGCCGGGCCGACCTGGGTCTGGCGGCGGGCGTAGGTGCCGTAGGTGGCGCCCAGCTTGAAGCGGATGTCGCCCATGCGGATGTTGAGCATCTCGGCGAGCACGCGGCGCGCCGCCTCCTGGGCGTCGATGCCGGCCGGTGCCGGGTAGCCGATCGTCACGGTGACCTGCGGGTTCTCGATGCCGACCACGCCGATGTACTCGGGGCCGGTGCGCGGGCGCGGGGTCGGGCCGATCGGCTGGTCGAGGTGGCCCTTGCTCCAGCCGCCGAAGAACTCCGAGACCATCGAGCGGGCCCGGGCCGGGTCGAACTTGCCGACGAGGATCAGCGTCGCGTTGCCCGCCGAGTAGTGCTCGTCCTTGAACGACATCAGGCGGTCCTGGCCGATGCCGTTGGCCGACTCCGGGGTCAGGACCGCGTTCTTGGTGTACGGGTGATCGGCGCCGTACAGCGCGGTGTAGATCTGCCGCTGGTACTCGGTGTCGACCTGGTAGTCCTTGCGCTTGAAGCGCTCCTTCAGCTGCTTGCGCCAGCCCTCGACCTGCTCCTGGCTGTAGGTGCCGGCGGTGATCAGGCGCTCCATGCCCTTCAGCATCGGGCCCAGGTAGATGTCGAGGCCGCTGGCCGCGAACATCGTGTGGTCGGCGGTGGTGAAGCCGTCGATGCCGATGCCCAGGCGCTGCAGCGCGTCGGAGTCGAGCGCCGGCGATAGGAACGAGGCGGCCGCGTCGGCGATGCCCGGCACCGAGCCCGAGTGCGCGTCGCCGACGTTGAACAGCAGGATCGTCGACACCAGCGGCATCGGCGACTCGATCGGCAAGAGCACGACGTTCATGCCGTTGCCGAGCTGGTAGCGCTCGACCTTGTCGAACACCGGCATGTCGGCCGCCACCTTGAGCGGCACCTTGGCCTCGCGCGGGTCGACCTCGGGGATCTCGCGCTTGTCGTGGCTCTTGGTCTGGAACGTCACCTTGGCGCGGTGGTCGCCGTGGATGCCGGTCTTGCTCGCCTTGAAGACGATGATCTTGGCCTTGTCCCAGGCCAGCGCCTTCTTGGTCGAGCGCTCGATCAGCCCGCCGTCGAACTTGCGGATCCGCTCGAGCTCGTTGATCAGGTACAGGTCCTGCGAGGCGAAGTCGGTCTCGGTGTCGAACTGGATCGCGTCGCCCATCTGGACGGTGCGCGAGTTCAGCGTCTCGAGGCCGCGCAAGAAGCCGGCCGAGGTGCGGGCCTTGAAGTCCTCGGTGTCCTGCCAGTTGGCGTCGTCGAAGTTGCGGTGGGCCTTGGCCGCCGCCTTCTTCACGAACTCCAGCGCCTCGCCCATCTTGTCGATGCCCTTCAGCTCGATCGACACGCCGAACACCGGCGCCAGCTCACCGCCGAGGATGATCGGGTCGACGCTGTACGCGAAGTTGTAGTCGAAGGCCTGGCCGGCGGTCTCGAAGAAGACCCGGTTGATGCCGTAGCGCACCGCGCGGCCCTCGGGGGTGTTGGCCGCCGGCAGCGGCCACGCCACCACCACGTACGGCCGCTCGATGTCGAGGTCGTAGTCGGCGCGGCCGGCGGTGACGCTGGTCACCGGCGCCACCTCGACCCGCGGCGCCCCGGCCCGCTTCTCGAGCCCGCCGAACCACTTCTGGATCGACGCGGTCGCGGCGTCCACGTCCATGCCGCCAGCGACGATCACCGTCGCGCGGTCGGGCGTGTAGTACTTGTCCATGAAGTCGCACACGTCCTTGAGCGTGATGTTGGTGAGGTTGGCGTCGTCCCCACCGATGATCCGCGAGTAGGCGTGGTGCTTGGGGTAGACCTGCTCGAGGATCAGGTCGGGGATGCGGCCCTCGGGGGTGCCGCCGCGCTGGCGGATCTCGTTGCGCACCACCTCGCGCTCGCGCAGGAACTCGTCCTCGCTGATCGTCTGGCAGCGGAAGTGCATCCGCATCGCCTCGATCTTGATCAGGTCGTCCATGTGGTCGACCCGCGACTGCATCATGTAGTGCGTCGTGTCCCAGTTGGTGTACGCGTTGAAGAAGCTGGTGAGCTGCCCGATCGAGTGCATCAGCGGCTGGGTGTCGGGCCCGTCCGGCTTCTGCTGGAACATCATGTGCTCGACGAGGTGGGCGATGCCGGCCTTGCCGTCCGGATCCTCGCGCGAGCCGACCTCGTAGCGCACGTCGACCTCGACCAGCGACGTGGTCTTGTCGGGCATGATCACGAAGCGCAGGCCGTTGGAGGTCAGCGTCCCGCGCTTCTCGCCGTAGACGAACGTGGTCTTGGGGACCTCGGGGTTGCACGCGACGAGCGTGGCCGCGGTGACGAGCGCCGCGGGGAGAAATCGG
>JAMHWF010000011.1:0-1913 GCA_035911095.1 Ideonella sp. | reverse complement strand
GGCGACAGCGCCGCCGCCTCGTCGAGCAGCACGTCGTCGAGCCCGAGGTGCAGGACGTCGGGGTCCTTGGCCTCGGCGTCCTTGCGCCACTGCTCGAAGGTCTTGCCGCTGAACACCCCGGGCGGGATGCGCTGCGCGAAGAACTCCTCGAGCGCGTACTCGTCGGCCAGCACGTCGCCCTTGCGCGCCTTGTCGCGGATGCGCTGCACCTCGTCGAGCACCGCCCGGTTGTGGGCCATGAACGCGCCCTTGGTCGTGTACTCGTGGCGCACCAGCGCGTGGACGATGAACAGCGTGCGCGCCGCGGTGGGATCGATCGGCCCGTAGGGCACGTTGCGATCCTTGATGATCGGCAGGCCGTACAGCGTGACGTGCTCGCGCGCCATCACCTGGGCCTGCTTGAGCTCCCAGTGCGGGTGGCCGTAGCTCTTGCGGCACAGCGGGCCGGCGGCGCGCTCGAGCCAGGTCGGATCGATCTTGGCGACGGTGCGCGCGAACAGCTGCGAGGTCTCGACCAGCTCGGCGGCCATCACCCACGGCGGCGGCTTCCGGGCCAGGCCCGACGACGGGTGGATCAGGAAGCGGGTCTGGCGCGCGCCGACGTAGCTGCGCGTCTCCTGGTTCCACATGCCGATCTTGCTGAGCAGGCCGGGCAGGAGCGCGCGGTGGATCTGCTCGGCCGAGGCCGCCGGCGTGTCGAGGTGGAAGCCCAGCTCGCGCACCGTGCGCTTGAGCTGCTCGTGGATGTCCTCCCACTCGCGCATGCGCGGGAACGACAGGAAGTTGTCGCGGCACAGCCGGTACAGCTGGTTCTTGCTCGACTTGCCGCGGGCCTCTTGCCAGAAGGCCCACAGCTTGAGGTAGCCGGCGAAGTCGCTGCCCTCGTCCTTGTACTTGGCGTGGGCGGCGTCGGCCTTCTGCTGCGCGGCGAGCGGCCGCTCGCGCGGGTCCTGCAGACCCAGCGCGGCGGCGATCACCAGCACCTCGGGCAGCGCCCGCTCGTCGACGCCGCCCAGGATCATCCGACCCAGCCGCGGGTCGATCGGCAGCTTGCCGAGCTGGTGGCCGATCGACGTGAGCGCGCCGCGGTCGTCGATCGCGCCAAGCTCCTCGAGCACGTGGTAGCCCTCGTCGATCGCGCGCTTGGACGGCGGGTCGAGGAACGGGAAGCTCTCGACGGCGCCGAGGTCGAGCGCCTTCATGCGCAGGATGACGCCGGCCAGGCCGACCCGCTTGATCTCGGGATCGGTGTAGGCCGGGCGGGCCAGGAAGTCGGCCTCCTCGTATAGCCGGAAGCACACGCCGTTGGCGGTGCGGCCCGAGCGGCCCTTGCGCTGGTTGGCGCCGGCCTGGGAGACCGCCTCGACGTGGAGCTGGGTGACGCCGGTGCGCACGCCGTAGCGGTTGACGCGGGCGACGCCGGCGTCGACGACGTAGACGATGCCGGGGATGGTCAGCGAGGTCTCGGCGACGTTGGTCGCGAGCACGACGCGGCGCGGGCCGCCGGTCTGGAACACCCGCTGCTGCTCGGCCGCCGACAGCCGCGCGTAGAGCGGCAAGATCGCGGTGTGCGGCAGGGCGCGCTCGGTGATCGCGCCCATCGACTCGCGGATCTCGCGCTCGCCGGGCAGGAACACCAGGATGTCGCCGCGCGGATCGAGCTCGGCGATCTCGTTGACGGTGTTGGCCACCGCGTCGATCAGGTCGCCCTCGTCGGGGCGCGGCGGCCGGTACAGCACGTCGACCGGGAAGGTGCGGCCCGACACCTCGATCACCGGCGCGCCGCCGAAGAACTGCGCGAACCGCTCGGTGGCCAGGGTCGCCGAGCTGATGATCACCCGCAGGTCGGGGCGGCGCGGCAGCACCTGCTTGATGAAGCCGAGCAGGAAGTCGATGTTGAGGCTGCGCTCGTG
>JAMHWF010000010.1:0-2060 GCA_035911095.1 Ideonella sp. | reverse complement strand
GCGCGCCGCGGGGGTTCTGGTGCTCGGCGCGGCCCTGGGGGGGCTTGTCTGGTGGGGAAGCCGTCCGGCCGCGCCGCAGTACGAGAGCGCCGCCGCCGCGCGCGGCGATGTGCAGGTCACGGTCGATGCCATCGGCACGCTGCAGCCGCGCCGCTACGTGGACGTGGGCGCGCAGGTCTCGGGCCAGATCCTGCGCCTGCCCGTGCAGCCGGGCGACGTGGTGAAGAAGGGCCAGTTGCTGATCGAGATCGACCCCAGCGTGCAGCAGGCCATCGTCGATGGCGGCCGCGCGGCCCTGGCGGGCCTGCGCGCGCAGCTGGCCGAGCAGCAGGCGCTGCAGGTGCTCGCGCAGCAGCGCCTGGCGCGCCAGCGCCAGATGGAGCGCGACGACGCCACCCGCCCCGAGGACGTGCAGACCGCCGAGGCCGAGGCCGCCGCCACGGCCGCGCGCACCGAGCGCCTGCAGGCCCAGATCGCGCAGACCCGCGCCAGCCTGCAGGCCGACGAGGCGCGCCTGGGCTACACGCGCATCTACGCGCCCATGGCGGGCACGGTGATGTCGGTGGAAGCGCGCGAGGGCCAGACGCTCAACGCCACCTACCAGACGCCCAACGTGCTGCGCATCGCCGACCTGAGCACCATGACGGTGTGGACCGATGTATCCGAGGCCGACATCGCCCGCGTGAAGGCCGGCATGCCCGTGAGCTTCGCCACGCTGGGCGCGCACGTGGCCGAGGCGGGCACTGGCGGGGGGCTGGGCGCGCGGCGCTGGAGCAGCACCGTGCGCCAGGTGCTGCCCGCCCCGCCCACGCCCGAGGGCAAGGCCGCGGGCGGCGCCGCCAGCACCCAGTCCGCCGCCGCCAAGGCCGTGGCCTACACCGTGCTGTTCGACGTGGACAACGCCGACGGCGCGCTGCTGCCGCAGATGACCGCCCAGGCGCGTTTCGTCACCGCCACGGCGCGCGGCGCGGTCGCCGTGCCGCTTTCCGCCGTCTCCACCGCCCCGGCGGACGAGGGCGGCACGCCCCAGGTGCGCGTGCTGCTGGCCGACGGCCGCGTGGAGCCGCGCGCCGGGCGCATCGGCATGAAGAGCCGCCACCCGGCCGAAGTGCTCGACGGCGTGGCCGAGGGCGAGCGCGTCGTCACCGGCGAGCGCCCGGCGGAACGCGGCACGCGCTGGTTCAAGCTATGACGGTGCCCCTGATCGCATTGGAGGGCGTGCGCCGCCGCTACGGCGGCGGCGACCAGCCCGAGGTGGAGGTGCTGCGCGGCGTCACGCTCGACATCCACGCAGGCGAATTCGTCGCCATCGTGGGCGCCTCGGGCTCGGGCAAGTCCACGCTCATGAACATCCTGGGCTGCCTGGACCGGCCCAGCAGCGGCACCTACCGCTTCGCGGGCGAGGACGTGGCCGGGCTCGACGCCGACGCGCGCGCCTGGCTGCGGCGCGAGGCCTTCGGCTTCGTGTTCCAGGGCTACCACCTGATCGCCGCCGAATCGGCGCAGGAGAACGTGGAGGTGCCCGCCATCTACGCGGGCCTGCCGCGCGAGGAGCGCGTCGCGCGCGCCCAGGCGCTGCTCGCGCGGCTGGGGCTGGCCGACAAGCTTGCGCACCGGCCCGGCCAGCTCTCGGGCGGGCAGCAGCAGCGCGTGTCCATCGCGCGCGCTCTCATGAACGGCGGGCGCATCATCCTGGCCGACGAGCCCACCGGCGCGCTCGACAGCGCCAGCGGCCGCGAGGTCATGGCGCTGCTGCACGAGCTGGCCGACGCGGGCCACACCATCGTGCTCATCACGCACGACCGCGAGGTGGCCGCGCAGGCGCGCCGCGTGATCGAGATCCGCGATGGCGGGATCGTGGCCGACAGCGGTGCGCCAGGATTTCAAGCAAAAAGTGCCTCCAGCGCTTATCCGACAAGCGCAAGCAGCTATCAAAAAGAGAGTGAATCGCGCAATACCTTCTGGGGCGAGCTGCGCGAGGCCGCGCGCAGCGCCTGGCGCGGCATGCGCGGCAACCGCGTGCGCACGGGGCTCACGCTGCTGGGCATCGTAATCGGCGT
>JAMHWF010000009.1:0-2261 GCA_035911095.1 Ideonella sp. | reverse complement strand
GTCGACCATCGAAGGCAGCATGTGGTTGTGGCGCGCGTCGTGGATCAGGTTCTTCAGCCCCTTGACGAGGTTGTCGCCGCCGGTGTCGACGATCTTGCGCACCGCCGCCGGATTGCCTAGCACCCAGTTGCTCGGCGCGAGCGCGTCGGTGATCAACGAGGCGAAGAAGTGCGCGCGACCCTTCTCGAGCTTGTTCAATGCCGACTGTTCGATGAAGTGCGACAGCTCCTTCTGCGTCGCCAGGTACGACTGCATCAGGCGCGCGTACAGGGCGTTGCTCTTCCACGCCGGATCGGCGAAGCGCCGGTCCTTGGGGTCGGGCACCAGCTCGGACTTCCCCTTCGCGACCTGGCCCAGCTCCTTCACGTAGCGGCCCAGGTGCGTGCTGGCCCGCCGCGGCGTACTGGCGACGGCCTTGAGCAGCGAGCCGGCCGCGCTTGCGACGTCGCGCTTGTTCAAGCCGATCAGCGGGTTGATCGCGAGCGTGTTGCGGCTGGCCTCGGCGACGAGGCCACCAAGATCGCTGGCCGTGCCGAGCGCAGACAGGCCGGCCTTGCTCGCGCTGCCGGACAGCTTGGCGGCGGTATCCGCGGCGCTGCGCGCCTTCTTCGCGACGCGCGTGGCGGCAGCGGTGGCGGTGTTGGCGGTCTTGCCGACAACGCGCCTGGCGCCCGCCGCGGCCGTGGTGCGGACGGCAGCGGTGGTGGCGGCAGCCGTCTTGCCGGCGGCACGCTTGGCGCCTGCCGCGGCGGTGGTGCGGGCGCGGCCCGCGGAGGCGGTGTTGGTGGCCATGGTGGGTCGTCCTTCGCCGCTCAGCCGAACACCATCGCGAGCGTGGTGGCCACCAGCGCCGGCTTGTCGCCGCCCTCGATCTCGACCGTGTTCTCGAGCGAAAGCAGCCAGCGGCCGCCGCCCTTGTCCTCGGCGGCGGCGAGCTTGATGCGGTTGCGCACCCGCTTGCCCGCCAGCACCGGCGCTGGGAATCGCACCTTGTCGAGGCCGTAGTTGAGGATCTGCTTGGCGCGCACGCGCGGCACGAGAATCTCCATGCCGGTGGGCGCCAGCAGCGCGAGCACCAGGTAGCCGTGCGCGATCGTGCCGCCGGCCGGACTCTCCTTGGCCGCGCGTTCGACATCAACGTGGATCCATTGACGGTCTTCGGTGCAGTGCGCGAATTCGTCGATGCGCTGCTGGCCGACTTCGATCCACGATGAAACGCCGATATCTTGGCCGGCCTTGTCCGCCAGCTCGGTGGGGCCCATGGGTGCAGTGCTCATGTTGAGTCTCCTGGTTCGAAGAGGTGTTCAGGCTTCGTCGAGGAATTCATTGATGGCGCGTACCGACTCCTCTTGGCGCGTCATCAAGAAAAGGTGGCCGCAGTCGAACAGCTTGAGTTCGCTGTTCGGAATGAGTGATCGCATCAGCCGGGCATTGAAGGTGTGGATCAGCGGGTCGTCACGGCCGGCCATCACCAGCGTGCGCTGCTTCAGGCGGCACAACCAATGCACGCTGGTCCAACCCGTCGCGGCGCCGATCTGCAGGTAATAGCCCCAGCGCGACTGCCACTTGACGTGCTTCATGAACTCGGCCGCCAGCTCGGGCCGGCGGCGGAAGTCGCCGCCGTAGATGTCGCCGCTGACCTGGGTTGCGTAGGCCTTGCTCATGTAGCGCCGTGGCGTGACCATGCGCGCGATCGCCTTCGGATGCCCCGGCAGCATGAACATGCCCGAGGTCGTCGCGCACAGGATCAGCCGCCGGCAGCGCTCGCCCGCAGTGCGTGCGAATTCCTGCGCCGCCACGCCGCCCCATGAGACACCGAGCACGTCCGCCTGCGCGTGCCCGAAGTGATCGAGCACGCCGAGCGCCCAGCGCGCCAGCGTGCGCAGCCGGTAGGGCCGGCGCGGCATCGGCGAATGACCGACGCCCGGGACATCGAACACGATGACCTCGCGCGCGGGCATCGCGCGTGCAAGCGGCTCGAGCAGTTCGATGCTGCCGCCGATGCCGTTGAACATCAGCAACGGCGTTGCGCCGCGCCGCGAACCCGCCTGGCGCCCGACGCGCAGCAGCTGGGCGCCCACCCGAAGCATCTGGATCTCGAGCGCATGTCCGCCGGCCTCAGCGGTGTGGGCGACGGCTTCGCTGCGGCCCACCGGCGATTCGGGCGAACCTGTACCCGGCGCGGGGACGGCGCCCAGGGCAACGTCGGTCACGTGCGCCTCAATCGACGTTGCGCAGCTCGCGCCGGAGAATCTTGCCGA
>JAMHWF010000008.1:0-1981 GCA_035911095.1 Ideonella sp. | reverse complement strand
AGGCGCAGGAGGAACACGGTGACGAAGGCGCGACGGCCGAGGGCGTCGTTGTAGCGGCGGAAGCGCTCGGGGATCCGCGCGGCGACCCAGTCGCGCGCGACGAAGCGGGCGAACAGGAAGCCGACGACGCTGGCCGCCATGGTGCCGGCCATGGAGAGGCCGTAGGCGATCGGCCACGGCCAGATCAGCGGCGCCGCCAGGATGAACACGGTGCCCGGGAAGCCGAAGGGCTGCAGGGCGGCGTAGGCCGCGACGAAGGCGACATAACCCCACGGGCCCAGCGAGACCAGCGCCTGCTTCACGCCCGCCGGGTCGGCGAACTGCTGGAAGAGCCCGAGCTGGTAGGCAGCCAGGAGCATCACGAGCACGACGAGCACGGCGACGAGCTTCGTCGGCTGGGCCCTGCGCTGATCCTGGGCGGCGAGCAAGCGGCTTGCATAACACGGGCGGTGCGCGGCGGGCCGGTGAGCTAGCCCCACCTCGCGGGCGCGCGCGGGCGGCCGCCGCGGGGACCGCACGGTTACACTCCCGCCGGGCATGCACCTGCAGTTTTCTGTCAGCGCCGAGGATCCAGGCTCACGCGCCCGCCGCGGCGCCTTTGTCACCCCGCACGGCCGCGTCGAGACGCCGGCGTTCATGACGGTGGGGACACGCGCGACGGTGACTGGCCTGACCCCCGCGGACCTGCGCGAGGTCGGCACGCAGGTGCTGCTCGGCAACACCTACCACCTGCTGCTGCGGCCGGGTGTTGAGCTGTTCGAGCGGGTCGGCGGGCTGCACCGATGGATGGGCTGGGACGGGCCGGTGCTGACGGATTCGGGCGGTTATCAGATCTTCTCGCTGCCCGAGGATCGGGTGATCTCGGAGAAGGGCGCGAGGTTTCGCAGCTACACCGATCGGCGCATGCACATGCTCTCGCCGGAGAAGTCGATCGCGGTGCAGACGGCGATCGGCGCCGACATCATGATGGTGCTCGACGTCTGCGTCGACGCCCGCTCGGACCATGAGACGACCCGGTTGGCGATGGAGCGCACGCACCGATGGGCGCTGCGCAGCCTGGCCGCGCGCCAGGACACGCCGCAGGCGCTGTTTGCGATCATGCAGGGGGGCATCTTCCCGGAGCTGCGCCGGGCGTCGGCGGAGTTCCTGACGCAGCACCCCTTCGACGGGTTTGCGATCGGTGGGCTCGCGGTCGGCGACACGCGGGCCGAACGCGAGGAGGTCACGCACATGGCGGCGGAGCTGCTGCCGGCCGACCGCCCGCGCTATCTCATGGGCGTGGGCACCCCGCCGGATCTGCTGTACGCGATGCTGGCCGGGGTCGATATGTTCGACTGCATCCTGCCGACCAACCTGGGCTGGCAGGGCACCGCGTTCACGGCGACGGGGCGGGTCAAGGTGACGCGGGGCTTCAACGCCGCCGACGACCGGCCGCTCGACGCGAGCTGCACGTGTGGCACGTGCCGCGGCTACACGCGGGCCTATCTGCACCACCTGTTTCGCTGCGGCGAGGCCCTGGGCCCGCGCCTGCTGGCGATGCACAACCTCCATCATTACAACGCGCTGATGGCCGAGTCGCGGGCCGCGATCGCGGCCGGGTGTTACGCCGCGTACGCGCGGGCGAAGCTGGACCAGATCGATCGCCACGAGCACAGCGGTCGCAAGATCGGCGCGGAGCGGTGAGCGCGGACAGCTGCGAGGTCGTGATCACCCGCGAGGGCGCGCCGGCGATGCTCGACCGGCGGGTCGGTGAGGTGATGCATCCGGTGGTCGGTCCGGCGATCGAGGCGGCGCGCCTCTATTGTGAGCCGTCGCGGCTGGCGGCGCGCCTGGCCGCGGGCGGCGAGGAGCCGCTGGTGTTGCTCGACGTCGGGCTCGGGGCGGCCTCCAACGCGATCGCGGCGTGGCAGGTGTCCGAGGCGCTGCCGGCGACGGCGCGGCCGCTGACGATCGTGAGCTTCGAGCGCAGCCTCGACGCGCT
>JAMHWF010000007.1:0-1121 GCA_035911095.1 Ideonella sp. | reverse complement strand
GCCAGGTCGTCGCCGGAGGCCGGCGAGAGGGTCAGGCCGGGCGCCAGCCTGCGCAGCGCCGTCAGCGCGGCCATCGACTCCACGTTGATCACCAGGCCCACGGCCTGCAGCTCGCGCAGCGTCGCCTGCCGCTGCCGCAGCCAGGCGCGCGAACGCTCGTCGTCGCCGATCAGGAACAGCGCCGTCAGGCCCGGCGCCCGGATGACGCGGCGCTGCACCTCGCCCGGCAACAGTTGCGTCGAGCGCACCGGCAGCATGGCGGCTTCGACGTCGGCCGTGTTGCCCGCGCGAGGGGCCGGCATCGGGGCCGGCGGCGTGGCCTGATCCGGCTGAGGATTCAGCGACTGGTAGTACGGCAGCGCGGAGTCGCCGCCGCGGTCTTCGACGACGATCAGCGGCGCGGAGGCGGTCTGGGCGAAGACGGTGGTCGTGGACAGCAGCCCGATGGCGGCGATGAGGACGATGTGGTTCATGGCGTGGTGGCCTGAAGGGTTGGAACGGGAACGCCGGGGTCGAGCACGCGGGTCAGGTGCCGATGCACACTGCGCCGGTAGCGCGCCGCGGGCGCCCCGCCGGCGGGCCGGTGGTAGCGGCCGATGGCAAGCAACCAGTCCTCGCCCGGCGTGTGCTGTTCGCGCAGGATTTCCGCAGCGATGGCGAGGTTGCGGTACGGGTCCAGCAGCTCGCAGGGCTGGGTGTAGCGATGCGTGTGGTAGCCGAGATTGACCTGGCCGAGGCCGGCGTCGATGCGATTGGCCGGCGTGCCGGCGAGTGCCCGGCGCAGCCCCGCGCAGGCCTCGGCGCGGGTGGCGTAGCGCTGTGGCGTGCCGGCGACGTTGAGCGTCCACGGCCAGGGGATCAGGCGCCCGCGCAGCATGGCACCACTCTCCTGCAAGGCCACTGCGTACAGCACCGCAGCCGGCACGTCTGCACGATGCGCCGCCAGTTGATAGGCCGGCGGCGGCACTTCCCGCGCCAGGGCGGCCAACGCCCAGCCGCCGGTGGCGAGCAGCAGCGCGGCGCTGGCGCAGCGGATGGCGACGCGGGACGGCCGACGCTCCCGGCCCGGCGTACCTACTGCCGCTGCCATTGGCCGTTCACCTCGCGCACCACGGCCGGCA
>JAMHWF010000006.1:0-4473 GCA_035911095.1 Ideonella sp. | reverse complement strand
TCGTGGACCAAGAACCTCGAGTACGTCGGCGGCGAGGCCGGCGTGAAGATCAAGGTCTACTTCAGGTACGAGGAGCCGGGCAACGGGCTCAACGGCGGCTGGAGCGAGACCCTCACCCGCGTGTCGACCGCCTTCACCTGCGTCGACGGGATGAACAAGGTCATCACGATCCAGTAGCTACTCGGCCTCGTCGGCGCGGTGATCGATGCCGAGCGCGCGCATCTTCTTGTACAGGTGCGAGCGCTCGAGCTGCAGGTCCTTGGCGGTGTTCGAGACGTGGTGCTCGTGGGCGTCGAGCGCGGCCAGGATGATCTCGCGCTCGGCCGCCGCCACCAGGTCCTTGAACGGCACGCCCTTCTCGTAGCTGCCCTTGACCGCCTGCACGCTCGGCAGCGCGTCGCGCACGTCGGCCTCGCCGATGTCGTCGGCGTCGCCCGACAGGATCACCATCCGCTCGACGACGTTCTTCAGCTCGCGGACGTTGCCCGGCCAGTCGTGCTGCATCATCAGCGTGACCGCGCCGGCCTTCATCCGCTTGACCCGGCGATCGTCGCGCGCGCAGCACAGCGCCAGGAAGTGCTCGATCAGCGCCGGCACGTCGTCCTTGCGGGCGCGCAGCGGCGGCATCTCGATCGGCACCACGTTGAGCCGGTAGTACAGATCCTCGCGGAACCGCCCGGCGGCGATCTCCGTCGGCAGGTGCTTGTTGGTCGCCGCCACCACCCGCACGTCGACCTTGATCGTGTCGCTGCCGCCGACGCGCTCGAGCTCGTTCTCCTGCAGCACCCGCAGCACCTTGGCCTGGGCGCTGGGGTTCATGTCGCCGATCTCGTCGAGGAACAGCGTGCCGCCGTCGGCCTGCTCGAACTTGCCGCGGCGGTCCTTGGTGGCCCCGGTGAACGCGCCCTTCTCGTGGCCGAACAGCTCGCTCTCGATCAGCTCCGACGGGATCGCCGCGCAGTTGACCTTCACGAACGGCCCCTTGGCCCGCTTCGAGCGATCGTGGATGGCCCGCGCCACCAGCTCCTTGCCGGTGCCGTTCTCGCCGGTGATCAGCACCCGGCCCGACGACGGCGCGGTCTTGGCGAGCTTGTCGACGATCGCCCGCATCGCCGCGCTCTTGCCGATCATCGAGTGCTCGGCCTCGGCCCGCGCCTTCCACCGCGCGTTCTCGCGGGCCAGCCGGCCGAACTCGAGCGCGTTCTTGACGACGATCTCCAGCTTGTCGCCGGTCAGCGGCTTCTCGATGAAGTCGTGGGCCCCGCGCTTGGTCGCCTGCACCGCGGTCTCGAGCGTCGCGTTGCCCGACATCATCACGACCATCACGTCGGGGTAGGCCGCGCGGATCTTGGGCAACACGTCGAGGCCGCTCTCGCCCGGCATCATCACGTCGAGCAAGACCATGTCGATCTCGCGCTCGGCCAGCTTCTGCAGGCCCAGCGCGCCGTTGCCGGCCACCTCGACCGCGTAGTCGTCGACCTCCAGCGACGTCTTCACCGTCTTCAGGATGTTCGGCTCGTCATCGATGACCAGGATCGTCGAGCGGGGCATGGCCGTCGCCAGGCTATCACGGCGTCGCGTGAGGCCGGTTCGACCGCACCGGCCGGAGATTTGACTCGGCCGGCTGGGGCCCGTAGGTTCCAGCCATGCGTCCCGTCGGTGGCTTCCGTTTCACGATGTCGATCCTGGCCGTCTCGGTCGCGGTGGTCGGGTTGGTCGCGGCCTGCGGCAAGAAGAAGCCCAAGACCCCCGCCTGCGACGGCAACGACGACTGCAAGAACGGGCTCATCTGCGTCGAGAAGCAGTGCGTCGCGTGCGCCCAGGACAGCGACTGCGCCGACGGCCAGCGCTGCGACTCCGGCGCGTGCGTCGCCAAGCCCGAGTGCGCCAAGGACGCCGACTGCCCCAACGGCGGCGTGTGCCAGGCCGGCACCTGCCACGCCTGCGCCAAGGACAACGAGTGCGGCCCGGGCGGCAAGTGCCAGGCTGGCGTCTGCCAGCGCCCGACCGCGTGCAAGACCGACGAGGACTGCGCCGACGACGAGGACTGCGTCGACGGCTACTGCCAGAAGCCGTGGGCCGGCGGCGGCGACGCCGCGTGCAGCCTGGCCACCGTCTACTTCGGCTACGACGACTCGTCGATCGCGCCCAGCGAGCGCGACCGCCTCGACGCCAACAGCGCGTGCATCAGCAAGACCCCGCAGAAGTCGGTCTACGTCATGGGCCACACCGACGGCTCGGGCACCGACGAGTACAACATCGCGCTGTCGGAGCGCCGGGCCCAGACCGTCGCCGACTACCTGGCGCGGCTCGGGGTCGATCCGGCCAAGCTGCAGGTCGTGCCCAAGGGCGAGACCGAGCCGACCGGCCAGGGCGACGAGAAGGATCGCCGCGTCGAGTTCCAGTGGCGTTGAGCCGCACCGGAGGCATGTCGATGAAGTCACTCGCTCGGGCACTCCCCCTGATCGTCCTCGCCGCCGGCCTGGGCAGCTCCGGCTGCTTCTGGGTCACCACCAAGAGCGAGGGCGCGGCGCTGCGCAAGGACGTCAAGCAGATCGACGAGCGCCTGACCACCAAGGAGCAGGACATCGACAAGCAGGTCGGTGAGCTGCAGAAGATCCTCGACGAGGCGACCAAGGTGCTCAAGCGCAACAGCGCCGACCTGGGCGCCGACGTCGACGCGCTCCGCAACGACATCCGGGTGTCGACCGGGCTCGTGTCGGCCGCCAAGAACATGATGGACGACCTGGCGACGCAGGTGGAGCGGTACAAGGCCGCCAACGACGAGCGGCTCGGCGTGATCGAGGCGCGGCTGGCGACCCTCGAGGGCGGCGGCAAGCCGGCCGGCACCGGCACCACCGGCACCAACCCGGTGGCGGGGCTCAACCCCGACGACCTGTGGACCCAGGGCACCGACGCCTTCAAGGCCGGCAAGTGGGACGAGGCGCGCGAGGCCTACAAGAAGCTGGCGGTCGGCTTCCCCACCCACGCCCGCGCCGACGACGCGCAGTACTTCCGCGGCGAGTCGTACTTCCAGCAGCAGGACTGGGACTCGGCGATCCGCGAGTTCCAGAAGGTCTACGACAAGTTCGCGACCAGCGACCTGGCCGACGACGCGCTGTTCCGCGCCGCCGAGGCCGCCGCCAAGCTGAAGAACTGCAGCGAAGGTCGGGCCTACCTGTCGTTGCTCAAGCAGAAGTACGGCTCGTCGAGCCTGGTCAAGAAGGCCGAGGCGATGGACAAGGACCTGAAGGCCTCCGCCAAGAACAAGGCGAAGTGCACGTCGTGAGATCGCCGCGACGAGGTCGTGCGTCCTAGCCGCATGCGCCTCCTCGTCGCCGCGGCCGGGGTCTGCCTCGCGGTCGCCGCCGCCGCCCGCCCCGCGGCGGCCTGCTCCAAGCGGCACCAGCCGGTGTTCGAGCTGTTCGAGCTGGCCCGCGATGTCGCGGTGGTGAAGGTCGGGGCCGTGCCCGGCGAGCGCGCGGCGGGGCTGGTCAGCCTGTCGGTCAAGCAGCGCCTCAAGGGCGCCGCCCGCGCGCTGGTCGCTCGCGAGACCAACACCTCGTGCCACGTCGGGTTCCACCGCGGCCGCAGCGCGCTGGTGTTCATCGGCGCCGATCGCTGGCCGACCGGCAGCTACGAGGGCTACATCGAGCGCCCGAGCGCGGCGCTGTTGACGACGCTCGCCGCGTGGCGCGACGCCGCGACCGACGCCGACCGCGCGGCGGTGCTGGTGACCGCGCTCGACGGCGCGGTGCCGCAGCTCCGCCAGGACGCCGCCCTGTACCTGCTCGATCACCCCGCGCTGATCGCCGCGCTCACCGCCGACCACACCGCGACGCTCCGCCGCGCGGCGGCGCGCGGCGATCGCTTCGACGACACGGTGCTGGGGATCCTCGCGCGGCAACACGGCCAGGCCTGGCGCGACGTCCTGGCGACCCACCCGGCGTCGACGCTGAGCAAGCCGCTGCGGGCGCTGGCCGATCACGACCTCGAGGCCGAGACCGCCGCCGGCGCCCTCGCCGACCTGATCGCCCAGACCCCGGGCGAGTATGCGCCGCTGCGCATCGCCGCCGCCGAGCGCTGCGAGCGCCTGCACGGCAAGCGCCTGGTCGAGTTCTCGATGTACTCGATCGGCCGCTCCGAGCACGGCTGGCAGCAGCTCGCGGTCGCCTGCCGCACCGGCGCGCCGGCGCCCTAAACATCGGGCACGCGCGGTCGATGACTCACCATCATGGCCGAGATCCGAGTGATGATCGTCGACGACTCCGCGATGATGCGCATGCTCCTGCAGAACATCGTCTGCAAGATCCCGGGCGCCCAGGTGGTGGCGCTGTGTGAGAACGGGATGGTCGCGCTGCAGCAGCTCCCGAACGCGCGGCCGACGCTGATCATGTCCGACATCGAGATGCCGGTGATGGACGGGCTGACCTTCCTGCGCCAGGCGCGGACCCGCACCAAGGTGCCGATCGT
>JAMHWF010000005.1:0-207500 GCA_035911095.1 Ideonella sp. | reverse complement strand
CGGAGGATGCGCTGCTTCACCGATGCAATCTGCGACGGATGCATCGAGAAGCTGCGCAAGCCCATGGCCAGCAACAGTTCTGTGAAGGCCGTATCGCCCGCCATCTCGCCGCACACGCTGACCAGCCGGCCCGCCTCCCGGGCGGTGGTGATGGCCTGCAACACGAGCCGCAGCACGGCCGGATGCCAGGGGTCGTAGAGATGCGCCACTGCCTCGTCTGCGCGGTCGATCGCCAGCGCGTACTGGATCAGGTCATTGGTGCCGATCGAGATGAAGTCGAAGCGCTGCAGCAGCAACGGCAGGATCATCACCGCGGCGGGGATCTCGATCATTGCGCCGACCTCGATGCTCCCGTATGGCCGGCCCGCATCACTCAGCTGCTGCCGCGAGCGCTGCAGGGCCTCGGCGACGAGCCGCGCCTCGCTCAGGTGAGCCAGCATCGGGATCAGCAGGCGCACCTGCCCGTAGGCGCTGGCGCGCAGGATCGCACGCAGTTGCTGGCGGAACATGCTCGGCTCGGAAAGGCTCCAGCGAATGGCCCGCAAGCCGAGCGCAGGGCTGAGCGCGTGCTCGTGCCGCAACTCGTGCAGGCTCATGCGGTCAAGCGGCTTGTCGGCGCCGACGTCAACGGTGCGGATCGTCACGGGCTGGCCCCGCATCGCCTCGACGACGCTGCGATAGGCTTCGAACTGCTCGTCCTCGCCCGGCAGCTCGCCGTTGCGGTTCAGGAAAAGGAACTCGCTGCGATAGAGCCCCACGCCGACGGCGCCGGCTTCGAGCGCGGCCTGAGCGTCGCTGGGCTGCTCGATGTTGGCAAGCAACTCGACGCGCTGCCCGTCCATCGTCACTGCTGGCGTGTGCCTCAGGCGCGAAAGCCGCTCTCGCTCGAGCTGGTCGTGGCGCTGCCGGAAGCGGTATTCCTCGAGCACGATCGGCGAAGGCTCGACGACGACGATCCCCGCGTCACCGTCGATCACGACCCAGTCGTCCTGCCGGATCACCCGGCTCGCCTCGCGCGCGCCGACCACGGCCGGAATGTCGAGGCTGCGCGCGACGATCGCGGTGTGCGAAGTCTTGCCGCCAACGTCGGTGACGAAACCGGTGAAGACGCTGCGCTTGAACTGCAGCATGTCGGCCGGCGAGATGTCATTCGCCACGAGCACGAGCGGGTCGTCCTGCGCGGGGTCACGCGGCGCGGCGACGAGCGGCGCCACGCCCACCGACTTGCCGGCCGCAGCAGCTAGCGCGCCGAGCAAGCGCTCAACGACCTGCTCGACGTCGGCCTTGCGCTCGCGCAGGTATTCATCCTCCATCTCGTCGAACTGACGCGCCAGCACCTCGAGCTGAGCCGACAGCGCCCACTCAGCGTTGTAGCGGCGCTCGCGAACCCACTGCTTGGTGGCGACGATCAAGGTCTCGTCGTACAGCAGCATCAGGTGCACGTCGAGTAGCGCAGTGAGCTCGCTCGGCGCATCGGCCGGCAGCTCGCGCTTCAGCCCCGACAGTTCCAGCGCCACCTCGTCGCGCGCCTTGCGCAGGCGGTCGATCTCGTCGTCGATTTCCTGCTCGCCGACGTGGTAGTGGGCAACGTCGACGCGTCCGGTGGCGACCAGCACCGCGCGACCGATGGCAACGCCCCGGGACACCGGCAGTCCGAACACCTGGATGCTCATCGATTCACTGTATCAGCCGCCCTCGGCTCGCCGCATCAGAAGTTGCGGTCTCCGCTCGGGCGTATCCGGCCGCCGTCACACAGCCGTCATTGTCGATTCACGGACGCGTCATCGCGGCGCCCGAGCATGCCCTCGCTTCAACGAAGGATGACCCGATGCGCGACCTGCCACTGCCCACCTTTCCGCTGGCCGACCTTGGCCGAAACCGGCCGCGCCGCACGTCCCTCCCCAACGCCTTCGTTGCCCCGGCGGGCAGCGAGGCCGCCCAGCAGCGCTTCGACGTCGTCTGGGCGCGTGACGAGAGCGAGGTTCGCCAGGCCCAGCGCCTGCGCTACGAAGTCTTCGCGCTCGAGATGGGGGCGCGGCTGTCGCCGCCCTGCGGAGCGCCAGACGGGTACGACATCGACATGTTCGACCCCTACTGCGAACACCTGCTGGTGCGCGCGCCGGGCCGCGCGGACACGCCCGGGCCGGTGATCGGCACCTACCGCGTGCTCACGCCCGCCGCGGCGCGCCGCGTCGGCGGCCTCTACAGCGAGACAGAGTTCGACCTCACCCGGCTGCGCCCGCTGCGCTCGCGCATGGTCGAGCTGGGGCGTTCCTGCGTGCATCCCGACTGGCGCACGGGCGGAGCGATCCTGGCGCTCTGGGGGGCGCTGGCCGAGTTCATGGTGCGCAACTCGCTCGACACGATGATCGGCTGCGCCAGCGTCAGCATGCGCGACGGCGGCCACCACGCCGCGAGCCTCTGGGAGCGCCTGCGCCACACGCACCTGGCGCCGATCGAACTGCAGGTCCGCCCCCGCCTGCCCTTGCCCGTCGAGGCCCTGGCGCACGCGCTGGACGTCGAAGCACCGCCGTTGATCAAGGGCTACCTGCGCCTGGGCGCCAAGGTGCTCGGTCCGCCGGCCTGGGACCCGGACTTCAACACCGCCGACCTGCCGATGCTGATGCGCATCGAAGACCTGCCGGCGCGCCACAGCCGCCACTTCCTCGGCACCCAGGGCGCCTGACACGCGGAGCGGGCAGGGGTCGTCGCCCTCTACTGCCCTTCGCCGAACTTGTCGTCGATCAACCGGACCAGGCCTTCCATCGCAACCTCTTCGTCGGGGCCCGAGGTCTCGATCTCGACCTCGGCACCCAGGCCCGCCGCCAGCATCATCACGCCCATGATGCTCTTGGCATTGACGCGGCGCCCGTTGCGACTCATGAAGACTTCGCTCTTGTAGGAGCCTGCTAGCTTGGTCAGCTTGGCGGAGGCCCGTGCGTGCAGGCCGAGCTTATTGCTGATGGTGATGGTTCTCTGGATCATTTCCGCCCGGTTTATTGGCCTGGTTCTGGGGGCGTGACGAAGCGATCGGCATCACGCCCTGGGTGGCGCCGGCCACGGCGCAGGCGACCAGCGACTCCAATGGTTGGTCTGCGTAGCACAAGGTGCGCCACAGCATCGGCACGTTGACGCCGGCGACCACCTTGACGTTGTAGGCATCGGACAGCCGCAGTGCCACGTTCGACGGCGTGGCGCCAAACACATCGGTCAGGATGAGCGCGCAGGGGTCGCGCACCTCGCGCAGCAGCGTGCGAGCGCGCACCTCGGCGTCATCCGGCGACATGTCCGGAGGGACGTCCAGCGCCCTGAGCCGGTGCCCGCAGTCAGGGAAGGTGTGCTCGGCGAGCGTCTTCAACGCGGAGGCGAGCGGCGCATGGGCAATGATCAGCAGGCCAGGCATTTTCGGAGCGGCGACGTCCATGGACGCTCGGTCAACCGCGTGGCTTGGCGTGGTTCGCACCGACACCACGGCCTCGCGGCGATGAATCTGAGGTGGAGGCGCCATCGTCACGGACCAGCCCGCTTCGGCGCAGAGGGGCAAAGATGCGCCACGCGACTCGACCGTGTCAATGCCAACTCTCGGGGCATCGGACGGCCGTGACGTTCCAAGTCCTTCTCACGGCATCACTTTCAGCTCGCCAAAGAAGGTTTCGACCGCCTCCGACGCGACGGGTTCACCGAAAACCGTCGCTTGGAAGACACGCGGTCCGCGCGCGAAGAACAGAGCGACCACGGTCGCCGCCTCGCCGCCAGGCAGGCGCCCCACGGCGCGGATCCGCCCGCTTCCGGGCGTGAGGCTGGCCCCGGGCACCACGAAATCCGCGAGTGCCGGCGCCTCGGCCATGCCCACGTTGGACGCCGCGGCAACGCGCAATTCGCCGAGGGCGGACGGCGCATCGGTGGGGTCGCGCAGCGCCGCATGGCTGATCGCGAAGGTCATGCCGTCGGCCTTACAGGACGACAGCCGCATCTCGACCGGCTGCCCGGCCAGCGGCAGCGTGCGCACGTGGTGTTCCGGGCGGCACGGGAAGAACGCGAGCACGCCGCTGTCGGCAGGCCGCACCTCGCGCCAATCCAGCGCAGGCGAGCAGCCGCTCAGCCCCAGCACGACCACGACGGCCGCACGCCGCAGGTCGCGCCCCGGCCGGCGGGCCGCGTGGGGACAGGCAACGATCAGCCGAAGACCTTCTTCAGGATCGCGCTGCCGGTGCCGATCGGGTCGCTTCGGATCTTCTTCTCTTCCTCGCCGATCATCAGGTACAGGCCGTCGAGCGACTTGCCGGTGACGTACTGCTGCACGTTTGCATCCTCGCGCTTCACGAGACCGATGCCGGCCGCCTTGCCGGCCACCGCGTTGTATTTCTCCGCCAGCGAGACCTTCTCGGTCGCCTTGGTCACGATCGGCAGGAACTTGACGCCGAGCGGCTCGCGGGTCTTGGCGACGAAGAACTCGGTCACCGCCGTGTCGCTGCCGCGGACGATCCTCAATGCATCCTCGACGCTCATCGACTTGACGGTGTTGACCAGCAGCGTCTGCGCCTGTGGTACCGCCGCCTCCGCGGCGCGGTTCATCGCAGTGACCAACTCGTCCACCTTCTGTCCCTGCCCGGTCGCGCGCAGCAGCTTGGCGCCGCTGTCGAGCGCGCCCGGCAGCGGGATCCGCACCTTGGGATTGCCGAGGAAGCCGTCGGTGCGACCGAGCATCGACACTGCCACCGTCGCCCCGCGCTCGAGCGCGGCACGCACACCCGAGGCAGCGTCCGTCTCGGTGAGCCCCGCGGCCGCGTGCGCCAGCCGCCAGGCACCGAGCCACGCCGGCAGCACCAGCGAGGCGGTCATAAACTCGCGTCTTTCCATGGCTTTCTCCTCGCCGATCAGCATGACCCGCCGCAATGTAGCCGTCGTCGCCGCCCTCTTGGCGATCGTGGCCTTGGCGTGGGCCGCCGCGCAACACTTGGCCGCGCCGAGGCAGGCGCCGAGCGTCGGCTACACGCTGCTGGACGGCCGGGTCGAGCAATTGCAGGACTTGCGCGGCAAGGTGGTGCTGGTGAGCTTCTGGGCCACCACCTGCGGGCCCTGCGTGCGCGAGATGCCCAAGCTGGTCGAGACCCAGCGCAGCTTCGGCGCGCGCGGCTTCGAGACCCTGGCGGTGGCGATGCAGTACGACCCGCCGGCGCGGGTGGTTCAGTTCGCGCAGTCCCGGCAGCTGCCGTTCGGCGTCGCGATCGACAACCGTGGCGAGATCGCGCGTGCCTTCGGCCATGTCCGCGCCACGCCGACGCACGTGCTGATCGACCGGCGCGGCGAGATCGTCGCGCGCCATGTCGGCATGACCGACTTCGAGGCCCTGCACCGCCGGCTCGAGGCGCTGCTGACGGACTCCTGAGCGGGGCGTCGCTGCGCCGCGCGGGGTGGCTTCAACGCCCGAGCAGCGCCCACACCACCAGCAGCAGCGCCACACCGCCGGCGATGCGCGCCACCGGATGACCGGCCAGCGGACCGTCGCCATCGCCATCGACCGGCCACCCCCCGCCCGCACGCGTGCGGTCGGCGCGCGCCGAGTCCTCCATCTCGCGATTCCAGGCGCGGCGGCGGTCGAGGTCGCCCTGCAGACGCGCCAGCCGCTGCGCCTTGACATGCGGCGCCGGGTTGCGCTGGTGCTCGCGCAGCGCCGCCTCGAGCGACCCGACGGCGTCCAGTGCGTCGGTCACCCGGCCGACCGCCAGCGTCGCGCCGCACTGCAGGCAGCGCACGCTCTGCTCGCCCGGCATCGCGGCGCCGCAGGCCAGGCATTCGCGGCTTTCGCGGCGCGCCTGCGTTCGGTGCACTCCGTTGTCGCGCGTCGCGCCCTCGGGATCGAGCGCATGGGCCAGTCGCGCAACGTCGAACATCCCCGGCACGCTCTCGCAGTAGCTGCAGGTCGCGTCGCCGGCGGCCAGCGCCGCGCCACAGTTGAGGCAGTCGAGCCCGCCCGCAGCCAGCAGCGCGGCGCGATCGGCCGACGACATCGGCCGTACCAGTCCCTTCTCGGACAGGAAGGCCGCGAACGTCTGGTAGGCGCCGTGCTGGCGCAGGCATTCGAACTGCAGCGTCTGGCCCCAGCGGGAGCAGTTGTGCACCTGCTTCAGCCGGCCGCTGCAGCGCGCGCAGCGCAGGTCGCCGAGCGTGCGGTGGGGGATCCGCTGCGCGGCCGCCATCTCGCGCAACAGCGTCAGCAACGAAGGGCCCGTGAGCCGCGCGGCCTCGACGCTGTCGAACCAGATCAGGTGGCAGTGGGCGCAGGTGTCGATCTCGACCGGCCGGCCGTAATGCCCCTCCAACCCCAGTGGCTGCATCGGCTCGCGGCAGTTGCCGCAATGGGGTGCGGTGCCGGTCATCGGGCCTTGCAGGCGCTGGCGCGGCGACTGCTGGCGGGCAGCGACACGCCGCGCCGGGTCAGGCCCGGACCGCGTCGGCGACGCCGGCAGCGTGGGCCTGCTGGTCGGCGTGGTAGCTCGAGCGCACCATCGCGCCGACCGCGGCATGCGTGAAGCCCATCGCCGCTGCCTCGCGCTCGAACATGCGGAAGGTGTCCGGATGCACGTAGCGCCGCACCGGCAGGTGATGGCCGGAAGGCGCCAAGTACTGGCCGATCGTCAGCATGTCGATGTCGTGCGCGCGCATGTCGCGCATGACCTGCAGGATCTCCTCGTCGCTCTCGCCCAGGCCGACCATCAAGCCGCTCTTGGTCGGCACCTCGGGCGCGAAGGCCTTGAAGCGCTTCAGCAGGTTCAGGCTGTACTGGTAGTCCGAACCGGGCCGCGCCTCCTTGTAGAGGCGCGGGATCGTCTCGAGGTTGTGGTTCATCACGTCCGGCGGCGCGGCCTTCAGGATCTCGAGCGCGCGGTCCATGCGGCCGCGGAAGTCGGGCGTCAGGATCTCGATGCGCGTCGCCGGCGAGAGCGCCCGCGTCTGCCGGATGCACTCGACGAAGTGCGCCGCGCCACCGTCACGCAGGTCGTCGCGGTCGACGCTGGTGATCACCACGTACTGCAGCTTCAGCGCGGCAATCGTCTTCGCCAGGTTCAGCGGCTCGTCCGCGTCCAGCGGGTCGGGCCGGCCGTGGCCGACGTCGCAGAAGGGGCAGCGCCGCGTGCACTTGTCGCCCATGATCATGAACGTCGCGGTGCCTTTGCCGAAGCACTCGCCGATGTTCGGGCACGAAGCTTCCTCGCACACGGTGTGCAGCTTGTGCTCGCGCAAGATCTGCTTGATTTCGTAGAAACGCGTCGAGGGCGAACCCGCCTTGACGCGGATCCAGTCCGGCTTCTTCAGCGTCTCGGCCGGCACGATCTTGATCGGGATGCGTGCGGTCTTGGCCTGGGATTTCTGTTTGGCGGTCGGGTCGTAGCCCGCAATCGCAGCGTCGGCAGCGAGGTTCGTGGACATGGTGCGGGCCTTCAGCGGCTCAGGTGGACGACAAGCTTGGCGGCCAGGCGCTCGGCCGCAGAGTTCCAGTCGGTATCGACGCCGAGTGTAGCCAGATCGGTCGTCGCCAGCCCGGGGTAGCCGCAGGGGTCGATCGACCCGAAGGGCGCCAGGTCCATCGCGACGTTCAGCGCCACGCCGTGGTACGCGTCGTGGCGCCTGACCTTGATGCCGAGCGCGGCCACCTTCGCCAGGCCGGCGAACGGGTCGGCAGCGCCGGGCGGCGGCGGCACCCAGCGGGCATGACCATGCGGGTCGTCGGGGCGCACGTAGATCCCCGGCGCGCCGGGGACACGGTGGCCGGTCACCGCGTAGCTCTCGAGCGTCTTCAGCAGCGCCTGCTCCAGGCGGTAGACGTACTCCTTGACGTAGACGCCGAGCGCCCGCAGGTCGACCAGCGGATAGGCCACCACCTGGCCGGGCCCGTGGTAGGTGACCTGGCCACCGCGGTCGGTCTGCACCACCGGCACCGCGCCGGGGTGGCGGACATGCTCCGCCCGACCGGCCAGCCCCTGGCTGAACACCGGCTCGTGCTCGCACAGCCAGAGCTCGTCGCCGGTGTCGGGCCGGCGCGCCGCGGTGAAGGCCTGCATCGCCCGCACCGTCTCGGCGAAGTCGCAGCGGCCCAGGCGGCGCACCATCATCGGCGCACACCCCGCGCCGGGCAGGGCCTCACAGCACGACCTTGACCATCGGGTGCGAACTGAGCGCGCGGTACAGGTCGTCGAGCTGCTCGCGGCTGGTCGCGGTGACCGTGATCGTCAGGCCGAGGTAGGTCTCGCCGCGGCTCGGGCGGCGCTCGACGGTAGCGGCGTCGAACACCGGGTCGTAGGCCAGCGCGACCTCGATCACGGCCTCTGGGAAGCCATCGACGTTCGCGCCCATCACCTTGATCGGGAACAGGCTCGGGTACTCGATCAGCGAGACCCGGTCGGGCGAGGCAGGGGTGTCGGGGAGGGTGTCGTCTGTCATCGTGTGCATCGGCGGGAGATGAGGGCCGAAGCGCCGAAGTCAAATCGCCTGCTGCCGCTTGGCGTTCTGGTAGGCCTCGTGCAGGCGCGCATAGACGGCGCCCGGCTTGCCCCGCAGCGCTCCGTGGCCCACCGGCTCGCCGTCGAGGCTGGTCACCGGCAGGATCTCCTTCGTGGCGGAGCTGAGCAGCAGTTCGTCGGCCGCACGCACGTCGGCCTCGGGAATCGGCCGCAGGTTGTAGGCGATGCCGGTTTCCTCGCAGAGCTCGCGCAGCAGGTCGTAGCGGATGCCCTCCAGCACATGCTCGCCCTTCGGCGGCCCGAGCAACGCGCCCTCGTGCACCACCCAGACGTTGCTCGCGGCCGCCTCGGTCAGCCAGCCGTCGCGGAACATGATCGTCTCGACCGCGTCGTGGTCGGCCGAGATCTGGCGCGCGAGCACGTTGCCGAGCAGCGAGATGCTCTTGATATCGCCCCGCTCCCAGCGGAAGTCGCGCGCGCTGACGCAGGCCACCCCCTGGCGGCGCTGCTCGGCGCTCGGCGGCTTCATCGGCGTGGACATCATGAAGACGGTCGGCGCCAGCTCCGGCGGCATCACGTGGTCGCGCGGGGCGACGCCGCGCGTAACCTGGATGTAGACGAGCTGGTCCTCGCTCGCCTGGGCCTCTATCAGGCGCCGGCAGTGGGCGAGCCAGTCGGCACGCGGCATCGGGTTCGGGATGCGCAGCTTGCCGAGGCTGCGCCCCAGTCGCGCCAGGTGCTCGTCGAAGCGGAACAGGCGCCGGCCGTACACCGGCACCACCTCGTAGATGCCGTCACCGAAGATGAAGCCGCGGTCGAGGACGGACACGCGCGCGTCGCCGACGCGGCCCCACTCGCCGTTCAGGTAGCAGAGGGTGTCGGCAAGGGGCGCGGGCAGGTGCTGCATCGCGCCATTATCGGCACCTCGGCGCGCCGTCCCAAGCGGGGGGCGCGAGTCCGACGGCGCGGCGAGGTTGTGGACGCCGCGCCCGCCCGCCGGGTCAGCGGATCCAGAGGCGCAGCGAGTCCCAGGCGCGGCCGAAGATGCCGGCCTCCGGCACCTCGTCGAGGACGACCAGCGGCAGGTCGGCGACCTTCACCCCGCCCGCCGTCGAGACCTTGAGCGTGCCCACGCGCTGGCCCTTCGGCAGCGGGGCGACCAGCGGCTCGACGCGCTCGATTTCGGTCTTCAGCTTCGGGCCTTCGCCCCGCGGCACGGCGATCACGATGTCGCCGGTCGCACCGAGCTTGACCTGGCGGCTGGCGCCCTTCCAGACCTCGGGCTCCACGACCGGCTTGCCGCCTTCGAACAGGCGCACCGCGTCGAAGGCGGCGTAGCCCCAGTTGAGCAGCTTCTGGCTCTCGTTGGCGCGCGCCTCCATCGAGGCGGTGCCGAGCACCACGCTGAGCAGACGCCGCTTGCCGCCGGTACCAGTCCCCGCGCTGCCGCCCAGGTTCGGAAACTCGCGCACCGCGCTGGCGATCAGGCAGTAGCCGGCGGCCTCGGTGTAGCCCGTCTTCATGCCGTCGACGGTCGGATCGCGGCGCAGCAGCAGGTTGCGGTTCGGCTGCGTGATCTTGTTGTACGTGTACTCCTTGACGGAGTAGTAGGCGTAGAAGTCCGGGTAGTCGCTGATGATCTTCGAGGCGATCACCGCGAGGTCGCGCGCCGTGCTGTGGTGGCCCGGCTCGGTCAGGCCTGTCACGTTGCGGAACGACGTGTTCTTCAGGCCCCAGGCCTGCGCCTGACGGTTCATCATCGCGACGAACTGGTCGAGCGTGCCGGCGACGCCCTCGGCCAGCGCGACCGAGGCATCGTTGCCCGACTGCACGATCATCCCGTGCAGCAGCTCCTCGACCTTCGGCGTCATCGTCGTGTCGATGAACATCAGCGAGCCGCCCCCGCGCCGCTCGGCCCAGGCGCGCTGCGAGACCGGCAGCGTCTGCTCCAGACTGAGCCGCCCTTCCTTGATCGCCGAGAAGACGAGGTAGGCGGTCATCAGCTTGGTCAGCGAGGCGGGGTCGGCGGTGGCGTCGGCGTTGCGCTCGGTCAGCGTCTGCTGCGTCGTCAGGTCGAGCAGCAGATAGCTCTTGGCGGCCACTTCGGGTGGCACGGGGGCCTGCGCGAAGACCGGCATGGCCAGCAGAAGCGCAAGAACGGCAGCGAAACGGGCGATCAGTGCATTCATGGTGGAGGGGACCGCCGCCCCGAGGGCCGGCGCATCCGCAGCGACAGTGAGTCGGTGGCCCGAAGGGCCGCAATCGCGAGTGCCGCGCGACCGTCGAGGTCAGCGCAGCGCACGCATCACGATGTCCTTGAGCAGCGGCAACTGCCCATGGAAGAAATGTCCGCCGCCGGGCACGACGACCACCGGCAGCCCCTGCGGGCGGGCCCAGTCGAAGCTCGCCGCCAGCGGCACCACGTCGTCGAGCTCGCCATGCACGATCAGCGTGTCGGCGGGCACCGGCGGCGTCGGGAAGTTGACCGTGGCCGGGCCGATCAACACGATCCGGCTCGGACGCTCGGCCTCGGGCAGGCGCGACGCGGCACTCGCCGCGACATAGCCGCCGAAGGAGAAGCCGGCCAGCAGCAGCGGGGCGCCCGGCGCTCGGTAGCGGGCAATCACGGCCAGCGCGTCCTCGACCTCTCCGCGCCCTTCGTCCCAGGCCCCCTGCGAATCGCCGATGCCGCGGAAGTTGAAACGCACGCTGCGCCAGCCGGACTGCACGAAGGCACGCGCCAGGGTCTGGACCACCTTGTTGTCCATCGTGCCGCCGTGCAGCGGGTGCGGATGGCAGACGACCGCGACCGGTGCCTGAGCAGCCGCAGCGCCCGCGAGCGAGGCAGCCGCCGCCGGCTCGTCGACCGCGCAGGACAGGGTGCCGGCCGGACCGGCGATCGCTTCGCGCCGCGTCTGCGAGTTCATGCGCGGCTCAGCGTCCGACGTTCGGCGCCAGCACCAGGCGTTCGACCACCTTGCCGCGCTTCAGGTGCGAGTCGACGATCTCGTCGATGTCTTCGTGGTCGAGGTAGGTGTACCAGACGGCCTCCGGATAGACCACCGCGACCGGCCCGCCGGCGCAGCGGTCGAGGCAGCCGGCGCGGTTCACGCGCACCCCACCCGGCCCGGCCAGCCGCTCGGCCTTGACGCGCGACTTGCAGTGCGCAAACGCGGCCTCGGCGTCGTGCTCGGCACAGCTCGCCTCACCGTCTCGACGGTTGAGGCAGAAAAAGATGTGCCGCTCGTAGTAACTCATGAGGGGGATTGTAGGCAGGCGCGCGCTCACTACTCGTGCGGTAGTCGATCATTCGGGCTTCGACGTGGGCCGCGCCAGGCGCATCAGCATCCAGCCGATCGCCAGGTAGGGCCAGCACCAGCCGATCCAGCGCGCCAGGCCATGGAAATGGATGAAGCGACCGCGCTCCCAGCTCTGCAGGCTCTGCGCGTAGTAGGGGTCGAGCGGGATCTGCACCACCATCGCCACCAGCGCGGTCAGCGCGACCAGGCCGGCGCCGAGCGCGGCGCGCGGCGGCAGCGCAGCGAGCAGCAGCGCCAGCGCCAGGCCCACCGCCAGGGCCGCGGGGACGACGCCGCTCAGCCACAGGAAGGCGTGCGCCGGCCCGAAGCTCAACGCAGAGGACAGCGCCGTCACCGCGCCGCCGATCAGCAGCGCGCCGAAGGGCAGCACCACGCGCCGCCAGCCCGGGCGCGCGACCGCGAGGGCAAGCAGGCAGGGCGCCAGCAGGCCGAGCACGATCGCCAGGCCCGCCCGCAGCGGCGACAACGGCTCGACCGTAGCGAGGCCCGGGTCGGCCAGCGACTGGGTCCAGGGCTCCAGCGCCGTGCCTTCGAGCAGGGCCTCGAAGAAGGCCGGCAGCAGCGCCAGCCCGCCGCCGATCGCCAGCGGCAGCGGTGGCGGGTACAGCAGCCCGAAGGGCCAGAGCATCAGCAGCGCGAGCGCGCCGGCGCTGTGCGGCTCGACCCATCGCTCGCGCATCGACTGCCAGCGCTCGATCACGCCGCGGCGCCAGAAGATCGCCGCAAGCGCGACCCCGAGCAGCGTGCCGGCGCTGTTGAGCGCCCAGTCGGCACGCGAGGGCACCCGCTGCGGCAGGAAGTTCTGGATGGTCTCGAGCGCGAACGACAGGCCGACCCCCATCAGCACCGCGACGACGCAGCTCACGCGCAGGGAGCCGCCGCTGCGCACCAAGGCGGTCAGCACCAGCGCGCCGAACGGCAGGTAGCCGACCAGGTTGGCGACGATGTCGAACTGCAGCCACCAGTGCGGCCAGGGCAGCCACAGCCATTCCAGCGGCGACGAGGTGGCGACCGCGCGCCAGCCGGTGAACGGGTACAGGCTCGCGTAGACGATCAGCGCCGCGTAGGCCAGCGCCAGCGGGATTGCCGAGCTGTGGCGTCGGGCCATCGGACGGGCGGTCAGAAGGGTTTGACCACCACCAGCACGACGATCGCCGCGAAGAGCAGCACCGACACCTCGTTGAAGACGCGCAGCCAGCGTTCGCTGCGGCGGTTGGCGAACTGCTCGAAGCGGCGCAGCATCGAACGGCAGGCGTGGTGGTAGCCGATCGCGACGACCACCAGCGCCAGCTTGGCGTGCATCCAGCCGCTGCCCGGGCCGCGCCCGATGCCGTAGTGCCACCACAGCACGAGCCCGAAGGCCAGCGCCGGCAGCATCAGCAGACTCGAGAAGCGATAGAGGCGCCGCGCCATCAGCAGCAGGCGCTCGCGCTCCGCATGGCTGTCGTGGTTGACCGCCGCCAGGTTGACGAAGATGCGAGGCAGATAGAAGAGGCCGGCGAACCAGCTCGCGACGAAGACGATGTGCAGCGACTTGATCCAGAGCATCGGAAAATTATCGCCAGCCAAGCGACCATGCACAGCGCAAAAAAAAGTGCCCCGGCCTTTCGGCCAGGGCGCTTCAAAGCCTTATCGCTGTCATCACGGCAAGGCTCCTGCTCAGGGAGGAAAAGCAGGGAACAACAGCCTCGCGGCTATCATTCGCGTGCCACTCTAGCAGAGCCTCGCGCGGTTGTCGCAGGTAAGCGGTCACCTTCTTTGTGGCCATTCGTGTCTGCGGGTGTCACGGCCCGGAGTTGTGCACCGAAGCGGCGCTTTCGGGCCCCTTTGCAGACCGCTTGGATGTCCCTCGCGACCCCGTCGCTAGCCTGACGATCATGCCGACGACTCCCCTCCCGTTCGCCCCGTTTCCGGCCAGCCGGCCGCGCCGCCTGCGCCGCGATGCGTTCACGCGCGCGCTGGTGCGCGAGCACCAGCTGCACGCCAGCGACCTGATCCTGCCGGTGTTCGTGCTCGACGGCGCTGGGCGCAGCGAGGACGTGGCCTCGATGCCCGGCGTGCAGCGGCACAGCCTCGACCGCCTCTACGCCGTCGCCGAGGACTGCGTTGCGCTCGGCGTGCCGGTGATGGCGCTGTTCCCGGTGATCGACCCGCAGCTGAAGACACCCGACGGCCGCGAGGCGCTGAACCCGGATGGCCTGGTGCCGCGCGTCGTGCGCGAGCTGAAGGCGCGATTTCCCCAGCTCGGCCTGCTGACCGACGTCGCGCTCGACCCCTTCACCAGCCACGGCCAGGACGGCCTGATCGACGACAGCGGCTACATCCTCAACGACGAAACCGTCGCCGTGCTGCGCGAGCAGGCGCTGCTGCAGGCGCGCAGCGGCGTCGACATCGTCGCGCCGAGCGACATGATGGACGGGCGCATCGGCGCGATCCGCCAGGCGCTCGAGGCCGAGGGCCTGATCCACACCCGCCTGATGGCCTACAGCGCCAAGTACGCCAGCGCCTTCTACGGCCCCTTCCGCGACGCAGTCGGCTCGGCCGCGCAGCTCGGCAAGAGCGACAAGAAGGTCTACCAGATGGACCCGGCCAACACCGACGAGGCCTTGCGCGAGGTCGCGCTCGACCTCGCCGAAGGCGCCGACATGGTGATGGTCAAGCCCGGCATGCCCTATCTCGACGTGCTGCGCCGTGTGAAGGAGAGCTTCCGCGTGCCGACCTTCGCCTACCAGGTGAGCGGCGAGTACGCGATGCTGAAGGCCGCCGCCGCCAACGGCTGGCTCGACCATGACGCAGTGATGATGGAATCGCTGCTCGCCTTCCGCCGCGCCGGCGCGGATGGCGTGCTCAGCTACTTCGCGCTGGACGCCGCCCGCCTGCTGCGCGCGCACGCCTGAGCCGCTGCAGGCGGCCGCTGATGCGCATCTTCCATCTCGCCAACGACCGCTGTGCCGAGCTCCCGGGGATCCCGGAACGGCTCCCGGACACGGGGTACCTGTGGATCGGCAGCGGCCGGCGCGAGTTCGAGGTGCAGGCCGCGACGCTCCAGGCCGCGCTCCAGCGCTGGACCGGCGGCCAGCTCTTCGAGCCGCACGCTGTCGACCTGATCAACAACCAGCTGCCGTCGCACTTCGACACCACCTCCTGGTACGACCTGCTGGTGTTCCGGCGCCTCGCGGTGGGCGCGGGCTCCGATGCGCTCTTCCTCGCCCAGGACCGCGGCACCTTGTCCAGCGCGCGGCGCGCGATGGAGGCGATCGACACCAGCCCCGTCGGCTTCGCCCTCTTCGACCGCGTACTGCTGTCGGTGCACCCGACCGACTGCCCGGTGCGCGAGTTCTTCGCCAGCCGCCTCGACCAGCAGAGCCAGGGCGGCGAGGCGCGCCCCGGCAGCAGCCGGCTGCCCACGGGCGCCGCCGACCTGATGCTGCGCATGGTCAACCACATGGTCGACAGCTACCTCGAGCTGCGCCGTCTGTTGACGCGTCAGTTCGGCTTGCTGCAAGAGGCCCTGTTCGACCCCCACACCCGGTTCGACCTCTGGCAGGTGCTGCTGGAGGCGCGCAATGCGCTCCACCGCCTCGAAGACGTCTGCGAGGACCAGCGCAGCGCGCTGCAGGAGTGGATCGACGCGCTCGACGAATGGCCGGCCGAGGCCGAGCCGGCCGCCGCCCGCGAGCGCGAGCTGCTGCGCGTGCGCTCGCGCGACGTGCTCGAGCACATCGAGCGCGTGCTCAGCCATGTGCGTCGGCTGGAGAACTCGGCCGAATCGGCGGTGCAGATGCACTTCTCGGCGCTCTCGCACCGGACCAACGACATCATGCGCACGCTGACCGTGCTCACCGCGATCTTCCTGCCCCTGAACCTGATCACCGGCTTCTTCGGCATGAACTTCGACGCCCTGCCGCTGATCCATTCGGCGACCGGGCTGTGGGTGGCGCTGGGCGTGATGGCCGTCGTCGGCATCGGGCTGCTGGTGGTCTTCCGCCGCAAGCGCTACCTCGGCTCGACACGCTGAAGACGACCTCAGGCGCGGTACGGGTCGGCGAAGCCGAGGCCGGCCAGCACCTCGCGCTCCCGAGCCTCCATCCGCTCGGCCTCCTGCGCGTCCTCGTGGTCATGCCCCTGCGCATGCAAGGCGCCATGGACGAGCAGGTGGGCATAGTGGGCCTCGAGCGCCACGCCGAGCGCCCGCGCCTCGCGCGCCACCACGCCGCAGCACAGGACCAGGTCCGCCTGCACCGTCGGCTCGTGCGCATAGTCGAAGGTCAGCACGTTGGTGGCGTAGTCGCGCCCGCGGTAGTCGCGGTTGAGGGCACGGCCTTCGGCCTCGTCGACCAGGCGCACGGTGATCTCGGCCGGCGCCTCGAGCGCGGCCCGGATCCAGCGGGCGACGCGATGCCGCGGCAGCGCGCCGCGGTGGCTCGGGTCGGCGAACTGGAGCGAAAGCCTGAGCGCCGGCCGGGCGCCGCGCCGGGCTGGAGAGCCGGCGTTCAGACCGGCTCCGGCCGCTGGCGCTCGGCTGCGGCCTCGTAGGCCTCGACGATGCGCGCGACCAGCGGGTGGCGCACCACGTCGGCCGAGGTGAAGCGCGTCATCGCGATGCCGCGCACGCGGCGCAGCACCTGCTCGGCCTCGACCAGGCCGCTCGGCGTTCCCTTGGGCAGGTCGATCTGGCTCGTGTCGCCGTTGACCACGCACTTGCTGCCGAAGCCGATCCGCGTGAGGAACATCTTCATCTGCTCGGGCGTCGTGTTCTGCGCCTCGTCGAGGATCACGAAGGCGTGGTTCAGCGTGCGCCCGCGCATGAAGGCCAGCGGCGCAACCTCCAGCAGGCCCTTCTCGAAGGCCTTGGAGACGCGGTCGAAGCCCATCAGGTCGTAGAGCGCGTCGTAGAGCGGGCGCAGGTAGGGGTCGACCTTCTGCGTCAGGTCCCCGGGCAGGAAGCCGAGCCGCTCGCCGGCCTCGACCGCCGGGCGCGTGAGGACGATGCGCTGCACCCCGCTGCGTTCGAGCGCGTCGACCGCGCAGGCCACCGCGAGATAGGTCTTGCCGGTACCCGCCGGGCCGATGCCGAAGGTGATGTCGTGCGCCAGGATCTGGCGCAGGTACTGGGTCTGGTTCGGCGTGCGCGCCTGCAGGTCCGGGTGGCGCGTGTGCAGGACGGGTTCGTCCTCCGGCAGCGCCTCGCCGGCCGTCGCCGCGCGCGGGTCGGGCGGCGCGTCGACGCTGCGCAGGCGCCGACGCGGCGCGCGAGACGGCAGGTCGCCCGCCGCCTCGACCAGCGCGAGCTGGAAGGCCTCCTGCGGGATCGGCTTGCGCGCGCGGTCGTAGAGCGACTGCAGCAGCACCACGGCGCGCTCGGCGGCGGTCTTCGCGCCCTCGACGCGGAACGACTCGTTGCGCCGCGTGATGCTGACCTCGAAGGCGCTTTCGATGCTGCGCAGGTGCTCGTCGAGCACGCCGCACAGGTGCGCCAAGCGTGTGTTGTCGAGCGGGATGAAGGCGTGCCTGAGGATCACGAGCGAAGGGTCTGGCGGCCGTGCAAAAGCCGCATTGTCGCCGTGGAGCCCTCCTGCACAATCCGCCGGCCATGATTCGCGCGCTCCTGTTCCTGCGTCTCGCCGCTGCCTGCCTGCTGGCCGCGGCGGCGGGGGGCGCGGCGGCGCAGCCCGGTGCTGCCACCAACGCGGTCACCACGATCGAACGCGCGGAGCGCGTGATCGCCGACACGCCGCGCTACCCCGACACCCCCGAAGCCTCGACCACCGCCACGGTGAGCCTGCCCGACGACGGCGCCGACATCGACGGCGACCACCTCGAGACCCGCTGGTACCGGCTGAGGCTGCCCGCGCCGCCCGCCGATGCGACGACGCCGCAGGCGCTCTACATCGCGCGCCTGTGCGGGCGGCCGCTGATCGACTTCAACGGCGAGCGCCTGCTCGGCGCCGCCGGCGGCGACACCACCCCCGGCGGCTGCCAGGACGACCTGCTGATGAACCTGCCGGCGCGCCTCTGGCACCCGTTCGACAACCACGTCGACCTGCGCCTGAGCGGCCTGCCCCGGCCGTTCGTCGCCGACGTGCACCGCGCAGCCGGCCTTGCTGCACCGCAGGTCGGCCCGTATGCGCTGCTCGAAGGCCAGCGCGGGCGCGAGAGCTTTCACCACACCGCCCTGCCGCGGATGATCGGCGCGGCGATGCTGATGCTCGGCCTGCTGACGGTCGTCGTCGGCTGGCTGAACACGCGCAAGACCTACCTGTTCTGGTTCAGCCTGGTGTCGATCGGCTGGGGCGTGCTCACCGCCGGGCCGACGCTGCAGGCGGCGATGCCGAGCCAGCGCGTCGAGCTGCTGCTCGCCTCGCTCGCGCCGCTGATCGCCGCCGCGGCGGTGCTGTTCCTGATGCGCTACGCGGGAATGCAGTCGCGCCAGGTCGAATCGGCCTTGTTCGCCCAGTGCATCGTCGTGCCGGCGAGCCTGGCGCTGGCCGGCGCGGAACGGCTCTTCGCCCTCTCGGGCAGCTGGTACGTGCTGCTCGTCGCCGAGGTCGCGATCGCCGCCGCCGCTGCGCTGCGCGTGGCCTGGCGGGTGCGCAAGCAGGAGTTCTGGGTGATGCTCGCCCTGCTTGGCGTGATGGCCGTCACGCTGCTGTCCGACCTGGCCGGCCAGTACGGCCTGGCGACGCGCCAGGCGGCCTGGTGGCAGCTCGGCCTGCCGATCGGCCTGACCATCATCGGCCTGCGCCTAGTCTACCTCGAGGTGGCCGCGCTGCGCGCCGCCGAAGGCGCGACGCGCGGCGTGATGGAACGCCGCGCCGCCGAGGCCATGGCCGAAGCCGAGCGCAAGTTCGCGCAGCAGGCCGACCTGCGCGTCGAGCAGGTGACCGAGCGCGAGCGCAAGCGCATCGCCGCCGACCTGCACGACGATCTCGGCGCCAAGCTGCTGACGATCGTGCACACCAGCGAGAGCGACCGCATCTCGACGCTCGCGCGCGAGGCGCTGGAGGAGATGCGCCTGTCGGTGCGGGGCCTGACCGGCAAGCCGGTGCGCCTGTCGGATGCGCTCGGCGACTGGCGCGCCGAGGTCGTCTCGCGGCTCGGCCAGGCGAACATCGGCGCCAACTGGCAGAGCCCGGTCGACGACCTGCCGCAGACCCTGCCCGCGCGCTCCTACGTGCAGACGACGCGCATCCTGCGCGAGGCGGTGAGCAACATCATCAAGCACAGCGGCGCCTCGCGCTGCAGCGTGAGCGGGGCGATCCGCGATGCCGACTTCGTGCTCACGATCCGCGACAACGGCAAGGGCATTCCGATGGAGCTCGACGGCAAGCTCGACCGCGGTCACGGCATGACCAGCATGAAGCAGCGTGCCAAGGGCCTGCAGGGCCAGTGCCTGGTCGAATCCGGCCCGGGCTTCGGAACCGTGATTCGCCTCACGGTGCCGCTCTGAGCGACCTCCACGGCGCGAAAGCAGGCTGTTAGGCTTGCACTCCGCATCGTCCGGAGCCCGTCAAGGGCGTGTCGCCATGAAAAACATCCTGCTGCTCGAGGACCTTCCCGAGATCCGCACCTGGCTCAAGTCGCTGGTGCTGCAGGTCTTCCCCGAAGCCTATGTGTCCGAGGCCGCACGCGTGCATGACGCGATCGGCCTCGTCAGCGCCGTCAACTTCGAGCTCGCGCTGGTCGACCTGGGCCTGCCCGACGGCTCGGGCGTCGACGTGATCTCGGCGCTGCAGAAGGCGCAGCCCGAGGCGCGCTCGGTGGTGGTGACGATCCACGACGACGACGAGCACCTGTTCCCTGCCCTGCAGGCCGGCGCCTTCGGCTACATCCTGAAGGAGCAGGCGCGCACGCTGATCATCGAGCAGCTGCAGCGCATCAGCTCGGGCGAGCCGCCGCTGTCGCCGTCGATCGCCCGCAAGGTCATCTCGTACTTCGCGTCGCAGCCGAAGCCGCAGGTGGACATGATGCCCCACGTGCAGCTCACCGAGCGCGAGAGCGAGGTGCTGCTGCGCGTCGCCAAGGGCTTCACGCTGCCCGAGATCGGCGTGCAGCTCGGCCTGTCGCGCCACACGATCGCCGACTACGTGAAGCAGATCTACCGCAAGCTCAACGTGAGCTCGCGCGCCGAGGCCGCGCTGGAAGCGCAGCGCCTGGGCCTGTTCGGCCGCAACCGCTGACCCTGCCGCACCGCCCTGCCCGCCGGCGCGTTCGCGGCCGACGGCACCGGCGGTCGCACCCGATCGTCACCGCCGCGATGCCGCCCGCCCGCCAGGGCGCGCCCGCATAATCGCGCGCCATGATCGGACGCCTCACCGGCCTGCTCGCCGAAAAGAACCCGCCACAGGTGCTGATCGACGCCGGCGGCGTGGGCTACGAGGTCGACGTGCCGATGAGCACGTTCTTCCACCTGCCCGGGCTGGGCGAGCGCGTCACGCTGCTGACCCACTTCGTCGTGCGCGAGGACGCGCAGGTGCTCTACGGCTTCCTCTCGGCGCCCGAGCGCGCGACCTTCCGCCAGTTGGTGAAGATCGCCGGCGTCGGGCCGCGCACGGCGCTGTCGATCCTGTCGGGCCTGAGCGTCGCCGAACTCGCCCAGGCGGTCAGCCTGCAGGAGAGCGCGCGCCTAGTGAAGGTGCCCGGCATCGGCAAGAAGACGGCCGAACGCCTGCTGCTCGAGCTCAAGGGCAAGCTCGGCCCCGACCTCGCGCTGCCGGCGGCGGCCGCGAGCGAGGCCCAGGCCGACATCCTGCAGGCGCTGCTCGCGCTCGGCTACAGCGACCGCGAGGCGGCCGCGACGCTGAAGACGCTGCCGCAGGACATCGGCGTCAGCGAAGGCATCAAGCTCGCGCTCAAGGCCCTCGCGCGCTGATGACCGGCCCAAGCGTCGCGCCGGCGGCGGGCGCGCGCAGGGGCCGGCCCTTCGACCTCAATGCTTGTGGCCGTGGTGGTCTTCGGGCAGGTCGTCCGTCTCGCCGGCCGCCGACTTGTCGTCGGTCTTGCCGAGCGGGCGCACCGTGGCCTCGGCAGTGATGCTCTCCTGCTTGCCATCGCGGCCTTCGACGATGAAGGTCACGGGCACCTTGTCGCCGGCCTTCAGCGGCTTCGTCAGGTCGAGCAGCATCACGTGGTAGCTGCCGGGCTTGAGCTCGACCGTCTTGCCCGGCGGCAGCTCGACCGACTCGACGCCGCGCATCTTCGCGATGTTGTCCTCCATCACCATCTCGTGCACCTCCACCAGGGCGGCGGCGGGCGACTCGGCGGCGACGAGCTTGCCGCCCTGCGTCGAGGTCAGCTTGGCGAACAGCCCGGTGCCGGTCTGCTGCGGCACGGTGCCGCGCACCCAGGCATCGGTGACCTTGGTCTGGGCCGAGGCGGCAACGGCGGTCACGGCGAGGGCAGCGGCGATCGCCGTGCGGGTGAAGGACTTCATCGACGTTCTCCTTTCGTGAGGTGCGCGGCCTGTGGGCGGCCTGGGCGCGAGCCCTGAACCCTAACCCAGTCGGGCGTGCGGCTCGCCCCGCACGGGCAGGGCGGCGCGGGCCGCGCAGGCTCTCGGCCTGGCGACGCTGCGCCGGCTCGCGCGGGGGCCGCAACGATAATCGACGCATGAAGCCGCAGCCGACACGAGCGCCCGCGCAGCGAAGCCGCATCGCGGCGGCAACGCGCCCGCCGCGCGGCGGCACGAGGAGGCCCGGGTGACGATCCACACCGACGACTTCGCGGCTTCCGCCGCGGGCGCCCCGGGGGCGGCGCGGGTCGTGAGCGCCCGCCCGGCCTCGCCGAACGAGGAGGCGATCGAACGCGCGCTGCGGCCGAAGGCGCTCGACGACTACGTCGGCCAGGCGAAGGCGCGCGAGCAGCTCGGCGTCTTCATCGGCGCGGCGCGGCAGCGCGCCGAGGCCCTCGACCACGTGCTGCTGTTCGGCCCGCCGGGGCTCGGCAAGACGACGCTCGCGCACATCGTCGCCGCCGAGCTCGGCGTCAACCTGCGCCAGACCAGCGGCCCGGTGCTCGAGAAGCCGAAGGACCTGGCCGCGCTGCTCACCAACCTCGAGCGGCACGACGTGCTGTTCATCGACGAGATCCACCGCCTGAGCCCGGTCGTCGAGGAGATCCTCTACCCGGCGCTGGAGGACTACCAGATCGACATCATGATCGGCGAGGGCCCGGCCGCGCGCTCGATCAAGCTCGACCTGCAGCCGTTCACGCTGGTCGGCGCGACCACGCGCGCGGGCATGCTGACCAACCCGCTGCGCGACCGCTTCGGCATCGTCGCGCGGCTCGAGTTCTACAGCGACGAGGAACTGACGCGCATCGTCACCCGCTCGGCCGCGCTGCTCGAGGTGCCGATCGACGCCGAGGGCGCGCTGGAGATCGCGCGCCGCTCGCGCGGCACGCCGCGCATCGCGAACCGGCTGCTACGCCGCGTGCGCGACTACGCGCAGGTGAAGGCCGACGGGCGCATCGTGCGCACGCTCGCCGACCGCGCGCTGGCGATGCTCGACGTCGACGCGCAGGGCTTCGACCTGATGGACCGCAAGCTGCTCGAGGCGGTGATCCACCGCTTCGACGGCGGCCCGGTCGGGCTGGACAACGTGGCGGCGGCGATCGGCGAGGAGCCGGGCACGATCGAGGACGTGATCGAGCCCTACCTGATCCAGCAGGGCTACCTGCAGCGCACGCCGCGCGGCCGCATCGCGACCGCGAGCGCGTTCCGCCACCTGGGCCTCGCGCCGCCGCGCGACGCGACGGGCCTGTTCGACTGACGGTGCGACACGCCGCCGCCTCGGCGGCGGGCGGCCCTGCCGCGGCGGCGGGTTTCGGTCAGGCGGAGGACCGCGACCCCAGGTCGAGCAACGGTGCCCAGTTCTCGATCGACTGCAGGTGGCTGTAGACCAGCGCGAGCCAGCCCTTGGCGCGCCACTCGACGAGCTGCTCGCCGGTCAGCTGGTTGAAGCGGGCTTCGTCGATCACCTTGAAGCCCGTGAGGCTGAGCTTCTGGCCGTCTTGCAGCGAGATGTCGGCCCGCCGTTCCACCAGCAGCTCGGCGGCGGCGAGGGCCTCGCCGAAGGCCACCGTCAGCAGGTGGTGCGCCTGGTAGTCGCGGCAGAAGGCCAGCGCGCTGCGGGTCAGCGTCGAAGGCTCGCCGTTGGTGTCGAACAGCGGATGCGCGCCTTCGCCCGCTGGTGCCAGCGCCGCCTCGTCCACGCACAGCGTCAGCTGCTTGCGTCCCTCGTCCTCCAGGAAGATGAACGGGTAGCGCCGCAGGTAGGCCGGCACATAGCTGCCGGTCTGCCAGCGCCCCTGCTCGTCGACGCAGAGGTTCTGGCCGTCGGCCAGGCCGAGCACGGCCACCGGCAGCGGCACCTCGCCGCCGGCGAACACCACCGGCAGGCGCCGCGCGACCGCCGGCACCTCGGCCGCCAACAGCGGCACCGCGTTGGCGCGTGCAGCGAAGCCGTAGTGGTCCGTGCGGGCGAGCGAACGCCCGGCGTGCACGCCAGGGTGCAGCACCTTCGGCTGGCTGTAGAACAGGGGCAGGGTCTCGCTGGTCATCGGGGCTCCTCTCTCGTCAGGGTTTGGCTGGGGTCGCCGGCTCGCCCGCCTCGCGCACCGTCAGCACCTCGGGCGCCAGATACACGTCGAGGGCATTCGCTGCGATCCCTTCGCTCGACGGCTCGCCAGCGAACAGCTGGTCAAGCAGCGGCGTGCTCGGCACGACGCTGCGCCGCACGGTGATGGCCGTCAGCCCGGTCACCAGCGGTTGATACACCAGCAGCGGCGGCGCCCAGGCCGCGTCGTTCATGAAGTACGGGCTGCCCCACAGGCTGGTCTTGATCAGGGAGGCGGCGGCCGCCCCCGTCCGGCCGTCGATGCTGCCGTACAACCGGGCCGATGCGGCATCCGGAACCGTGAGGCTTAGCACGTCGAGCTTGTGCGCGGGGTTGTCGTCGCGGAGGCCGACCCGCAAAGCGCCTGCCCCCGGGCTCACCGCCGGGCCATGGCCCGTCGCCAGGGTCAGGTTCGTCGCCGGGCCGTGCAGGCCGGTGATCGTGATGTCGCCTTCGGTCTCGATCAGCGCGTCGCCGCTCGGCAGCGTGGCCGGAGCCTCGAGCGTGATCGGCCCGCGCTCCACGTAGACCCGCGCCGGCAGCGTGATGGCCGCGCCGCCGGACTGGGTGAAGCCGGTGGCCGCATACACGGAGGCCTCCGGGGCGAAGCTCAGGGTGCCGGTCGGGCTGGTGTTGACCACCTTCAGCGCCCCCTGGCTCGCGGTCACCGCCTGCTGGAACTCGATGCTCGCGCCGCTGACGTTGATGCCGCCAGGGCCGTCGGCCTGCACGCTGCCGCCGAAACGCGTGAGCCCGCTCGTGCCCGAGGTGTTGATCTCGTAGGCCCGCACGCTGCCCGAGAAGTCGAGCGTCGTGGCGGCATGCACCGTCAGCACGCCCGGCGCACCGGTCGAGCCGACCGCGCCGGCCACCGCGACCGCGCCGGCGTCGCTGGTGATCGACAGGTTCGCCCCGTTGGGGCTGTCGATCGTCGAGGCGAAGTTCAACGAGCCGCCGGTGCTGCGCAGGCTGCTGTTCCCGTTCACCTGCACCGCGCCGCCGTACTGCTGGTGGCCGGTGGTGGTGACGCTGGCCCCTTCAAGCGCCGTGCTGCCGCTGATGCTCAGCGACGCCAGCGCGTTCTGCGCGCCGACCGCGCCGCCGATCACGGCGTTGCCGACGATCGCCAGCGACTGGCCCCCCGGGCTGCTGCCGTCAGCGCCGCCCGCCAGGGTCACGGTGCTGCCCTTCAGCACCGTGTTGGCGCCGAGCACCGCGCGCTCGCCATAGGTCTGCGTGCCGGTGGTGTCGATGCTGCCGCCGTTGATCGCCAGCGAGCCCGCGGCGTCGGTGGTGACGCTGGCCGCGCTCACCGTGCCGTCGAAGCTGGTGGCGCCGGCGCTGTTGACGCTCAGGCGGCCGATGCGCGTCGCCGCGCCGATGTCGCCGCCGAAGCTCGCCACACCGGTGCCCGAGTTGACCGTCAGGTTGGCGTTGCCGTCGATGTCGCCGGCAAAAGCCACGCCCTGCCCGGTGAGCGTCGTGTGCGTCCCGAGCGTCACGTGCTCGCCGTAGCGCTGCGCGCCGGTGGTGTTGACGCTGCCGCCGTCGAGCACCAGCGTGCCGGCCGCGTCGGTGGCGACGCTGGCTGCCGCCACGGCGCCACTGAAGGTCGTGGTGCCGGCGGTGTCGACCGTCAGCTGACCGACCCGCGCCGTCTGGCCCACCGCGCCGCTGAAGCGGGTGTTGCCGGCCCCGGTGCTCACGCTCAGGTCGGCCGCGCCGTCGACGCCGCCCTTGAAGCTCGCGTCACCGCCAGCGGTCGCCACCGTCGTCGCGCTGCCGAGCGTCGTCGCGCCGTCGACCGTGAAGGCGCCACCCTGGGTGGCGTGGGCGCCGTTCAGCGTGGTGCTGCCGTGATAGGTCTGCGCGCCATCGGTGCTGACGCCCGCGGTATGGATGCTGCCGCCGGTGACCGTCAGCGAGGCCAGGTTCGACACCGCCCCTTCGAGCGACACCGCACCGCTGCCCGCGTCGAGCGTGGCCGCCTCGTCGCCGCCGATCAGCGCGCCAGTGATGCGCAGCGCGCCGCCGCCGGTCGCCAGGCTGTGGGCGCCGCCGACCAGGGCCGCATTGCCGTCGATCAGCAGCGCGCCTCCGTCGAGCGCGAGCGCCTGCGTCAACAGGACGTTGCCGTGGCTGGAGGCCAGCGTGACGCTGCCGCCCTGGCCGGCGCTGAGCGTCGTGGTGTTCACGTCGCCCGTCGCACGGACGGCGATGTCGCCGTCCTGCGTCGCCAGCCGGCCCAGGTGGAGGGTGCCGGCCGAGGCGAGGTGGATGTCGCCGCTGCCGGTGACCTCGGCGCTCACGTGGCCGATGTCGGTGTTGAACGCCGCGGTGCTGGAGCCGATGCCGGTGGCGCTGCTGAGCGCCAGCGACTGACCGACCAGCACGGCCGCGTCGCCGAGGATCGAGCCGGCGCTGGACGTCAGCAGCAGGCTGCCGTCCGTTCCTGCGCTGATCGTGCCCACCTTCAGGTCGCCGCCGGTGGCCGTGAGCGCCACCTGGCGTTCGCTGCCGCCCGCGACCGCCGAGTCGACGACCAGGCCGTTGCTGCTGGTGGCCGTGATGTCGCCGTCGCTGGTCTTCAGCGTCGCTGCCGCCACGGTGCCGGTGTTGAGCAGCGTCAGGTCGCCTGCCCCCTGCAGTTCCGCGTCGACGGCCCCGACCGCCGTGGTGAGCAGCGTGTCGCCGCCCGCCGCGCCGCTGCGCAGGGTGAGCGAGCTGCTGTTGACGCGCAGGTTGCGCGCCGCGTCGCCGCTGCCGCTGGTCACCACGTCGGTGGCGCCGACGAGGCGCACCGCGCCGGCAGAGACGAAGGCCGCGTCCGGCAGCGTCAGCGTGCCGCCGGAGGTCAGCGACAGCGTGCCGCTGGTCGAGCCCAGGCTCGCGGTCGCGTCGAGGTCGCCGCCCGCCTTGATGTAGACCGAGCTGCCGCTGCCCAGCGACAGCATCCCGCTGCCCAGGGTCAGCGCGTCGGTCCCCACGTGCTCGACCGAGACCACGCGGTGGCTGCCGGTGGTGCCGAGGGCTTCGATCACGTCGACGTCGAGCGTGACCGGGCTGCCCGCGCCGGTGGCCGGGTCGGTCACCGTGCCGATGTCGGCCCCCGCGCTCAGGCTGACGCCATGGGCGCTGACCTGCGCGCCGCCGCCGCTGCCGAGGATCGAGCCCGCGGCCGCGAGCAGCACCCGGCCCTGCGTCGCACCGGCCGTCACCGCGCCGAGCGTCAGGTTGCCGCTGCTGGTGCTGATGCTGACGTCCTTGCCCGCGCCGTCGGTCTCGGCCTTGACCAGGGTGGCCGTGGTCGGCCCGGCGGTGGTGATGCTCACCGCCCCGTCGCTGGCGACCACCGACCGCAGCGTGACGCCGGCGGCGTTCTGGTCGGCCAGGTAGATGCCGTTGCCGCTGCTCGCGTCGAGCGTGCCGGCGGCCGTCTGCAGACGGGCCGACTCGGCGCCGACGCCGGCCTTGCCGTTGAGCGTGACCGTCGCGCCGCGAATGCGCGTCGTCGCGTCGCCGTCGTCGAGCAGCCTGCCGCCGTCGGAGGTGGAGGCCAGCGTCACGCTGCCGGCGCCCGCGTCGATGTTGCCGGCGCTCAGGGCCACGTCGTTGGCGGTACCCGCCACCTTGATGTCGCCGCCGCCCGAGGAGGCGTTGGCGATCAGCAGGTCCTTGGCGCTGGCGATGTCGATGTCTCCGCCCGCGGAGCTGATGTTGGTCAGCACCGACGGTCCGGCCGTGCCCAGATAGATGTCGCCGCCGGTGCTGCTCACCTGCACGCTGCCGCTGCTGTTGGCGATCACGCGCTGGCTCGCCGAGCCCACGCCCGCGGTGCCGTGCAGGCGGATGCCCGCGCCCTGCAACGTGCTGCTCGACGTGGCCAGGATGCTGCCGGCGTTGGCCGACAGGTCGACCTCGGCATGGCGCGCGTCACCGCCGCCAGCCGACACGCTGACTGCCGTGATGTTGCCGGCGGTGGCCACGACCCGGATGTCGTTGCCTTCGGCATCCGTGTTCGAGGTCAGCGAGGCGAGGCGGATGTCGTCCGCCGCACTGATGGACGTGGCGCCGTTGTTCACCGAGGTGGTCAACCCGCCGTTCAGCTTGGCGACGCTGGCCAGGTAGAGCGAGCCGGTGCCGGTAACGCTGGCACTGACGGCATGGCCCTGGGCGCCGTTGACCAGCACCGGCGCCAGCTCGGTGCCGATGCCGTTGGCCGCGCTCAGCGTCACCGACGCGGTGCTCGACTTGCCGGCCAGCGCGCCGCCGCCCGCCAGGATGCTGCCCGCGGCCGCATTCAGGTCCAGTGTGCCGCCCCAGCTGAGGTTGCCGAGCGTCAGGTCGCCTGCGGTGGCGTTCACCGACAGGTTGCCGGTGGTGTTGAGGTCGCTCAGGCTGAGCGAGCCGGCCTGGCGCACGTAGAGGCCGCCGGTGCCCGAGCTCGCCGTCAACGAGTCGACGGCCATGCCGAGCGCCGTGCCGCTGCTGCCGATCGCGCTGGCGGCGCCGTTGGCCTGCAGCGTCAGCGCGCCCGCGGTGATCGACGACGAGCCGTCGACCGCCCGGATGTGGCCGTCGCCCTGGTAGAGGCTGGCCCTCAGCAGCGCAGAGCCGCTGCCGACGTCGACCGTGCCCACGTTGATCGAACCGATGCCCAGGTAGCTGAAGTCGAGCCCGGTGCTGTCGGTCAGTGTCGTGAAGGTGGTCGTGTTGCCGCCGTCGCTGGCGTTGAGGGTCAGGTTGGTGGCGGTCACGCTGAGCGCACCGCTGCTGAAATTCCCGGAGCTGCTGTTGCTGCGGTCGATGCTCAGGCTGTCCAGGTCGGCCTGGCCGCTGATGTAGACGTTGCCCGGCGCCTTGAGGTCGAGCGCCGTCGTGTCCACGTTCAGGCGCGTCCCGCTGGTGCCGATGCTCCCGTTGTAGCTGGCCGCCAGGCTGACGCTGGTGCCGCTGATCGAGTTGCTGCCGTCGACGCCGGTCAGGTTGCCCTGCGAGGCCTTCAGGCTCACCGCGCCGCCGCTGTCGACGGTGCCGACCGACAGCGCCCTGCCGGCCTCCAGCGTGACGGCCGCGGGGGCCGTCACCGCCACCGCGCTCAGGTTGTAGCTCTCGGTCACCGCGACGCTGCCGTCGGCGCCGTTCGCCGCGCTGGCCTCGGCCGTCAGCGTGGTGGTGCCGCCGCCGTTGGCGGTGGTGCGGATCGCGCTCTGGTTGCCGATCGAGCCCGCGGCCCTCAGGATCACCGTGGTGCTGCGATTGATCGAGCCGCCGAGGATCGAGCCGCCCTGGTTGTCGATGTCCACGGTGTCGCCGCCGGCGTCGATCGAGCCCAGGTGGATGTCGCCCACCGCGTTGACCAGGCCGACGCCGTCGCTGCCGTAGAGGCTGCCGATCGTGGTCGCGCCATGCAGCGCCAGCTTGACGGCGCCACCGTCGGCGCGGGCATCCAGCGTGCCCACCTTGGCGTCGATCGCGTTGCCCGCCCCGGCGCCACCGATGGCCCCGTCGGCGTTCAGCTTCAGGCCGGCGGCCTGGATCAGCGTGTTCGCATCGCCGTCGCCGACGATGCTGCCGCCGCTGGTGAGCGCCACGGTGCCGGTGCTGCCCAGGTCGAGCGTGACGACCTTGATGTCGCGGTCGCTCGAGTAGGTGAACGCCAGGCCTTCCGGATCGGACACCTGGGTCAGCTCGGTCCCGGCTGCGTCGTCCGTCGCGGTGAACAGCGCGTACGGCGTTGCGCCCGTGACCGGCACCGAGACGATGCTGTAGGTGCCGCCGTAAGTCGCCGTCGGGTGGGTGGTGTGGACGGTGAGACTGTCGATGTGGGTGTCCGACTCGACGTTCAGCGCGCCGGTGACGCGGAACGTCGCGAGCGGCGCCGAAAGATGGATCGGGTTGGCGACGCTGCCCACGTCGCCGCCCTGGGACGTCTGCAGCGTGACACTGGCCGCGGTGAGGCGCTTGCTGCTGTCGGCGTCGCCGTGGATGTCGCCCGCGCTCTTCAGCGACACGCTGCCCGAAGGACCGACGTCGACCACGCCGATCGCCTGGCTGCGCCGGGTGTCGAGCACGAAGTTCAGACCCGTGCTGTCGACCACCTGGTCGAGGTGCGTCGTGCCGTCGTCGCTGAGCGCGAAGCTCAGCGACGGGGCGGTCACCTCGTAGACCGGTGCCGTGCCGCCCGTCGACTGGTTGCTGGTCAGCGAGAGGTTGCTCAGGTCCTGCGCGTTGTCGAGGTAGGCGTTGCCGCCGGTGATCAGGCGCACGCCCAGCGCGTCGGTCTGCATGCGCGTCGTGCCGTCGCCGGCCGCGCCCACCGAGCCGGTGGCCGACAGCGTGATGTCGCCCGCCTTCAGCAGGCTGCTGCCGTCGTTGGTGATCGAGGTGCCCGCACCGGTGCTGTAGAGGCCCAGCGAGCGGCCGTCGTGCACGTCGACGGCACCCAGCGCCAGCGCGACGTCGGTGCGCAGCGTGAAATCAAGGCCGCTGCTGTCGGTCAGCTGCGCGAGGTGGTACTGGTCGCCGGCGACGCTGTCGGTGAGCGCCAGGTTGAGGCGGTCGGCCTGCACCGAGATCGTGTTCTGCGCGCCCGGCGTGGCGTGGTTCGACACCAGCTCGAGCGTGTAGAGGTCGGTCACATTGGCGACGTCGATGTCGCCGCCCGACTCCAGCTTGAGCTGGCGTGCGTTCGTCGCCAGCGTGTTGCCGCCGCCGCCGGCGAGCGACTGCTGCGCCTTCAGCGTCAGCGTCGGCGCGGTGAACAGGCCGCCCGCCTCCTGCCGCAGCGAGCCATTGCTGCTGGCGACGACGGCCGAGGAGCCCACGCTGTTGTGGCGCAAGGTCAGGTCGCCGCTGTTGGACAGCTCCAGGCTCCCGCTGAGCGTGCTGCTCAGCGTCTGGGCCGCGGTGTAGAGCGCGCCGCCCGAGCTGCCGTGTGCGCTGTAGCCGAGCAGCGTGAGGTCGCCGGTCGAGATCGAGGGATTGCCGGCGCTGGCACCGCTGCCGCCCCGGATGGTGTTGCTGTCGAGCGTCACCTTGCCGCCCACGCCGGTGTTCACCGCGCTCGCGGTGATCGTGCGGTCGGACTTGACCGTGAGGTCCAGACCCGACTGGGCTATGTTGTTCAGGTGGAGGCCGTCGGTGCCCGTGTTGTCGGTGACGCTGAAGGTCAGGCCGGTGGAGCTGAGGCCGTAGGTGTGCGTGTTGCTGCCGCTGGTGCGGTGCAGCGCTTCCAGGCTCAGCGAGTTCAGGGTCGTGCTGTTGCTGACGCTGACATTGCCCCCGGAGGCGATGCTGAGGTTCTGCGTGCCGGTGCTGATCGTGCCGGTGGCGCCCACGCCGCCGTTGCTGCCGATGGCCGACAGCGTGACGCTGCCGGCGACGAGGGTGCCGCTGGCGCGGTTGATCTGCGCATTGGTACCGGTGGGCGCGCTGCGCGAGGTGAGCGAGATCGCGCCGACGCTGCTGGTGCCGGCGTCGATCGTGCCGAGGATCAGCGCCCGATCCACGCTGTAGCGGAAGTCGATCGCGTTGCTGACCGCAAGGCCCAGGGCTTGCGTGCTGCCGTCGGTGACCGAGAACGAGTTGATGTTGGTGGCCGTGACGCCGTAGCCGAACGTGGTGTTCGTGCCGTGGGTCAGCGTCATGTCCAGCAAGCTCAGGTCCTGCGCGTCGTTGACGTAGACGTTGGCGCTGCCGTCCAGGATCAGCGAAGGCGTGTCGACGCGCAACGCCGTGCCGCTGCTGCCGATCGAGCCGCCGTTGGCGGTGTTCGAGGCGGCGGTCAGCAGCACGCGGCCGCCGGCGATGCGGCCGCTGCCGCCGTCGCTGCTGATGTTGCTGTTGGCCCCGCCGTTGCGGGTGACCAGGGTCACGTCGCCGGTGGCGTTGATCGTGCCGACCTGGATGTTCTTGTGGTTGCTGAAGCTGAAGTTGCCGAGCGCGTTGCCGCTGAAGTCGAGGCTCTGCGTGCTGCCGTTGTCGGTGATGCCGAAGGTCTGGCCCTGGGCGACGACGCCGAACTGGCTGCTGCCGCCGGCGCTGGTGCTGGCGATCGACAGGTCCGTCAGGCTGGTGTCGCTGCTGGCGAAGATGTCGCGTCCGGCGCTGAGCGCGAGCGAGGTCGTGCCTTCCAGGCTGATGGCGTTGCCGCTGCCCGAGGCGCCGATCGAGCCGGCCGTGCCGGCGGTGAGCGACACGGTGCCGGCCGCAATCCCGGTGCCGGCCTGGCCGTCGTCCACCACGCTGGTGGCGGAGGCGAGGGTGACCGAGCCGGCCGCGCCGACGTCGAGGTCACCGACCTTGACCGTGCGCTGGCCCGAGAAGCTGAAGTCCAGCGGCGTGCCGCTGCTCACGGCCTGCAGCAGGTGCTCGCTGGCGTCTTCGGTGATCGTGAAGCTCTGGCCCGCGCCCGCGGTGATCGCGATGCTGCCGGTCGAGCCGCTGCCGCGCGTCAGCGACAGGCTCTGCAGCGTGACGCTGTCGGCGACGTTCACCGTGCCGTTGGCGCTGAGCGCCAGGCTCGGCGTCGCCACCGCGACCGCCCTGCCGGCGCTGCCGATGTCGGTGCTGGCCGCGAGGCTCACCTGGCCGGCGCTGACGCCGGTCGCGCCGTTGCCGTCGTCCTCGATCGCACCGCTGGCGGCGGTGATCGACACCGTGCCGCCCGCGGTGGCGTCCACGTGGCCCACGGTGACCGTGCCGCTGTTCTGGGTGTAGGTGATGCCGCTGCCGGCCTGCAGGCTGGCCAGGGTCGTCGCATTGCCGGCGGTCAGGAACATCGAGGTGCCGGCCTGCGCCTGCAAGCTCGCGCCCTCGCCGTCGAACCACACCGCGCGCCCTTCGGTGCCGATCGACTGGGCGGCGTTCAGCGTCAGGCTGCCGCTGCCGATGCGGAAGCCGCCGGTGTAGCCGAAGTAGCCGGAGGGGCTCAGGATCGAGCCCCGCTGGGCGCTGAGGCTGACCGCCTGGTCGGTCGCCGTGATCACCCCGCCGAGCGAGACGTCGCCCTCGAGCGCGCGGATCTCGACCGGCCCGGCCGCGGTGACGGAACCCAGCGTGAGCGTGCTGGTGGTGTTGCTGCTGCCCGCGGGCATCGGCACTTCGATGTAGACGCCACCGGCAGTGGCGGTGGCCGAGAGCTGGCTGGTCACCACGTCGAGGTGCCCGTTGCCGCTGGCACCCACGGCAGCGCCGCTCAGCGTGGTGCTGTCGGCCAGCACGCGGGTGCTCTTGTCGCCGTCGTCGAGGATGCTGCCGCCGGTCGAGGTGAAGCTCGCGCTGCCGCTGTCGCTCACGTCGACGCGGCCGAGCGTGATGTCGCGGTCGCTCGCGAACTCGAGGCTCAGCGACGAGGTGTCGGTCAGCGTGTGCACGTGGTGCCCGGCCGCCGAGTCGGTGACGCTGAAGTTCAGCGACGGGGCGCTGATCGCCATGCCGTAGCTGGTGGTCGCGTCCGCGTGGGTGCTGCTGATCGCCAGGGAGGACAGGTCGGCCAGGCTGCGCAGGTAGAGGTCGCCGTGGGTCGCCAGCACGAGCTGGCTGGCGTTGACGTCGAGCGCCGTGGTCGCGCTGCCCAGGCTGCCCTGGCTCGCTTGCAGGCTGAGCCTGCCGCCGGCCGTGATGCGCGACTGCGCATTGCCGTCGTCACGGATGTCGCCTTGCGTCGCGACGAGGCTGACGCTGCCGGCGCCCTGCACCTGGCCCACGACCAGCGTCTGGTCGCCCTGGAACGACAGGTCGGTGAGCGGAACGCCGACCAGGCGCTCCACTGCATAGGCCGAGCCGTTGTCGCCGACCTGGAACGTCAGGTACGGCGAGGTGATCTGCAGCGTCGCCGCCTGGCCGGGCGTGGCGTGGCGGTGATCGACGCCCAGGCTGGTGAGCGTGCTGTCGTTGCTGACGTACAGGTCGCCCGCGCCGGCCACCGACAGTTCGGTGGCCTTGGTCTGCACTGCGTGGCTGGCGTCGCCGATCGAGCCGGCGCTGTCCAGCGCGACCGTCTTCGCCTGGATGCGGGTGCCGGCATCGCCGTCGTCGAGGATCGACCCATCGGTGGCGCTCAGGCTGACCCTGCCCGAGAGGCCGGACTGCACCGCGCCGACCGTGATGTCGCCGTCGGTGGCGGTGAGCGTGACGGTGCTGCCGGTGGTGGCGATCTGCTCGACGCTGACACTGCCGGCCTGCACCAGCGTGACGTTGCCGGTGCCGGCCTGCACCTGCAGCGTCGAGGCCGCGGTGCGGGCGCTGACGCCGGAGGTGGCGCTGAGCGACACGGTGTGGCCGGTGACCAGGCTGCTGCTGCCGTCGGAGATGGCGCCGCTGGTGGTGCTCAGCTGCACGTCGCCCTGCGACCCGGCGTTCACGGCCCCGTTCACGGTGACCGCACCGGCGGCCGCGACCGTGATGCCGTTGCCGGCGCCCGAGGTCGCCGACAGCAGGTTGCCGATCGTGGTGCTGCCGCCGGTCGTGATGTCGATCGCGCCGTTGCCCGAGCGGACGTCCGCCAGCGTCGAGGAAGTCGCCGCGTTGTGGACGTGGACGCCGCCCGAGGCGGCGTCGGCATTGAACTCGGTGGCGGTCGTCTGCAGCCGCAGGCTGGCGCCGCCGACGGCGCCGCCGGCATTCACCGTGAGCGCGCCCGCCGTGATGCGGGTCGCGGCCGAGCCGTCGTCGAGCACGCTGCCCGTCGTGGAGGCGAGGGTCAAGGCGGCGCTGCCGGCGTCGACACTGCCGGCGGTCAGGCTGCCGGTGGCGCTGACGCGCGACGCGCCGGTGGCACCGAGCCTGGCCAGGTCGAGCGCGCCGGTGTTGGCGACGAAGGCGCCGCCGCTGCCGGTGGTCGCCTCGAGGCGCGCGGTGGCGGTGTGGATCGCCTGGCTGGCGCTGCCGATGGCGCCGTTGTTGCCGTCGCTGCCTTCGGCGCCGAGCTTCACCGAGCCGGCGGTGACCCGGTTGCCGGCGGCGCCGCTGAGGTTGCCGCCGCGGCTCGAGAGCGTGGCCGTGCCGCTGCCGACGTCGATCGTGCCGACCTCCAGCGTGCGGTCGCTCGACAGCGCGAGGTTCAGGCCGCCGGCCTGGACCACGCGCTCGGCGCTGACGACGCTGCCGTCGGTCATGCGCAGGTCGAGGCCGGTGGCGCTGACCTGGTAGCCGTGGCTGCCGGCGAGGGCGTGCAGCGCGTTGACCGACAGGTCGGTCAGCGCGCTGCTGTTCGCCGCGTGGATGCTGCCGCCGGCCTCGAGGCCGAGGCGCGGGGTGGTGGTGGCGATCGCGTTGCCGGCCGCGCCGATCTGCCCGCCGCGGGCGGACAGCTCGACCGAGGCGCCGCTCAGGCGGGGCGAGCCGGCCCCGTTGGTGATCGAGCCGACGGTGGACTGCAGTTGCACCGCGCCGCTGCCGGCATCGATGTGCCCAGCCAGCTGGATGTCGCCGGTGGCGCGCAGCGCGACGGTGCCGCCGTTGCTGGTCAGCTTGCCGATGTTGGCCAGGCTGCTGCCGATGCCCTGCGCCTCGAGCGTGATGTTGCCGCCCTGGGTGCGGATCTCGGTCTGCGCGTCGGCGAAGCGGATGCCGCCGCTCTGGGTGGACTGCAGCGTGAAGCTGTGGCCCGGGGCCGTGGCCAGGTCGATGCGCCCGCCCGCCATCGCGTCGACGGTGATCTGGCCGGTGGCCTGCAGCGTGATGTTGGCGTTGCCGGCCATGCTTTCGAGCAGGCCGCGCGAGACCGTGTTGAGCGTGTCGTCCGCGCCCTGGTTGGGGTCGCCGGCCGCGACCTGGCCGTCGCCGGCATTGCCGTCCTGGCTGCCGCCCGAGGGGCTGTCGGTGATGCGCAGGTCGGTCGGGTCGAGCAGCAGCTGGCCGGTCGCGCCCTTCGGCGCGCGCAGGTCCACGCTGCCGGTGAGGCCGATGTGCTTCAGGCTCGAGACTTCGGCGAAGCCGCCGTCGCCGCCCTCGGCACCGCCGCGCGCCGACAGGCTGCCGGCGAAGACGGTCGTGTCCCTCGACCAGGCGGTGACGCTGCCGCCGTCGCCCTGGCGCAGCGCGTCGGCTCGCAGGGTCGCGCCCGCGTCGACGCGGGTGGTCTCGCTCTTGTCGGCGAAGCCCGAGGCCACGCCGCGACTGCCCAGTGCGATCTCGCCGCCGCCGGCGTCGCCGGAGGCATCGATCGCGGTGCCGCGCTTCACCTGCACGGCCTGGCCGGTGACCTGCACCGTGCCGCCGTGCTCGCCCGTCCCGCGGCCCGAGGCATCGACCGTGCCCGCGACGGCCACGCCGCCCGCGCTGCCGCCTGACAGCACGATGCGGCCTTCATGGCTGCCCACCGAGGTGGCCTCGATCACGCCGTCGGTGTTGATGACGGTGTCGACCACGCGCTGCACGGCCTGCGCGGTGAGCAGCACGCTGCCGCCCTCGGCGCTCAGGGTGCCGGTGTTGCTGACCAGCGGCTGGCCGTTGGCGTCGACCGCCGAGCCGGCGCTGAAGCTGAGCAGGCCGTCGCCCTGGAAGTCGAGCGCGAAGGTCTGCGCGCCGCCCAGCGCCACGCGGCCCAGCTTCGCCTCGATGACACCGCTGTTGGCCACGCGCGGCGCCACCAGGGCCGCCAGGCCGCTGTCCTTGATGCTGATGTGGCCGGCATTGACGACCGCCGCGCCCGACACGGGCGAGGCCTGGCCGAAGCGGTAGCGGCCGGCCAGGAAGTCGCTGTCCTTGATGTCGGCGGTGGTGGCCACCAGGCCGCCCACGTCGACCCGCGAGCCGGCGCCGAAGACGACGCCGTTCGGGTTGACCAGCATCACCGTGCCGTTGGCGTTCAGGCGCCCGAAGATCGCCGAGGGGTCGTTGCCCAGCACCCGGTTCAGCGCCACGCTGCGCAGCGAGGGCTGGACGAAGTTGACCGTCTCGCCCGCCCCGATGTTGAAGCTCTGCCAGTGGATGATGGCCAGGTTGCTCTGCTGCTGGATGTCCAGCACGGTCGGCACGCTGCTGTGGACCTGCACCTTGCCCGCCACCACCTGCGCGCCGGTCGGGTTGGCCGTGGCCAGCATCGGCGCCACAGCCGCACCGGCGGCCAGCGCCAGCTGGGTGAGCGCGACCCCGTGGCCGCGCAGCAGGTGCCAGCGCAGCGCGCGTCGCACGCGGCGCGGGCAGCGCACGAAGACCAGTTGATGGGCGAGGCGGATACCGGGGGTCCAACGACGGTTGCGCATGGTGGTTTTTCTTGATGTTCAGAACTGGGCGGTCAACGAGGCGAAGACGCGCGGATGCTTGTTGCCCTCGGTCGCCACCTGGGCGCTGACGGGCTTGGCGATTTCGATCGAGGCGAGCACGCGGGGCAGGAGGTTGGCGCGCGCCCCGAGGCCGAACGACGCGAGCGAACGCCGCGTGCCGGGCGACATGCCTTCGGAGGCGGCGCTGACGCGTCCCCCGTCGAGGAAGCCGTAGAGCTGCATGCCGTGCGGCAGCAGCGTCTGCGCCGGGCTGTACCGGAGCTCGACCGAGCCGGCGATGCCCCTGTCGGCGGAGATCTCGCCGTCGTTGTAGGCACGGCCGAAGCTCGCGCCGCCAAGGGCCATCTCCTCGCTGGCGAGCAGCGCGTCGGGCGTCCACTGCGCGGCCATCGTCGCCAGCAGGCTGGTGCGGGCGCCCAGCTGCTGCAGGCGCGTGAGCTCGGCCGTCAGCTTGGTGAACTCGCTGCGCCCCTTGGCGCGCGAGGCCTGGGCATTGCCGCGCTTGCTGGCGCCCAGCACGTCGAGGCCCTGGTGCAGCATCACGCGGCCGGCGGTGATGCCGTCCCAGCGGTCGGCGCGGTCGAAGCTGAGGCCGACGCGGGCGATGCGCAGGCGGTCGCGCGTGTAGGCCGTGCCGACCATGTCGGTGTCGACGTTGCGCGCCTCGAACTGGCCGACGAGGCGCAGGTTCTGCAGCCGAGAGCGGACCAGCGGGTAGGCCAGCGTGCCTTCGGCCGCGCTGACGTTGCTGCGCACGTTCAGCGGGTCGAGTTCGCGGCCGGGCTTCGAGCGGCTGTAGGTGGCCGACAGGCCGAGCGTGCTGCCGTTGTCGGCCACCAGCGCGTCCCAGCCGCCGGTGATGCTGGCGCTGCCGCCCAGCGGCAGCGAGCTGCGCGCGCCGAGGCGGATGCGGTCGGCGCGTTCACCCACCGCATTGAAGGCGAGCGTCGCGCCGACTTCGGCGCTGCCGAGGTAGGGCGAGATGCGGTTGGTGAGCGTGGCGCTGCCTTCGCGCGCCAGCCGGGCCGTGCTGACGACCAGCGTCGAGCCGCCCTGCTCGGTGAGCGAGGGCTCGAGCGTGGCGCGCACGGTGAGCCCGGCGAGGTCGTTGGCGATCAGCAGGCGCCGCTCGATCTCGGCGACGTTGACCGGCTTGGCGCCGCGCAGCGAGGCCAGCAGGCGCTCGACCGCGACGCGAGCGCGACCGACCTGGTCGTCGATCACGATCTCGCTGATGAAGCCTTCGATGACCTGGATGCGGAACACCCCGTCCGCGATCGTCTGCTCGGGCACGAGCACGCGCGTGGTGACGTAGCCCTCGGAGCGGTAGCGCCGCTCGATCGCCCCGGCCACCTCGAAGGCCCGCGCGACGCTGATCGCGCGGCCCAGCAGGTCGGCGTAGAGCGGGCGCAGCGCGGCTTCCGTGTAGGCGGTGGCGCCGCTCACGTCGACCCGCGTCAGCGTGAACTGGAGCTGGTCGGCGCCGGCCGGCGCGCGGGTCACCGTGCCTTGCGGCACCGACACCGGCGGGACGCTGCCCTGCGGCAGCGGCTGCGGCGGGCGAAGGGGCTCGCGCCCCGGCTCCGCGGCGGAAGGCAGCTGCGGCGGCAGTGCCTGCGACCAGGCGGTGGGCAGCGCCGACAGCAGGGCGGCCGCGAGGATCAGCGGCTGACAGCGGCGCAGGGCGGGTCTGGAGGGTTCGAGGACGTGCGTGAGCTTGGAGGGGTGACGAAGGCGCATGCGTGCTCAGGTTGTTATTGGCGGAGGCGTTCTTCTCAGTAGCCCTGCGCCGTGCCGGAGGCCGGTGGTCGACGCCACCTGCCGCTCGCACGGGCCAAAGCCCCGGGGTGAGGATCTTTTTGCCTAACCAACCGCCGCCATCGATGGAGGTGAGCCAGTTTCAACGGCCATTTCGGCAGCTGTCGCCGGGCGCCCGGCCCGCCCACCAGGGTCCGTGCGAACGCTCACGCGCTTACTTCACGCCGCCCGCGTCTGTGCGCCGCCTTGCCGGCGGGCAGGCAATGGGTCACGTCAGCGCGGTGCGGGGCCGCTTGCGAGCGACGCGGCGCCCGCGCCCGGCGCGCGGGGAGGCGCGGCCGCTTGGAACGGGGTCACCGCCGCGGCAAGTGGGGATCGGGGTCGGGCCGGTCACCGGCAGCCCTGCGGGCCACCGCGGCGGTCGAGGTCGAGGTCGGGGTCGGCCCTCAGCCGAGCGCGCCGCGCCCGTCGATCGGCCAGACGGCCTCGACGACGCCACGCTCGAGGCCCCCGCGCAGCACGACGTAGTGGTCGTGCAGGTTGACCGTCGGGTCGCAATGGCCGGGCATCAGCCAGACCGTCTCGCCGAGCGCCGGCAGGGTCGCCGGCGCCGCGGCCGCGCGCGGGGCCCCGGCGGGCGGCCGCGTCAGCAGCCCGTGCTCGTCGCCGCCGTTGTGCCAGACGAGCTCGCGGCCATGCACCCGCGGCGGACCGCTGTCGAGCGCGTGCGACTTGTGGCCGGCGTCGATCACCGCGTGCGCCTCGCCGCGGCTCATCACCTGAGCCTTGATGAACAAGGCCGGCTCGAACACCGGGGCCTGCGGCGTCGGCTCGTTGTCGGCGTAGTCGCGGTCGAGGAAGAGGTAGCTGCCGGCCTGCAGCTCGCCGTAGAGGCCGCTGGCCGCCTCGTGCACGAAGCTGCCGGTGCCGGCGCCGGTGACGAGCGGGCAGTCGAGGCCGGCGGCGGTGATCGAGGCCTGGGCCGCCCGTGCGAGGCCGATCGCATGGCGCAGCGCGGCCTCGCGCGCGGCTGCGTCGCGCAGGTGCTGGACGCCGCCGTGGTAGGCCTGAAGGCCGCCCAGGCGCAGGCCGTGGGCCACCACCTGGCGCGCCAGCGCGCCGGCCTGCGAAGGCGGCACGCCGCAGCGCCCCTGGCCGATGTCGGCCTCGACGAAAACGTCGGCGGTGCTGCCCGCCGCGCTTAGCGCCGCGGCCAGGCGCTCGATGCCGAGCGGGCTGTCGACCGCGATCGCGATGCGGATGCGTGTCGCCAGCGCGGCCAGGCGCTCGAGCTTGGCCGGGGCGACGATCTCATTGCTGATATAGATGTCGTCGATGCCCCCGGCGGCGAGCGCGAGAGCCTCCTCGAGCTTCTGCACGCACACGCCGACCGCGCCGGCGGCGATCTGGCGCCGTGCGATCTCGGCGCACTTGTGCATCTTGGCGTGCGGGCGCAGGCGCAGGCCGCGCGCGGCGGCGAAGCCGGCCATGCGCTGCAGGTTGCGGTCCATCGCGTCGAGGTCCACCACCAGCGCCGGCGTGTCGACGGCGTCGACGCCTTCTCCCGGGCGCGGCAGCGTGCGGCTCATCGGCGGGCCACGCTCATCTCTCGACCCCGTCGTCCATCGATGCGCCGTCGAGGTGCGAGGTGTCGCTCCAGCCGACGAGGGTGAAGCCGTCGGGCGTATAGAGCAGGCGGTTGATGCTGGCGTTGCCGAGCTGCCAGGTGCGCGAGGCGTTCAGCTCGACGCGCGCGGCGAGGCGGTAGAGGCAGTCGAGCACGCCGCCGTGCGCCACGAGCGCGATCGTGCCGCCCGCGTGGCCGGCCACCAGCCGGCGCGCGGTGGCCGCGACCCGGTCGAAGAAGGCCTGCAGGGTCTCGCCGCCCACCGGGCCGAAGTCGGGCTCCCGGCGCCGCCAGCGCAGCGAGAGCTCGGGCCAGCGCTGCTCGATCTCGGCGAAGGTCTGGCCCTCGAAGTGGCCGAAGGCACGCTCGCGCAGCCCGGGCTCGCCGCGCACCGCGACCCCGGTGGCCGCCGACAGCGCCGTGGCCGTCTCGAAGGCGCGCGCGAGGTCGCTCGCATAGATCGCCTCGAGCGGCTCGTCGGCCAGCGCGGCCGCCATGCGGCGCGCCTGCCAGCGGCCCTTGTCGTTGAGCGGGATGTCGAGCTGGCCCTGGATGCGGCTGTCGACGTTCCAGGCGGTCTCGCCGTGGCGGATCGCCAGCACGCGGGTCGGTTCGGGCCAGGGCGCGGCGCCGGGCGCCGCCTGGTGCGGTTCGTCGCCCGTGACGCGCATCAGCCGAGCAGGCGCGGGTTGAGCGTGTAGGTCCCGGAGTAGGTCGCCTCGCCGAGCACCTTGCCGGCGATCGCCTGCCGTACCTCGTTGCCGCCGAAGTCGCCCTCGAGCGGCAGGCGCTCGACCGACACCGCGTAGAGCGTGAACACGTAGTGGTGCACGAGCGAGTCGTTGAACGGCGGGAACGGGCCGTCGTAGCCGAAGTAGCGGCCGCCGTTCGTCGCGTCGCCGGCGAACCAGCCGGTGTAGTCGTTCAGGCCGTGGCGCGCGCCGGCGAAGCCTTCGACCTCGACCGCCGGGCCGGCCTTGCCGCGCGGGGTGAAGCCGTTGCTGAAACGGCCCTCGGCGATCTCGCGCACGCTGGCGGGGATGTCGACCATCACCCAGTGATAGAAGTCCACGCGCGGCAGGTCGCTCGGCACCTCGCGGTCGGGCTGGTTGACGTCGTCGCCCTTGCTCGGGACGTCGAAGTCGTGGCAGATCAGCACGAACGAGCGCGTGCCCGCCGGCACGTCGTCCCAGACGAAGTGCGGGTTGACGTTGTCGGAGAAGGTCACGGTATGCGCCGCGTCGGGCTTGCCGGCGGCGTAGCGCGCGGGAATGCGGTCGCCGTTGGTCCAGCTCTGGCTGCGCAGTTTCATCGGTCTGGCTCCTCTCGTAGTCGTGTCGCTCGTGGTCCTGCCGCCCTGCGGCCGCTCACACGCCCCAGACGATCGGCTCGCCCGCCGCCTGGGCGCGCCTGAGCATCTCGACCAGCGGCCAGGCCCGCTGGCGCAGGCCGATGCCGGGCGCGGGCAACACCCCGCCTTCGGCCTTGGCCTTCGCCTCCAGCTCGGCGCGCTCGGCCTCCTCGGCGGCGATCGCCTGCTCGAGGGCAGTGATCAGCCCGCCCATCGCGGCCACCTCGAAGATGCCCTTCGGTGCCGGCTCGCGGCCGACCGCGCGCAGCACCTGGTCGCCGCTGTCGGCAAGCATGATCACGTCGCCCGCGGCCTTCGATTTGAACTTGTAGATCATGACCGGTACATGTAGCTGCGATTGAACGGATAGGCCGATTGTGCGCCCCTCAGCGCGGGCGTCTCCGGGCGCGCCTCGACCTCGCCGTCGGGCCGCGCGGCGAGCATCTGGTTGAGCGAGATCCAGCCCTGCTCGAAGCACATCGCGCTGCCGGCGAGGTAGAGGCGGTAGGCACGCAGCACCGCCTCGCTCGTCAGGCGGCGCGCGGCATCGAGCTGCGCCTCGAGCGCGTCCGACCAGGCCCAGAGCGTGCGGGCGTAGTGCGGCCGCAGGTTCTCGATGTCGAGCGGCTCGAGGCCGGCCTCGGCCATCACCTCGAGCACGTGCGAGACGTGCAGCAGCTCGCCGCCCGGGAAGATGTAGCGCTCGATGAAGTCGCCCATGCCCGCGCCGAGCTGCGCATTGCGGGTGCCGGCCGCCGTGATGCCGTGGTTCATCAGCAGGCCGCCCGGACGCAGCAGGCGCCAGAGCTTGCGGAAGTAGCCGGGCAGCTGGGCCAGGCCGACGTGCTCGAACATGCCGACCGAGGCGATCTTGTCCCAGGGGGCGTCGTCGGGCAGGTGCCGGTAGTCGCGCAGCTCGATCGCGACCCGTCCGGCGAGCCCCTTCTCGTCGATCAGGCGCTGCACGTGCGCATGCTGGTTGCGCGACAAGGTGACGCCGTGGCCGCGCACGCCGTAGTGCTCGGCGGCCCACATCAGCAGCCCCCCCCAGCCGGCGCCGACATCGAGGAAGCGCTCACCCGGCTGCAGGCGCAGCTTGCGGCAGATGTGGTCGAGCTTGGCCTCCTGCGCCTGCGCGAGGCTCATCGCGTCGTCGCGGAAGTAGGCGCAGGAGTAGACCCGCCGCGGGTCGAGCCAGAGGGCGTAGAAGTCGTCGGAGACGTCGTAGTGGAACTGGATCTGCTTCGCGTCGCGCTGTATCGCATGGCCGATGCGCGAGCGGCCACGGCGCAGCAGCTCGCGCCACCAGCGCAGCGGCGGCGGCTGGGAGACCTGCGTGGGGTCGCGCGTGATCAGCTGGGCGGCCACGCGCATCACCTCGCGCATCGGGCCGTCGAGGTCGAGCCGCCCTTCGACGACCGCCTGTGCCACGCGGCCCACCTCGCCCGTAGCCAGGTGCAGCAGCGGCGCCGCTTCACGCAGCGTCAGGGTGACCTTGGCCGCCGGCGGCGGGGCGCCGAGACGGCGGCCACCAGGCAGCACCAACGCAAGCGGCGCGTCGAGCGCCGCGAGTCGGCGCTCCAGCAGGCCTTCGACGGGGCTCATGCGCCCAACTTTACGGAATCTGGGCCGCGGCCGGGTGATTGCGGCGGCAAAGCCCGCCTGCGACGAGGGCGTGCGACTACGCCTCAGAGCCCGGGCTGGGGCGCTTCAGGCGGCTGCGCTCAGGTGGCTGCTGCCGCCCGCAGACAGCATGGCGCGCTCGAAGGTCTCCACCGGCAGGGGGGGAGAGAACAGGTAACCCTGGTACTGGTCGCAACCGACCTCGCGCAGGAAGTCGCGCTGTTCGGCGGTCTCGACCCCTTCCGCGATGACCTTCAGCTTCAGCGCCCGCGCCATGCTGACCACGGCGGTGGTGATGGCGGCGTCGCTCTCGTCGTAGGGCAGGCCGCTGACGAAGGTGCGGTCGAGCTTGAGGCGCTGGATCGGGAAGCGCTTCAGGTAGGCGAGGCTCGAGTAGCCGGTGCCGAAGTCGTCGATCGCCAGGCACACGCCGAGGTCGGCCAGCGCCTGCAGCCGCGCCAAGGCCTCGGTCGCGTCATGCACCAGGATCGACTCGGTCAGCTCGAGCTCCAGCAGGTGCGGCTCCAGCCCCGAGGCACGCAGCGCGGCGTCGACGACGGAGACGAAGTCGTGCTGCTGGAACTGCAGCGCCGAGACGTTGACGGCCACCGGCACTTCGTGTCCGGCACGCCGCCAGGCGGCCGACTGGCGCACCGCCTGGTCGAGCACCCACTGACCGAGCGTCACGATGAAGCCGCTCTCCTCGGCGACGGGGATGAAGCGGCCGGGCGGCACCTCGCCGAACTCGCGGTCGTTCCAGCGCAGCAGCGCCTCGGCGCCGAGCAGTTCGCCGTCGACGCCGTACTGCGGCTGGAAGTGCAGGCGGAAGTCGCCGCGCGCGAGCCCCTGGCGCATCGCGTGGTCGAGGCGGATCTGCGCGCGCAGGTCGACGTCGGGGCGCGCGAGGTGGAAGCGGTAGTGCGCGCGGCCTGCGCCCTTCACGCGATGCATGGCGTCGCCGGCATGGCGGATCAGGTCGTCCATCGACGTGCCGTCGCCCGGATGCAGCGCGATGCCGATGCTGCAGGTGACGGTGAAGGTCAGGCCGTCGAGCATGAAGGGCCGGTTGATCGCCTCCATGATGCGGCGCGCGGCCACCTCGGCGCCGGCGCTGTCGGCCGCATGCACCAGCACGACGAACTGGTCGCCGCCGAGACGGGCGAGCGTGTCGACCTGGCGCACGGAGCCGCGCAGGCGCTCGGCGACCTCGAACAGCACGCGGTCGCCGAAGTCCTGGCCGAAGGTGTCGTTCAGGTGCTTGAAGCGGTCGACGTCGAGCAGCAGGGTCGCGAACGGCGTGCCCTCGCGACGCGTCATCGCCAGCGCGTAGTCGAAGCGGTGCGCCAGCACCGTGCGGTTCGGCAAGCGCGTGAGGCCGTCGGTCTGCGACAGCTCCTCGATGCGCTGGTTGGCCGCGAGGTGGTCGGTGATGTCGCGGAACGAGTACACGCGGCCGATCGGCCGCCCGCGGCTGCACTGCGGCAGCGTCATGCGTTCGAGCACGCGCCCGCCGTGCAACCGGATCACGTCGCTCGCCTGCAGCAGCGTCGCCTCGGCGATCACTTCCAGGCGCAGGAGGTAGGCCTCGGGGTCGGTCACGCTGCGCCGCATCCAGGCGGTGATCGCCGAGTCGTCGCGCTGCACCAGCAGGTCTTCCGGCAGGCCCCACATCGAAGCGAAGCGCTGGTTGAAGGCGCGGATCCGACCGGCCAGGTCGAGCACCAGGATGCCGTCGGCGGTCGACTCGAGCGTGGCGCGCAGCTCGGACAGCAGCGTCTCGCGCTCTTCCTCGCCGCGGCGCTGCTCGCTGCGGTCCTGCATCGCGACGACGAAGCGCGTGCCGCCGGAGCCGGCGAGCGGCGTGACGCGGCGGTTGACCGGCACCAGGGTGCCGTCGAAGCGGCGCACATGGCTTTCGGAATGGATCGGCTCGCAGATGCCGGCGGCCACGTCGGACCAGAACAGCAGTTCCTCCGGCGTTGCGGCCAGCGAGGTGACGTCGCGCCCGCGCAGCGTCTCGCGCGGGAGGCCGAACAGGCTGCCGGCGGCGCGGTTGGCGCAGACGATGCCGAGCGTCGGGCCGTCGACGATCCAGACGGCTTCGAGCAGGGTGTCGATCAGCGCCGTCACGTCCTCGAACGAGGCCTCGGCGTCGAGCGCGTCGAACACCGCGTGGGCCGACGACGGGCCGCCCGGCGCCTCGATCCGCAACACGTCGCGCTTCACGCGGGGGTCTCCTCCGAGCGCAGGGACACCGCCGGCTCGAAGAAGTACACGACGCGCTCGCGCGGCGTCAGGGCTTCCAGCACCGCGCGCGGCAACTGGCTCGGCTTCAGGCTGCGGCGGATGCCGACGCCGGGCAATGTCTCGAGGTCGATGATCAGTGCCTCTTCCGCCGGCACGCTCGGATCGTGGACCAGCACGCGCGGCTTCAGGGGCCGGTGCGAGCTGACCGCGGTGACAAGGCCGTAGCGGTCGTCGGTGAGCTGCACCGTCGAGCCCGGCGGGTAGACGCCCATCATCTTGATGAACGAGCCCATGATCGCGGCGTCGAACTTGTGCCGGCCCTGGGCGAAGAGCAGCGACAGCGCCTCGTGCGGCGTCAACGCCCGCGAGGGCAGCGCCGGATTGCACAGGTTGTCGTAGCGGTTGACGAGCGCGACGATCTTGGTGGCCGTCGTCAGGCGGTCGCCCTGCAGGCGCTGCGGGAAGCCGCTGCCGTCCGCATGCTCGTGATGCTGGCCGATCACCAGCAGGGCGCCGGGGCGCAGGCGCATCCGGCGCCCAGCCGACACGCCCTGGGCGACGTGGCTCTGGTAGAAGTCGAGCTCGGACGTCGTGAAGTGGTCTTCGCGGTGGCGCACACGCTCGGGCAGCGCGAGCTTGCCGATGTCGTGCAACAGGGCGCCGACGCCGATGTCCAGCAGTTCTTCCTCGCCGAGGCCGACCGCGCGCCCGAGCAGCAGCGAGATCACCGCGACGTTCATCGCGTGCAGCGAACTGCGGTCGTTCGACGACTCGCTGAGCAACCGGATCGACATCTCGCGGTCGCCGAGCAGTTTCTCGACGACATCGCGCGTCAGCGCCTCGGTCTGGTCGCCGGCCTGCTCCGGCTGGGTGGCGGTGAGGTAGAGCGCCTGGCGCAGGCGACCGCTCGCCTCGGTGAAGCGACGCTCGCACTCGCGCCGGGCCTCGCGTTGCTCGGCGACCGCGCTGCGGCGGCGCGTGGACGCGTCGGCGGGGGGGCTGGCGGTGACGTCCCCGGTCGGCGCGCTCTCGGCGGCCAGTCGCTGCGCATCGGCCTCGGCGCCGGTCCAGGTGTGCAGCCCGACGCCTTGGCCAGGCATCGCGCCGGCGGCCGATTCGTCGAGGTCGCTCTTCTCGGGCGACCAGCGAAGGCGCTTCAGGCCGAGCGTGCGGATCGTCTCGATCTGCCCGGGGTCGGAAATCTTGAAGCTGCCACGCGGGAAGGGATGGGACATCCAGCCCAGGTCGAGATGCACAAACATCCCGACCTTGAGGTTCTGGATGTCGACGTGCGGATCGGAGCTGATCTGGTTCATAGGGCTGCCACCGCCCCAGGAGAGGGTGCGGCCGGTGCTCAGTTTTCGGCAGCGACGCTCGGCGGCTTGAATCGCCCGGCTGCCGGCGGAGCCCTCACAGCAGGCATTCCTGCCGCGCTGGAACCCTTGCGAAGCGCAAGCACGACGAAAAAACCTGGCTAAGCGCCAGCAAGAGACGCTATAGTTCGCTCAAAGTTCTATTAAGGAACTGTAGTTCTATTAAAGAACATTTACCGGCGGGCTTCATGAGTCCGACTCGCGGCACATCCACCGGAGACACCCATGATCGACAAGATCTCCTCCTCGCCCGCCGAAGCCCTGCGCGACGTGCCCGACGGCGCCACGGTGATGATCGGCGGCTTCGGCACCGCCGGCCTGCCCAACGAGCTGATCGACGCGCTGATCGAGCAAGGCGCGCGCGATCTGGTGATCGTCAACAACAACGCCGGCAACGGCGACATCGGCCTGGCGGCGCTGCTGGCGAAGAAGCGCGTGCGCAAGATCGTCTGCAGCTTCCCGCGCCAGGCCGACAGCCACCACTTCGACGCCCTGTACCGCAGCGGCCAGATCGAGCTCGAACTCGTCCCGCAGGGCAACCTCGCCGAGCGCATCCGCGCTGCCGGCGCCGGCATCGGCGGCTTCTTCACGCCGACCGGCTACGGCACCGAGCTCGCCAAGGGCAAGGAGACGCGCGAGATCGGCGGCCGCATGTACGTGCTCGAGGCGCCGATCCACGCCGACTACGCGCTGATCAAGGCCGAGCGCGGCGACCGCTGGGGCAACCTGACCTACCGCATGACCGCGCGCAACTTCGGCCCGGTGATGGCGATGGCCGCGAAGACAACGATCGCGACCGTACACGAGGTGGTCGAGCTCGGCACGCTCGACCCGGAGGCGGTGGTCACGCCCGGGATCTTCGTGCAGCGCCTCGTCCAGGTCGCCCGCACCGCGACGACCGCGGGCGGCTTCAAGGCCGCGGCCTGAGGGCCCGGTGCGCATCGAGGCCGCGCAAGGCGCCCGCGCTGCTCGACGCCTTCCAGGGCGAGGGCGCGCAGCCGCTCGGCGGCAACGGGGCCGATGCCGCGGCCCTGATGTAGGCCGAATCGACGAAGTGGGCCGCGTCATCTCCGCGGCCGGCATCGAGCCGGACCGAACGGCGAGGCGCCGGGCCGGATCGATCCGCGTCAGCCGCCGCGTCCCGCGCACTCTCTATACAGGACACGACAGGAGACCACCATGACCGCGACCTCCACGACCACCAAGCCCGCCACAGGCAAATGGACCCGCGACCAGATGGCCGCCCGCGTCGCGCAGGACATCCCCGACGGCGCCGTCGTCAACCTCGGCATCGGCCTGCCGACGCTGGTGGCCAACCACCTGCCGCCCGACCGCGAGGTGGTGCTGCACAGCGAGAACGGCGTCATCGGCATGGGCCCGGCCCCGGCCAAGGGCAGCGAGGACTACGACCTGATCAACGCCGGCAAGCAGCCGGTGACGCTGCTCGCCGGCGGCAGCTTCTTCCACCACGCCGACAGCTTCGCGATGATGCGCGGCGGCCATCTCGACTTCTGCGTGCTCGGCGCCTTCCAGGTCTCCGGCAGCGGCGATCTCGCCAACTGGCACACCGGCGCCTTCGACGCGATCCCCGCGGTCGGCGGTGCGATGGACCTGGCGATCGGCGCCAAGAAGACCTTCGTGATGATGGAGCACACCACGAAGAGCGGCGAAAGCAAGATCGTCCCCGCCTGCACCTACCCGCTGACCGGCATCGGCTGCGTGAGCCGCATCTACACCGACCTCGCGGTGCTCGAGATCACGCCCGAGGGCGTGGTCGTGATCGAGCGCGCCGAAGGCATCTCGTTCGACGAGTTGCAACAGCGCACCGGCGTGCCGCTGAAGCCCGCCGCCTGAGCCGGCCGGCGCGCCCCGCGACAAGCCAAGGAGACCCACGATGAAGACCCTCACCCGCCGCGCCGCCGGCGCCTCCCTGCTCGCGGTGGGCTTCGGCCTCGCCGCTGGCGCCGCGCAGGCCGCCGACGACTTCCCGAACAAGCCGGTGCGCATCCTGACGCCCTTCCCCGCCGGGGCCGGCCCCGAGGCCGTGACCCGGCTGCTCGCCGAGAAGCTGCAGCGCCTGTGGGGCCAGCCGGTCGTCATCGAGAACAAGCCGGGCGCCAACGGCTTCATCGCGATCGACGCCTTCAAGCGCGGCGACAAGTCGGGCTACGACCTGATCCAGCTCGACAACGTGCACCTCGTCGCCTACCCGCACCTGTTCAAGAAGCTGCCCTACGACGCGCAGAAGGACTTCGAGCTGGTACTGCCGCAGTTCAAGACCCAGTTCTTCTTCGCCGTCGCGACGAGCAGCCCCTACAAGACCGTCGGCGATCTGATCGCCGACGCGAAGGCCCACCCGGGGCAGCTGAACTACGGCTCCTGGTCGATCGGCAACCCGGTGCACCTGGGTTCGGAGCAGTTCGAGTCGATCACCGGCACGCAGATGGAGCACGTGATCTACAAGGAGACCTCGCAGCTCTACACCGGCGTCGCCAACGGGGAGCTCTCGTTCGCGCTCGGCAGCAGCGGCACCTCGGGCGCGCTCTATCGCGCCAGCAAGCTGCGCTACCTCGCGGTGACCGGCTCGAAGCGCCTGCCTGCCTTCCCCGACGTGCCGACGGTCGGGGAGTCGGGCGGGCCGGCGAACTTCGACGTCATCGGCTGGACGGCGATCGCCGCGCCGCCAGGCCTGCCGCCGGAGCGCCTGGCGAAGATCCGCGGCGACATCGAGAAGGCGCTCGCCGAGCCCGACATCAAGACCCGGTACGAGGCCTTCGGCTACGAGCCCTTCCCGATCGGCGCGCCCGAGTTCAAGCGCTTCATCGCCAGCGAGTCGGCGCGCTTCGAAAAGATCATCAAGTCGGCCAACGTCTCGCTCGACTGACCCCTACCCGGAGACAGACCCATGACCTCTCGCCAGGCCTTCATCTGCGATGCGATCCGCACGCCCTTCGGCCGCTACGGCGGCGCCCTCTCGTCGGTGCGCGCCGACGACCTCGGCGCGGTGCCGCTGGCCGCCCTGATGGCGCGCCATCGTGAAGTCGACTGGGCCGCCGTCACCGACGTGATCTACGGCTGCGCCAACCAGGCCGGCGAGGACAACCGCAACGTCGCGCGCATGTCGAGCCTGCTCGCCGGGCTGCCGGTCGAGCTGCCCGGCTCGACGGTCAACCGCCTCTGCGGTTCGGGCATGGACGCGGTGGGCACCGCCGCGCGCGCGATCAAGGCGGGCGAGGCGAGCCTGATGCTCGCCGGCGGGGTCGAGAGCATGAGCCGCGCGCCCTTCGTGATGCCGAAGGCCGAGAGCGCGTTCTCGCGCGCCAACTCGGTCCAGGACACGACGATCGGCTGGCGCTTCGTCAACAAGCTGATGAAGCAGCAGTACGGTGTCGACTCGATGCCCGAGACCGCCGAGAACGTCGCCGTCGACTTCAAGATCGAGCGCGAGGCGCAGGACCGGATGGCCCTCGCCTCGCAGCAGAAGGCGGTGGCGGCACAGAAGGCCGGCTTCTTCGACACCGAGATCACGCCGGTCAGCGTGCCGCAGAAGAAGGGCGAGCCGCTGGTGGTCGCCAAGGACGAGCACCCGCGCGAGACGAGCCTGGAAGCGCTGGCGAAGCTGAAGGGCGTGGTGCGGCCGGACGGCAGCGTGACCGCGGGCAACGCCTCGGGCGTCAACGACGGCGCCTGCGCGCTGCTGCTGGCCGACGAAGCCGGCGCCGCGAAGCATGGTCTCACGCCGCGCGCGCGCGTCGTCGGCATGGCCACCGCCGGCGTCGCGCCGCGCATCATGGGCATGGGCCCGGCGCCGGCGACGCGCAAGGTGCTCGAGCTGACCGGCCTCACGCTCGCGCAGCTCGACGTCATCGAGCTGAACGAGGCCTTCGCCGCGCAGGGCCTCGCGGTGCTGCGCGACCTGGGCCTTGCCGACGATGACCCGCGCGTCAACCCGAACGGCGGCGCGATCGCGCTCGGCCACCCGCTGGGCGCCAGCGGCGCGCGGCTCGTCACCACCGCGGTCCATCAGCTGCAGCGCACGAAGGGCCGCTACGCGCTGTGCACGATGTGCATCGGCGTCGGCCAGGGCATCGCAGTGGTTCTCGAAAGGGTGTAGGCGGGAGCACTCGCCAGGACGCGGGACCCGGCCGTGCCTCGGCTCCGGCCGGGACGCAGCAGCAGCGGCGGCGGCAGCGCCGGCCGCGAGAGCCTCAGCCGCGCCGCTCGGCGCGCGCGAGGGCGCGCTTCAGCGCCTCGACCGCCTCGTCGATCTGCTCGCGCGTCACGATCAGCGGCGGTGCGAAGCGCAGCACCGTGCCGTGGGTGTCCTTGCTCACGGCGCCCTCTTCGAGCAATAGCTCGCACAGTTCGCGCGCACCGGCAAAGGACGGATGGAAGTCGACCCCGACCAGCAGGCCGAGCCCGCGCACCGCCCGGATGCCGGGGTGCTTCAGCGCGTTCAACTGCTTCAGCAGGTATTCGCCGAGTTCAGCTGCGCGCGCCGAGTAGTTCTGCTCGATCAGCAGGTCAAGCGCCGCCGTGCCGACCGCCGCACCGAGCGGATTGCCGCCGAAGGTGCTGCCGTGATCGCCGGGGCGGAACACGCCGAGCACGTCCTCGCGCGCGGCGAAGGCGCTCACCGCCAGCAGCCCGCCGCCGAGCGCCTTGCCCAGCGTGACGCCGTCCGGGCGCACGGCCTCGTGCTCGCAGGCCAGCACGCGGCCGGTGCGGCCGAGCCCCGTCTGCACCTCGTCGCAGATCATCAGCACGTTGTGGCGCGTGCAGATCTCGCGCACCTGCCGCAGGTAGCCGGGCGGCGGCACGACGATGCCGGCCTCGCCCTGCACCGGCTCGACCAGGAAGGCCGCGGTGTCCGGCGTGATCGCATCCTCGAGCGCCGCCGCGTCGCCGAACGGCACGTGCACGAAGCCGGGTGCGAAGGGGCCGAAGCCCTCGCGGTACTGCGCCTCGCTCGAGAAGCCGACGATCGTCGTCGTGCGGCCCGCGAAGTTGCCGGCCGCGACGATGATCTGCGCCCGCCCGTCCGGCACCCGCTTGACCTGGTAGGCCCATTTGCGCGCCGCCTTGATCGCGGTCTCGACTGCCTCGGCGCCGGTGTTCATCGGCAGCGCGCGGTCCATCCCCGTGACCTCGCAGATGCGCTTCAGGAAGGGGCCGAGCGTGGCGGTGTGGAACGAGCGCGACAGCACCGCGAGGCGCTGGGCCTGCTCGGTCAGCGCCTTCAGCAGCACCGGGTTGGAGTGACCGAAGCTGACGGCCGAGTAGGCCGACATCATGTCCAGGTAGCGCCGCCCGCGGTCGTCCCAGAGGTGCGCGCCTTCGCCGCGCACGAAGGTCACCGGCAGCGGGTCGTAGTTGGTCGCCCCGTATCGCATCTCGAGCTCAGCCGGGCGCGCCGCTGCACTCGCCGTGGCCGCGGCAGAAGCCGATGCGATGTGTTCCGCGGTGGCGGGATGGCCCTCTAGCAAGCTGTTCATGCGCACTCCATCGGGAATCCGGTAGTTTGGCACTGTAGAGGTGCCGGAGAGAAACTTGTTTGCATATTCTTTCAAGAACACGCCAATTGGCGCATGTATCGTGCATACATATGATGTCCTTCCATATGAACGACGATCTTGACGCGATTGACCGCAGGATTCTTGAGGGTCTCCAGCTTGACGGCCGGGCCTCGAACGTCGAGCTCTCCGCTCAGGTGCACCTCTCGGCCCCGCAATGTTTGCGCCGGGTGCGCGCGCTGGAAGAGCGCGGCGTGATCCGCGGCTACGCCGCGCAACTCGCGCCCGAGGCGCTCGGCCTCGCGGTCACGGCTTTCGTCAGCCTGAACGTCCGCGGCGACCAGTTCGGTCGCATGCGCGAGCTCGAGGCGACGATCCGCGGCTTCGAAGCGGTGCTCGAGTGCCATACCGTGTCAGGCGACAGCGACTATCTTTTGAAAGTGGTCGCTCACGATCTGAAGAGCCTGTCGGCATTCCTGACCGACGTGCTGATGCAGGTGCCCGGGGTGGACGACGTGCGCTCGATGATCTGCCTGGAGGAGATCAAGCCCCCGTCGCCGCTGCCGGTCGGCCCGCGCTGAGCGCGACGCGATCGACGCCCGGCCGCGGCCGCTCGGCGGCGCAGGATCAACGCGGCTTCAGGTCGAACAGGCTCGTGGCTTCGAGGTCGAGCACCTCGGCGCCGTGCTGGTTGAAGAGCTGCCAGCGCCAGCGCAGCAGGCCGAGCGTCGCGTGGCGCTCGCTGCGGCACGCTTCGAGCACCGTCGCCCGCAGACGCAGCTCGTCGCCGGCGCGGACGGGCTGCGGCCAGCGCACGTAGGCGAGTCCCGGCGAGGCGAAGGACTCCGAGCCTTCGAGGGCGGCCTCGACGACCAGACGCATCGCGATCGCGCAGGTCTGCCAGCCACTCGCGATCAGCCCGCCCCAGCGGCCGGCCGCCGCGCGCCCGGGGTCCGTGTGGAACCACTGGGGGTCGTGCTCGCGGGCGAAGGCCAGCAGCGAGGCCTCGTCGAGCTGGTAGGGCCCATGCTCGATCACCAGGCCCGGGTGGAAGTCTGCGAAGCGCATCGGCGGATGCTGGCTGCTGCTTGGAATGGAAAGTGTCGTCGATGCACCACCCACGGCTGCCGGAGCCCCACGACGACGCAAATCGGGAAAAACTCCCTAACTTTCAGGTGCGACGCTCGGTATTCCTCAACACAACAGGAAAACTTCATGCGCCCTATCGTGCTATCCATCTCCCTCGCTGCGCTGGCCGCCGCACCCGTCTGGGCCCAGAAGGCCGAAAAGTTCCCGAAGGTCGCCGTCGGCATCGAGCGCTGCGGGCCGACCGTGCTCGCCAAGTTCCCCGGCGAGATCCTGCAGGCGGTGCTGAAGACCGAGAAAGGTGCTGCCAGCTGGGAGATCGAGATCGAGGGCGCCGACGGCAAGCTCTACGACATCGAGTGCAGCGGCGTCACCGGCAAGATCACCGAAACCGAGACCCGCGTGACGAGCGCCGACGCTCCGGGCTTCAAGGAGAAGGTCAAGGTCAGCGAAGAGGCCGCCAAGGCGACCGCGCTCGCCAAGTTCCCCGGGACGGTCGAACGCGTCGAGTACGAGATCGAGTCCGACGGCCGGGTGGTCTACGAGTTCGACATCAAGCCGGCCTCGGGCCACGACTGGCGTGTCGAGGTCGACGCGACCAGCGGCGAGATCACCGAGTCGAGCCCGGAGTGGCTGGAGATCGGCAAGATCTGAGGATGGCCATACTGCCAGTGCTACCGTCCGTCGGAGCGAGCAAGCGCGAGGACGGGCACGGGATGAGCACGACGACCGCCCCGCCCGAGGCCGACGGCCGAGGGCCCATGGAAGGTTTTGTCTCGATGGAGGCGGCGGGCCGCGCGCTGCGGCTCGAGACGGCCTGGGTCGGCCCGACCCGGGCCGGGGCGACGACGGTCGTCTTCCTGCACGAAGGCCTGGGCAGCGTCGCGATGTGGAAGGACTTTCCGCAGCGATTCTGCGAGGTGAACGGGCTGCGCGGGCTCGTCTATTCGCGATACGCCTACGGCCGCTCGACGCCGCGCCCGCACGACGAGCCATTCCGCCCTGACTACCTGCATCGAGAGGCGCGCGACGTGTTGCCGGCGTTGCTCGACGCCGTCGGCGTCGAGCGCGCCTGGCTCTTCGGCCACAGCGACGGCGGCTCGATCGCGCTGCTCGCCGCGGCGATGCACCCGGCGCGCGTGCAGGGCATCGTGGTGATGGCGCCGCACTGCTTTGTCGAAGAGGTGAGCCTGACCGGCATCGCCGCTGCGCGCGTGGCCTATCGCGAGCAGGGCCTGCGCGAGCGCCTCGCGAAGTACCACGACGACGTCGACTCGGCCTTCTGGGCCTGGAACGGTGCCTGGCTCGACCCGGCTTTCGCGGACTGGAACATCGAGGCCGCGCTCGACGCGATCGCCTGCCCGGTGCTCGCGGTGCAGGGCGTGGACGACGAGTACGGCACGCTGGAACAGATCCGCGTGATCCGTCGCCGGCGACCCGCCACCCGGTTGCTCGAGTTGCCGCACTGCGGACACTCGCCCCATCGCGACCAGCCCGAGGTGCTGATCGCCACGGCCGGCGCCTTCATCCGCGACGCGAGCGCCTGAAGGCGGATTCGGCCGCCACGACGACCCGCGTCCGCGCGGGCGAGACAGGAGGCTCGGGCCGGAACGCCTCGGCGCCCTCGCTGACGCACACTCGCGGACCCTACCCCGCCAAAGGAGCCCCGCATGATCCTCGAGCACGCCGACCTCCGCATCCAGCCCGGCCGCCAGGCCGAGTTCGAGTCCGCGCTGAGGCGCGGCGTCGAGACGGTGATCGCGAAGTCGCCGGGTTACCTCGGCTACGAGGTGCAGCACGGCATCGAGACCCCCGAGCGGTACCTGCTGCTGATCCGCTGGGAGACGTTCGACGACCACATGGTGGTGTTCCGCAACTCGCCGCTGTTCACCGAGTGGCGCTCGATCGTCGGATCGTTCTTCGCCCAGCCGCCGGTGGTCGAGCACTTCGAGCGCAGCCTGCCCTGAGCGATGCAGGGCGCGCTGCAGGCGCGCCATCGGCGGACGCCGCCGAAACGCGCCTTGCACGACCGCGGCGCGGTTCCTGAGGGCCTCACCCGCCTGATGCGCGCGCGCGGTTCAGCTCCATCGTGAAGGTGAAGCGATCCGCCGGATGGATCGAGACAGTGACCTCGAAGGCCGCATCGGCCGCGTCGAGGTAGCGCCGCACCAGGCGCAGCGCCGGTGATCCGGCTTCCGCGTGCAGGTCGCCGGCCAGCGCCTCGGGCAGGCGCACGGCGGCGATCTCCTGCCGGATGCGCGCGATCCGGCGCCCGTAGTGCTCCTCGATCAATGAGCTGATCAAGCGGCCGGGCGCCGCCTGCGCCAGCGCGCCGATCTCGGTGCAGGCAGGGTCGACATAGGCGTCGGTCCAGCAGATCGGCTTCGGCCGCGGCCCGCCGGCGAGGCGCAGGCTCGAAATGCGCAGCCAACGCGTGCCACCCGGGCAGCCGAGCGTCCTGGCGAGCACGAGGTCGGCCACGACCTCGCCCACGTCCCGCACGACGCGCACATGCTCGGCGCCGAACTGCGCCAGCTCGTCGACGGTGGCGAGCGACTGCGTGAAGCCGGCGGCCACCGGGCGGGCCGATTCGACACGCGTGCCGACGTTCTTGCGGCGCGAGATCAAGCCCTGTTCCTGCAGCTCGTCGAGCGCCTTGCGCACCGCGTAGCGGCTCAGGCCGTAGCGCTCGCAGAGCTCGAACTCGGTCGGCAGCAGCGTGCCGACCGGCCAGCGACCCTCGGCGATGCCCGCTGCAAGCTCGGCGGTGAATCCGGGGTGGCGCAACTTGGCGACTGGGAGGTCCGGCGGGCCCGATGATTCACTCAAGGGTTTACCCTCGTTGGCTTTATGTTCGAACAAATTAGACTTCATTTGTTCGAACATACAGATATGTTCGATATTTGTCAAACATATCGAGGACACAAATGGCCAGCACCGTGATCGACTCGCTCCTGTTCCGCGACGCCTTCGGCACCCAGCGCATGCGCGAGGTGTTCTCCGACCGCGCGCTCGTCGGACGCTATCTCGAGGTCGAGGTGGCGCTGGCGCGCGCCGAGGCGCGCTGCGGCGTGATCCCGGCCGAGGCGGCCGAGGTGATCGCCCGCGAATCGAGGCTCGAGCGGATCGACTTCGACCACCTGCGCGAAGAGACCGACATCGTCGGCTACCCGATCCTGCCGCTGGTGCACCAGATGGTCGAGATGTGCGGCGAGGCCGGCCGCTACGTGCACTGGGGCGCGACGACGCAGGACATCATGGACACCGCCAACGTGCTGCAGCTGCGCGAGGCGCTGGACATCGTCGACGACGATATCCGCGCGCTGCGCGGCATCCTGGCCGACCTGGCGAAGACCCACCGCGACACGCCGATGGCGGGCCGCACCCACCTGCAGCAGGCGCTGCCGGTGACCTTCGGCTACAAGGTCGCGATCTGGCTCGGCATGTTCGACCGCCACCAGCAGCGCCTGGCCGAACTGCGCGAGCGGGTGCTGGTGGTCGAGTTCGCCGGCGCGGCGGGCACGCTGGCCTCGCTCGGCACGGCCGACGGCAACCGGGGCTTCGAGGTGCAGGCGGCGCTGGCCGACGAGCTGAAGCTCGGCGTGCCGGCCACCACCTGGCATGTCGCGCGCGACGGCTTCGCCGAGGCGGTCAACCTGCTGGCGCTGGTCACCGGCTCGCTCGGCAAGATCGCGCTCGACATCATGATCATGGCCTCGACCGAGTTCGCCGAGGTCTACGAGCCCTTCGTCAAGGGCCGCGGCGCCTCGAGCACGATGCCGCAGAAGCGCAACCCGATCTCGAGTGAGCTGATGCTCGCCGCGGCGAAGGCGGTGCGCCAGCACGCCGGCCTGATGGTCGACGCGATGGTCCACGACTTCGAGCGCGCGACCGGCCCCTGGCATGCCGAGTGGATCGCGATCCCCGAGAGCTTCGTGCTCACCGCGGGCGCGCTGCACCAGGCCAGGTTCGCGCTCGGCGGGCTGATCGTCGACACGGCCCGCATGCGCGAGAACCTCGGCCTCAGCCGCGGCCTGATCGTCGCCGAGGCGGTGATGATGGGCCTGGCGCCCTCCACCGGCCGTCAGCAGGCGCACGACATCGTCTACGACGCCTGCCGCACGGTGAACACCCAGGGCGGCACGCTGGCCGAGGCACTGCTGGCGCTGCCGGCGGTGACCAAGCACTTCGACCGCGCCGCGATCGAGCGGCTGACCGACCCGGCGAACTACCTCGGCCTCGCGCCGCGGATGGTCGACCGGGCCCTCGAGCGCTCCGCCGCCATCCAGGCCTGACGCCGGGCCCCAGCGCCCCCCTTCCCCGCTCCCGATCCCTGCCGCGCGCTGCGGCAGCGGCGGCCTGCCGGGCCGCCGGCTGCGCCGTGCCCGTCGTTCCCGACACCCCACACTGCCCCGGAGACTGCCATGACCTTCGCCCGTCCCTCCCTCGCCCGGACCCTCTGCGCCGCCGCGCTCTGCGCCGCCACCTCCTTTGCCCTGGCCCAGAGCTGGCCAACCAAGCCGCTGACCTGGGTCGTGCCCTTCTCCGCCGGCGGGCCGACCGACGCGATGGCCCGCGACATCGCCGACAAGGTCGGCAAGCAGATCGGCCAGCAGGTGATCATCGAGAACCTCGGCGGCGCCGGCGGCACGATCGGTGCCGGCAAGACGGCGCGCGCGCCGGCCGACGGCTACACCTTCCTCGTCGGCCACCTCGGTTACATGGGCGCCGCGCCGTCGCTGTACAAGAACCTGAACTACGACCCGGTCAAGAGCTACGACGCGGTGTTCCGCTTTCCCGACACGCCGCTCGTGCTGCTGGTGCCGAAGAACTCGCCCTACAAGACGGCGGGCGAGCTGATCGCCGCGGCGAAGGCCAAACCGGGCACGATGAACTTCGGCAACGCCGGAGTGGGTTCGAGCTCGCACCTGATCGCCGCGATGTTCGAGGCCAAGGCCGGCATCGACGTGCTGCCGGTGCCCTACAAGGGCGTGGCGCCGGCGATGAACGACCTGATCGCCGGCCAGGTCGACGCGATGTTCGACCAGACCAACACCGCGCTCCCCCAGGTGGCCGGTGGCCGCCTGACCGCGATCGCGCTGACCTCGACCCGCCCGATGCCGCAGTACCCCGGCGTGCCACCGCTGGCCGACATGACGCTGCCCGGGTTCGAGGCGACGACCTGGTACGGCCTCTACGCGCCCAAGGGCACGCCGAAGGAAATCGTGCAGAAGCTCTACGCGGCCTACGCCAAGGCCCTGGAGGACAAGGCCTGGCAGCAGAAGATGAGCGAACAGGGCATCCAGCTGCTTCCCCCGGCCGACTACACGCCCGAGGCCCTGGCGAAGCACACCGCGGCCGAGGTCGAGACCTGGCGCAAGGTGGCGGCCGACGCGAAGATCGAAATCGAGTGAGCCTGCGCGGCGGTGCCGCCTGAACGCGGCGCCGGGCGGACGCCGTCAGCTGTAGTCGTAGAAGCCGCGTCCGGTCTTGCGGCCCAGCCGGCCGGCCGCGACCATGTCCTTCAGCAGCAGCGCCGGGCGGTACTTCGGGTCGCCGAAGCCGTCCTGGAACACGCGCATCACCGCCAGCAGCGTGTCCAGGCCGATCATGTCGGCCAGCGCCAGCGGGCCGATCGGGTGGTTGCAGCCGAGCCGCATGCCGGTGTCGATGTCCTCGGCCGTGGCCAGGCCCTCCTGCAGCACGAGGATCGCCTCGTTGATCATCGGGCACAGGATGCGGTTGACGACGAAGCCCGGCGCGTCCTTCACCGACACCGGCGTCTTGCCGACCGCCTTCGCGAAGGCCAGCGCCGCCGCATGCGTCGTGTCCGAGGTCTGCAGACCGCGGATCACCTCCAGCAGCGCCATCAGCGGCACCGGGTTGAAGAAGTGCAGCCCGATCACGCGCTGCGGCTGCGCGAGCGCGGCGGCGAGCTGGGTGATCGAGATCGACGAGGTGTTGGTCGCGATCACCGTCTCTGCCGGCACCAGCGACTCGATCTGGCGCAGGATGCGCAGCTTGAGCTCGAGGTTCTCGGTCGCCGCCTCGATCACCAGGCCGGCGTCCTTCAGGTCGTCGTAGGACGTGCTGCCCTTGACGCGGGCGAGCACCTCCTCGCGCTGCGCGGGGCTCAGCTTCTCCTTCTTGACCAGGCGGTCGAGGCTCGACCCCAGGGCCGCGACGCCGCGCGCGACGGCCTCGGCCGAGACGTCGACCATCGTCACCGTCAACCCGGCCTGGGCGCAGACCTGGGCGATGCCGTTGCCCATGGTGCCGGCGCCGATGACGCCGATCCGTTCGATGCTCATGTATTGCTCCGGAAACCGACCGCGGGCCCGTGCTTCGAATGCCGGGGTCGTCGTGGAAAGGGCCGGCCGACGGACCGTGCGCGCCGGCGGCAAGGGATGCGGGGCGGGGAATCACGATGCGTGCCATGCCGCCGCGCCACGCCAAGCCTAGCCGACCGGCGCGACACCGGGGCGCAGCGCACCCCGGCCGTGCCGCACGGGCGCGCGCTGGCGTGGCGCCGACGCCTCAGCGCACCGCGTCGAACAGTTGCCGCGCCGCAGCCAGGCAGAACGGCGGCGCGTAGCCGCCGTGGTAGTTGCCGTAATAGGTGGCGAATTCGGGCGTCGAAGGATCGGTCGGGGCGACGCCCCCGGGCCCGAAGGCCGCCTGGATCTGCGGGTCGACATCGATCGAGGTCACGTTCGCCAAGCCGCGGGCGTCGAAGGCCGCCTTGGCGGCGTCCTGGTTCAGCGCCTTCGGCACCGTCGGGTCGGCTGCGCCGGAGCACATCAGCAGCGGCGCGCGCGGCGACCAGTCCAGCAGGTCCTGCGCCTTGGCGTCGACATAGAGGCCGTTGCTGTCATCCGTCTGCACCGACGTGAGGAACGCGGGCTGCATCAGGGCCGCGCGGATCTGTGCGGGCGTCTCGCCGGCGGCCCCGGGCAGCGCGCCGGTGGTCACGAGCGTGGTGAAGGTGAGCGTGGGGTTCGGCAGCAGGTTCTCGATGGTCGCGGCATACGGCGCCTTGAAGGCCTGGTCGGCGCTGGTGTAGACGTTGCCGTAGACCTTCTGCATCGCGGTGACGAGAAAGGGCACGAAGAACTGGTCGCCGGCAAAGGCAACGCCGGCGCGCATCATCCCCGAGAGGTTGTACGGCCCGGCCAGGTGGGCGCCGGCCGCGACCGCGAACTCGCCGGGGTTGTCGCGTTCGGCGGCGCGATGCGCCGCCATCGAGGCCTGGCCGCCCTGCGAGTAGCCGGCAAGCAGCAGCTTGCTCGACAGCGGCTGGCCGAGTTCGGCCGCCGCCCGGCGGGCGGCGCGCACCGAGTCGAGCACGCTGGTCGCCTCGGACTCGGCGTGCAGGTAGGGGTGGTAGGCAAAGCGCGACTTCGCGAAGCCCAGGTAGTCGGTCGCGACCACCGCATAGCCCTGGGCCGCGAACATCATCGCCAGCAGCAGGGTCTCGCTGTCGCGCGCGTCGGCGAGCGTCCGGGTCTTCAGCACCTCGGTGCCGCGCGCATAGGCGACGAGCGGCGGCTCGACCAGGCAGGCGCTGTCGCCGGTGGGTGTCAGCAGCGCGGCCGAGGCGTTCGTCCCCTCGCCGCGCGGGCCGCGCGTGCGGTAGTCGAGCGCGGTCACCTGCACGCCGCAGCGCGCCGGGCCGACGAGCGGCGCCACCCCGTTGGCCGCGGCGATCAGGTCGAGCTCCGCCGGCGCGTAGCTGCCGACCGCCTCCGGCGCCTCGACGAGGCTGCCCGGCGCACTGTCGTCGCCGTCGTCGCCGCCGCCGCAGGCGGCGAGCACGGCCGCAAGGGCGAGGCTCAGCAAGCGCAGGCGTCCCGTGTCGAATCGCAGCATCGATGTCTCCTCTGGCGCGGCGCCGGCGACCCGTTCGATCGATCGGGTCGCCCGGCCGTCCGCCTTGCTCTGGCCGACCTCGACGGTCGGCGCCGCATTCTGTGCCTGCCCGCGGCCCCTGCGGCGAGGGTCGACCCTCACGCCCGCGCTGGCGCCAGAATGCGCCCATGAACGGCAGCGACGATGCGAGCGGCAGGGCGGAGTTCATCCCATTCGACGAGTTCCGCAACGGGCTGCCGCACGGCCGCTTCCGGGTCATCGTCAACCCGCAGCTCGCGGCGCCCTTCGTCGCCCACCGCACCCATGCAACGCCGCTGGCGATCGCGCTGATCGGCCCGGGCATCGCGCTGGCGCTCGCCGGACACCCGTGGATCGGCGGCGCGCTCGTCGTCGCCGGCGTCGCGTTGCGGCGGGTCGTCAAGACGCAGGCGCCGCGCATCTTGCTGCATCTCGCGGCACGCATGCCGGGGGTCTACGAGCAGGCGACGGCGCATGCGGTGATGGAAGTGCAGCGCGCCTGAGGCAGGCGGGGCTCGCCCCGGTGCTGCGAGCGCAAGTTCGTGGTCGGGCAGACTCCGGTCACATACGGCCGCATGCGGAGGCGGAGACTCGCGCGACCACAACATCGGAGCATCGCCGTGCCCCTCCTGCGCATCGAGATCACAACCTTGGTCTTGCCCGACGGGCGATACGTCGGCATCACCCGCGAACATCATCGTGACGGCCGGACGCACCGCAGCGTGATGATCGGCACCTGGCCGAGTTCGCCAACAGCCGATGCCGCCCGAGAGCGAGCCGAGCAACGTCGGCTCCAGCGATTGGAACGCGAGGCGAACACCCAGCAGCGCTGAAAGCCACGCGGCTCATTGCGCAGCGATGCGGACAACAAAAAAGCCCCAGAGCGTTGAATCTCTAGGGCTTTATGGATGACACCGCACGCTTGCGGATCAATGTTTGGTGGCCAAGGGCGGAATCGAACCACCGACACGCGGATTTTCAATCCGCTGCTCTACCAACTGAGCTACTTGGCCGTGAGCCGGCGATTATAGGGGGGCGGCGACAGGCCCGGCGCCGGGCGCGCTGTGCCGGCCCTCAGAGCGCCCCGCCGCGCCGGTTGCGTGTCAGGTCGACGCCGAGCTGCTTGAGCTTGCGGTACAGATGGGTGCGCTCGAGGCCTGTCTTCTCGGCCACGCGGGTCATGCTGCCGTTCTCGCGCGCGAGATGGAACTCGAAGTAGCTCTTCTCGAAGGCGTCGCGCGCTTCGCGCAGCGGCCGGTCGAGTTCGAAGCTCTGCTCCGACTGCGGGCCGAGCAGGCCTGGCGCCGGCACGGTGACCGCGGCCATCTGGAACGAGACGCCGTCGAGCACGGCCGGCGCCAGCGCCGCCCCGTCGAAGCGCATCGGCGTGACCAGCGGCGCAAGGCTGCCGGCGGCGGTGCCGATCGGCACTGCCGTCTTCGGCGGCGGCACCGGGCGCTGCAGCGCCTGCTCGACCGCGCGCAGCAGCTTCTGCAGGGTGATCGGTTTTTCGAGGAAGGCCATCGCGCCGAACTTGATCGCCTCGACCGCGGTGTCGATCGTGCCGTGCCCCGACATCATCACGATCGGCATCGTCAGCTGTCCGGTCGCGCCCCACTCCTTCAGCAGCGTGATGCCGTCGACATCGGGCATCCAGATGTCGAGCAGCACGAGGTCGGGCCGGATGCGCTCGCGGCATTCGCGGGCCTGGGCCGCGTTCTCCGCCAGTTCAACCGTGTGACCCTCGTCGCTGAGGATTTCCGAGAGCAACGCCCGGATGCCGAGTTCGTCGTCGACTACGAGGATGGTGGCCATGAAGTGTCAGTGCGCCTGCTCGGCTGCAGCGTCGTCTGCAACGCCGGGGAGGCCCTGCGGAGGAGCCAACTTCGAAAATGATAGCGAAACTTGCGCGCCGTTCCCCGGGTCGTCCGGCCGGCCCGACCCAAGGTTGGCAACGCGCAGCCGCGCACCGTGCTCGTCGGCGATCTTGCGCACCACCGCCAGACCGAGCCCGGTGCCCTTCGACTTTGTCGTCACATAGGGCTCGAAGGCCCGCTTCAGCACCTTCTCGGCAAAGCCCGGACCGTTGTCGCTGACCTTCAGCCGCACCGCGTGCACGTCGCCCGCTTCGCCATGCACGGCCTCGGTGGCGATGCTGACGTGGCCGTCGGCGCGTTCCGCGACGGCGTCGAGCCCGTTCTGCACCAGGTTGTGGATCACCTGGCGCAGCTGGGTCGCGTCGCCGACGATCCACGGCACGCCGGGGGCGCAGTCGGCGCTCAGGCGGCCGCTTTCCTGCGGCCCGGCATAGAGCGCGAGCACCTCGACGACGAGGGCACTGAGGTCGAGCGGCCGCAGCTGCGCCGCCGGCAGGCGCGCGTAGTCGCGGAACTCGTCGACCAGCCGCTTCATCGCCTGCACCTGATTGACGATCGTCGCCACCGAACGCACCAGCATCGCCTGGTCGTTGCCCTCGAGCTTGGCCGCGAGCCGGTGCTCGAGGCGCTCGGCCGAGAGCTGGATCGGCGTCAGCGGGTTCTTGATCTCGTGCGCGAGGCGCCGCGCCACCTCGCTCCACGCGGCCGAGCGCTGCGCCGAGACGACTTCACTGATGTCGTCGAAGACGAGCAGGCGGGCGCGCTGGGGCAGCGCCGCGCCGCGCACCAGCAGCGTCAGCGTGTCGCGATCGGCGGCGGTCTGCAGCTCGAAGGCGTCCTGCCACTGGTCACGCTCGCCCGCCTCGGGGCTCGCACGGTGCAGCTCGAAGCGCTGGTGCACCGCGTGCTCGAAGTCGGCCAGGCCCGGCACCTCCTGCAGGCCGCGGCCCACATAGGCGGACAGCGGCAGGCGCAGGATGCGCGTCGCCCCGGGATTGACCATCTCGATCCGGCGGTCGTGCGCGAACACGATGACCCCGGCGCTGAGGTTGTCTAGGATCGTCTGCAGCCGCGTGCGCGCGCGCTCGAGCTGGGTCAGGCTGCGTTGGGCGAGCTCGCGCGCCTCGGAGAGCTGGTCGGTCATCTCGGCGAACGAGCGGGTGAGCCCGCCCAGCTCGTCGCGCGACTCGAAGACCTGCTTGCGCGTCAGGTCGCCGCGCGCCACCTGGCGCACGCCTTCGGCCAGCAGCAGCAGCGGCCGCGCGAGCTGGTTGCCCAGCAGCACCGCGAGCAGCACCGCGCAGAACACCGACAGCACCAGCACCAGGGTCAGCGTGCCGATGTACATGCGGCGCAGCGCGTCGCGCGCGAACGAGCGCTGCTGGTATTCGCTGTAGGCCTTCTGCACCGCCAGCGCGTTGGCCGCGACCTGGCCCGGCAGCGGCTTCGTGACCATCAGGAAGCGGCCCTCGCGCTCGAGCGTGAAGCCGCTGGTGGGGATCGGCGCCAGTGCCCGCGCGCGCGCGTTCGGCACGCCGCCGGTGGTGCTCGCGTCGTCCTCCAGGCCTTCGAGCTGGCTTGCGACGCGGCTGCTGCGCGCCTGGCGCAGCAGCGCCGCCGAAGGCCGCTGCGGCGAGATCGAGTCGTTGCCGCCGACCATCGTCAGCACCTGCCCGCTGCCGTCGAGCACGATCACCTCGAGCGCCGAGAGCTGCTCTCGCACCCGCTCGAGCACCAGCGGCGGCGGGTTGCCGCTGCCCTCGCCGAGCCGCTCGGCGGCGAGCCGCGTCTTGTCTGCCAGGTCATCGACGAAGGCGTCGATCGTGCCGCGGCCGAGGTCGAGCCCGGCGTCCAGCGCGCCCTCGACCTGCACGTCGAACCAGGTCTCGATGCTGCGCGAGACGAAGCTGTACGAGACGCCGTAGATCAAGAGGCCCGGCAGCACGCCAACGAGGGCGAAGATGCCGGCCAGCTTGGCGAGCAGGCGGCTGCCGAACTTGCCGCGCCGCAGCCGCTTCGTCAGGCGCACCACCGCCAGACCGATCACGAAGGCGAGCAGCCCGGCGATCGCGACGTTGACCCAGAACAGCCAGACGTAGTGGCGCTCGAACAGCTCGCGGTTGTCGGTCGCCACCGACAGCAGGTAGCCGAGCACCAGCGCCGCGCCGGCGACGGCGACGGCCGCGACGATCCAGCCCCAGCGGGCGCCGCGCGTCATTTCAGCGTCTCGATGCGCTCGACCGCGAGCGCCCAGTCTTCCTGCCCGACCATGCCGATCTGCATCGGGCGGGGCAGCTCGTCGGTGTCCAGCCGGTAGCGGAACTCGACGTAGTCGACGCCGTCCTCGATCTGGGTCGCGTCGGCGATGCGCCAGTCGCCGACGCCGCGCAGCGCGGCCATCGCGTCGGGCAGCGTCTCGAAGGTCTGGTGCAGGCCGCCGAAGCTCACGCGGTAGCTGCGCGTCAGCGGCTGCCAGGCCAGGCGCCAGACGCGGCTGGCGCGCGCGACGCGGGCATCGCGCCAGTACCAGCGCGACCGGTAGGTCAGCGCCTCGGCCGCGAAATAGAGCGGCACGCCCTTGACCAGCGCATCCTCGACCGCGCGCGGCAGCTCGAAGCGGGTCTGGAAGCTCAGATGCAGGCCGTCCGCGGCGCGGCGCAGCTCGAAGGCGGTCAGCTGCGGCGGGTGCGCGCCCTGCGCCCTGGCGGCGCCGGGTGCGAACGGGCCGCCGGCCCCGCCCAGCACCAGCAGCCCGAGCCCGGCGAGAAAGCGACGCCGCCCGGGCATGGCGTCGCCCGGCGGGACGCGACCGGAGCGGCGCGGGCCCGTCCGCTGCAGTCTTGCCTTGTCGAGGCGGGCCACGGGGCTTGGGTCAGCGGGTCTTTTCGAGCAGCGCGTAGAAGAATCCGTCCCCTGGCGCCGGGTCTGGGACGCCAGCGGTCACCGCCGGCGTTTGCGGGCCATTGTCGGCGAGGGGCAGCAGATGGCCGGGCGCGACCGGGCTCGCCACGGGGCCGGCGTCCGAACGACGTTGCAAAAAAGCGTCGATCTGCGCCTGGCCCTCGGCACGGAACACCGAGCAGGTCGCGTAGAGCAGGCGCCCTCCGGGCGCCAGGGTCGGCCACAGCGCGTCGAGCAGCTCGGCCTGGACGCGCACCAACGCCGCGATGTCGTCGGCCCGACGCAGCCAACGGATGTCCGGGTGGCGGCGCACCACGCCCGAGCCGCTGCAGGGCGCGTCGACCAGGATCGCGTCGAAAGGGCGCCCGTCCCACCAGTCGGCCGTCCGGCGGGCGTCGGCCGCGCGCAGCGTCGCCCGCAGCCCCAGGCGCTGCAGGGTCTGACCGACGCGGTCGAGGCGGCGGGCGTCGCTGTCGAGCGCAAGCAGGTCCAGCTCGGCGCGTTCGAGCAGGTGCGCCGTCTTGCCGCCCGGCGCGGCGCAGGCGTCGAGCACGCGCGCGCCGGGCGGCAGCGCCGCTTCGGGCGCGCCGCCTTCGCCGAGCAGCAGCGGCGCCGCGAGCTGGGCCGAGAGGTCCTGCACCGAGACCTCGCCTTCAGCGAAGCCGGGCAGCTGCGTGACCGGCCGGGCGCGGGCGAGCACGACGGCCTGACCGCCGGCCGCCCGCGCCTCGATGCCGGCCGCGGCGAGCTTGTCGACATAGGCCTGCGCCCCGCCGCGCCGCGCGTTGACGCGCAGCCACATCGGCGGGTGCTGGTTGCCCGAACGCAGCAGCGCCTGCCACTGGGCGGGCCAGTCGTGCCGTACGCGGTCGATCCACCAGGCCGGGTGCTGGAAGGCGGCGACCGGGTCGCGCTGCGCGGCCTGCACGACGGCGTCGCGCTCGCGCAGGAAGCGCCGCAGCACCGCGTTGACGAAGCCCTGGGCGGCCGGCGCGCGCTGGCGCACCAGCGTGACCGCCTGGTCGACCAGGGTGTGCGCCGGATACGGCGGCTCGGCCTCGGGCCAGAGCAGCGCGAGCGCGGTGGTGAGCAGCGCGTCGACGTTCGGCGGCGGCGCCTTGGGCGCCATCACCGCGCGCGCGGCCTGGGCGCCGCCGAGCCAGCGCAGCGCGTGGAAGGCGAGCGCCTGGGTGCCGGGACGGGCCGCCTCGGGCACGCCGGCGAGCACCTCGGTCAACGAACGGCCGGCCCGCACCGACTGCACTGCGTCGGCGGCATGGCCGAGCAGGCGTGCGAGCGGCAGGCTGTGGGAGGGCTGGGGGGAGGCTTTAGAAAGAGACACTGGGGACACGAAGACGATCGGCCTCCGGGCCGCCACCGGCCCGCGCGGCGCAGTGTGCGGCATGCCGATCGCCGCGGCCCGTGGCCGCGAAGATGCCCGGGCTGCCCCGTTCGCACAGCCCGTCGGGCGTGCCCGGGGTGCTCAGCCGCCCGGCGGGGCCTCGGCAACGCGCACGGTCGGCATCCGCACCCAGATGACCCGCGTGCCGGTCACGGTGGCCGCGCGCTCGATGCGGTCACCCTTGGCCTGATCGACCACGCTTTCGGTCCCCGGTGGCAAGAGGCTGGCGCAGCCCGCCAGCGCGAAGAGAGAGGCAAAGAGCAGGCCGGTTCGAGCCATGAGGCGCTCCTGCGCGGCGGAGCCGGGGCCGCGACCCGGCGGGCCGTCGGGACCCGTCCAGACGAGTGTAGTGTTCGACCCCCAAGGTGCAAGCAGCCCGGCCGGACCCGCCACCGCCCTGCCGCCGCGCGATCCGGGCGCGCCGTGGGGCCATGCACCAAGCCGTCACAATGCCCTCCCGCACGCGAACCATCGACAGGACGACCGCCATGCCGGCCCCCTTCAAGACGCCGGACGCCCGCCCCGCGCCCGAGAACCCGGCCGACGCCCCGGCCTCCGAGCGCATCCGCCGGCGCCTGCTCGCCGCCGGCCAGCGCCACCATGCGAACGACAACATCGCCGCGTACATCCGCGAAGGCGAGCTCGAAGAGCTGAAGGCGGAGGTCGCCGGCCGCATGCAGGAGGTGCTGCGCGCGCTGGTGATCGACACCGAGAGCGACCACAACACCAACGACACCGCGCGCCGGGTGGCGAAGATGTTCGTCTCCGAGGTCTTCGCCGGGCGCTACGCCGAGATGCCGGGCGTCACCGAGTTCCCGAACGTCGAGCGACTGAACGAGCTGATGATCGTCGGCCCGGTCAAGGTGCGCAGCGCCTGCTCGCACCACCTGTGCCCGATCCTCGGGCGGGTCTGGATCGGCGTGCTGCCGAACGAGCATTCGAACCTGATCGGCCTGTCGAAGTACGCCCGCATCTGCGACTGGATCATGAGCCGGCCCCAGATCCAGGAAGAGGCGGTGACGATGCTCGCCAACGAACTGCAGGAGCGCGTGCGCCCCGACGGCCTGGCGATCGTGATGCAGGCCGACCACTTCTGCATGCACTGGCGCGGCGTGAAGGACGACGAGTCGATGATGACCAACAGCGTGATGCGCGGCGCCTTCCTGAAGGACGCGAACCTGCGCCGCGAATTCCTGTCCCTGATCGACAAGCCGCGTTAGGCAAGGAGCCGTCATGCTCGTGCGACTGATGTATGCGAGCCGCGCCGTCGAGCCCGCCGACGCCGAGGTGCTCAGCGTGATCCTGCGCCAGTCGCAGGCGAACAACCCGAGGTGCGGCGTCACCGGCGCGCTGTGCTTCTCGGGCGGCATCTTCCTGCAGGTGCTCGAGGGCGGGCGCGGCGCGGTGAGCCGCGTCTACCACCGCATCGCCTCCGACCCGCGGCACCGCGACGTGGAGCTGCTGAGCTACCAGGACATCGCCGAGCGCCGCTTCGCCGGCTGGTCGATGGGCCGCGTCAACGTCTCGCGGCTCAACCCGGCGCTGCTGCTGAAGTACTCCGAGACGGCGACGCTCGACCCCTACTGCGTCTCGGGCCAGGCCTCGATGGCGCTGTTCGAGGAACTGGTCGCCACGGCCTCGGTGATGGGCCACGCCTGAGGCGCGGGCGCGCGGCCGGCCCGCGAGGCCGGCCGGCCCTCAGCGCCGGGCGGCCGTGTCGAAGGCGTCGAGCCACCCCTCGCGGGGCAGCGAACGGAGCAAGCACGGGGGCGCCCTATCAGGCCAGCCCCAGGTCGGCCCAGATCGAATGCGCCCAGTTCCAGGCGTAACGGCCCTCCAGCGCGCTCGGCCCGGTCGAGACGCCGCCCGAGCCCGGCACCGTCAGGTAGGTCGCCTCGGCCGCCGAGTAGGCGTGCACGCTGGCGACGTGGATGACTTCCGTCGCGTCGATGAAGCTGTAGCAGGTGTTGGTCAGCGTCGGTGCCGGGTCGGGCTCGCGCCCGGCGAGCTCGGCGACGATCGCCGCGGCCGCCACCTTCGCATGGGCGTTCGCCATGTGGCCGCTCTTGGGCATCAGCGGCGCGGCCTGGATCGCGTCGCCGATCACGTGGATGCCGGGCGCGACGCGCGAGGCGAAGGTCCGGAAGTCGACGCCGCACCAGCGCGCATTGACGTTCGCCAGCCCGGCCTGCACCGCCAGCGCACCGGCACGCATCGGCGGCAGCAGGTTCAGCACGTCGGCACGCACCGGTTCGTGCACCTCGAACTCGACCACGCCGCCACCGCCGCCGCCTGCCGGCGCCACCGACAGCACGCGGTGCTGCGGCCGGTACTCGACGAGGCCCGGGTAGCGCTGGGCCCAGACGGCCTTGAAGAGCGCCGCCTTCGAGGTGACGTCCGGGTTGGCGTCGAGGATCAGCACCTTCGAGCGCGGCTTGGCCTGCGCGAAGTAGCTCGCCACCTGGCAGGCGCGCTCGTAGGGCCCGGGCGGGCAGCGGTAGGGCGCCTCGGGCACCGTGATCGCGTAGACGCCGCCGTCGGGCATCGCCTCGAGCTGGCGGCGCAGCGCCAGGGTCTCGGCGCCGGCCCGCCAGGCGGTCGGCCAGCGGCCGGCATCGTGCCCGGCGCGCAGGCCCGGCACCGCGTCGACCATCAGCTCGACGCCGGGCGAGAGCAGCAGGCGGTCGTAGCCGATCGGCGCGCCCGCCGCGAGCGACAGCCTGCGGTGCGCCGGGTCGATCGCGGTCGCGGTGTCGCGCACGACCTGCACGCCGGCGCGCTCGAGGCCGGTGTAGGCACGGCTCAGTTCGTCCAGGCCGTGGCTGCCGCCGATGACGAGGTTGGAGAGCGGGCACGAGACGAAGCCGGCGTCGGGCTCGACCAGCACGACGTCGATCGCCCCGGCCGACCAGCGCCGCAGGTAGTGCGCGGCCGTCGCCCCGCCGAAACCGCCGCCGACGACGACCACGCGCGGGCGCGCCGCACGCCCCGGGCCGCCGGCACAGGCGCCGAGCAGGGCCAGCGCGCCGGCGGCAGCGCCACGCAGCAGGCGGCGCCGGGGCAGCGGGGTGGCGGGCGGGGTGCAGCTCATGTCGCGGACCACGTCGTCGGTCGTGCCGGAGGTTCGCCAGGCCGCCCGGCTTCAGCGCCGCAGCGCGGCCGGCTGCGCCGCGAAGTAGGCGGCCAGGCGCGCGATCTGCGCGTCGCTGTAGCCGCGCGCGATCTGCGGCATCACGGTCGCCTCCGGCGCGCCGGCCTTGAAGGCCGCCATGCGGCGCACGAAGGCGTCGGCGTCGAGGCCCGCCAGCGGCGGGATGACGGCGTCGGGCGGTGGCCTGCCGTCGGTGCCATGGCAGGCCGCGCAGGTGGCGGCGAGCGCGCGGTCCCGCAGCAGCGCGTCGTCTGCCGGTGCGGCGGCCGCGACGGCGGCGGACACCGCCAGCGCAAGGGCGACACCCCAGGCCCGCGCGGCACGGGTCTCGCCTGGGTGCACGACGGCGCGCCGGTCTGGGCGCCCCGACGCGCCCAGGCCGGAGTGGCGCCGGCGGGCGGCGCATGCCGGTGGCCCCGCCCTGCGAACCCGACGCCCGAGCCCGACCCACAGCGCACCCATGTCGCCCCTCAAAGGCTGCCCGCCGGCACGAAGCGGAACAAGGGCACCAGCAAGCTGGTCGGGAACTGCGCGATCGCCACGTTGTAGCGCTGCGCGGCCTGGTTGAAGAGCTGGCGCCGGAAGCGCAGCCGCTCGTCGAGCGTCGTGAGTTCGCCGAGCGCCGCGCCGACCGACTCGTCCTCGGTGGCTTCGGGATGGTGCTCGAGCAGGGCGCGCAGCCGCGTCAGCGCGGCGCCCAGCGTCTGCTCGACCCGCCGCAGGTGCTCCGCCGCCGCGGTGTCGACGCTGCGCGCGCGCAGGGCTTCGGCCGCGCCGGCGAGCTGCTCGCTGGCGGCGAGCACCGCGTCGATCGCCGGCTGCTCCTGCGGCAGCCCCTGGCGCAGCCCCGACAGCAGCGGCGGCAGCAGCTCGTGGCGCCGGCGCAGCGGAGCCTCGAACTCTTTCCAGGCCGCGACGATGCCGCCGCGCAGCCCGACCAGCCGGTTGTAGGCGCCGATCATCCAGAAGCCCAGCAGGGCCAGCAGCAGCAGGCTGACCGTCAGCGAGGTGTCCATCGGGGCCGGGGCAGCGCGTGCATCGGCGCGCACTCTACCGCCAGCGGCGGCGGTTCGGCTTCAGCCGCGCACTTCCCCCTGGCCGAAGACGATCCACTTCAGCGAGGTCAGTCCCTCGAGCCCGACCGGCCCGCGGGCGTGGAACTTGTCGGTCGAGATGCCGATCTCGGCGCCCAGCCCGTACTCGAAGCCGTCGGCGAAGCGGGTGCTGGCGTTGACCATCACGCTGGCCGAGTCGACCTCGCGCAGGAAGCGCATCGCATGCGCGTGGTCGGCGGTCAGGATCGCGTCGGTGTGGTGCGAGCCGTAGCGGTTGATGTGCGCGATCGCCTCATCGAGCGAGCCGACGAGCTTGATCGAGATCACCGGCGCCAGGTACTCCTCGGACCAGTCGACCTCGGTCGCCGGCAGCAGGCGCGCGCCCTCGGCGGGCGCCAGCGCGTCGCGCAGGACGGCCAGGCTCTCGGCGTCGCCGCGCATCTCGACGCCCTTGGCCGCGAACACCGCGCCGATGCGCGCCAGGAAGGTGGGGGCGATGTCGCGATGCACCAGCAGCGACTCGGCCGCGTTGCAGGGGCTGTACTTCTGCGTCTTCGCGTTGTCGGTCACCTTGACCGCCAGCTCGAGGTCGGCGCCGGCGTCGACGTACACGTGGCAGTTGCCGTCGAGGTGCTTGATGACCGGCACCCGCGCCTCGTTCGTGATGCGCTCGATCAGGCCCTTGCCGCCGCGCGGGATGATCACGTCGACATAGGCGGGCTGCGAGATCAGCAGGCCGACCGCGGCGCGGTCGGTCGTCTCGACGAGCTGCACCGCCTCGGCCGGCAGCCCGGCCTCGGCCAGCGCGCGCTGCGTCAGGCGCCAGAGCGCGAGGTTCGAGCGCTGGGCCTCCGAGCCGCCGCGCAGGATGCAGGCGTTGCCGCTCTTGACCGCGAGCGAGGCGGCGTCGACGGTCACGTTCGGCCGGCTCTCGTAGATCATGCCGAACACGCCCAGCGGCACCCGCATCTGGCCGACGGTGATGCCGCTCGGACGGCGCTGCAGCCCGCTCATGCCGCCGATCGGGTCGGGCAGCGCGGCGATCTGCTCGCAGCCCTCGGCCATCTGCTCGACCACCCGCTCGATCAGGCGCAGCCGGTCGACCATCGGCGCCGCGAGGCCGGCCGCCTGCGCGGCGGCGACATCGGCGGCATTCGCCACTTCGAGCGCGGCGCGCTCCTCGCGCAGCAGGCGGGCCAGCGCGAGCAGGGCCTTGTTCTTGGCCTGGGTCGTCGCCGCAGCCATCCGCGTCGACGCGCCGCGCGCGGCCTCGCCGAGGCCTTGCATGTAGCGTTCGAGGTCGGAAGCGGTGGCGTGCGTCATGGGGCCGCGATTGTCGCAAACCCGGCCGCGGCCGTCCGGCGCGGGGACAAGCCGCGCGCCAGGGCCCCGCGGGCGCGGCGAGCCGCGTCAGCCGCTGCCGAGCGCCCCGAGCAGCAGCAACCAGAGCGGCGCGGTCACCGCATAGGCCAGCGTCGAGAGCACGGTCGCCACCGACACCTCGCCCCCCAGCGCGCGGTAGCGCTGGGCGAAGATCAGCGCGTTCGAGCCGGTCGGCAGCGCCGCGCACATCACCAGCACCGCCGTCGTCGGCAGGTCGAGCCGCGCCAGCCAGGAGGCGCCGAGCACGATCAGCGGCAGCCCGAGCAGCTTCGCCAGCGTGATCCCTACGGCCGGCCGCGCCGCCGCGCGCAGGCCCGCCAGCCCTTCCTCGGCGAACGACAGGCCGATGATCACCAGGCACAGCGGCACCGCCGCCTGGGCCAGCAGCGCCAGCGCCTCGTCGACCGTGGAAGGCAGCGGCCAGCCGGTCAGGTTCCAGGCCAGGCCGGCCACCACCGGCAGCACCACCGGGTGGATCACGGTGCGGCGCGCGGTGGCGAACAGCAGCGCGCCGAGGGCGGCCGAGGTGCCGCCGCGCCGCGCGTGCGCATGGGCCAGGTCGGCTTCGACCAGCGCCGTCATCAGCGTCAGGATGACCAGCGAGTGCAGGCTGACGATCGCCAGGTGCACCGCCAGGCCCGCCTCGCCGAACAGCGCGGCGGCGACCGGGATGCCGAGCTGCACCGTGTTGCCGAAGCCGACGCTCATCGCCCGCACGGCAGGCACCGCGGCCGGGTCGTCGTCCCCCAGGCCGTCGTTCGGCACCGCGCCCCCCGGCCCGGCCCCGCCCGCCGCTGCGGCCGGGCCGGCGGCGCCGGCAGCGTCCCCGGCGCGGCGCAGCCGGCGCCGCTGCCACAGGTAGACCCCGAGCATCACACCCAGCAGCGGCACGAAGAACACCGCCAGCACGCGCCAGGGCAGCGCGGCGATGTCGATCCGCGCCGTGGTGCGAAACAGCAGCGCCGGCATGAACAGCACGAAGGCGGCACTCGCGAGCACCCGCGCGACGCTGGCGCGCGCGGCGCCGGGCGCGCTGCCGGCATCGATCCAGCCGGCGCGACCGACGGCCCAGCCGAAGCCGACGACCGCGAAGATGCCGAGCAGCTTGAGCAGGAGGTCGGCGGGCATCGGCCGCGAGGTTAGCAGGCGCTCCCCGCCTGCCCCTTGCGAACACTGATTCGCCCCACTCAGACCCAAGCAGTGAGAACTATTCGTGTTGTTAGACTCCAAGACCGGCCCCACACCGACACGAGGAGTTCTCGATGCCCATCCCCAGCCTCTTCCGACGCAGCGCCGTCGTCGCCGCCGCCCTGGCCACGCTCGCGGCCAGCGCCGGCGCCCAGGAGCAGGTGCTGAACCTGTACAGCGCCCGCCACTACCAGACCGACGAGAAGCTCTACTCGGACTTCACGCAGGCGACCGGCATCAAGATCAACCGGGTCGACGGCGACGACGCCTCGATCCTGGCGCGCCTGAAGAGCGAGGGCACCTCGAGCCCGGCCGACGTCGTGCTGCTGGTCGACGCGGCGCGCCTCTGGAAGGCAGAGTCGGAAGGCCTCTTCGCCCCGGTCAGCTCGAAGGTCCTCGACGAGCGCATCCCGCCCTCGCTGCGCGGCAAGGACAGCGGCGAAGGCTCGGCCTGGTTCGGCTACTCGACGCGCGCGCGCATCGTCGTCTACGACAAGACCAAGGTGCAGAAGGACGACGTCGACACCTACGAGGAACTCGCCGACCCGAAGAACAAGGGCAAGCTCTGCACCCGCTCGGGCTCGCACCCGTACAACCTTTCGCTCTTCGGCGCGATCTCCGAGCACCTGGGCGAGGCCAAGGCCGAGGCCTGGCTCAAGGGCCTGAAGGACAACCTCGCGCGCGAGCCCAAGGGCGGCGATACCGACCAGATCAAGGCGGTGGCCAGCGGCGAGTGCCAGATCGCGATCACCAACTCCTACTACCTCGCGCGCCTGATGCGCTCCGAGAAGCCGGAAGACAAGGCCGTGGTCGACAAGGTCGCGTACGTGTTCCCGAACCAGCAGAGCTGGGGCACCCACGTCAACATCGCCGGCGCCGGCATGGCGCGCCACGCCAAGCACCGCGACGCGGCGGTGCGCTTCCTCGAGTACCTGGCGAGCGACTCGGCCCAGGCCTACTTCGCCAACGGCAACAACGAGTGGCCGGCGGTGCAGTCGGTCAAGACCGACAACCCGGCGCTCGCCGCGATGGGCAGCTTCAAGATGGAGACGATCCCGATCTCCAGCGTCGGCGGCCACCAGGTGAAGGTGCAGCAGATGCTGGACCGCGCCGGCTACAAGTAAGCCGGCCGCCCGGGCGGGGCATCGCCCCTGCCCGCCGGCGGCGCCGGCGCTCAGCCGCCCGCTGGCGTCTCGCGCGGGAAGGTCACGATGTGGCGCACGTCGGGCCGGATGCCGATCCACTCGCCGATCTGGTGGTCGTGGTGGCTCGGCACATGGGCGAGCACCCGCTCGCCGCTCTTCAGGCGCAGCCCGTAGAGAAACTCGTTGCCGCGGAAGGCCTTGGTCTCGATGCGCGCCTGTACCGCCGCAAGGTCGTCGTGCGTCACGTCGTCGGCACGCAGCAGCACGTCGCAGGCGCCGTCGGGATAGCTCGGCGCCGGCGTGCCGTTCTGGGGCAGGTCGCCGAGCGGGGTGCGCAGCACCGGCCCCTCGGGCGTCGCGACGAGCTGCGCCGGCGCGAACACACCATGCCCGATGAAGTCGGCGACGAAGCGCGAGGCCGGCCGGTGGTAGAGCGCATAGGGCACGTCCCACTGCTCGAGGTGCCCGCCCTGCATCACGCCGACCACGTCGCCGATCGCGAAGGCCTCGAGCTGGTCGTGGGTGACGAAGAGCGCGGTGGTGCCGGTCTGCTTCAGGATCGCGCGCAGCTCGAAGGCGAGGCGCTCGCGCAGGTCGACGTCGAGGCTCGAGAACGGCTCGTCGAGCAGCAGCAGGCGCGGTTGCGGCGCGAGCGCCCGCGCCAGCGCGATGCGCTGCTGCTGGCCACCGGACAGCTCGTGCGGCGCGCGCGCCGCGGCGTGCGCCAGGCCGACGAGTTCGAGCATCTCGCGCGTGCGCGCCTCGCGCTCGGGCTTCGGCAGGTGGCGGATGCCGAAGTCGACGTTGTGGCCGACGCTCAGGTGCGGAAACAGCGCGTAGTCCTGGAACACCATGCCGATGCGCCGCGCCTCGGCCGGCAGGTGGCTCGCGGTGGCGGCATCCGACAGGCGCTGCCCGTCGAGCTCGATGCGGCCGCCGCTCGGCCGCTCCAGGCCGGCGATCGCGCGCAGCACCGAGGTCTTGCCGCAGCCCGAGGGGCCGATCAGGACGCCGATCTGGCCGGCAGCGAGGCCGAACGACACGTCCTCGACCGCCGCGTGACCCCCGCGTGCGCCACCGTAGCGGACCCCCACCTGCTCAAGCTGCAAAAACATCGACCTATCATATCGGGCCAGCCTGAATGAGGATGGTTCGCATTAGTCCGGCGCTTGCGCCACCACCCTCGCCCATGCTGCGCCTGCTGATCCCGATCGCCCTGCTGCTCGCCGTGCCCGTGCTCGCGGTGCTCGGCTCCTGGTTCGCACTCGACGCCTCGGCGCTCGCGGTGCTCTCGCACCAGTGGCACACGGTGCTGCCCGGCTACGCGGTGACCTCGCTCGTCCTCGTCGTCTGTGTCGGTATCGGCGTCGCGCTGCTTGGCGGGCTGACCGCGGCGGCGGTCACGCTGTTCGAGTTCCCGGGCCGGCGTGTCTTCGAGTGGGCGCTGCTGCTGCCGCTGGCGATGCCGGCTTACGTGCTCGCCTACGCCTACACCGATTTCCTGCAGTACAGCGGGCCGCTGCAGGTCTGGCTGCGCGCCGTGACCGGCGCCGAGGGCGCGCTCTGGCCCGACGTGCGCAGCCTCTGGGGCGCGGTGGCGCTGCTGGTGCTCTGCCTCTACCCCTATGTCTACCTGCTGACCCGCACCGCGCTGGCCGAGCGCGCGGCGCCGCTGATGGAGGCGGCACGCCTGCTCGGCGCCGGCACGCTGCGCCGCGTGCGCGAGGTGGCGCTGCCGCTGGCGCGCCCGGCGATCGCCGCCGGCGTCGCGCTGGCGCTGATGGAGACGCTGGCCGACTACGGCGCGGTCTCGTACTTCGGCCTGACCACCTTCACCACCGGCATCTACCGCGCCTGGCTGGTGATGTACGACGGCATGGCCGCGGCCCAGCTCGCCTCGATGCTGCTGGCGCTGGTCGCCGCGCTGCTCTGGCTCGAGTCGCGCGCGCGGCGCCGGCTGCGCTTTGCCAGCCTGCGCGCCGGCAGCACCAGCGGCACCGACGCCCACGCGCTGCGCCTCGCCGGCGGCCGCGCGCTGGCCGCGTGGCTGTTCTGCCTGCTGCCGGTGCTGCTCGGCTTCGTGCTGCCGGTGGCGGTGCTGGTCAAGCTGTTCTGGGGCGAGGTCGCGGCGCACGGGCACGAGCTGCCGCTCGCGCGCTTCGCCGGCTGGGCCTGGACCAGCTTCAAGCTCGCCGGCGGCGCCGCGCTGCTGGCGGCGCTGTTCGCGCTCGCGCTCGGCTTCGCGCTGCGCCAGCCGGCCGGCGCGCCGGGCACCCGTTCGCTGCGCGCGGCCGCGCGGGTCGTCTCGCTCGGCTATGCGGTGCCGGGCGCGGTGATCGCGATCGGCCTGCTGCTGCCGCTCGGCTGGCTGCAGCAGGCCTGGCCGGAAGGCGGCAGCACCGCCTTGATCACCGGCACCGTGTTCGGCCTGCTCTACGCGTACCTGGTGCGCTTCTCGGCGGTGGCGCTGCAATCGGTCGAATCCGGCTACGCGCGCGTGCCGGCCAGCGTCGACGAGACGGCGCGCATGCTCGGCACGCCGCAGCGGCGCCTCTTCTTCCGGCTCCACCTGCCGCTGCTGCGCCGCTCGGTGCTGGCGGCGCTGCTGCTCGTCTTCGTCGACGTGATGAAGGAGCTGCCCGCCACCCTGGTGCTGCGCCCCTTCAACAGCGACACGCTGGCCGTCGTCGCCTACCAGTTCGCACGCGACGAGCGCCTGGGCGAGGCCGCACTGCCCTCGCTGGCGATCGTGCTGGTGGGACTGCTGCCGGTGATCCTGCTGTCGCGGGCGTTGCGACGCGAGGGGTGAGCTTCAGGAAGTCGGGCCGCCGACCAGGCGACGGGCTCGCGCCACTGCGGTACCGAAGAAAAGAGCGCTGAAAGTTCAGCAGCTGGGCGTCGTGGCCCGGGCCCGCGAAGCGGCGCAGGCCGAGGAGCGACCAGCGATCGTCAGCGGCCGGAGTCGCGCAGCACCACCCGGCGCTCCAGCACCTCGTCGCTCACCGGCCAGGCCTGCAGCAGTGCCTCGGGAGCGACCTGGCGCCCCGCCGCCTCCAATGCCGCCTGCAGCGCCTGCATGGCGGCGCGGGCATTGAGCCGCGCCTGCGCGGCGAGCGAGCCCTCGCCGCCGAAAGCCGCGACGACGGCGCCCGACCCGGAGGCGCTCGCCGCGCCGGCCTGCTCGGCCGACAAGTAGACCTCTCGCACGCCTTCGCGGCGCGCCTGGGCGACGCGCTGGGCAGCCGCCTCGCCACCGGCGAGGACCAGGCGCGCCGGGCAGTTCGTGGGCTCCCGACCCGCGTCGGACGGCCGACCCGCCACGCGTGTGGTGGGGAAGGCGCGCGCGCCCGCCGCGGCGGCCCTGCCCTCGGTGCCTGCCACGTCGCGACGCCTGTCGGCGCCCTCGTGTTCGCCGCCACCGCCGGTCGCGCCGAACGGCCCACCGGCGCCGACCCGGCGCACCGCGCCCTGCCGCGCGCCCGCCAGCGCCGCCACCTCGTGCGACAGCCGCTCGGCCACCTGCGCCGACACCGCATCGTCGGCCGCATCGACGTCCAGGCAGCCCTGCGCCGCCAGCGCCCGCCGCGCCAGTGCCAGCGCCTGGTGGCGCAGGCCGGGGCGCGCGAGGCGCTGATGCGACGCCTCGCCGTCGGCCGCGGCCAGCGGCCCCAGGTTGAGCACCTGCCGCTCGCGCAGCGCGGCGTCGAACGGGTCGCGCCCGTCGAGGCCGACGCTGCCGATGAACGCCAGCGGCGGCTCGCGTTCGAGGCGCTCGTGCAGCCCGGCCTCGCCGTCGCGGCGGTCCCAGACCGCCAGCACGAAGCGGCGGCCGTAGATCCCGCCCTGCGCGTTGAGCGCCTGCACCGCCTCGTCGAGCACCGCGGCGGCAGCCTGCCCCGCCTCGCGCAGCGGCCCTTCGGCGGCCGGCAGCAGCGTCGCCAGGCGGACGCTCGTCGCGTCGACCCCCGGTACCGCATCGGCGGCACGCAGGTAGGCACCGAGCGCGGCGAGGTCCGCCTCGCCGATGCGGTAGCGCGGCATCAGCGCATGCAGCGCCCGCCCGCCCGGGTCGACGCCTTCGCGCAGCGCGCGCGCGAAGGCGGCGGCGTCGTAGCCCGGGCGCCCCGCGCTGCGTTGGGCGAGCGCGGCCCAGGCGAGCGGCGGCGCCGCGATGCCGCTCTCGCCGCCGCCGCGGCGCGGGTCGCGATGGCAGTTGGCGCAGGCCGCCGCCGCAGCCGCGAGCTCGACGCCGAAGCTGCGGCCGGCCAGCGGGGCGGCGCCGACGCCGACGCCTCGCTCGTAGAGGGCGCGGCCAGCGGCCGGCGCGCCGAGCCCGGCGGCAGACGGCGCCGCGCCGGTGACGCCTTGCGCCCGCGCCGGCGCAGCGATCGTGACCGCCCAGGCGGTCGCGACCGCCGCCACGGCGAAGGCGACGGCCGTGGCGAGCGCCCGCCGCAGGCGCCGCCAACGCGAAGGCGGCCGCCGGCTCACGGCCCGCGCCCCGGTCCGCGCGCCGCGAGCAGCGCGTCGACCCTGGCGACCAGTTCGTCGGCGGCGAGCAGCCCGAGCTCGCGCCGGAAGCGCCCGCTCGCACCGTCGCCGACGATGAAGAGCGGCGGGTGCGCCGACAGGTCGCCGCCCGCCTGCGCGCCCAGCCCCGCCAGCACGCCCTGCACCTCGGGCCAGGCCCCGCCGAGCCACCACCAGTGCGGCCCGGCACCCAGTGCCCGTGCGCGTTCGGCGAGCAGCGCCGGCGAATCGCCGAGCGGATCGAGCGTGATCGTCAGCAGCCGCACCGCGCCGAGCCGCGGCCCGAGCGCTTGCTGCAGCTGTTCCATGATGCGGTCGCTCAAGGGGCAGACCGTCGTGCAGCCGCCCCAGGTGAAGCTGATCACGACCACCCGGCGGCCGATCACCTCGCGCGGGAAATCGAGGGCGCGGCCGCTGCGCTCGACCAGTTCGGCCTGCGCGAGCCGCGGCCCGGCGGCCTGCGCCTCGACCGCGACGCCTGCCAGCCACGGGAGCGCCAGCCCGAAGCAGGCGAGGCGCACCGCGAGGCGCGTGAACAAGGCGCGGGGGACGCGAAGGGCGCGAGCCGGCCGCGAGCGGGCCTGCCGCCGCCAGACGTTCACGGCGCCCACTCCAGTGTCAGCGGCCGCGCGCCGTCGAAGCGGCGGCCGAGCGGCAGCAGATTCAGGCGCTCGCCGTCGAGCCCGGCCAGCCCCGCGCGCGGCAACCGGTATTGGCCATCCGCCGAGCGCGCCAGTTCGACGCGGCGCTGCCAGTTGCGGCCGGGGGCGTAGAGCAGCAGGGCCAGCCGGTCCGGGCCGGCGGCCAGCGCTTCTCCGTGCGCGTCGACCAGGCGCAGCGGCCAGACGGCGGGCGGACCGTCGCCGTCGACGCGCGGCCGTGCCTGCGCGGCAACGAGTCGCCAGCCGACCGCCGCCGGCGCGGCCTGCGCGCGCGGCGGCCCGGCCACGTCGAAGTCGAGGCAGGCGAGCAGGTCGTTGCGCGCCTCCCGCACGACCAGGCGCCAGGCCCCGCCATCGGCGACGCGCGCGGTCGCCTCGAAGTGGCCCGGCCGCGCCTCGCCGAAGCCGCGCTCGTGCACCTCCATCGCGACCACGCGGCCGGCGCGCAGCCGCACCGCCTCGTAGGGATTCACCATCTCGGTCGGCGAACGCATCGGGCCGTGGCCGTCGGCCATGCCGCTCTCCATGTAGAGGTAGGCCACGCCCTCGTCGGCATTGAGCATCGCCATGCCGTCGCCGCCCAGCGGCGCGAGCCGGCCCGGCGCCGCCTCGGCCGTGCCGGCGGGCACCGCGATCACGCGCGGCTCGCGCCCGCCGAGCGAGTCGAGCCGCAACAGGCTCGTGAACGCGCGGCGGCGTTCGCGCAGGTAGAGCATGCCGGCCGAGAGGCGCGCGTCGGCGATGCCGGCGTGGATCTGCAGCGCGTGGCGCGGCCGGTGCGTCGCGGTGTCGATCACCGAGACCACGCCTTCGTCGTCGGCGATCCCGAAGAGCCAGCGGCCGTCCGGGCTCGCGAGCAGGCGCGAGGCGGTGCGCAGCAGCGGCGCGCTGGCGCGCAGCACGCCGCTGTCGAGGTCGATCGCGTCGACCCGCGGCTCGCCCGCGCGCGCCACGTAGAGCGCGCCGGCCAGCGCCGAGACGGCGAGCGTGCGCGCCGGCGCCGGCAGCCGCAGTTCGCGCACCGCCTGCGCGCCCGGCGCCACGAGGCGCAGCGTGCGACCGGTGGCCACCGCGAGCAGGCGTGGGCCAGGCAGCCAGAGCAGGGCGTCGGGCGCGGCGTCGAGGCCCAAGACCCGCGGCACCGCAGGGCGCGCGGAGGCGGGCGCGGCCCTCGCCGTGGCCTGCGCGGCGGCCGGCGACACCGCCTGCGGTCCGGCACCCTCCGGCACGCCCGGGCCGCTCTCGATCCAGAGCAGCCGCGACCCCTGGCGGTCGAGCGCCCACAGGCCGCCGGCCTCGGGCGCCAGCAGCAGCCGGGAGGGCTCGCCGAGGCCGCGGTCGAGCCGCGCCAGCTCGCCGCCGGTCGCCAAGCTCAGCCAGCGCAGCTCGCCCGCGGCGGGCAGCGCGACGACCGCCTGCGCGCCGGCCGCGTCGAGCACCCAGGCGGCGGGCGCCTCGGGCAGGCGTGCGAGCCAGGCGATGTTGCTCGAGGCCAGGTTGCGCTGCAGATCGACGGCGGCGAGCGTGTGGTCGTCCTGCTCGGTGATCAGCAGCCGCCCCTCGACCGGCCGCGCGCCCGCCGCCACCGGCGGCACGGCGCAGGCCGGCCGGCCCTCGCGCGGCAGCAGCCAGCCCCGGGGCTGCATGCCGCCGAGCGCGAAGCCGCCGTCGCCGACGAAACGGGCGCTCAGGCGCAAGGGCTGTCCGGCCTGCGGGGCCGGCGGGTCAACCGCGAGCGCCAGCCCGGCCGCCTGCGCGCAGGGCGCGGCGGCCGCCAGCAGCGCCGCGGCGACTCCCCACGCGGCGGCCCGGGCCCGCAGTGCCGTCGCACGGCGCGACAGCAACGCCGGGCGAGCTGCTGCAACCCTCGGGGTGGCCGGCATCCGGTCTCCGTTCGGTCAGCGCGCCGCCTGCCGCTGTGCCGGGACGGGCGCCGGCTCCGATGCGGGATCGGACGCGGCATCCGACGCGGGCCGGGCCCCACGGTCTGCCGCAGCGTCGCGCGCCACCGGGCATCGCACCGCCTCGGTCTTCGACGGGTGCACGCGCAGGCTGCCCCAGCTGCCGCCGGAGAAGAGCGTGGTCGCGCCGTCGCGGTAGAGCCAGCAGCCGGCATGCGCCTGCCCGATGCGCGCGGTGAAGGCCTTGCCGGGCGCGAGCAGGGCGGCGCCGGGCGAGCCGAGGCCGTCGAGCAGGTCGACGTAGTCGTGCCCGCCGACGAGGAAGCTGCGCTGGCGCGCCCGCCCGCTCGGGTGCAGCACGCGGAAGCGAAGCTCCTCGCCGGCGTAGGCCTCGAAGCCAGGCGTCGCGATCGGCTGCCGTTCCTGCATGAAGAAGGTGGGCGGGAAGACCGCGGCGTTCAGGTTCGCCCGCGGGCCGACGTCCTGACCACCGTCGCGCAGGCGTGCCCAGAACGGTTCGCTGCGGTAGTTGAAGCCCTTGTCGCCGCGGTCGTAGCTGTCGTCACAGACCAGGCAGTCGACCACCCGCGAGCGTGCGGGCCGGGTGGCGAAGGGCGGGTCGCGGTGCAGGTTCAGGCCGTCCTGCGCGACGACGACGAACTCGCGGAAGTGTTGGCCCTCGGGACAGTGCTGGCCCAAAGCGACCTCTTGCCTGCAGATCAGCGCCTCGGTGCCAAGCTCGTCCGAGCGCATGGCGACGCCGCTCTGCGGGTGGTGGAAGCTGCTGTGGGCCGGCTCGACGATCACCGCGCCGAAGAGACCGTGAGCGCCCTGGCCGATCACGTCGCCGAGCGGCTTCAACGGCAGCGGGCCGAAGGCATAGGGCACGGCGCGGGTGTCGTAGATGCAGCGGCCCTGGTCGTCCTGCTCGCAACGGCCGTCGGCGCGCCGGCGCACCGCGATCTCGGCGCGGCCGGCGAAGAAACTCATCTGGAACACCGGGGCGATGCGGCTTCCCCCGCTGCCCGTGCGCTTGCTGGCGTCGACCTGCAGGCCGGTGGCCCGGCTGCCCCCGATCGCGCGGCCGGTGACGTTGCCGCCGTCCTGCCAGACGAGCGGCAGCGTGAAGCTCAGCTCGGCGCCGGGCCGCAGGTTGGAGGCGTCGGCACGCCAGTCGCCCTCGGCCGCGAGCGAGGTGATGCCGGGCAGGCCGGCGTCGCCGCGGGCGTCGGGCAGGCCCTTGCGGCGACTCTCCTGCGTCAAGCCGGCCCCCGCCGCATACGCTGTCTGGCTCGCCAGTTCGGCCTCGCTGCGCAGCCCGTTGAAGATGCGCAGGCTGACGCAGTCCCCGGCCCGCACGCGCGCGACGAAAGGCTCCAATTTCGCGCCAGCGCCCGCGGACGCCTGGTCAGCGATCCAGTCGTCGACCTCGGCCACCGTCGGCGCCAGACCGAGGCTGGCCGCGTCGGCCGGCGCGACGGGCAGCAGCACCAGCGCGTCCGGGTCGCGCAGGCGGGTCGGGCGGGCGCCGCTGCCTTCGCGGTAGACGAGCCCGTTCGCCGCGGCGCCGCCCAGGCGCCGGGCCTGGGTCGCGACCGCGGTCACGACCACCGGCGAGAAGCGGCCCAGCGCCGGGCAGGTGGCCGCCGAGCCACCGGTCCCGGCCAGCTCACCCGCGATGACGCTGCCGGCGACGCCGCCGTACAGGTGCTGCGGCACCGCCGGGTCGGGCACCCCGCTCGCACCGCGTCCGTAGGCGCGCAGCAGGCCCCAGGCGCCATTCCACAGCGCATCCTGCGAGCCGAAGTGGTAGAGGTAGTCCTTGACCTCGGCGAAGGAGGCGCCGAGCGCCGGCACGTCGAGTTCGAAGTGCTCGGAGATGCCGACCTCCTGCGCGCCGACCAGGCCGAGCGGGTTGTCCTTGCCGTCGGCGTCGGCGGCCGACGGTTCCGCAGCCTGCGGCTGGCGCTTCCAGCCCAGGCCTTCGAAGGCCAGCGTGTGCTGCACCTCCTGCGCGCCCTGCACCAGTCGCACCGAGACGCGCTCGCCCTGGTGCGCCTTCAGCAGCGGGGTGCAGGGGTCGCCGTGCTCGACCGGGCGCTGGCGCCGCTGCAGCCACTCCCGCTGTTCCGGGCTGAACGGCGAGAGGCTGTAGAACACCCATTCCATGTCGCCGAGCCGGTCGAGGCGCTGGCCCGAGATGTCGCCGCGCGGCAGCACCCGCAGGTCGATGTCGGTGCCGGCCGTGAGCTTGTCGCAGTCGACGCCCGGGTGCTGCGCGACACGCAGCCCGCCCGCGCCGCGTGAACGCTCCCCGATGCGCAGCGGGATCGGCTCGCCCCGGTAGTTGACGAGGTAGGGGTTGTGGTGGTCGGTCGAGATCGACTCCGGCAGCGCCGGCGGGTCGACGGGCACGCCGCTCGCGCGGCGGATTTCGCGCCGCCGTTCCTCCAGTCGGTTCAGGTCGTCTTCGTCTTCGAACACCACGTCGGGCGTCCTCCTGGCGGTGGCGATGAGCTGATCGATGCCCTTGTCCGCGGCCGACGGCCCTTGCGGCGGCTCGTAGAGCAGGGCGAAGTCGGCCACCGCGAGCGCGAACTCGCGCGTGTCCGGATGGTGATCGGCGTCATCGGCGCCCTTGATCACCGCCACGGCGCCGACCCCGTCGCCGAGTGGCGAGCCGTCGGGACGGGTCCATTCCGCGCCCTTCGGCTCGATCAGCAGCGCCGAATAGAAGCCGTGCTGCTGGATCGACGACGGCCCGAAATGGTCGTGGGTGAAGACGGTGCCGAGCGTGCGGTCGAAGCTGCCCGCCGCGTCCTTCGCGCCGGTCAGCAGCGGGTCGGCGAACCAGCGCTGCACCGTCGTCTGCACCAGGCTGCGGCCGTCGGCGTGGGTGCGCAGGTAGTCGGCGAACGGGCGCTCGTGGTCGCCGCAGGCGAGCGGACTCGACAGCGGCGCGCCGCTGCCGCCGCGGACGCTGCCGCCGGCGCTCGTCGCCGCGCAGAGCCGCTCGTGCACCGCGTCGGGCGCAAAGGTGCCGTCCTCGTAGTTCCAGCCGTTGGCCGAGCCGTCCGACGAGGTGACGTCGAACTTCACCAGGTGGATGTGCTGGCCGATCACGTCGGTCGGCGTCGTGACCTGGAAGTCGTCGAGCTCGAGGTCCTTCGGCGTGCGGTTGCTGTGGCGGAACTCGATGCACTCGCCCGATTCGGCGCGGAAGAAGAAGGGCTCGGCGCCGCGCGTCCTGCCTTCGTAGCCGGCGACCTGCGAGCTCAGCACGTTGATGCGCGCCTGCGGGTCGTGCCAGCCGGCCTTGTTGGTCACGAGGTCGAACTGCACCGCCGAGACGTCGTAGCGGCGCAGCTTGCCGCCCGGGTTCGCCGGGTCCCAGGCATCGGCGCCGGCCGTCGTGCCGATGCGGCAGGGGTCGGCGAAGGGCGCGCCGCGCGCCGGGGCGGCGCCGTTGACGAAGAAGCGGCCGTCGGCCGGAGGGCCCGGCGGCGGCCCGCCCGGCTCGTCGCGCGGACGCGCCAGCAGCGAGGGATAGCCGGCCGCGCCGCCCGTCGGCATGCGCAGGCCGTCGGCACGCAGCACGCTCGGCGTCTTGCCGGCGTGGAAGTCCATCGCGCGCCGCTCCAGCGGCGTGCCCGCGTCGGGCAGCAGCTCGACATGTGCGGCTTCCAGCTCGGCCGACATGTCGCCGAGCGCCAGCGCCCGCTTGATGAGCTGCTTGCCGCGTGCGGCGGGATTGGGGAAGCGCGCCGCGACGCTGGCCGCGCTCAGGTGGGCCATGCCGCGCGTGCCACCGGTGACGCGATGGCGCGGCAAGCCGCCGTCCTGCGCCTTGCCGCTGTCGTCGAGCGCGAAGTCGAGCGGTGGCTGCGGCACGCGGTGCCCCGCCTGGCCGGCGATGTAGAACGGGTAGCCGGGCATGCCGGCCTCGCCATAGGTCGGCAGCGGCGGCAGCGCGTAGCGCGGCAGCGGCACGAGGGCCGGGATCGGCGTGCCGGCGCCCCCTACGCCAGTCGCCAGGTTGGTGCCCGGCCGCGCCACCGTCGCCGCCGGGTCGGCGACCCGTGCCTGCGTGCGGCCCGGAGCGGCCTGCCCGTCGGGCAGCGTGCGGCTGCCGTCCTCGAGCACATCGTGCACGCGCCAGAGCGCCCACATGCCCTGCGCGAAATGCGGGTAGAGGTGGCAGTGGAAGATCGAGTCGCCGACGGTGCGGTTGCGGTTGCCCGAGCCGTTGGTCTCCCACTGCGGCACCGAGCCCTGGTGGCGCAGCCCGCCGCGGTAGATCTCGTACTGGAAGGCCTGGCCCGGCGCGATCGTCTGCGAGTCGAGGTAGCTGCCGCCGCCGGGCGTCGATTCCCACTGGTGCGCGTGCAGGTGGAAGACGTGCGTCTCCTTGCCGACGTGCAGGTTGCGGAAGCGCACGCGGTCGTTCAGGTAGCTGTGGTGCACGTTCGACGGGTCGTCTTTGAACTCCTCGAGCAGCGCCGGGTCGCCGTTGGCCCAGCTCTGCAGAAAGAACTCCTCGTAGACGCACTCGACGCAGCCGGCGGCCGGGCCGATGCCCTTGCGGTTGGCGAGCAGGATCGAGCCCATGCCCGACGCGCCGTAGTTGATCGCGAAGCCGTCGCCGATGCCCTGGAACTGGCGCTCGCTCTCGAGCTCGGTGAAGGGGTCGGCGTAGAAGGTCTTGAGCTCGTCGTGGAAGACGACGGTGAACTCGCGGAAGGCCGGCGTGTCGCCCTCGACCTTGCAGCCGGCAGCCAGCGCGCCGGGCCGCGCGCACTCGTGGACGACGGCGTTCAGGTCGCCGTGGCGCAGGTGCCAGACTCCGTCGCGCGGCGCGGGTTCGAGCATGTCGAGCTGGCCGTAGTCGATGGTGCCGGGGCGCGCGAACGAGGCCTCGCCGGGAATCTCCCGTGAAGCCCAGGCCGCGTCGAAGCTGTCCTTGTCGACCTGGCTGCGGTACCAGCGGCTGCCCGCGGGCTCGACCGTGACGACGCCGAACAGGCCCTGGTTGAGGCTGCCGCCGTCGCCTTCGCCACCGGCCGGCGCGCCATGGCTGAAGAACTGGAACGCGCCTTCGCGGGCGAGCTTCCAGCGGCAGGTCACCGTCACGCCGGGCTTGATCGACTGCAGGCCGGTGCAGCGCGGGTTGTTGCCTTCCACCGCCTCGAGGCCAGGGATCACGATCGAGGCGTCGCGCGTCGATGGCCAGTCGTTCGAGCGCCCGATCCTGTCGTCGAGCGCACCGGAGTCGGCCGGGACTTCGTCCGCCTCTTCCTCCGCCCCGCCGATCGCCTCGGGCGCCTCGGCCTGGCCGAGGTTGGTGAACGGCGGGTCGCAGCGGCCCGCTTCGCAGCTGCTGAGGTCGGGGGCTTCCTCGCGCAGCAGGTTGGTGAATCGGATCTCGAGCACGTCACCGACGTTGCCGCGGAGCACCAGCGGGCGCGGCCGCTTGTCGCCGCGCAGGCGCACCGCACCGGGCAAGCGCTTGTCGCCGCCGTCGGTCGCGACGATGTCGCGCTTCAGCGCGTAGATCATCGCGTAGGGGTTGTGCGAACCGAAGCGGTTGTAGGTGACGACCTGTTCGAGCGCGACGACCTCGGCGTGGATGGTCCGCTTCGCGGGCGCGGACGCGGGCGCCGGCGCGGGGACGGACGCCCCTGCGCCGCGCGGGCTGCCGGCCGCCTCTGGCGGTGCATGCAGGCAGCCGGTGATGCTGGCCGCCAGCAGAGGGGCGAGGAGCGCGGCGGCGAGGCGAAGGGATCGTGAGGCGGGCATGCGGCTACTCCGGCAGATCGATCGCGCACAACATCAGGCAGCCGGGCGCCCGGCTCGCTTCGTCCACATTGGGCGAGCCGCCGGCGCCGTCGATGTACTGCGCCGAGGTCACGAGCCACTGCAGCCAGCCCTCGAACCGGCCTGGCCCGGCCCAGGGCACCAGCGTGCGGAACCGCCAGCCGGTGTCGAGTTGGCCGTCGGCCAGGTCCTGGGCCTGCGCCAGCACGAACGGACCGCTGCCCGCATCGCGGCCGTTCGACCGCACGAGGCGCAGCGCCGCAAACGCGTTGTAAGAGGCCAGGCGGCCGTACGGCGTCGCGAACCGGTAGTGGAACGAGACCGCCTGCCCCGGCTCGAGCCGCACCCACCGATGCAACGAGGCGCCTTCGGCTGCGAAGGTATCGGGTGGGTTGGGGGCGCCGAAGCGGGGAACGCGCAGGCAGTCCGTATAGCCCGGCTTGTAGAACAGACAGTAGGAGGTCGGATCGGCGACGCCGCCCGGGCCGGTGCGCCGGCCTGCCGGATCGGTCGGTGGCCGGCCGTCGAAGCCCGCGCCGTCCAGGCACACCAGGTGGCCGCCCGCCACCGGTTGCACACCGACGGAGAACATCTGCTCTGTCAGCGCCAGGGTCCAGGCGGGCAGCACCTCGACCAGCCCAAGCGCGCCGAAACCCGCCATGCCGCCCTGCGCGTCCGGATACATCGCCATCTCGACCTCCCGCTCGTTGGTTCGCTGCGCGGCCCACGTCGACGACGGCGGCCGGGCCCCTCGAGGGACGGCCAATGGTCGAAGCGGCGCCAGGCCGGCGCGAGACCAAGACTTAGGGAGGGCGCCCCGCGGCGTCCGCGGGGGTGTCGTACCCGCGGCGGAGACCGCCGCTCAGGGGCCGGTGGTCAGCCCCCGGCCTTGCGGGCGGCGGCCTTCTTCTTTGCCGGCGCCTTCGCGGCCCCTGCGGCGGGCGCCTCGGGCGCCGCGCCCGCAGCAGCTGCCTTTGCCGCGCCGGGCGCAGTCGACTTCGCTGCACGCCCCGGCCGCTCCGGCCGCGGCTCAAACTCGAAGCCGACCTTGCCTTCCTTCGCGTCCCAGGCCAGGCGCGCCTTGAACTTGCGCCGCGTCTTGTTGGAGACGAAGTTCTCGAGCAGGTCGGTACGGCCTTCGGCGAGCAGCTTGCTCACCTGCTCGCGCGCGATCGGCTGCTGCAGGATCACCTTGCCGCTCTTGAAGTCACAGGTCACGGTCGCGCCGACCGCGTGCTCGCAGACGTAGTTGCTGCCGAACTCGAAGACGCCGCCCTTGCACTTCGGGCAGGCGCCGAGCGAGACCTGGTCCGAGAAGTCGACCGGCTCGCCGCTCTCGGCGGCCTGCTTCGCGTCTTCGCCGAAGTCGAACTCGAGCTTCCAGTTGTCGATGTCGTCGTCGAAGACCAGGCGCAACTCGGCGACGAAGGGCCAGCCGGCCTTCGAGCGGAAGCCCTCGAGCGGGCCGATGCGCTTGTCGCGCAGGAAGGCGTCGGCCTCGGCCGTCTCGAAGGCGCGGCCGGCCGGGATCTTGGTGATCGAGAAGCCGCAGCCGTCCTCGGGGCCGGCGGCCGAGCTGGCCGAGCTGGCCGAGGCCTGGCCGATGCAGGCGAAGCGGCGGTAGTTCTCCTTCACGACGCCACCGCACTTCGGACAAGGCGTCGAGAGCGTCGCGTAGTCGCCGGGGATCGAGTCGCGGTCGTACTCCTTGGCCTTCTTGACGATGCGGTCGGCCATCTTCGCGATCTCGGCCATGAAGGCCTCGCGCTTCAGGGCCCCGTGCTCCATCTGCGCGAGCTGGTACTCCCAGTTGCCGGTCAGCTCGGGGCGCGTCAGGTCGTCGATGTCGAGGCCGCGCAGCAGCGTCATCAGCTGGAAGGCCTTGGCGGTGGGCACCAGCTCGCGGCCTTCACGCAGCATGTACTTCTCGAGGATCAGGCCTTCGATGATCGACGAGCGCGTGGCCGGCGTGCCGAGGCCCTTCTCCTGCATCGCCTCGCGCAGCTCGTCGTCGTCGATCGTCTTGCCGGCACCTTCCATCGCGCCGAGCAGCGTCGCCTCGGTGTAGCGCGCCGGCGGCCGCGTCTGCAGCGCCTTGACGTCGACGCTCTCGGTGCGCACCAACTCGCCCTCGGCCACCGGCACGAGGTTGGCGTCGTCCTCCTGCGCTTCCTTGCCGTAGACGGCGAGCCAGCCGGGCTTGACCAGCACCTTGCCGTTGGTCTGGAAGGCGTGCGCGGTGCCGGCCTTGGTGACGGTGCTGATGCGGGTGGTGACCAGGAACTCGGCCGGCGGGTAGAACACCGCGAGGAAACGCTTGACCACCATGTCGTAGAGCCGCGCCTCGATGTCGCTCAGGCTCTTGGGCATCTGCAGCGTCGGCACGATCGCGAAGTGGTCCGAGACCTTGGCGTTGTCGAACACGCGCTTGGTCGGCTTCACGTAGCCCTCGGCGAGCGCCTTGCGCGCATGGGCGGAGAGCTCGCGCAGGGGGCCGGGCAACTCGTCGTCGGCGATCAGCCCCATCGTCTCCTTGACGACGTTGACGTAGTCCTCGGGCAGCGCGCGCGAGTCGGTCCGCGGATAGGTCAGCACCTTGTGCTTCTCGTACAGCGCCTGCGCGATCGACAGCGTGGTCTTGGCCGAGAAGCCGAAGCGCGAGTTGGCCTCGCGCTGCAGCGTGGTCAGGTCATAGAGCAGCGGGCTCGACTGCGTGCTCGGCTTGGATTCCTCGGTGACGACCGCGGGCTCGCCACGCACCGCCTGCGCGATCGCCTGCGCGTCGCGCTCGTTCCACAAGCGGTCGGCGCGCGCCTCCGGGTCGTCCGGGTTCTTCTTGAACTTGGGGTCGAACCACTTGCCCTCGTACTCGCCAGCCTGGGCGGCGAAGGTGCCGCGGACCTCCCAGTAGTCGCGCGCCACGTGCTTGCGGATCTTCTCCTCGCGCTCGACGACGATCGACAGCGTCGGCGTCTGCACCCGCCCCACGGTGGTGAGGAAGAAGCCGCCGTCGCGCGAGTTGAACGCCGTCATCGCGCGCGTGCCGTTGATGCCGACCAGCCAGTCGGCCTCGCTGCGGCTGCGCGCGGCGTCGGCCAGGCCATGCATCTGCTGGTCGGAGCGCAGGCGCTCGAAGCCCTCGCGGATCGCCTGCGGCGTCATGCTCTGCAGCCACAGGCGCTTGATCGGCTTGTTGACCCCGGCCTTGCCGCTGCCCGCGTACTGCACGATCAGGCGGAAGATCAGCTCGCCCTCGCGCCCGGCGTCGCAGGCGTTGACCAGCTCGGCCACGTCCTTGCGCTTGATCAGCTTGACCACCGCCGACAGGCGCGACTTCGCCTTGTCGATCGGCGCCAGGTCGAAGTGCGGCGGAATCACCGGCAGGTGGGCGAAGCTCCACTTGCCGCGCTTGACGTCGTACTCCTCGGGCGCCTTGATCTCGACCAGGTGGCCGACCGCCGAGGTGACGATGTAGCGCTCGTTCTCGAAGTGGTCGTCGTGCTTGTCGAACTTGCCGGCCGCCGGCGTCAGCGCACGCACGATGTCCTGGGCCACCGAAGGCTTCTCCGCAATGATCAGTGTCTTGCTCATGTGGTCTCTTGCTGGTCTCCGGCGCGTCGCGCCGCGTCACGGAGACGGCGTCCCAACGCCTGCCTACAATCCGCCTCTCGCGCGCGCACACACGTACGCGCGCCCATGAAATCAATGTACCCAAAGCAGTCGATGACGCAAGCCGCCACACGCCGCACGTCCCCCCGCAAGGCAACCCGCGACGAGCCGTCCGCGACGTCGCGGGCGCACGGCGCCGGTGCGCGCGGCAGCGGGCCGAAGGCCGGCCCCGAGGCCCAGGCGAAGTCAGCATCGAAGGGCGTGCCCGCCAACGGCCACGCCCTCGAGCCGGCCGCCGCGCCGAAGCGGGGCCGCCGCGTCGTCGTCGGCCGCTCCGGCGTCCACGGCAAAGGCGTCTTCGCGGCGCGGCCGATCCGCGAGGGCGAGCGCATCATCGAGTACGTCGGCGAGGTGATCACCTGGCGCGAGGCCCTGCGCCGTCACCCGCACGACCCGGACGACCCGCACCACACCTTCTACTTCCACCTCGACGACAACCACGTCATCGACGGCAAGGTCCACGGCAACGCCGCGCGCTGGATCAACCACGGCTGCGCACCGAACTGCGAGGCCGACGAGACCGACGGACGCGTCTTCATCACCGCGCTGCGCGACCTGCAGCCCGGCGACGAACTGTTCTACGACTACCGCCTGATCCTCGACGAGCGCCACACGCCCAAGGTCAAGCAGCAGTACGCCTGCCGCTGCGGCGCGGCCGAGTGCCGCGGCACGATGCTCGCCCCGAAGCGCTGAGCCCGAGAAGCCGGCGAGGCGGACCCGACCACGACACGCACGATGAGCGAATCGCCCGCATCCGAACGACCGATGGCCTGGGAAGCCGAATCGTTGTGGCTGCGCCTGTCGCCGCTACTGCCCGACCTGGGCATCGAGGTGCTGGCGCGTGCCGACTCGACCAACACCGTGGTGCTGCAGCGCCTGCGCGGCGGCGCCCCCGGCCTCGCCGCGCAGGAGGGCGGCGCGCGCCTGCCCGGCCGCCGCTCGGGTGACGCCCAGCCCTGCCTGGTCGTCGCCGAGCACCAGACCGCCGGGCGCGGCCGCATGGGCCGCTCGTGGAAGTCGGCGCCGGGCGCCTCGCTGACCTTCACGCTCGCGCTGCCGCTCGCGCCGCCGAACTGGTCGGGCCTGTCGCTGGCGGTCGGCGTCGCGATCGCCGAGGCGCTCGACCCTCAACCCGATCCGCCCGAGGCCGCCGGCACCGAGCCCGCCGCGCCGCCGCAGGTGCGCCTGAAGTGGCCGAACGACCTCTGGTTCGACGAGCGCAAGCTCGCCGGCATCCTGGTCGAGACGCTGCAGGTCGGCGCGCAACGCATGGCGGTGATCGGCGTCGGCCTGAACGTGCTGCCGATCGACCTCGGCAGCCTGAGCAGCGGCTATGCCTGCGTCAACGAGTTCGACCCCGAAGCCAGCGTGCCGGGCCTGTTGCACCGCATCGTGCCGCCGCTGGTGGCGGCGCTGCGCGAGTTCGAGCGCGAAGGCTTCGGCGCCTTCCGCGTCCGCTATGCGCGGCGCGACCTGCTGCTCGGGCGCACGGTGCGCGGCGGCGCGGTCGAGGGCGTCGCACTTGGCGTCGACACCGACGGCGCGCTGCATGTGCTGACCGACAGCGGCGAGCAGCTGATCACCAGCAGCGAGGTCAGCGTGCGCACCAGCCCCTGGGACCAGACGACGCTGTCCGGCCCGGCATGCTGAGGGCGCTCGCCGCAGCGCTGCTGCTGGCGAACCTGCTGGTCTGGACCTGGAGCCGCGGCTGGCTCGACGGCTGGACCGGCGCACCGGCCGGCGGCCACCGCGAGCCCGAGCGGCTCAACCGCCAGGTCGACCGCGAGCGGATGCATATCGTCGCGCCGCTGGCCCCCGCCAGCGGGGCCGCCTTGCCCGGCGATCTGCCCGGAGACCTGCCCGCGACGGCGGCCGGCCCTGCCGGGTCGGCGTCGAGGGCGATGCGGGCACCTGCCTGCCTCGATTCCGCCCCGCTGGCCGACGTCGATGCGGCGGCCCGCGCCCGAGACACCCTGCTTGCCGCCGCGCTGCCCGGCGTCGATGCCGCACGCCTGGCGCTGCGCAGCGAGGACCGGCCCGGCGAATGGATCCTCTACATGGGCCGCTTCGCCGACGACGAGGCCGTCGGCCGCAAGCTCGACGAACTGCAGCGCCTGCCCAACCTGTTCCGCGAGCGGCTGCCGGCCGATTCCGAGCTGGCCCCGGGCCTGACGCTCGGCGCCCACCCGAGCCGGGCCGAGGCCACCCTGGCGCTGGAGCGCCTCGGCCTGCGCGGCATCCGGACCGCGCGCGTCGTGCAGACGCAGGCGCCGCGTGTCGAGCACCGCCTGCGCCTCGAACCGGTCGAGACCGGCGTGCCCGCGCGCCTGGCGGCACTCGACGAGCCGACGCTGGCGGCGCTGCGCTTCGAGGCCTGCGCCCCGGCGGCGCCAGGCTCAGCGGCGTCGGCCGCCCCTTAGACGGCGGGAGGCCAGGCGCTCTGCGCCGGCCTCAGTGCCGGCGCCGCGTGCGGGCCAGCGCCAGCACCGCGGCCGACACCCCCAGCAGCCAGACGAGGCCGAGCGCCCCGCCACCGCCGCCGTCGTCACCGCCGTCACCGTCGTCCGGCCCGCTCGCCGGGTTGGCTGCCCAGGCGACCGCGGCCGGCGCATCAAGCAGGCCGGCGCCGCAGGTGCCGGTGGTGCACAGGCAGTGGCCTTGTTCGACGTTCGCTGCGCAGGCGGAGAGCCCAGCGACGCCGGTGACGTGCGGGCGCGCGGTCGTCTTCAGCCCCTCGACGAGCTGGTCGACCGTCAGGCTCGGGTTCACCGCCAGCATCAGCGAGGCGACGCCCGAGACGATCGGGGTCGAGAAGCTGGTGCCGCTCTTGACGCCGTAGCTGTCGAGCAGCGGCGCTGACACGCCGGTGTTCAGGGTCGACATCAGGCCGCCGTCGCCATACGTGGTATCGAAGTCGCCGCCGACCGTCGAGAGGCCGACCTGGGCGCCGGCGTTCGAGTAGCTCGTCTTGACACCGCTGCGCGTCACCGCGCCCACCGCGAGCACGCCGCTGCAGCGCGCCGGGCGGTGCACGATCGCCGAGCTGTTGCCGGCCGCCGCGATCACCAGGACGCCTGCACTGCGCAGCGCGTCGATCGTCGACTGGTACGGCGTGCAGTCGGTGTTGGCGCTGCCGAAGGAGATGTTGACGATGCGCGCCGGGTAAGGGTTGGCCGGCACGCCGCTGACCGTGAGGCCCGCCGCCCAGCGCATGCCGGCGACGATGTCGCTGACGAGCGCACCGCACTTGCCGGCCACCCGCACGCTGACCACGCGGGCCGAGGGGTTCACCCCGGCGACGCCGACCGCATTGCCGGTGACGGCGCCGATCTGCCCGGCGATGAAGCTGCCGTGCCAGCTGCTCTCCTGGACGTAGGTCGGGTCGTCTGTGCACTCGCCGTAGAACGTCGCGTCACCGGGGTCGTCGAAGTCCGCGTCGGGGCCGTCGCCGTCACCGGCCGTGCCGTCTTCGTCGGTCACCAGGTCGTAGCCGGTCGCGAAGCGTGTGCCGCCGAGGTCGGGGTGCGCGCGACGCAGGCCGGTGTCGAGCACCGCGACCGGGATGTCGCCACCGGCCACGCTGGACCAGGCGGAGGCGATGCCCGGCGCGCCGCCCGTGGCCCCTGCAGACAACCACCACTGGTCGGCGTAGAGGGGATCGTTCGGCGCACCGCTGGCCTGCTGGGCGTGCTCGTAGCTGTCGGCCACCGCCCATTCGACCTCCGGATTGGCTTGCAGCGCGGCGAGCTGCCGCGCCGCCTCGGCGGCGTCCAGCGGCCGCGCCCAGCGCACCGTGTGGGTGCGGTCGGCGAGGTCGCGCGTCAGGCCGGCCGGGAGCGGCGCGCGGTCGAAGGCGCGGGTGAGGCGGACGCGCTCCTGCTGCGCCGTCTCGCGCCGTATCGAGGTGGCCGGCACCTCGCGCAGCTTGACGATCAGCCCCGGCACCGGTGCGTCCGCGCGGGGCGCGGCGCGCTTCAGCGGCCCGTTGGCGGGCACCGCGGCGAGCGCCGAGGTGCAGGCGAATCCCATGCCCACGGCGCCCAGGACGGCTGCGACCCGGTGCGCCACCGTCGCGCGATGGCAGGCGCGACCGAACTGTTTCGTATCCATTGCAAGCTCCCTACAGAGACCGTCCCGGGGGCCGAAGCGCGCCACAGCGGCGTCGCTCGAAAGGGGGCGGGCATCATGCCTGATCGGGCCAGCCGACCGGCCGGTGCCCCGTGACTTGCGGCCGCGCCGCCCGGGCACCACCGCCACCGCGCCCGCCGGGCGGCCGGAAACGGCCGGATGCCACGTCACGGCCGCAGCCCCCGGGCCGCCGCCATCGCGGGCCCGCGGGTCGCGAGTACGGTTCACGCGCCGCCGGGGTATCGGCGCAGGCGACGCAGGCCGATCACGGCCAGCGCCAGGCCCAGGCCCCATGCGGGGTCGAACGCACCGCCGCCGCCCCCGCCTCCTCCACCGCCACCGTTCTCGCCGCCAGAACCGCCGCCGCCCGCCGCCGCCGTCACGGTGACCGCCTGTGTCGTCGTCGTGGTATCGCCCAGGTCGTCGGTGAGCGCGAGGCCGACGGTGAAACTGCCGGCGCCGCTCGGCGTCAGCGTCGCGCGGGTGCCGTCAGTCGCGCCGACAAAGGCGCTGACGATGCCCCCGCCCTGGACGATCGACCAGCGGTAGGCCGCGATGCTGCGCCCTGAAGGCACGGTCGAGCCGCTGGCGTCGAACACGACCGGCGTGCCCGCTACCGGCGCCGCCGGCGACACCGCAATCGAGGGCACCAGCGACAACACCGAGGCGACCGCCGCCCGCGCGTCGAGCATGCCGGCGCCGCAGGTGGCGGTGGTGCAGTAGCACTGCAACTGGTCGACCGGATCGCCGTTGGCGTCGAGCTGCGGCGCGGTGCACTGCGGCACGACCGTGCCGTCGCCGTTGTCGCCGCCGGTGGTCGGGAACGGGCGGGCCGTGGCCTTCATGCGCTGCAGCAGTTCGTCCGGCTCGAGCGTCGGCCGGGCCGCGAGCATCAGCGCCGCGGTGCCAGCCACCAGCGGCGCGGCGAAGCTGGTGCCGACGCTGATGTTGTAGGCGTCGGTGAACACCGTACTGTTGGCGACGGGCGTGGTCGTGCCGGCGTTCGTCGCCCCCAGGATCGGGTACAGGCAGGGGCTGCCTTCGTCGATGTTGACGCAGTTGCCGCCCGGCGCGGCGATCGAGATCTCGGGCCCGAGGTCCGAGAAGCCGACCTTGGTGCCGACATGGCGCAAGCCGGTGACGCCGATCACGCCCGGGCAGTTGGCCGGCGTGCCGACCGCATGGCCGGTGGTGTTGCCGGCCGCGGCGACGACGACGACGCCGAGCGCGTCGAGTTCGCGCATCACGTCCAGGTACGCCGCCGAACAGGCCCCGGTGCCGCCGAGGCTCAGGTTCAGCACCTTGGCCGGGTTCGGGTTGAGCGGCAGCCCCGGCACCTGGAGGCCAGCGGCCCAGCGCATGCCGTCGATGATGTCGCTGTCGAAGCCGCCGCACTTGCCGAGCACGCGCACCGGCAGCAGGGTGACCCCGGGTGCCGAGCCCGCCATGCCGATGCCGTTGCCGGTCAGCGCGCCGACCAGGCTGGCGGTGAGCGTGCCGTGCCAGGAGCTGGGCACCGCGCCGTCGGCGCAGCCTTCGAAAGTGCCGTTCGGAGTCAGCACCTCGGTGAGCGTCAGCCAGTCGCCGGGGTCGCTCGGGTCGGCGTCGCGGCCGTCGCCGTCGTTGGCGATCTCGACGTCGTCGACCATGTCGTAGCCCGGCAGCAGCTTGCCCCCAGCGGTCGTGCGCAGCAGGTCGCCGTGGTCGAAGCGCACGCCGGTGTCGAGCACCGCGACAACGGTTGCGGCGCTGCCGCGCTGCAGGGCCCAGGCCCCTTCGGCATCGATCGACGACGGCGACTCGGTGCTCGGCGCACGCAGGTACCACTGACCCGATGCGGGGCCGGTCGCGGCCGGACCGCTGGTGTAGAGCGGGTCGTTCGGCGCCGCGAAGGCACGGCGGCGCTGGTCCGGCACGGCGTAGGCGACCTCCGGCTGCTCGGCGAGATGGCGCGCGAGGCTCGCGGCGTCGATGCCGCGGGCGCGCAGCGCCTGCGTGTTGACGCTCAGCGCGCGCCCGGCTTCGAGGGCGACGCCGAAGCGCAGGCCGAGCTCGCGCGCCTGGCTCGCGCGGCGCGCCTGCAGGGCCTGCGCCGACTCGCGCGTCGAGGCCGCGAGCGCCGCCGCCGGCTCGCGGAAGCGGACGATCACGCGGGCCTCGCGCTGGTCGGCCGCCGGTGCCTGGGCCGGGCGCGCCGCCGGCCCGCCGGCCCGCTCGGCGGCCGCGGCGACCGCCGCCGCGCTGCCGAGCGCGAGACAGACCAGGGCCGCGCCGGCGCGACGCGCGAGGCGCCGCGATGCGGAGGAACAGGGAGCGGAGTGGGCAGACATCGGGGTGTCGGGCGGAAACGAGGGTCCGCAAGTCTAGGCACGGGCACCCCTGCCGTGTGGCCAGCCCCCGCCAGGGCGATCCCACGCAGGTCAGCCGCGGTCACGGGCTGCGGGCACCGCACGACACCGCGCAACAGCAGGTAAGGGGCGTGTCGGTCGCAGACCTGCACCGCCTCCCTGCGCCACGCAGCCATCGCCTCACCCGCAGGCACGGCCGGCGCCCGCGCCACCACGCCGGCAAAGAAAAAGGGCCGCGAGGCGGCCCTTCGGGTCGGGATCGCGCCGGACTCAGGCGGCGATCACGCGGACCATCTCGAGCACCTTGTTCGAGTAGCCCCATTCGTTGTCGTACCAGGCGACGACCTTGACGAAGGTCGGGTCGAGCGCGATGCCGGCCTCGGCGTCGAAGACCGAGGTCAGTTCCTCGCCGCGGAAGTCGGTCGAGACGACCTTGTGCTCGGTGTAGCCGAGCACGCCCTTCATCGGGCCTTCCGACGCCGCCTTCATCGCGGCGCAAACGTCCTTGTAGCTGGCCTCCTTGTTCAGCTCGACCGTCAGGTCGACGACCGAGACGTCGGAGGTCGGCACGCGGAAGGCCATGCCGGTGAGCTTCTTGTTCAGCTCGGGGATCACGACACCGACGGCCTTCGCGGCGCCGGTCGACGACGGAATGATGTTCTCGAGGATGCCGCGGCCGCCGCGCCAGTCCTTGTTGCTCGGGCCGTCGACCGTCTTCTGGGTCGCGGTGGCGGCGTGCACCGTCGTCATCAGGCCGCGCTTGATGCCGAAGTTGTCGTTCAGCACCTTGGCGATCGGCGCCAGACAGTTCGTCGTGCACGAGGCGTTGGAGACGATCGCCTGACCCTTGTAGGTCTTGTCGTTGACGCCGTAGACGAACATCGGCGTGTCGTCCTTCGACGGCGCCGACATGATCACCTTCTTGGCGCCGGCGGCCAGGTGCTTCTCGCAGGTTTCCTTGGTCAGGAACAGGCCGGTCGACTCGACGACGACGTCGGCGCCGACCTCGCCCCACTTCAGCTCGGCCGGGTCCTTCACCGCGGTCAGGCGGATCTTCTTGCCGTTGACGATCAGCGTATTGCCGTCGACCTTCACCTCGCCCTTGAAGCGGCCGTGCACCGAGTCGTAGCCCAGCATGTAGGCGAGGTAGTCGGGCTCGAGCAGGTCGTTGATGGCGACCACCTCGATGTCCTTGTGGTTGGCGATCGCCGCCCGAAACACCATGCGCCCGATGCGGCCGAAGCCGTTGATGCCGATCTTGATGCTCATGTCCGTCTATCTCCGTAGGTCAGGGAAAGGGGTGTGGTCAGCAGCTTGTCGCGGGAACGGCACAGCTTGCAACCGCCTCGTTCCGGCCCTGGGGCCGGTGGCGCCCGACCTCAGCGTCCAAGCACGGTGCGTACCGTGGCCGCGAGGTTGTCGGCGGTAAATCCGAAGTGGCGGAAGAGGTCGCCCGCGGGGGCGGATTCGCCATAGGTGTCGATGCCGACCACGGCAGCGCAGCCGTACTTCCACCAGAAGTCGGTGACGCCGGCCTCGACCGCGATGCGCGGCAGCTTCGGCGGCAGCACGGCGTTCTTGTAGGCAACACCCTGGCGGTCGAAGCGGGTCGTGCTCGGCATCGAGACGACGCGCACCGCGATGCCGGCTTCCGCCAGCTGGCGCTGCGCCGCCAGCGCGAGTTGCACCTCGGAGCCGGTGGCGACGATCACCGCCTCGGCCTTGCGCTTCAGCCCCGCGGCCGCTGGCTCGGCGAGCACATAGGCGCCCTTCGCGATGTCGTCTAGAAGTGCTTGCGGCGACACTCCGTCGAGCGCCGGCTTGGCCGCGTAGGCCAGGTTCTGACGCGACAGCAACAGCGCGCTCGGCCGCGCGCGGCTCTCGACCGCGCTCGCCCACGCCACCGCGGTCTCGACGGTGTCGCCCGGGCGCCAGACCTCCAGGCCCGGGATCAGGCGCAGCGCGGCCGCGTGCTCGATGCTCTGGTGGGTCGGCCCGTCCTCGCCGAGGCCGATCGAGTCGTGGGTGAAGACGTGGACGACGCGCAGCTTCATCAGCGCGGCCATGCGGATCGCGTTGCGGCTGTAGTCGCTGAAGGTCAGGAAGGTGCCGCCGTACGGCAGATAGCCCCCGTGCAGCGCGATGCCGTTCATCACCGCGGCCATGCCGAACTCGCGCACGCCGTAGTTGATGTGGCGGCCGATGCGACCTTCGCTGGTGACGACCTCGCCGTCGTCAGCCACGCGCAGCGGCGGCGTGTGCGAGGTGTTGGTGAGGTTCGAGCCGGTCAGGTCGGCGCTGCCACCGAGCAGCTCGGGCAGCGCGGCAGTCAGCGCCTCCAGCACGAGCTGGCTCGCCTTGCGCGAGGCGACACCTTCGGCCTTCGCGTGGGCAGCCAGGGCGATCTGGGCCGCGGTCTCGGCAAAGTCCGCCGGCAGCTCGCCGCGCGTGCGCCGCTCGAAGGCGGCCGCGGCCTCGGGGTGCGCGGCCTTGTAGAGCGCGAAGCGCGCCTCCCAGGCGGCCTCGGCGGCGCCGCCTGCCGTCTTGGCGTCCCAGGATTCGTAGACCGACTCGGGGATCACGAAGGGCTCGTGAGTCCAGCCGAGGGCGGACCGGGTGAGCTGGATCTCTTCGGCCCCGAGCGCCTCGCCATGCGCCTTGGCGGTGCCGGCGCGGTTCGGCGAGCCCTTGCCGATCTGCGTGCGGCAGAGGATCAGCGTGGGCCGGTCGCCGCGGGCGCGGGCCTGGGCAATCGCGATGTCGACCGCGCCGACGTCGTGGCCATCGACACCAGGGATCACCTGCCAGCCGTAGGCGGCGAAGCGGCGCGCGGTGTCGTCGACGAACCAGGGCTTGACCTGGCCGTCGATCGAGATGCCGTTGTCGTCGTACAGAACTACGAGCTTGCCGAGCTTCCAGGCGCCGGCGAGCGCGCAAACCTCGTGGCTGATGCCTTCCATCAGGCAGCCGTCGCCGGCGAAGACGTAGGTGTGGTGGTCGACGACCGCGTGGCCGGGGCGGTTGAACTCGGCGGCGAGCAGTTTCTCGGCCAGCGCCATGCCGACCGCGTTGGCCAGGCCCTGGCCCAGCGGGCCGGTGGTGGTCTCGACGCCGGGGGTCACGCCGACCTCCGGATGGCCCGGCGTCTTGCTGTGCAGCTGGCGGAAGCGGCGCAGCTCGCTCATCGGCAGGTCGTAGCCCGCCAGGTGCAGCAGCGCGTAGATCAGCATCGAGCCGTGGCCGTTGCTGAGCACGAAGCGGTCGCGGTCGGGCCAGCGCGGGTTGGCCGGGTTGTGCTTCAGGTGCCGGCCCCAGAGCGCGACCGCGATCTCGGCCATGCCCATCGGCGCGCCGGGGTGGCCGCTGTTGGCCGCCTGCACCGCGTCCATTGCCAGCGCGCGGATCGCGTTGGCCATTGCCGTCGTGTCGACATCCTGGGTCAGGGCCATGCGCACGTTCCTGCTGCGGGGTGGGAAGGACGTCGGATTTTACCGGCGTGGTCGCGCCGGCCCCGGACCCACGGCCCTGCCTGCGGGATGCGCACTCCTACACTGCCGCGCGATGAAAGCCCTGATCCTCGCGGCAGGCCGCGGCGAGCGGATGCGACCGCTGACCGACCACACGCCGAAGCCCCTGCTCGTCGTGCGCGGCCGCCCGCTGATCGCCTGGCACCTCGAGGCGCTGGCGCGCGCCGGCGTGCGCGAGGTGGTCGTCAACACCGCCTGGCTCGAAGCGCAGTTCCCACGCGTCCTCGGCGACGGCAGCGCCTTCGGGTTGCGTATCGCCTACTCGTTCGAGGGGCGCGACCACGGCGGCGCGCTCGAGACGGCCGGCGGCATCGCCAAGGCGCTGCCGCTGCTGACCGCGGCACCGGACGACCCGTTCTGGGTCGTCTCGGGCGACGTGTTCCTGCCCGGCTTCGCGTTCGATGCGACCGACGCCGCGGCCTTCGCGCGCAGCGACCGGCTCGGCCACCTGTGGCTGGTGCCGAACGCGCCGCATCACCCGCAGGGCGACTTCGCGATCGACGCCGAAGGCCTGGCGACGCTCGACGGCCAGCCCCGCTACACCTGGGCCAGCGTCGGGTTGATGCGCGCCGGCCTGGTCGACGGCGTCGCGCCCGGCACCCGGATGGCGCTGCGGCCCTGCCTGGAGCGCGCGATCGCGGCCCGCCGCCTGGGCGCCGAGCGCTGGCCCGGCGACTGGACCGACGTCGGCACGATCGAGCGGCTCGAGGCGCTGAACCGCCCTGCGGGCTGAGCGGCCGCCCGCTCGCAGCGACCCCCCCGGATACAGCCCACGCCCCGCCGCGGGCCGACAGCCTCTGTCATCCAACCGGCCGGCGTGCCGTAAGCGCCTTCCTCGTGCGAGGGGCAGGCGTTGCTGATTCGGCGCCGGCCGTCCACCCGTCGCCCACCCTCGACGTTGCGGAGGGGCATGCTCCACGCCGGAGCATCCACTCACACCCCACGAGGAGGTTCCCATGACACGCTCGAACACCTGGAGGCATACCGCCACCGTGGTCACTGCCGCCGCAGCCGTCCTGCTGGCTGGCTGCGTCGTCGCACCGGCAGCGCCGCCGCCCTATCGCGAGCAAGCCGCCGTGTCGGACGACCTGCGCGTCGCGCCGCCGCCGCTGCCCGTCTACGACCAGCCGCCCTGCCCCGGCGACGGCTACCTGTGGACGCCCGGCTACTGGGGCTGGAGCGGGGTCGAGTACTACTGGGTGCCCGGCACCTGGGTGCTGCCGCCGGCCGTCGGCCTGTTGTGGACGCCCGGCTACTGGGGCGTGACGGCGGGCGTGTTCAGCTTCCACGCCGGCTACTGGGGCCCTCACGTCGGCTTCTACGGCGGCGTCCAGTACGGCTTCGGCTACGACGGCATCGGCTTCAGCGGCGGCGCCTGGTCGGGCAACAGCTTCGCCTACAACACGGCGGTGACCAACGTGAACCGGACCGTGGTGCACGACACCTATGTCCAGAACGTCACCACCAATGTGACGAACGTGACCAACGTCAGCTACAACGGCGGCCCCGGCGGCACGGTGGCGCGGCCGACGCAGCAGCAGGTCGCCGAGCGCAACGAGCCGCACGCCCCGCCCACCGCGGCGCAGCGCGACCACGTGCAGCAGGCCGCGCGCAACCCGGTCCTCGCGGCGCGGGCCAACGGCGGGCATCCGCCGATCGCCGCGACCACGCGGCCTGCGCAGTTCGCCGAGGCGGTCCCGGCCCGCGGCGCGCCGCGCACCGAGGCACGCGACGCCGCCGTCCCCGCCCGCGTGGAACGCGCCGCCCCGGAGCGCGAGTCCGCGCCGCGCCCGCTGGCCGAAGACGTGCAGGCCGAACGCGAGCGCGAGATGCGCGGCGAAGACCGGCGCGGCCGCGAAGAAGCCCTGCCCGCGCAACCGCACCCGCGCGAGCCGCGCGAAGAAGAACGCCACCGCCGCGGGCCGGAGTAGGCCCAGGGGCGCCTCGGGCCTGCCGCGGACCGGGCGGGGGGCGGCGCCCGTCGGCTGGGCGCCGCTTATAGTGACCCATGACTTCGCCGGCCAGACCGACCCTCGATCCGCTGCAGCGCCGCCAGCGCGTAATCGAGGCGCTGCGCGAGGCCGGCGGCGGCGTCGCGATCGTGCCCACCGCGCCCGAGCAGCGCCGCAACGCCGACAGCGACTACCCGTTCCGCCACGACAGCTACTTCCACTACCTGACCGGCTTCGACGAGCCCGGCGCCTGGCTGGTGCTGCATGCGGACGGGCGCTCGCTGCTCTTCTGCCGCCCGAAGGACCCGGAGCGCGAGCTCTGGGACGGCTTCCGGCTCGGCCCCGAGGACGCGCCGGGCGTGCTCGGCCTCGACGCCGCCTGGCCGCTCGACCAGCTCGACGCGCAGTTGCCCGCCCTGCTGGCCGGCCAGCCGAGCGTCTGGACGCTCTTCGGCGTTCAGCCCGGGCTGGCGGCGCGGGTCGACGGCTGGCTCGCGGCGGTGCGGGCGCGCTCGCGCAGCGGCGTCCAGGCACCACTCGCCCATCGCGACCTCTGCCCGCTGCTCGACGAGATGCGCCTCGTCAAGGACAAGGCCGAGCAGGCGACGATGCGCCGCGCCGCCCGGATCTCGGCCGGCGCCCATATGCGCGCAATGCGCTTCGCCGCGCGCCGGCTGCGCGAAGACCCGGCGACGCCGCTCGCCGAATACGAGGTCGAGGCCGAGCTGCTGCACGAATTCCGCCGCCACGGCGCGGCGGGCCCGGCCTACACCAGCATCGTCGCCGCGGGCGCCCATGCCTGCGTGCTGCATTACGAGGCGGCCGCCGGCCAGCTGCGCCCGGGCGAGCTGTGCCTGGTCGACGCCGGCTGCGAGCTCGACGGCTACGCGAGCGACATCACCCGCACCTGGCCCGCCGGCGGCCGCTTCGACACGCCGCAGCGCGAGCTCTACGAGCTGGTGCTCGCGGCGCAGGAGGCCGCGATCGCCGTCACCCGGCCCGGCGCGCGCAAGCAGGACGCGCACTGGGCCGCGGCGCGCGTCATCTCGCAGGGGCTGCTCGACCTCGGCCTGCTCTCGCGCGAGCGCGACGGCGACCTCGACGCGGTGATCGAGCGCGCCGCCTACCGCCGCTACTTCATGCACGGCACCGGCCACTGGCTCGGCCGCGACGTGCACGACGTGGGCGAGTACCTGTCGCTCGGCGAGGCGCCGGCCGAGGAGTCCGACGGGATGGGCGGGCGCATCGTGCGGCGCCCCTCGCGGCGCCTGCTGCCGGGCATGGTGGTGACGGTCGAGCCGGGCGTCTACGTGCGCCCGGCGGCCGACGTGCCCGAGCGCTACTGGCACCTGGGCGTGCGCATCGAGGACGACGCGCTGGTCACCGCCGAAGGCTGCGAGCTGCTTTCGCGCGACGCGCCGGTCACGGTGGCGGAGATCGAGGCGCTGATGCGCGAGGGCTGATTCGATATTGAGATGCCGGGCGTCAGGGCTCGGACAGCACCAGTTGAAGTGGACTCGCCCGTGCATCAATCCCGAACTGACGTGAAGGTCCCTCACCCCATGAGTGGACTATCGGGAACGCGGCTACGAATGCTAGATTGGCCGTTTAAACTCCGCATCAGATCGATATGCACCCTCAGCAACCACCACAAGTACCTCCTCTTGAACAGGCCGCCAGCGGCTCGGCGGAACTTGAGAAGATTCTGTCCCTGGTGCACCAACATTGTCCTGGCCGCCCGCTGAGGATTTTGGAAGCCGGGTGTGGTCAGAAATGGAGTCTGCAACTCGGCCAAATACCAATTCATCTTACCGGCGTCGACATGGACGCAGAAGCACTGAGGCTCCGGAAGGACATTGTTGGAGACCTCGACGAAACGATACTGGGCGACCTCAGGAGCATCGAACTTCCCGCAGGAAGCTTTGATGTCATCTACTCCGCCTTCGTCCTCGAGCATATTGACAGCGCAGAGAACGTGCTGCGATCCTTCTTCAACTGGGTCCGCGATGGAGGGATCGTCATTATCCGCGTACCCGACCCGCATTCTGTTCAGGGTTTCGTAACGCGCACGTCACCGCACTGGTTTCATGTCTTCTACTACAAATACATACTCGGCAAGAAAATGGCCGGCAAGCCGGGATATGTACCCTATCGAACATACTACACTGACGTGATTTCACGTTCTGGAATTCGATCCTTTGTGACCGCGAACAATGTGTCCCTCGAATTCGAATGTGGAGACGCCTACTGGCGCCCCCGGCATCGCCACTTCGACAAGAGCATCAACCTGATCAAACGACTCCTGGCCGCGGTATCGCTCGGATATATACAGAACACCCACACGAATCTCCTGTTCGTGTTGCGCAAGAATCCCACAAACGCAAAGAACCAGTCGCGCCCAACTAAAGATCCGGTGCATAGCATTGCATAGCCCCAACCAGAGCAGGCGCCGGAATGGCTTGAAAGCTACCCAAGAAGTCTATTGTTGGACCGTCATCGAGCACAGCTGCGGCAGTTGCCACCGAGCCACCCCGGACTGGACGGCCGAAGGCGTCCAATATTAATCTGACCGCCGCCTTCGATTCTGTAATTTGGAGCACCGTTCCTGATACCGACAAGCTTGCGCTTGGAGGAGTCTGGTACTGAATTCCTACGCCCCAGGAGCCTACGATTACATTGTTGCGTGCAAAGCCAGCCGAGCCTGAGCCGACGTAAAGTGCGCTGCCGCCGGAAGTGCCGATCGCGACAACGGTATTTCTGTCCACTACGACACCCGTTCCCAGAATTTGAATCCCAGTTTGCCAGTTGGTGCCGGGCACGACGACCCCAGCGCAGATGCGCAAGATGACATTCCCCCGAACTCGGCATGCATTTTTTGCTTTTATTGGCATCAACGTACCCATAATGAAATTCCCTTCGATGGTCACATTGTCCATTTCTAGATTGAGACCATATTGAGGAACATAGACCGTGGGCTGACCAGACGGAGTGCTTCCAGAAATTGGAGTGACCGTTGAATCCACGCCAATCATAATGTTTCCACGCAGAGTCAATGAATGACCTGAAATACCATTGGAGTCGTTGACAAATATTATTTGCTTCTCATTTCTTGGGTTGTGCATCAAGTTGTTCTCGATCATCACTTGCCCAAAGTTCGTGGTGCCCGCCGCTCTTTGTAATTGTATGCAATCGGGCCCGGCAATGCTTTGCTTTTCCCCGTTGAGGCGCAGGTCGCACCATTCGATTCTAATGACGCCGCCGGTAGCCCCTCTACTAATCCAGATCCCATCCGCCCATATGTTTCCAACCCTGAGAAACCGCATGGTGATGTTTGGGTTTCCTGAGCCGTCTACGCTAAAGACTTTCGCGTAGACGGCGCCGCCCACCGGATCAAGCGCAGCCTCTGGAAAATCTGCTGCGTAGACATGCTCCATGATGATAGTGCTACTGCTATCCGTCCCCACGATATGAACAGCATCGTACGACGAGGTGGCGCTCCTCGGATTCCTCATTCTAATTCCGCTGACTATCGCCTTGCCCTTCGCGCCAGATTGATTGATATATATTATTGGCCTACCCGCATGCGGCTGGGCGGGCGTCGTTAGGGTTTCCGAGGAAACCAAGGTGGCCACACGCCTCTCGTCCCAGACACGCTCACCTGTACGCGGATCGTACGATCCAATCAGAATATCTGCTTTGCCAGAAGTCGTTGCAATGGAAAAGTTTGCACCATTCGTGAAGGCAGTCGCATATTCAATATTGTGCTCCCTCCCCCCACAGAATAGGAACGTAGTGGCGCCCGAAGTCAAGTAAAATCCGACGAGCGTGTTCCTGGGCTCAAGATAACTATTTCCAGACTGATTGGTCGGCGCCGTGAGGTCTATGTATATAACTTGACCAATATTAGGCTGGTAGGTTGCGCTTCTCGCTGCCTCAGCACGCCTACTCTCCCACTCGTCGACAAGTAGAGGCATGATATCTTCCGGGCAATCTAGTGTATTCATTGTGATCCAGTGCATTTTGAAAGATTGGGCGGCTCTAAATTCTCTCTTGGAGATCAATTCGATATTGATTTGATTCGATATCTTCGCCCTTGCATAGCTTCAGGTACTCCTGCCTCGGGCCAACGTGAAGTATTTATCGTAAACGGTCCGATCCTGGGCATGTTCGCCAACTCACAGCAGACGTTTAACCCTGTGTTGCCACCGTCCTCTCATCTCGGAGTGATCGGCGCCGGCCCCGTCGGCCTCGCCCTCGCGCTGCAGGCCGCGCGCACGCTGCCGCAGGCGCGGATCAGCCTGTACGACGCGCGCCCGCCCGAGCGCGACATCGGCGCCGACCCGCGCACGCTGGCGCTCTCGCTCGGCAGCATCCAGCTGCTGCGCCGGCTCGACTGCTGGCCGGAGACGCAGGCCGAGCCGATCCGCGAGGTGCATGTCTCGCAGGCGCCGCCGACCTGGGGCGGCTTCGGCGGGCCTGCCGACGGCACGCTGCGCATCAGCGCCCGCGAGGAGGCGGTGCCGATGCTCGGCGCGGTGCTGCGCTACGGCCAGCTCGTCGCGCCGCTGCAGGCGGCCTGGCTGGCCGCCGCCGCGGCCGAGCCGCAGCGGCTGCACACCCGCTTCGGCACGCCGGTGCAGGCGGTGAAGCCGCTGGCCGAGGGCGTCGAGATCGACGCCGGCATCGTCGAAGCCTGCGACCTCGCGGTCGTCGCCGAGGGTGGGGTCTTCGCCGAGCAGGCGCGCAAGGCGCTGGCGCACGACTACCGGCAGCGCGCCTGGGTCGGCCAGGTGACGTTCGCGCCCGACGCGCCGGGCACCGACCGGCGCGGCGTGGCCTTCGAGCGCTTCACGCGGCACGGGCCGGTTGCGCTGCTGCCCTTGCGCCCGGAACCGGCGCCGCTGGGTGCGGCGAGTGGCGCTGCCGGTGCGACAGGCGGCGGGCCCGCCCCGGCGCCGGCAGGGCGCCGCGCGGCGCTCGTCTGGTGCGTGCCGAGCGACGACGAGGACCTGCTCGCGCTCGACGACGCGCAGCGCCTGGCCGTGCTGCGCACGCTGCTGCCGGCCGAGGCGGGGCAGGCGGTCGGCCTCTCGCCGCTCAAGTCCTTCGCCCTCGGGCTGAACGCCGAGCGCACGCTGGTGCAGGGGCGCAGCGTGCGCATCGGCAATGCCGCGCAGACGCTGCACCCGGTGGCGGGCCAGGGCCTGAACCTGGGGCTGCGCGACGCGCACGAGCTGGTGCGCGCGCTGGCTGCCGCGCGCTTCGGCACCGCCGCGGGCGAGGCCGGGCGCCCCGCCCCCGGCGCGCTCGACGCGGCGCTACGCCGCGTCGAATGGCGCCGCGCGCCCGACCGCTGGTCGATGATCGCCGCCACCGACTTCCTCGCCCGCAGCTTCACCTGGCAGTGGCCGGGGCTGGGGCTGGCGCGCGGGCTCGGCCTGGGCGTGCTGCAGCTCGCGGGGCCGCTGCGCTCGCAACTGGCGCGGCGGATGATGTTCGGCGGCCGCTGACCGCTCGCGCCGCGACGTCAGCCCGTGGCCGGGCCCGCAGGCTCAGGCTGCACTTCGCCCTTGCCGATGACGTAGTAGGGCTGGCCGCCCAGGTCGTGCGCCATGTCGCTGAACGAACTCCAGTAGCTGCCGATCAGCCGGCGCGAACGTGCCAGCGTGAAGAGGTCGACCACCGCGTCCTCCAGCGCCAGCGGGTCATTGCGCGCGAGTGCGCGCTTGGGATAGTGGCGCAGGCGCGGGCCGAAGCGCTGTTGCAGCGCCTGCAGGCTGGGCGGGTCGTCGGTGGCGACGAAGAAGTGCGTGTCGGGCCGCGCGTCCAGCTCGGCCTGCATCGCGGCCACGAAGCCCTCGAGAGGGCTGCGCTCGGTCGCCTTGGCGTGGTCGCCGCGGCGCAGGTGCACGCCGACCATCTTGTCTGCCTCGCCGGCGTGCTGCTCGATCAGCGCGCGCAAAGGCGGCACCGGGACGAACAGTCGGTACATCTGCGGCGCCTTGGCCAGCGGGTAGTTGGTACGCAGCAGCACCCGGCCCTGGCCGAGGCGCCGGCGCAGGTTCGAGGGGTCGAAGACGCTGGGGTGCGTCTGCGCATCGCCCAGCACGCTCACGCCGGTGGCGCTAAGCACTTTCTCGACGATGCGTACCGCGAGCTTGTGGACGAGCGACCCGCCATGCTCGGTCAGCGTGAATCCCAGGCCCTCGACTTCGAACAGGCGGGAGAAGCCGGCGTTGAAATCCGGCGTGCGCATCCAGTGGACGCGCAGCGGCACCTCCGCCTCCTGCGCGAACAGCAGGGCCGAGGCCAGGACGCGCAAGCGGTTGGCCAGCCCGCCTTCCGGAATGAGGTCCAGGCCGCGCCGGGCCGTCGCTTGACCGTCGTCGCGGCCGGCATCGGCGCGCGAGGGGGGGGGACTGTTGCTGTTCATGAATGCCCGCCAAATCGATCCGCCGCCTGTCTTCGCACCCGGGCGGCGACGCCGGCGCGCATCGTATGACAGGCCCACCGGCCGCCGCCGCGCCGACCCCGGCTGGCGCCGTGCTCAGTCGTACTTCACGTACTTGAAGCGCGGATCGTCCGGCGTCCCCTCCAGCGCCGAGCCTTCCTCGGCGCCGGGCTGCCAGAGCACCACCTCCTCGATCTTCTTCGCCAGCGCGAAGTCCTTGTCGGTGATGCCCTTGGCCGCGTGGTTCTGCAGCTTCACGGTGACGAAGGCGTAGGAGACGGTCAGGTCCGGGTGGTGCCAGGCCGCCTCGGCCAGGTGGCCGACGGTGTTGACGACCATCAGCGTGCCCTTCCAGCCGCTGGTCTTGTACTTGCGGCGGATCCAGCCGTCCTCGTAGCTCCACTTCGGCAGTTCGTCGCGCAGGCGCGCGGCGATCTCGTCGTCGCTGTAGGTCGTGTCCGCGGTCGGTTTGCGCCATTGGGCCATCTGCGTCTCCTCGGGGGTCGGGGTGGAGGGAAAAGCAAGACCGCGGCCGCGCCGCTCAGGGCGCGGGCTCGAAGTCGCCGCGCCGGTGCTGCAGCGCGGGCAGGAGTGTGCGCACACGGGCCAATTTGTCCTGGTCGAGCGTGGCGAGCACGACGCCCGCGCCTTCCTCGCGGCAGGCCAGCACCTCGCCCCAGGGGTCGACGATCAGGCTGTGGCCGTAGGTGCGCCGGCCGTTCTCGTGGCGCCCGCCCTGCGCGGGCGCGATCACGTAGCACTGGTTTTCCACCGCACGGGCGCGCAGCAGCAGCTCCCAGTGGGCGACGCCGGTGGTGTAGGTGAAGGCCGAGGGCACCGCGATCAGGTCGCAGGGCGGCCGCATCAGCGCGCGGTACAGCTCGGGGAAGCGCAGGTCGTAGCAAACCGACAGGCCGATCCGCCACATCGCCCCGTCGCGGCTGCTGAGGCTGAGGGCGACCTGCCGCTCGCCCGCCCGCAGCGTCGCCGCCTCGTCGTACTGGCGCTCGCCGTCGTGGTAGCGGAAGAGATGCAGCTTGTCGTAGCGCGCGGCCACGCGGCCGTCGGGGGCGACGACGAGGCTGGTGTTGGTGGCATGCGCCGGGTCACCCTCGACGCGCAGCGGCAGCGTGCCGCCGATGATCCACAGCCGGTGCTCGCGCGCCAGCGCCGCCAGGCGGCGCTGGATCGGCCCCTCGCCGGGCGCCTCGGCGATCGCCAGCTTGTCGGTGTCGTCGCGGCCGAGCACGCAGAAGTACTCGGGCAGCGCGACCAACTCGGCGCCGGCCGCGGCCGCTTCGGCGACCAGCCGGGCGGCGGTGTCGAGGTTCTCATCGACGCGCGGCGTCGAGACCATCTGCAGGGCGGCGATCTTCATGCCATGGATCATGCCCCCGATCCGCGGGCGACCCGGCGTCAGGGGCGGGACGCCGACGGGGAAGCGCCCGCCGCGCCGGGCGCGTCGATCGGCGGCAGCGCGGAGGGGTCCGGCACCGGTGCCGGCGGCGTGCCGGCGGCGTCCGGCTCGGCGGTGTCGCCAGGCGCTTCGCCAGCGGCCCGTGCCGAGGCCGCGCCGCTCGCCGGCACCGGAGCGAACAGGCTGCGCTCGATGCGCTCGACCCGCGGGTCAGCCCAGGTGCCGTGGACGTGGAACTCGCGCGTGCTCGCGGCCTCGATCGGCCGGCGCAGGAACCACTGCGCGAGGAAGGTGCCGAGGCCGACGACCGGGTTGATCACCGCATAGGCGAGCGCCGCGGTGCCGGCATCGAGCTCGGGCACGACGACCACGCGCAGGTCCTGCGTCTCCTGCGGCAGGCTGGCCTGGCCATCGAGCAGCACCACCGCCTGCGGCCCGCGCATGCGCAGGTTGTTGCTGCGCGCGATGCCGCCGGCGACGCTGACGTCGCCGTCCAGCGCATCGAACACGAAGCCCTCGCCGAACACGTCGCGGAAGTCAAGCAGCAGCCTGCGCGGCAGCGTCTGCAGGCTGAGCACGCCGAGCAGCCGCGCGACGCCCGGCTCGGCCTTCAGGAAGCGGCCGCTCTTGATGTCGATGTGGAAGGCGCCCTCGAGCGTGGGCAGGTCGGGCGCGTAGGGCGCGGCGCGCCAACCGAGGGTGCCGGCGACATGTCCCTTGCCGCCGGCCAGCGCGCCGGCAAAGCCGAAGCGTTCGAGCAGCCGGCCGGCGTCCTGCACGTCGAGCGTGAAGTCGAGCTCGCTGCGGCGCGCCGCCTCCGGCGCGCCGGAGCGGTGGCGCCAGTGGCCGCTCGCCACCAGCGTGCCGTCGGGGCTGCCGAGCTGCAGCCGGTCGAGCTGCCAGTCCAGCGGTGCCGCGGCGTCGCCCGCGCGGGCGCCGGCCGCCGCGGGAGGGTGGGTGGCCTGGACCTCGAGGCGGCCGAGCGTGTGGCCCTGGCGTTCGAGCGCTTCGACGACGACGTCGAGCGCGGGCACGCGCAGCGTCGCGTCCGCCGCCGCCGCCGGGACCGCCGCGGGTGCGCCGGGAGCCTGCGTCGGGCTGTCTGCCACCAGGCGCGCCAGGCGCGCGCGCAACAGCCCGTCGGGGTGGCCGCCCGCGGCGTCGGCGCCGGGCGGCAGGTACTCGATGCGCCCCTGCAGCCGGTCGGCCGAGACCTGGGCCGACCAGAGGCCCGCGTTCTGGCTGAGCGTGGCGTCGACCGCGTGCAGCGTCTGGCCGAAGGCGAGCAGCGTGCGCGTGCGCAGCGCCACCGTGTCCGGGAGGTAGTCGTTGCCGCCCACGGCCGGCGGCGCCGCCGACGACGCGGGGGCCGGTGCCTGTGCCTTCAGCTGGTCGATCACGGGCCGCCAGGCGTCGACGTCGAGCCGGTCGACATCGACCGAGGCCTGCACGCCGCGCGCCGGCAGGCGCAGCGGGCCCCCGACGGCGATCGCGCCGCGCAGCACCCGCGCGCCTCCCTCGGCCGGCAGGGTGCGCCGGTACTGGACGCGCAGCAGCTCGCCGACCTGCAGGCGCAGGGTGTCCTGCTCGGCGGCGGGGGCGGGCGTCGCCGCGCGCGGCCCGGCCGCCGGGGCCGGGGCCGGCGCTTCCAGGCGCGTCTCGTAGCGCAACGGCAGCGGCGTGGCCGCCGCCTTGCCGAGCGGTGCCGGCAGCCCGACGCCGAGGCCGACCAGGTCGCTCGTCACCTCGATCTCGGGACGGCCGCGGCGGATCGCGAGCGACGCCTGGTAGGCGGCCTCGCCGTCGAGCCGCCGGGCCAGCTGCGAGACGAAGCCGAGTTCGGCCGCCTCGCGCAACCCGGCCGCGGTCGCGGTGCCGCTGCCGCTGAAGCCCTGGCTGCCGTCGGCGCGCGTGCCGCCGGCGAAGCGGACCTCGCCGCCGAACAACTGCGCCGTGGCGTCGGCGACCTCGAAGCCCTTCTCGCTGAACTGCAGACGCCCGTGCAGGTCGTCGAACCGCGGGTGACCGGGCGCCAGGCGCAACTGGTTGCCGAGCAGCTCGAGCCGCCCGCGCACCGTCGAGCGGTGGCCCTCGTGCAACGGGATCTCGAGCCCGAGCTGCAGCGCGGCCGGGCCCTGGAGCTCGGCCTGGTCGAGCACGCCGCCGATCCAGCCGGCGATCGGCGTGCGCCGCACGAAACCCACCATGTCGGCCGCGGGGGCCGCGGCCGCGCCGTCGAGGCGCAGCACCGCGTCGCGGCCGAGCCGCTCGATGCCGCCGCCGACGTCACGCAGCGGCACGCCGGCCAGGCGCGCCGAGGCGCCGCGGATCTGCATCGCGCGGCGGTCGAACACCAGCTCGCCGGACAGCGCCTCGAGTGCGGGCCAGTGCGCCGCAGCGCCGGCCTCGGACGGCAGGAAGTCGAAGCCCGCGTCCTCGACGCGCCCGCTGATGCGGAAGCGCCCTTCGCCCGGGCGGTCGAAGGGGAAGCGCTGGAGGTCGCCGTCGACGCTGGCGCGCACCTCGCGCAGGCGGCCGCCGCGGATCGCCCGGCCCAGGTACTCGTGCAGCGCCGGGGGCAGCTGCACCGGCAGGTAGCGGGTCAAGGCCGTGGCCGGCAGCGAATCGACGTGCGCCTCGAGGGTCAGCTGGCCGGGCAGGCGCCAGCCGGCACCGCCGCCAGCGGCGGGCGGCTCCGCCGCCAGGGTCTGGTCGAGCCCGGCCTCGCCCGGCGCGGCGGCATCGTCGGGCGATGCGGCGACGGGCGCACCGGATGCCGCTGTCGCCGTGGTTGCGGCTGTCGCTGTGGTGGCCGGATGCGCCGATGGCGCCGGCGCGGAGGCCTCGGCCGGCCCGGGCGCGGCGGCCGGACCCGGTGCCGACCCTGCCGCCACGCCCGCGGCGGTGACCTCTTCCCTCGGAGCGCCTGCTACTGCCGCGATCTCGGTCGCCGTGGCTCCCGGGTGTTGTGCGGCGGCGCCCGACGCCGATCCGGAGGCCGCGTCGCCGGGCACCGGCACCGAGGCCGCGCTGCCGGCGGCCCCGCCCGTGCCGCCTCCTGCGTTGCCGTCCGCGCGGCCGGCAGGGGCAGCTGCGCCAGCCGCTGCACCCGCGCCGATCTGCGCCTGGCCCCGATTGCCCAGGGCAGCGAGGCGCCAGGTCAGGTCGACGCTGCCGCGCAGGTCGGCGTTGGCCACGCGGAGGTTCTGGCTGCGGAACACCAGCGTCCGCGGCTGCCCGGGCGGCGACTCGACCGTCCAGTCGATGCGCCCGTCCAACTCGGCGACCGGCACCCGCCCGCCCGGCAGCGCGCCCGGCACCAGGAGCGCGCCGTCGCGGATCTCGACCTGCGCATGGCCGCCGGCCTCGGTCGCCTCGAAGCTGCCGCTCGCCTTGTCGAGGCCGGGCCGCGCCGGGTGCGTCGGGTCGACCAGCGCCCCGGCCGCGAGCTCGAGCCCGTCGACCCGCCCCGCGAGGCGGAAGCGCCCGGGCGCGCCAGGGCTGCCCCAGGCGAGGTCCAGGTCCGAGACCCGGCCGCGCGGCGCGAGCGAGGCCAGGCGTTCACGTGCACCGGCAGGCAGCGGCAGGCCCTGCGCGGCGCGCGCCAGCGGCTCGAGGTCGAGGTGCTGCGCCTGCAGGCGCACGCCGCTGACCGGCCCGATCGCCCAGGCCTGCGTCGGGGCCTGCAGGGCCAGCCTCAGTTGCCCCTTCGGCCAGCGCACACCGGCCGCGTCGAGCAGGTCGAAGCCATCGGCGTTCAGATCGAGGCCCTGCTCGTCGCGTCGCGCCGTGAGACGGCCGGCAAGCTCGGCCCAGCGCAGCGGCGGGCCTTCATGGCGCAGGCGGGCCTCGACGTCGCGCAGCGCGAGGTCGAGGGTCAGCGCCCGGGCTTGGCCGGCGCGCAGGTCGAGCCAGGCGCGCACGGCGCCATAGCCGGTGGCGATCGGCGAGGCCGCAGCAGCCGTTGCGCCTGCAGGCGGGTCAGACGGCGCAGCGGCGGACGACCCCGAGGCCGGCGCTGTCGGCGCTGTCGAGGATTCAGCGGACGGCGCCGGGAGCGCCGCGGGAGGGAGCCCTGCGGACGATCCCATGGCCAGCCCTGCAGACAGCCCTGGAAAGCGGGCCGCCCACGCGCCCAGGTCGATGCGCGGCAGGTCTGCCTGCAGGCTGCCGCTCCAGCGCTGCAACGCGCCCGGGCGCGCGAGCAGCGGGCGGTCGAAGCGGCCGACGATCGTGAAGCGCTCGCCCAGGGACGGCGGCGGCGTGGCGTCGAAACGCAGGGCGTGGCGCAGGGGGCCGTTGCGCACGACCAGGCTCGCGTCTTCCAGCACCAGTGGCGCCACGGGGCGCGCGTCGTCGACCCAGCGCAGCGAAGCGCCGCGCCAGACGAACTCGCCCTGCGAGAAGAACCAGTCGGCGAGCGCCGTGTCCTCGTCGGCGCCGGTGCCGCCGGCGAGCGGGATGCCTGCCACCGTGAAGCCGCCGGCGGCGTCGCGCCGGACCTCGAGCGCGCCGCCGTCGATCAGCAGCTGCGTCAGGCGGGGCTTCAGCGCCAGCAGCGAGCGCGGCGACAGGGCGACGAAGACCTGCGGCAGCCGCAGCACCTCGCGCCCGAGCGCGTCGCGCAGCACGACGTCGCGCGCACTGAAGGCGGGAATCCAGCGGCTCGAGCGCGCTTCGAGACGCCCGATCTGCACGGAAACGCCGAGCGCCTCGCTCACCCGCTGCTCGATGCGGGGTCGCCACCATTCGATGTGGTTCAGAATCCCCCAGTGCAGAGTCAGCCAGGCAGCGAGCAATAAGCTCCAGGCCGCGAGCAACGCCACCAGCACCGCCCGCAAGGGCCGCTTCCAACGTCCGGGGCGGCCGTCGTCGGGCCCGGTGGGGGGCGACATCGCGGCGACACTCACAGCGGGGAAGAGGGCATGACGACGGCGCAACGCGCGCGGGCAAGGTCCGCAATGACGCACCCGGAAACCGCTGCGCGGCCGGCGCAAATCAATCTAGCACACGCCTTTGCGGCCCCTGCCTGAGCAGGCCGGGGCCGACGCAAGCGCATGGACTCGACACCCTCACCGATCGCCGGGGCCGGCGAGCCTATCGGCAGCGCCGGCGCCCCGACCACCGACCGCAGCGGGCTGGCGGAGCACTCGCGCTATGTGCAGCGCGTGCGCCGCCGCTACGGCGAGGCCCTGCTCGCGCGCCTGGCGCCCGGCCTGCCGGACGCGGCCTCGATCACCGCCCTGATCGAGGCGCTGCGCGCCGACGGCCGCACGCTGGCCTCGGCGCTGCGCGTCGCGCGCCAGGCGGTGCTGGAGCGTCTGGTGGTACTCGATGTCGAACGCAACGCACCGATGCCCGCCGTCACCGGGGCGATGACGGCGCTGGCCGAGGTGGCGCTCGACCTCGCGCTGGGCGAGGCGCGCAGCCAGCTCGACGAGCGCCACGGCTGCCCGCGCAACGCGGCCGGCGAGTCGATCGACTTCTGGGTCGTCGGCATGGGCAAGCTCGGTGCGCGCGAGCTCAACGTCTCGTCGGACATCGACCTCGTCTACGTCTACGAGGAGGACGGGCTGACCGACGGCGCGCAGCCGCTGACCGCCCATGAATACTTCAGCCGTGTCGCGCGCGGCCTCTACGCGCTGATCGGCGACACCACCGACGACGGCTTCGTCTTCCGGGTCGACCTCGCGCTGCGGCCGAACGGCAACTCGGGCCCGCCGGCGGTCAGCCTGCCGATGCTGGAGGAGTACTTCCAGGTGCAGGGCCGCGAATGGGAGCGCTTCGCCTGGCTCAAGAGCCGCTGCATCGCACCGCGCGAGAGCGTGCGCTCGGGTCGCGCGACGGCGCTGCGCCCGGTCGTCACTGCCTTCGTCTACCGGCGCTATCTCGACTACGGCGTCTTCGAGGGCCTGCGCCAGCTGCACCGCAAGGTCCGCGACGAGGCCCAGCGCCGCGCCGCCGGTCGCCCCGAGCGGGCGAACGACGTCAAGCTCTCGCGCGGCGGCATCCGCGAGATCGAGTTCATCGTGCAGCTGCTGCTCGTCGTGCGCGGCGGCCAGTTCCCCGAGGTGCGCACGCGCTCGACGCTGAAGGCGCTTTCGCTGCTCGCCGCCGGCGGGCTGATGAAGCCGGACACCGCGGCCCGGCTGGCCGAGGCCTACACCTTCCTGCGCCAGGTCGAGCACCGCATCCAGTACCTGGACGACCAGCAGACCCATGTGCTGCCGACCGCCGACGCCGACCTGCGCTGGATCGCCGCCACCCTGGGGCTCGCCTGCCGGGAGGACGCCTGCGAGCTGCTCGACCGCCTGGGCGAGACGCGCGAGCTGGTCGCCACCGAGTTCGACGCCCTGCTGCACGACGGCCAGTCGTCGACCCAGAAAAGCGGCGACGAGTGCCGCCGCTGCGGCAAGCCGCCGCAGCCGGTCGACGCCGCGGAGTTCCTCGAGCAGCTGCCCGCCGCGCTGCGCGAGCGGGTCAAGCCCTGGTGCGACCACCCGAAGATCCGCGCGCTGCGCGAGGACAGCAAGCTGCGCCTGGCGCGCCTGATTCGCCGCGCGGCGCTCAATGTCGAGGACGGCCGCTGCACGCTGGAAGCGGCGCAGCACTTCATCGACTGGCTCGAACCGCTGCTGCGGCGCGAAAGCTACCTGGCGATGCTGACCGAGCGGCCCGACGTGCAGGACCGCCTGCTGCGCCTGCTCGGGCTGGCCCGCTGGCCGATGCGCTACCTGAAGCAGCACCCGGGCGTGATCGACGAGCTGGCGGACGAGCGCCTGCTGCACGGCCGCTTCGAACGCGCGGAGTACGCGGCCGAGCTCGAGTCGCGCCACGGCGCCTGGGACCGCAGCGGGCAGGCCGACGAGGAATCGCTGATCGACACGCTGCGCCGCGCCCATCACGCCGAGGTGTTCCGCATCCTGGTGCGCGACGTCGAAAGGCTGATCACCGTCGAGCAGGTGGCCGACGACCTCTCGGCACTGGCCGACGAGACGCTGCAGGTGGCGCTGCGCTGGTGCTGGCGGCACGTGAAGCAGGCCCATCGCGCCGAGCCGCAGATGGCGCTGATCGCCTACGGCAAGCTCGGCGGCAAGGAGCTGGGCTACGGCAGCGACCTCGACCTGGTCTTCGTCTACGACGACGACGACGAGCGCGCCCCCGAGGCCTACGGCCACTTCGTGCGCAAGCTGATCGGCTGGCTCACGCTGCGCACCGCGGCGGGGGAACTGTTCGAGATCGACACCGCGCTGCGCCCGAACGGCAACTCGGGCCTGCTGGTGACGTCGCTGGCGAGTTTCGAGAACTACCAGAAGGGCCGCGGCGGCAACACGGCCTGGACCTGGGAGCATCAGGCGATCACGCGGGCGCGCTTCTGCGCCGGCTGGGCGCCGCTGGCCGAGCGCATCGAGGCCGTGCGCCGTGCGGTGCTGACCGCGCCGCGCGACCCTGGCGCCCTGCGGCTGGAGGTGTGCGCGATGCGCGAGAAGCTGCGCGAGGCGCGGCCGGTGCGCGTCGGCCGCTTCGACGTCAAGCACAGCCCGGGCGGCATGGTGGACGTCGAGTTCGTCGTGCAGTACCTGGTGCTGGCGTATGGGGCAAGGGCACCCGCGCTGCTCGACAACGTCGGCAACATCGCGCTGCTGCAGCGCGCCGAGGACGCGGGCCTGCTGCCCACCGGGGTCGGCCGCGCGGCGGGCGACGCCTACCGCGAGCTGCGCCGTGCCCAGCACAAGGCGCGGCTGGACGAGCAGCCGACGCAGATCGACCCGGCCGAGGCCGCGGCGCCGCGCGAAGCGGTGCTGACCCTCTGGCGCTGCGTGCTGACTTGACCCGCGGCGCCGCGCGTGGACAGCCCGGAGACCGCCGGTGACGCGCCAGGGCGCGGCAGGCGACCCGCCCCCGACGCTCGACGGCCGCGGGCTGCGCGGCTGGTGCCTGCTCGCCCTGACCCTGGCAGCCGGCGCGCTGCTGGTCGGCACGAACCCGGCCGCGCGCGCGCTGCTCGACTGGCAGCCCGGCCTGGCCTGGACCGAGCCCTGGCGCTGGTGGAGCGCGGCCTGGGTCCACTACAGCCGCCTGCACTGGCTGGCAAACCTGGGCGGCGTGGCGCTGGTCGCGGCCCTGGGCTGGGCGGCCGGCGTGGGACGAGATGCGGTGATCGCCTGGGGCCTGGCCTGGCCACTGACCCACCTGGCGCTGCTGCTGCAGCCCGCGCTCCTGCACTACGGCGGCCTGTCGGGCGTGCTGCATGCCGGCGTCGCAACCGTCTCGGTATTGCTGTGGCGCGACGGCTCACAACCGCAGCGGCGGGTCGGCCTGCTGCTGCTCGCGGGCTTGGGCGTGAAGTTGGCGAGCGAAGCGGCCTGGATGGGCCCGCTGCGCGAGGTGCCGGGCTGGGACATCACGATCGCGCCGTTCTCGCATGTCGCGGGGGTTGCCGCAGGCGCGCTCTGCGCGCTGCTCCTGCTGGTGCTGCGGCGCTCTCGCCGCCGCTGAAGTCGGCCCCCGGGATGGAGACACCGTCCGGCACGGCCGCATCCCGCCCGGCCGTCCTCGACCCTGGGTCACGCCCGCCGAGGCCCCACTGACCCACGCACGATGGATTCGCTCCTGCTGCGCCTCGTCCTGCGGCTGGCCCTGTGCCTCACGGTGGCCGCCGCGCTGTGGTGGGGGTTGGAGACGCTATGGGGGCTGGGGTCGCTCGGCCTGGCGCTGTCGGCGGCGGTTTTCGCCGCCGCGCTCACGAAGCCGCTGATCGAGCTGGGCGGCGACCTGCTGCACCTGCTGCGACGCAGCGCCTACGCCGACGTCGAGGGCGTGTTCTACGTCTATCGCGGCACGCGGCTGCACGTGGTCGAGGACGCAGGGCACGTCCGCTGGGTGCGCGTGGCCGACCTGCAGCGCGTGCTCGGACCCGGCACCAGCGAGGCGACGCTCGCGCGGCTCTACGGCGAGCGCCTGCAGCGACTCGGCCTGCGCCGCCACGCGCACCTGGAGGCCGAGGCCCTGCACACCCACCTGGCGCGCGACAGCCGCGCGGAAGCCGGGCGCTTCCGCCTCTGGCTGGAACGCGAGGTGGTGCGGCCGTCGAAGGTGCTGCAGGGCCGCGTGGCGCCGCCGCCCGCGCCGAGGCCCGCTGGGGCGTCGTCGATGCCGGACCCGCCCGCCTCGGCGGCAGCCGCGAGAATTGAGGAGAGCGGGGCCGCGGTCGGCAGCGATCACGGCGCCGCGGACGGACCCGGGGCCGGCAAGCCTCCAGCCTGATCCGGCCCGCGGGCCTGTGCCCGAGGCGTCGGGTCGGCCCGCCGGCAGCGCCGGCAGCGCCTCACGCGCCTCACTGGCGGATGCGCCGCACCAGGGCCGTGGTCGAGTAGCCGTCGACGAAGGAGATCGCGCGGGCGTCGCCGCCATGGGCGCGCACGACACGCGTCTCTTCCAGCGTCTCGATGTCGTAGTCGCCGCCCTTGACGTAGAGCGCCGGGCGCACCTCGTGCAGCAGGGCCACCGGCGTCGCCTCGTCGAACAGCGTGACCAGGCTGACGCTCTCCAGCGCGGCGAGCACGCAGGCGCGATCGGCCTCGCCGTTCAGCGGCCGATCGGGGCCCTTGCCGAGGCCGCGTGCCGAGGCGTCGCTGTTGAGTCCGATGACGAGGCTCGCGCCGAGCGCACGCGCCTGCGCCAGGTAGACGACGTGGCCGCGGTGCAGGATGTCGAAGACACCGTTCGTGAACACCACCGGCGCCGGCAGCGCGGCCAGACGGCCAGCGAGCTCGCGCCGCGGGACGAGCTTGTCGAGAAACGCCGGGCCCATCCCGTCGCGCAGCCGGTCAGGTGGCCGCGCCCGCCGGGTCCGGCGCCGGCGTGCCGGCCGTCGCCAGCGTCTGCAGCATTTCCTTGCGGAAGCGGTTCAGCTCCTGGACGCTGCCGAAGCTGCGTTCCATCAGCAGGCCGAGGTTGTGGAGGATGCGGGTCACGACCTTCGACTCCCAGGTGGCGTCGAACTGGATCTGCTTGTCGAGCCACTCCTCGAGCCACTGCGGGTCGGGCAGACGCGACTGCACCGTGTCGCGCGGGAAGAGCGCCTGGTTGACGTGCAGGTTGGTGGGGTGCAGGGCCTGCGCGGTGCGGCGGGCGCTGGCCATCAGCACGCCGACCTTGGCGAAGGCAGCGCGCGCCTCGTCGCCGAACTTGGCGAGCGCCCGCTTCATGTAGCGCAGGTAGGCGCCGCCGTGGCGCGCCTCGTCGCGGGCGAGGGTCTCGTAGATGGTCTTGATCACCGGTTCGCTGTGCCATTCGGCGGCACGGCGGTACCAGTGGTTGAGGCGGATCTCGCCGCAGAAATGCAGCATCAGCGTCTCGAGCGCGGGCGCCGGGTCGAACTCGAAGCGCACCTCGTGCAGCTCTTCCTCGGTCGGCGCGAGGTCCGGGCGGAAGCGTTTCAGGTACTCGATCAGCACCAGCGAGTGCTTTTGCTCCTCGAAGAACCAGACGCTCATGAAGGCGCTGAAGTCGCTGTCATGGCGGTTGTCGCGCAGGAACATCTCGGTGGCCGGCAGGGCGGCCCACTCGGTGATCGCGTTCATCTTGACCGTCATGGCCTGCTCCTCGCTGAGCTGGCTGGCGTCGAAGCGGTCCCACGGGATGTCACGGTCCATGTTCCAGCGCACGGCCTCGAGCTGTTTGAAGAGTTCGGGGTAGAGCATCACGGTCTGGGTCCTCGAGAGAAGTCGCGGGGCATTCTAGGGGCGGGGTGTGACACGGCGGGCGAAGGCCGTCGAGAACGCAGCCCTTCGAGGCCGCGAATCGGAATGGCTTCACCTTTTCGACGGAACTTCCGCGCGGCCGGAGGCCTCAGAACCGCATTCGCCACGCGCATTCGGTCATCCGGATGACGCCCCCGGCCGTTAAGGGTGGGATCCTCGACCAGTTTTCTCGTTGCGCAGCCTGCCGGCACCCCCGGCGGAACCCCCGGAAGGGATCTCCTCCTCCTCCCTCCCTCCCTCATTCCCCACGGGCGCTGCGCAGCGACCTTCATGCGAAACGAACCCCGGCACGCCAGGCGGCGGCCGGGGTTCGTCGTTTCCGGGGCGCAGGCGCCGCGGCTCAGCGCACGAACACCACGCGGCGCCCGAAGGTGCGGCCGTCGACCTTGTCGAGCACGTTGATCGTCGCCTGCCTCGGCTTGAAGCCTTCCGGCAGCTCGATGCGCCCGCGCAGGCTCTCGTGGCCTTCGATCTTCACCGGCAGCGGGTCGAGGCCGATCGACGAACGCGCGCCCCGGCCCGTCTCGCCAGCGAGAACGAACTGCAGCACGCCGTTGAATGCGGCACCTGTCGCGCGCTCGCGGGTCAGCAGGAGGTCGTAGGCGAGCGCACCGCCGTCGAGCGTCAGACGCGCCGCGCGCACCCCAACGGGCGTGCCGCGCGGGTCGGGCGGCAGCTGGCCGATGATCGCCTGCACGTCCTCGCGCAAGGCGCCGGCCGTCTCGCGGCTCGTGCCCAGCTCGGCCGACAGGCGCTGCTGCTCGGCGCGCGACGCCTCCAGCTGGCGCGTCGCCTCGGCCAGGTCCTGCGCATAGCGCTCGCGCTCGGATCGGGCGGTCTCGAAGTCCCGGCGCAGGTCGTCCGAGGCCTGGGCCGACAGGCGCGGCGGCAGGTAGCGCTCCTGGACCAGGATCACACCCCCGACCCCGAGCGCGATGCCGAGCAGCAGCAACACCAGCCAGCTCGGCAACTGCCAGCGCGCGCGCCGGCGGCTGTAGGACTGGAGGACGACGGGTTTCGAACGACCGAACATGGGCAGGGACGGGCTCTGCAGAGCCCCGGGGCATCGACGGCGGAACCCGCAAGCGTACAGCCCGCGCGCCGGCCCGGGCGCTGCGCCCGGCCTGCGGGCACGGCGCGCCGACGACGCCGGCCATCCGGCGCGCTGCTACAGCCAGCCCTTGTGCCGGAAGAACCAGAACGGCGTGACGATGCTGACGAGCATCAGGCCGAGCGCGAACGGGTAGCCCAGGCTCCAGTCAAGCTCAGGCATCGCGCGGAAGTTCATGCCGTAGATGCTCGCGATCAGCGTCGGCGGCAGCAGCGCGACCGAGGCCACCGAGAAGATCTTGATGATCCGGTTCTGGTTGATGTTGATGAAGCCGACCGTCGCGTCGAGCAGGAAGTTGATCTTGTCGAACAGGAACGCGGTGTGGCTGTCGAGCGATTCGATGTCGCGCATGATCTGGCGCGCCTCCTCGAACTGCTCGGCATTCAGCATGCGGCTGCGCATCATGAAGCTGACCGCGCGCCGCGTGTCCATCACGTTGCGCCGGATGCGCCCGTTCAGGTCCTCCTCGCGCGCGATCGCCGACAGCGCCTCGCCGGCAGCGGCGTCGTCGACGTCCTCCTTCAGCACGCGCGCGCTGACGCGCTCGAGGTTGTCGTAGATGCCCTCGAGCGCATCGGCGCTGTACTCGGCGTCGGCGTCGTAGAGCTTGAGCAGCACGTCCTTCGCGTCCTCGATCAGCGCCGGGATGCGGCGTGCGCGCATGCGCAGCAGGCGGAACACCGGCAGGTCCTCGCCGTGCACCGAGAACAGCACGTTGTCGTGCAGGATGAAGGCGACGCGCACGTTGCGAGGCGTCTCGCCGTCATCGATCAGGAAGTCCGAGCGGATGTGCAGCTCGCCGTTGTCTTCCTCGTAGAAGCGCGCCGATTCCTCGAGGTCGTCATCGACGATGTCGTTCGAGATCGTGATGCCGAAGCGCGCCGAGATCCAGCCTTTCTCCTCGGGCGTGGGCGTCTCGAGGTCGACCCAGATCGGCCGCAGGCCGGCGAGCGCCGCGGCGCTGTCGATTTCGACCTGGATCAGCCGGCCATGGGCCAGCGTAAACACGTTCAGCATGCTTGACTCCGGTGGCAGGTCGATAGCGGGCCTGCATCGGGCAACGGAAAGAACCGGTGTGACGGCCGTCCCGCTGCGCGCCGGAGCGGACGGAGATCACACGGGGTGACTCGGGTCCAAGACTGTTGTCTCCTAGGCCAAAACCGGTCGATTATGGCCCAGCGCAGCGGCGTCCGGAGCGACGGGCGGGCCCTTCCGGCAGCTCTTTCGCCGGCCCTTTCCGAGTCCGTCACGGGCCCGCGGCGCAGGCGTCCGGCGATCGCTGTCACCGGCTTGTCACTGGGGGCCGATGCGGGCAAACTGGTTTTGCCGACCCCGTCGGTACCCGCGGCGCGAGGCTTGTTGGGAAGCGCTCGCCGCCCTCCGCAACCTGCCGAAAGGAAGATCCTGATGAATCTGACGATCAGCGGACACCACCTCGAAGTGACGCCGGCCCTGCGTGAGTATGTGCTCACAAAGTTGGACCGGATCACGCGCCACTTCGACCAGGTGGTCGACATCAACGTGCTGCTCTCGGTCGAGAAGCTCAAGGAAAAGGAACGTCGCCAGAAGGCCGAGGTCTCGATCCATGTGAAGGGGAAGGACATCTTTGTCGAGCATGCGCACGAAGACCTGTACGCCGCGATCGACCAGCTGATGGACAAGGTGGACCGTCAGGTCTGCAAGCACAAGGACAAGGTGCAGGATCACCACCACGTGTCGGCGAAACGGATGTCGGTTGCCGCCAGCTGACCAGACCACGAAGCGGCTCCGGCCGCTTTCGCGTTTTCGGGTTGGCATTTTGCTGCAATGCAGCATATAGTCCGCAACACCGGATGGGCGGCCGTCCCATCCGGGCCTCCCGCAGGAGCGGTTCCTATAATTTGCGACTCGTTTGCGAAGGTGTCCGCTCAGGCCCCAGCCGAAAACGGCGCCCCGACCCGATGAACAGACTCGCCGCCATCCTTCCTGCCAGCAACGTGCTGGTGAACGTGGACGCCACGAGCAAGAAGCGCGCGTTCGAACACGCAGGCCTGCTGTTCGAGAACCAGCATGCGATCGCCCGCGCCACCGTGACCGACAACCTGTTCGCACGCGAGCGCCTGGGCTCGACCGGGCTGGGCCACGGTGTCGCGATCCCGCATGGGCGCATCAAGGGCCTGAAGAATCCGCTCGCCGCGGTCGTGCGGGTGCAGACGCCGATCCCCTTCGACGCGCCGGACGACGAGCCGGTCGGGCTGCTGATCTTTCTGCTCGTGCCCGAGGCCGCCACGCAGCGTCACCTCGAGATCCTGTCCGAGATCGCCGAGATGCTTTCGGACCGTGAGCTGCGCGGCCGATTGAAGACCGAACCCGAAGCCGCGACCCTGCACCAGCTGATCTCCGACTGGGAGCCGCTCAAGTCCGTCGCCTGAGACCGCCTCCCGGCCCCGCCCGGTAGTACCGAGGGCGCGCCATTGCCGCCCGCCCCTCCGTGAAACCGACCGTCATCAGCGCCGAGGCGCTGTTCGAAGCCCACCGCGAATCGCTGCACTGGGAGTGGATCGCGGGTCATGCCCACCCGGAGCGTCGCTTCGACGAGGCCGCGGTGCGGAACGCCCGCTCTTCGGCGGACCTGGTCGGTTACCTGAACTACATCCACCCGTACCGCGTGCAGATCGTCGGCACGCGCGAAGTGGCCTACCTCGGCGCCGCTTCCGGCGAGCCGCCCGAGGTGCAGGAACGCCGCATCTCGCGCATCGTGACGCTCGAGCCGCCGGTGCTGATCGTCGCCGACGCCCAGTTGCCGCCCGACCGCCTGGTCGCGATGTGCGAGCGCGCCGAGATCCCGCTCTTCGTCACCGACGAGTCCGCAGGCCACGTGATCGACGTCGTGCGCGCCTACCTGGCGCAGCTCTTCGCGGAACGCACGACCCGTCACGGCGTCTTCATGGACATCCTCGGCCTGGGCGTCCTGCTGACCGGCGAATCCGGCCTCGGCAAGAGCGAGCTGGGCCTCGAGCTGATCTCGCGCGGCCACGGGCTGGTCGCCGACGACGCGGTCGACATCTTCCGCGTCTCGCAAACCGCGCTCGACGGCCGCTGCCCCGAACTGCTGCTCAACCTGCTCGAGGTGCGCGGCATCGGCCTGCTCGACATCAAGGCGATCTTCGGCGAGACCGCGGTGCGCCGGAAGATGCGCCTGAAGCTGATCGTCCACCTGGTGCGCCAGGAGACGATGGAGCGCGAGTTCGAGCGCCTGCCCTACGAGCCGCTGTACGAGGAGATCCTCGACGTGCCGGTGCGCAAGGTGGTGATCGCGGTCGACGCCGGGCGCAACCTCGCGGTGCTGGTCGAGGCGGCGGTGCGCAACACCGTCCTGCAGCTGCGCGGCATCGACACCTACCGCGAGTTCGTCGAGCGCCACCACCGGGCGCTGGAGAGCCGCGAGTCCGGCGACTGAGCCGCGCCCGGCGCGGTTCTCAGCCGTTGCGCGACGGCTTGCGGCAGCGATCGCAGACGACGTACAGCGCGAGCGAATGGTCCTGCAGCTCGGCGCCGTGCTCGGCGGCGATCTGTTGCTGGCGCTTCTCGATGCTGGGGTCGTAGAACTCCTGCACGCGGCCGCAGACCACGCAGACCATGTGGTCGTGGTGCTTGCCCTCGTTGAGCTCGAAGACCGACTTGCCCGACTCGAAGTGGTTGCGCGAGAGGATGCCGGCCTGCTCGAACTGCATCAGCACGCGGTACACCGTGGCCAGGCCGATGTCCGAGCCCTCGGTGAGCAGGGCCTTGAACACGTCTTCGGCAGTCATGTGCCGCTCTTTCGAGGTCTGGAAGATCTCGAGGATCTTGATGCGCGGCAGGGTGGCCTTGAGCCCGCTGCTCTTCAGTTCGTCGGCGTGGGACATGGAGACTCCGCTGGGCACCGGCCCGGGTCACGACGGTGGCCGCAAGAGGGGCCGGGGCTAGAATCCAGCATCATATCGAGCCTGCCCGCGCCGGGTCTTTCGACCCCTTGCCATGCGAGGCAGCGCCCTCGACCACAGCGATGCCCCTTCCCGTGCCCCCGGCCCTGCGCGGCCTGTCCCGCCGCCTCCCCGCCCTCGTCGCGCCGCTCGCCGTCGGCCTGCTGCTCGGCGCCTGCGCGAACACCACCACCGTCGGCGTGCTCGACCGCCTGACCCCGTACCGGGTCGAGGTCGTGCAGGGCAATGTGGTGACGCGCGAGCAGCTCGCGCTCTTGCAGGTGGGCATGTCCCGCACGCAGGTGCGCGACGTCATGGGTTCGCCGCTGCTCGTCGACCCGTTCCACGCCGAGCGCTGGGATTACGTCTTCACGATCCGCCGCCAAGGCGCCGCCACGCAGGAGCGCGTCATCGTGCTGCGCTTCGACGGCGAGGCCCTGAAGAGCATCGACGCGCCCGAGCTGCCCTCCGAAGAGGACTTCGTCGCCTCGATCGACACCTTCAAGAGCCGCCGCGACGCCGGCACGCTGGCGCTGACCGAGGAGCAGCGCCGGGCCCTGCCGGTACCCCAGCGCGCCACGCCGCCGGCCGAGCCCGCGTCCGGCCCCGAGCGCGACTACCCGCCGCTCGAGCCGAGCTGAGCTTCGCCGCCGCCGGCGCGCCCGTTGCGGGCACCGCGGCGCCCCACGACCCGCCGAAAAGGCCGAGGCCCGCCCCATGAACGCTCCCGCCGCACCGTTGCGCATCGCCGTGGCCGGCGCTTCCGGCCGCATGGGCCACATGCTGATCGACACCATCGCGCAGGCCATCGACTGTCGCCTCGCCGGCGCGCTCGACGTCACCGGCAGCCCGGCGATCGGTGCCGACGCCGCGGCTTTCGCCGGCCGCACCAGCGGCGTCGTCGTCACTGACGACCTGCGCGCCGGCCTCGCCGACGCGCAGGTGCTGATCGACTTCACCCGGCCCGAGGGCACGCTGGCCCACCTGGAGGCCTGCGCGGCGCTCGGCGTCAAGGCGGTCATCGGCACCACCGGTTTCACGCCCGAGCAGAAGGCGCGCATCGCCGCCCTTGCCGAGCGCATCGCGATCGTGATGGCGCCGAACATGAGCGTCGGCGTCAACGTCGTGCTGGCGCTGCTCGAGCGCGCCGCCGGCGCGCTGCGCGAGGGCTACGACATCGAGGTCATCGAGGCCCACCACCGCCACAAGGTCGACGCGCCCAGCGGCACCGCGCTGGCGATGGGCGAGGCGGTCGCGAAGGTGCTCGGCCGCGACCTGAAGGACTGCGCGGTCTACGGCCGCGAGGGGGTGACCGGCGAGCGCGACCCGTCGACGATCGGCTTCGCGACGATCCGCGGCGGCGACATCGTCGGCGACCACACGGTGCTGTTCGCCGGCACCGGCGAGCGCATCGAGATCACGCACCGCTCGTCCGGCCGCGCGACCTATGCGCAGGGCAGCCTGCGGGCCGCGCGCTTCGTCGCCGGCCGCGAGCGCGGGCTGTACGACATGCGCGCGGTGCTCGGCATCGCCTGACAGCCCCGTCGAGGCCATGGGAGGCTTCGCACCACCTGAGGCCCTCCGGGGCGCCGAACCCGCCCGCCGGCCATGAGCGAACTGGCGGCCTTCTGGCTGCAGGGCGACGCGGTGACGCGCGCCGTGGCCGCGCTGCTCGGCGCAATGTCGGTCGCCGCCTGGGTACTGATCTTCTGGAAGGGCTGGCTGCTGCGGCGCGCGCGCCTCGACCTGCTGCGCGCGGTGCCCGCCTTCTGGCAGGCGGCCGACCTCGCGGCCGGGCGCGAGCGGCTGGCGAGGCTCGACCGCGAAGGCATCGTGCTGCCGCTCTTCGATGCCGCGACGCGGGTGCCGCCGGCTGCCACGCTGGAGACGCAGAGCCATCTCCAGTCGCAGCTCACGCGCCGCCTGCGCGACGCGCTGCACGCCGGCCTCGCGCACCTGCAGTTCGGCCAGGTGCTGCTGGCGTCGATCGGCAGCACCGCGCCCTTCGTCGGCCTCTTCGGCACCGTCTGGGGCATCTACCACGCGCTGGCCTCGATCGGCGCGGCAGGCACGATCACGATCGAGCGCGTCGCAGGCCCCGTGGGCGAGGCGCTGGTGATGACGGCCGCCGGCCTCGCGGTCGCGATCCCCGCGGTGCTGGCCTACAACGTCTTCGGCAAGCGGGTCGCCGCCTGCGAGGCCGAGCTCGAAGGCTTCGCGCACGACCTGCGCGAGCTGATCGCCGGCCCGGTACCGCGCGCGCCGGCCGGCGACGACGCAGACGACGCCTAGGCGGCCTCGCGATGCCCTTCGGCCGCCTCGAACGCCGTCGCGCGGCGCCGCCGATGAGCGAGATCAACATGACGCCGCTGATCGACGTGATGCTGGTGCTGCTGGTGATCTTCATCATCACCGCGCCGCTGATCGGCTCCAGCCTCAAGCTCGACCTACCGACCAGCCCGGCGGCACAGCCGAACGACGCCCCGGCCTTCGTCGCACTGGCGCTCGACGCCGAGGGCCGTGCCTATCTCGACGAGCGCCCGCTCGACGACGCGGCGCTCGCCGCGCGCCTGGCCGAGGCCGCCGCGCGCGACCCCGCCACCGAGGTCCAGCTCAGGGCCGACCGCCGTGTGCCCTATGGCCGCGTGGCCGAGCTGATCGGCCTGGCGCAGCAGGCGGGGCTGGCCCGTATCGGCTTCCTCGTCGAAGCCCCGGCGCCCGCCCCGGCGGCGCGCTGAAGTCGCGCCGACGCAGGGCGCCGCGCCGGGGCCGCTGCCTACAATCCGCGCCATGGAAAAGCACTACGCGCCGGCCGACGTCGAAGCGGCCGCACAGGCGCATTGGGAAGCGCAGCAAACCTACCGCGTCGTCGAGGACCCGGCGAAGCCGAAGTTCTACGCCTGCTCGATGCTGCCCTACCCGAGCGGCAAGCTGCACATGGGCCATGTGCGCAACTACACCATCAACGACATGATGGCGCGCTACCTGCGCATGCAGGGGCACAACGTGCTGATGCCGATGGGCTGGGACGCCTTCGGCCTGCCGGCCGAGAACGCCGCCATCGCCAACGGCGTGCCGCCCGCGCAATGGACGCGCGCCAACATCGCCGAGATGAAGAGTCAGATGCGCCCGCTCGGCCTGGCGATCGACTGGCAGCGCGAAGTCGCCACCTGCGACCCCGCCTACTACCGCTGGAACCAGTGGTTCTTCCTGCGGCTGCTCGAGAAGGGCATCGCCTACAAGAAGACCCAGGTCGTCAACTGGGACCCGGTCGACCAAACGGTGCTCGCCAACGAGCAGGTCGAGAACGGCCGCGGCTGGCGCAGCGGGGCACTGGTCGAGAAGCGCGAGATCCCCGGCTACTACCTCGCGATCACGCAGTACGCCGAAGAGCTGCTCGCCGGCGTCACCGACCCGTCGAGCCCCGACTACCTCGCCGGCTGGCCCGAGCGCGTGCGCCTGATGCAGGAGCACTGGATCGGCCGCAGCGAGGGCGTGCGCTTCGCCTTCCCCCACGACATCCGCGGCGCCGACGGCGAGCTGGTGCAGGGCGGGCGCATGTACGTCTTCACCACGCGCGCCGACACGATCATGGGCGTGACCTTCTGCGCCGTCGCGCCCGAGCACCCGCTGGCCGCGCATGCCGCGGCGAGCCGCCCGGAGCTGGCGGCCTTCATCGAGCGCTGCCAGCAGGGCGGCACCACCGAGGCCGAGCTGGCGCTGAAGGAGAAGGAGGGCATGCCGACCGGCCTCTCGGTCCGGCATCCGCTGAGCGGCGCCCAGGTGCCGCTGTGGGTCGGCAACTACGTGCTGATGAGCTACGGCGACGGCGCGGTGATGGGCGTGCCGGCGCACGACGAGCGCGACTTCGCCTTCGCGCTCAAGTACGGCATCCCGATCACGCAGGTGATCCACGTCGACGGCGAGCACTACCACTACGACGCCTGGCAGGACTGGTACGCCGACACCGCGCGCGCGGTGGTCATCAACTCGGGCAACTACAGCGGCCTGGGACACCGGCGCGCAATCGACGCGGTGGCCGCGGACCTCGCTGCCGAAGGCCTGGGCGGCAAGCAGACCACCTGGCGCCTGCGCGACTGGGGCATCAGCCGCCAGCGCTACTGGGGCACGCCGATCCCGATCATCCATTGCGACGGCAGCGCAGGCGCCCCGGGCTGCGGCAGCGTGCCGGTGCCCGAGCGCGACCTGCCGGTGCTGCTGCCCGACGACCTGGTGCCCGACGGCAGCGGCAACCCGCTGAACAAGAGCGCGGCCTTCCTGAACGTCGCCTGCCCGCAGTGCGGCCGTCCGGCACGGCGCGAGACCGACACGATGGACACCTTCGTCGACTCGGCCTGGTACTACATGCGCTACTGCTGCCCCGACAGCGACAGCGCGATGGTCGATGCGCGCAACGACTACTGGATGCCGATGGACCAGTACATCGGCGGCATCGAGCACGCGGTGCTCCACCTGCTGTACGCGCGCTTCTGGACCAAGGCGATGCGCGACCTCGGCCTGGTCGGCTTCGGCGAGCCGTTCACGCGCCTGTTCACGCAGGGCATGCTGCTCAACGAGTGCTACTACCGCGACGACGAAGGCGGCAAGCGGCGCTGGTTCTACCCGAGCGAGGTCGACGTCCGGCACGACGACAAGGGCCAGCCGGTCGGCGCGACCGCCAAGGTCGACGGCCTGCCGGTGTCGCTCGGCGGCATCGAGAAGATGTCGAAGAGCAAGAACAACGTCGTCGAGCCGCGCGACATCATCGCCCGCTTCGGCGCCGACACCGCGCGCGTGTTCACGATGTTCGCCGGCCCGCCGGACCAGAGCGCGGCCTGGTCGGACTCTGGCGCCGAAGGCGTCTACCGCTTCCTGCGCCGGCTCTGGGCCTTCGCCCTCAAAGCCGAGCCGCAGCTGGCCCAGGCCGCCGCGACACCAGACGGCGCGAGCCGCGCGGCGCTGGCCCTGCGCCGCGAGCTGCACCTGCTGCTGCGCCAGGTCGGCCACGACTACGACCGCCTGCAGTACAACACCGTGGTCTCCGGCGGAATGAAGCTGCTCAACGCGCTCGAGGGCGCCGCGCTCGAGGCCACGCCGGCCGATGCCGCGGTGCTGCGCGAGGGCCTGTCGATCCTGCTGCGCGCGCTCTATCCGGCCGCACCGCACATCACGCACGGCCTGTGGCAGTCGCTCGGCTATGCCGCCGCGCAGGGCGAGCTCGTCGACGCGCCCTGGCCCGCGGTCGACGAGGGGGCCCTGGTGCAGGACGAGATCGAGCTCGTGCTGCAGGTCAACGGCAAGACGCGCGGCAGCATCCGCGTGCCGGCGCAGGCCGACAAGGCCGCGATCGAGGCCGCGGCGCTGGCGAGCCCCGAGTTCACGCGCTTTGCCGAGGGACGCGCGGTGCGCAAGGTGATCGTCGTGCCCGGGCGGCTCGTCAACGTGGTGGCCTGAGCGATGCGACCGCACGCGACGGCCGCACGCCGCCGCTGGCTGGTCGCCGCGGTGGGCGCCGCCGCAGGGGCTGCCCTCGGCGCCGCGGGCTGCGGCTTCGAGTTGCGCCGCGCGCCGGTGCTGCCCTTCCGCAGCATCGCCTTCGACGGCTTCGAGCCGGCGGCACCGCTCGCGCTCGAGCTGAGGCGGCAGATCGAGACCAGCACGACCACCCACGTTGTCGAGTCGCCCTTGCAGGCGCAGGTGGTGCTGCGCGCGCTGCGCAACGACCGCCAGCGCAGCGTCGTCGCCTCGACCGCCGCCGGCCAGGTGCGCGAGATCGAGCTGCGCGCGCGGCTGCGCTTCCGCCTCACGACGCCGACCGGCCGCGAGCTGATCGCGCCGACCGAGCTGATGCTGACGCGCGACCTGACCTTCGACGAAAGCCTCGCGCTCGCGAAGGAGCAGGAGGAAGACGAGCTCTTCCGCGCGATGCAGGCCGACATCGCCGCCCAGGTGCTGCGCCGCCTCGCCGCGGTGCCGGCGCCGTGAGCGCTCCCGCACGGCCGCCTGCGCACCCGCACGCACGCCCGCACACCCGCCCCGCCGCGCGATGCAGCTGAAGGCAGCCCAGCTCGCGGGCCACCTGAAGACCGGCCTGCGCGCGCTCTACACCGTCCACGGCGACGAGGCGCTGCTCGCGCAGGAAGCCGCCGACGCGATCCGCGCCGCCGCCCGCGCCGCCGGCTTCGGCGAGCGCCAGGTCCACACCGTGACCGGCGCCCGCTACAACTGGAGCGAAGTGCTGGCCGCGCCGCAGGCGATGAGCCTCTTCGCCGAGCGTCAGCTGGTCGAGATCCGCATCCCTTCCGGCAAGCCGGGCAAGGACGGCGGGGAGGCGCTGCAGCGCTACGCCGCGCTGGTGCGCGAGATGCCCGACCCGCCCGAGGTGCTGACCCTGGTGCAGCTGCCCCGCCTGGACGGCCAGCAGCTGCGCAGCGCCTGGTTTGGCGCGCTCGACGGCGCCGGCATCTCGCTGCGTGTCGAGCCGGTCGAGCGCCGCGCGCTGCCGCTGTGGATCGCGCAGCGCCTGGCCGCCCAGGGCCAGCGCGTCGCCGAAGGCGAGGAAGGCCGCCGCACGCTGGAATTCTTCGCCGACCGCGTCGAGGGCAACCTGCTCGCCGCGCACCAGGAGATCTGCAAGCTCGCACTGCTGCACCCGGCCGGCGAGCTCGGCTTCGAGCAGGTCGAGGCAGCGGTGCTCGACGTCGCGCGCTACGACAGCGTCAAGCTCACCGAGGCCGCGCTCGCCGGGCAGACCGCGCGCGCGCTGCGCATGCTCGACGGCCTGCGCGCCGACGGCACCTCGCCGGTGCAGGTGCAGTGGCTGCTGGCGGCCGACATCGGCGCGCTGCAGCGCGTGAAGGCCGCGTTGTCAGAAGGCCGCCCGCTGCCGGTCGCGCTGCGCGAGGCGCGCGTCTGGGGCGCCAAGGAGCGCCTGATCGAGCGCGCGATCGGCCAGCTGCCGGAAGCGGCGCTCGTCGACTTGGTCGAGGCGGCGCAGGTCTGCGACGGGCTGGTCAAGGGCCTGCGCGACCCGCGATGGCCGGCCGACCCCTGGGACGCGCTGCGCCAGCTGCTGCTGGCCCTGCTGCAGCACACCGCGGCGGCCGCCCGGCCGCGCGGCGCGGAGCGGCTGGCGCTCGGGGCGGGGTGAGCGGCGGCGCGGCGCGGCTTTCGGCGGCTCATTCAGCCCGACCGGCCGCCTTTTCGGCATTGCGAAAGGGGCGGCGCGTGGCGCCGTCTCTTGCGCACCCTTGCGCGCCCTTGTGACCAGGGCCCGGCGATGCCAGCCTGGCCCGGGCAGGCCCGGTGCCGCTCAGTACCCCCGCACGCGATCGACCAGATGCGCCAGCGCCCGTCCCTCGCGCAGCGCGCGCACGTTCGCCGCGGCGATCGCGGCGGCGCTGCGCAGGTCGGTCTGCGCGGCCGCGTGCGGCCAGACGGTGACGCGCGGATGGCGCCAGAAGGCGTGCCCCGCCGGCAGCGGCTCGACCGCGAACACGTCGAGCACCGCATGGCCGAGCGCGCCGGCATCGAGTGCGGCCAGCAGGTCGGCCTCGACCACATGCGCGCCGCGCGCGAGGTTGACGAGGCCGGCGCCGCGCGGCAGCTGCGCCAGGCGGCGGGCGTCGAACAACCCGCGCGTCGCCGGCGTCAGCGGCAGCAGGTTGACGACGACACGGTTGGCGCCGAGCACTGCGTCCAGCGCGTCCAGGCCATGCCGGCACTCGATGCCCTCGAGCGCCTTCGGGCCCAGGCTCCAGCCGGTGACGCGGTAGCCGTTGTCGGCCAGGCGGCGCGCGACCGTCGCGCCCATCTGCCCCAAGCCGAGCACCGCGACGCCGACCTCGTCGGCACGTTCCTGCGCCACCGGCGCCCACTCGGCGCGCGCCTGGCGCCGCGCATGCTCGAAACCGCCGCGGTGCAGGCCGAGCACGGCCCAGAGCGCGGTCTCGGCCATCGCGCGGTTCATCTGCGGGTCGACCATCCGCGCCAGCGGCACCGCCGCCGGCAGGCTGGCGTCGGCGAGCAGCCCTTCGACTCCGGCCCACAGCGACTGCACGAGGCGCAGGCGCGGCAGGCCGGCCAAGGCGCCGGGCGGCGGCTGGGCGACGATCGCGACGTCGATCGCCGCGGCGTCGGCCTCGTGCCGGTCGAGCACCAGTGACTCGCCGGGCAGGGCCGCGCGCAGGGCCTCGGCCCAGCGCTGCCGTTCGTCGGGCGGCAGACTTGCGGCGAGCAGGATGCTCACCGCGCCCCCGGCGCGCCGGCCTCGGCGCGCACGCACAGGGCCTCGAGCGCGCGCCGCACCGTCGCCTCGCGCACCGCGCTGCGGTCGCCGTCGATTTGGAGGTGCCAGGCCTCGGCGGGGCGGCCGTCGGCCGCCGCCAGCGCCAGCCAGACCGTGCCGACCGGCTTGCCCGGCACCGCGCCGCCCGGCCCGGCGATGCCGGTCACGGCCACCGCCAGCTCGACCCCGGCCCGCGCCCGCGCGCCTTCGGCCATCGCCCGCGCGACGTCCTCGCTGACCGCGCCATGCGCCTCGATCAGCGCCGGCGGCACGCCGAGCAGTTCGGCCTTCGCCGCGTTCGAATAGGTGACGAAGCCGCGCTCGAACCAGTCGCTGGAGCCCGCCACCGCGGTGCAGGCCGCGGCGATCAGGCCGCCGGTGCAGGACTCGGCGGTGGCCATGCGCCAGCCGCGCCCGCGCAGGGCCTCGGCCAGCCGCAGCACCGCGGGTTCGAAGGGATCGAGCAGGCCGGCCATGTCGCCTCAGCCGATCATCAGCGTCGCCCAGAGCGCGATCGCCAGCAGCGTGCACAGCGCCGCGACCAGGTCGTCGAACAGGATGCCGAAGCCCTGCGACCAGCCGATCGCCGCGCTGCCGTTGCGTCGTCGCTTGAAGAGGCGGTCGGCCCAGGCCACCGGCCCCGGCTTCGCCGCGTCGAAGAAACGGAAGAGCCCGAAGGCGATCGCCTGGCCGAGCCAGCCGGCCGGCATCACCAGCCAGAGCACGATCCAGATCGCGACCACCTCGTCCCAGACGATCGCGCCCGGGTCGGCCAGGCCCAGGTGGCGCGCGGTGCGCGTCACCGCCCACCAGCCGACGACGAGCGAGGCCGCGATCATCAGCGCCCAGCCGGTGTCGTCGAGCCAGCGGTCGAGGACATGGAAGGCCAGCCAGCCCCAAAGCGTGCCGACGGTGCCCGGCGCCCAGGGCGAGAGGCCGCTGCCGAAGCCGAGGGCGATCAGGTGCGCGGGGTCGCCAAGCAGGAAGCGCCAGCCCGGCCGCAGCGGCGGGTGCGGTGCCGGAGCGGCAGCGGCGGTGCCCGGCGTGCCTGCGGGGTTGAGGGCGCGCGCGGGATCGCCGCCCGCTGCGGCGGCGGGCGCGGGCGGCGGTGCGGGCGCCTCGGCGGCGCCCCAGGGGCGATCCGGCGGGGGCATCCGGCAATGGTAAGTCCCGCCCTGCGACGACCCGTTCACGGGCGGCCCGGCGCCCGTGGCGCGCGCGCCCGCCGACACGGTCCGGCCGGAGGGGTGGACGTACAATTCGCGTCGCTTTTTTGCATCAAGCGCTACAGGGGATCCCGTGTCCGTGCCCAGCTCCGCCTCGACCTCCACGCCCGCCGACGCCACGGCCGCGCCCGACGCCGCGCTCGAAGCCGAGCTGGCCGCCCTGCTCGTCGAGGCGCTGAACCTGGAGATGGCACCGGCCGACATCGACCCGACGGCGCCGCTGTTCGGCGACGGCCTCGGCCTGGATTCGATCGACATCCTCGAGGTCGCGCTCGAGGTCTCGCGCCGCTACGGCTTCCAGCTGCGCTCGGACGACGAGAACAACCAGCGCATCTTCGAATCGCTGCGCAGCCTGGCGGCCCACGTCGCGCAGCACCGGACGACTTGAAGGGGCCGGAGCAGGGCCGCGCGATGACGCACTGGCGCATCGCCCTCGCAGGCCTGGCCGTCGCCGGCTACGCGTTGCTGTCCTACCTGCTGATGACCCACGCGCCCCACGCGCCCTGGGCGGTCGCGGTGATCCTCGGGCCGCTGCTCGCGGCCGGCTTCGGCTGGGCGCTGCGCGAGCGGCACGGGCCTTCGCTGGCGGCAGCCGGCGTCGCCGCGGCGACGCTCGCCGGCGTCGTGCTGCGCGGTGGGGTCGGCGGGATCGACCGGCTCTACGTGCTGCAACACGCCGGCATCCACTTCGCCCTCGGCGTGAGCTTCGCGGCCTCGCTGCGCGCGCCGCCGGGGCGGTCGCTGATCGGCCTCTTCGCCTCGCGGGTGCATGCGCTGACGCCGGCGATGCAGCGCTACACGCATGCGGTGACGCGCGTCTGGGCCGGCTACTTCTTCGCGATGACGGCGGCCTCGCTGCTGATCTACGCGTTCTGCTCCTGGCACGCCTGGACGGTGTTCGGCAACCTGGTGACGCCTGTCTCGGCGATCGCCCTCTTCGTCGGCGAGCACCGGCTGCGCTACGTACTGCACCCGGAGTTCGAGCGCACGACGCTGGCCCAGGGCCTGCACGCCTGGCAGCAGTCGTCGCCGCGCGGCGGGTCGGGGGGGCGGTGAGCCGCCGCCCGCGAGTGCCGGCGGCGCCGCTTCGGGGGCGGCTTGGGTGAGGGCGGGCGGCCGATCGCCCCGTACTGCGCGCGCCGGCTGGTCGAGACCGGCCGCGACGCCCGGGGCGGCCGCTTGAGCGGGCGCCTGCCGCTGGTGGCGCCGCGCGACCCGTCGGCGCCGCTCGCCTGGCGCGAGGGCGCGCCGATCGCGGCCGCGCGCTTCCTCGCCGATGCGCAGGCCCTTGCCGCGACCCTGCCTTCCGACGGCGTGCCGGTGAACCTCTGCGTCGACCGCTACCGCTTCGCGCTCGGCCTCGCCGCGGCGCTGCTGCGCGGGCAGACCAGCCTGCTGCCGCCGAACGCGATGCCCGACACCCTGGCCGGCCTGCGCGAAGGGCGGCCTGCGCTCTTCGCCCTGGTCGAGCCCGGGACGGTCGACGCCGGCGGCCTGCCCGCGATCGTCGTCGCCAGCGACGGGCTCGGCGCCGCCGCCGCGGGGGACACCGACTGGCCGACGATCGCGCCCGAACTCGAAGCCGCCTGCCTGCTCACCTCCGGCTCGACCGGCCAGCCGCAGCCGCACGCCAAGCGCTGGCGGGCGCTGGTGCTCAATATCGAGGCCGAGGCCGCGCGCCTGGCCGAGACGCTCGACCGTCCGGATCTCGCCGGCCTCGCGGTCGTCGCCACGGTGCCGCCGCAGCACAGCTACGGCTTCGAGTCGAGCGTGCTGCTCGGCCTGCTCGGCGGCGCGGCCTTCGACTGCGGGCGGCCCTTCTACCCGGCCGACATCGTCGCCGCGCTCGAGCGCCTGCCGCGCCCGCGCGCGCTGGTGACGACGCCCTTCCACCTGAAGACGCTGCTGCTCGCGGGCGTCGCGCTGCCGCCGGTGGAGCTGATCGTCTCGGCCACCGCGCCGCTCTCACCGCAGCTCGCCGCCCAGGCCGAGGCCGCGTTCGGCGGCACGCTGCTCGAGATCTACGGCTGCACCGAGGCGGGCCAGGTCGCGACCCGGCGCACGACCGCCGGCGACACCTGGCGCAGCTTCGGCGAGCTGTGCCTGCGCGCCGAAGCGGCCGACGGCGAGGAGCGCTACCTCGTCGAGGGCGGCCACGTGCTCGAGCCGACCCCGCTGGCCGACGTGCTCGAGCTCGAGGACGAGCGCCACTTCCGCCTGCTCGGCCGCGCCAACGACCTGATCCACGTCGCCGGCAAGCGCAGCTCGCTCGCGCACCTGAACTTCCAGCTCAACCGCGTCGAGGGCGTGCGCGACGGCGCCTTCTGGCTGCCCGACGAGACGCCGGACGGCGTGGTGCGGCCGGTGGCCTTCGTCGTCGCGCCGGGGCTCGACCGCGCGGCGATCGTCGCCGCGCTGCGCGCCCACGTCGAAGCGGCCTTCCTGCCGCGGCGCGTGCTGCAGGTCGACTCGCTGCCACGCGACGCCACCGGCAAGCTCGGCGCACAGGCGCTGCGCCGATTCGCGCTCGAACAGCTGGCGAAGGCGCCGCGAGCATGATGTCGGCGCCGCGCCTTCACGGCGCGGCGGCTTCCGAGGCCCGAACCGATGAACGACCTTCCCGTGCGAGCCGCCCCCCACCACGCGACGCGCCCGATCGACGCCGCGCACCCGGCCTTCGCCGGGCACTTCCCGGGCCGCCCGCTGCTGCCTGGCGTGTGCCTGCTGGCCGAGGTGATCGAGGCTGCGCTCGCCGCGCCCGCGCTGGCGGGCCTGCTCGGCCCTGCGCCACGCCTGGCAGCGGCAAAGTTCCTGGCGCCGGTCGGCCCTGGCGCGACGCTCGACATCGCCCTCGTGCCTGGCACCGCGGCGGCGTCGGGCGGGCCCGCCAATCTCGACTTCGAGGTGCGTGATGCCGGCCGCCTCGTCGCGCGGGGTCAGTTCGCCGCCGGGGAGGCCACGGCATGACGCCGCCGAGGCATGGCCCCGGCCGGCGCCCGCGGCGCCACGGTGGCGCGCGTCGAGGCCTGGCTGCCGCCCTGCTGGCGTTCGGCCTCGCGGCGGCCGCCGCGCCGGCCGCGGCCTTCGACCTCGCCGAGCTGATGACCTTGCTCGCCCAGCGCCGCAGCGGCGAGGCGAGCTTCACCGAGCAGCGCCAGGTGCAGGGGCTCGACGCGCCGCTCGAATCGAGCGGCACGCTGCGCTTCGACGCCCCCGACCGGCTCGAACGCCGCACGCTGAAGCCGCGCGCCGAGGCGATGCTGGTCGAGGGCAACCAGGTCACGCTGACGCGCGGCGGGCGCAGCCGCACGATGACACTCGACGCCGCACCCGAGGCGGCGGCCGTCATCGAGGCGATCCGCGGCACGCTGAGCGGCGATGCCGCGACGCTGCAGCGTCTGTTCGAGCCGCAACTGCAGGGCGATGCCGCGCAGTGGACGCTGCTGCTGCGCCCGCGCGACGCCGCGCTGATCGCCCAGGTGCGGGCGATCGAGATCGCCGGGCGACGCGACACGCCGCGCCAGATCGAGGTCTACCTTGCCGACGGGGACCGCTCGTCGACCCGCATCGAGCCGATGGCCTCGACGCCGGCCGCGCCCTCGACGACAGCCCCGACGCCTGCCCCGGCCGCGCCGCGCGCCTCCCGGCCGTGACGCCGCGCGCGCGGCCGGCACCGTCGCGATGAGCCCGCCGGGAACGCCGTGAGCCGCCGCACGGCCTTCACGTTCTGCGCCTGGCTGCTCTCGCTGGCGCTCTGCGCGCTCGTCATCTGGCGCACGCCCTTCCACACCGACCTCTCGGCCTTCCTGCCCGCCAGCCCCGACCCGGAGCAGCGGGTGCTGATCGAGCAGTTGCAGGAAGGCGCGGCCTCGCGCCTGCTGCTGGTCGCCGTCGAGGGTGGCGACGCGGCCCAGCGCGCCGAGGCCTCGCGCCGTCTGGCCGCGGCCCTGCGCGCCAGCGGGCGCTTCGAGCAGGTGCAGAACGGCGAGCGCGAAGGCTGGGAGGCGGTCGGCACCTGGCTCCACGCCCACCGCTATCAGCTCAGCCCGGCGGTGACGCCCGAGCGCTTCACGCCCGGAGGGCTGCGCGACGCGATCGACGAGACGCTGTCGCTGCTCGGCACACCGGCCGGCGCCGCGGTCAAGCCGCTGCTCGAGTCAGACCCGACCGGCGAGACCCAGCGCATCGTCGAGGAGCTGCTGCCGGCGCAGGCGCCGCGTCTGGAGCACGGCGTCTGGGTTTCGCGAGTGGCGCCGCGCGCGCTGCTGCTGGCCGGCACGCGCGCCGCGGGTGGCGACATCGACGGCCAGGTCGCGGCGACCGACACCGTCCGCCAGGCCTTCGCCGCGCTCGGCATGCCGGGGCTCAGGCTCGAGGTCAGCGGGCCGGGCGTCTTCGCGCAGCTGAGCCGCGACCAGGTCGTCGACGAGGTGATCCGCCTCGCGATCGAGGGCACGTTGCTCGTCGGCGCGCTGCTGCTGCTCGCCTTCGGCACGCTGCGCGCGCTGGCGGTGGCGGCGCTGCCGGTGGTCTCGGGCGTCGCCGCCGGGGTGGCGGCGGTCGGCCTCGTCTTCGGCGGGGTGCACGGCATCACGCTCGGCTTCGGCAGCACGCTGATCGGCGAGGCGGTCGACTACGCGATCTACTTCCTGGTCCAGGCGCGGGCCAGCCTGGCGGCCGGTGCCGCGCCCGGCCAGGGCTGGCGCCACTGGCTGGCGACGCAGTGGCCGACGGTGCGGCTCGGCGCGGTGACCTCGGTCTGCGGCTTCGTGGTGCTCGCGTTCTCGGGCTTTCCGGGGCTGGCGCAGCTCGGCGTGTTCTCGGTTGCCGGCCTGGCGGCGGCGGCGGCGACCGCGCGCTTCGTGCTGCCGGTGCTGATGCCCGACGGGGCCGCCGGCAGCCGCCTGCGCGCGCCGCTGGTGCGCGGCCTGGGGCAGGTGCTGGCGTGGCTGCCGCGCCTGCGCTGGGCGGGCTGGGCACTCGGCGCGGCGGCGCTGACGGTGCTGCTGGGCCTGCACGGCACGTTGTGGCGCGGCGACCTGCTGTCACTGAGCCCGGTGCCGCCCGCCGCGCTCGCACTGGACGCGAGGCTGCGCGCCGACCTCGGCACCAGCGACGCGCGCACCCTGGTGCTGGTGCGCGCGCCGGCGCTGGAGGACGCGCTGCAGGGCGCCGAGGCCGCCGCCTCTCGGCTCGACGGCCTCGTCGCGCAGGGCCTGATCAGCGGCTACGACACGCCGACCCGCCTGCTGCCGAGCCGCGCCACCCAGGCCGCGCGCCAGGCCAGCCTGCCCGATGCGGCCACCCTGCGCGCCGCGCTCGCCGCCGCGACCGAGGGCGGCCCGCTGCCCGCCTCGCGGCTCGCGGCCTTCGTCGACGCGGTCGAGCAGGCCCGCCCCGCGCCGGCCTTCGACCTCGAGGCCCTCGACGCCCCGGACGCCGCGCGCGACGCGCTGCGCCCGCTGCTCGGCACGCAGGTGCTGCATCAAGGCGGCCAGTGGTCGGTGCTGATCGCGCTGCACCCCTCGCGCGACGAGGTGGTGACCGATCCGGTGCGCGCCGCGCTGCAGGGCCTGCCGGGCGTGCTGGTGGTCGACATCAAGCGCTCGCTCGACGCGCTCTACGCGACCTACCTGCGCGAGGCGCTCGGCCAGGCGCTGATCGGCGCGGCGGCGGTGCTGCTGCTGCTCGGGCTGCGGCTGCGCTCGCCGCGCCGCCTGCTCGGCATCGCGCAGCCGCTCGCGCTGGCGGTGCTGCTGACGCTCGGCGGGCTGGCGCTGGCCGGCGTCGGTCTCGGCATCCTGCACCTGGTCGGCGTGCTGCTGGTGGTGGCGCTGGGGTCGAACTACGCGCTGTTCTTCGACCACCTGGCGCATGACGAGCCGGCGCGCGAGGCGCCCAGCCGACGTCACCCGCCCGCGCCGCAGGCGTCGAGGACGGCCGCGTCCTCGGCGGCCACCTCACGCGCGGGCGCGCTCCACGACGAGGAGACGCTCGCCTCGCTGCTCTTCGCCAACCTGACCGCGGTCGGTGCCTTCGGGCTGATCGCGCTGTCGAAGATCCCCGCGCTCTCCGCCGTCGGCCAGGTGGTCGCGCCGGGAGCGCTGCTGGCGCTGCTGCTGTCGGCGGTCTACACGCAGCGCCGCGCGCGCTGAGGCGCAGGATCGGGGTCGGGGCGCGCAAGCCCGCCGGCGGGGCGTCCACGGTGCTCAGCAGGCGTAGGAGGTGCGGACCTGCGCCTCGTCGCCGGGCTCGGCGTGCGCCGAGGCGGCGCGCACCACCAGGCGCTCGCCGTGGCGGAACTCGAACTCCGCTGTCACCGGCTGCAGCGAGCGGTAGGGCAGCGGCAGCACGCGCCGGGCCACGCCGCCTTCGCCCAGCCGGCCGGCGACGAGGCGGCCGAAGCAGGCAGCGGGCTCGCCCTCCCACGCCGCCTGGTCGAACACCAGCTCGAGCCCGGGCAGGAAGCCGGCCGAGCCGTCCCGCATGTCCTCCACGCTGGCGGCCGAGAAGCGCAACCGCAGCCGCCCGCCCTCGGCCCGAACCGCGGCCACTTCCGAGTCGTCGAAATGCAGGCCGAAACTCATCGTGCAAAGGCGGTGGTAGAGGGGGCCTCAGGCGTCGCGGGCCAGCGGCCTGGGGCCCTCCTGGATCCGAGGGCCTGCCGCCCCCGGGGCCGACCGCCGTGGGCTCAGGGCGCGAAGACGAGCTTCGCCGCGTCGAGGAAGTGGCTGCTCGCCGGCTCGCGCATGTTGAAGCTGCTGTCGCTGAAGCCGTTGGGCTCGACCTCGATGCTGTAGTTGCCCGACTCGAGTTCGTCGAGCATCCAGTCGAGGAAGGCGGCCAGCGAAGGCGCGAGCACGAACTTGCGCTTCTCGTCGCGGCCGAAGTTGATCACCTGGCCGACCGTGCCGCCGGGGCCCGGGTCGAGGTCGATGCCCAGGTGGTTGCGGCCGCAGTCGTGGGCGAACGGGATCCAGTGCGGGCTGGCGTACAGGCCCTTGACCTCGTACGGCGCCGCCGAGGTGCAGTCGCGCGCCTGCAGGCTGACGATGTCGGGCTGCGCCAGCACCTCCTGCCAGATCGACCACTGGCCGGCCACGTCGCGCAGGGGCAGGAACATCAGGCCGAAGAACGGCCCGGTCAGCACCCGCCCGGCCTGCCCGTCGTGCCGTTGATAGAAGGCCCTGAACGCGTTCGGCAGGCGCCGGCCGATCAGGGCTTCGAGCGCATCGAGGCTGGCCGGGCTGCAGCCCGGATTCAGGTCGTCGCGGAGTTCGGGCATGTGCCCCTCCAGCCAGACCTCGAGTCGGTCCCACTGGTCTTGCATCAGGTACCTCCAGGCTCGTTGGGCCTCCAGCGTCTCGACGCGGAGACGTGGCGCACCCGTCACTGTGTGTCGCCGGCAGGCTGGAAACCGCCGCCGCAGCGAGTTTCAGCCGTGTGTCACGGATTGAGCCACACGTGAATATTTCCGGGTCGCGAAGCTTGCAACGAGTCGCAACGCACGCGCAAGTTCAGCGATGGGCGGGTGTGTTCCAGACCGTTTCAGCCCTCGGCATCGATATCCAGGCTCGGCCATCACGGTCCCACGGCAGTTCCAGCACTGTTGCAACAGCGAGCGCATACTCACGTTCAGTTTCGAATGCTGTCCTCCACGGCCCTGCGCGCCCAGCCTCTGTGGCGAGGGCGCGACCGGCCGTCACGACACGCAACCAGGCCTCGTCGAGAGCCGCCCGCAGGGCCTCGCGTTCGGCGGCCGTCCGCGGCGCCGGGCGGCTGGCCGCAGCCGTTCTCGCCGCCTCGTCCTGGGCTGGGGAGGCCTCGCGCCGAACGGGCGCGGCCCCGGGCCGTGCCGGGCCCTCGCCCGCGGGCGGCGAGCGGTCCGCCTCGTTGTCGGCGGCCATCAGAAGCGCTTGACGAAGCTCGCGCCGATGAAAGGCGCGTTGTCGAAGTCGTCCTCGACGACGACGCGGCGCAGCGGGTCTTCGAGGCGCAGCCTGCCCCCGGTCAGGACGCCGGCCATCAGCTCGACCTGGGCCTGTCGATCGATGCGCCAGGTGGCGCGCGCGAACACCGGCCGCGACCCGGCCTGGCCGATGCCGTCGGGCCGCGGCCCGTCCTCGTCGAGGCGGAAGCGCTGGCGCCGGCTGGCGAAGCCGAGGCCGAACGAGAGCTGCTCGTCGACGCGATAGGCGAGCTCGAGCCCGGTCGGCCCGAAGGCCGAGGTCGGCATCAGGTTGCCGAGCCGCCAGTGGTCGTCGATCTGCCAGGCGACGATCGGGAAGACCTGCACCCGCGTCTCGCCGATCTCGCGCGTGAAGCCCAGCCCGAGCCCGAGGCTGAGGTTCGGCGCCCAGTCGCGCGCGGCCGTCAGCGCGAGGCCCTGCTGCCTCGAGCCGCGGCCGCGGGCGCCGCGCTCGCCGGCGACGCCGGCGCCGAGCTGCCAGCCGAAGCGCCAGCCGCCGGCGGTCTCGTGCTGCCCGCCCAGCCCGAGCGTGACGCGGTGGATGCGCTCCCAGGGCGCGGCGGGGCCGAAGACGGAAGGCGTGGCGAAGTCCCAGCTGTCGACCTCGTAGCGCAGGCCGAGGTCCAGCGCGACACCCGCCGGTCCGTCGAAGCGGCGCCCGAGGGCGAGGGCGACCCGGTTCGCCGAGACCTCGCCGCCGCGGTCCAGGTCGGCGTCCCCCTGCGCTGCCGGCGAGAACACGAGCGTCCAGCGCGGCGCCGCGTCGGTCGCGACCGGCGGTGCCTCGGCGCCGGGCGGCTGCGCACGTACCGACGGTGCCGCCGCCAGCGCGGGGCAGGTCAGCAGCGCCCAGAGCAGCCGCTGGCGCAGCCAGCGAGGCGCGTGGCGACGCAGCGCGCGCGGCCGGCGGAGCGCCGGCCAGGGCCGGTTCGGGCCAGGTGCGGCGGGGGCGATTGCAGTCGGTCGAACGGACATGGAATCCTCCTTGCAGGCAACGAGGCCGGTGCCGCAGCGCGCCGCGGCAGGGGCCAGGAGCGGCCGCCGCAAAGGGCCGGCCGGCGACAGGGGCTTGAGGACGATCGTTCCGGGCCGGCTTTAAGACGGCTTGAATGCCCGGGCGGAGGGCGTGCGGGCGGCGCGGATTAACGCCGTCCTAAAGCCGATCGGCGAAGCTGGCCGGCCGTCGGGCCGCGGTGTGCGTCGACACCCCGGGACGCAACTGACACGCACCGACACGAGGAGGGACCGCATGCACCTGCTGCTGGTGGAAGACGACCGGATGCTGGCCGAGGCCTTGTGCGCCGGCCTCGAACAGCAGGGCTGCCGCGTCGAGGCGGTCGGCGACGGCCTGGCCGCGCAGGCGGCACTCGACGGCCATGCCTACGACGCGGTGCTGCTCGACCTCGGGCTGCCGGGACGCTCGGGCTTCGAGCTGCTCGCGCGGCTGCGCGCCGGCTACGACACGACGCCGGTGATCGTCGTCACCGCGCGCGACCAGCTGAGCGAGCGCATCCGCGGCCTCGACGCCGGCGCCGACGACTTCCTCGTCAAGCCCTTCCCGCTCGAGGAACTGCTCGCGCGCCTGCGCGCCGTGCTGCGGCGGGCGCAGGGGCGCGTCTCGCCGCTGCTGCGCTGCGAGGACGTGACGGTCGACCCGGCGCGGCGCGAGGTACGGCGCGGCGACGAGGCGGTGCGCCTGAGCTTGCACGAGTACCGCACCCTGCTCGCGCTGATGGAGCGCCAGGGCTGGATCGTCTCGCGTGAGCAGCTGCAGCGCGCCGTCTACCGCGACGCCGAGGCGACCGGCAGCAACACGATCGCGGTCTACGTGCACCAGCTGCGGCGCAAGCTCGGCGAGCGGCTGATCACCACGCTGCCCGGCCACGGCTACCGGCTCGGCGATGCGCGCTGAGGGCGCCACGGCGATCGGCGACGGCGCCGCGGGCCAGGTCGCCCCCGAGAGCAGCGACGGCCGGCTCGGCGTTGCGCTCGCGCGCCTGCGCGGCCTGTCGCTGCGCACCCGCCTGGTCGCCGGCCTGCTGGTGGCAATCGCGACGATCTGGATCGTCTGGACCTGCAGCCAGTGGCACCAGTTCAGCCGCGCCCAGTCCGGGGCCTGGGACCGCTCGCTGCAGGAGGTCGCCCGGATGATCCTGCACTCGCTGCCGAGCGGCTTCGAGGCGACGCGCGCCGAGGTGGCGTTTCCGGCACCCTCGCCCGGCGCCGCCGGCACGGCAGGGGCGACAGGCGGCGTCCTGCCACCAGGTGCCGCGACGCGGGAGGCGGCCGGCGCCCCGGCTGCATCGGCGGGCGCCGGGCGGCGGCTCTTCAAGCCGATGGTCTACCAGGTCTGGCTCGGTGGCGGTCGGCTCGTGATGCGCTCGCCGGGCGCGCCGACCGAGCGCCTGCTGCCGCTCGACGCCCACGGCCCGGCCGACGTGACGATGGCCGGCGAGCCGCTGCGCGCGCTCGGCGTGCGCTCGGCCGACGGCCGCGTCGAGGTGCTGGTCGCCAAGTCGTACGCGGTGCTGCACGAGGAGCTCCGCACCTGGTTCTGGTCGAGCCTGTGGACCGCGCTCGGCGTGTTCCTCGCGCTGGCGAGCCTGGTGTGGGCGGTGATCCACTGGTCGCTGCGACCGGTCGACCGCGTGCGCGGCGCACTGCTGGCGCGCGACCTGCACGACGCCCGCCCGCTGCCGACCGCCGGCGTGCCGGGCGAGCTGCAGCCGCTGCTCGGCGCGATCAACGACGCGCTGGCGCGGCTGCACCGCTCGCTGCAGGCCGAGCGCCGCTTCCTCGCCGATGCGGCGCACGAGTTGCGCACCCCGCTGGCGGCGCTGCGCGCGCAGGCCGAGGTGGCACAGCACGCGCGCTCGCCCGAGGCCACGCGTGCCGCGCTGGAACGGCTCGGCGAAGGCATCGACCGCTGTGCGCGGCTCTCGGCGCAGGTGCTCGACATGGCGCGACTCGAGCACGGCGGGCCCTCGCCGCCCGCGCGCCCGCTCGACCTCGCGCGCGTGGTGCAGCTCGTCGCGCGCGACTTCGAGCTGCTCGCGGCGCGCCGCGGCCAGCGGCTGCAGCTCGAGCTCGCGCCCTGCCGCCTGCTCGGCCACACCGACGAGCTCGGCATCCTGGTGCGCAACCTGCTGGACAACGCGCTGCGCTACGGCCGCGCGGGCGGGCGGGTGCAGCTGCGCTGCGCGCTCGACAACGCGCCCGGCCCCGCTGGCGGCGCGCGGCTGCAGGCGGTGCTGCAGGTGCGCGACGACGGCCCCGGCGTGCCCGAGGCCGAGCGCGGGCGCATCTTCGATCGCTTCTACCGTGCCCCGGCGCCAGCGGGCGCGGCCCCGGCCGGAGCGGGCGGGAGCGGCGGCGAGGGCTGCGGCATCGGGCTGTCGCTGGTGCAGCGCGTGGCCGAGCTGCACGGCGCGAGGCTCTCGCTCGGCGAAGGGCTGGACGGGCGCGGCCTCGGGGTCGAGCTGCGCTTCGCGGCGGCGCCGGCGCCGCGACCGGAGGGCGCGACGCCGGATACGGCCTTCGGGCTGGGCGCGAGCGCCCCCCGGGCCTGGCGCGGCTAGCGACGAAGCGAGACGCTGGCTCCCGCCACGGGCACGCGGTGCGGCCGCCTCAGAGCCTCACGCCGCGTCGTCGGCGATGCGCAGCGCCAGCTTGCCGAACTGCTCGCCGGCGGCCAGGCGGTCGAGCGCCTGGTGCACCGCCTCCAGCGGGTAGCTGCGCTCGATCACCGGCTGCACCCGGCCGCGGGCGCAGGCGGCGAGCAGGTCGCCGAACTCGCCGTAGGTGCCGAGCGTCGAGCCGTAGACCTTGAGCTGGCGGATGAACAGGCGCCGCAGGTCGGCGCCCGGCTGGTCGCCGGTGGTGGCGCCGCAGGTGACGAGGCGGCCGCCGCGCACCAGCGACTTCATCGCCTGGCCCCAGACCCGTTCGCCGACGTTCTCGATGACGACGTCGACGCCGCGCCCGCCGGTCAACGCCAGCGCCGCCTTCGCGATGTCCTGCGCCGAGCCGTCGATGCCCGCGTCCGCGCCCAGCGCCTGCGCACGCGCGAGCTTGTCGGCATGGCGCGAGGTGACGATGACGCGCGCGCCGATCATCTTCGCGAGCTGCAGCGCGGCCAGCGAGACGCCGCCGCCGATGCCGAACACCAGCACCGTCTCGTGCGGCTGCAGCCGCGCCTGCGTGAACAGCATGCGCCAGGCGGTCAGGTGGTTGACCCCCAGCGCGGCCAGTTGCTCGTCGCTCAGCCCGTCTGGCGCGGCGAACACATTGCGCGCCGGCACGCTGACCAACTCGGCGAAGGTGCCGTCGCGGTGCTCGCCGAGCGTCTTCATCGAGCTGCACAGCACGTCCTCGCCGCGCAGGCAGAACTCGCAGCGGCCGCAGGCGACGCCCGGATGCAGCACGACGCGCTGGCCGACCGCCAGCCGCGTCTCGTCCTCGTCGACGGCCTCGACGCGGCCGGCGCCGTCGACCCCCATCACCTGCGGCAGCCGGTGCGTGATCCCGGCGCCGCTGTCGCGCATGTAGAGGTCGACCCGGTTCAGCGTCGCCGCCGTCACGCGCACCAGCACCTCGCCGGGCCGGCGCTGCGGCACGGGGTGGTGGCCGACCTCGACGACCTCGTTGCCGCCGTGGCCGACGAGGATCGCCGCGCGCATGTCCTGCTGCCCCATGACTGTCTCCTTCGTGCCGAGCTGCACCGCAGTCTGCGCCGCGGCGGCCTTGTCTGTGTCCCAGCCGCGTGCCGCAGCCCGTTCAGACCCGCTCCAGCACCACCGCGATGCCCTGGCCGACGCCGATGCACATCGTGCACAGGGCATAGCGGCCACCGCTGCGTTGCAGCTGCAGCGTCGCGGTGGCGGCGAGGCGGGCGCCACTGGCGCCGAGCGGGTGGCCGAGCGCGATCGCGCCGCCGTTCGGGTTGACGCGCGGATCGTCGTCGGCCACGCCGAGCTCGCGCAACACCGCCAGCCCCTGCGCGGCGAAGGCCTCGTTGAGCTCGATCACGTCGAGGTCGCCGATGCCGATGCCGGCCAGCGCCAGCACCTTGCGCGTCGCCGGCACCGGGCCGATGCCCATGTAGCGCGGCTCGACGCCGGCGGTCGCCATCGCGACGACGCGCGCCCGAGGGGTCAGGCCGTGGCGCGCCGCGCCCGCCTCGTCGGCCAGCAGCAGCGCGACCGCGCCGTCGTTGACGCCCGAGGCATTGCCGGCGGTGACGCTGCCGTCCGGCCGCACGATGCCGCGCAGTTTGGCCAGCGCCTCGAGCGAGGTCGCGCGCGGATGCTCGTCGCGGTCGACGACGACCGGTTCACCCTTGCGCTGAGGAATGCGCACCGGCGCGATCTCGGCGGCAAACACGCCCGCCTCCTGCGCCGCCACCGCCTTCCTCTGCGAGGCGAGCGCCATGCGGTCCTGCGCCTCGCGCTCGATGCCGTAGCGCTCGGCCACGTGCTCGGCCGTCTCGGGCATCGAGTCGACGCCGTACTGGGCCTGCATCGCCGGGTTGACGAAGCGCCAGCCGATCGTGGTGTCGTAGACCGCGTTGCCGCGCGAGTAGGCGCTGTCGGCCTTGGGCATCACGAAGGGCGCGCGGCTCATGCTCTCGACGCCGCCGGCGATCGCGAGCGAGGCCTCGCCGAGGCGGATCGCCCGTGCCGCCGCGCCCACCGCGTCGAGGCCCGAGCCGCAGAGGCGGTTGATCGTCGCGCCGGGCACGCCGACCGGCAGGCCGGCGAGCAGCGTGGCCATGCGGGCGACGTTGCGGTTGTCCTCGCCGGCCTGGTTGGCGCAGCCATACAGCACCTCGTCGACCGCTGCCCAGTCGAGCTTCGGATGGCGCTCGCGCAGCGCGCGCAGCGGGATCGCGGCGAGTTCGTCGGTGCGCACCGAGGCGAGCGCGCCGCCGTAGCGGCCGAAGGGCGTGCGCTGGGCGTCGCAGAGGTAGGCCTGTCCACTCATGTCGTGTCTCCTTGCTGCTGTGCGGCCGCTCGGCGGCCCTGCCAGGCGAGCTGGCGCAGCGCGGCGCTGGCGCGGTAGCGCTCGCCGCGGTAGTGGGCGTCGAGGTGGTCAATCACCGCGACAACGGCGCCCGCGCCCCAGCGCTCGCGCCACTCGAAGGGGCCGGCCGGGAAGTTGAGCCCCAGGCGCAGCGACTGGTCGGCCGCGGCTTCGCTGCAGACACCCTGCAGCACCGCGTCGCTCGCCTCGTTGACGATCATCGCGACCGTGCGCGCGACGACCAGGCCGGGCGTGTCGGCCAGCAGCTGCGGCGCGTAGCCCAGCCAGCGCAGCCACTGCGGCGCCTGCGCCTGCCAACCTGTCGGGTGGGCCGAGGCACCGGCGGCGAGCGCCAACGCGAGCGGCTGCCCACCGCCCGGCGCGCCGAGCGGCAGGTCGAACAGCGCCAGGTCGGTCACGCCGAGTTCTGCGGCCAGCCGGGTGGCCGGCCGGCCATCGGTCTGGCGCAGCACCGCGCCGTCCAGCGTCAGGCCGAACCAGCCGTCGCCGGGCCGGCGGTCGGGCGCCAGGCCGGCCTCGGCCAGGCGCGCGGCCCAGGCCTCGGCGAGCGGGCCGCGGCCGTGCACGATGCGCTGGGCCGGCTGGCCCGGCGGCTCGTCCGGGGCCGGCGACGGTGCCACGCCTTCCGGCGGCGGCGCGCCATGGTCGTAGAAGCCGCGCCCGCTCTTGCGGCCGAGCAGGCCGCCGTCGACCATCTCGCGCTGCAGCACCGAGGGCTGGTAGCGCTTATCGCCATGGAAGGCCTCGTAGACCGCCTGCGTGACGGCGTAGCTGACGTCGTGGCCGACCAGGTCCATCAGCTCGCAGGGCCCCATGCGGAACCCGGCACCGCGCAGGCAGGCGTCGATCGTGCGCGGCTCGGCGGCCTGCTCCAGCAGCAGCATCCAGGTTTCGCCGTAGTACGGGCGCGCCAGGCGGTTGACGATGAAGCCCGGCGTCGAGCGCGCGTGCACCGGCGTCTTGCCCCAGGCGGCGGCCAGCGCGCCCACCGCCTCGACCACCGCCGGGTCGCTGCGCAGGCCGGCGACGATCTCGACCAGGCGCATCAGCGGCACCGGGTTGAAGAAGTGCATGCCGACCACCCGCTCCGGGTGCGCGAGGCCGCCCGCCAGCGCGGTGACCGAGAGCGACGAGGTGTTGCTCGCCAGCACGGCGTCGGCCGGCAGCAGGGCCTCGAGCTCCTGCAGCAGCGCGCGCTTGAGGTCGAGCCGCTCGACGATCGCCTCGACGGCGACGCGCGCCGAGGCGGCCTCGGCCAGCGACTCGACCGCCTGCACGCGCTCGGCGCAGGCGCGCGCGGCCTCGGCACCGAGCTTGCCCTTCTCGACCAGGCGGTCCCAGGTGGTGAGCAGGCTGCGCCGCGCGCTGGCCGCGGCCCCCGCGCGCGCGTCATGCAGGAACACGCGATGCCCCGCCTGCGCCGCAACGTGGGCGATGCCGGCGCCCATCGTGCCGGCGCCGATCACCAGCACCGGCGTGTGGGCCGGGGACAGGTCGGGCCCCGCCTTCGCATCGGCAGCGCCACTCATGACCGCACCCAGGCCGCGGGCCGCTTGGCGAGGAAGGCGGCGAACCCTTCGCGCGCTTCATCGGTGCTGCGCACGCGGGTGATCGTCTGCGCGGTGAACTCGCGCAGGCCGGCCTCGACCGGGCCGACCGCGATCTGCGCGAACAGCGCCTTGATCTCGGCCAACGCCTGCGGGCCGTTGGCGAGCAACGCAGCCAGTTCGCGCTCGACCGCGGCGTCGAGCTCGGCGGCCGGCACCACCTCGTGCACGAGGTCGATGCGCAGCGCCTGCGCGGCGTCGATGCGCTGCGCGTCGAGCGCCAGGCGCCGCGCCTGGCGCAGGCCCACCGCCTTGATCACATAGGGCCCGATCGTCGCCGGCAGGATGCCGAACTTCGCCTCGCTGACGGCGAAGCTCGCCTGCTCGGACGCGATCGCGATGTCGCAGGCGCAGCTGAGGCCGACGCCGCCGCCCAGCGCCACGCCGTTGACGCGGGCGATCGTCGGCTTGGGGCAGCTGTCGACGCGGTACAGCATCGCGGCGAGGCGGCGCGCGTCCTCCAGGTTCCAGTCGAAGCTCGCTTCGCTGGCGCGCTGCATCCACTGCAGGTCGGCGCCCGCCGAGAAGGCCTTGCCGGCGCCGGTCAGCACGATGACGCGCACCGCCGCATCGGCGCCGAGGCGGGCGAAGGCCTCGTCGAGCTCGCGCACCATCACGTCGTCGAAGGCGTTGTAGACCTCGGTGCGGGCCATCGTGACGCGCGCCACGCCGCGCGGGTCGACGGCGATGTCGAGCGTCTTCATGAGGCGACCGCCTTCGTCAGCTCGGGCACGGCCTGGAACAGGTCGGCCTCGAGCCCGTAGTCGGCGACGCCGAAGATCGGCGCCTCCGGGTCCTTGTTGATCGCGACGATGACCTTGCTGTCCTTCATGCCGGCCAGGTGCTGGATCGCGCCGCTGATGCCCGCGGCGATGTAAAGCTGCGGCGCGACGATCTTGCCGGTCTGGCCGACCTGCCAGTCGTTCGGCGCATAGCCCGCGTCGACCGCCGCGCGGCTCGCGCCGAGCGCGGCGTTGAGGGCGTCGGCCAGCGGCGTCAGCACCTCGTTGAACTTCTCGGCCGAGCCCAGCGCGCGCCCGCCCGAGACGATCACCTTGGCCGCGGTCAGTTCGGGGCGGTCGCTTTTCGCCAGCTCTGCTCCGACATAGGCGCTCGGCTGCGCGCCGCGGGTGACGGGCACGGGCTCGACCGGCGCCGAGCCGCCGGTGGCGGCCGCCGCGTCGAAGCCGGTGCCGCGCACCGTCAGCACCTTGATGCGCTCGGGGTTCTGCACGGTGGCGATCGCGTTGCCGGCATAGATCGGGCGCTCGAAGGTGTCGGGGGCGACGACCTTGCTGATGTCGCTGACCTGCGCCACGTCGAGCAGCGCGGCCACGCGCGGCGCGACGTTCTTGCCGCTCGCGGTGGCAGGGAACAGCAGGTGGCTGAAGCCTTCGGACAGCGCGACCACCTGGGCCGCGAGCGGCTCGGCCAGCGCATGCGCGAAGGCCGGGTCGTCGGCGAGCAGCACCTTGCTGACGCCGGCGACCTGCGCCGCCGCCTCGGCCGCGGCCTGGGCACCCGAGCCGGCGACGAGGACCTGCACGTCCGCGCCGCAAGCGAGCGCCGCGGTCACGGTGTTGAGCGTTGCGCTCTTGATCGACTGGTGGTCGTGTTCCGCAATGACGAGGATGGCCATGATCAAAGTACCTTCGCTTCGTTCTTGAGCTTGTTCACCAGGGTGGCGACGTCGGCCACCTTGATCCCTGCGCCGCGCTTCGGCGGCTCGCTGACCTTCAGGGTCTTCAGGCGCGGCGTGACGTCGACGCCGAGCTCGGCCGGCTTCAGCGTCTCGAGCGGCTTCTTCTTCGCCTTCATGATGTTGGGCAACGTCACGTAGCGCGGCTCGTTCAGGCGCAGGTCGGTGGTGATCACCGCGGGCAGCGCGACGTCCAGCGTCTCGAGGCCGCCGTCGATCTCGCGTGTGACCTTGGCCTTGCCGTCGCCGATCTCGAGCTTGCTCGCGAAGGCCGCCTGGCCCCAGCCCGCGAGCGCGGCGAGCATCTGGCCCGTCTGGTTGCAGTCGTCGTCGATCGCCTGCTTGCCGACGATCACGAGGCCGGGCTGCTCCTTGTCGGCCACCGCCTTCAGCAGCTTGGCGACCGCGAGGGGCTGCAGTTCTTCCGTCGTCTCGACCAGGACCGCGCGGTCGGCACCGATCGCCATCGCCGTGCGCAGCGTTTCCTGGCATGGCGCGACGCCGCAGGACACGGCGATCACCTCGCTGACGATGCCTTTCTCCTTCAGACGGACCGCTTCTTCGACCGCGATCTCGTCGAAAGGATTCATGCTCATCTTGACGTTTGCGAGCTCCACCCCCGTGCCGTCGGCCTTGACCCTCGGCTTGACGTTGAAGTCGATCACACGCTTGACACAGACCATTGCTTTCATCGTTGTCTCCATCGCCAATGCTGCAGGTCAGAAGGCGTGCCGCAGCCCCAGCATGACGCCGGTCTGGTGTTCGCCCGCCGCAGGCGCCAGCGTCGTGTTGCTGACACCGACGGACGGTGAGAAACGGGCGGCGCCGGCGTTGCGCATGGCGCCCACCGTGGCGTAGACGGCGGTGCGCTTCGAGAACGCATAGGTGCCGCGCAGCGCCAGCATCCGGCCGTCGTCGGCGCTGTCCTTGTGGTTGAAGTCGTAGTACTGAGCTTCCAGCGTGATGTTCGGCGTGAGCGGATGCGCGACGGCGAGCGACCACAGCACGCTCTTGCGGAAGTCGGCCGCCGCCGCCTCGTTGTGGCGGTCGATGTAGTTCGCCGCCAGCTTGGTCGCGCCCAGCATCACGTAGCCGTTGACGGCGGCACGCCGGTCGGTCGCCCCGCTCAGGTCAGCACTGGGCGGCGTGTTGGTGCTGCCGTCGAGCCCGTTCTGCTCGTCGACCCAGGCGGCGACCCCCCAAGTCGGTCCGTCGTACCTCAGCACGCCCGACCAGGCCCGGCACTCCCGGCTGCCGCCGCGCTCGCCGGCGCAGGTCAGCGCGTCACGGCCGAGGCTGTAAAGCGCGCCCACCGTCAGGCCACCGAACTTGCCCTGGTATGCCAGCGCGTTGTCGATGCGCGGTCCGGCGAGATAGGTGTCGAAGGCGCCGGTGCCGTAGATCTGCGCCAGGAAGAGGTCGCTGGCCGCCGATCCGGGGAACAGCATCGAGTACTGCCGGCCCAGCGTCAGCGTGCCCCAGGAGCCGCTCAACCCGACGAAGGCCTGGCGACCGAACGCGCGGCCGCCCTGCTGCAAGGCGCCGGTGTCGGCACCGAAGCCGGACTCGAGCGTGAACACCGCCTTCAAGCCGGCCCCGAGGTCTTCGCTGCCGCGCACACCCCAGCGCGAGGCGAACGAGCCCGCGATGCTGGGCATGCGGTACAGGCTGCCGCCCCCGTTGACGTTGTCCAGCCGCTCGACCCCGGTGTCGATCAGCCCGTAAAGCGTGACGCTGCTCTGGGCCTGTGCCGAGCCCGCGAAAAGAACCAGCAAGCTCGCGATGGCGGGTGATGTGCGTTTCATGGAAGTCTCCTCTTTGTCGAAATCGAATCGCGAAATGCGGGCGATGGGTCGTCACGACACCAGCGCCTCCAGCACCGAAGGTGACCGGGAGGCCGGCTCCACCCGCTCCGGCACGGCCTCCCGCCGGTCAGCTGAACGCTGCGATGCCCGTGATCGCTCGTCCAAGGATCAAGGCATGCACGTCGTGCGTGCCTTCGTAGGTGTTGACCACCTCGAGGTTGACCAGGTGGCGCGCGATGCCGAACTCGTCGCTGATGCCATTGCCACCGAACATGTCGCGCGCCACACGCGCGATGTCCAGGCTCTTGCCGCAGCTGTTGCGCTTCATGATCGAGGTGATCTCCACCGCGGCGCTGCCTTCGTCCTTCATGCGGCCCAGGCGCAGGCAGCCCTGCAGGCCCAGCGCAATGTCGGTCTGCATGTCGGCGAGCTTTTTCTGCACGAGTTGATTGGCGGCGAGCGGCCGGCCGAACTGCTTGCGGTCGAGCACGTACTGGCGGGCGCGATGGAAGCAATCCTCCGCCGCCCCCAGCGCACCCCAGGCGATGCCATAACGTGCGCTGTTGAGGCAGGTGAACGGACCCTTCAGGCCGCGCACCTCGGGGAAGGCGTTCTCCTCGGGGCAGAACACCTCGTCCATCACGATCTCGCCGGTGAGGCTGGCGCGCAGGCCGACCTTGCCGTGGATGGCCGGGGCGCTCAGGCCCTTGGCACCCTTGTCGAGCACGAAGCCGCGGATGGCCCCCTCGTCATCCTTGGCCCAGACGACGAACACATCGGCGATCGGGCTGTTGGTGATCCACATCTTGCTGCCCGACAGGCGGTAGCCCCCCGCCACCTTCTTCGCGCGGGTGATCATGCTGCCGGGGTCGGAGCCGTGGTTGGGCTCGGTGAGGCCGAAGCAACCGATCCATTCCCCGCTGGCGAGCTTGGGCAGGTATTTCTGTTTGGTGGCCTTATTGCCGAATGCATTGATCGGCACCATGACCAACGAACTCTGCACACTCATCATGGACCGGTAACCCGAGTCGACCCGTTCGACTTCGCGCGCCACCAGGCCGTAGCAGACATAGTTCAATCCAGCGCCGCCGTACGCCTCAGGGATCGTGGCGCCCAGCAGCCCCAGCTCACCCATCTCGCGAAAGATCGCCGGATCGGTCTGTTCATTGCGGAAGGCGTCGAGCACGCGCGGCAGCAGGCGCTCCTGGCTGTAGGCGCGGGCGGCGTCGCGCACGGCACGTTCGTCGTCAGTGAGCTGCTGGTCGAGCAGCAGCGGGTCGTCCCAGTGGAAGTGCGGCTTCGGGGGCTTCGATGCGTTCGGGGTCGCCATGGGGTCTCCTGTGGGTGTCGTGGGGTCGGTGCCGCGGCAGCGGCCGGCGAGTCGCTGGCGTTCAGTCGCGGACCAGTTCGCGGCCGACGATGAGTTGCTGGATCTGCGTCGTGCCCTCGTAGAGGCGCAGCAGCCGCACGTCGCGGTAGAAGCGCTCGACCGGGTACTCGTTGATGTAGCCCGCGCCGCCGTGTACCTGCACGCCGCGGTCGGCGACGCGGCCGGCCATCTCGGTGCAGAACAGCTTGGCGCAGGACACGCGCATCGACACGTCGGGGTCGGACACGTGCGGTGGCTTCTGGTCGAAGCGCCGCGCCACGTCCTGCACCAGTGCCCAGCCGGCCAGCAGCTCGGCCTGGCTGTCGGCCAGCATGGCCTGGATGAGCTGGAACTCGCCCAGGGCCTTGCCGAACTGCTTGCGCTCGCGCGCATAGCGGGCCGATTCGTCGAGCACACGCCTGGCGATGCCGCAGGCCACGGCCGAGATGTTGAGGCGCCCGCGGTCGAGCACCTTCATCGCAGTCTTGAAACCCTGGCCCGGCACGCCGCCGATGATGTTGGCCGCCGGCACGCGCACGTTCTCGAGGATCACGTCGCAGGTCATGGTCCCGCGCTGGCCCATCTTCTTGTCCTTCTTGCCCAGCTTCAGGCCCGGCAGGCCAGCCGGCACGATGAACGACGACACTCCACCCGCCCCCGGCCCGCCGGTGCGCGCCATCAGCGTGAAGGCCCCGGCGCGCGGCGCGTTGGTGATGAAGCGCTTGGTGCCGTTGAGCAGGTAGTGGTCGCCGTCGAGTTCGGCACGCGTCTTCAGCGACGCCGCGTCCGAGCCGGCGTCGGGCTCGGTCAGCGCGAACGACATCACCAGCTCGCCGCTGGCCACGCGCGGCAGGTACTCGGCCTTCTGCTCGGGCGTGCCGTCCATCAGGATGCCCTGCGAGCCGATGCCGATGTTGGTGCCGAACACCGAGCGGAAGGCCGGCGCGGTGCGGCCGAGCTCGAAGTTGACCTGCACCTCCTGGCTCACCGACAGGCCGATGCCGCCATAAGCCTCGGGCACGGTCAGCCCGAACAGGCCCATCTCCTTCATGTCGTCGACCAGCCCGGGTGGGACCTCGTCGTGTTCTTCGAGGTGGTTCTCGGCCGGCACCAGGCGCTCTTGCACGAAGCGCTGCACGGTGGCCAGCAGGAGGTCGAAGGATTCGTTGTCGAGTGCCATGTCGCGTGTCCCCTTTCGTTCTTCAGTCGTGATCAGCGATGCCCGAAGACGGGCGTGCGCTTGTCGAGGAAGGCCTTCATGCCTTCGTGTGCGTCTTCACTCGCGAAGCGGGCATGCAGCTGGCGGCGCTCGAAACCGATGCCCTCGCTGAGGCTGCTCTCATAGGCGCGGTTGACCGATTCCTTGATCGCCATCAGCGCCGGCAGCGAGTAGCCCGCGATGCGCGCGGCCAGCGCCAGCGCCTCGTCGCGCAGCCGGGCGTCGGGCACCACGCGCGAGACCAGGCCGTAACGGTCGGCCTCGGCGGCATCGAGCGTGCGGGCCGACAGGCAGAGGTCCATCGCCTTGGCCTTGCCGATGGCGCGAGGCAGGCGCTGGGTGCCGCCGGCGCCGGGCAGCATCGCGAGCTTGACCTCCGGCAGCGCGAAGGTCGCGCTCTCAGCGGCGATCACGATGTCGCAGGCCAGTGCCAGTTCGCAGCCGCCGCCCATCGCGAAGCCCGCCACCGCCGCGATCACCGGCTTGCGCACGCGGCGGATGGTTTCCCAGTTGCGCGTGATGAAGTCGCTGCGGTAGACGTCCATGTACGTCCAGTCGGCCATCGCGGCGATGTCGGCGCCGGCGGCGAAGGCGCGCTCGCTGCCGGTGATGACGATCGCCCCGATGCCCTCGTCGGCGTCGAGCTGCAGCAGCGCCGCGCCCAGGGCGTCCATCAGCGCGTCGTTCAGCGCGTTGAGCTGCTTCGGACGGTTCAGCCGCAGCAGGCCGACCCGTTCGATGCGCTCGACGAGCACGGGGTCTGCATCCATCGCTGGCTCCGTCCCGTGCGTCAGTCGACCGCGATCTTGCGATCGCGGATCAGGGCGGCGAGCAGCTGGCGCTCGTCCGCCAGCAGCTTGCCGAAGGCCGCGCTGTCGAGCGCGGCCGGCTCAGCGGCCAGCTCGGCGAAGCGCGTGCGCAGGCTGTCGCGGGCGAGCACGGTGGCCGCGGCACGCTGCAGCTGGCCGACGAGTTCCGGCGAGGTGCCCCTGGGCGCCCAGAGGCCGAACCAGATGTCGAGCTCGGCGCCGCGCACCCCCTGCTCGGCCAGCGTCGGCGCGTCGGGCAGGAACGGCGAGCGCTCGCGGCTGGCCACGCCCAGCAGCTTGACCTTGCCCGCCTTGACGTGGGGGATGCCGATGCCCGGATCGAAGACGTAGTCAGCCTGGCTGGCCATCACGTCCTGCAGCGCCGGCGCCGCGCCGCGATAGGGGATGTGGGTGGCGAAGATGCCGGCCTGCTGCTTGAACAACTCGGCGGCCAGGTGCGGCGGCGTGCCGGCGCCGGCCGAGGCGTATGACAACCCGGCCGGCCTGGCCTTCGCCAAAGCGACCAGCTCCTTGATGTCCTTCGCCTCCAGCCCGGGGCGACCCAGCACGTACATCTGCGTGCGGCCGATCGAGGAGACCGGCGCCAGGTCCTTCGCCGGGTCGAAGTTGGCCTTGAAGAGGGACGGGTTGGCGGTCGCCACCGAGGTCGGCGCCACCAGCAACGTCCGGCCGTCCGGGGCGGCCTTCACGACCTCGCCGGCGGCCAGGTTGCCGCTCGCGCCGGGGCGGTTGTCGACGATCACCGTGCGCCCCAGCGCCTCGGTCAGGCCATGGGCCAGCACGCGTGCCAGCACGTCGGTCGTGCCGCCGGGGGCGAAGCCGACGACGATGCGGATCGCATCGCCCTGCTGCGCGCGGATCGGCCACGCGGCCGCACTGCCGACCGCCGCCAGCCCGGCGGCGAAGCGCCGGCGCGACAGCCCCTGAGGGTTCTTGTTCATGCTCATGATGTGCCTTCTGTGTGGGTTGCTTCGGCCGTGCGGCCGCTCTACAGCGAGCCGTCGCGAAGCATTTCGCGCAGGCGGAACTTCTGGACCTTGCCGGTCGGGGTCGAGGGGATCGCCTCGCGCACGATCAGTCGCTCGGGCACGTACTGGATCGCGACCTTCTCCGCCTTCAGGAAGGCGACCATCTCCTCGAAGGTCAGCGACTGCCCGGGCTTGGGCACGACCACCGCGCAGGCGCGCTCGCCGAGGCGTTCGTCGGGGTAGGCGACGATCGCCACCTGGGCCACGGCCGGGTGGCGGTAGAGCAGCGACTCGATCTCGATCACCGGGATGTTCTCGCCGCCGCGGATGATCACGTCCTTGCTGCGCCCGGCGATGCGGATGTAGCCGTCGGCGTCGATGTGCGCCAGGTCGCCGGTGTCGAACCAGCCCGCGGGGTCGGTGTTGTTCCACTGCGGGCGGCGCAGGTAGCCGCCGAAGTTGGAACAGGAGCGCACCCGCAGCCGGCCGATGCTGCCGGCGGGCTGCGGCACGTCGGCGTCGTCCACCACCTGCAGCTCGACGCCAGGCAGCGGGCAGCCGTCGGTGCTCGAGGCGCGGAGGTCCGGGTCGTCGAGCTTGATCAGCGTGACGGCGCCGTTCTCGGTCATGCCCCAGGCGGAGACGATCTTCGTGCCGAGCACCTGCTGCGCGTGCTCGACCAGCGGACCCGGGATCGGCGCGCCCGCGCAGAGGAACGTGCGCAGGCTCGGCACCGGCTGCCCGCTGGCCTCGACCGCACGCGTCAGGTCGGTGAGGAAGGGCGTCGAGGCCATCGTGAAGCTGACGCCCTCGGAGCGGATCAGCTCGACCGCCTTCTTCGGGTCCCAGACGTCGAGCAGCACCGCGCTGGCGCGCAGCAGGATCGGCATCATCAGGCCGTACATGAAGCCGGTCTGGTGGGCCATCGGCGAGGCCATCAGCACCACGTCGTGCTGCGTCAGGCCGAGGCGCTCGGCATAGGGCACGATGTTGGCGACCAGGGTGTTGGCGGTGTGCATCACGCCCTTGGGCTCGCCGGTGGTGCCCGAGGTGTAGATCAGCTGCGTGACGTCGTCCGCGCCCGGCCGGTGCGCCGAGAGGATCTGCTGCGCATCGGCCTCGCGCTCCCAGGCCGGCTCGGTCAGCAGCGCGTCGAAGTCGTCGACACCGCCGCCGCCCACGACGACGATGCGGCTCAGCTGGGGCAGCGTGGGCGCGAGCGAGCGCGCCATCGCCTCATGGTCGAAGCCGCGGAAGAGCTTGGGCACGACGAGCAGCTTGGCCTCGCCGTGCTTGAGCATGAAGCCGAGCTCGCGCTCGCGGAAGATCGGCATCAGCGGGTTCAGCACCGCGCCGAGGCGCGAGCAGGCGAGGTAGAGCGCGGTGAAGGCCCAGCCGTTGGGCAGCTGCATCGCGACCACGTCGTTGCGGCCGACGCCCAGGCGGGCAAGGCCCACGGCGACGCGGTCGGCCAGGCCCGCGAGCTCGCGGTAGGTGAAGCGGCGCGTCTCGCCGCGCTCGGACGACACCGCCGTCAGCGCGAGCTTGTCGGGAAAGGCGCGCGCGCAGGCGTCGAGTTCGTCGTTGATCGTGCGGTCATGCCACCAGCCGCGGGCAATGCTCTCGGCGCGGCGTGGGGCCAGCAGGACGGGGTCGAATTCCATCGCTTGTCTCCGTGTCGGGTCGTGTGTGTGGGGGCGCGTGGACGAGGGCTCGTCCGCGGGCTCAGGCCGGCACTGCGCCGCGCCCGGCGCGGGTGCGGGCGATGATGGTTTTCATGATCTGGGCGGTGCCGTCGCCGATCTGGAAGCCCAGCACGTCGCGCAGGCGCTGCTCCATCGGGCCGCGGTCGTAGCCGCCGTGGCCGAACATCAGCAGGCACTGGTGGACGGTGTCGTAGGCGAGCTTGGGCGCCCACCACTTGCACATCGCCGCCTCGGCGCTGTGCGGCAGGCCCTTGTCCTTTAGCCACAGCGCCTGCAGGCACAGCAGGCGTGCGGCCTCGACCTGGGTGTCGAAGTCGGCCAGCGGATGCGAGACGCCCTGGAAGGCCGACAGCGGCTTGCCGAAAGCCTGGCGCTCGGCGACGTAGGCCCAGGTCTCCTCCAGCGCGACGCGCGCCACCGCCAGCACCTGCAGGCCGATCAGCGCGCGCGAGAAGTCGAAGCCCTGCATCACCTGCACGAAGCCGCGGTTCTCGTCGCCGAGGCGGTGGTCGAGCGGCACGCGCACGTTCTCGAAGAAGATCGAGCCGCGGCCGATCGCGCGCTGGCCATGGCAGTCGAAGCGGTTGGTCGTGACGCCCGCGGTGTCCATCGGCACCAGCAGCGCGGTGACGCCGTGCGCGCCGGCGTCGGCCGGGCCGGTGCGCCCGAAGACCACCGCGATGTCGGCCTGGTCGGCGGCCGAGATCGAGGTCTTCTCGCCGTTGATCACGTAGCCGTCGCTGCCGCGCTCGACGCGCAGCCGCAGGTTGGCGGCGTCGGAGCCGCCGCGCGGCTCGGTGAGCGCGATCGCGCACAGCGCATCGCCGCGCACCAGGCGCTCGAGCCAGGGGCGCACCACGGCCGGCGTGCCGTGCTCGGCCAGGATCTGGCCGTTCAGCGACGCAAGCAGGTTGACGTACGAGAAGCTGAGGTCAGCGCGGGCGATCTCCTCGTGGATCACGCCGGCGGCCAGCCGGCCGAGGCCCTGACCGCCGTAGGCTTCCGGCAGCTCGGGCGCGATGAAGCCCATCTCGCCCATCTCGCGCACCAGTTGGCGGTCGAGCACGCGGGTCTTGTCGCGCTCCTGGTAGCCGGGGGCGATGCGGTCGGTCGCGAAGCGGCGCGCGTGATCGGCAAGCGCGACCAGGTCCTCGTCGAGGTAAGGATTCATGGGCTTGTCTCCGGGCAAGGCTCCGCCTGGGCGCTGCCTTCGCGCGCCGGCGGAACGGGTTTCTCTGGATGCAGGGCGGGGCGGAACGCGGCGGCCGTGGCCGCCGCGGGCGGCGCCCTTACTTGGCGAACTTGCGGAAGTCGGGCTTGCGCTTGTCCTTCAGTGCCGCGACACCCTCACGCGACTCGTCGGTGTCGTAGTACAGCTTCAGCGCGTACATGCCCATGCCGGCGATGCCGCTCTGGTGCGCCGTGTCCATGTTGAAGCTGCGCTTGGCGATCGCGATGGCAGTGGGGCTGCGTTCGCAGATGGTCTCGGCCCATTCCTGCACCGTCTCGTCGAGCTTCTCGGGCGGCACGCAGACGTTGGCCAGGCCCATCGCGACCGCCTCGTGGCCGGAGTAGCGCTTGTTCAGGTACCAGATCTCGCGCGCCTTCTTCTCGCCGACGACGCGCGCCAGGAAGGCGGTGCCGTAGCCCGGGTCGACCGAGCCCATCTTCGGGCCCACCTGGCCGAAGACGGCCTTCTCGGAGCAGATCGTCAGGTCGCAGATCGTGCACAGCACGTTGCCGCCGCCGATCGCGAAGCCCTGCACCCGCGCGATGACCGGCTTGGGCACGTCGCGGATCGCGGTGTGCAGCTCTTCCATCGGCAGGCCGATCGTGCCGCGGCCGTCGTAGTTGCCGTCGTGCGCCGACTGGTCGCCGCCGGTGCAGAAGGCCTTCTCGCCGGCGCCGGCGAGCACGATGCAGCCGACCTCGCGGTCGTAGCCGGCCTTGTTGAGCGCCTTGATGATCTCGTCGCAGGTGGTGCCGCGGAAGGCGTTCATCTTCTCGGGGCGGTTGATCGTGATCCAGGCCACGCCGTTGCGGACCTCGTACAGGATGTCTTCGAAGCTCATGTCGTCGTCTCCTTGGGTGGAAGCGTGGAGGGTCAGTCAGCCGTTCATCGTCAGACCGCCGGAGACGCTCACCACCTGGCCGGTGATGAAGCCGGCGTCGTCGCTGGCGAAGAAGGCGATGGCGCCGGCCAGGTCGTCGGGGCGACCGAGGCGGCCGAGCGGGATGGCGCGGGTGAAGGCCTCCATCAGCTTCTCGGGGTTGGGCGCGCCCTCGGCGACGCCGGCGAGCAGCGCGGTGTCGGTCGGCCCCGGGCACACCACGTTGACCGTGATGCCCTGGCGCGCGTGCTCGCGCGCCAGCGCCTTCGAGAACGACACCAGGCCGCCCTTGCAGGCCGCGTAGACCGCCTCACCCGAGGAGCCGACGCGCGCCGCGTCGGAGGCGATGTTGACGATGCGCCCCTTCTTGCGCTCGGTCATGCCGGGCAGCACCGCGTGGTGCATGTGGAGGGCGCCGGTGAGGTTGATCGCGATCAGCCGGTCCCACTGCGCGGGCTCGGTCTTGGCGAAGGGCTTGAAGACGTCCCAGCCGGCGTTGTTGACCAGCACGTCGATCGGGCCGAGCTGCTGCTCGGTGGCCGCGACCGCCGCGTTGACGCTCGCACGGTCGGTGATGTCGCAGCGGAAGGCCTGCGCCTTGCCCCCCGCCTCGCGGATGCCGGCGGCCACCGTCTCGGCGGCCTCCTGGTTGAGGTCGTACACGGCGACGCGTGCGCCCTCGCTCGCGAATCGGCGGCAGGTCGCGCCGCCGATGCCGCCGCCGCCGCCGGTGACGACGACCGTCCGGTCCTTGAATCGATCCATCATGACTCCTGGTTGTGGGGGAACGGCCGTCGGGCCGTCCCGGCTCGGGCGCCGGTACCGGGCCCTCGCAACACATCATTTACGTCAATGTGTTTACCTATCGTAGGCCACGGTCCCCTTTGGATCAAGGCGAACAAGACCCCAGAAAAGTAGGTGGTTTCCCTATGAATTCCTCGTCAAGCGCCCGCATAGAGCTCGCCAACCGGTTGTTCTTTCGCCTCTATCAATGTGCAAATATGTTGCACAAAACGGGGTCGAGAGCGGTCGAGGACGAAGGCCTGACGACGCAGCAATGGGCGGTGCTGGGGGCGCTGTCGCGGGAGCAGGTGCAGGCCGGGATGAGCATCGGCGACCTGGCGAAGTACCTGATGGTCAGCCGGCAGAACCTGTCGGGGCTGATCAGCCGCATGGAGCGCGACGCGCTCATCGTCGTGGGGCCCGGCGCGCAGGACCGGCGCTCGCGCGTGGTCACGATGACCGAGTCGGGCCGCCACGTCTGGCAGGTGCTGGCGCGGCCGAAGATCCACGACTACTACGGCCGCATCCTCGAGGGCTTCTCGACCAACGACGTCACCCACGCCCTGCACTACCTGCTGAAGATGCTCGAGAACATGCAGCAGCTCGACGCCGAGTGGGCCGGCGCCGGCGGGCGCGCGGAAGTGGAGGAGTGAAGCCCTTCGGCGAGAATGCCCCGCCCGTTCCCGTCAGGTCAGCCACGCCGAACCGAAGCCAGCCTGCTCCTGCCTTCGCTTCGCCGCGTCGCGAGACGCCGGCCGACCGTGTTCGAGCCCTATTACCGCGAGCTGCTGAGCTTTCTCGTCCGCAGGGTCTGCGACCGCAGCGACGCCGCCGAGCTGACGCAGGAGAGCTACGCGCGCGTCTACGCCGCGCAAGCCGCCGGCACGAAGGTCGGCGACCCGCGCGCGCTGCTCTATCGCACCGCACGCAACCTGCTCATAGACCTGCAGCGCCGTCGCCGGTTGCGCGCCGGCGTCGAGCTGGAGGCCGAAGCCGGCGGCGCGGCCGAAGCGACCGGGCCTGCGCCCTGGGAGCCCGAGGCCGCCCTCGCCTCGCGCCAGGGGGTGCAGGCCCTGGTCGAGACGATCGAGGCGCTGCCGCCCCGCTGCCGCGAGGCCTTCGTGCTGAACCGCTTCGAGGACCTGAGCTACGCCCAGGTCGCCGAGCGCATGGGCATCTCGGTCAAGATGGTGGAACAGCACATGAAGCTCGCCCTCGACGCCTGCGAGCGCTGCCGGCGCTCGGGTGCCGGCGAGCCCGACGGCGCGCTGGCGCCGCGGCGCAAGCTGCCCCGCTCCCGCGGCGGCTGACGAAGCCTTCCGAGGCCGCCTCGGGTATCCCGCCCGCCGCACGTCAGCCCCGGCAGAGACTCCCCCGCCAACGCCTATGACCTCTCCCTCCTTCCGGGCAGGCCCGCCGAGCCCGCGCGACGAGGCGCTGGACTGGTTCGTGCGCCGCCGCGACCCGGGCTTCCCGGCGACCGAGGAGCCGGCTTTCCAGGCCTGGCTCGGCACCGACCCGGCGCACGGCGAGGCCTACGCGCACTGGGAACGCGAGTGGCGGGCGCTCGACGCGGTCCCGCAGGCAACACGGCAAGCGTGGCGCGCGCCGGCCGCGGGGCCGGGCCTGCCGCCCGTCGCAGGGGCGCCTGCGCGCGCGACGGCGCCCCTGCGACGCCGCCGGCTGCTGCTGCCGGCCTTCGCCGGCGCCGCCTCGCTGGCCGCGATCGGCACGGGCGGCGTGCTCGGCTGGCGCCACTGGCTGTCGCTGCCGCTGTACGAGCAGATCTACGAGACGGCGCGCGGTCAGCAGTTGGATACAGCCCTGCCCGACGGCAGCCGTCTGCAGATGGACACCACGAGCCGGCTCGCCGTCCGCTATGACCGTCGCGGGCGCGAGCTGCAGCTGCTGGACGGCCAGGCCGCGTTCGACGTGCGGCCGGACGCGGCCCGGCCTTTCCGCGTGAGTGCCGGCCCGCTGAGGGCGAGCGTCATCGGCACGCGCTTCTCGGTGCGCCACACGCCGGCCATCGACGGCACGCAGTCGGCACGGGTGGCGGTCGAGTCGGGCCGGGTGAGGGTCGAGCACCTGGCTGCGATCGCCTCCGGGCGAGGCACACCGGGGACGCGCCTCGCAGTGGCCCTGCTCGAGGCTGGCCAGCAGCTGGGCAGCGACGCCGAGGGACTGACGCCCCCTGCGCCGCTGCCGCTCGCCGGCATCGCGCCCTGGCGCGAGTACCGGGTGCGCTTCGACCAGGCGCCGCTCGCACGTGCGCTGGCCGAGTTCGAGCGTTACGGCGAGCAGCCGCTGGTGATCCGCGACCCGGCGGTCGCGGCGCTCGCCGTGAGCGGCGTCTTCGACCCACGCGACCCCGCCACCTTCCAGCGCCTGCTCGCCGCGGCCCTGCCGGTGAGGCTCAGGCGCCTGAGCGACGGCCGGGTCGAGATCGTGCGCGCGCCCTGAGCGGGCCCGACAAGGCAGCCGGACCGACCGCAGGGCCGTCGCCAGGCGCGCGGGCGCGCCCCCTCCTGCCCTTGCGCCGGGCGACCTGGGGTTTCCGCAGGCCTCGCCGTCTCCCCGGGAACAACCCCAAGACCCTGACCCGGAGGAACCTTCCATGTCGCTCCCGCCGCTGCGCCCGGCACCGCTCGCCCTGGCTGCTGCCTTGGCCCTCGCCGCACTGCCCGTCACCGCACAGACGCCCCACGACCCGCTGCCGTCGACGCCGCTGAGCTTCCAGATCGCCGCCCAGCCCCTCGGACAGGCGCTGGGCGACTGGGCGCTGCAGGCCGGCGTGCAATTGATCGTCGACCCGACCCTGGTCGCGAGCCGGACCGCACCGCTCGTCTCCGGCCGCTATGCGCCGCGCGAGGCGCTGGAGCGACTGCTCGCGGGCAGCGGGCTTGCGGCGCGCCCGGAGGGGGCGGCCGTCCTGATCCACCGCGCGCCAGCCCCGCCGCGCCCGGCGACGGAGGGCCGGACACTGGCGCCGACGACCGTCACCGCGCGCGCCGATGACGGCGACGCCACCGAAGGCTCGGGCACCTACACGCCGCGCGCGATCGGCATCGGCAAAGCGCCGCAGGCGCTGAAAGACACGCCACAGTCCATCAGCGTCGTGAGCCGCCAGCAGATCGAGGAGCAGGGCCTGATCGACGTCACCCAGGCGCTGCAGGCGGCACCCGGCGTCACGCTCGAGCGCTGGTTCGGCGACGCGGTGACGATCAAGAGCCGCGGCTTCAGCGTCGAGAACTTCCGCTACGACGGCGGCCCGGCCACCGAACAGGGCACTCGCAGCTACACCTACCTGTCGGACCTGATCAGCCTCGACCGCGTCGAGGTGCTGCGCGGCGCCGACGCGCTGGCCGTCGGCGCCGGCGCGCCGGGCGGCAGCGTGAACCTGGTGCGCAAGCAGCCGACGCGAGAGCCGCAGCTGAAGTTCGCCGCGACACTCGGGCGCTGGGACTACGCGCGCGCCGAAGGCGATGTCGGCGGCCCGCTGAACGCCAGCGGCAGCGTGCGCGGACGCCTCGCCGCAGCCCTCGAAAGCCGCGACTACTTCTACCGCGGCGCGACCCTGGACAAGCAGGTGGTCTACGGCGCGATCCAGGCCGACCTGACGCCGACCACGCTGCTGACGGCCGGAGCGACCTACGAATGGGTCGACGCAAAGCCCTGGCAAGGCGGCGGCATCCCGCGCTACACCGACGGCGGCCTGCTCGACGTGCCGCGCAGCACCAGCTACGTCTACGACTGGAACCGGCGCGAGACGAACACGCGCGAGACCTACGCGCGGCTCGAACGATCGCTGGGCGGCGACTGGAAGGCGACGCTCGCCGCGAACTACCGCAACGAGAAGTCGAGCTTCCGGGTCGGCGTGCCGGGCTTCGGCGGCGAGATCGTCGACCGCGAGACCGGCATCGCGCCCGAGGCCCTGAACATCTGGGACAGCAACCTCAGCGCGGCGCAGTACGGCGTCGACGTCTACGCCACCGGCCCGTTCCGCCTCCTCGGGCGCCGGCACGAGCTGCTCGTCGGCCTCGACTGGACGAAGTACCGCCTGTACTACGAAGGGCGCAACGGCTTCGGGCTGGGCGACGTGAACTTCCTCGACTTCGACCCGGGCTCCTACCCGTACCCGTCGATGGAGCGCCTGCCCACGCAGGCATGGAGCCCTTCGATCATCGAGTCCCGCAAGCTGAGCAGCTACCTGGCCGGCCGCTTCGAGCTCGCGACGGCGCTGCACCTGACCCTCGGCGGTCGGCTGGACAACATCGCCGGCAGCAAGAAGACCGACCGCCGCAAGTTCATCCCCTACGGCGGCCTGACCTTCGCGCTGGACGCGCAGCACACGCTCTACGGCAGCGTCTCCGAGGTCTACCAGTCGCAGGACGACTACCAGGGGCCCGGGGGCGAGAAGCTGGGGCCGATGACCGGCCGCAACCACGAGATCGGAGCCAAGGGGGCGTGGTGGGAGGGCCGCCTGAACGGCTTCCTATCGCTCTACTACCTCGAACGCAGCGGCGAGGCGGTGCAGGTGCCGGGCACCGAATACCCCTGCTGCTACCTGTCGCGCGGCAAGGTCGTCAGCAAGGGCACCGATCTCGAACTGAGCGGCGAGCTCACGCCCGGATGGAACCTGACCGCGGGCTACACCTACAACCGCAACGAGAACCGCGAGAGCGCGCTGCCCTTCGACACGCTGACGCCCAAGCACCTGGTCAAGCTGTGGACGGCGGCACGCCTGCCGGGCGCGGCAGCCGACTGGAAGATCGGCGGCGGCCTGGCCGCGCAGAGCGCCTTCACCTCGCAAGGCTGGAGCCTGCCGGGCTTCAGCACCGCCAGCCTCTACGCCGAGTACCGTCTCACCCCGCAGCTGCAGCTGAGCCTCAACGTGAGCAACCTGTTCGACAAGACCTACTACCAGACGGGCGGCTGGTACGGCGAGCCTCGGAGCTTCCTGCTGAGCGTGCGAGGCAGTTACTGAGCACGACAGGGCACGGGGCGCTCTCAGACTGCTGAGCGCACCCCGCACCGCCTCAGTAACCCAGCGCCAGCCCCGAGTTGCGCCGCGGGTCGTTCGCCCCGTAATAGCGGTTGTTGCCGACCGGCTTGCCGCCGAGCGAGGGCGCGCCGACGACGATCGCCGCCACATGGTTGGCCGGCTGCGGGCCGGCGAAGACGTGGCCCATCGATTCGAGCTTGCGCTGGGTGTCGGGGCTGAGGGCGAAGCGCTCGAGGTTGGTCGCCTCGGGCAGCCACTGCTGGTGGAAGCGCGTCGCGTCGACCGCCTCCTGCACGTTCATCTCGTAGTCGATCAGGTTCACGATCGTGTGCAGCACGGCGGTGATGATGCGGCTGCCGCCCGGCGTGCCGACGACGATCACCGGCTTGCCGTCCTTGCTGACGATGGTCGGGCTCATCGAGCTCAGCGGCCGCTTGCCGGGGGCGATCGAGTTGGCCTCGCCCTGCACCAGGCCATAGAGGTTGGGCACGCCGACCTTGGCGGTGAAGTCGTCCATCTCGTTGTTCAGCAGCACGCCGGTGCCGGCGGCGGTGACCTTGGCGCCGAACCAGTCGTTGATGGTGTAGGTCACCGAGACGGCGTTGCCGAAGCGGTCGACGATCGAGTAGTGGGTGGTGTTGCTGCCTTCGTGCGGCGGCACGCCCGGCTTGATCTCGCGCGAGACGCCGGCCTTGTCGGGGTTGATCGCGGCGCGGATCTTCGCCGCGTAGCCCTTGTCGAGCAGGCGGTCGAGCGGGTTCTTCACGAAGTCCGGGTCGCCGAGGTAGGCGTTGCGGTCGACGTAGGCGTGGCGCATCGCCTCGATCTGCACGTGCACCGCCTGCGCCGAGCGGAAACCCCATTCCTTCAGCGGGTAGCCCTCGAGCACGTTGAGCATCTCGCAGATCACGACCCCGCCCGAACTGGGCGGCGGTGCCGAGATCACGCGGTAGCCGCGGTAGTCGCACTCGATCGGCTTGAGCTCGCGGGTGCGGTACTGGTCGAGATCGGCCTGGGTGATGATGCCCTTGCCGGCCTGGCTGGAGGCGACGATCGCCGCGCCGGTCGGGCCCTTGTAGAAGCCGTCCTCGCCCTGCTCGGCGATGCGGCGCAGCACCACCGCCAGGTCCTTCTGCACCAGGCGGTCGCCGACCGCATAGGGCTGGCCGCCGTTGAGGAAGATCGCCGCGCTCGGCGGGTCGGCGCGGAAGGCCTCGGTGGCGGTCGAGAGCAGGTCGATGTCGCCCTGGTCGAGGCGGAAGCCCTGCTCGGCCAGCGCGATCGCCGGCGCCACCAGCGTGTGGCGCTGCATCGTCCCGTACTGCTTGCGCGCAGTCTCCAGGCCGTGCACCGAGCCCGGCACGCCGACGGCCAGGTGGCCCACCGTGCTCGCGCCCTTGATCACCTCGCCGGCCGCGTCGAGATACATGTTCGCGGTGACGGCGAGCGGCGCCTTCTCGCGGAAGTCGAGGAACGTGCGGCGCCCGTCGGCGAGCTGGATCGTCATGAAGCCGCCGCCGCCCAGGTTGCCGGCCGCCGGGTAGACGACCGCCAGCGCATAGCCGACCGCGACGGCGGCGTCGACCGCGTTGCCGCCGTCCTTCAGCACGTCGACGCCGACGCGGGTCGCGTAGTGCTGGGCCGTAACGACCATCGCGTGCTCGGCGGCCACCGGCGCCTGCGAGGCGGCCTGCGCGGCGGGCGTGGCGGCAAGGCTGATGCCGAGGGCAAGGACGAGGCTGAGAGCGAAGGCGGGGGCGCTTCGCTGCGCGGGCTGTCGCATGGGGGTCTCCGGTCAGTTGTTGGTGGTGAGCACCCGCGCCGCGCAAGCGACAGGGGGAACGGATCATAGGAAGGCTGCGCCGACCGCTGTGGGAAAATCCACCCCTTTCGCCGCCGGCGGGTCTTCCCTGGCCCGCGCCCGCCCCCACGACGATGCCGGCCGCCACCGTCCCTCGAACGAACCCGAGCCCTGTCCCGCCCTGGCCGATGCCGCCGCTGCTGCGCGCCAGCGTCGGCTGGCACGTGGCGGCCGCCGGCCTCGCGGCCGGGTTGCCGGAGAGCGTGCCCTGGGCGCTCGGCGGCGTCGCCGCCAACCATGCGCTGCTGACCGCGGCCGGCCTCTGGCCGCGCAGCACCTGGCTCGGCCCGAACGTGCGCCGCCTGCCGGACGAGGCCGCGGCGCGCGGCGAATGGGCGCTGACGATCGACGACGGCCCCGAGCCGACGCTGACGCCCCAGGTGCTGGGCCTGCTCGACCGCTACGGCGTCCGGGCGACCTTCTTCTGCATTGCCGAACAGGCGCGCACCCACCCCGGGCTGCTGCGCGAGATCGTCGCGCGCGGCCATGACGTGCAGAACCACAGCTGGCACCACTTCCGCAGCTTCTCGCTGCGCGGGCCGCGCGGCCTGGCACGCGAGGTCAGCGAGGCGCAAGAACTGCTCGGCGCGCTGAGCGGCCGGGTGCCGACCTGCTTCCGCGCCCCGGCCGGGCTGCGCAACCCCCTCCTCGACCCGGTGCTGCACCGCCACGGCCTGCACCTGGTGAGCTGGACGCGGCGCGGCTTCGACACCCGCGAGCGCGAGCCGCAACGCGTCTTCGACCGCCTGGTGCGCGGCTTCGCCGCCGGCGACATCCTGCTGCTGCACGACGGCCACAGCGCGCGCACCGCGGCCGGCGATGCGGTCGCGCTCTCGGTGCTGCCGGCGCTGCTCGAGCAGGCCCAGGGGCTCGGCCTGCGTGCGGTGACGCTCGCCGAGGCGCTGCCGCCACGCCACGAGCCCCCGGCCCCGCAGCCGGCGCCGGCGCTGTGAGCGCGGGCCTGGGATCGCAGCCCCGTCCGGCCGGCCCGACGGGCCCGCAGCCCGACGCACAAGAAGAAGCCGACGCCTTCTGGCGCCGCCTGCGCGTCGAGGCCTGCGCGCCGTACCGCCGGGCCGGCCACTTCGCCTGGCACTTCGCGCGCGGCAAGCTCGGCTACGACCCGGTGTTCCGCGCGCTGCTCGAGCGCGGCGCGCTGCCGCCAGGGGCGCGCATCGTCGACATCGGCGCCGGCCAGTCGCTGATCGCCAGCCTCTGCGCGGTGATCGACCGCCAGCACGCCGCGGGCCGCTGGCCGGCCGTCTGGGGGCCGCCGCCGCTCGACGCCAGCTACACCAGCATCGAACTGATGTCGCGCGATGTCGAACGCGCGCGGCGCTCGCTCGCGACGCTGGCGAAGACGCCGACGCTGATCTGCGCCGACATGCGCAAGGTGGCGCTGCCGCCCTGCGACGTGGTCGTGATCCTCGACGTGCTGCACTACGTCGACCTCGAGGCGCAGGCAGCCGTGCTGCTGCGCGTGCGCGAGGCCCTGCAGCCGCACGGCCGGCTGCTGATGCGCATCGGCGACGCGTCGAGCCGGCGCGGCTACGCGCGCAGCCAGTGGGTCGACCGCACGGTGACCCGCATCCGCGGCCACCGCGTGCCGCCGACCTGGGGCCGGCCGCTCGGCGAATGGGTCGCGCTGCTCGAGGGGCTCGGCTTCTCGGTCGCGACGGTGCCGATGAACGGCAGCCTGCCCTTCGCCAACGTGCTGCTGGTGGCCGACCTGAAGGCCCCGGCGGCGGCCGCAGCCCCCGCGACAGCCCACCGGGTGACGGCCGGGGAAGGCGCGGGCGCCCGATGAAGCCGGTCGCCGTCACCGACTTCACGCTGGCGAGCGCGCTCGGCGACGGCCGCGACGCGAGCTTCGCCGCGCTGCGCGACGGGCGCAGCGGCCTGGCGCCGAAGCGCTGGGAGACGGTCGCGCTCGACACCTGGCTCGGCGAGGTGCCCGGCCTCGACGAGGCGCCGCTGCCCGCGGCGCTGGCCGCCCACGACTGTCGCAACCACCGCCTCGCCTGGCGCGGGCTGCAGGCCGACGGCTTCGAGCGCAGCGTCGCGCGCGCGGTGGCGCGCCACGGCGCGGCGCGCGTCGGCGTCTTCGTCGGCACCAGCACCTCGGGCATCCTGCAGACGGAGCTCGCCTATCGCCGGCGCGACGCGGCCGACGGCGCGCTGCCCGCCGACTTCCTCTACCCGACGACGCACAACACCGGCTCCCTCGCCGGCTTCGTGCGCGCGGCGCTCGGCCTCGCCGGCCCGGCCTTCGTCGTCTCGACCGCCTGCTCGTCGAGCGCCAAGGTGTTCGCCAGCGCGGCGCGGATGCTCGCGCTCGGCGCGATCGACGCCGCGGTGGTTGGCGGCGTCGACAGCCTCTGCCTGACGACGCTCTACGGCTTCAACGCGCTCGAGTTGCTGTCGCCCGAGATCTGCCGCCCCTGGGACGCGAACCGGCGCGGCCTCTCCATCGGCGAGGCCGCGGCCTTCGCGCTGCTCGAGCGCGCGCCGCACGCCGAGGCGCCGGCCCAGGCCTGGCTACTCGGCGCCGGCGAGAGCAGCGACGGCCACCACATCAGCAGCCCGCACCCGGAAGGCGCCGGCGCGATCGACGCGGTGCGCCAGGCGCTCGCCGCGGCCGGCCTGGCGCCGTCCGACGTCGACTACCTGAACCTGCACGGCACCGCGACGCCCGGCAACGACGCGGCGGAAGACCTGGCGATGTCGCGCGTCTTCGGCAGCAGCACGCCCTGCAGTTCGACCAAGGGCGCGACCGGACACACGCTGGGCGCCGCCGGCGCAGTCGAGGCCGCCGTCTCGATGCTCGCGCTGTGCCACGGCCTGATGCCGGGCGGACTGAACCGGCGCACGCCCGACCCGGCGCTCGGCCTGCGCTACCTGGACGCGAGCGTGGCCGCGCCGCTGGCGGTGGTCGCGAGCAATTCCTTCGGCTTCGGCGGCTCGAACGCCTGCCTCGTGTTCGGAGCGGCGCGATGACGGCGGCAGGCGAGTTGCGGGTCGAAGTGCTCGGCGTCGGGCTGCTCGGCCCGGGCTTGGCCGACTGGGCCCAGGGCCGCGCGTTGCTGCGCGAGGCCGGCGCCTGGCGCGACGGGCCGACGCCCGCCGCGGCACCGCAGCGGCTGGCGCCAGCCGAGCGGCGGCGCGCCGGGGCGCCGGTGCGGCTCTCGCTGGTTGTCGCCGAAGAGGCGGTCGCGCGTGCCGGCCTCGCGCCCGCGGGCCTGACGACCGTCTTCACCTCGTCCAGCGGCGACACGCAGAACTGCCACGCGCTGTGCGAGGCACTGGCGCAGCCCGAACGGGTCGTCTCGCCGACGCGCTTCACGAACTCGGTGCACAACGCGGCGGCCGGCTACTGGCACATCGCGACCGCCTCGCGCGCGCCCTCGACCAGCCTCTGCGCCTTCGACGCCAGCTTCGGCGCCGGCCTACTCGAGGCGGCCACCCAGGCGGTCGCGCTCGACCGCCCGGTGCTGCTGGTGGCGGCCGACGTGCCCTACCCGGCGCCGCTGCATGCCACACGGCCGCTGCCGGCGGGCTTTGCGGTGGCCCTGGTGCTGGCGCCGGCCGCCCGGCCCGGCGACGAGGCGGCCGGCCACGGCGCCGTACCTGCCGCGGCATCCGCCGCCTCGACCGTCGGCGCGACGGCGGGCGCCGCGGCCGACGACCGTGCGCGCCTGACCTTGCGACTCGAACCCCTGGCCGACGGCCTTGCGCCGACGCCCTGCGCCGAGGCCGGCCTCGAGGCCCTGCGCGCCACCGTGCCCGCGGCACGCGCGCTGCCGCTGCTGCAGGCACTGGCGCGCGGCCAGGCCGAGGCGCTGCGCATCGAGGCCTACCCGGGGCTTGCGCTGCGGTTGCAGCTCGTCGGCGCCGACGCCGTCTGACCCCGCCCGGCGCCCGCCCGGCCCGACGATGCCCGCCCCCGCCACGCTCGACCACGCCGGCATCGCCGCGCGCATCCCGCACGCGGGCCGCATGTGCCTGCTCGACGCGCTCTGTGCCTGGGACGAGGCGCGCATCGAGTGCCGCGCCGACAGCCATCGCGACCCGGCGCATCCGCTGCGCAGCGCGAGCGGCCTGCTCGTCGCCGCGGCGATCGAGTACGCCGGCCAGGCGATGGCACTGCACGGCGCCTTGCTCGGCGAGTCGCTCGGGCCATCGCTCGCTGCGTCGTCGCCCGGGACACCCGCCGCGCCGCAGCCCGGCTTCCTCGCCAGCGTGCGCCAGGTGCGCTTCGGCGCGCTGCGCCTGGACGATCGCCCGGGCCCGCTGCGCATCCGGGCCGGGCGCCTGGCCGGCGACGCGCGCCAGGAGCAGTACACGTTCCGCGTCGACGACGCCGGCGGCCTGTGCCTGGCCGAGGGCCGGGCGACGATCGTCTTCGCGCTGCCCGACGGCTGAAGGGCCGCCCCGCGACGCCTTGCCCGGCGGCGGCCGCATACGATCGGCCGCTCCGGCTTCCGGCGGCGTCGCCTCCTCCCGGCCCGCCATCCCGCGATTCCGCCTCACCGCATCCACCGCCCACCCGCCATGCCCGCCCCCGACCCGAAGACCCGCGGCCCACGCCGCGCTCTCGTCACCGGCGCCAGCGGCGCGCTGGGCAGCGCGATCGCGCGCCGCCTCGCGCGCGACGGCGCCGAACTGCTGCTGCACGCGCATGCGCGCGCCGAGGCGGTCGAGGCGCTGGCCGGCGAGATCCGCGCCGCCGGCGGGCGGGCGACGCCGCTGGTGTTCGACGTCTGCGACGCCGCGGCCGCGCGCGCGGCCTGCGAGGCGGTGCTCGCCGGCGGGCCGGTGCAGATCCTGGTCAACAACGCCGGCGTGCACGACGACGCGGTGTTCCCCGGCATGCGCGCCGAGCAGTGGCACCGGGTGATCGAGGTGTCGCTGCACGGCTTCTTCAACGTCACGCAGCCGCTGCTGCTGCCGATGCTGCGCACGCGCTGGGGGCGGGTGATCAACCTGTCGTCGGTGGCGGCACTGGCCGGCAACCGCGGCCAGGTCAACTACGCGGCGGCCAAGGGCGCGATCAACAGCGCGACCAAGGCGCTGTCGCTCGAGGTCGCGAGCCGCGGGGTGACGGTGAACGCGATCGCGCCGGGGATCATCGCCTCGCCGATGGCCGATGCCGCCTTCGACACCGCGGCGATCGCGCAGCTCGTGCCGGCGAAGCGCGCCGGCACGCCGGAGGAGGTGGCCGCGCTCGCCGGCTTCCTCGCCGGCGACGAGGCGGGCTACATCAGCGGCCAGGTGATCTCGATCAACGGCGGCCTCTACGCCTGAGCGGGACGCCCGCCGCCGGTTCGAGCAGGAGTCGTCAATCCCTACCTGCGCGAGGCGCAGCTCGATCCTGGCACCCGTGCGCGACGCCTAGAATTCGGCGCCCCAACAGACCCGGGAGGAAACCGATGACTGTCCCTTCACCCGTCGCAGGCCTGCGCCTGACGACGCTCGGCCTGGCCCTCGCGGCCGCCGCGCTCGCCGCAGGCTGCGGCAACATGAAGATGCCCGGCAGCTCGTCGTCGTCTTCGTCCTCATCCTCATCCTCATCCTCGTCTTCCGGCAGCGAGAGCGCGGCCAAGAGCACCGCAGTGCCGCCCGGCATGAACGCCGCCGGCGAGGTGATCGACCCGAAGAAGGTCGAGGAAGGCCACGGCCAGAAGGTCAAGGGCATCAACGACTGGGAGGGCGAGATCCTCGGCAAGCCGGCGCCCGGCTCGAAATTCCCGCAGCTGAAGATCGGCATGAGCATGCGCCAGGTGACCGACATCGTCGGCCAGCCGAGCGACCAGGGCGCCTACATCACCGGTAAGGCCTGGATCCCCTGGTACTTCGGCAGCGACCGGCACCGCTTCGAGATGGTCTTCAAGGGCCAGGGCCGGCTGATCTTCGCCGGCGGCTCGCTCGGCGACTACACCGGCGGCAACCTGATCTGGGTCATCAACTCGGCGGCCGAGGAAGGCTATCGCTGAGTGAAGGCGACGCAAGGCCCACGGGCCTTGCTGCATCGCATGCACGGGCGCCTTCGGGGCGCCCTTCGCTTTTCTAGCTCCGCCTACTAACGAGGCCAAGGATCTCGTAGCTACGAAGCGGGCGGACGCGCTTTCAGGGCTGGAACGGCGGCAGCTTGCGGGCGCGACGCCAGAGCAGCCACGGCAGGCGCAGCACGAACTCGATCATCAGCCGCAGGTGCATCCAGGCCAGCAGCAGGTTGTCGCGCCCGTAGCGGAAGTGCGAGACGCCGCCCTCGGCCGCCGTCAGGTACTTGACCGGCGCGGCGATGTTCACCGGCTTGACGCCCCGCCAGGCCAGCCGCACGACCGCCTCGGTGTCGAAGTCGAAACGGCGCATCCAGGGCTGGCGCTCCATCACCGCGATCAGCTCGCGGATCGGGTAGACGCGAAAGCCGTAGAGCGAGTCGTCGATGCCGGCGCCGAGCGTCTCGAGCCGGGTCCACCAGTTCGACACGCGCCGCCCGCGCACCCGCAGCAGCGGCGCGCTGGCGTCGAAGACCGGGCGGCCGAGCACCATCGTCTCGGGCCGCTCGGCCGAGCGGCGCATGAATTCGCCGATCAGCTCGGCCGGGTGCTGGCCGTCGGCATCCATCGTCAGCGCATGGGTGAAGCCGGCCGCCTGCGCGGAGACCAGGCCGTGCAGCAGCGCGGCACCCTTGCCCTCGTTGCGCGGGAGCTCGATGACGTGGAAGTCGGGGCTGACCGGTGCGGTCGACATCAGCCTGGCGCCGCTGCCGTCGGTGCTGCCGTCGATCACCACCCAGACGCTGCGCCACTGCGCGCGCGCGGCACGCACCGTCACCTGCAGCGTCGGGCCGGTGTTGTAGCTCGGGATCAGCACGAGGTGCGTGCAAGAGAGGTCGTTGGCCATGCGGTCGGTCAGGCGGCCCGGGCGGCGCCGCAGCGCACCCCGGCGGCGAAGTAGCGCTCGAGCTCGGCCAGCAGTGCGCCGGCATCGGCCTGCGGCGCAAAGCGCTCGCCGAGGCGCACGCGGAAGACGATCGGCGTCGGCGGCAGCCGCCACAGCGGCCAGCCCTTGCCGAGGTACGGGGAATCGGTGTCGATGAAGACGGCCTGGATCGGCGCCTGCGCGAGCTTGGCGATCACCGTGACGCCGGGGCGGAAGGGGCCGATCGGCGCGCGCGTGGTGCGCGTGCCCTCGGGGAACAGCACCAGTTGCCCGCCGGCGCGCAGGTCCTCGACCGCGCGCTTGATCATGCCGCGTGGCGAGTCGTTGCAGATGTAGCGCGCCAGACGCGCGCCGCCGCCGAGGAAGATGTTGCGCATCAGGCTCGCCTTCATGATGCAGGCGCTGCGCGGCAGGCGCGCGACGATCAGCATCGCGTCGAGCAGGCTCGGGTGGTTCGCCACGATGATCAGCCCCGGCTCGTCGCGCAGACGGTCGAGCACGCGGTTGTCCATCTCCAGCATGCCGCAGGCCTCGGCCAGCGACCAGAAGCTGCGGTAGATGGCGGCGATCGCCTTGCGCCCGAGCGGGCGGGCGCGCGCCTCGGGCAGCAGCGGCTGCAGCACCGCGGCGATCAGGCACCAGCCGAGCGAACCGAGGGCGAGCACGCCCAGCAGCAACTGCAGCAGCGCCCAGCGCGCGAGCTTGCCCGGCGACATGTCACTCGTCGACCGGCACCAGGCGCGACGACGACGCGAAGATCCATGAGACCGCGATGCCGAACGACAGGTTGTGCGAGCGCTGCACCAGCGGGCTCGACGCGAAGCGCGCGCCGGCCACGCTGTCGTGGCTGGCGTACATGCCGACCCAGTGCTGGCGGAAGCGCTTCGACAGCGCGATGAAGTACTGCTGTCCGCCGTAGCCGCCGGGCGCCCGGTAGCCGGGGCGTCCGACGCGCGCGTGTTCGGGCGCCACATCGTAGAAGTAGCCGTGGTAGCGCCGGTCGCCGAAGATCAGGCCGCCGCGCAGGCCGAGGTTCCAGCCGCCGCGCAGCCGCCAGTCGGCAGTGAGGTGCGGCGTCGCGACCCAGCCGATGAAGTCGGGCGAACCGTCGATCGCGAAGGCGGCGCGCACCGGCACCTCGGCGCGCAGGCGCCAAGTCTCGCCGCGCGCGAAGGTCGCCTGCCACTTGGGCCCCAGCTCGACCGTCGGCGCCAGGTCATCCATGCCCTGGCGGGCGTCGTTGTCGTCGCTGCGGGTCGGCGCGCCGACGGCGAAGCTGAGGTCGAACTCGACATGGTCGGACTCGAAGAGCTTCGCCCGCGCGCCGTCGCGGTCGGCCTTCAGGATCTCGCCGCGGTAGATGAAGTACGGCACCGGCAGCAGCCAGGTATGCGACTGCCCGGCGCCGCGGTAGTGCGGCAGGCGCAGGACCCCGGCGCCCAGACCGAACTCCCAGAGGGGTCGCTCGACGGCCAGCGGGTCGGCTGGGTTCACCGCCGACGCCGACGCCTCCGGGCCCGGGCCGTTGGCCCGGACGACTGACGTCGTGCCGACCAGCAGCAGCGCCGCCGCGACCGCGCGCCCCACCGGCGGCACGCCGCCTGCGCGTGCCCTGCGCCGCTGCGCGCGGCTCAAGCGCCGCCCTCGCACTGCGCCGCCAGATGCGCCTCGACTTCGATCAGCAACTCGCGCCGGCAGATGTCGGCCACCACCCATGCCGCCTCGCGCACCGCCCGGCTCTGCGCGCCCAGCGCGGCGGCGAAGCGCCGGCGCGCGCACTCGGCGTCGGCGCGATGGCGCAGGTAGACGACGCAGCGCGCGTCGGCCAGGTCGTAGCGCAACCCCGTCTTGACCTGCGCGGCATCGACGACCGCCTGCAGATTGGCCAGCGTCTCGTCGAGCTGGGCCTCGAGGTCGCCGGCGTGGCGGCTCTCGTGGCCGACGATGCTCGCGGTGCCCGAGACGAGCAGCAGCCGCTGCCCGCCGCCGACGTCGGCGATCGCCGCGCGCGAGAAGGTCGGCGCCCGCACGCCGTGCTCTTTCGGGTAGTGGTAGGCCGAGACCTGGCGCGGGTTCTCGACCGCCAGCGGCGCCTCGCGTCCGGCCAGGAAGCGGATGCGCAGCGGCCCGCCGGGGGTGCCGAGGCCGCAGGCGGCGGGTGCGCCTTCGAAGGCTGCGCGACCGGCGGCGAGGAAGGCCTGCTGGCGCCCGGCATTGAAGCGGCGGTAGCGCTCGAGGCCGGCCTCGTCGTCGTTGATCCCCGGCAGGTAGTTCCAAAGCCGCAGCAGCTGCGGCATGCCGCGCACGGCGAGGCAGGCGAAGAGCTCGCGGTAGGCACGCTCGGCGAGCTGGCCGAAGTCCTCGCCAGCGGCCGGCTCGAGGTCGAGCGCGCCGAACAGCGTGTGGGCGTCCTGGGCCCAGACCACCAGGCTGTCGCGCCCCCGCACGACGGGCGACGCGCCGTACCAGAGGTCGACCCAGACGGGTTCGTCGACCGGCGGCGTGCCGCTGGCCAGGCTCAGGACCTCGGCGCCGTGCGCCGTGACCCGCTCGAGGGCCGCGGCCGCATAGGTCAGCGCGGCCAGCACAGGGCCTTCCGGGAGGCGATCGGCTTCGATGTGGTCGGCGCGCACGCGGTGCAAGGCCAACGATGGTTGTCCAGGCAGGCCTGGCGCGCCACCTTCGGGCGGCCGGGCGGTGGCGCTCATCGGCTCGGCGTCCCTCACGTCAGGTCGGGCAGGGTGTCGCCGTTCAGCGGCCCGAGGTCGCGGATGGGATGGCGTCGCCGGGAGTTCCCCGCGCGCTGCGGGGGAGCGGCCAAGGCACCGGTGGCCCGCGCCGCCTCAGAGCGGCTTGACGGCGGTGTATTCCGAGAAGATGCCGAGTTCGACATGGCGTTTGACGTCAGTGAAGCCGGCGTCGCTCAACGCGGCCAGCACGGCATCCGGCGGGATGCAGGCTTCGATCGTGTCCCAGTAGTAGCGCCAAAGCGCCGCGCTGCGGTTGCGGGTGGCCACGGCGCGGGCCAGCAGCGGCACGAGGACGCGCATGTAGGCCTTGAGCCCGATCGTCGCCAGCCGACCTGAAGGGCGCGTGATCTCGAGCAGCAGCAGGCGACCGCCGGGGCGCAGCGCGCGACGGTACTCGCCGAAGGCGGCGCGCAGGTCGTCGACGTGGCGCAGCGCGTAGCCCATCGAGAGGAAGTCGGCGCTCGCGGCCTCGACCGGCAAGGCCTCGGCTCGCCCGCTGCGCAACTCGACGCCGGGCAACCGCACCTCGGCCAGCATGCCCGGGCTCGGGTCGACGCCGACGAGGCGCCCCTTCGGCCCGATCAGGCGCAGCGCCTCGCGTGCCAGAAGCCCCGTGCCGATGCCGACGTCGAGCACCTGGGCCCCTTCGACGAGGCCGGCGCGCTGCAATGCGCGGCGCCGGTACCAGGGCCCGCTGCCGAGCGCGAGCAAGCGTTCGATGCGGTCGTAGTCGGGCGCCGAGTCGTCGAACAGGCGGCGCACGAACTGCTCGCGGCCGGTCGTCTCGTCGTACCAGTCCGGCAGCGGCGCATGAGCGGGCAGGTCGGCGCGCGCAGGCAGCGGGTTCGAGGTCGGGCTCATCGGCGGGATTATCGTCATCCCGATGCGCGGTCCCGGAAGTGGTCGAAGGCCTGCGCGCCTTCGTCGCGGGCAATACGACCGTCGGGATCGACCACGCGCAGGCCGGGCTCGGCCTCGAGCCGGCCGATCCGCGTCACCGCGACGCCGGCGGCGCGCGCGGCCGCCTCGACCTCGTCGCGCCGCGCGGGCTCGGCGGTGAACAGCAGTTCGTAGTCGTCGCCGCCGTAGAGCCCGCATTCGCGCTGCAGCGCGGCGTCGCAAGCCGCGAGGTCGGCGCTGCGCGGCAGGGTCGCCAGCTCGAGCCGCGCGCCGGTGCCCGAGGCGCGGCGCAGGTGGCCGAGGTCGCCGACCAGGCCGTCGGAGACGTCGATCGCGCTCGTCGCGAGCCCGCGCAGCGCGACGCCGAGCGCGACGCGCGGTTCGGGCAGCTCCATCGCGCGGCGCAGGCGGGCGAAGGCCTGGCCTTCGGCATCGACGGTGCCGCGCAGGATCTCGAGCGCGAGGCGCGCATCGCCGAGCGTGCCGCTGACGTAGAGGTCATGCCCGGGGCGGCCGCCGCCGCGCAGCAGCGCCCGCCCGACCGGCACCTCGCCGAACACGGTGATGCCGATCGCCAGCGGGCCGGCACTGGTGTCGCCGCCGACCAAGTCGCAACGATGGGCGTCGGCCAGCGCCCAGAGGCCCTCGGCGAAGCCGGCGAGGAAGGCCTCATCGACGCGCGGCATCGCGATCGACAGCGTGAAGGCGAGCGGGCTGGCGCCGCAGGCCGCCAGGTCCGACAGGTTGACCGCCAGCGACTTGTGGCCGAGGCGCGCGGGCGCCACCGTCGAGACGAAGTGGCGGCCTTCGATCAGCAGGTCGGTCGAGATGGCGAGCTGGCAGCCGGGCGCCGGCTGCAGCAGGGCGCAGTCGTCGCCGACGCCGAGGGCCGCGCGCCGCGCCGGGCGGCGGAAGTACTTGTCGATCAGTTCGAACTCGCCGAGGCTCATCGGGTCGGGGCGGGGGCAGGGTCCCGGACGGGGACTGGGTCGGACAGCGGGCGGCCGGGCGGGGTGCGGCGGGCCCGGCGCGGCTGCGATTGTCCCCCGGCCCGCGCGGGGCCCGGCTCAGCCTCGGTGGCCCCCTGCGCCGGGCCCGTGGCGGGGCCCGGAGGCGCGCGCAATCGCGGCCTTCCCCCAGGCCGCGTCGCCACCCCCGGCTCCTACAATCCGGCTCCCCGCCGGCGCCCTGGCCGGACACCGCGACACAACCCGGCAGACGACCGGACCCGAGGCAAGCCCCATGTCCACGTACGAAGAAAAGCGCGACGAACTGCGCCGCGCCGCACTCGAGTACCACGAGTTCCCCGTCCCCGGCAAGATCGCGGTCACGCCCACCAAGCAACTGATCAACCAGCGCGACCTCGCGCTCGCCTACTCCCCCGGCGTCGCGGCCGCCTGCGAGGAGATCGCGGCCGACCCGAAGGCCGCCTTCCGCTACACCGCGCGCGGCAACCTCGTCGCGGTGATCACCAACGGCACCGCGGTGCTCGGCCTGGGCAACATCGGGCCGCTCGCGGCCAAGCCGGTGATGGAGGGCAAGGGCGTCCTGTTCAAGAAATTCGCCGGCATCGACGTCTTCGACATCGAGGTCAACGAGCACGACCTCGACAAGCTGGTCGACTGCATCGCCGCGCTGGAGCCGACCTTCGGCGGCATCAACCTCGAGGACATCAAGGCGCCGGACTGCTTCTACGTCGAGCGGAAGCTGCGCGAGCGGATGAAGATCCCGGTCTTCCACGACGACCAGCACGGCACCGCGATCGTCGTCGGCGCGGCGGTGCTCAACGGCCTGAAGGTCGCGGGAAAGGACATCCGCAAGGTCAAGCTCGTGACCTCCGGCGCCGGCGCCGCGGCACTGGCCTGCATCGGCCTGCTCGTCAAGCTCGGGCTGCCGCGCGAGAACATCTGGGTCACCGACCTGGCCGGCCTGGTCTACGAGGGCCGCACCGAGCTGATGGACCCGGACAAGGCGGTCTTCGCCCAGCGCAGCTCGCAGCGCACGCTGGCCGAGGCGATCGCTGGTGCCGACATCTTCCTCGGCCTGTCGGCCGGCGGCGTGGTCAAGCCGGAGATGGTCGCGTCGATGGCGGCGCGGCCGGTCATCCTGGCGCTGGCCAACCCGACGCCGGAGATCATGCCCGAGGAGGTGCAGGCGGTGCGCAGCGACGCGCTGATGGCCACCGGTCGCACCGACTACCCGAACCAGGTCAACAACGTCCTGTGCTTCCCGTACATCTTCCGCGGCGCGCTCGACAGCGGCGCGACCACGATCACCGACGAGATGGAGATCGCCGCGGTGCACGCGATCGCCGAGCTGGCGCAGGCCGAGCAGAGCGAGGTCGTGGCCGCCGCCTACGCCGGCGCCGAGCTGAGCTTCGGGCCCGAGTACCTGATCCCGAAGCCTTTCGACCCGCGGCTGATGACGAAGATCGCGCCCGCGGTCGCGCAGGCGGCGGCGGACTCGGGCGTCGCGACGCGGCCGTTGCCGGACATGGCCGCCTATCGCGAGCGGCTGCAGAGCTTCGTCTACGCCTCGGGCACGACGATGAAGCCGATCTTCACGCTGGCGAAGAAGGCCGAGCGCAAGCGCGTGGCCTACGCCGAGGGCGAGGAGGAGCGCGTGCTGCGCGCGGTGCAGGTGGTGGTCGACGAGAACCTCGCGCGGCCGACGCTGATCGGGCGGCCGGCGATCATCGCCGAGCGCATCGGGCGCTTCGGCCTGCGTCTGACGGCCGAACGCGATTACGACGTCGTCAACACCGAGCGCGATCACCGCTACCGCGACTACTGGCAGACCTATCACCGGATGACCGAGCGCAAGGGCGTCACCGAGCAGATGGCGAAGATCGAGATGCGCCGTCGCCTGACCCTGATCGGTTCGATGCTGCTCAAGACCGGCGAGGTCGACGGGATGCTCTGCGGCACCTGGGGCACGACGCAACTGCACCTGCACTACATCGACCAGGTGATCGGCCTGAAGGCCGGCAGCAAGACCTACGCCTGCATGAACATGCTGATCCTGCCCGACCGGCAGGTGATGCTCGTCGACACCCACGTCAACTACGACCCGACCGCCGAGCAGCTGGCCGAGATCACGGTGATGGCCGCGCAGGAAATGCAGCGCCTGGGCCTGGTGCCGAAGGCGGCGCTGCTCAGCCACTCGAACTTCGGCTCGAGCAACCAGCCGTCGGCCGTGAAGATGCGCGAGACGCTGGCGCTGCTGCGCGAGAGCGCGCCCTGGCTCGAGATCGACGGCGAGATGCACGGCGACACTGCGCTCAACGCCGCGCAGCGCCAGAAGCAGATGCCTCACAGCACGCTCACCGGCGAGGCGAACCTGCTGGTGCTGCCCAACATCGACGCCGCGAACATCGCCTACAACCTGCTGAAGACGACCTCCGGCGGCGGCATCGCGATCGGCCCGATCCTGCTCGGCTCGGCGCAGCCGGTGCACATCCTGACGCCGTCGGCCACGGTGAGGCGGATCGTGAACATGACTGCGCTGACGGTCGCCGAAGCCAACGCGGCGATCCGCACCGGCGGCTGACAGGCAGGTGGCGGGGCGTCCGGGCCCCGGCACGCTTGGCTCGGTCCGGCATGGCCGCTTGAGCCGCCCGCGAGCGGCGGCCTTGACGCGTGGGTCAAGGGCTGAGGGCGGCGCGAGTCTTACCTCATGTTGCCCTTCGGCGCCTCGCCCCAACTTTACCCCGGGGTTACTTCACTTCGATTTGAAGATTTCATGCTGCGCATGAGATTTGTGAGTACTCGCTTAATACCTCGATAGACTGCCCAAATTTGAGGCACGGGCTTGAGATTTCCGGGCGACTTCGATACCATCGCGGCTTCGAGTTTCAGGGTTATCCCCGTGTCTGTTGGAGGTCTGCCGTCGGCGCGGGCATGTCTTCGTCAATTAGGACTTGCTATCGGATTTGCTGGGGCGATCGCCTCGGCAGGCCTTTCGGGGCCGGCGGCTGCCTTCGAGCCGTCGCCCGGGGCCGGGGCGGTGGAACTGGCTGCCCTGCCCCCGGAAGCCCGCACCACCGAAAGGCTCATCCGCGCGGGCGGCCCCTTCCCGTACGCCAAGGACGGCACGGTGTTCGGCAATCGGGAGCGGCTTCTGCCTGCGCAGCGTCGGGGCTACTACCGCGAGTACACGGTCAGGACCCCTGGCGCGCGAACGCGAGGCGCGCGGCGGCTGGTCTGTGGCGGCGAACGCCCGACGAAACCCGAGGCCTGTTACTACACCGACAACCACTACGCGAGCTTCCAACGCGTCCTGCCATGAAGGGCCGAGCCATGAAGTCCACAGGAGGATCGTGACCATGCTGTTGCAGACCGTCCGACCTAATATCGTCCAGTCGATCCGCGCCTATCGCGTCGAGGATCTGATGCAGGCCGCCCAGGGCGTCGGCCAGCATTTCCTCTACGTGAACCTCGCCAGCGCGCAGTCGAAGCAGGAGGTGCTCGAACAGATCGCCGACGCCTTCCTGTTCCCGGCGCACTTCGGCAAGAACCTGGACGCGCTGTACGACTGCATGACCGACCTGGTTCACAAGTCCGGCCTGCAGCCTGGCTTCGTGGTCGTGCTCGAGCAGATCCCCGACAACCCGCGCTTCGACCGTGAGGCGCGCGAACAACTGCTGGACGTCTTCCGGGACGCCGCCGACTTCTGGGGTGAACGAAAAATACCCTTCCGGTGTTTCTATTCTTTTCAGTAGCCCGCTCCCAGGAAAACGGGTCATGGGAGCGGGCGACGGAAGTGGCCCAGAACGCAGCCGACAAGCCGGCCGCGAAGAGCACCTCGAAGAACGCCGCGAACGCCAGCTTCGGCATGAACATGCCGCTGATGAGCAGCGCCTTCGACACGGCGATGTGGTTGAACGCGGCCTGACCCGCCGCGACACCACACGGGCCTGAGCGCCCGCGCCGCGACAGCCCGCCTCACGGCGGGCTGTTTCGTTTCCGTCGTGACGAGAGACGCGCTTCAGCCGCCCTCAGGCGACTGAGCAGGAACGCGTCAGCGCTGATCCGCCGGCGCGGGGCCGGCAGGCTGCGGCAGTGCGCCCAGGCGCCCTGCCAGCGCCAGGTACTCGGCAACCGGCACCTCCTCGGCACGCCGTTGCAGGTCGAAGTCGCCCGTCGCGCCGCGCGCATCGAGCCAGCGCCCGAGGGTGTGGCGCAGCAGCTTGCGCCGCTGCGAGAAGGCGACCGCGACCAGTTCGCCCAGCAGCGCGGCATCGACCGCGGCGGGCTGCGCCCGAGGCGTCATGCAGGCCACCGCCGAGACGACGCGCGGCGGCGGGTCGAAGGCATCGGGCGGGACGTCGAACAGGGCTTCGACCTCGTAACGCCACTGCAGCATCACCGACAGGCGCCCATAGTCCTTGCCGCCGGGCGCCGCCGCGAGGCGCTCGACCACCTCCTTCTGCAGCATCACGTGCTGATCGCACACCGCGCCCGCCTGGGCGAGCAGGTGAAACAGGATCGGCGTCGAGATGTTGTAGGGCAGGTTGCCGATGATGCGCAGCGGCCGCCCGGCACCGGCGGCGAGCGCTGCGAAGTCGACCCCGAGCACATCGGCCTCGATCACCGCGAGCCCGGTGCGGCCGCGCAGGCGCGCGGCGAGGTCGCGGTCGAGCTCGATCACGGTCAGCGCGCCGCTGCGCTCGACCAACGGCTGCGTCAGCGCGCCCAGCCCCGGGCCGATCTCGACCAGCGCCTGGCCGGGCCGCGGGTCGACCGCGGCGACGATCCGCGCGATCACCGCGTCATCGACGAGGAAGTGCTGGCCGAAGCGCTTGCGCGCGATGTGCGCCGGCGCCACGGCGGTTCAGCGCGGCGCGCGAAGGGGCACAAGCGCCCGCAGCCGACCCCGCGCCCGGGACAGGCGGGGGGCATCTGCGGGCCCTGGGGCGATCGGCGTCTTCAGGGCGCCCAGGCCCACCATCGTCACGACGGCGGCTCGCGCATCTCGACGTAGGCGCGCGCGCGCAGGTCGGCCAACCACTCGTTGTAGGCGCCCTCGAACTTGCGCTCGCGCAGCACGTTACGCGCCTGCTCGCGCAACTGGCGCTGGTCGATCTGCACGTCGCGCCGCTCGAGCACCTGCAGCAGGTGCACGCCGAAGCGCGAGACCACCGGGTCCGACAGACCGTTGATCGGCAGGGCATCCATCGCCTGCTCGAACTCGGGCACGAACTGGCCCGGGCTCGCCCAGCCGAGCTCGCCGCCCTGGGCGGCGCTGCCGTCCTGCGAGTTGGCCCGCGCCAGGTCCTCGAAGCGGGCGGTACCGGCCTCGATCTCGCGCTTGAAGCCCGCCAGGCGCGCCTCGGCGGCGGCCTCCTCGAGCTGGGGCGACAGGCGCAGCAGGATGTGCCGTGCCCGCGTCTGGGTGACGCGGTTGAGCGCGGCCTCGCGCCGCTCGACCACCTTCAGCACATGGAAGCCCGCGCCGGTGCGCAATACGGCCGGCGCGACGGCACCGGTGGCAAGGCCCTGGACCTGGGCGACGAACACGTCGGGCAGCCGGTCGGCGGTGCGCAAACCGATCTCGCCGCCACGCTCGCGGTTGGCGTCCTGAGACACCTCGCGCGCCACCGTGGCGAAGGGCTCGCCGGCCTGCACGCGCGCCAGCGCCTGCTCGGCCTGCGCGCGCAGCTCGGCGACACGCGCCTCGTCGGCGCCCTCGGGCACCGGCACCAGGATCTGCGCCAGGTTCAGTTCGACCGGCGCCGCGCGGTTGCGCTCGGCGAGGAAGGCGTCGACCTCGGCGTCGCTGACGCGAATCGACTGCATCACCTCGCGCTCACGGACACGCTCGACGCGCAGCTGGTCGCGCACCTCGTCGCGAAAGCGCGCGAAGTCGACGCCGTCGGCACGCAGGCGCTCGCGCAGCTGGGCCAGCGTGACCTGGTTCTGCTGCGCGACGCTTGCCACCGCGCGGTCGAGCTCGGGCTCGTCGATGCGGGCGCCGAGCTCGCGCGCGTGGGTGACGAGCACACGCTCCTCGATCAGCATCTCGACGATGCGCTGCCGCAGTTGGGGGTCGGGCGGCAACGTGCCGCCGCCGCGTGCCGCGTTCGCACGCACCTGCTCGAGGCGGCGCTCGATCTCGGCCGCCGTCACCAGCTCCTGGTTGACGATCGCGACGATGTAGTCGCCATTGCGCCCGGCCGGGGGGCTGATCTGCGCGCCGGCCGGTGGCAGGCCCAGCGCGACCGTGGCGACGGCGAGGCCGGCGCACAAGCGACGAAGAGGCAGAGGTGGGGACAGCAAGCTCATTCGGAGGACGAGGGACCGTCGAGGTCGTCGGGGTCGTCGCGCAGCAGCCGGTAACCCGGCACATTGTCCTTCAAGACGGAAAGCGGATTGATGCCGAGCCGCGAGAGGCCGACCAGCTCCAGCTGGATCATCAGGCGTGAAGTCGCCTCGCTGCGGCCGGTGGACAGCCGTTCGGCGACGACACGGCCGATCCAGCACCCGGCGTCGTACTCGACGCCGAACAGCGAGTCGGTCACCCGGCTGTCGCGCATGCTGTAGTTGACTCGCCCCACCGTGTACCAGGTGCCGGCGCACGACGGGTTGCTGCCGGCGCCGCGGCGGGCCCCCAACGGGCGCGAGCTGGCCGCGGCCGAGCGGTAGATCGGCCACTGCCAGCCGAAGTCGACCTGCTCGGACAGGCCGCGCGCGTAGCGGTAGGTGAGGCCCACCGTGCGGAACGGCCCGGGCGAATAGCGCGCGCCGATCACCGAGCGGATCGGCCGGTCGGTGTCCGGGTTGTAGCGAAGCGCCGCGTCGAAGGTCCAGCGTGGCACCCAGCGCGTCGAGCCGAGCAGCAGGATGTCGGAGAAGCGCTTGGTCAGCGGCTCGCCTTCGGGCGTGATGCGCTGGTCGCGCAGCAGGAAGCGCTGCATCAGGCCGACGCGCACCGCCTCGGCGCCGGTCACCGGGTCGATCAGGCGCGAGGTGACGCCGGCAGTGACCTGGTGCGAGTCCGAGACGCGGTCGATCCCCGAGAAGGCGTTCTCGTCGTAGATCGACTCGAAGTTGAAGTCGCGCGCCGCCGAGTCGAAGTTGGGCAGGCCGAGCTGGTCGCGGTACGGCGTCCTCACGTAGAGCAGGCGCGGCTCCAGCGTCTGCCGCATCGCGCGGCCGAACCAGGTCGCGTCGCGCTCGAGCACCCAGGTGCTGTCGATGCTGAAGGTGGGAATCCAGCGCGAGACGTGCCGCCGGCCGTCGGCGAGCGGCCGGTCGAGGTCGTAGGTGGCGGCGTTCAGCGACAGCTTCGGCGTCAGCGTCCAGCCGGGCGTCTCGTAGGGCAGGCTCAGGTTGCCGGCGAAGTGCAGCCGGTTGCCGGTGGGCCGGTCGCGCGCGATGTCCTCGGAGGGCAGCGTGAAGCGGTTGTATTCGGTCTGCGCCGCCCAGCGCAGCAGGCCGCCTCGGCCGTAGCCGCCGACGCCGAGCTGCGGCGAGCGCTGGTACGGCGAGACGATGCGCGCCAGCGGGTCCGGGTCCTGCAGCACTTGCCAGCGCTGCACGCGGGCGTAGGTCGACACCGAGCCCTCGCTGCCCAGCGCCCAGCGGCGCCCGGCGCGCAGGTCCGTCGGCAGCAGACGCGGGGTGATGTTGTCGATGTAGGACGAGAAGTCCTTCCAGTACTCGTCGTCCGACACGCGCAGCACGCGCGCGCTGTAGTCGAAGGTGCCCGGCATGCCGCCGACATGGCGCAGGTCGATCGAATGGCGCGAACGGCCGACGGTGCGGTCGTCAGGCAGCAGGTGGATGTTGGTCTGGCCGTGGTCGTTCGGCGCGAGGTAGCGGAACTCGGCGTCGACGCCGGCGCCGCGCCGCGTCGAGACCACCGGCGTCAGCGTCAGGTCGCGGTTGGGCGCGATGTTCCAGTAGTACGGCGCCTGCAGCTCGACGCCGCTCTTGCTGTCGATCGCCAAGCTCGGCGGCAGCCAGCCCGACTTGCGCTCATCGGTGAGCGGAAAGGTCAGCGAGGGCGCGGCCAGGATCGGCACGCCGTAGAAGCGCAGCACCGCGCCCTGCGCCAGGCCCTCGTTGCGGTCGAAGTCGAGCCGGATGCGGTCGGTCTCGAGGATCCAGGCCGGCGTGCCGCTGCCGTCGGGCGCGCAGCTCGTGTAGTTGGCACCGGCCAGGCGCGAGCGCTGGCGGCTCTCGATGTCCAGCCGGCGCGCGGACCCGCCGGCGCCGCTGCGCGAGAAAAAGTAGGTCGGCTCGAGGACGTAGCCCTGGTAGCTCTGCAACTGCAGCTCGAGCTCGGTGCCGGTGAAGCGGTCGCCGCCGCGATCGGCCTGGACATGGCCGCTGGCCTTGACGCGGTCGGCCGCGACGTCGTAGCGCAGCCGATCGGCCTGCAGCCGCAGGTCGCCCTGGCGCAGGTCGACGCCGCCCTCGGCGATCGCTTCACGGTCGGGGCTTCCACTCAGGTGGTCCGCCTCGAGCTGGATCGGCAGTTCGTCGGCGGCGGCAGGGGCCGCTGCCGAGGCGCCCGGTACAACCGGTACAACCGGTGCGGCCTCGGCGGGCGCTGGCGCTGACGCGGGCGCGGTCGGCGGGACCGGCGTCATGCCCGCGTCGCCCTGCTCCTGCGCGACGCCCGGCCCGGCCAGCGCCAAACCGCCGGCCACGGTGCAGGCCGCCAGCAGGCGTTCGGCTGTACCGGCCACAGCCGGATAGCGGGGGAAGAAGGTCGGGCGCGCCAAGGAAGGAATCTGCCATCAGGCCCGACAGGCGCGGACAGGCCGATCGCGACCGCCGTTCGACCCGCTCGGGCGCCGGGGCCGGTTTGTAGAATCGAATCGATTATCCATGAGGGGGTCCGAGGCCCTGAGACTCTGCCCCGAGACTTCGATGAGCGACTCGACCCCCAGCGCCCGCCAGGGCACGCCAGCAACCCCTGCCGAAGCCCCCGTCGTCGACGGCCCGGTTGTCGATGGCCCCGTCGTCTGGCCCGATCCGGCACGGCGCGATGCCTTCGAGCGCTGGGCGCGCAGCCTCGGCCTCGACCCCGGCAGCGCCCGGCTGGCAAGCGCCGACGCGAGTTTTCGCCGCTACCTGCGCCTGCCGACGCCCTCGGGCACGCGCATCGTGATGGACGCGCCGCCGGCGCTCGAGAACTGCCGCCCCTTCGTCGACATCGCCCGGCGCATCGCCGCCGCCGGCCTGCATGGGCCGCAGGTGCTGGCCTGGGACGAGGCACAGGGCTTCCTGCTGCTCGACGACCTGGGTCGCGCGCCCTACCTCGGCGCATTGCAGCAGGCGGTGGCCGATGGCGACGAGGCGCGCGTGCAGCAGCTGATGCGCGACGCGGTCGCCACCCTGGTGCGCTGGCAGCGCGGGGTCGACGCCGAGGGCCTGCCGCCCTACGACGACGCGCTGCTGCGACGCGAGCTGGCGCTGTTCCCCGAGTGGTGCGTCGGCCGCGAGTACGGCGTCACCTGGAACGACGTGCAGCAGGCCGACTGGCGCCGCGTCTGCGACCTGCTCGTCGCCAGCGCACTGGCACAGCCGACGGTGGCCGTGCATCGCGACTACATGCCGCGCAACCTGATGGTCGCCGAGCCGAACCCGGCGATCCTCGACTTCCAGGACGCGGTGCACGGCCCGATCGGCTACGACCTCGCCTCGCTGCTGCGCGACGCCTTCATCTCCTGGGACGAAGAGCGCGAACTCGACTGGGCGGTGCGCTACTGGCAGCAAGGCCGCAAGGAAGGGCTGCCGCTGCCCGAGGACTTCGGCGAGTTCTGGCGCCAGGTGGAATGGATCGGGCTGCAGCGCCACCTGAAGGTGCTCGGCATCTTCTGCCGCCTGAAGCACCGCGACGGCAAGCCGAAGTACAGCGCCGACCTGCCGCGCTTCTTCGCCTACGCGCACAAGGTCGCGTCGCGCTACCACGGGCTCGGCCCGCTGACGCGGCTGATCGAGCCGCTGATGGGCACGGCGCGGGTCGAAGCCTTCTACTGACCGGCGCGGCTCAGCCCTCGCGCACGAGGAGGCGGTACCGCCGCGCGAGCACGCCGCCCTGCTCTGCGGCCATGTACTCGCCTTCGAGGCGGGCACCGGCGGCTTCGGCCGTCCGGATCGAGGCCAGGTTGGCGGCGTCCATCGACAGCTCGAGCCATGCCAGGCCATGGCCGCGGGCGATGACCGTCGCTTCGCGCAGTGCGGCAGCCGCCAGGCCGCGGCCGCGGGCCCAGGGGACGACCGCATAGCCCACGTGGCCATCGCAGTACGGCGGCAGCTCGCTCCCGCCCGGCTGCCAGCGCAGGTTGAAGTCCCCGCAGTACGCGCCTTGCCAGATCCAGTAGCGGACATGCGCCAGCCGCGGCACCAGGCGGCCATCGTCGAGCCGGACCGGGGGCCCGCCCCCTTCGGGGCGGGACAGGGCCGTGATGAAGCCCTGCGGGTCGGCCTCGACACGTGCGACGAGCCGGCCGGCACCTTCGGGGTCGTGGTCGCCGTCAGGGGTCCAGCCGCGGCGCAGCGCGGCGAGGTAGCCGGGCAGGCCCGCGAGGTCAGGCGGGCGCAGCAGCACGGCCGATGTCGGGCGACGGCTGCGCTGGCGTCAGAGGCCCGGTCCGGCCCACCGCGAGGACTGGCTCGAAGCGCCCCCGAGCCCGGCCGGCATCGCCAGGGCCCGCAGGAAGCCGGCCTGGTCCTGCGGCGAGACCAGCACGGACTTCCCGCCTCCGTACTCGACGCGCAGCCGGTCCAGCGACAGCGCGGGGCTCGACAGGACCGAGCGCGTGGACGTGACGCGCGTGATTCCGGCCCGCGGGATGTGCCAGCGCAGGGGGCCGCAGCGAACGTCCAGGCTCGCCTCGCTCACCCGGTAGTCCGTGGCCATGAGCATCCACAACGGCAGTCCGGCCCCGAGCGCCGCGAGCCCGATCGCGCCCAGCGCCGCGACCCCCGAGCCTCCGGCAGCGACCTGCCAGGCCGCCGCCAACGGCATCAGCGCCGAGAGCAGCAGCACAACGGCCAGCCAGGTATCGACCTTGGAGCGGAATCGCATGGCTACCTCACGGACCCGGCGTCAAGGGCAGGTCAACGCTCTGATGCCGCCGCACCGCCAACTGCGTCGGCGGAGAGGACGGCCTGGCCCTCGCCACCGGAAGCAGCCCTGCTCTCGCCGCCCCTGCGGGACTGGAACAGCGCCAGGAACACGATGCCCAGCGCAACGAACGGGGAGCCAAGCACCCAGAAAGTCGTCAGCTGGGTCGCCAGACCGACGACGAGAAACATGATCCCGTTGACGAGGAAGACGGAACCGAAGATCAGGAAGTTCTTGGCCGGGTTCAATCTGAGGCTCCTGTCGAGGCTTGGCGATTGAGGGGTGCGACTCCGCCGCATGGCGCGGCGTGGTTCGAGAAAGACGGCCCATGGGTGGCCGTGACCGCCATCCGGGCCGGGTCGGGTCGGGTCGGGTCGGTTTCGCTCAGGGGTGCGCGGCGATCACCTGCGCCACCGCAGCCGTCAGCCGCTTGCCGTAGGCGATGTGGAGGAACTCGTTCGGCCCGTGGGCATTGCTCTTCGGCCCGAGCACCCCGCAGACCATCATCTGGGCCTGCGGAAAGCCCTGCTGCAAGAGGCTCATCAGCGGGATCGTGCCGCCCTGGCCGATGTAGCCCAGCGGCGCACCGAAATGCGCCTGCGAGGCGGCGTCCAGCGCCTGCTCGAGCCAGGGCGCCAGCGCCGGCGCGTCCCAGCCGTTGGCACCGTAGGCCCCGGCGCGGCCGTCGGGCGCGAACGTGACCTTGGCGTTGTAGGGCGCGTCGTCTTCCAGCAGCGCCTTCAGCGCCAGCGCCGCCTGGTTGCCGTCGACGAGGGGCGGCAGGCGCAGGCTGAGCTTGAAGGCGGTGTACGGCCGCAGCACGTTGCCGGCGTCGCCCAGCGCCGGAAAGCCCTCGGCACCGGTCACGCTGAGCGCCGGCCGCCAGGTGCGGTTGAGCAGGGCCTCGGTGGGGTCGGTGGTGGTCGGCAACGTCGGCTGGCCGTCGGCGCCGCAGGCCCAGGGCATGCGCTTCCACACCTCGTCGCCGAGGATCCGCGCCGCCCGCGCCTGCTCGACGCGCGCCGTGGGGATCGCGCAGTGGAAGCTCTCGGGTAGCAGGCGGCCGGTCTTCGAGTCCTCCAGGCGGTCGAGCACCTGGCGCAGGATGCGGAACGACGAGGGCACGAGCCCGCTCGCGTCGCCCGAGTGCACGCCCTCGGTCAGGATGTCGACGCGCAGCACGCCGGTGACGTTGCCGCGCAGGCTGGTCGTGAGCCACAGCTGGTCGTAGTTGCCGGCGCCGCTGTCGAGGCAGACGACAAGGCTCACCTCGCCCAGGCGCGGCCCCAGCGCTTCCAGGTAGGCCGGCAGGTCGCCGGAGCCGCTTTCCTCGCAGGTCTCGATCAGGCCGACGCAGCGAGGGCGCGACAGGCCCTGCGCGTCGAGCGCCTGCAGCGCGGTGATCGCCGCGTAGATCGCATAGCCGTCATCGGCCCCGCCGCGGCCGTAGAGCCGCCCGTCCTCGATCTTCGGCGTCCACGGTCCGAGGTCGCGCCGCCAGCCGCTGAACTCGGGCTGCTTGTCGAGGTGGCCGTAGAAGCAGACGGTGCCGGTCGCGCCGGCGCGCGTGGCCGGGGCCTCGAAGAAGATCACCGGGGTGCGGCCCGGCAGGCGGATCACCTCCAGCGTCAGCCCCGCGACGCCACTGCGTTCGGCCCATTGCGCAGCGTCGCGCACGACGCGATCGATGTAGCCGTGGCGCTCCCAGTCGGGGTCGAACATCGGGCTCTTGGCCGGCACCGCGATGTAGTCGACCAGGGCGGGAACGATCTGTTCGTCCCACTGGCGCTCGGCGAAGGCGCCGAGCGCGTCGGCCTCGTCGCGGGTCAGGGGCTGGAGCGGGTCGCGTGCATTCATCGTGCGCCTCCATGCGGTCGACGGGCCAGTGTAGACCCCGGACCCGCGCGCCCGAGGGCGGCGCCGACGACCCGGCGCGCCACGTGGTTTCGCCCCCCCGGGGACCCAGGCTTTTCTAGTAGCGCGTGCGCATCCAGGCGCGCATGCACTCGAAGACGAGCTGCTGCTCGGGCTCGTTGAAGATCTCGTGGTACAGCGACGGAAAGGTCTGCCTGCTCACCACGCGCTGCGGCGCCGCGGCGGCGAAGGCGGCGCTGCCGGCAGGGGCGACGCAACGGTCGCTGCCGGCCCACATCAGCAGCGTCGGCAACGACCAGCGCGCGGCCCGCGCGAGCACCTCGGCGCCGCTGTCGACGATGAAGGCCGCCAGGCGCGGCGTGATGCGGTCGTGCACCAGCGGGTCCTCGCGGTACTCGCGCACGACCTTGGCGTCGTGCGACAGCCATTCCGGCTTCAGCCCGTTGCCGAACGCCAGGTTCGGCAGCAGCCCGCGCGTGAGGCCGAGCAGCAGGCGCTGCGCCGGACCGAGCCCGGCGTCGAGCGCCGGCGACGAGAGGATCAGCCCGTCGAGCTCGCGCTGCCAGGCCGGCTTCGGGTCGTCGAGCGCGCCGGCGACGAAGCGCGCCGCGACCAGCCCGCCCAGGCTGTGGCCGAGCAGCAGCAGCGGCGTCGGCAGGCTCGCCTGCACGATGTCGATCGTCGCGCCCAGGTCTTCGAGCAGCGCCAGCGGATGGGGCAGCGCCCCGCGCGGCCCGGTCGAGAGGCCGTGCCCCCGCTGGTCGTAACCGGCGACATGGAAGCCCAGGCGCGAGAGGCGCGAGGCGACGCGCTCGTAACGACCGATGTGTTCACCCAGGCCATGCACGATGAGCACCGTGCCGCGCGCCGGCTCGCTGCCGGCCCCCCAGTGCTGCAGGTGAAGCCTGGTGCCATCGGGACGGACGACGGCAGGCGGCAGCAGCAGGGACATGCGGCCAGTGTAGGGGCCGCCTCCTCGCTGCCGCGACCCCGCCAGCGCCCCCTCGCCCCTTCGGGCGTGACCGCTGCGTCGTCAGCGCGACGCGCTCGCGGCGTGCCAGCGGCGCAGCTGCGCAAGGTCGATGCGCCGCCCGGGCACGGCCTCGGGCGTCCACCCCGCGCCGTCTTCCAGCCCCGGCCCCGCGGCCAGCGCCCCTTCGGCCGGCAGGTCGGCGAAGTAGATGCTGCGCGTGACGACCACCGGCACCGCCGCCGCCGCGCAGGCGCGCAGGCCGGGGCTCGAGTCCTCGATCGCGACCACCTCCGGGCCGGCGAGGCCCAGGCGCTCGAGCGCCATCAGGTAGACCTGCGGGTCGGGCTTCTTCTGCGGCGCGTCCTCGGCGCCGAGCACGCAGGCGAAGCGCGAGGCCCACTGCGCGCCGAGCTGGGCCGCGAGCAGGGCCTCGACATTGGCGCGGCCGGTGGTCGTCGCGATCGCCATCGGCAGGCCGGCGGCGCTGCAGTCGTCCATCAGCGCGATGACGCCCGGGCGCAGCGGGATGCCGCCCTGGGCCACTGCTTCGGCATAGCGCCGGTTCTTCACCGCATGCAGCTCGCGCGCGAGCGCCTCGCGCTCGGCGGGCGCGGCGGGCGCGGCGCGCTGCGCGCCCATGTCGTGCAACAGGCGCTCGTAGCCGCCGGTCACGCGCAGCAGCTCGCCGTAGCGCGCCTCGCTCCAGCGCCAGGGCACGCCGAGCGCCTCGAAGGCCTCGTTGAAGGCGACACGATGGCCGTCACGTTCGGTTTCGGCGAGCGTGCCGTCGACGTCCCAGATCAGCGCTTTCATGGCGAGCCCGTGTCCGCTGCCACGGCTCAGTGGTAGCGCCCGACCATCGACTCGAGCGGCACCGCCCGGATGCGCAGCGCCTGGCCGGCGCAGCCGAAGGCCTCGAAGCGGTCCTTGCAGACGCCGCGGGCGGCCTTCTTGGCGGCGATCAAGGCCTTGCGCGGGTCGAACTCGGACGGCTCCTTCGCGAAGGCCTGGCGCATCGCGCCCGTCATCGCCAGGCGGATGTCGGTGTCGATGTTGATCTTGCGCACACCGCTCTTGATGCCGCGCTGGATCTCCTCGACCGGCACGCCGTAGGTCTCCTTGATGTCGCCGCCGTGCTCTCGGATGATCGCCAGCCACTCCTGCGGCACGCTCGACGAGCCGTGCATCACCAGGTGGGTGTTCGGCACCGCGGCGTGGATCGCGGCGATGCGGTCCATCGCGAGGATGTCGCCGGTCGGCTGGCGGGTGAACTTGTAGGCGCCGTGGCTGGTGCCGATCGCGATCGCCAGCGCATCGACGCCGGTGCGCTCGACGAAGTCGCGCGCCTGCTCGGGGTCGGTCAGCATCATGTCGTGGGTCAGCGTGCCTTCGGCGCCGACGCCGTCCTCCTCGCCGGCCTGGCCGGTCTCGAGCGAGCCGAGGCAGCCCAGCTCGCCCTCGACCGACACGCCGACCGCATGCGCCATCTCGCAGACGCGTCGCGTCACTTCGAGGTTGTAGTCGTAGGGGGCCGGCGTCTTCGCATCCTCGCGCAGCGAGCCGTCCATCATCACGCTGGTGAAGCCGGAGCGGATCGACTGCTGGCACACCGAGGGGCTGGCGCCGTGGTCCTGGTGCAGCACGACCGGGATGTCCGGGTGCTGCTCGACGGCGGCCAGCACCATGTGGCGCAGGTAGGGCTCGCCGGCGTACTTGCGGGCACCTGCGCTCGCCTGCAGGATCACCGGGCTCTTGGTCTCCTCGGCCGCCTCCATGATCGCGTGGATCTGCTCGAGGTTGTTGGCGTTGAAGGCGGGCACGCCATAGCCGTTCTCTGCGGCGTGGTCGAGCAACTGACGAAGCGAGATGAAGGCCATGGTGTCTCCTCGGCGGTGAAGGTGGAAGGAACAGCTCTGCGACAGGCAAAGCGCCGCCCGCGCGCGGCGCCGAAGCGCCGCGCGGACCGGGTCAAACGCGGAAAGAGCGGTCGGAGCCTGCGGACCGCGGGGCTCAGCCCGCGGCGCGCTTCTCCAGGATCTCGAAGGCCGGCAGCGTCTTGCCCTCGAGCACTTCGAGGAAGGCGCCGCCGCCGGTGGAGATGTAGCTGATCTGGTCTTCGAGCCCGTACTTGGCGATCGCCGCCAGCGTGTCGCCGCCGCCGGCGATGCTGAAGGCGGGGCTCTTGGCGATCGCGCGCGCCAGCGTCTCGGTGCCGTGGGCGAAGGCGTCCCACTCGAAGACGCCGACCGGGCCGTTCCAGACGACGGTGCCGGCCTGGGCCAGGATCGTGGCCAGGCGCTCGGCCGTCTTCGGGCCGATGTCGAGGATCAGGTCGTCGGGGCCGACCTCGGCGACCGCCTTGGTCGTGGCCGCAGCGTCGGCCTTGAACTGTGTGGCGACGACCACGTCGACCGGGATCGGCACCTCGGCGCCGCGCGCCTTCAGCTTCTCGATCACCGCCTTCGCCTCGCCGACCAAGTAGGGCTCGGCCAGGCTCTTGCCGATCTGCAGGCCGGCGGCCAGCATGAAGGTGTTGGCGATGCCCCCGCCGACGATCAGCTGGTCGACCTTCTCCGCCAGGCTGGCGAGGATCGTCAGCTTGGTCGAGACCTTCGAGCCGGCGACGATCGCCACCAGCGGGCGCTTCGGCTCGGCCAGCGCCTTGGTGATCGCGTCGATCTCGGCCGCCAACAGCGGGCCGGCGCAGGCGACGGGCGCGAACTGCGCGATGCCGTAGGTGCTCGCCTCGGCGCGGTGGGCGGTGCCGAAGGCGTCGTGCACGAAGACGTCGCACAAGGCCGCCAGCTTCTTCGCCAGCGCCTCGTCGTTCTTCTTCTCGCCCTTGTTGAGGCGACAGTTCTCGAGCAGCACGACCTGGCCCGGCTCGACTTGCACGCCGTCGACCCAGTTCGCCACCACCGGCACCTCGCGGCCCAGCAGCTCGCCCAGGCGGGCGGCCACCGGGGCGAGGCTGTCCTCGGGCTTGAACTGCCCTTCGGTGGGGCGGCCGAGATGGCTCGTCACCATCACCGCCGCACCGGCATCGAGCGCGGCACGGATACAGGGCACGCTGGCACGGATGCGCGTGTCTTCGCTGATCTTTCCTGCGTCGTCGAAGGGTACGTTCAGGTCGGCGCGTATGAACACGCGCCGACCCTTCACACGCCCGTCACGAACGAGGTCGGTGAATCGGAGGATCTTCATGGGCTGGGTGAACTCGCGGAACGTCCGGGCGGCTCGTCGAGCCCGGGGATTTCGCCATAGGACGCGAATACCGAGTCATGCCCCGGTTTCGGCGTCAAGGTGGCATGGCACTGGTCGCATTCGTAGAAGACGTCGTCGTCTTCCAGCGATTCGAGGGATTGGAATCCACAGTGCGGGCAGGTCAGAAGGGTGCTGTCCATCGTCGGTCCTCAGGTCGAGGGCAGGCGCCCGAGCGCACCGGGTGGGAGCGACACGGGCAGTGGATCGCTGGAGCCACGCGTGTCGGCCGCCAGCACGTACGCCGCCATCTCCGACAGGCTGTCGAAAATGCGCTGCGGCCGGGAAGCCGCAATTGGCGAGCCAGCGTTATACCCGTAAGGAACGGCCCAGCTGGCAATCCCTGCGTTCAGCCCGGTCTCGACGTCGACCGACGAGTCGCCGATATGGGCCATCGCCGAGGCGTCCTCGCCGAATGCCGCGAGCACGTGGGCGACCACCGCCGGGTCCGGCTTGCGCACCTCGAGCGTGTCGCCGCCGATCAGCCGCTCGAAATACCCGTCGAGCTGCGTCGCCTGCAGCACCTGGCGAGCAAATCGTTCCTCCTTGTTGGTCAGGCACACCAGGCGGTGCCCGGCGTCCTTCAGCTGCTGCAGCGCCGCCGGCACGCCCGGGTAGGGCTTCGCGGTGGTACCGGCCGTCGCCGCGTAGTTGACGTCCAGGCGCGCCAGCACCTGCTGCAGCGGCAGCGAGCCCGGTTCGCGGCCGTTCGCGGCGAGCACCTGCTCGACCAGCCGGCGCATCAGACTGTGCGTGCCCGCACCGATCAGGCGCGTCACGGTGGCCGCCGGCTGGCGCGGCAGGCCGCAGTCCTCGAGGGTGCGGTTCGCCGCCTCGACGATCTCGTCCGCGGTGTCGACGAGGGTGCCGTCGAGGTCGATGCTGATCAACCGGAAGCGCATGGTGGTCGTCGTTCTCCGCGTAGAGGCCGTCGTGTGGCCTCAGGCCGGCGTCGCGGCCTGGTGGATCGCGCCGGCGACGAGGCCGGCAAGGGCTTCGGCGTCGAAGCCGAAGTGGCGGAACAGGTCGCCGGCCGGGGCCGACTCGCCGAAGCTGTCGATGCCGAGCACGGCGGCGCAGCCGTACTGGCGCCAGAAGGCGGTGACGCCGGCCTCGACCGCGACGCGCGGCAGCGCGCCGCCGAGCGTGGCCTCGCGGTAGTCGCGCGGCTGGCGGTCGAAGACGCTGGTCGACGGCATCGAGACCACGCGCACCGGCACGCCGCGCGCCGCGAGCAGGCGCTGCGCCTCGACCGCGAGCCCGACCTCGGAGCCGGTGGCGATGATCACCGCCCGCGCGCCCTCGGCATCGGCCAGCACGTAACCGCCGCGCTCGACCGCCTGCCGCTGCGCCGCGCTGCGCGGCTGCGCCGGCAGGTTCTGGCGCGACAGCAGCAGGGCCGAAGGCCCGTCGGCCCGCGCGATCGACGCCGACCAGGCGACGGCCGTCTCGGCGACGTCGCAGGGCCGCCAGACGTCGAGGCCGGGGATCAGGCGCAGCGTCGCCGCATGCTCGACCGGCTGGTGCGTCGGGCCGTCCTCGCCGAGGCCGATCGAATCGTGCGTGAACACGTGGATCACCCGCAGCTTCATCAGCGAGGCCATGCGGATCGCATTGCGGCTGTAGTCGCTGAAGGTCAGGAAGGTGCCGCCGTAGGGAATGAAGCCGCCGTGCAGCGCGAGGCCGTTCATCACCGCGGCCATGCCGAACTCGCGCACGCCGTAGTTGATGTGGCGCCCGCCGGGCTGGCCGGCGCGCACCGCGCCGCAGTCGGGGAAGTCGGTCAGGTTCGAGCCGGTCAGGTCGGCGCTGCCGCCGAGCAGCTCGGGCAACGCCGGTGCGAGCACCGCGAGCGTCTTCTGCGAGGCCTTGCGCGTGGCGATCGATTCGGTCGAGGCGAGCAGGCCTTCGAGCAGGCCGGCCGCAGTCGCAGCCCAGTCGTCCGGCAGGCGGCCGTCGACGCGGCGCTCGAACTCCGCGGCCAGCGCCGGATGCGCGGTGCGGTACGCCTCGAAGCGCTGGCGCCAGGCGGCCTCGCGCTCGGCGCCGGCGGCACGCGCGTCCCAGGCGGCACGCACCTCGTCGGGCAGTTCGAACGGCGCGTGCGTCCAGCCGAGCGCCTCGCGGGTCAGCGCGATCTCCTTCTCGCCGAGCGCCTCGCCGTGCGCCTTCGCGGTGCCGGCACGGTTCGGCGAGCCCTTGCCGATCTGGGTGCGGCAGGCGATCAGCGTCGGGCGGTCGCTCTGGCGCGCCTGCGCGATCGCGGCATCGACCGCGTCCGCGTCGTGGCCGTCGACGCCGGCGATCACGCGCCAGCCGTAGCCCTCGAAGCGCTTGCCGGTGTCGTCGGCGAACCAGGGCGTGACCTGGCCGTCGATCGAGATGCCGTTGTCGTCATAGAGCACGACGAGCTTGGCCAGGCGCAGCGCGCCGGCGAGCGAGCAGGCCTCGTGGCTCACGCCCTCCATCAGGCAGCCGTCGCCGACGAAGACGTAGGTGTGGTGGTCGACGATCGTGTGGCCTTCTCGGTTGAAGGCGTCGCCGAGCAGCTTCTCGGCCAGCGCCATGCCGACCGCGTTGGTCAGGCCCTGGCCGAGCGGTCCGGTCGTCGTCTCGACGCCGGGGGTCACGCCGACCTCCGGGTGGCCCGGCGTCTTGCTGTGCAGCTGGCGGAAACGCTTCAGCTCGGCCATCGGCAGCTCGTAGCCCGCCAGGTGCAGCAGCGCGTAGATCAGCATTGAGCCGTGGCCGTTGCTGAGCACGAAGCGGTCGCGGTCGGGCCAGCGCGGGTTGGCGGGGTTGTGCTTCAGGTGCCGGCCCCAGAGCGCGACTGCGATCTCGGCCATGCCCATCGGCGCGCCGGGGTGGCCGCTGTTGGCCGCCTGCACCGCATCCATCGCCAGCGCGCGGATCGCGTTGGCCATCAGCGCGCTGCTCGCGGCCGTCGTGGGAAGTCGTGCGTTCATCGTCTCTCCTCGGGTTCTGGCGGCACGCGTCACTGCAGCTGCGCGCGGCGGATCTCCATCAGGCGCAGGATCATCGGCGTCAGGATCAGCTGCATCGCCAGGTCCATCTTGCCGCCCGGCACGACGATCGTGTTGGCGCGGCTCATGAACGACTGGTCGATCATCGACAGCAGGTAGGGGAAGTCGATGCCGCGCGGGTTCTTGAAGCGGATCACCGTCATGCTCTCGCCGGCGGTCGGGATGTCGCGCGACATGAAGGGGTTGCTGGTGTCGACCACCGGCACGCGCTGGAAGTTGATGTCGGTCTCGCCGAACTGCGGGCAGATGTAGTGCACGTAGTCGTGCATGCGGCGCAGGATGACGTCGGACACCGCCTCCTTCGAGTAGCCGCGGTCGCGCGTGTCGCGGTGGATCTTCTGGATCCACTCGAGGTTGATGATCGGCACCACGCCGATCTTCAGGTCGACGTGCTTCGCGAGGTTGACCTCGTCGTTCTTCGCGCAGCCGTGCAGGCCTTCGTAGAACAGCAGGTCGGTGTCGGCCGGCGTCTGCTGCCAGGGCGTGAAGGTGCCCGGCTCCTGCTTCCAGGGCTCGGCCTCCTCGACGCTGTGCAGGTACAGGCGCGTCTTGCAGCGGCCCTCGGCGCCGTACGCCCGGAACTGCTGTTCGAGGATGCCCCACTCGTTGGTGTCGGGACTGAAGTGGCTGATCGGGACGCCATCGCGATCGCCCTGGGCGATGCGCTCCTTCATCTCCTTGCGCTCGTAGCGGTGGAAGGCGTCGCCCTCGATGACCGCCGCCGTGATGCCCTCGCGGCGGAAGATGTTGTCGAAGGTGCGCTTGACGGTGCTCGTGCCGGCGCCGCTGGAGCCGGTGACCGCGATGATCGGATGCTTGCGTGACATGGCGTGGCTCGATGAGGGGAAGGCGGGGGGCCGCCAGGGCGCGCGGTGCGCGGACCCGGCGGCGGAGTACGTGGCGCGGCGCTCAGGCCTGCGGCTGCACGAACAGCGAGCGCGTCCTGAACAGCTGGAGGTTGACGTTCTCGCTCGGGTCGGCGTGGTAGCGCACGATGATCTCGACCTCCTCGCTCGAGCCGAGGATCACCGGCACCTTCTCGTGCAGTGCATCGGGCGCGACCTCGAGCAGGTCGGAGGTGCCGGTCACCGCCGAGCCGCCGGCCTGGCAGATCAGGAACGACATCGGCGAGGCCTCGTAGAGCAGGCGCAGGCGGCCCGGCTTGCGCGGCAGCTTGTTGTCGCGCGGGTAGAGGAAGACGCCGCCGCGGGTCATGATGCGGTGCACCTCGGCGACCATGCTGGCGACCCAGCGCATGTTGAAGTTGCGCCCGCGCGGCCCGTCCTCGCCGCCCAGGCACTCGGCGACATAGCGCTGCACCGGTTTTTCCCAGAAGCGCTGGTTCGACGCGTTGATCGCGAACTCCGAGGTCTGGCGCGGCAGCCGCACCTGGTCGCGCGTGAGGCGCCAGCGGCCGTCGCGCGCATCGAGCGTGAACATGGAGACGCCCTGCCCGCAGCTCAGCACCAGCACCGTCGACGGCCCGTAGATCACGTAGCCGGCCGCGACCTGGCGCTTGCCCGGCTGCAGGAAGCCGGCGGCGCCCGGGTTGGTGCCGTGAAAGGGGTGCGGCAGCACCGAGAAGATCGTGCCGACCGAGATGTTCGACTCGATGTTCGACGAACCGTCCAGCGGGTCGAAGACGACGAGGTAGCGCCCGGTCTCGGCGCTCTTCGAGATGATCGGCTCCTCCTGCTCCTCGCTGGCCCAGCCGGCGACGCTGTTGCAGGCTTCGAGCGCCTGCGCCATGCATTCGTCGGCGTGGACGTCGAGCTTCTTCTGGGTTTCGCCGTGCGTGTTCTGCGCATCGACCGTGCCGTGCAGGTCGGCCAGCGCGCCGCGCGAGATCGCCTCGGCGATGCGGGCGCAGGCGCCGACCACCGCCTCGACGACCTGCGCCAGCTCGGGCGGGCGCCCGGCCAGCCAGCCCTGCAGATCCTGGGTGTCTTGCGGGAGAGCGGTGGATGTCATCGGAGCCTCCTCGTGTCTGTCGTCGTTCGGCGCGGGCTGCGGGCCGTGGTCGCGGCCTCAGGCCACGCGCTGGGGTGGCGGATGGCGGCGGTCGCCGTTGTTCGCGTTCGGCTCCGGGCTGGCGAACAGGCGGCTGGCCAGGATGTCAGCCGCGGCGATCGTGCAGAGATCGTCGCGACCAAGCTCGCGGTCGCGCTCGACGAACAGGCGGCTCGCCTGGCGCAGGCGCGCACGGTCGAGCGCATTGCGCACGCTGCGGGCATTGGCGAAGTGCGGCTGCACGATGCGGCGCGAGAGGTAGTCGCCGAAGGCCTCGCGCGCACCCTCGCCGAAGCGGTAGCTCTGCTGCTCGAGCATGCGGTCGGCGATCGACAGCAGCTCGCCCTGCTCGTAGTCGGGGAAGTCGAGGTGATGCGCGATGCGCGAGCTCATGCCCGGGTTGCTGCGGAAGAAGGTATCCATCCGGTCGGCGTAGCCGGCCAGGATCACGACGATGTCGTCGCGCTGGTTCTCCATCACCTGCAGCAGGATCTCGATCGCCTCCTGGCCGTAGTCGCGCTCGTTCTCGGGCCGGTACAGGTAGTAGGCCTCGTCGATGAACAGCACGCCGCCCATCGCCTTCTTCAGCACTTCCTTCGTCTTCGGCGCGGTGTGGCCGATGTACTGGCCCACAAGGTCGTCTCGCGTCACTGCCACCAGGTGGCCTTTGCGCACATAGCCGAGGCGGTGGAGGATCTCGGCCATGCGCAGCGCCACCGTCGTCTTGCCGGTGCCGGGGTTGCCGGTGAAGCTCATGTGCAGGCTGGGTGTCTGCGCGGCGAGGCCGAGGTTCAGGCGCAGCTTGTCGATCACCAGCAGCGCGGCGATATCGCGGATGCGCTGCTTGACCGGCGCCAGGCCGACCAGGTCGCGATCGAGCTCGTCCATCACCGCCTCGACCTGGCTCTGCGCCAGGACCTCGGCGACGGTGCGCGGCACGTTCGCGTCGACCGGCGCGCCGGTGGCGGCCGGCGGCGTGGCCTTCGGGTCGGCACCGGCGGCCGTGGCAGTTGCCGCGGCTTCAGGCTGCGCGCCGGCGCTGCCGGGGATGCGGTAGAGCGGCGAGTTCATCAGGCAGCCTCCTTCAGGTTGCGTGCGCGGCCTTTCGATGCCGCCTGCAGTTGCGTGCGCATCGCGTCGATGACGGCCTTGTAGTCGGGCTGGCCGAAGATCGCGCTGCCCGCCACGAAGGTGTCGGCCCCGGCCTCGGCCACCGCCCGGATGTTGTCCACCTTCACCCCGCCGTCGACTTCCAGCCGGATGTCGCGCCCGCTCGCGTCGATCAGCTGGCGTGCCCGCTCGATCTTGCGCAGCGCGCTCTCGATGAAGCTCTGCCCGCCGAAGCCCGGGTTCACGCTCATCACCAGGATCAGGTCGACCTTGTCGAGCACGTACTCCAGCACGTCCAGCGGCGTGGCCGGGTTGAACACCAGCCCCGCCTGGCAGCCTGCCGCGCGGATCAGCTGCAGCGTGCGGTCCACATGCCGGCTCGCCTCGGGGTGGAAGCTGATCAGGTCGGCGCCCGCCTTGGCGAAGGCCTCGGCCAGCGCATCGACCGGCTCGACCATCAGGTGCACGTCGATCGGCAGCTTGCGGCCGTCGGCATGCACGGCGTGCTGGCGCAGCGCCTGGCAGACCATCGGGCCGAAGGTCAGGTTCGGCACGTAGTGGTTGTCCATCACGTCGAAGTGGATCCAGTCGGCGCCGGCGGCGGCGACCGCCTTCACCTCCTCGCCCAGGCGGGCGAAGTCGGCGGAC
>JAMHWF010000004.1:0-46493 GCA_035911095.1 Ideonella sp. | reverse complement strand
CCTGCGGTTGGCAGGGGGTCGTATCCCGGCTGCTTTTCTGTGTGTGGCGGCACGGGTTTCAGGCGGGCCGTCGCGGCGGCGGTCCGGGGTGCCTGAGAGTTTCCGGGGTGGTTGCTCCTTCGGCGCCGGTGCTCGGGGCACCGGTCTCTCCCGCTGTCGCGGCGGGGCGGCTGGTGGGCCACCCCTGGGAAATCAGATCAGGATGGTCAGGCCAGGTCCTCCACCGGCACGCAGCTGCAGAACAGGTTGCGGTCGCCGTAGACGTTGTCCACCCGGCCCACCGAGGGCCAGTATTTGGTGTTGACCGCCACGCCGCGGGCGGCTGCCGCCACGTCGCGCGGGTAGGGGTGGGGCCAGTCGGTTTTCAGCACGCTGGCGGCGGTGTGCGGGGCGTTCTTCAGCGGGTTGTCGTCCTGCGGCCAGGTGCCGGCTTCGATCTGGCGGATCTCGTCGCGGATCGCGATCATCGCGTCGATGAAGCGGTCCAGCTCTTCGCGGGTTTCGCTCTCGGTGGGCTCGACCATCAGGGTGTTGGCGACCGGGAACGAAAGCGTGGGCGCGTGGAAGCCGTAGTCCATCAACCGCTTGGCCACATCCTCGGCCATCACGCCGCTGGTCTCCTTGAGACCGCGCAGGTCCAGGATGCACTCGTGCGCCACATGGCCGTTGGCCGAGGCGTAGAGCGTGGGGTAGTGGCCGGCCAGGCGCTTGCTGATGTAGTTGGCGCTCAGGATGGCGGCTTCAGTGGCGTGCTTCAGGCCGTCGGCGCCCATCATGCGGATGTACATCCAGCTGATGGGAAGCACGGCAGCATTGCCGAGAGGCGCCGCGCTGACCGCGCCCACGCCGCTCTGGATGCCACCGGTCGCGTGTCCGGGCAGGAACGGCACCAGGTCTTCGACCACACACACCGGCCCCACGCCCGGGCCGCCGCCGCCGTGCGGGATGCAGAAGGTCTTGTGCAGGTTCAGGTGGCTCACGTCGCCGCCGAACTCGCCCGGCGCCGCCAGGCCGACCAGCGCATTCAGGTTCGCGCCGTCGACGTAGACGCGCCCGCCGTGCGCATGGACGATCTCGCACAGCTCCTTCACCCGCGGCTCGAAGACGCCGTAGGTCGAAGGGTAGGTGATCATCACCGCGGCGAGCTTGTCGGCATGGCGCTCGCACTTGGCGCGCAGGTCGTCGAGGTCGACGTTGCCGAGGGCGTCGCACTTCACGACGACCACCTGCATGCCGACCATCTGCGCGCTCGCCGGGTTGGTGCCATGTGCCGACTCGGGAATCAGGCAGACGGTGCGCGCCCCATCGCCGCGCGAGGCGTGCCAGGCGCGGATCGCGAGCAGCCCCGCGTACTCGCCCTGCGAGCCGGCGTTCGGCTGCAGGCTGACGCCGGCGTAGCCGGTCGCCTCGGCGAGCCAGGCGCAGAGCTGGGCGTCGAGCGCCGCGTAGCCCGCCCGCTGGTCGGCCGGCGCGAAGGGGTGGATCTGCGCGAACTCGGGCCAGGTGATCGGGATCATCTCGGCCGTCGCGTTCAGCTTCATCGTGCAGGAGCCGAGCGGGATCATCGTCCGGTCGAGCGCGAGGTCCTTGTCCGACAGGCCGCGGATGTAGCGCAGCATCTCGGTCTCGCTGTGGTGCGTGTTGAACACCGGGTGCGTGAGGAAGGGGCTGCGCCGCTGCAGCGCGGGCGGGATGCGCGGCTCGATGCCCTCGGCGGCCAGCGCCTCCACGTCGGGCAGGGTCCGGCCGTCGGACGCGAAGATGCCCCAGAGCAAGGTCAGGTCCTCGCGCGTGGTCGTCTCGTCGAGCGTGATCACCAGGGTCTCGCCCCAGCCGCGCCGCAGGTTGCAGCCGTGCTCGAGCGCGCGCGCCAGCAGGCGGCCCGTGTCGGTGCCCGTCCTGAGGCACACCGTGTCGAAGCAGCCCCATTCCATGTGGTGCGTCTTCTCGATCCCCCAGCCGACGCGGGCCAGGCCTTCGAGCAGCAGCGAGGTGTAGGTCGCGACGCGCCGCGCGATGCGGGCGAGGCCCGCCGGCCCGTGGTAGACGGCGTACATCGACGCCACCACGGCCGGCAGCACCTGCGCCGTGCAGATGTTGGAGGTCGCCTTCTCGCGCCGGATGTGCTGCTCTCGCGTCTGCAGCGCCAGGCGCAGCGCGGGGGCACCGTGGGTGTCGACGCTGACGCCGACCAGCCGGCCGGGCATCGAGCGCTTGTAGGCGTCGCGACAGGCCAGGAAGCCGGCATGCGGGCCGCCGCCGCCCATCGGCATGCCGAAGCGCTGCAGGCTGCCCACCGCGATATCGGCGCCGAACTCGCCGGGCGGCTTCAGCAGTGTCAGCGCCAGCGGGTCGGTGGCGACGATGAAGGCGGCCTGCTTCGCGTGCGAGGTCTCGGCGTCGGCGCTCCAGTCGTGCAGCCAGCCGCTGCTGGCCGGGTATTGGGCAAGGGCCGCGAAGTGCTCCTCGGCCAGCGCCGCGGCCCAGCTCTCGGCGCTGTCGGCGATGCGCAGCTCGATGCCCAGCGGGGCGGCGCGCGTGTGCAGCACCTCGAGCGTCTGCGGGTGCACGTCGCCCGAGACGACCATCACCGGGCTCGGGCTCTTCACGCTGCGGCGGGCGAGCGTCATCGCCTCGGCGGCGGCGGTCGCCTCGTCGAGCATCGAGGCGTTGGCGATCGCCAGGCCGGTGAGGTCGGTGACGATCGTCTGGAAGTTCAGCAGCGCCTCGAGCCGGCCCTGCGAGATCTCGGCCTGGTAGGGCGTGTAGGCGGTGTACCAGGCGGGGTTCTCGAGCACGTTGCGCAGGATCACGCCGGGCGTGATCGTGCCGTGGTAGCCCTGGCCGATGAAGCTCTTGAGCACGCGGTTGCGCGCCGCGAGCGTCTTCAGCTCGGCGAGCGCCTGCGCCTCGCCGATCGGCGCCGGCAGCGCCATCGGCCTCGTGCGCGCGATCGACGCGGGCACGATCGCGTCGATCAGCGCCTGCCGCGTGAAGCCGTCGCGCCCGGGCGCGATCGCCTCGAGCATGCGCGCCTCGTCGGCGGCGTCGGGGCCGATGTGGCGGGCACGGAATTCGTCGGCGTTCTCGAGTTCGGCCAGCGGGGGCGCCGGGTGGGCGTTCATCAGCATCGGGTGTCGGGCAGGAAGAAGGGGAAGGGCAGCGCCGTCGTGCGGCCGCCCGTGGCGGGATGCGCGCTGCGCGCGCCGTGCAGGCTCAGAGCGTCTTCAAGAGCGCCTGGTAGCCGGGGTCGTCCATCAGCTGATCGAACTCGGCCATGTCCTTCTCGTCGATATGGATCTTGAAGAACCAGCCGTTGCCCATCGGGTCGCTGTTCGCGAGCGAGGGGTCGTCGCGCAGCGCCTCGTTGACCTCGACGATCTCGCCGGTCACCGGCATGAACAGGTCTGCCGCCGCCTTCACCGATTCGACGACCCCCGCCACCTCGCCCTTGGCGAAGCGCTTGCCGACCTCGGGCAGGTCGACGAAGACCACGTCCCCGAGCGCGTTCTGCGCATGCAGCGTGATGCCGACGACCGCGGCTTCATGGTCCTCGATGTTGATCCATTCGTGGTCGGCGGTGAACTTGGTGGTCATCGTGCGGGCTCCTGGGAGAGGGAAGGGCGTCGGGTCGAAAGGGAGGGGTCGCGGGCGGTGTCGGCCGCGGGCGAAAGGACGGGACGGGCTGCGGCGGCGCCTCAGCCGCGGTGGTAGCGATGGGGCGCGAAGGGCATCGACGTCACGCGCATCGGCAGGCGCTGGCGGCGCACCTCGGCGTACACCTCGTGCTGGGGCGCGGTGTGGTTCGCGGCGAGGTAGGCCATCGCGATCGGCTGGTCGACGGTCGGGCCGAGCGTGCCGCTGGTCACGTGGCCGAGCTTGTGGCCGTGGGCGTCGAACAGGATCGTGCCCGGCCGCACCGGCACCCGCTCGAGGCCGATGAGGCCGACGCGCTTGCTCGTCGGACCGCGCGCGAACTGGCCTTCGAGCACCACGGCGCCGGGGTAGTGGCCGGCGCGCTCGCCGCCCGGGCGGCGCACCTTCTGGATCGCCCAGCCGAGGCCGGCCTCGAGCGGGGTGGTCGTCGCGTCGATGTCCTGGCCATAGAGGCAGAGCCCTGCCTCCAGGCGCAGCGTGTCGCGCGCCCCCAGGCCGGCGGGCGCGACCTCGGGCTGCGCCAGCAGCTCGCGCGCGAGGCGCTCGGCCGCCTCGGCTGGCACCGAGATCTCGTAGCCGTCCTCGCCGGTGTAGCCCGAGCGCGTGACGTGGCAGTCGATGCCGGCCAGCGAGAACCAGCCCCCGGTCATGAAGACGAGGGCGGTGACACCGGCATCCAGCCGCGCCAGCACCATCGCCGCCTGCGGGCCCTGCAGCGCGAGCAGCGCGTGCTCGGGCATCTCGATCACCTGGCAGCGGTGGGCGATCGACGTGCGCAGATGGCGCAGGTCGTCCTGCTTGCAGGCCGCATTGACGACCAGCAGCAGCTCGGTCGTGTCGGCGCCCGGTGCCGTGGCGCGGCGCGTGATCATCAGGTCGTCGAGCATGCCGCCTGCGGCATTCGTGAAGAAGGCATAGCGCTGGCGGCCCGGGGCGAGGCCGACCACGTCCATCGGCACCAGGGTCTCGAGTGCGGCGTCCGCCGCGGCGCCGGACAGGCGCAGCTGCCCCATGTGCGAGACGTCGAAGAGGGCCGCCGCACGGCGACAGTGGCGATGCTCGGCGAGGATGCCGGACGGGTACTGGACCGGCATCTGGTAGCCGGCGAAAGGCACCATGCGCGCGCCGAGTTCGAGGTGCAGCGAGTGCAGCGGCGTGGTGGCCAGCGGGGCGTTCGAGGTCGGGGAGGTCGAGGTAGCGGCGGACATGGCAGCGGTCTCCATCAGCGTTCTCTGCCTGCCGCGGTCGATCCGCCGGCAGGTTCCCCGCTGTCCGCTTTACCTGAGAGATTCGGCACCGCCGCGGCGCTGTCCGCATCACGGACGACGGCCGGCGGGCCTTGCCCCTTCGGTGGGCCGATCGTCGATCGACGGCCTCTCTCCAGCGAGGATGCTGGTCAGTCCTTCTGCCTGAGCGTTCGGTGGTCTGCGCCTTCGGCGACGCCCCGCGGCGGCGGCGTTCTCTCCTGACGGGGCCAGTGTAACGCGGCTACTGCCGCAGGTCGGGCTTGTCAATCCGCGTCGCCATGAGTTACCGCGCAAATCCAGGGGCGAAGTCCCGGCCTTACCATCGTGCCCTTCGGGCCTGCTGGAAAGGCTGCGACAAAACGTGATGGACGATCGACGGGGAGGGCGCCCATCGCCCGGGCGCCAGGGGGCAGCTGTGCCCCGGCTGCCTGCATGGTGGTTCTTGGCAAGCCCACATTCAGCAGCCAGGCCCATCGCCCGCGCGATCGCAGGGCTGGTCTGCGGCGTGGCGATGGCGGCCCCCGGCCTTGCGGCCCCCGATCTGGTCGACGCCTGGAGCTACCGGGTGCGCCCCGGCGACAACCTGTTCGACCTCACGCGCCAGTACCTGCGGCCGCAGATCGGCTGGAAGCGGCTGCAGCACCTGAACCGCGTCCAGGACCCGCTGCGTCTCGAGCCGGACAGCGAACTGCGCATGCCGGTGGCCTGGCTGCAGCCGCAGGCCGGCGTCGCGAGCATCGTCTTCGTCAAGGGCAAGGTGACGCGGCTGGCCGAGGGCACCGGTGAGGAGAAGCTCCTGGCCGTCGGCGACGAGCTGAGCGCCGGCGACTCACTGGTCTCGGCCACCGACGCCGAGGCGACGCTGCGCCTGGCCGACGGCAGCCGCGTGCTGGTCGGTGGCGGCAGCCGTCTGCGTGTCGACCGCCTGCTCGTGCTCGGCGCCAGCGGCGTGGTCGACGCCGACCTGCAACTCGACGAAGGCGAGGCGGACACCCGTGTCACACCCAACCCGGGCGGCGCGCCGCGCTTTCGCGTCAAGACGCCGCAGCTGACGCTCGGCGTGCGCGGCACCGACTTCCGCGTCCGCGCCGACAGCGGTTCCGCGTTCGCCGAGGTGACCGAGGGCCGGGTCGCCGCGCAACTGCCCGCGGCAGGCGCCGCCGGGCGCTCATCGGCCCGGCGCGGCGCCGTGCTCGACGCCGGCGAGGGCCTGCGGCGCGATGAGGGCCAGGCGGGCCCGCTGCGGCCGCAACCGTTGGCGGCGGCACCCGACCTGGCCGCACTGCCGGCGCTGATCGAGCGCCTGCCGCTCGACTTCGCGTGGCCTGCCGTCGGCGGGGCCGGGGGGGCGGGCGCGGTCGGGGCGGACGCCTACCGCGCCCAGGTCTTCGCCGACGCCGGCCTCGAGCGCCGCCTGCTCGACGACCGCTTCGCCACGCCGCGTGCGCGCTGGGCGGACCTGCCCGACGGCCGCTACGTGCTGCGGGTGCGCGGCATCGACGGCTCCGGGCTGGAGGGGCGTAGCGCCCAGCATGTCTTCGAGCTGAACGCGCGGCCGGAGGCGCCCTTCAGCAGCCGGCCCGCGCCGGACAGCCGGGTCCATGGCGAGGCCGCGCGCCTGGCCTGGGCGCGCTCGCCGGCGGCGGCACGCTACCGGCTGCAGGTGGCCGCGACGGCGGACTTCGCCGCGCCGCTCGCGGTCGACCGGGACGACCTGCGCGACACCGAGGACGAGGTCGCCCTCGCGCCGGGGCGCTGGCACTGGCGCCTCGCGAGCATCGCGCCCGACGGCGAGCAAGGGCCCTGGGGCGACGCGGTCGGATTCGAGCTCCGGCCGGTCCCGGCCAGCCCGGATCAGGTGGAGCCGTCGACCGGGGCGGCGGGCGACCGCGTCTTCCGCTGGGTGTCACGCCACGCGGGCGACCGCTACGACGTGCAGCTGGCCGAGGGCGGCGACTCCGGCGACCCTGGGGCCTTCGCGGCACCGCTCGTCGAACGCCGGGTCGATGCGCCCGCGGTGAGCTTCGACGCCCTGGCGCCGGGCCGCTACGCGATGCGCGTGCGCACGGTGGACGAGGAGGGCTTCGCGGGACCCTACGGCACGCCGCAGACCTTCGAGGTGCCTCATCCCTTCCCGCTCTGGCGCTTCCTGCCGGTGCTCGGCACGCTGCTGTTGATTCTGTGAGTACCAGGGCAGGCCTCAGGCGCGACCGGCCCGCCTGGTCCGCGCCGGGTTGGCGTGGCGAGTGGCTGCGCTGGGGCCTGGCGCTGGTGCTCGGCGCCGCGCTCACCTGGCTGCTCGGCCATGAGCGCCTGCAGCACTGGGGCAGCGACCTGCAGATGCGTAGCACCGCGCTGGACAAGGCGCCCGAGGGCGTGCTGGTGGTCGACATCGACGAGGAGTCGCTGCGCACCCAGCGCTCGCGCTTCGGCCCCTGGCCGTTCGGCCACGACGCCTATGCGCTGCTCGGCGGCTACCTGTTCGACGCCGGCGCCCAGGCCGTCGTGTTCGACATCGTGTTCGCCGACCCGCGCAACGGGGACGAGGCGTTCCGGCGCTTCCTCGCCGGTGCCCACGGCCCGGTGGTGCTGGCCGCCAGCGCGTTGCCGACCCAGCCCCCGACCGCCCGCGCCGAGCGCGCGGCGGCCGCCGAAGGGCCGGCGCGGCCGGCAGGCTGCCCGGCCTATCCGGGGCAGGGCGTGGCGCTGCCGGTCTGGGCCGTGGAGGGGCCGGCGGCGCTCGGCGCCGGCCGCGTGGGCATGGTCACCGTGCCGGGCGACACCGACCTCGTCCTGCGCGCGCTGCCGACGCTGTTCGACACCCAGGCCGGCCTGCTGCCGGTGCTGCCGCTGGCCGCCTGGCTGGCGGTACACGGCCAGTCGCTGGCCGACCTGCACTGCGAGGACGGCGCCCTGCGCGTCCGCGGCCACCGCTGGTCGATCGACGAGCAGGGCCGCATCAGGCCGCACTTCCTCGCCGCCGGGACGCTGCCGCCCGAGGTCGACTTCGGCACGGTGATGCAGGCCGCGCTGGGCGCCACCCCGGCCGCGGCCGAGGCCCAGCTGCGCGAGCGCATCCGCGGCCGCGTCGTCTTCGTCGGCACCAGCGTCGCCGGCCTGAAGGACCCGGTCAGCACACCGGCCGGGCCGGTCGATCCCAGCGCGCTCTTCGCCACCGTCTACCAGCAGCTCGACGCACAGCGGCTCTACCGCTGGCCGCGGCCGCCGCTCGACCTCGCCTGGCTGCTGCTGACGCTGCTGCCGCCCGGCATCGCCGCCTGGCGCGGCACCAGCTCGCTGCGGCGCGACCTCGCCTGGTCGGCGTTCGCGCTCGTGCTGCTGGTCGGGCTCGATGCGCTGCTGGCGCGCCACGCGAGCCAGCTGTCGGACATCACCTGGCCGGTCTTGACGCTGCTCGCGGGCGCGGCGCTCGCGGCGTTGCGCTGGCGCCTCGGGCAGTCGGCGCTGCGACAGCGCCTGGAGCATGAGCGCGAGGCGGCCGAGCAGGCCAACCGCCTGAAGAACGAGTTCCTCGCCCACATCAGCCACGAGATCCGCACGCCGATGCACGCGCTGCTCGGATCGGCCGAACTGCTCGCGGCCTCGCCGCTCGACTCCCAGCAGCGCCGCCACGTCGAGCTGTTCCGCGCCGCCGGCGGCCAGCTGATGGAGATCCTGAACGACCTGCTCGACCTGTCGAAGATCGAGGCCGGCCAGCTCGAGATCAATCCGCGGCCCTTCTCGTTGTCGCAACTGGTCGCCTCGCAGGTCGCGATGTTCGAGGCGCGCGCGGCGCAGAAGGGCCTGCTGCTGCGCACCGACGTCGCGCCCGACCTGCCCGAGGTCGTGCTCGGCGACCCGAAGCGGCTGAGCCAGATCCTGCGCAACCTGATGTCCAACGCGGTCAAGTTCACCGCCACCGGCAGCGTCACGCTCACCCTGCGACGCGCTGGCGGCGAGCGTCTGCGCTTCGAGGTGGCCGACACCGGCATCGGCATCCCGGCCGACCGGCTGTCGGCGGTGTTCCAGGCCTTCACCCAGTCGGACAGCAGCATCACCCGCCGCTTCGGCGGCACGGGGCTCGGCCTCACGATCTGCCGCCGGCTGGCCGAGATGATGGGCGGCGAGGTCGACGTCCAGAGCGAGGAGGGGCGCGGTGCGCGCTTCGGCGTCGAGCTCGCGCTGCCCGCGACGGGGCAGGCGCCGGTCGAGGACTGGCAGGACAGCGAGGTGAGCGGCTTTTCGCCGCCGAAGGCCGGGCTGCAGGTGCTGATGGCCGACGACAACCGCTACAACGTGCTGCTGGTGCAGACCTTCCTGGAGGACGGCGGCTACCGGCTGGACGTCGTCGGCGATGGCATCGAGGCGGTGCAGCGCTTCACCAGCCGGCGCTACGACCTGGTGTTGATGGACGTGCAGATGCCGCGCATGGACGGCTACGAGGCCACCGGCCAGATCCGGCGCTACGAGCAGCAGCAGGGGCTGGCCCCGACGCCGATCGTCGCGCTGACCGCCAATGCGCAGCCCGGCGAGGCCGAGATCGCGCTGCAGGCCGGATGCAGCGACTACCTCGCCAAGCCCTTCACCCGCACCCAGCTGTTGTCGCTGATGTCACGCCACGCCGGCAGTGCGCCGATGGGGATCGTCGACGCGACCGCGGGGGTGCGGCCGTCGCCGTCGCCCGCGGGCGATGCGCCGGCCGACCCGCGCATCGCCCGCCTCGCGTCGTTGCCGAGCCAGCAGGTCGACGTCGCGCGCCAGCGCCTGCGCGAGCGGCCCGGCCTCTACGAACGCGTGCTCGACGAGGCGACCGGCACGCTGCGCAACTTCGACGCACAGCTCGACGCGGCCCTGGCGCGCGGGGACCTCACGGCGGCGCACCGCCACGTGCACGACCTGAAGGGCCTGGCGCAGACGATCGGTGCGGCCGCCCTTGCCGACGCGGCGCGCGCGCTGTCCGAAGGGTTGAAGGAGGAACTGCAGGGCGAGGCCTTCGACCGGCTGCGCGTCACGGCCTCGCGGGCGTTGGCGCATTGCCTCGACGCACTGGCGATCGATCGCTGACCGGGCCGAACGGTCGCCGAACGGGTTCAGCCGACCGCGGCGTCCAGCGCCTGCCGCTCCCCGGGCGCGAGGCGCAGCGCCGCCGCCTTCGCGAAGCTCTCGACCTGCTGCGGGCTCGTCGCGCTGGCGATCGGCGCGGTGACGCCTTCGCGGCCGATCAGCCAGGCCAGCGCCACCTCGGCCGGTGCCGCACGGTGCGCGGCGCCGACCTCGTCGAGCGCTTTCAGCGCCGCGAGGCCGCGCGCATCGTCCAGGTAGCGCTCGACCCGCCCGCCGCGGGCGCGGCCCTTGAGGTCGTCCTTCGAGCGGTACTTGCCGCTCAGGAAGCCCGAGGCCAGGCTGTAGTAGGTGACGACGCCGAGCCTTTCGCGGATGCACAGCTCGCGCAGCGGGCCTTCGTACGACGCGCGGTCGACCAGGTTGTACTCGGGCTGCAGCACCTGGTAGGCGGGCAGGCGGCGTTCGCGGGCGACGCGCAGTGCCTCGCCGAGCTGAGCCGCGTCGAAGTTCGAGGCGCCGATCGCGCGCACCTTGCCCGCGTCGATCAGCTTCGCGTAGGCGGTGAGCGTCTCCTCGTGCGGCGTCGCGGGGTCGAAGCGGTGCGAGAAGTAGAGGTCGACCCGATCGACGTTCAAGCGACGCAGCGAGCCGTCGATCGACTGCGCGATCCAGCGCGCCGACAGCCCCTGGCGGTCGGGCGCCATCTCCATGCCGACCTTGGTGAACAGCTTGACCCGGTCGCGCCGGCTCGGCCGGGCCTTGAGCCAGCGGCCGATGATCGTCTCCGACTCGCCGCCCTGGTGGCCGGGCACCCAGACCGAGTAGATGTCGGCGGTGTCGATCGCGTCGAAGCCGTTGACCAGGAAGGCGTCGAGCACCGAGAAGCTGGTCTTCTCGTCGATCGTCCAGCCGAAGACGTTGCCGCCGAAGACGATCGGGGCGATCGAGAAGCCGGTGGAGCCGAGCGGGCGGTGTTGCATCCCGAGACCTTTCGAAACCATGGCGCGCCGCGCCGTTGCGAAGATGCGGACCAGGGTGGTCGCTGCAGGCCGGATGCCGCCTTTGGCCGGCGGCAGCGTCAACGATGCTAGCGCGCCGCCCGTTGTGAAGGGACTGCAGGGGCGTGGAGTCGGACGATGTCGATGTGCGGCGAGAGGATTGGCAACCGCGTGGATGGCCGCGGCATGGATCGCAGCGGTGTGACCGCGCGCGCTCCGGCGCCTGGCGAAAGCCCGCCAGCGTCGGGCTGGCGTTCCGCCGGCGGGCGCCTCGCCGCCGCGGCGACGCTCGCCCTCGCCGCCTGCGGCGGGGGCGGTGACGGCGGGGCACGGGCCCCGGTCGAGACGATCGAGGACGCGCCGTACTTCCCGCTCGCGCCCGGCGACCGCCGCGCCTACTGCGTCGAGGGCGTGTGGGCGAGCGACATCGGCTGCGACCCGGCGAACCCGGACTGCCCGGGGCGCAGCTTCGGCGTCAATGTCGAGACCGTCGGCGGCACGGTCGTGCGCGCCGGCCGCGTCGCCCGCGTGCTGCGCATCGACTACTCGAACGGCGAGGCGGCCGAGGCCGTCTACTGGGCCTCGGACCGAGGCGTCGACTACCTGTCCGGCGAGGGCGTCGGGACCGACTTCCAGGCCCTGTTCCGCCTGCCCTTCGTCACCGGTGACACCTACGATTCACTGGTGCTGCGCGATGCCGATGCGGGCGAAGACATCGACCGCGACGGCCGCAACGAGCGCTACGACGCGACCGAGACGGTGCATGTCGCCGGCGCCGCGACGGTGGACACGCCGGCCGGCCGCTTCAACGTCGTCGACGTCGAGACACTGTGGGACGAGACGCTGCGCTACTCGGGCGGCGGCGGCCAGCACGCGACGCGCGACCGGCTCGATTCGTACGACGAGGCGATCGGGCTCGTGCGTTCGTCCTCGCGCGACGACTTCTCCGGCGAGAACTTCTACGTCGACGTCTGGCTCCTGGCCTACGAGGTGGGCCGCTGGCGCAGTGCGCTGGGCGTCGACGAGGCGACGGCGGCGCATTGCGAGGCGGCGCTGCTGGCGCAGCCGGCGGCGGCCGCCGCGCGTGAACGGGCGGCAGCGTCGCCCCGCGGGGACGTCACCCCTGCGAAGCGGGATGCCCACGCCTTTCACGGCTTCCGGCAGCAGGGCCTGCCCGGCGCGGCGTTCAGACGAAACGTCGCGCCGAAACCTGCCGACGCGTCGGGTCGCTAGTCCCGCGGGATCCGCCCGCTGCGGCGGGCGGCCCCTGTCGCGCCGGCCCGGCGGGCTGCTCCCCACCTCGAACCCGGACGACACCGGCCTCGTCGGCGGGCCGCCGCCTGAGGCCTTGGGCCGGGCGCTCCGGCGCTCCGGCTATGCGTCGGTCATCACGGCCACCGCCTCCTGCACCGAGCCCTCGACCGGCTCGGCGCAAGGCCCGCCTTCACGGCACCACGGCAGCGTCGAGCACCGCTGCATCAGGTCGTTGCCCGCGAACAGCGCCGCCACCCAGTCGACGAAGACGCGCAGCTTGGTCGACAGGTGGCGGTTCGGCGGGTAGACGACGTGCAGCGGCAACGGGTCGACGCTCCACTCGGCCAGCACCGGGACGAGCGTGCCGCGGGCGATGTGGTCCTGCAGCATGAAGCTCGGGCCCTGCAGCACGCCCAGGCCGAGCAGGCCGGCGGTGACGTAGGCGTCGCCGTCGTTGACCGAGACGAGGTGGCGGCCCTTGATCTCGTGGCGCTCGCCGTCCCGGTTGAAGTCCATCGGGTAGGTGCGGCCGGTGCGGGTCGAGAAGAAGCCGACCATGCGGTGCGCCGGGCTCTCGATGTCGAGCGGGTGCGTCGGCGTGCCGTGGCGCTTCAGGTACGCCGGCGAGGCGGCGGCGATGAACTGCACCTCGGCCAGGCGGCGCGCGACGAGCGACTCGTCGCTGATCGTGCCGCTGCGCAGCACCGCATCGACGTTCTCGCCGACGAGGTCGATCACCTGGTCGCTGACCCCCAGGTCGATCTGGATCTCGGGGTACTTCGCATGGAAGTCGGGCAGTGCCGGCAGCAGCACGAGGCGGCCGATGCCGGTGCCCACGTCGATGCGCAGGCGCCCGCGCGGTGTCGCCTTGGCGGCCGACATGCTGCCCTCGAGCTCGTCGAGGTCGCCGAGCAGGCGCAGCGCGCGCTCGTAGTAGGCCGCGCCGTCGGGCGTCACCGTGACGCGGCGCGTCGTGCGGTTGAGCAGCTTGGTGTGCAGATGGCCCTCGAGCCACTGGATCTGGCGCGTCACCGAGGGCTTGGGCAGGCCCATCAAGTCGGCGGTCTTGCTGAAGTTGCCGGTCTCGACAACGCGCACATAGGCCTGCATCGCGGCGAATCGGTCCATTCGTCGTTCCCTCGGGATGATTGCGTCGCCGTTGCGGCGCGCCGCACGGTGCTTTTGGCGCGATTGTTCCGCCGAGGGAAAGAAAGCACGCGTGGCAGGCCCATTCGGCCCGCCGCGATTGTTGTGCGGACTGAAATGCAGCATGAGCCGCAAGGCTCTTTCCGGACCGCGCCCCGGCCTCTATCTTTCGAGCATCCGGAACGATCCCGCGCCGCCAGGGCCGATGCCACTGGCGCAGGCGTCGCCATGCCCCGGAGGACTTGAAGGAAATCGCCATGCCCGTCCCGGCCGTCCCGCCCCTCACTGCCACCCCGTCGCCGCCGATCGCCGAGCGCGACGAGACGCTGCGGCTGGCCGGGGGCCGGACGCTCGACGCACGGATCTACGGCGAGCGCAAAGGCCTGCGCTGCGGGGCGGCGGCCGCGCAGCCGCTGGTGCTGCACCTGCACGGCGGGCGCTTCGTCTCGGGCGGGCTCGACAGCGGGGCCTGCATGTCGCGCCTCGTCGCCGGGGCCGGTGCCGTCGTCGTGTCGATCGACTATCCGCTGGCACCGGCCGAACCCTTCCCGGCCGCGGTGGAGGCCGCGCATGCGGCGCTGGAGGTGATCGCGCGCCGCCGCACGCGGCTGGCGGGCGAGGGCGCCACGCTGTGGCTGGCGGGCGAGGAGGCCGGCGGCAACCTGGCGGCGGCGGTCGCGATGATGGCGCGCGACCGTGGCGGGCCGGCGCTCGCGGGGCAGATCCTGCTGTCGCCGATGCTCGACACCTGCCTCGGCACCGCCTCGGCGCGCGACGCCCATGTCGGCGAGGGCGACTGCCTCTGGGCCGAGGGCTGGCGCTGCTACCTGTCGCGGCCGGATGACGCGTTGCACCCCTACGCGGCCCCGGGCCGCTCGCTGCGCCTGGCCGGCCTGCCGCCGACGCTGCTGATCACCGCCGGCGACGACCCGCTGCGCGACGAGACGCGTGCCTACGCCGCGCGCCTCGGTGCGGCGGGTGTCGCGGTGCGCTTCGCCCGCCTCGGCGGCGAGACGGGTTGGCCCGTCACCTACGAGACCGGTGCCGACGCCGAGGCCGACTGTCGGGCCTGGGCCGAGGCCCTGCGCGGGCACCTGAAGGACTTTCTATCGCCGTCTTTTTTGCAGACAGCCCCGGCGGCTGTCGCAGATCCCGACTCTGAATCGTCTAGGCCTGAGAGGAGCCCACGATGAACACCTCCAAGACCCCCCCTGCTTTCGACACCGAGCAGAAGCCGACACCCCGCCCGCGGCGCGCCCGCGTCGATCCAGCGGCGCAGGCCGCGCCGGCGCGCCGGCGGCGCCTGTGGATCGCCGGCACGGCCGCGACGGCGGTGATCGCGCTCGGCGGCGCTTTCGCGATCCTGCAGTCGCCGCACGCCGTCGCCACGCCGGCGGAGGCCGCGCCGCCGGCGACGCCGGTCTCGGTGGCCACCGTCGTGCAGCGCGACGTCGCGGTCTGGCAGGCGTTCTCCGGCCGGCTCGAGGCGGTCGAGCGCGTCGACGTGCGGGCCCGCGTCTCGGGCGCGGTGCAGTCGGTGCACTTCCGCGAGGGCGCGCTGGTCGACAAGGGCGCGCTGCTGCTGACGATCGACCCCGCGCCCTACGCGGCCGAGGTCGACCGCCTCGAGGCGCAGGTGATCTCTGCGCAGGCGCGGCTGACCTACACGCGCAGCGAGCGCGAGCGCGCCGATCGCCTGTGGCAGGACCGCGCGATCGCGCAACGCGAGCTCGACGACCGCGTCAACGGCTTTGCCGAGGCCGAGGCCCAGCTGCGCGCCGCGCAGGCGGCCCTGCGCGCGGCGCGGCTCGACCTGGGCTACACCCAGCTGCGCGCGCCGGTGGCCGGCCGCGTCGGCCGGCTCGAGGTGACGGTCGGCAACCTGGTCTCGGCCGGGCCCGGCGCGCCGGTGCTGACCACGCTGTTCTCGGTGAGCCCGATCTACGCCAGCTTCGACGCCGACGAGCAGACGGTCGCGCGGGCCCTGGCCGCCTCGCGCCGCGCGCTCGACCGCATCCCGGTGCGCATGGGCACGGTGGCCGATGCGGAGACGCCGCACGACACGCCGCATGAAGGCCGCCTGCAGCTGATCGACAACCAGGTCGACGCGGCGAGCGGCACGGTGCGCGTGCGCGCGGTGTTCGACAACCGCGACGGCGTGCTGATGCCCGGCCAGTTCGCGCGCGTGCGGCTCGGCCGCGCGCAGGCGACGCCGGCACTGCTGGTGAGCGAGCGCGCGATCGGCACCGACCAGGACAAGAAGTTCGTCCTCGTCGTCGGCGCGGACCAGAAGGCGAGTTACCGCGAGGTGACGCTCGGCGCGCCGGTCGACGGCCTGCGCATGGTGACCTCGGGCCTGAAGGCCGACGAGCGCATCGTCGTCAACGGCCTGCACCGCGTGCGGCCGGGCGCGACGCTGGCACCGCAGCCGGTGGCGATGGACGGCAAGCCGGTCGCCAGCGCCGGCGAGCCGCCCGCAGCGCCGAAGTCATGAAACGCCGCCCGCCCCCCTGTCGAGGCTGACCGCCGGGGCAGGCCGCGGCCATTCGCCGCGGCCGCCGTCCCCGGCGCCGCCAGACCCCCACCGATCTCCCGTCTGACCCTCCGGCCGCTCACGAGGCGCCGGGGCGGGCAGCGCATTGCCGGGCCCCCGCCATGAACCTCTCGCGCTTCTTCATCGACCGGCCGATCTTCGCCGGCGTCCTCTCGCTGCTGATCTTCCTCGGCGGGCTGCTCGCGATGCGGGCGCTGCCGATCTCCGAGTACCCGGAGGTGGTGCCGCCGTCGATCGTCGTCTCGGCGCGCTACCCGGGCGCCAACCCGAGCGTGATCGCCGAGACGGTCGCGATGCCGCTCGAGGAGAGCATCAACGGCGTCGAGGACATGCTCTACATGGGCAGCCAGGCGACCACCGACGGCCAGCTGACGCTGACCGTCACCTTCCGCCTCGGCACCGACCCCGACAAGGCGCAGCAGCTGGTGCAGAACCGCGTCTCGCAGGCCGAGCCGCGCCTGCCCGAGGAGGTGCGCCGCCTCGGCATCACGACGGTGAAGAGCTCGCCCGACCTGACGATGGTCGTCCACCTCGTCTCGCCCAACGGCCGCTACGACGCCAACTACCTGCGCAACTACACGCTGCTCAACGTCAAGGACCGGCTGGCGCGCATCCCCGGCGTCGGCCAGGTGCAGACCTGGGGCGGCGGCGAGTACGCGATGCGCGTCTGGCTGGACCCGCAGAAGGTTGCCCAGCGCGGGCTCTCGGCCGGCGACGTGGTGGAGGCGATCCGCGGCCAGAACCTGCAGGCCGCGGTCGGCGTCGTCGGCGCCTCGCCCTCGGTGCCGGGGGTCGACCTGCAGCTCTCGGTCAACGCGCGCGGCCGCCTCGTCAACGAGGAGGACTTCGGCGACATCATCGTCAAGGCGAGCGGGGCCGACGGCGCGCCGTCGTCCCAGGTCGTGCGGCTGCGCGACCTGGGCCGCATCGAGCTCGGTGCGGCCGACTACTCGCTGCGCTCGCTGCTCGACAACGACCAGGCGGTCGGCACCGGCGTCTTCCAGGCGCCGGGCTCGAACGCGCTCGCGATCTCGGCCGCGGTGCGCGCGACGATGGAGGAGCTGGGCCGCCAGATGCCCGAAGGCGTCGAGTGGCGCATCGCCTACGACCCGACGCAGTTCGTGCGTGCCTCGATCGATTCGGTGACGCACACGCTGCTCGAGGCGGTGGCGCTGGTGGTGCTGGTCGTGATCCTGTTCCTGCAGACCTGGCGCGCCTCGATCATCCCGCTGCTGGCGGTGCCGGTGTCGGTGGTCGGCACCTTCGGCGTGCTCTACCTGCTGGGTTTCTCGATCAACGCGCTGAGCCTGTTCGGGCTGGTGCTGGCGATCGGCATCGTGGTCGACGACGCGATCGTCGTGGTCGAGAACGTCGAGCGCAACATCGCCGCCGGGCTCGCGCCGCGCGAGGCGACCTACCGCGCGATGCGCGAGGTGTCGGGGCCGATCATCGCGATCGCCCTGGTGCTGGTGGCCGTGTTCGTGCCGCTGGCCTTCATCAGCGGGCTCACCGGGCAGTTCTACCGCCAGTTCGCGGTGACGATCGCGATCTCGACGGTGATCTCGGCGATCAATTCGCTGACGCTCTCGCCGGCCCTGGCCGCGCTGCTGCTGAAGGGCCACGACGCGCCGAAGGACGCGCTGACGCGCGGGATGGACCGCGCCTTCGGCTGGCTCTTCCGCGGCTTCAACCGCCTGTTCGGGCGCGGCGCCGAGCGCTACGGCGCGAGCCTGGGCGGCGTGCTGTCGCGCAAGGCGCTGATGTTCGCCCTCTACCTGGGGCTGGTCGCGCTGACCGTCGGCCTCTTCAAGGCGGTGCCGAGCGGCTTCGTGCCGATGCAGGACAAGCAGTACCTGATCGGCTTCGCGCAACTGCCCGACGGCGCGACGCTCGACCGCACCGAGGCCGTGATCCAGCGCATGGGCGCGATCATGAAAGACAACCCGAACATCGAGGGCTCGCTCGCCTTCCCGGGCCTGTCGATCAACGGCTTCACGAACAGCTCGAACGCCGGCATCGCCTTCGCGATGCTCAAGCCCTTCGACGAGCGGCGCCGCGCCGACCAGAGCGGGGGCGCGGTGGCGACCCAGCTGAACGAAGCCTTCGCCGGCATCGAGGAGGCCTTCATCGTGATGTTCCCGCCGCCGCCGGTGTCGGGCATCGGGCAGACCGGTGGCTTCAAGCTGCAGATCGAGGACCGCGCCTCGCTCGGCCAGCAGGCGACCGACGCCGCCGTCAAGGCCTTCATGGCGAAAGCCGGCCAGGCACCGGAGCTGACGGGCCTGTTCACCAGCTGGCAGGTCAACGTGCCGCAGCTCTTCGCCGACATCGACCGCACCAAGGCGCGCCAGCTCGGCGTGCCGGTGGCCTCGATCTTCGAGACGATGCAGGTCTACCTCGGCAGCCTCTACGTCAACGACTTCAACCGCTTCGGGCGGACCTACAGCGTGCGCGTGCAGGCCGACGCTCCGTACCGCGCGCGGGCCGAGGACATCGGCCTCTTGAAGGTGCGCGCGTCGAGCGGCGAGATGGTGCCGCTGTCCGCGCTGCTGAAGATCGAGACCAGCTTCGGCCCCGAGCGGGCGATGCGCTACAACGGCTACCTCAGCGCCGACGTCAACGGCGCGGCCGCGCCCGGCCACTCGTCGGGCCAGGCGCAGGCGGCGGTCGAGCGCATCGCGGCCGAGACGCTGCCGCCCGGCATCGCCTTCGAGTGGACCGACCTGACCTACCAGGAGATCCTGGCCGGCAACTCGGCGCTGCTCGTCTTCCCGCTCGCGGTGCTGCTCGTCTTCCTGGTGCTGGCCGCGCTCTACGAGAGCCTGACGCTGCCGCTGGCGATCATCCTGATCGTGCCGATGGGCCTGCTGGCGGCGATGACCGGCGTCTGGCTCGGCGGCGGCGACAACAACGTCTTCACGCAGATCGGGCTGGTGGTGCTGGTCGGGCTCTCGGCGAAGAACGCGATCCTGATCGTCGAGTTCGCGCGCGAGCTCGAGTTCGCGGGGCGGCGGCCGCTGCAGGCGGCGATCGAGGCGGCACGGCTGCGGCTGCGGCCGATCCTGATGACCTCGCTCGCCTTCGTGATGGGCGTGCTGCCGCTGGTGCTGGCCACCGGCGCGGGCGCCGAGATGCGCCAGGCGATGGGCATCGCGGTGTTCGCCGGAATGATCGGCGTGACGGGCTTCGGCCTCTTCCTGACGCCGGTGTTCTACGTCGCGCTGCGCGCGCTCACCGGCAACCGGCCGCTGAAGCTGCACGGCCAGGTGCCGCACGGCGAGGCGCCGGCCGGGCTGGCGAGCCTCGGCGACGGACGCGATGGCGAGAGCGGCCGCGAAGGCTCCGGCAGCGGCGACGCGCGGCCGCTGCCCGCCGCGCCGCGCGGCCTGCACGAGTGACGCGCTTCGGCGCGAGCCGTGCCCATCTGACCCAAGGAGTGAAGCGTATGAACCCCAGCCTCCCGACGAGGCCGACCGCCCGCGGCGCGCGGCGCCGGCTGTGGCCCGCGTTGCTCGTGGCCGCCGTGCTCGCCGCCTGCGCGACGCCCGAGCCGGTCGACCCCGCGCGCCTGCCCGCCGCGCCCGCCGCCTTCAAGGAGGGCGACGGCCGCTGGACGATCGCGCCGCCGGCCGAGCCCGACGCACGCGGCGAGTGGTGGCAGGCCTTCGACGACCCGGTGCTCGACGGCCTGCTGCGCCGCGCGGCCGAGGCCAACACGCAGCTCGCGGTCGCCGCCGCGCGGCTGCGCGAGGCGAGGGCGCTGCTGCGCTCGCGCGACGCCGACCCCCTGCCCCAGGTCGGCCTCGGTGCCGGCGCCTCGCGCGCGACCGATGCCGCGTCCGGCGCGCCGGCGCGGCCGGCGACCGTGCTGAGCGCGGGCGCCGACCTCCGCTACGAGCTCGACCTCTTCGGCCGCCTCTCGGCCGCCAGCCGCGCCGCCGCGCTCGACGCCCAGGCGAGCGCCGCGCTGCTGCAGAGCACCCGCCTCGTCGTGCAGGCCGACGTCGCGCAGGCCTACCTCGCGCTGCGCGCGCTCGACAGCGAGCGCGACCTGGTGCGCCGCACGCTCGTCGCCTACGAGGACACGCTGCGTCTGACCGAGCGGCGGCACGCCGCCGGCGACGTCGCCGAACTCGACCTGGCGCGGGTGCACACCCAGGTCGCGACCACCGAGTCGGACGCGATCGCGCTCGACCGCCGCCGCGCCGAGCTCGAGCATGCACTGGCGGTGCTGGTCGGCGCCGCGGCCTCCGACTTCGCGCTCGTGCCCGACGCCGGCTGGGCGGGCGCGCTGCCGGTGATCCCCGCCGGCCTGCCGTCGACCCTGCTGACGCGCCGGCCCGACGTGACCGCCGCCCAGCAGAGCCTGATGGCGTCGCAGGAGCGGGTCGGCATCGCGCGCGCGGCCTGGTTCCCGAGCCTCGCGCTCACCGCCTCGGGCGGCGTCGCCTCGGCCGAGCTGGGCCAGCTCTTCCAGTGGTCGGCGCGCGCCTGGGGCATCGGCGCGCTGCTGTCGGTGCCGCTCTTCGACGGCGGGCGGCGCGAGGCCGAGGTCGAGCGCGCAAGTGCCGAGCTCGACCTGGCGCTGGCAGGCTACCGCGAGCAGGTGCTGGGCGCGGTGCGCGACGTCGAGGACCAGCTCGCGGCGCTGCACCTGCTGGCCGCGCAGGCCGACGCGCAGACGCGTGCCGTCGCCGCCGCGAGCCGCGCCACCGTGCTGTCGGACGCGCGCTACCGCGGCGGCTTCGTCAGCCAGCTCGAGCTGCTCGACGCGCAGCGCAGCGAGCTCGCCAACCGGCGCCAGGCGCTGCAGGTGAGGGCGGCGCAGGCGCAGGCGACGGTGGGCCTGGTGCGGGCGCTGGGCGGCGGCTGGGAGGCGGGCCGGCGCGTCGCGTCGCAGGGCGGCTGAAGCGGGGCGGCCCGCGCCGTGACGGACTGCCTCGCCTTCGGGCCGAGGGCTCAGCGGAACTCGTGCGTGTCGATGTGCAGCCGGCGCACCTTGTCGTACAGCGTCTGCTTCGGGACCCCGAGCGCCTGCGAGCTGCTCAGGATGTCGCCGCGGTGTCGACGCAGGCACTCGACGATCAGCGCCCGCTCGATGCGTTCGAGTTGCTCGGGCAGCGCGACTTGACGCTCGGCGCAGCCGACCGTCCTGGAGACATCGGCATCGAGGACCCCGAGCACGAAGCGGTCGGCAACGTTGCGAAGCTCGCGGACGTTGCCCGGCCAGTCGTGGGTCATTAGCGAGGAGATCGTGGGGTCGTCGATGATCGGCGCGCCCCGGTCGTACCGACGGGCCGCCTGCAGCACGAAGTGTTCGAACAGCAGCGGGATGTCTTCCCTGCGCTCGCGCAAGGGCGGTAGCTCGATGAAGGCCACGCCCAGCCGGAAGTACAGATCGGAGCGGAACCGCTTCTGCTCGCTTAGGAGCCGCAGGTCGTCCTTGCTCGCGGCCACGATGCGCACGTCGACCTGCACCGATTCGTTCGACCCCACCCGCTCGATGACGCGGTCCTGCAGCGAGCGCAGCAACTTGGCCTGGATCGCCAGCGGCATGCTCTCGATCTCGTCGAGGAACAGGGTACCGCCGCTGGCATGCTCGAACTTGCCGATCCGGCGGCGCAGCGCACCGGTGAACGAGCCGGCCTCGTGCCCGAAGATCTCGCTGTCGACCAGCGACTCGGGCAGCCCGCCGCAGTTGACCGGCACGAAGTTCCCCTTGCGGCGCGCGCTGTGGTTGTGCAGGCAGCGCGCGACGATGTCCTTGCCGGTGCCGGTTTCGCCGTAGATGACCACGTCGACCGGCGCCGCCGCGAGGTTGCGGATCAGCTGCCTGACTTTCTCCATCGAGGCCGAGCGGCCGATCAGCGTCGCCTGGATCCCCTGCCATGACTCGAGCTGCTGCCGCAGCGACATCACCTCGAGCGTCAGGCGTCGCTGGTCGGCCGCACGTCGCACGACGGACACGAGACGTTCGGCCGAGCACGGCTTCTCGATGAAGTCGTAGGCACCCTCGCGCATGGCTTCCACCGCCATCGCGATGTCGCCGTGGCCGGTGATCAGGATCACCGGCAGGTCCGCATCCAGCCGGCGCAGCTCGCCCAGCCAGGCGACGCCGCTCGTGCCGGGCAGCTTGACGTCGCAGACGACGACGGCGGGAACGCCCGCTTCGACGTGCTTTCGCGCCTCGGCGACGGATCGAAAAGTTTTCACTTCGAGGCCGGCGAGCTGCAGCGCCTGGACGCTGGCGTCGCGCACGTCGGGGTCGTCCTCGACGAACAGGATGTGGGGGGTGGGCCTGTCTCTCATGCGGGTACGGGGGAAGAGGTCTCGGCGGGCAGTTCGATGGTGAACTCGGCACCCTGGGGCGACAGGTTGCGCGCGGTGATGGCGCCCCCGAAGCCCTGCACGATGTGCGTCGAGATGAGCAGCCCGAGCCCGAGCCCCTTGCCGGGCGGCTTGGACGTCACGAAGGGCTCGAAGAGGCGGGCCATGATGTCGGGATCGACGCAGGGGCCGGAGTTGCAGACGACGATCTCGCAGAGCCCGTTGCGCACCGCCGCGGTGATGTCGATCCGCCGCAGCGGCTCGCCTTCGAGCGCGTCGATCGCGTTGCCGACCAGATTGGCCAGCACCTGCTCCAGCCTGGCCTGGTCGGCCCGTACGCGCAGGCCGGCCGGCTGCACGTCCACCGACACGTCGACGCCGCCTTCACTGATGCGCGACCCCAGCAGGAGAAGCGTTTCGTCGATCGCGCCTTTCACGCTCAGCGACCACAGGGGCGTGTTCGACTTGTACGCGAACCCCTTGAGCTGGCTCGTCAGCTTGGCCAGGCGCTGCACGAGATGCCCGATGCGGCCGAGGTTCGTGCGCGCGCCGTCCAGCTGCCCGCGGTCGATCAGCACGCGGGCGTTGTCGGCCAGCGTGTGCAGGGCGGCCAGAGGCTGGTTCAGTTCGTGCACCACGCCTGCCGACATCTGGCCGAGGACAGCGAGCTTGCCCGCGTGGACCAGTTCGTCCTGCGCCGCCCTCAGCTCGGCGGTGCGCTCGTGGACCCGGACCTCGAGCGTGTCGTGCGCGGCCTGCAGCGCCTCGCGGCTGGCCAGCCGTTGCTGGATCTCGCGCCTGCGCACGACCATCAGCGTCGCGCCGAGCAGGAGCACCGCGGCCACGAGCGCGGCGATCATCGCCGCCGAGCGCGCGGTGGTCAGCGCATCCGCCTCGTCGGTGAGCAGGACAAGGCGCCACCGGCCGGCGTTGACCGGGTGCTCGGTCTTCACGTAGTGCCTGCCGTCGAGCACGATGCGCTGGGCCTGGCCGGCGAGTGTGTCCCGGACGCGCCAGCCGAGCGGGGTCAAGGGGGCGTTGCCATAGCGGCGCGTCTCTGCGACCTCGGCAAGCTGTTCGGCGGACAAGGCTTGCAGGGGGCGGTAGCGCCACCCGTCGCGCGTCGAGAGGATCACGACCGACCGCTCGTCGATGGCCAGGATCTCGCCCGGCAGTTCGCGCCAGTCGCGCTCCACGCTCTCGAGGTTGATCTTGACCGTGGCGATGCCCCGCGCCGTGCCGTCGGCGCGCAGCGCATACGAGAGGTAGTAGCCGGCACGGGCGCTCGTGACGCCCACGCCGTAGAAGCGTCCACGGCCGAGGGTCCGCGCGTCGCGGACGTACGGGCGGTAGGAGAAGTCCTCGCCGACCGGCGTGCCGCGAAGGTCCTGGTCGGCGGCGGCGATCGCCAGGCCCGACGACTGAAGCACGTAGAGGTTGTCTGCCTCCGCCAGGGTGTTCAGGTAGCGCAGGTAGTTGCCCACCGACTTCTTCAGCGCGCCGTCATTCGGCGTCGCGAGAAGCCCCATCACCTCCGAAGACGTCTCCAGCAGCGACGGCAGGTACTCGACACGCGCCAGGTGCCCGTCGAGCCGCGCGGCTTCCACCGCCAGGCGCTGGCGGGCGATGTCCTGCTCCCCATCCAGCGCGGCGCGCAGGGCGATCCGGTGGCCTGCGGCCGCAGCGACGAGCACCAGCGCCAACGCCAGGGCGGCCCACAGCAGCCGAGCGGCCTGCCGTCTCGGGGGACTGCGGGAGAGTGCGGTGTCTTCCATGCTGTGGCGATGCGGCGCAGGACCGTCATCCGGGGTCGCGCAGCGCCTGCCGAGGCGGTCGGAACGCAGGCATCAAGCGTATCGGAGCTCGCGGATCTTGCCCCTGAACACCCAGTAGGAGAACACCGTATAGCCGATGATCGCCGGGACGGAGAAGCATACGCCCACGAGGATCATCTGCAACGCGGCCGGGCTGCTCGCGGCCTGCCAGATCGTCAGGCGGTCGATCACCACGTGCGGGTACAGGCTGAACGCCAGGCCGAGAAAGCCGAGCACGAAGACGATGATCAGCAGCACGAACGGCAGCCAGCACAGCGGGCCGCGAACCGCTCGCGTGCGGAGCAGGCCGCGAACCGCGAGCAGTGCGACCCCGGTCATCAGCGGAATCGCCGACAGCGCGATGAGGTCGGGCAGCACGAACCATCGCTCCCGCACCGTCGGGCTGACCCAGGGCGTGGCCATCGAGATCAGGCCCAGGCCGCAGACCATCGGGCCCCAGGCCTGGCGGGCCCACCGGACCGCCAGCTCCTGCAGTTCGCCGTCGGTCTTCATGACCAGCCACGTCGCGCCGAGCAGGGCATAGGCCATCGGCAGCGCCGCAGCGATCGCCGCGGCGAAGAGCGGGTAGTTCCAGCCTTCGCCGAAGCCGCTGACGAAGCGCCCGAGCATCCAGCCCTGCGAGACGGACGCCAGCGTCGAGCCGGCGAAGAAGAGGCGGTCCCAGGTGGTCTTGTGCGCGTCCTTGGCCTTGACCCGAAAGTCGAAGGCCACGCCGCGCAGGATCAGGCCCACCAGCATCAAGGTGACAGGCAGGTAGAGCTCGGTCAGCACCAGGCCGTGCGCCTTCGGGAACGCCACGAGCAGGATGCCGACGCCCAGCACCAGCCATGTCTCGTTGGCATCCCAGAACGGACCGATGGAGGCGATCATCTGGTCCTTCTGCGCGGGGGTCGCGCGGTGCATCAGCATGCCGACGCCCAGGTCGTAGCCGTCGCTGACCACGTACATCAGCATCGACAGGCCCATCAGTGCCATGAAGACGACGGGGAGCATCTCGTCCCAGGACAGGGTCGTCACGGCGTGCCTCCTTCGACGATCGGCGGCGTCATCGCGCCTGCGGGCGTGGCGGCTTCCTCACGCGCCACGATGGCGAGCAGGCGCTCGGACTTCTCCGCCATGTACTTGAGCACGCCGACATAGGCCACCAGCAACGCCGCGTAGAGCAGCACGTACAGCGTCAGCGTCAAGGCGATCATCGGGGCGGCGACCTGGGCGGCGATGTCTGCCGTGCGCACGAGGCCGTAGACGGTGAACGGCTGGCGACCGATCTCGGTCACGCACCATCCCGCGACGGTGGCGACCCAGCCGGAGAACGTCATGCCCGCCAGCACCCAGAGCAGCGGCGCAGGCAGCCTTTCGGCGCGCCAGCGCGCGCGGCGGAACACGAACCAGCCGACCCAGCTGACCACCAGCATCAGGACCCCCACGCCGACCATCGTCCTGAAGGCCCAAAACACGGCGAAGACCGGCGGATGCGCGTCGGGGAACTCGTTCAGGCCTTTGATCTCCCCGTCGAGGTCGTGGGTCAGGATCAGGCTCGCCAGGCGCGGGATGCCGACTTCCAGATGATTGACGCGCGCACTGTCGTCCGGAATCGCGAACAGCAGCAGCGGCGCCCCGCGCTCCGTGTGCCAGACACCCTCCATCGCGGCGACCTTCTGGGGCTGGTGCTCGAGTGTGTTGAGTCCATGCAGGTCGCCGACGAAGATCTGCAGCGGGACGAGCGCCGCCGCCAGCGTCAGCCCGACTCTCAGGACGCGGGGCGCCGACTGCGGCGCCGACCCCTTGAGCAGTTGCCAGGCCGACAGGCCGGCCAGGAGGAAGGCGCAGGTCAGTGCCGAGGCCAGCAGCATGTGCGCGAAGCGGTACGGGAAGGAGGGGTTGAAGACGACCTCCACCCAGTCCCGTACCTCGACCGTTCCGTTGACGATCTCGTGCCCGGCCGGTGTCTGCATCCACGAGTTCAGCGCCAGGATCCAGAACGCGCTGATCGTGGTGCCGAAGGCGACGCAGAACGTCGAGAACAAGTGCAGGCGTTCGCTCACCTTGCCGTGACCGAAGAGCATGACGCCGAGGAAGCCGGCCTCGAGGAAGAAGGCCGTCAGCACCTCGTAGCCGAGCAGGGGCCCGGCGACGTTGCCGACCCGCTCCATGAAGCCCGGCCAGTTCGTCCCGAACTGGAAGCTCATCGTGATCCCGCTCACGACGCCGAGCGCGAAGGTCAGCGCGAAGACCTTGGTCCAGAAGCGGTAGGCGGTCAGCCAGGCGTCCTTGGCGGCGCCGGTGGACCCGAGATAGCGCGTCCGGAAGAACAGCAGCAGCCACCCCAGGGCGATCGAAATCGACGGGAACAGGATGTGGAAGGTGATGTTGACCGCGAACTGGACACGCGCGAGCAGTATCGGATCCATGGGCGAGCTTCCGGGTCACGGGAGGTGGCGATCGCGCGGCAGCCTTGGCCCGCCCTTCACTGCATGTGCTGGCCGCCGTTGATGGCGATGTTGGCCCCCGTCACGAAGGCCGCTTCCTCCGACGCGAGGTAGATGATCAGCCCGGCCACCTCTTCGGGCTTGCCCAGCCGGCCCACCGGGATCTGCGGCAGGATCTTGCTGTCCAGCACCTCCTTCGGAATCGCCGTCACCATCTTCGTGCCGATGTAGCCCGGCGAGATGGTGTTGACGGTCACGTTCTTCCGCGCCACCTCGAGTGCGAGCGACTTGGTGAAGCCGTGGACGCCGGCCTTCGCCGCCGAGTAGTTGGTCTGGCCGAACGCGCCCTTGCTGCCGTTGACCGACGACACGTTGATGACCCGGCCCCAGCCGCGCTCGGCCATCGCGTCGACCACCTGCTTGCTCATGTTGAACAGGCTGTCGAGGTTGGTGCGCATCACCGCGTCCCAGTTGACCTTGTCCATCTTCTTGAAGGTCATGTCGCGCGTGATCCCCGCGTTGTTGACCAGGACGTCGATCGCGCCGAGCTTCGACTGCACCGCGGCCACGGCGTTGGCGCACGAATCGAAGTCGGACACGTCGCAGGCGATGGCGAGAAAGTCGTAGCCCTTGGCCTTCATCTCCTCGGTCCAGTCCGCGTGCTTGCGGTTGCCGGGCGAGTAGGTCACCGCCACCCGGTAGCCGGCATCGGCCAGCTTGACGGAGATGACCTCGCCCAGGCCTCCCATGCCACCGGTGACCAGAACGACGCGTTGCGGGGGTTTGCTCATGTTCGTCTCCTAGGTTGATAGTGGGTCAGCGTTCGAGCGTCAGCGCCACGCCCATGCCGCCGCCGATGCACAGGCTCGCAAGGCCTCTGCGGGCGTCGCGCCGCTGCATCTCGTGCAGCAGCGTGACGAGGATGCGGCAGCCCGACGCGCCGATCGGATGCCCGATCGCGATCGCGCCCCCGTTCACGTTGACGCGTGCGGGGTCCACGTCGAGCAGCTTGTTCACGGCGCAGGCCTGCGCGGCGAAGGCCTCGTTCAGCTCGAAGAGGTCGACGTCGCCGACCTTCCAGCCGGCACGCGCCAGCGCCTTCTGCGAGGCGCTGACCGGCCCGATGCCCATCGTCGCGGGGTCGAGTCCGGTGGTCGCAAAGCTGGCGATCCGGGCCAGCGGCCTGAGCCCGAGCGACGCGGCCTTCTTCGCGCTCATGACCATTACCGCCGCGGCGCCGTCGTTGATGCCCGAGGCGTTGCCGGCGGTGACCGTCCCCGCCTTGTCGAAGGCGGGTCGCAAGCCGCCGAGGCCTTCGGCGCTGGTCTTGCGGTTGATGAACTCGTCCGCCGCGAAGGCGATGGGGTCGCCCTTCTTCTGCGGCAGGAGCACCGGCACGATCTCGTCGGCGAACCTCCCGGCGTCCTGCGCCGCGATCGCCTTCTGCTGTGACGCCAGCGCCAGCGCGTCCTGCTGGGCGCGCGTGATGTCGTACTGCTTCGCGACGTTCTCGGCCGTGGTGCCCATGTGGTAGTGGTTGTAGGCGTCCCACAGGCCGTCGTGGATCATCGTGTCGACGAGCTTCCAGTCGCCCATGCGCACGCCGTCGCGCGAGTTCGGCATCGCATGCGGTGCCGCGCTCATGTTCTCCTGGCCGCCCGCGACGACGATCTCGCTGTCGCCCCAGGCCACCGCCTGCGCGGCGAGCATCACGGCCTTGAGCCCCGAACCGCACACCGCATTGACGGTCAGCGCCGGCGTCTCCTTCGGAAGCCCGGCCTTCACGCCGGCCTGCCGCGCCGGGTTCTGCCCGCAGCCGGCGGCGAGCACCTGGCCGAGAATCACTTCGCCGACGGCAGCCGGGTCGATGCCCGCGCGCTCGATCGCGGCCTTGACCACGATGCTGCCAAGGTCGACCGCCGGGATCCTGGCGAGTGACCCTCCGAACTTGCCGACTGCGGTGCGCGCGGCGGCGACGATGACGATGTCTTCCATGGGGGGCTCCGTCGGTTGAAGAAAAGTGTGGTCGCCAGGGCGAATCGCGCCCCGGCGGCGATCGACGTGCGGCTCAGTGGAGCTTCACGTGGGGTTCGGTCCGACGCACGATCGTGCGCGCCAGCGTGTCGAGCGATGTCTTGACGAACCCGTGCAGCGCCACCTCGTGCATCTTGTAGAGCGAGAGGTACATGAGCCGGGCGAAGCGCCCCTCGATGACCAGGCCGCCTTTTTTGGAGCCGCCCATCATGTTGCCCACGGTGCTGAATTCGCCCAGCGATACCAGCGAGCCGAAGTCGCGGTAGACATAGGGCGTCAACGGCTTGCCCTGCAGCCGGCGGCGGATCTGCCCCAGCATGTGCGAGGCTTGCTGGTGCGCGGCTTGGGCGCGTGGCGGCACGAAGCCGCCTTGTCCACCGTTCGCGCCTGGCCAGGCGCAGGCCGCGCAGTCACCGAGGGCGAAGATGTCGTCGTCGCGGGTGGTCTGCAGCGTCGGCCGCACCACCAGCTGGTTGATGCGGTTGCTCTCGAGCCCGGCGATGTCCGCGAGGAAGTCCGGCGCCTTGACGCCGGCGGCCCAGACGATCAGCTCCGCCGGGATGACGCTGCCGTTGGCAAGCCGGACTTCGCTCTCGCGCACTTCGGCGACCTTGGCGTCGGTGGCGACTTCGACCCCGAGCTTGCGCAGCAGCCCCTCCGTCGCGACCGAGATCCGCTCCGGCAGCGCCGGCAGGACCCGGGGTGCCGCCTCCAGCAGCGTGACCTTGATGTCCTTCTCCGGGTCGACCCGGTCGAGCCCATAGGCCACCACCTCGCGCGTCGTGCGGTGCAGTTCCGCCGAGAGTTCGACGCCCGTCGCCCCCGCGCCGATGATCGCCACCTTGAGCTGCTCGGGTCGCAGCGGCGCGCCCTGCGCATGGGCGCGGATGCAGGCGTTGACCATGCGCGCATGGAAGCGGCGCGCATCGGCGTGCGACTCGAGCTTCAGCGCGTGCTGCGCCACCCCCGGCGTGCCGAAGTCGTTGGTCTGGCTGCCCACCGCGATGACCAGCGTGTCGTAGGCGAAGGTGCGGGGGGGCGTGATCTCCCTGCCTTCGTCGTCGAGCGAGGCGGCGAGGTGCACCAGGCGGCGGTCGCGGTCGAGCCCGGTCATTTCGCCAACCCGATAGCGGAACCCGTGCCAGTGCGACTGGGCCAGGTAGTCCACCTCGTGCTCGCCGATGTCCATGCTGCCGGCCGCGATCTCGTGGAACTTGGGCTTCCAGATGTGGGTGCGGTTGCGGTCGATCAGCGTGACGTCGGCAAGCCCGCGCCGCCCGAACACATCGCCCAGGCGCGTTGCCAGCTCCAGCCCGCCGGCACCGCCGCCGACGACGACGATGCGGTGCGCGGCGGCGGCTTGGGCAGGCATGTCGTGCTCGCGCGGCTGCACCGTCAGGCCTTCCGGGCGACCGGCATGTGGTGGTCGACCGCGTCGAGCACCTTCTCGGGCTCCTCGGCCTCGGTGGTGGTCTCGTTGTTGAGCTGCCGGTGCATCTGCGCGGTGTCCAGGTCGCCGGTCCACTTGCCCACGACCACGGTGGCCACGCCATTGCCGATGAGGTTGGTCAGGGCTCGTGCCTCAGACATGAAGCGGTCGATGCCCAGGATCAGCGCCAGCCCCGCCACCGGCACGCCGCCCACGGCCGACAGCGTGGCCGCGAGCACGATGAAGCCGCTGCCGGTGATGCCCGCCGCCCCCTTGGACGTCAGCAACAGCACGGCGAGCAGCGTGAGCTGCTGCGTCAGCGTCATCGGCGTGTTGGTGGCCTGCGCGATGAACACCGCCGCCATCGTCAGATAGATCGAGGTGCCGTCGAGGTTGAACGAGTAGCCGGTGGGCACCACCAGCCCCACGGTCGACTTGCGGACACCGAGGTTCTCGAGCTTGGCCATCATCCGCGGCAGCACCGATTCGCTCGACGAGGTGCCCAGCACGATCAGCAGCTCTTCCTTGATGTATTTGATGAACTTCCAGATCGAGAAGCCGTGCACGCGGGCGATCAGTCCGAGCACGACGAAGATGAAGAAGAAGCAGGTGGCGTAGAACGTGCCCATCAGCTTGGCGAGCGACGCGAGCGAGCCCAGGCCGTACTTGCCGATGGTGAAGGCCATGGCGCCGAAGGCACCGATCGGGGCGACCTTCATGATGTAGCCGACGATCACGAACAGCACGTGCGACGACTTCTCGATGATGTCGAAGACGAGCGTGCCGCGGCCGCCGAAGCGGTGCAGCGCGAACCCGAACAGCACCGAGAACAGCAGCACCTGCAGGATCTCGCCCTTGGCGAACGCATCGATCACCGTGTTGGGGATGATGTGCAGCAGGAAGTCGACCGTCCCCTGCATCTTCCCCGGCGCCGTGTAGGCCGCGATGCTCTTGGTGTCCAGCGATGCGGGGTCGACGTTCATGCCGACGCCCGGCTTGAACACGTTGACGATGATCAGGCCGATGATCAGCGCCACCGAGCTGACGATCTCGAAGTAGAGCAGCGCGTAGCCGCCGGTCTTGCCGACGCGCTTCATGTCCTCCATGCCGGCAATGCCGACGACCACGGTGCAGAAGATGATCGGCGCGATGATCATCTTGATGAGCTTGATGAAGCCGTCGCCCAGCGGCTTCAGCGCTTCGCCGGTCTGCGGGTAGAAGTGGCCCACCAGCACGCCGATGACGATGGCCACGATCACCTGGAAGTAGAGCGAGCGGTAGATGGGCTTGGGGGTTGGATCGTTGTCCATGGAAGCGGTCTCCTGGTAGTGGGCTCAATAGCCGGCAGCGCGCAACTGCCGGTCGGCGTGGTAACTCGAACGCACCATGGGCCCGCTGGCGACCCCGGCGAAGCCGATTGCCAGCGCGCGCCGGCGCAGCGCGTCGAACTGCTCGGGCGTGGCGTAGCGGCGCACGGGCAGGTTGCCCGGCCGCGGCTGCAGGTACTGGCCGATGGTGAGCAGGGCCACGCCGTGACGGCGCAGGTCTTGCAGCACATCGACGACCTCGTCGTCGGTCTCGCCGAGCCCGAGCATCAGGCCCGACTTGGTGGGCACGGCCGGGTGCCGGCGGCCGAACTCGGCGAGCAGTCGCAACGAGTGCTCGTAGTTCGCGCCGGGCCGTGCCTCGCGGTACAGGCGCGGAACGGTCTCGAGGTTGTGGTTCAGCACATCGGGCGGGTCTGCCGCCAGCCGATCGAGCGCCGCGTCGAGCCGGCCGCGGAAATCGGGCGTGAGGATCTCGATGCGTGTCGCCGGGGCCTGCCGCCGCACGGCGCGGATGCAGGCGGCGAAATGCGCGGCGCCGCCGTCGCGCAGGTCGTCGCGGTCGACGCTGGTGATCACCACGTACGACAGCCCGAGCCGCGCCACGGTGCAGGCCAGATGCTCCGGCTCCGCCGGGTCGGGCGGCTGCGGGCGGCCGTGCGCCACGTCGCAGAACGGGCAGCGCCGGGTGCAGAGGTCGCCCAGCACCATGAAGGTGGCGGTGCCGCGGCTGAAGCACTCGCCGATGTTGGGGCAGCGCGCCTCCTCGCAGACGGTGTGCAGCGACTCTTCGCGCAGCACGCGCTTGACCTCGCGGAACACGCTGCTCGTCGGCAGCCCGACGCGCAGCCACGCCGGCTTGGGGGGCGCCGACGCCGCGGGCGTCTGCGCCGGCAGCGGGGCGATGGGGATGTGCCGGGTCTTGGCGTGGCCGCGCTGGCCAGCCGCTGGAGGGGGCTGCAGGCTCACGTCAGCCCCGCACCCGGTCGGAGCCCGCGTCCACGACCGCGAGCGCCGTCATGTTGACGATGCGGCGCACCGTGGCCGAAGGCGTGAGCACGTGCGCTGCACGCCCCGCGCCGAGCAGGATGCCGCCCACGGTGATGCCTTGGCCGGCCGCCATGCGCAGCAGGTTGAAGGAGATGTTCGCCGCGTCGACGTTCGGCATCACCAGCACGTTGGCCGGGCCGGTGAAACCGGCATCCGGGAACGCCCGGTCGAGCACGGCCGGCGACAGCGCCGCGTCGCCGCGCATCTCGCCTTCCACCATCAGCTGCGGGTCGCGTTCGCGCACCAGGCGCGTGGCCTCGCGCATCTTGCGTGCCGAGGGAGAGTCGGAACTGCCGAAGCTGGAGTGCGACAGCATCGCCACCCGCGGCGTCAGGCCGAAGCGGCGCACCTCTTCCGCCGCGAGCAGCGCGATCTCGGCCACCTCTTCGGCGCTCGGGTCGCGGTTGACGTGCGTGTCGCAGATGAAGAGCTGGTGCTCGGGCAGCATCAGCATCTGCATCAGCGCCAGGGTGCCGGCGCCCTCGCGCAGGCCGATGACCTCGCGCAGCGTGCGCACATGGTCGCCGGTGCGGCCGAAGGTGCCGCACAGCATCGCGTCGGCGCTGCCCATGCGCACCAGCGTCGCGGCCAGCAGGGTGGAGCGGCTGCGCATCTCGGCGCGCGCCAGCGCGCGCGTCACGCCGTCGCGTCTGCGCAGCTCGTGGTAGGCGTCGGCGGCCGGGCCGTAGACCTCCGGGTCATGCAGGTTCAGCACGCTGCAGTTGGTCCCCGGCTCAAGGCGCAGGCCGAACTCGGCGATGCGCCCCGCGATCACCTCCGGCCGCCCCAGCAGCAGCGGGCGTGCGAGGCCCTCGTCGACCACCACCTGCGCGGCGCGCAGCACGCGCTCGTCCTCGCCCTCGGCATAGATGACCGTTCTGGGCGTGCGCTTGGCGGCTGCGAACACCGACTGCATGGCCCCGCCCGACTGGTAGACGAACCGGCCCAGGCGCTGGCGGTAGGCGTCGGCATCGGCGATCGGGCGCGTCGCCACGCCGCTGTCGGCCGCCGCCTGCGCGACCGCGGGAGCCACCACCTCGATCAGCCGCGGATCGAAGGGCTTGGGAATCAGGTAGTCGCGACCGAAGCGCAGCCCGCTCGCGCCATAGGCCTGCGCCACCACTTCCGGGATCTCGGCATGCGCGAGCGCGGCGATGGCGCGCACGGCGGCCAGCTTCATCGCCTCGTTGATCGTGGTGGCGCCGCAATCCAGTGCGCCCCGGAAGATGAACGGGAAGCACAGCACGTTGTTGATCTGGTTCGGATAGTCCGAACGGCCGGTGCCGAGCACCGCGTCGGGCCTGACCACCAGCGCGTCCTCGGGCAGGATCTCGGGCGTGGGGTTGGCCATCGCGAAGATCAGCGGGTCGCGCGCCATGCCCTCGACCATCTCCGGCTTCAGCACCTTGCCGGCCGACAGGCCGAGAAAGATGTCGGCGCCCGGCATCACGTCGGCCAGGGTGCGGGCATTGGTCTCCACCGCATACCGGGCCTTGTTGTCGTCCATGCCCTCCGTGCGGCCGATGTAGACGACGCCCTTGGCGTCGGTGACGACGATGTGGCGCGGGTTCAGGCCGAGGCTCACGATCAGGTCCAGGCACGCCAGCGCGGCAGCGCCGGCGCCCGAGGCCACGAGCTTCACCTCGCCGATGTCCTTGCCGACGTACTTCAGGCCGTTCAGGATCGCCGCCGCGGCGACGATCGCGGTGCCGTGCTGGTCGTCGTGGAAGACCGGGATCTTCATGCGCTCGCGCAGCTTCTTCTCGATGTAGAAGCACTCGGGCGCCTTGATGTCTTCGAGGTTGATGCCGCCGAAGGTGGGCTCCAGCCGCGCGATGGTGTCGATCAGTGCGTCGGGGTCCCGCTCGTCGAGTTCGATGTCGAACACGTCGATGCCGGCGAACTTCTTGAACAGGCAGCCCTTGCCCTCCATGACGGGCTTGCTGGCCAGCGGGCCGATGTCGCCCAGCCCCAGCACCGCGGTGCCGTTGGTGACCACCGCCACCAGATTGCCGCGTGAGGTCAGGTCGCCGGCCTGTGCGGGGTCTTCGGCGATCGCCAGGCAGGCTTCGGCCACGCCGGGCGAGTACGCCAGCGCCAGGTCGCGCTGCGTGACCATCGCCTTTGTCGGCGTGACCGAAATCTTCCCCGGTGTCGGCAGCCGGTGGTATTCGAGCGCGGCTTCCCTCAGGTTCTCCGCCATGGTGTGTCTCCGTTCGCTTTCGTTGCGTGGTCAGTTGAGTGCGATGGCCCAGGGGTCAGCGCGCGCGCGGGCATCGCCGCGCCAGGTGCGGCCGCTGCTTGTGCGGGATGACGACGGGAGGCCCTGCGCCTCGCGCCTATTTCTTCTTCTGCGGGGGCAGGTCCGTGCACACGCCCTCGAAGACCTCGGCCGTCATGCCGATCGATTCGCCCAGCGTCGGATGCGGGTGGATCGTCTTGCCGATGTCGGCGGGCTCGCAGCCCATCTCCACGGCCAGGCAGACTTCGCTGATCAGGTCCCCGGCATGCGTGCCGACGATGCCGCCGCCGATCACGCGGTGCGTCGCCTCGTCGAAGATCAGCTTGGTGAAGCCCTCGTCGCGGCCGTTGGCGATCGCCCGCCCGGAGGCTGCCCACGGGAAGACCGCCTTGCCGTACTTGACCCCTTCGGCCTTGCACTGCTCTTCGGTCTTGCCGGCCCAGGCCACTTCCGGGTCGGTGTAGGCGACGCTCGGGATCTGGCGCGCGTCGAAGAAGGCCTGCTTGCCGTGGGCCGCTTCGGCTGCCACGTGGGCTTCATGCACCGCCTTGTGCGCGAGCATCGGCTGGCCGACGATGTCGCCGATCGCGAAGATGTGCGGCACGTTGGTGCGCATCTGCTTGTCGACATCGATGAACCCGCGGTCGGTGACCGCCACGCCGGCCTTGTCTGCACCGATCTTGTTGCCGTTGGGGCTGCGGCCCACGGCCACGAGCACCAGGTCGTAGAGCTGGGGCTCCTTCGGCGCCTTCTCGCCTTCGAAGCTGACTTCGATGCCGTCCTTCGTCGCCTTGGCGCCGACGGTCTTCGTCTTCAGCATCACGCTGCCGAAGCGGGGCGCGTTCAGCTTCTCCCACACCTTGACCAGGTCGCGGTCCGCGCCTTGCATCAGCCCGTCGAGCATCTCGACGACATCGATGCGCGTGCCCAGCGTCGAATAGACGGTGGCCATCTCGAGGCCGATGATCCCGCCGCCCACCACCAGCATGCGCTTGGGGATGCGCTGGAGCAGCAGGGCGCCGGTGCTGTCCACGACCCGTTCGTCCTCGGGCATGAAGGGTAGCTTCACCGCCTGGCTGCCCGCGGCAATGATCGCCTTGGCGAACCTGATCACCTTCGCCTTCCCGTCGGCAGCGGTCACCTCGACGTGGTGCGGGTCGAGGAAGCGGCCGACACCGGTGACCACCTCGACCTTGCGCGCCTTGGCCATGCCGGCCAGCCCGCCGGTGAGCTTCTTGATCACGCCGTCCTTGAAGCCGCGCAGCTTGTCGAGGTCGATCTCGGGTGGGCCGTACTTGATGCCGTGATCGGGCAGGTGCCTGACCTCGTCCATCACGCTGGCGGTGTGCAGCAGCGCCTTGCTCGGGATGCAGCCGACGTTCAGGCACACGCCCCCGAGGGTCGCGTAGCGCTCGACCAGCACCGTCTTCATGCCGAGGTCCGCGCTGCGGAAGGCCGCCGAGTAGCCGCCGGGTCCGGCGCCGAGCACGAGCATCTCGCACTCGCTGTCGGCCTTGCCGGCGTAGCTGCCGGCGGCGGGGGCGGCCCGTGGCGCGGCGGCGGGTGGCGCCTGCGCGGCGGCAGGCGCGGGTGTCGACGCTGTCGCCGCGGTGGCCTCCGCCGCCTCGACGACGAGGATCACCGAGCCTTCGCTGACCTTGTCGCCGAGCTTGACCTTGATGTCCTTGACGGTGCCGGCGTGCGTGGACGGGATCTCCATCGAGGCCTTGTCGGACTCGACCATGATCAAGCCCGTCTCCAGGGCAATCACCTCGCCGGGCTTGACCATCAGCTCGATGATCGCCACGTCCTTGAAGTCGCCGATGTCGGGGACCTTGACTTCTACCAGTTGGGCCATGTCTCGGATCCCTCTCAGAACAGCACGCGCCGCAGGTCGGCGAGCACTTGCGCGAAGTACACGTTGAAGCGCGCCGCGGCAGCGCCGTCGATCACGCGGTGGTCCCACGACAGCGACAGGGGCAGCGTGAGGCGCCAGCTGGACGACTTGCCGTCGGTGGAGACGTTCTTCCAGTAGCTCTTGCACACGCCCAGGATCGAGACCTCGGGCGCATTGATGATCGGCGTGAAGTAGATGCCGCCGATGCCGCCGAGCGAGCTGATGGTGAAGCTGCCGCCCGACATCTGGTCGGGCTTGAGCTTGCCGTCGCGCGCGAGCTTGGCGAGCTCGCCCATCTCCTGCGCGATCTGCGGGATCGTCTTCTTGTCGCAGTCGCGGACCACGGGCACGACCAGGCCGTTGGGCGTGTCGGCGGCGAAGCCGATATGCCAGTAGTTCTTCAGCACCAGCGCGTCGCCGTCGAGGCTGGCGTTGAACTCGGGGAACTTCTTCAGCGCCGCGACCGCCGCCTTCATCATGAACGGCAGCATGCTGAGCTTGATGCCGCTCTTCTCGAGCTCCTTGTTCATCTGCAGGCGGAAGGCCTCGACCTCGGTGATGTCGGCCTCGTCGTGCGTGGTGACGTGCGGAATGACGACCCAGTTGCGGTGCAGGTTGGCGCCGCTGATCTTCTTGATGCGCGACAGCTCCCTGCGCTCGACCGGGCCGAACCTGGCGAAGTCGACCTTCGGCCAGGCCAGCAGGTCGAGCCCGCCGCCGCCGGCCGGGGCGGGCGCGGCGGCCTTGGCAGCCGGGGCGGCGGCACCGCCGCCCTTGGCGAACGCCTCCACGTCTTCGCGCAGGATCCGGCCGTGCTCGCCGCTGCCCTTGACCCGCCCGAGGTCGACGCCGAGCTCGCGCGCCAGCTTGCGCGCGGCCGGACCGGCGTAGGCCAGCGCGAAGGCTGCCTCGTCGATGCCACCCGCCGCGGCGCCTGCCGGGGCCGGCGCTGTCGCCGGTGGGGATGCCGGTGCGGACGCCGGTGCCGGCTGCCCCGCCTTCGCGTCGCCGGTGGCCAGCGAGAGGATCACCGATCCTTCGCTGACCTTGTCGCCGATCTGGACGCGGATCGCCTGCACCACGCCCGACAGCGGCGCGGGCACGTCCATCGTTGCCTTGTCGGATTCGAGCGAGACCAGCGGGTCCTCGGCCTTCACCGCGTCGCCGACCTTCACGAAGATCTCGATCACCGGCACGTCCTTGAAATCGCCGATGTCGGGCACGCGCACCTCGGCCAGGCCGGCCGGCGCGCTCACTGCCGACGGTGCCGCGCTGACGCTGGGCCGGGCGGGGGCCGCGTCCGGCGCAGCGGCGGCGCCCACGTCGGCGGCGTCGAAGGCCATCAGCACGCTGCCCTCGCTGACCTTGTCGCCCAGGTTCACGGCGATGGACGCCACCTTGCCGCCCTGCGGCGCGGGCACGTCCATCGTCGCCTTGTCGGACTCGAGCGAGACGATCGGGTCCTCGGCCTTCACCGTGTCGCCGACCTTGACGAAGATCTCGATGACCGGCACGTCCTTGAAGTCCCCGATGTCGGGCACCTTGATGTCGATGGTGTTGCTCATGGGGGCCTCAGACGGTCCAGGGAGCCGCGCGCTCGGTATCGAGCCCGTACTTGGCGATCGCCTCGGCGACGACGGCGGGCTCGAGCACGCCGTCGTCGGCCAGCGCCTTCAGCGCAGCGACGGTGACGTGCCAGCGGTCGACCTCGAAGAAGCGGCGCAGCTTGCGGCGGTAGTCGCTGCGGCCGAAGCCGTCGGTGCCGAGCACCACGTAGCGGCGGCCCGCAGCCTGGACGTACTCGCGCACCTGGTCGGCGTAGTTGCGCATGTAGTCGGTGGCCGCGATGACCGGGCCGTCATGACCGGCCAGGCTGGCCTCGACATGGCTCTTGCGCGGTGCCTCGGTGGGGTGCAGGCGGTTCCAGCGTTCGGCGGCCATGCCGTCGCGGCGCAGTTCGTTGTAGCTGGTCGCGCTCCAGACGTCGGCGCTGACGTTCCAGTCGGTCTTCAGCAGCTCGGCCGCAGCCATCACCTCGCGCAGGATCGTGCCGCTGCCCATCAGCTGCACGCGCCGGCCTTTTTTGGCGGCCTTGCCGCCGTCGCTCAACTGGTACAGGCCTTTGAGGATTCCCGCCTCGCTGCCCTCGGGCATGCCGGGGTGCGGGTAGTTCTCGTTCATCAGGGTGACGTAGTAGTACACGTCCTCCTGCTCGGCATACATGCGGCGCATGCCGTCACGGATGATGGTCACGACTTCGTACGCGAACGTCGGGTCGTAGCTGATGCAGTTGGGTACGGTGCCGGCAAGGATGTGGCTGTGCCCGTCCTCGTGCTGCAGGCCTTCGCCGTTGAGCGTGGTGCGGCCGGCGGTGCCGCCGAGGAGGAAGCCGCGTGCGCGGATGTCCCCCGCGAGCCAGGCCAGGTCGCCGACGCGCTGCAGCCCGAACATCGAGTAGTAGATGTAGAACGGGATCATCGGCACGTTGTTCGAGCTGTACGACGTGGCCGCGACGATCCAGCTCGACATCGCGCCGCCTTCGTTGATGCCCTCCTGCAAGACCTGCCCGTCTTTGCTCTCGCGGTAGTACATCAACTGGTCGGCGTCCTGCGGCTTGTAGAGCTGGCCGACCGACGAGTAGATGCCGAGCTGCCGGAACATGCCTTCCATGCCGAAGGTGCGCGATTCGTCGGGCACGATCGGCACGACGTGCTTGCCGATGGCCTTGTCGCGCACCAGCGTGCCGAGCATCTGCACGAAGGCCATCGTGGTGCTGATTTCGCGCTCGCCGCTGCTGTCGAGCAGGCGCTGGAAGGTCGCCAGCGGCGGGATCGTCAGTGACGCCGACTTGCGACGCCGCTGCGGCAGGTAGCCGCCGAGCGCCGCGCGGCGCTCGTGCAGGTACTTCATCTCCGGGCTGCCCTCGGGCAGCTTGATGAAGGGGACCTTCGCCAAATCTTCATCCGACACCGGAATCTGGAAGCGGTCGCGAAAGCCGCGCAACGCATCGGCCGTCATCTTCTTGGCCTGGTGCGAAATCATCTGGCCTTCGCCCGATTCGCCCATGCCGTAGCCCTTGACCGTCTTGGGCAGGATCAGCGTCGGCTGGCCGGTGTGTTTGACCGCCGCCGTGTACGCGGCGAACACCTTCTGCGGGTCGTGGCCGCCGCGCGTGAGCTTCCAGATCTCGTCGTCGCTCATGTCGGCGACGAGCGCCTTCGTCTCCTCGTACCGGCCGAAGAAGTGCTCGCGAACGTAGGCGCCGCTCTTGCTCTTGAAGTCCTGGTACTCGCCGTCGACGCATTCCTCCATCAGTTGCAGCAGCTTGCCGCTCTTGTCCCTGGCGAACAGCGCGTCCCAGCCGCCGCCCCAGAGCACCTTGATGACGTTCCAGCCGGCGCCGCGGAAGACACTTTCGAGCTCCTGCACGATCTTGCCGTTGCCGCGCACCGGACCGTCGAGGCGCTGCAGGTTGCAGTTGATGACGAACACCAGGTTGTCGAGGTTCTCGCGGCCGGCCAGCGAGATGGCGCCCAGCGACTCGGGCTCGTCCATCTCGCCGTCGCCCATGAAGGCCCAGACCTTGCGCTGCGAGGTCTCGGCCAGGCCGCGGCCTTGCAGGTACTTCAGGAAGCGCGCCTGGTAGATCGCCATCAACGGGCCGAGGCCCATCGAGACGGTGGGGAACTGCCAGAAGTCCGGCATCAGCCAGGGGTGCGGGTAGCTCGACAGGCCCTTGCCGGCGGTCTCCTGGCGATAGCCGAGCAACTGCTCTTCGGTGAGCCGGCCCTCGACAAAGGCGCGTGCGTAGATGCCCGGCGAACAGTGGCCCTGGATGAACAACAGGTCGCCGCCGTGGGTGTCGGTCGGCGCATGCCAGAAGTGGCCGAAGCCGATGTCGTATAGCGTGGCCGCCGACTGGAAGCTGGCGATGTGGCCGCCGAGTTCCGAGCTCTCCTTGTTCGCGCGCAGGATGATCGCCAGCGCGTTCCATCGGATGATCGAACGCAGGCGGTGCTCGATCGCGCGATCACCCGGTGCCTTGACCTCCTGCTCCGGAGGGATCGTGTTCTTGTACGCGGTGGTCAGCGAGCGCGGAATGTACAGGCCGTCCCGGCGCGCCTGATCGACTAGGTGGTTGACCAGCACGTTCGCACGCTCATGCCCTCGGTGCAGTTCCACGGCCTTGAGTGCGTCGATCCACTCGCCGGTTTCGTCTAAATCGTCATGCATCGTCATGAGGTCTCCTGGCGCCAGCGTCGTTCTTCAGAACGCTCCCGGCAGATCGATCCAGCGGATTTGGTCGTTTGGTCATGCTGGTCTGACCACCATTACCCGTATGGTATGGATGTCGAATGCGCGACACCATGCGGGTTCCCCCGCATGAACCGAAATCCGGATCCGAAAGCCTCTAGAGCGGACCGGCTGCGCGCGCATGCCGCGGCGGCGAGTCAGAGCTATCGCAGCGCCGCCAGAGCAACCAGCGTTGGCAGCAACGCCGCCGCGAGCAGCCGCGACGGCTGCACGGTTTCGTTTTCGAACCGCCCACGCAGCATGGCGAAACCGGCTGGGTTGGGCGCGTTGGCGATGACGGTCAGGCCGACGCCGGCGACGGCACCGCTCACCAGCGCGTACTTGAACTCATCGGACAGGTTCGGCACCAGCGACCCGAAGTAGGTGAGTGCCGCGTTGTCGGTCACGGCGGTCAACGCTGTGGCGCCTACCAGAACGGCATCTGCGCTCAACCCCGGCAGCAAGGGTTGAAGCCACGAGGCCAGCTGGCCCCCCAAGGACCACCAGGCCGCACAGGCGCCACCAGCAAACCCTCGCGCGGCATCAACCGGTCCTGGTGCCGCGTGTAGGCGGTGGCAAAACCGAGGAACAGCATCAGCAGTCCGAGAAACACCTGCGGGTGGTGCGCGACCGTCACGAGCCACGGCATCGAACTGCGCTGCGCTGCGACCGGTGGCAAGGACAACAGCTCGCGCCGGAGCAACAGGGTTGCGCCGGCCGCATTGATCGCCACCGCCACCGCGGCCTTCCCGCCAAAGTGCGACAGCATGAACGGCGTGTCCCATCCCCAGGCACCGGCCACCATCAGCACCGGCGGCGCCGCAAACGACGTGAGCACGCCGCCGATGCTGACGTTGACGAACAGCACGCCGAGCGTGACGTACTGCAAACGCGCCGATGAACCGCCGGTGACGAAACATCGGTCGCGCAGCAACAGCGCGCCCAGTGTCATCGCTGCCGGCCCGGTGATCAACGACCCCATCAAAGGGACGAGCCCCAGCAGCACGAAGTACGAGGCCAGGGGCGAAGGCAGAGGCAGCAAGCGCGCGGCGATTGACACCACCCGTGAGCGATGGCGAAGGTCGCCGCCGAGATCCAGGCAAGCGTTTCGGTGAGCATCGAGGCCGATCCCTAGGCCGCGAGCGTCGAAAGTAGTCCCGATGCGGCGCGATCGTGCGATCGAGCTACCACGCTGATCAACAGGCGCACGCAGCGGGTGTCGTTGGCTGACAGAGCGTCTGGCGGCTGGGGCCAGGGCTCACCCCGCGCTGCTGCGCTCGACCAAGTACAGGATCGATTGGTATGGAAAGTCGGCCTGCTCCGAAAGCCCGATCTCGCAGGTGCGGCTGGTCGAATAGCCAGTCGCGCAATCCGCAGGTAGCGATGCCTTCAGGTGGCGCAACGCGTGCTCGTTCAACTCGGGGCGGATGAAGCCTCGGTCGCCGGCGAAGCCGCAGCACTGCACATCCTCAGTCGTCACGACGTCCGCGCTACAGCGGCGGGCAATCGCCAGCAGCTTGTCGCCGATGCCCATCTTCTGCACGCTGCACACCGGGTGCACGGCCACGGCCGCAGGCGCCTGATGAATCGTCAGGCGCGGCAGCAGCACATCGTGCACGAACTCGATGCTGTCTTGCACCTGCAGCCGTCCAGCCAGGACCCGCTTCATACGGTAGGCGCAGGGGCTGGTGTCGAACACGATCGGCCAAGTCCCACCATCACTCGCGTCGCGCAACCCGGCCTCGAGTTCGGCCGACTTGCGGTTCGCCGCCTCGATCAGGCCTTTGCTCTCGAACGGCTGTCCGCAGCACAGGCCGTCCAGTGACGCCGGGTAGACGACGTCGAAGCCGGCGCGCTGGAACAGCCGTTCGGCCACCACGGGCAGCGTCTCGACGCTCCCGTGACCGCGCTGTGGCCCCATGCTGCGCGCTGCGCAGCTGGGGAAGTAGACGACGCGCGCGGCACCCCGTTGCAGCGGCGACGGCGAAGGTACGAAATTGACCGGCCGTGGCAGCGCCGGTGACCATTTCGGCAGCCGCCCGCCCGAGGCCTTGCGCAAGCCGTCGAGCGCCCCCTTCATGAACTTGGTTCCGACGACGCCATGCAAAAGGTCAGCCGCGCCCAGGCCGAGCCGCACGCCGGTCGTCAGACCGCCATAGTGGCGTGCTGCCATGTCGGCCACCTTCTCGGCCATCGGGCCGGCACGGCGGGCGCGCAGGGACTTAATCAGCAGCCCGGTTTCGATTTCTACCGGGCAGCCTGTCGAGCAAAGCCCACACGCGGCGCACGTGTCGAGGCCCTGGTAGTCGTAGAGCCGACCGAGTTCTTTCGCGTCGCCCGGTGATTCACCAGTCGCTTCGAGCCGCGAGATCTCGCGCCAGCCGACGATGCGCTGGCGCGGCGACAGCGTCAGGCCACGCGACGGGCATTTAGATTCGCAGAAACCGCACTCGATGCATTTGTCCACCAGCACATCGGCCGCTGGCAACGGCTTCAGATTCTTCAAGTGCGAGAGTGGATCCTCGTTCAAGATCACGCCCGGGTTCAGCAGCCCATGCGGGTCGAACAGCGCCTTGATGCGCCGCATCGCCGCGAACGCCTGCGCGCCCCATTCCATCTCGACGAACGGCGCCATGTTGCGGCCGGTGCCGTGTTCGGCCTTGAGCGAGCCGTCGTACTTGCGGACCACCATCGTGCACACCGCGTCCATCAGCCGGCTGTAGCGTTCCACCTCGGCAGCGTTGCCGAAGTCCTGGGTGAAGACGAAGTGCAGATTGCCCTCGAGCGCGTGGCCGTAGATGATCGCTTCCGCGTAACCATGCTGGGCAAGCAGGCGCTGCAGGTCGAGCGTGGCTTCGGCCAGCCTTTCGACCGGGAACGCCACGTCCTCGATGATCACCGTGGTGCCGGTCGGGCGCATGGCCCCGATGGCCGGGAACATGCCCTTGCGCACCTTCCATAACGCGGCCGATTCATCCGCGTCGGTGGTGAAGCGCAGCGGCGTCGACATCGGGATCGATTGCAGTTGCGTGGCAATGGCGTCGATCTTGATCTGCAGCGCGCCCGCGGTCTCGGCACGGGTCTCGACCAAAAGAGCCGCGCCGTCGTTCGGCAAGGCGCGCAGCGACTCGGGCATGCCGGGCTTGTCTTGAACCGAGCGCAGCGAAGCCCGGTCGAGCAGTTCGACAGCCGCTACTGGCGCGGTCTTGAGCCGCGTCACCGCGCTGCAGGCCGTTCCGAGTTGATCGAACAGGATCAGTGCACTTGCCTTGTGGGCATGCTCTTCGACGGTGTGGTACGTGATCTCGCTGATAAAGCCCAGCGTGCCCTCGGAGCCGATCATGAGGTGCGCCAAGATGTCTACCGGGTCGGTGAAATCGATCAGCGCATTGAGGCTGTAGCCGGTGGTGTTCTTGAGCCGGAACTTGTGGCGGATGCGCTTTGCAAGTGTTTCGTCCGCACGCGTCGCTCGGCCGAGCTCGGCCAAGCCGTCGGCCAGGTCCGGGCATTGCGCTGCGAAGGCCACGCGGCTGGCCGGGTCGCGGGTGTCGAGCACCGTGCCGTCGGCGAGCACGACGCGCAGGCCGACCAGCGTGTGATAGCTGTTCTGCGCCGTGCCGCAACACATGCCGCTGGCGTTGTTGGCGGCGATGCCGCCGATCATCGCGGCGTCGATTGACGCGGGGTCCGGGCCGATCTTGCGGCCCAGCGGCGCGAGCCTGCGGTTGGCCGCCGCACCGATCACGCCGGGTTGCAACGTGATCGTGCGCGCGCCGTCGGCGATCGAGATCTGGCGCCAGCCGTCGCCGAGCAGCACCAGCACCGAGTCGCTGAGCGCCTGGCCCGACAGGCTGGTGCCCGCCGCGCGAAACGTCACCGGGGTCTTCAGACGCGCGCAACACTCGAGCACGCGCCGGACCTCGGCCTCGGTTTCGACGACCACGACAAGCCGCGGCACCAGGCGGTAGAAACTGGCGTCGGTGCCCCAGGCCAGCAGGCGCAGAGGGTCGGTGATCAGGCGCGCAAGCGGGATGAACCCGGTGAACTGGCGCTGCAGTTCGTCATACGGGGCGCTAAGCATCCTGTTCCTCCAGCAGGTCACGCGGGTCGGTAGCTTGCGCCGCGTTGATCCGACTCAGCGGAGCGCAAGCGGATAGGCCACCCATTGGATCGTGCGCCTGTTGCCACACCTTGGCCTGTCTCCAAGTCGTTCTGAATGCGTTCGGATTCCGGCGACCCAACCAGACGGCGAACGCAGGCGGTGCTCGATCGCGCGATCGCCCGGTGCCTTGAGCTCCTGCTCCGGAGGGATCGTGTTCTTGCACGCGGTGGTCAGCGAGCGCGGAATGTACAGGCCGTCACGGCGCGCTTGATCGACGAGGTGGTTGACCAGCACATTCGCGCGCTCATGGCCTCGATGAAGTTCCACTGCCTTGAATGCGTCGATCCGCTCGCCGGTTTCGGCGGCGTCGGTACCGTCACTCATCGTCATGAAGCCTCCTGGCAGATCGACGCAGCAGATACGGGTTGCTGGTCATGCTGGTCTGACCAAACTAACCGCGATGGTAGAGATGTCGAACAGGTGACACCATGCGGGTTCCCCCGCATGAACCAACTCCGAAATCAAGGGCCCCGGAAACAGACCGGTTGGGGTCGAACGACCTTGGCAATGCCCCTCGATGGATGGCCGGGCCTATCAGACTGAGCCGCCGACGGCTTCTCAGGCCAGCCTGCTTGGTAGGCCGGTCATTGTGGTCTTACCGAACGGACCGGATAATATGAACCATCGCCGACAGTTTCACGCGGGTTGCCCCGCATGGAAGGCGCCGTACAAGCAGGAGCCCCCATGGCAAGCCAGCCGTCTTTCCGTGCCGTCCCTCACGTCCGTCGCCCCCGCCTTTCAGACACGATCACCGACCAGATCGAAAACCTGATTGCTGGCGGCAAACTGAAGCCCGGCGACCGGTTGCCCGCAGAGCGCGACCTTGCCCAGCAGCTCGATGTCTCGCGCCCGTCGCTGCGCGAGGCGCTCCTGATCCTCGAAAGCCGCGGCCTGCTGCAGGCGCGACGCGGCGGCGGCTTCAGCGTTACGGACGTCACCGCGCCGACGATCACTGACCCGCTGGTGCATCTGTTGCAGCGCCACCCGGAGACCGTGGACGACATCCTTGAACTGCGCCACGGCCTGGAGTGCGTGGCCACCGAGTTTGCGGCGCTGCGCGCGACCGAGGCCGACGACAAACGGCTGCGCGAGATCGTCAGCGCGATGAAGCGCCGACGCGGTCAGGTCGACCCGCTCGAGGACACCGATCGCGACGTCGATTTCCACATGGCCGTCGCCGAAGCCTCACACAACGTCGCCCTGGTGCATGTGATGCGAGGAATCTTCAACCTGATGCGCATAAACATGCTGCGCTCGCGCGAAGCGCTGTGCCACCAGGCCGAGAACGTGGCGCTGCTCGGCGAACAGCATGCCCAGATCGCCAAGGCCATCGCCGCGCGCGATCCCAAGGCGGCGCGCGCGGCGGCGAATATCCACTTGAGCTTCGTTCAGGCGAGCCTGCGCGAGGCAGCGGGGACGGCGGAGCGCAAGGGCGCGAACGGCATGAACGGCGCGGCAGCACCGGCCGCCGGCCCGGCCCGCAGCCGCAAGCGCGTCAACAGTGACAACGCTGCCTGATCCGGCAGGACGACCCATGTCGAGCGACGCAA
>JAMHWF010000003.1:0-1613 GCA_035911095.1 Ideonella sp. | reverse complement strand
GCCGGACGTGACGGCGGTGATCTTCCCACGCTGCGATGTGTTGCCATACGCGCTGGTCGCCCGGGTCCGCAATATCGGGCAGGCGGCGGTGCCGGCGGGGGTGGTGGTCGGCTTCTATGCCGGCGACCCGGACATGGGCGGGATGCTGCTCGGCTCGGGCATGACCCAGAAATCGCTGTACCCGGCGGAGGCGGAGGACGTGGTGCTGGAGATCGCGATGCCGGACGCGGGGCTGCTCGACGGGAGCACCCCCGTGTTCGTGGTGGTGGATGATGGGATGCCGGTGCACGCGTGGAAGGAGTGCCGGCCGGAGAACAACAAGGTGGAAGGCAGCGGGTACTGCCCCAAGCCGGGGTGAGCAGCTCGCTACGGATGGCGCCGCGTCCGGCCCGCGGCCTACACTGCCGCGGTCACGGAGGACGACGATGGCTCACGACGAATCCCTGGCCCGGCGCCTGCGCTCGGCCCTGCTGCGAACCACACCCGAGGGCCATGAGGCCATCGACGAGCGCAAGATGTTCGGCGGCCTCGCCCTGCTGCTCGACGGATGCATGTGCTGCGGCGTCATCGGCGACGACCTGGTCGTGCGCACCGGGGCGACTGGCGTGATGGAGGCGCTGCGTCGCCCGCACACGCGACCGATGGACTTCACCGGCAAGCCGCTCAAGGGCTTCGTCTACGTCGCGCCCGCCGGCGTGGTGACCGACGCCGAGCTCGATGGCTGGGTCGCGGTCGGCCTCGTCGGCGCCCGCGAGGCCGCGCGCGAGAAGGCCAGCAAGCCGCGCAAGAGCACGCGCCGCCCGTCGCCCGCGCCGGGCCAGCGGCGCGCAATTTCCCGCGAGCGCTGACGCGATCGCCGGGCGCCGCGCGACGGGCTTGCGGCATACTCACCGACCGATGCGCATCGTCGACATCGAGCGCGAGCCCTTCCACGAGCTCGAGTACCTCGACGCGGCCCGTGGCGGCGGCTCGCAGCTGCGTCGCCTGCCGCTGCTGCGCGGGCGCGCCGAGGGCCTGCCCGCCGAGCTCGACGCGCTGCTGATCACCGCCGACCTGCAGGGCCGCGCGCGCGCCGGCGACGGCCAGCTGCGCCTGCTCGGTGAGGCCCTCGCGGTCGAGTACGCCGCGCTCGCTGAGCTCGAGCTGGTCCCGCCGCCGGACTTCACCGGGGTCGTCCTCGCGGGCGACCTGTTCGCAGCGCCGGCGGCCGACCGCATGGGCGCCACCGGCGACGTGCGCGAGGTCTGGCGGGCCTTCGCTGGCGGCTATCGCTGGGTCGTCGGCGTCGCCGGCAACCACGACCTGTTCGGCAAGCCGCACGAGCAGGTCCGCTTCGGCCGCGAGCCCGGTGTGCACCTGCTCGACGGCGACATGGCGGTGCTCGACGACCTGCGCGTCGCCGGGGTCGGAGGCATCTGCGGCAACCCGGACAAGCCCAACCGGCGGGCCCCCGAGAGCTTCATCGCCGCGGTGCGCCAGCGCCTCGCCGCCCGCCCGCACCTGCTGGTCCTGCACGAGGGCCCCGACGGCGGTGAGCCGACCCTGCGCGGCAACCCGGAGCTGCGCGCCGCGCTCGGCAGCCAGCCCACGCTGGTGATCTGCGGACATGTCCA
>JAMHWF010000002.1:0-1309 GCA_035911095.1 Ideonella sp. | reverse complement strand
ATCAACAGCGAGCGCGCCACGCTCGGTGCCGCGCAGAGCCGCTTCGACGCGGTGATCTCGGGCCTGCAGGTCTCGGTCGAGAACCAGACCGCCGCCCGCAGCCGGATCATGGACGCCGACTTCGCGGCCGAAACCGCGAACATGAGCCGTGCGCAGATCCTGCAGCAGGCCGGCACGGCGATGGTCGCCCAGGCCAACCAGACGCCGCAGACGGTGCTGTCGCTGCTGCGCTGACGCGAGCCCTTCGCGGCTGTCGGCACCCGCCGGCCGCCGTGGCCCGTGCCGCTTGCGGCACGCCGAGACGAACGCCGCCCCTTGTGGGCGGCGTTTGTCCTTCCAGCGCCGATCTGGCGGGCATTCCGGCTTCATTTCGCGCCTTTGCCCGCGGCGCGCCTGGAAACAATGTGCACAACAGAAGTCGTGTTCCAGACGGGGGCGGCGACTGTCGGCCGGCGCTTCCGCCGGGAGTCAACGGATTCTTGCTGGAGTGCACATGCCTCAGATCATCAACACCAACATTTCGTCGCTGAACGCTCAGCGCAGCCTGAACGGGTCGCAGACCTCGCTCGCCACCTCGATGCAGCGCCTGTCCTCGGGCCTGCGCGTCAACTCCGCGAAGGACGATGCCGCCGGCCTCGCGATCGCCGAGCGCATGAACGCCCAGGTGCGCGGCATGAACGTGGCAATCCGCAACGCCAACGACGGCGTCTCGCTGGCGCAGACGGCCGAAGGCGCGCTGGGCAAGGTCGGCGACGCGCTGCAGCGCATGCGCGAGCTGGCGATCCAGGCGCGCAACGCGACCAACTCGGCGAGCGACAAGGAATCGCTGAACAAGGAATACGGCGAGCTGGCGAAGGAAATCCAGCGCGTCGTCGGCGGCACGACCTTCAACGGTCGCGCCATCCTGTCGACCGACGCCGGCTCGCAGACCTTCCAGGTTGGCGCCAACGTGACGACGAACGACTCGATCGACGTCGTCACCACCAACATGGTCAGCGACGCGACGCTCGCCAGCGTGGCGGGCACCGGCGGCAGCGTGCCGACCAACGGCATCGGCAGCGCCGCCGACGCGAGCGCCATCGCCACCGTGATCGAAGGCATCGACGCGGCGCTGGACACGATCAACAGCGAGCGCGCCACGCTCGGTGCCGCGCAGAGCCGCTTCGACGCGGTGATCTCGGGCCTGCAGGTCTCGGTCGAGAACCAGACCGCCGCCCGCAGCCGGATCATGGACGCCGACTTCGCGGCCGAAACCGCGAACATGAGCCGTGCGCAGATCCTGCAGCAGGCCGGCACGGCGATGGTCGCC
>JAMHWF010000001.1:0-18788 GCA_035911095.1 Ideonella sp. | reverse complement strand
GGCGACCATCGCCGTGCCGGCCTGCTGCAGGATCTGCGCACGGCTCATGTTCGCGGTTTCGGCCGCGAAGTCGGCGTCCATGATCCGGCTGCGGGCGGCGGTCTGGTTCTCGACCGAGACCTGCAGGCCCGAGATCACCGCGTCGAAGCGGCTCTGCGCGGCACCGAGCGTGGCGCGCTCGCTGTTGATCGTGTCCAGCGCTGCGTCGAGGCCTTCGATCACGGTGGCGATGGCGCTCGCGTCGGCCGCGCTGCCGATGCCGTTCGTCGGCGCGTTGCCGCCGGTGCCGGCCACGCTGGTCAGCGTCGCCTCGGTGGTCATGTTGGTGGTGACGATGTCGATCGAGTCGTTCGTCGTCACGTTGGCGCCGACCTGGAAGGTCTGCGAGCCCGAGTCGCCGGCCAGGATGGCGCGGCCGTTGAAGGTCGTGCCGCCGACGACGCGCTGGATTTCCTTCGCCAGCTCGCCGTATTCCTTGTTCAGCGATTCCTTGTCGCTCGCCGAGTTGGTCGAGTTGCGGGCCTGCACCGCCAGCTCGCGCATGCGCTGCAGCGCGTCGCCGACCTTGCCCAGCGCGCCTTCGGCCGTCTGTGCCAGCGAGACGCCGTCGTTGGCGTTGCGGATCGCCACGTTCATGCCACGCACCTGGGCGTTCATGCGCTCGGCGATCGCGAGGCCGGCGGCGTCGTCCTTGGCCGAGTTGACACGCAGGCCCGAGGACAGGCGCTGCATCGAGGTGGCAAGCGAGCTTTGCGACGCGGTCAGGCTGCGTTGCGCGTTCATCGAGCCGATGTTGCTGTTGATGATCGAAGGCATGTTGAAGATCCTTTCAGTGTGAGACTCCCGGCAAAAGCGCCGGCGACGACCGAAACCCCGGGGCAGGCCCCTGCGGCTTCGCTGCTGCCGACGGGCCGCCATCGCTGGTGGTCCCTCGGCGCCGCCCGACGCTAGTCACCCTCGTCTCTCGCAGTGCCTGGGGCAGCTGTTCGATCCTCGGTGGGCTAACCGGACCACGCGTCCCGTGCTTGCGGCCGGTCTGCGTTGGGGGGGTTATCGGAGGCGCCGAGGCACGACTTGAGTGCGCAAAGTCACGGATCGCGAGCACGCCCCACACGAGTCCGCCGGCACGCGATCGACCGAACAGGCCGCTCACCGTGCCGCATTTCGCCCTATGCGGCCGCGCCGGGGCCTAAAGCGGTCCGGGCTGGACACCGATAGCCCGACGGTGAATCTGATTGCCTTCCCGCCCGAGCACCTGCGCGTCAACAGTTCGCTGCCCTTCGACCTCGTCGATGCGGTCGGCAAGCTGCTGATGCCCAAGGGCTCGGTGATCCGCGACGCCGCCCAGCTGCTGGCGCTGCGCGGGCAGACGCTGATGATCGACGAGGACGCCAGCGAGGTCTGGGGCCGCGGCGGCGCCCGGCAGACCACGCTGTCCCACGACGTGGCCGAGCTGCTGATGCACCTGAGCGTCGTGCTGCGCGACGGCTCGCACCTGGAGGCGGGCTGGGTCGGCCGCGTCGAGATCCTCGCCGGCCGCGTGCAGCAGCTGGCCCAGCGCGACGCGGACGGCGCCCTCTACCTGCTCGTGCAGCGCTCGACGCACGAGGTCGAGCACTACAGCACCCATCACGCGCTGCTGTGCGCGCTGGTCGTCGAGCTGGTCGGCATCCAGCTGCGCTGGCCGCCCAAGGCGCTGCAGTCGCTGCGCCTGGCCGCGCTGACGATGAACCTGTCGATGACCGGGCTGCAGAACGCGCTGGCCCGGCGCCAGGGCGCGCCGACCGACGAGCATCGGCAGCAGATCGCCTCGCACGCGAGGCGCAGCGCCGAGCTGCTGCGCGCCGCCGGCGTCGTCGACCCGCTCTGGCTGGACATCGTCGAGCACCACCACGACGACGAGGCGCAGCCGGCGCCCCCGCTCGAGTCACTGAGCCCGCGGCAGCGACTGACCCGGATGCTGCGCCGCATCGACGTCTTCACCGCCAAGATCAGCCCGCGCGCGACCCGCGCCGGCCTGCCGGCGCCGCTGGCCGCGCGCGACGCCTGCCTCGGCGCCGACGGCCGCCCGGACGAGATCGGCGCCGCCACGATCAAGACCCTCGGCATCTACCCGCCGGGCAGCTACGTGCGCCTGGCCAGCGGCGAGCTCGCGGTCGTGCTGCGGCGCGGCGAGCTCGCCAACCAGCCGGTCGTCGCCTCCCTCGTCGGTCGCGGAGGCCAGACCCTGGGCGAGCCCCTGCTTCGCCACACGGCCGACCCGCGCCACGAGATCAAGGGCACCGCGCGCGTCGGCGACGTGCGGGCGCGGCTCAACCACGAGTGGCTGCTGGCGCTGACCTGAGGAGGCTGCGCCGAAGGGCGAAAGAAACGAACTGGCAGGCCTTGCCCGCCCTTCTCGCCGGGACGCGCGCGCGCCCGCTGCCTAGAGTGACGGCGTGTCCGTGCGGCCCCGCGGCCGACGGTCTTCGTCCACGTTCCGAAGGTCCCGCATGCCGCTGCCCGCCTCGCCCTCGACGATCCAACGGCCCGGCGCGCCCGGTGCGCGCCCCGGCCTGATGCCCGCCCCGTCGACCGGCCTGCCCTCCGCGCTGCGCATCGCCCGGGCGCCGGCCGGCACGCCCGCCGCCCCGGCGGCCGAGGCCCAGCCGCCCGGCCGGCACCCCGGCGCGCACAAGGCCTGGGCGGCCGGCGTCGCGCTCGCGCGCAGCGAGCAGCTCGACGAGGCCGCGACCCTGCTCGAGCGGGCCGTCAAGCTCGCCCCAGGCGTCTCGCTGTACTGGCTGAACCTCGCCAGCGTGCGGCGGCGCCAGCGACGCGTCGACGACGCCCTCGCGGGCGCCCGCCGCGCGTTCTCACTCGACCCGGCCAGCGCGCTGGCCTGCCACCTGCTGGTCGAGCTGCTGCGGCTCGCCAACCGCCACGCCGAGGCGCTGGCCGCGCTGCGCGCGCTGCACCCCGACACGCCGCGCGACGAGCGCCACCTGATGCTCGAAGGCGCGCTGCTGGTGGCGCTGGGGCAGTGGCAGGACGGCGCCCAGACCTTCCTCGGCCTGCTCGCGCAGCAGCCGGCGCACCAGGAGGCCTACAGCCAGCTCGGCTTCTGCCTGGCCAACCTCAAGCAGTACGCCGAGGCCGCGGAATGCTTCCGCACGATCACGATCCTCGAGCCGGCCGAACTGGGCGCCGCGATCTACGCCGCGCACTACAGCGCCTGGGCCTGCGACTGGGCCGCCGGCCGCGAGGACGAGGCGCGCGTCGCGACCGCGCTGGCGCTGCAGGAGGGCCGCGAAGCCACCCCGGCCTTCAGCCCCTTCTGCCTGCTGTCGATGAACGACGACGCGGCGATGCACCGGCGCGCCGCGCAGATCGAGGCGCGGCGCATCGCCCGCGAATGGCGCGCCGTCGCCGGCCCGGGCTGGCAGCCGCCGACCCTCGGCCCGGCCGGCCACCCGCAGGTCGCCGCCCGCCTGGCGGCCGGCGAACGGATGCGCATCGGCCTCGTCTCGGCCGACTTCCGCATGCACGCGACCAGCCTGCTGCTGGTGCAGGTGCTCGAGCGGCTCGACCGCGAGCGCTTCGAAGTGATCCTCTACTCGCACGGCAGGGACGACGGCTCGCCGCTGCGCCAGCGCGTCGCCGCGGCCGCCGACCGTATCGTCGAATGCGCCGAAATGGCGGGCCTCGCGCAGGCGGCGATGGTGCGCGACGACGGCGTCGCGGTGCTGATCGACCTGTCCGGCTACACCCAGCACACGCGGCTCGGCATGTTCGCGCTGCGCCCGGCGCCGGTGCAGGCGCTGTGGCTCGCCTACCCCAGCACGACCGGCGCCGATTTCGTCGACTACCTGATCGGCGACCCGGTGCTGACCCCGCTCGCCCACGGCGACGACTTCAGCGAATGCATCGCCCAGCTGCCGGTCTGCTACGAGCCGACCGACCGCCAGCGCGAGCATCCGCCCGCACCGGCGCGCGCCGACTGCGGCCTGCCCGAGGGCGCCTTCGTCTTCGCCTGCTTCAACCAGAGCTACAAGATCACCGAGCCGGTGTTCAGCCGCTGGTGCCGCATCCTCGAGCGGGTGCCCGGCAGCGTGCTGTGGCTGCTGGTGCCGCAGGAGAGCATCCGCACACGCCTGGCGGCCGAGGCTGCGGCGCGCGGCATCGACCCGGCACGCCTGGTCTTCGCGCCCTTCGTCGACCCGGTCGAGCACCTGGGCCGGCTGCCCTGCGCCGACCTCTTCCTCGACACCTTCCCCTACGGCGCCCACACCACCTGCAGCGACGCGCTGTGGATGGGCCTGCCCGTACTGACGCAGCTCGGCCGCAGCTTCTCGGCGCGCGTCGCCGCCAGCCTGCTCGCCGCGGTCGGCCTGCCCGAGCTGGCGGTGAGGGACGCCGAGAGCTATGAGGAGATGGCGGTGCGCCTGGCCGAGGACCGCTCGACGCTGGCCCAGGTGCGCGAGCACCTGCGCGAGCACCGCCTGTCGCTGCCGCTCTTCGACAGCGAGCGCTTCACCCACGAGCTCGAGGCCCTGTTCGAACGGATGCTCGCGCGCTGGCAGCGGGGCCTGCCGCCGGCGCCGCTGGCGGCCGAGCCCCTCGCCGGCGATGAGAACGTCCTGCCCCGCCCTCGCTGACGCGGACCACGCCGTGCAGGCCTTCGCACCGGCTCCGGGCCGCGCCATGCCGGACGCCGCGGCGGACGACGGACGCCCGCCGATCGCACCGCCCGGCACGCCGGTCCACCGCGACACCGGCCGGCTGCGCGCCGTCGCCCACGAGGCGCTCGCCCGCCAGCGGCTCGACGACGCGCGGCTGGTGCTCGAACGCGCGCTCGAGCTGGCGCCGCAGGACCTGGAGGTGCTCAGCGACCTCGCCGCCCTGGCGCTGCGCACCGGCGATGCCGCGCGCGCGCTCGCCTTCTCGGCACGCGGCCTGGAGCGCGAGGCCGCGCACCTGGGATGCCGGTTCACCCAGGCGTTCGCGCTCGCCGCCGCCGGCCAGGCCCAGGCGGCCCGGGCCGCCCTCGAGGCGCTGACGCAAGGCACGCTCGGCGAGGCGCTGCGCCAGGAAGAACCGGCGCTGGCGAGCCTCGCCGCCGACGAACTGGCACGGCTCTCGAACGCCCCGCCGGGCACGGGCGCCGCACCCGCCCTGCCGGTGCTCACGCTGCCGCTGGCCGCGCGCTTCGACCTGCTGGTCAAGCTGCTCTACGTGCTGCACCGGCGCGAGCAGCTGCCCGGCTGGGTCACGGTCGACGTGCCGGCGCTCTATGCGCGGCACCTCCATCTGCGCCGCGGGCCGGCCGAGGCCGACGACGGCCCACCGGCGCTGGCTGCCCGCATCGCGCGCTTCGACGCGCTGATCGACCACATGGCCGAACACGGCTTCGACGCCTCGCAGCCGGTGCGCCTGTCATCCGCCAGCGGCCTGCCGGCCGACGGCGCCCACCGCCTCGCGACCGCGCTGGCGCTCGGCCGGCCGGCCACGCTCGAGACCGTCGACGCGCCCGGCGAGCGCTGGGACCTGCCGTGGTTCCGTCAGCACGGCTTCGACCCCGAGGACTGCAACGTGCTGCTGCGCACCTGGGCGCGGCTGCGCGGCGACTCGGCCTGCGTCGCTCTGCTCTGGGCCCCGGCCGAGACGAACTGGCCCCGGCTCGAAGCCCGGCTGGCCGAGGAGATGGTCTTCGTCGGCGCGCGCACGCTCGAGCTGCCGCGCGCCGGCTTCGAGGAGTTCGTGCGCGACGTGCAGAGCCTCGACGCCGCCGCACCCGCGGGCCCGATGCTCGAGCGCCGGATCGAACGGCTGCGCGCCTGGCCCGCGCGCGTCCGCGTGGTGTTCGCCGAACGCCGCGGCGACGCCGCGGCACAGGGCCCGGCCGCCGTCGCCCAGCGCCTGTGTGCGCGCCTCGACGGCGTGCCGCCGCCCGCCTGGGCGATCACGCTGCAGCTGAGCACCACCCCGGCCGAAGCCCGCCACCTGCTCGACATCGTCGCCAGCGAGCACAACCTCGCGATGCTGCGGCGGCGCACGGCGCTGGCGGCGGACGTCGCGCAGCAGCTCGCCGCGCTGCGCGACGCGCTGGCGGCGCAGGGCCTCGCGGCCGACGAAGCCTGCGTGGTCGGCAGCGGCGTGCTGGCCGCGCTCGGCCTGCGCGCCGCGGGCCCGGTCGAGGTCACGCTGCGCCGCGAGTCACGACACCCCCGCTTCGGCGCCGGCCGCGCCGCGCTCGCGCCGGGCGTCGAGCTCGTCGCCGAGGGCTATGCGCGCGGCTTCGGCACGGCACCCGCGCCCGATGACGACCAGCTGATCACCTCGCCGGCGCGGCACTTCCGCGTGCGCGGCCTGCGCTTCGCCGCCCCCGCCGTCGTGCGTGCGCACATGCAGCACGCGCGGCGCGAGGAAGACCTGCGCGACCTGCCGCTGCTGGCCGACCTCGCCGACCCGATGGCGGCGGCCCCTTCTGCCGCCTGACGCGAGCGAACGCCCCACCCGAGCCCCTCCATGCCCGACAAGACCTCACCGGCCGCGCAAGAGGCCGCCTTCGCCCGCTGGGTCGCACGCTTCGATGCGCCGGCACCCGACGCCCGGGCCTTCTTCGCGCAGGCGCTCGACCGCCTCGAACCCTGGCAGCTCGCGCGCTGGCTCGGCGACCCGGCGCAGGCCGGCCGCCGCGAAGCGCTCGCCGAGACGACGCGACAGCTGCTCGACGCCGCCCGCGCCGGCGCGGCGCTGCCGGGCCGGCTCGCCTTCAACCTGCTCACGCTCGGCAGCGCCTTGCTGCCGCGTTCGCTGCACGACGATTGGGTGCGCCAGCTGCGCCACACGAGCCCGGGGCGCCATGCGGGCTCGATCATCGGCGCAGGCGCAGGCGCGGCGTCCGGCCCCGGCCTGCATGCGACCGATGCCGACGACGCCGCCGCGGCGGCCAGCCTGATCGCCGAGGCGCTCCGCCTCGACGAAGACCTCGACGACGACCCGGCGCCCCCGCCGCCACGCGCTGCGGCGCCCGGCGGCCGCCTGCGGATCGCGCTGCTGCTCACCGGCGAGCTCGGCGATCACGCGGCGGCCTGGCAGCGCTGGCAGGCGCTCGGCCTGTCGGCGCATGCGCTCGACGTGCAGGTGCACGCGGAGCGCGCGGCCCCCTCGCGGCAGCCGGCCGCGTTGCGGCAGCGCTGCGGCGACCCGGCCTTCGCCGACGCCCTGCAGACGCTGGCCGCGAGCACGGGACTGCCAAGCCTGGCACGACGCTATCCGAGGCTCGGCGCCGCACTCGGCCTCGACGGCACGCCCGACGACGCGGCGCTGCGCGCCCTGTACGGCGACGGCGCGCAGCTCGCGGTGGAGGACGGCGACGCCGCCGGCGCCGCGGGCCGCAAGGGGCTGCGCCGCCTGCGCCGGCAGGTCCGCACGGCGCAGGCCGCGCTCGTCGGCGGCGGCCGCGGGCACGACCTCGTCATCCATGCCCGCGTGGGCGCGGTGCTGCCCGCCCCTTCCGTTCTCGCCCCCGCCCCCGACTGGGCGCAGCTCGCGGCGCGCAGCCGTGCCGGGCGCACGGTCTTCTGCGACGCGGGCCCGTCGCTGCGCGAGGACCTGGTGATCGGCGAGCGCTTCGCGGCCGGCAGCCCGGAGGCGATGGCCGCCTATGCCGAGGCCTGGGCCCTGGTGCCGACGGCCTGCGCCGAGGGCTGGCACGGCTTCCCGCGCGAGGAACAGGCGCCGTCGGCGCTGGCCTACGCCTGCCTCTACCAGGGCCTGCGCGTCGAAGCCCTGCCCGGCCTCGCCGCGGCACCGGCCGAGGCCGATCCCGCCACGCGCGGCCTGGACCGCGAGACGCTGGGCCGGCTGCTGCGTCAGGACCTGCCGGCAGGCCCCGCGAGCGACGAAGACCACCGCCTCTGGCAGGCGCTGGCGCTGCCGCCGGGCCCCGCATCGGCGCCGTGAGCGGCGCCGCGTCGCCTGCCCCGCCGCCGCTGCGGGTGCTGCTCGTCGGCCACAGCCACCTGCGCTGCATCCGCGAGGCAGCCGAAGGCGCGGCCGTGCCGCTGCGCGCGCAGGGCCTGGCGGTCGACTGCCTGTCGCTGCACGCACCGCGCTTCGAGCCGGCCTTCACGCCCGCCACGGCAGACGGCTCGGCGCCCGCGACGCTCTCGCCCGTGCTGGCGGCCGCGCTGCAGAAGGCGGCGGCCGGTACCGATGGCGTCTGCCTCGCCATCGGCGGCAATGCGCACGAGGCCTTCGGCCTCGTCGAGCACCCGACCCCCTTCGACTTCGTCTGCGAGACCGAGCCGCAGGCGCCGCTGCTGCCGGGCCGCGAGCCGGTCACCGGCGGGCTGATCGCGGCCGCGCTGGAGGCGACGCCGCTCTATGCGCGCCAGCGCGCGCTGCGGCAGCTGCTCGCCGCGGCGCTGCCGGGCCCGCTGGCCGAGCTCGAGTCGCCACCGCCGAATGCCGCGGCGCACCTGATGCAGCACGCCGGCGTCTACGCCGACCGCCTGCGCGAAGGCGGCCTCGCGCCGACCGCGCTGCGCCGCAAGCTCTGGCGCCTGCATTCGCGGCTGGTGCGGCGCGACGGCGAGGCCGCCGGCATCGGCTTCATCCCGGTGCCCGAGGCCGCCATCGGCGCCGACGGCTGCCTGGTGGCCGCGGCAAGGGCACCCGATGCGACGCATGCCAACGCCTGGTACGGCCGCCGCGTGATCGAGCAGCTGGCCGCCCGCCTCGGCCGCCCCTTCCACTTCCCCGAGGACCGGCGCAGCCGGACGCCTCGCGCCGCCGCATGAGCCACCCTGCGCACCCGTATGCGGCACAGCCGGCGCATGCGTTCTGGGCGCAGGGCGTCGCGGCGCCGGCCGCGATCGACCCGGCCTCGGTCGACCCGGTCGTCGCGCCGGCCTTCCGCGTTGCCAGGCGGGCCCGGATCGCGAGCGCCGGTAGCTGCTTCGCGCAGCACCTGCCGCGCCACCTGCGCGCGGCGGGCCTGCGGCCCTTCGTCGCCGAGCAGGCGCACCCGATCGTGCCGGCGGCGGTCGCGCGGCGCTTCGGCTACGGCGACCTCGGCGCCCGCTACGGCCCCGTCTACACCGCGCGCCAGCTGCTGCAGTTGCTGCGGCGCGCCTTCGGCGAATTCGTGCCGGCAGACGACGCCTGGGCCGGCCCCGACGGCCGCTGGCTCGACCCCTTCCGCCCGCGCATCCAGCCCGGTGGCTACCTCAGCCGCGAGGAGCTGGCCGCCGACCGCGCGCGGCACTTCGACGCGGTGCGGCGCCTCTTCACCCAGCTCGACGTGCTGGTCTTCACCCTCGGGCTGACCGAGGCCTGGGCCGACCGCGCCGATGGCGCCGTCTACCCGCTGTGCCCGGGCGTCGCCGGCGGGCAGTTCGACCCCGGGCGCCACACGCTGCTGCAGCTCGGCGTCGCCGAGGTGGTCGACGACCTCGAAGCCTTCGTCGAGCGCCTGCGCGCGATCAACCCGCGGGCGCGGCTGATCCTCACCGTCTCGCCGGTGGCGCTCGCGGCCACGGCCGGCGACCGCCACGTGCTGGTCGCGACCGGCTACTCGAAGTCGGTGCTGCGGGTGGCGGCCGAGCAGCTCTCGCGTCGGCACGCCGGGATCGCCTACTTTCCGGCCTACGAGATCGTGACCGGCGGCTTCCACCGCGGGCGCTACCTCGGCGACGACCTGCGCGAGGTCAGCGAGGCAGGCGTCGCCCACGTGATGCGGCTCTTCCTGCAGCACTACCTGGGCCTGGCGCTGCCGGCGGCCGTCCCCGCGGAGGCGCCGGCCGAGGGCGGAGGCTGCGACCCGTGTCTGGCCGACGCCGCGGCGCGGCAGTGCGACGAGGGTCTGCCCGGGCGCTGAATCCGGGCGGCTGGCGGGCGCTCCCGCCGTGGCGGAGGGAACGCGCCGGGCACGCCGGGCGCGCCTGCACAAGGGCGCAGTTCAAGGGCGCAATTGGCCGGTGTTCCGGGCCCTTCTCGCCGCCCTGCGCGGGCCTGCGCGGCCTACAGTGACCCGCTGACTCCTTCCGCGGTGCCCCCATGCTGACGTCTACCTTGAACCGCCACGACGGCCTCCCGACGCCCGCGTCGACGCTGCACGCGACGCCCGCCGAGGCGGCATCGACCACGGCCGCGCCCGGCGCACCGATCCAGCACGACACCGGCCGCCTGCGCCAGCTGGCGCACCACGCGATCAGCGTCGACCGCCTGGAGGACGCGCAGCTGGTGCTCGAGCGCGCGCTCGAACAGGCGCCGCACGACGTCGAGCTGATCGGCGACATCGCCGCCCTCGCCCTGCGCACCGGCGACGCCGCGCGCGCGCTGGCGCTGTCGGCGCGGGGTCTCGAGGTCGAGGCCGCGCACCTCGGCTGCCGCTTCACCCAGGCCTTCGCGCTCGCCGCCGCCGGCCAGGCCGAGGCGGCGCGCGTGGCGCTCGAGGCGTTGACGCGCGGCCCGCTCGGCGAGGCGCTGCGCAGCGCACAACCCGCGCTGGCGACCCTGGCCGCGGCCGAACTCGTGCGGCTCGAGAACGCCGCGCGGGGCGGCCCCGCCACCGCCGGGACGCCGGTCCACACGCTGCCGCTGTCCGCGCGCTTCGACCTGCTCATCAAGCTGCTCTACGTCCTGCACCGGCGCGGCGAGCTGCCCGGCTGGGTCACGGTCGACGTGCCGGCGCTCTACCGCCGGCACCTGCTGCTGTGCGGCTTCGACGCCGGCATCGACCGCGACGCCAGCTTCGACGTGGACGCCGGCGTGCGGCGCTTCGACGCGCTGATCGACGCCATCGCCACGCGGGGCTTCGACCCCTCGACGCCGGTGCTGATCTCCGCCGCCGACGGCCTGCCGGTCGACGGCGCCCACCGCCTGGCCGCCGCGCTCGCCCTCGGCGTGCCGGTGGCGCTGCGCCAGGTGGACGCGCCGGGTCAGCGCTGCGACCTGGCCTGGCTGCAACACCACGGCGTCGATCGGGCCAGTTGCGACGTGCTGCTGCACACCTGGGCCCGGCTGCGCGGCGACGCCGCGGTGGCGCTGCTGCTGTGGGCGCCGGCCGAGGCACACTGGCCGGCGCTGGAGGCGGCCCTGGCGCGCGCGACGACGATCGTCGAGGCCCGCACGGTCGCGCTGCCACGGCCCGGCTTCGAGGCGCTGGTGCGGGAGGCCGTTGCCGGCGCAGCGGGCGAGCTTGCCAACGAGGGCGCCACGGAAATGGCAGACCAGCTCCTGCGGCCGCAGGCGCCGCGGCTGCGCGTGATCTACGCCGAGCGGCGTGAGGGCGACGAACCGGGCGCGCTCGAGGCCCTGGTGCGCACGCTGCAGGCAGGCCTCGAGGCCGCCCGGCCCGGCGCCGGGCCGGGCCTGCACCTGAGCACGACCGCGGCCGGCACCCGGCAGCTGATGAACCTCGTCGCGATGGCGCAGACGCCGGCGCCCGACGCACAGGAGCCGACGCCGGTGCCGCATCCCCCGGCGCCGGCAGCAGCATCGGTCGCCGGGGCGCCCCTCGAGGCCCTGCGCCAGCAGTTCCGCCAGCAGGAGGCGGCCGAGCGCGAGGCACGCGTGCAGGCACTGCCCCGGGTGCGCCTGGCCGAGAAGCACATGCGCAACTGCCAGACGGTGCTCGACCGCGCCACGCTGCTGACGCGGCTGCCGCGCTGGGGCACGGTGGCCGAGCTGGGCGTGGACCGCGGCGACTTCAGCGCGCAGATCCTCGCGCTCGCCGAGCCGCGCCGCCTGCACCTGGTCGACACCTGGGGTTGCGAGCGCTACCACGCCGGCCTGCACGAGGCGGTGCAGCAGCGCTTTGCCGCCGAGCTGGCCGAAGGCCGCGTGCAGGTCCACCGCAAGACCTCGCTCGACGCGGCGGCCGACTTCCCCGACGGCCACTTCGACTGGCTCTACCTCGACACCGACCATTCCTACGAGACCACCGCGCGCGAGCTGCGCCGCTACGCCGCCAAGGTCAAGCCGAACGGCCTGATCGCCGGCCACGACTACACGATGGGCAACTGGGCCAGCGGCTACCGCTACGGCGTGATCGAGGCGGTCCACGAGTTCTGCGTCGAGCAGCACTGGGAGCTGGTCTTCCTGACCGTCGACCAGACCGAATCGCCGAGCTTCGCGATCCGGCGCCTGCTTTGAAACGGTGGGGGCGCCTCCGCCCCGCCGGCCCCTCCCTCTGACCGACCCCGACCGATGACTGCCGCCCCCGCACGCGCCCGCGCCCTCGTGTTCATGACCGGCCGCGACTGCGCCCGCTACGTCACGGCGGCGATCGAGAGCCTCGTCTGGCAGACCCACCCGGCGCTGCAGGTGCTGTTCGTCGACGACGGCTCGCGCGACGGCACCGGTGACCTTGCGCGCCAATGCCTGGCGCGCCACTTCGAGGGCCGCCACCGCTTCGTGCGCAACCCCGAGCGCTGGGGCAAGGCGCGCAACGCGCATGTCCACCTGCGCGCGGCGCTCGGCGACGGCGACTTCGTCGCGATCCTCGACGCCGACGACCAGCTGACCACCACCACCGCCGTCGCCGAGCTGGCGGCCGAGTACGACGCCGGCTTCGACGTGGTCTGGACCGGCTTCGTCACCGACACCGGCCAGGCGGGCTGCAGCGGCCCGCTCGACCCGTTCCGACCGCCGCGCGGCCAGGGCTGGCGCACGAGCCACTTCTTCAGCTTCCGCGCCGAACTGCTGGACGGCGTGCCCGAGGACTACTTCCAGGACGAGGGCGGCGACTGGCTGCAGGCCGCGTGCGACCAGGCGATCGCCTGGCCGATGCTCGACCAGAGCCGCCGCTGGCGCCACCTGCCGCAGCAGACGCTGCGCTACACCAGCTCGAACCCGAACTCGCACCACAACCTCGACCCGCAATCGCGCCACTACAGCTCGCGCGCACAGACCCGCGGCGCCGAGATCGTGCTCGCGAAGCCCGCGTTGCCTTGCCGGCGCTGGCTGCTCGCCGAGCACGGCGCGGCCGACCATGCGCTGGCGACGCTGCTGCAGCGCCTCGGCACGGCGCAGCCGGCGGCCGCCGCAGGGGTGCCGGCAGCGGCACCGAAGCACGCCGCCGCACCGGTGCCGACCGACGCAGGGACCGCAGCGCCGGCCGCAGCGACCCCCGCCGCGCCGGCAGACCCCTGGACTGCGGTCGCCGCAGCGACGCTCGCCGCCCGCTGCCCCGCGCTGCTCACGCTCGCACTCGACGCGCCCGCCGCAGCCGATGCCGCGCTGCTTTGGCGCTGGTGGCAATGGCTGCAGCAGGGCGCGGCCGCGCCGCGCGTGCTCGAGCTCGGCACCGGCGCGCTGGCCCCGCTGCTGCATGCGCTGGTGCAGGGCCTCGGCGGCACGGTGACCAGCGTGCGCGCCGACCGCGACGAGGCACTGCAGCTGCACGCCCGCCTGCAGGCCGCCGGGCTCGACGCCGAAGTTCACTGCACGCCGCTCGCCGACGCCGAATTCGACGGCGTGCGGGCGCGCTTCCCCGACCTGAGCCCGCTGCCCGACGCGGCCGCCGGCTACGACGTGGCGATCGTCGGCACGCTGGCCTCGCCAGACGGGGCGCGCGCCGCGCTGCTCGCCCTGCCGATGCTGGCGCCCCGGCTGCACCCGGAGGGCTTCCGCCTCTGCCTCTGGTCACCCGACGACCCGGCGCCGCTGCGCGACGCGCAGGCCGTGTGGGCGCGTGCGGTGCCCGAGCTGTCGTATGCGCCGCAGGCGCTGGGCGGCGGCGGCCTCGTCGTGCAGACGCAGGCGGCATGAAGGACCGCGGGATGCCAGCCGGCGACAGGACGACAGTTGTCCACCTCGTCGTCGACGACAAGTTCATCGACGGCGCGATCCGCGACTTCGAGGCCGCCGCGCCCGGGCGCCACGAGTACCTGGCCTCCGGCTGCCGGCCGCCCTGGCGCTACCTGAAGAGCGCGCTCGTGACGCCGGTCGACGCCGCAGGATGGGCGCGGCGGGTGGCCGCCGGCGACGTCGCCGCGGTGGTGCTGCACGGGCTGCCCGAGGCGCACTACCCGCTGCTGGAGGCGATCCCCGCCGGCCCGGTCGTCGCCTGGCTCGGCTGGGGCTACGACTACTACGGCCTGCTGGCCGACGCCTTCCCCGAAGGCCTGCTGTTGCCGCAGACCGCAGCGCTGGCGGCGCTGCTCGCACCACCCTCGATCACTGCAGCGCCGACCCTGCTCGCCACCGCCCGCCCCTACCGCAAGCCGACGAGCCGGGAAGCCGCGGCGCTCACACGCATCGACCTCTGCTCGCCGGTGCTGTCGACCGAGTACCGGCTGCTGCGCCGCCACCAGCCCGGCCTGCGCGCCGCCTACCTGCGCTGGAACTACGGCAACGCCGAGGACGACCTGAGCGTCGACGGCGTGCCGGACCGCGAGCCGGGCCCGAACCTGCTGGTCGGCAACAGCGCGACGCCGACCAACAACCACCTCGAGCTGTTCGAGCTGATCCGCCGCCGCGTCGACCTGAGCGGCCGCGAACTCGTCGTGCCGCTGAGCTATGGCGACGCCGGCTACCGCCAGCACATCGTCGAGGCAGGCCGCAGGCTGTTCGGCCGCGCCTTCGTGCCGCTGGTCGACTTCGTCGCCAAGGAGCGCTACCTCGAGCGCCTGGCCGGCTGCGGCTACGCGCTGATGAACCACGTGCGGCAGCAGGCGATGGGCAACATCTGCATCAGCGCCCTGATGGGCGCGCGCATCTTCCTGAACCGGCGCAACCCGGCCTTCGGCTGGCTGCACGGCGAAGGCCTGCCGGTCGACGACCTGGACGCGCTGCAGCTGCAGCCGCTGCCGCGCGAGGCACGCCTGCGCCAGGTCGAGGCCCTGCGCCGCAGCATCGGCCGCAGCGCGCAGGCCGAGCGCACGCGGCAGCTGCTAGCCGCCCTGCTCGGCCCGCGGGAACCGGAGGTCGTGGCGCGATGAAGCTCGCCGTGATGCAGCCCTACTTCCTGCCCTACATCGGCTACTTCCAGCTGATGGCGGCGGCCGACGTCTTCGTGCTGCTCGACGACGTCGCCTTCATCAACCGCGGCTGGATCAACCGCAACCGGCTGCTGCTCGACGGCGCGCCGAAGCGCTTCACGCTGCCCCTCAGCGGGGCGAGCCAGAACCGCCGCATCTGCGACCTGGCGCTGGCCGACGAGCCGCGCTGGCGCGAGCGCCTGCTGGCGACGGTCGACCACGCCTACCGCCGCGCGCCGCAGTACCGCCCCGTGCGTGCGCTGTTGGAACGCGTGCTGATGTCGGGCACGCAGCGCCTCGACGAGCTGCTGCTCGCCAGCCTGCGCGAGGTCGCCGCCCTGCTCGGCCTCGAGACCGAGATCCGCCCGAGCTCGCGCGCCTATGGCAACGAGGCGCTGAAGGGTCAGGCGCGCATCCTCGACATCTGCCGCCTGGAGGGCGCGACGCACTACCTGAACGCGCCGGGTGGCAGCGCGCTGTACGACGCCGAAGCCTTCGCCGCGGCCGGCCTGCAGTTGCGCTTCGTGCAGCCGCAGCCGATCAGCTACGCCCAGTTCGGCGCGCCGCACGTGCCCTGGCTCTCGATGCTCGACGTGCTGATGTTCAACGACGTCCCGGCCGTGCGCGAACTGCTGCGCCGGGCCGAGCTCTGCGCCGCGCCGGCGACGACGCCCGAGTTGGCGGAGGCCTTGTCATGACGATGCCCAGCACCCTCGACCGCCACGCCGCCGCCTACGAGGGCGACAGCGTCTACGACTTCGACAACCGGCTGCTGATGGACTGGTACGCGCGGCGCGTCTGCCTGCTCGCCGGCGGCGCCCGCTCGCTGCTCGAGCTGGGGCTGGGGCACGGCATCACGACCGCGGCCTTCAGCCGCCACTTCGCGCGGCACGTCGTCGTCGACGGCTCGCCGGCCGTGATCGAGCGCTTCCGTCGCAGCAACCCGGACTGCCGGGCCGAGATCGTCGAGTCCTGGTTCGAGCGCTTCAAGACCGACGAGCGATTCGACGTCATCGTCTGCGGCTTCGTGCTCGAGCATGTCGACGACCCGGTGCAGTTGCTGACCCACATGCGGGGCCTGCTCGCGCCCGGCGGGCGCCTCTACGTCACGGTGCCGAACGCCGAGGTGCTGAACCGCCGCCTCGGCCACCTGGCCGGCATGCTCGACGACCTGCAGGCACTGTCGGCGCACGACCACCTGCTCGGCCACCAGCGCTACTACACCGCGCGCAGCTTGCGCGAAGACATCGCGCGCGCCGGCTGCGAGCTGAAGCGCCTGGAAGGCATCTACCTGAAGCCGCTCGCGACGCGCCAGATGCAGGCGCTGAACCTCGACCCGCGCATCCTCGAGGCGCTGTGCCAGGTGGCAGTCGACTACCCCGAGCTTTCCTGCGGGCTGCTCGCCGAGGCGGTGCCGGCGACGCGCTGAGCCGGCGGGCGCGGCCGTGCGGCCGTGCAGCGCGGACGGGTGATTCGTCTGGCTCTACAACAAGTACCTGCCACAGCGCACGCTCGATGCCGCCACGCCGGTCCAGACCCTCAAGCACTGGCAGTGCCAGCCAGCCTCCTCTCTTCTTTCGGCTGGTGGTCAATCACCCGGGACCTGACAGATCTGGCCAAGCGGGTGATCCAGGTGCACGCGGTCGATGGCGCCGGGCGCGTCGTTGCGGCGCGGGCGCTTGCGCGCGACAAATTCATGGCCTGGTGCGCGCAGCTGCCGCTGGGCTGCACGGTGGCGATGGAGTCGTGCTCCGGGGCGCATCACTGGGCGCGCCGGCTGCAGTCGATGGGCCTCCAGCCAAGGCTGGTCGCCGGCCACTTCGTCGGCGCGTACCGCATGGAAGGCCGCCGGAACAAGAACGACGCCAACGACGCGGCGGCGGTGTGCGAGGCCGCCTCGCGGCCGTGCATGCGCTTCGTGCCGATCAAGACAGCTGCTCAGCAAGCCGTCCTGAGCGTGCATCGCCAGCGCGAGGGCTACAAGGAAGAGCGCACCGCCTGCATCAACCGCATCCGCGGGCTGCTGGCCGAGTTCGGGCTGGTCTTCGCGCAAAGCCCCGAGGCGCTGCGCCTGGCGCTGCCGGACGCCATCGAAGACGCGAGCAACGAGCTGCCGTGGCTGGCCCGCGTGGCGCTGCAGCGCGCGCAGCTGCATTGGGCCGAGCTGGAGTGCCACATCGCCTGGTGCGACGAGCGCATCGCGGCCCATGTGCAAACCGATGAGCAGGCGCGCACCGCAGCCCAGCTCACCGGTATCGGCCCGGTCACCGCCTCGGCGCTGGCCGCCGGCGTCGGCGACTTCGGCCAGTTCAGGACCGGCGCGCAGTTCGGGGCCTGGCTCGGTCTCGTTCCGAGCCAGCACTCCAGCGGCGGCAAGGCCAGCCTCGGGCGCATCACCAAGCGCGGCGACGACTATCTGCGCACGCTGCTGATCCAGGGCGCGAAGTCGGCGGTGATGACCGCCCACAAGCGCCGCGACCGGATCTCGCAGTGGCTGGTGCAGCTCACCGCGCGCGTCGGCTGGCAAAAGGCGGTGGTGGCGATGGCCAACAAGAACGCGCGCATCCTGTGGGCCGTGCTGGCCAAAGGCCGACGCTTCGACGCCGATCACATTCCCGTGAAGCCGGAGGGCATCACGGCGGTGGCAATGCCAAGCTGAGCCGAGGCTTCCGACCGAATCTTCCCGAAGACGTGCGCGAAGGAGATGCATCACACAGGTCAGACCGGCGGCAGGTGAACTCGACTAACCCTGTGTCGCGCCCTTGGGCGACGACGGCGAGTGAACCCTGCCGAGCGGTTGATATCTGGGCCCGCGCCGAATCGAGGCGCAACAAGGCCGCCTGTAGATGTGCAGTCTGTTTCCTGTGGCAATGCAGCTTCATCGTGACCGGCTCGGAACTGAAATTGAGATCAGCGGCCCGTGAATCTTCAACCGCCAATGGCCATCAGGCCGAATGCGGCGAACTGCCGCATCCAGCCCTCAGCCAGCGTGTTCGGTGGATCGCCGCTGTCAAGGATTCGCTTCGCCGGGCTGGCGCCCGTCCTTGACAGCGCCGATCCACCGAAAGGCAAATCTCGGCTTGAGTCACGGGGAAGTCCCTGTAGAGGGTTAGCAGGCCGTTGAATTACCTGCGATGACTGCCATTTCCGCCACCGCAACTTCAGCCGGAGGCTTCATACAGGCCTGTGGAATTGCCGGAGCGACCTCAACCAGGCCCGCTGGCGGTGATTCGGTCGCTTGCCGGCGGTCATTTGGGCGTTGCCTGCGCTCATTGGGCGCACGGCGGGCACGGCTGCGCCAAGGTCCGCAGCCGGGTGAGGTTGTAGGCGGCCATCGTCAGCGTCAGAAGCTGGTCGACCTTGTCCAGTCCCTTGACCATCACCTGGCGGATCGGTCCGACGAGCTTGCCCCAGCCGAAGCACTGCTCGATGCACTTCCTCTTGCGCTGGCTGACCTCGTAGCCCGGGTGCCGGGTGGTGCGGCCATCGATGGCGCTGCCGCCCAGACGATGGGTGTTCTGCGCGACGTGCGGGGTGACGTTGATCTCGCGACACGCCTTGACGAATCCCCTGGTGTCGTAGGCCTTGTCCGCACCCACCGTCACGCGCTTTCCTGGCTCGGCCACGTCGGCCAGCATCTGCGCGGCGATGTCGCGCTCGGCGGTGCCGTTGGAGCTGCTGGCGCGCACGTTGACCACCAGGCCGTGGCGGTTGTCGGTCAGCACGTGGCCCAGGTAGCTGGGCAGCGCCGGTGCGGCGTTGCTCTTGCGGTACAGCCTCGAGTCCGGGTCGGTCTTCGACTCGTGCGTGTCGTTG